>NZ_BNEI01000003.1:0-665000 GCF_027925725.1 Micromonospora sp. AKA38 | reverse complement strand
ACAAACAGTGATTCCGTGAGTAGTGGCGAGCGAAAGCGGATTGAGGCTAAACCGGATGCGTGTGATACCTGTCAGGGGTTGCGTGTTCGGGGTTGTGGGACCCTGCGAAACGAGCTGACACTCGTTTGAGGAGTTACAAAGCCAGTGGTTAGTCGAACAGTCTGGAATGGCTGACCGTAGACGGTGATAGTCCGGTAGGTGAAAGCTGCTGGTCTTCTGTGGGTGTTCCCGAGTAGCGGCGGACTCCTGAAATCTGCCGTGAATCTGCCAGGACCACCTGGTAAGCCTAAATACTTCCTGGTGACCGATAGCGGACAAGTACCGTGAGGGAATGGTGAAAAGTACCCCGGGAGGGGAGTGAAATAGTACCTGAAACCGTTCGCCTACAATCCGTCGGAGCCTTACGGGGTGACGGCGTGCCTTTTGAAGAATGAGCCTGCGAGTTAGTGGCATGTGGCGAGGTTAACCCGTGTGGGGGAGCCGTAGCGAAAGCGAGTCTGAATAGGGCGTTTTTAGTCGCATGCTCTAGACCCGAAGCGGAGTGATCTAGCCATGGGCAGGCTGAAGCGCGGGTAAGACCGCGTGGAGGGCCGAACCCACCAACGTTGAAAAGTTGGGGGATGACCTGTGGTTAGGGGTGAAAGGCCAATCAAACTCCGTGATAGCTGGTTCTCCCCGAAATGCATTTAGGTGCAGCGTCGCGTGTTTCTTGCCGGAGGTAGAGCACTGGATGGTCTAGGGGGCCCACAAGCTTACCGAAATCAGCCAAACTCCGAATGCCGGTAAGTGAGAGCGCGGCAGTGAGACTGCGGGGGATAAGCTTCGTAGTCGAGAGGGAAACAGCCCAGATCACCAGCTAAGGCCCCTAAGCGTGTGCTAAGTGGAAAAGGATGTGGGGTCGCATAGACAACCAGGAGGTTGGCTTAGAAGCAGCCACCCTTTAAAGAGTGCGTAATAGCTCACTGGTCAAGTGGTTCCGCGCCGACAATGTAGCGGGGCTCAAGCACACCGCCGAAGCTGTGGCATTCACATTTCAACTTCGCGGCGCCTTGATGTGTCGTGCAGGTGTGTGGATGGGTAGGGGAGCGTCGTGCCGGGGGTGAAGCGACGGGGTGACCCAGTCGTGGACGCGGCACGAGTGAGAATGCAGGCATGAGTAGCGAAAGAAGGGTGAGAAACCCTTCCGCCGGATGACCAAGGGTTCCAGGGCCAGGCTAATCCGCCCTGGGTGAGTCGGGACCTAAGGCGAGGCCGAGAGGCGTAGTCGATGGACAACGGGTTGATATTCCCGTACCCGCGAAAGAGCGTCCCTGATGAACCTCGTTGTGCTAACCACCCGAGCTCCGGGCGGTCTTCGGACCAAACGGGGGGAGCGTGGGAACCTGGCGGGTAGTAGTCAAGCGATGGGGTGACGCAGGAAGGTAGCTGATCCCGGCCGGTGGTTGTGCCGGGGTAAGCGTGTAGGCCGTGCCATAGGCAAATCCGTGGCGCATGTAGGCTGAGACGTGATGCCGAGCCGATTCAGGTGAAGTCAGTGATCCTATGCTGCCGAGAAAAGCCTCTAGCGAGTTCTTAGCGGCCCGTACCCCAAACCGACACAGGTGGTCAGGTAGAGAATACCGAGGCGATCGGGCGAACTGTGGTTAAGGAACTCGGCAAATTGCCCCCGTAACTTAGGGAGAAGGGGGGCCGGAGACGTGAAGCCCCGCGCGGGTGGAGCGTTGTATGGCCGCAGAGAGCAGGGGGAAGCGACTGTTTACTAAAAACACAGGTCCATGCGAAGAAGTAATTCGATGTATATGGACTGACGCCTGCCCGGTGCTGGAACGTTAAGGGGACCTGTTAGCTCTTCGGGGCGAAGCGGAGAACTTAAGCGCCAGTAAACGGCGGTGGTAACTATAACCATCCTAAGGTAGCGAAATTCCTTGTCGGGTAAGTTCCGACCTGCACGAATGGCGTAACGACTTCCCCACTGTCTCAACCACAGGCCCGGCGAAATTGCATTACGAGTAAAGATGCTCGTTACGCGCGGCAGGACGGAAAGACCCCGGGACCTTTACTATAGCTTGACATTGGTATCTGAATTAGCTTGTGTAGGATAGGTGGGAGCCGGTGAAGTCCATACGCCAGTATGGGTGGAGGCAATCTTGAAATACCACTCTGGTTGATTTGGGTATCTAACTTCGGACCGTTATCCGGTTCAGGGACAGTGTCTGGTGGGTAGTTTAACTGGGGCGGTTGCCTCCTAAAGGGTAACGGAGGCGCCCAAAGGTTCCCTCAGCCTGGTTGGCAATCAGGTGTTGAGTGCAAGTGCACAAGGGAGCTTGACTGTGAGACTGACAGGTCGAGCAGGGACGAAAGTCGGGACTAGTGATCCGGCACTGGCATGTGGAAGCGGTGTCGCTCAACGGATAAAAGGTACCCCGGGGATAACAGGCTGATCTTCCCCAAGAGTCCATATCGACGGGATGGTTTGGCACCTCGATGTCGGCTCGTCGCATCCTGGGGCTGTAGCAGGTCCCAAGGGTTGGGCTGTTCGCCCATTAAAGCGGTACGCGAGCTGGGTTTAGAACGTCGTGAGACAGTTCGGTCCCTATCCGCCGTGCGCGTAGGATACTTGAGAAGGGCTGTCCCTAGTACGAGAGGACCGGGACGGACGAACCTCTGGTGTGCCAGTTGTCCCGCCAGGGGCACGGCTGGTTAGCTACGTTCGGAAGGGATAACCGCTGAAAGCATCTAAGCGGGAAGCTCGCTTCAAGATGAGGTATCCCACCCACTTTGTGGGGTAAGGCCCCCAGCTAGACGACTGGGTTGATAGGCCGGAAATGTAAGCCCGGTAACGGGTTCAGTTGACCGGTACTAATAGGCCGAGGACTTGACTACTAAGCTGCTACGCGTCCACTGTGCAACTCTGAACAAACACCGAACCCCTTGTGTGGGTTGTTGGTTGATATGTTCATAGAGTTACGGCGGTCATGGCGGAGGGGAAACGCCCGGTTACATTCCGAACCCGGAAGCTAAGCCCTCCAGCGCCGATGGTACTGCACTCGGGAGGGTGTGGGAGAGTAGGACACCGCCGGACAATCTTCCAGTTCAGGGCCACCCTTCGGGGTGGCCCTGAACTGCGTTTCACCGACGCTGCACGCCCTCGCGGATCTCCCGGAACAACGTCGCGGCGTCGTCGACCGCCCGGCCGGGGAACATCCCCATCGCCACGCTGCCGTGATCGGCCCAGCCGCACACCGCGAAGTCACCGCCGTCGCCGCTCGTGGTGCCGCACTTCATCACGCCGCCCAGCCGGCCGGCGTCGACCTCGCGTACCCCGGCGACCTTTCCGGTCTCGTCGGCCATCAGGCCGAAGAGCGTGTCCAGGTCCCGTTCGGGCTGCCAGAGCAGCGTGGTGCCGCCGAACAGCAGCACCGACCGCTTCGCGTCCGCCGGGTCCGAGTAGACCGCGCCGAAGCTGCGGTCCAGGTCGATGTCGGCGGCGAATCCGTCGCGCAGGTACTCGGCCGTGCTGCGGGCCCGGTCGCTGTCGTCGCGGGTGAGCCCGGCCACCCCGGGCGGCTGGGTCAGCTCGGCGTCCTTCTGCTGGAGCACCCGCCAGCCGCCCAGGCCGAGCGCGCCCGCGCCGGCGAGGCCGGCCGCCAGGACCGCGGCCAGCACGACCTTTCGACGCCGCGAGACGGGCCGTCGTTC
This sequence comes from Micromonospora sp. AKA38, assembly GCF_027925725.1. Lineage (NCBI taxonomy): Bacteria > Bacillati > Actinomycetota > Actinomycetes > Micromonosporales > Micromonosporaceae > Micromonospora > Micromonospora sp. AKA38. The sequence continues at coordinate 661,301 of NZ_BNEI01000003.1, read as the reverse complement.
GGGTTCCAGCGCGGGGTCGCGGCGGCTCAGTCGGATCGGCTCGTCGGTCAGCTCGACCGGACCGTGACCCCCGTCGACCTGACGCTCGGTGAGATGCGCGTCGGACATGTCCGCCACCGTACGCGAATCACCGGTGGCGCACGTCAGGTCTCCGGAAGCGCTCCGTAGACTTTGAGAGTGACCGAGAGACTGGATGCCCGACGCCCCGACGCCCCGACCCTTGCCGGCCAGTACCAGCCCGGCGAGGTAGAGCAGCGACGGTACGAGCAGTGGGTAGCCGGCGGGCACTTCCGGGCGTCGGCGGAGAGTGACAAGCCGCCGTTCGCCATCGTCATCCCGCCGCCGAACGTCACCGGCTCGCTGCACATGGGCCACGCGTTCGAGCACACGCTGATGGACGCGCTCACCCGGCGCAAGCGGATGCAGGGCTTCGAGGCGCTCTGGCTGCCCGGCATGGATCACGCCGGCATCGCCACCCAGAACCTGGTCGAGCGGCAGCTCGCCGGTGAGGGGCTGTCCCGCCACGATCTCGGGCGGGAGAAGTTCGTCGAGCGGGTCTGGCAGTGGAAGGCCGAGTCCGGCGGCGCGATCCTGGGCCAGATGCGCCGGCTCGGCGACGCGGTCGACTGGGACCGGGAGCGCTTCACCATGGACGAGGGCCTCTCCCGGGCCGTGCAGACCATGTTCAAGAAGCTCTTCGACGACGGGCTGATCTACCGGGCCAACCGGATCATCAACTGGTGCCCGCGCTGCCTCACCGCGCTCTCCGACATCGAGGTCGAGCACACCGACGACGAGGGCGAGCTGGTCTCGATCCGCTACGGCGACGAGGTCGTGGTGGCCACCACCCGGGCCGAGACGATGCTCGGCGACACCGCGGTCGCGGTGCACCCGGACGACGAGCGGTACCAGCACCTGATCGGCACCGAGGTGGCGCTGCCGCTCACCGACCGGCGCATCCCGATCGTCGCGGACGAGCACGTCGACCCGAGCTTCGGCACCGGCATGGTCAAGGTGACCCCGGCGCACGACCCGAACGACTTCGAGATCGGGCAGCGGCACGACCTGCCCTCGCTGACGATCATGGACGAGCGGGGCGTGATCACCGCGCCGGGGCCGTTCCAGGGCCTGGACCGGTACGAGGCCCGCCCGGCGATCGTGGCGGCACTGCGCGAGCAGGGCCGGATCGTGGCCGAGAAGCGGCCGTACCTGCACGCGGTGGGGCACTGCTCGCGGTGCAAGACGACCGTCGAACCGCGCCTGTCGTTGCAGTGGTTCGTCAACACCGGGCCGCTGGCCAAGGCGGCCGGCGACGCGGTGCGGGACGGCCGGGTGAAGGTCGAGCCGGCCGAACTGGCCAAGCGCTACTTCGCCTGGGTGGACAACATGCACGACTGGTGCATCTCCCGCCAGCTCTGGTGGGGCCACCGCATCCCGGTCTGGTACGGCCCGGCCGGCGAGATCGTCTGCGTCGGGCCGGACGAGGCCGCCCCCACCGGCGAGGGCTGGCACCAGGACGAGGACGTGCTGGACACCTGGTTCTCCAGCGGCCTCTGGCCGTTCTCCACGCTCGGCTGGCCGGAGCAGACGCCGGACCTGGCCAAGTTCTACCCGACCAGTGTGCTGGTCACCGGCTACGACATCCTGTTCTTCTGGGTCGCCCGGATGATGATGTTCGGCCTGTACGCGATGGACGGCGTCCAGCCGTTCGACGTGGTGGCGCTGCACGGCATGGTCCGCGACGAGCACGGCAAGAAGATGTCGAAGTCGTTCGGCAACGTGGTCGACCCGCTCGACTGGATCGACCGGTTCGGCGCCGACGCCACCCGGTTCACGCTGGCCCGCGGCGCCAACCCGGGCCAGGACGTGCCGGTCAGCGAGGAGTGGTGTCAGGGCTCCCGTAACTTCTGCAACAAGCTGTGGAACGCCACCCGGTTCGCGCTGCTCAACGGCGCGCACACCGACGGTCCGCTGCCGGCGGCCAATGAGTTGTCGACCGTCGACAGGTGGATCCTGTCCCGGTTGGCGCACGTCACCGCCGAGGTGGACGAGCAGTTCGAGGCGTACGAGTTCGCCAAGGTCTGCGACCTGCTGTACCACTTCGCCTGGGACGACGTCTGCGACTGGTACGTGGAGCTCAGCAAGTCGGTGCTCGCCGAGGGCGGGCCGGCGGCCGACGCCACCCGCCGGGTGCTGGGCCACGTGCTGGACCAGTTGCTGCGGTTGCTGCACCCGGTGATCCCGTTCGTCACCGACGAGCTGTGGGCCGCGCTGACCGGCGCGGAGACGCTGCTGGCGGCCCGGTGGCCGGCGGTGGACCGTACCGGGATCGACGACGCCGCGGAGGCGGAGGTCGCCACGTTGCAGCGGGTGGTCACCGAGGTCCGCCGGTTCCGTTCGGACCAGGGGCTGCGGCCGACCCAGCGGGTCGCCGCCCGGCTCGACGGCCTGGCCGGCGCGGGCGTCGCGGCGCACGAGCCGCTGATCCGGTCGCTGGCCCGGCTCGACGCGCCCGGCGACGACTTCCAGGCCAGCGCCACGTTGGCCATGCCCGGCGAGGTGAGCGTCGCGCTCGACACCCGCGGCGCGATCGACGTGGCGGCCGAGCGTGCCCGGCTCACCAAGGACCGCGCGGCGGCCGAGAAGGAGGCCACCCAGGCGCGGGCGAAGTTGAACAATCCGGCGTTCGTCGGCAAGGCGCCCGAGCCGGTGGTCGCGAAGATCCGGGAGCGGCTGGCGGTGGCCGAGACGGACCTGGCCCGGATCGACGCCGCCCTGGAGGCGCTGACATCGTGAGCGACCGTACCGACCACGCCGCGTTCGTCGAGGTGGAGGCCGCGCTGAACGCGCGCGGCTTCACCCGGATGCGGTTCGAGCTGGAGAAGATCGAGAGCCTGCTGGACCTGCTCGGCAGTCCGCAGCGGGCGTACCCGTCGATCCACCTGACCGGCACCAACGGCAAGACCTCGACGGCCCGGATGATCGATTCGCTGTTGCGGGCGTTCGGGCTGCACACCGGGCGTTACACCAGCCCGCACCTGGAGACCGTCCGGGAGCGGATCAGCCTGGACGGCGAGCCGGTGAGCGAGGAACGGTTCGTCTCCACGTACCGGGAGATCGCGCCGTTGGCCGAGCTGGTCGACCAGCGTTCCGCCGAGCCGCTGACGTACTTCGACCTGACCACGGCGCTGGCGTTCGCCACGTTCGCCGACGCCCCGGTCGACGTGGCGGTGGTGGAGGTCGGGCTGGGCGGCGCGGAGGACGCGACAAACGTGATCCAGGCCGGCGTCGCGGTGATCACGCCGATCGGGCTGGACCACACCGAGTGGCTGGGCGACACGATCGAGGACATCGCGTTGCACAAGGCGGGCATCATCCACCCCGGCGCCACGGTGATCGCCGCGGCGCAGGAGGAGGAGGCGGCCCGGCCGATCCTGGAACGCTGCGCCGAGGTCAACGCCACGGTCGCCCGGGAGGGCGCCGAGTTCGGGGTGATGCGCCGGGCCGTCGCCGTCGGTGGTCAGGTGCTGACCATCCAGGGCCTGGGCGGGGTGTACGAGGAGATCTTCATCCCGCTGCACGGCGCGCACCAGGCGCAGAACGCGGCCGTGGCGCTGGCCGCCGTGGAGGCGTTCCTCGGGGCCGGCGCGCGGCGGCAGCTCGACATCGAGGCGGTCCGGGAGGGCTTCGCCGCGACCAGCTCCCCGGGCCGGCTGGAGCGGGTGCGTACCGCGCCGACGGTGCTGCTCGACGGCGCGCACAACCCGCACGGGATGGCCGCCACCGTGGCCGCGCTCCAGGAGGAGTTCGCGTTCAGCAAGCTCGTCGGCGTGCTGGCGGTGCTCGGCGACAAGGACGCGGCGGGCCTGCTCGAACTGCTGGAGCCGGTGCTGGACACGATCGTGGTCGCGGAGAACAGCTCGCCCCGGGCGATGCCCGTCGACGAGGTGGCCGAGCTGGCCCGGGAGGTCTTCGGGCCGGACCGGGTGCAGGTGGCCCGGGACATGCCCGACGCCATCGAGGCGGCGGTGGCGGAGGCCGAGTCCGACGTGCCGGGCGAGCTGGCCGGGGTGGGCGTGCTGATCACCGGTTCGGTGGTGACCGTGGCCGACGCCCGCCGGCTGCTCAAGCGATGACCGGCCCGGAGCAGCGCCCGGACGCGCAGCCGGGGTCGGAGCAGCCGGGCGGCGTCCGCCGCTCCGGGCTGCGCAACCCGGACCGGGCGGTACGCGGGCTGGGCGCCGGCACGCTCGCGCTGGAGGCGCTGGTGCTGCTGCTGGCCATCCAGCCGATCCGGGTGGTCGGCGGTGACCTGGGCGGCGCCGCGATCGGCGTGATCGTCGCGCTGGCGGTCGCCTGTGTGGTGCTGGCCGGCATGATGCGCCGCCCCTGGGCCTGGCACGCCGGCACCGTGCTCCAGGGCCTGCTGCTGCTCTCCGGGCTGCTGCACTGGTCGCTGTTCGGGCTCGGCGTGATCTTCGCGTTGGTGTGGGCGTACGCGTTGCACGTGCGCCGGGTCATCCTCGGCTGAGCGCCGAGGGCGGGCGGTCAGGCGTCGGCGAGGGTGCGCCACTGGGTGAGGGCGACGCCGTGGCCGTCCGGGTCGCGGAAGGCAGCGGCCCAGACCTCCAGCTTGGTGCCCCGGTTGACCACCCGCGGGGCGTACGTGAAGCGCACGCCGGACTCACGCAGCCGCTCGTACGCCGCCTGGATGTCGTCGACCTCCAGGTTGACGTGCACCAGCCGGCGGCTGATCGGGGCGGCCCCGGTCACCCGGCGCAGCACCAGCCGGGTCGGCCCGGAGGAGAGCACGGCGTTGCCCTCGCCCCGGTCCATCTCGTCGAAGCCCAGCTCCCGGTAGAAGTCGAGGGACCGGTCCAGGTCGGTGACGAGCAGCGTGATGCCGACCCCGCTGATCGGGCTGGCCAGCTCGTCCGGCTCGGCGTCGCCGACCGGGCCGAAGATTGCCTCGTCCAGCTCCTGCGGGGTGGGCGCGGTGGCGGACTCGGGAGCGTCCAGCGGCACGTCGATCGACTCCACCGGGACCGTGTCCGGGTCCTGCTCCTCGGCCGGCGGGCGGGGGGCCGGCGCGCGGCGCGGGAGCGGGCCGAGGGTGGTCGGCTCGACCAGTTGCCCCTCCAGCACGACCGGGCCGCCGGGCCGCTGGTGCATCACCACCGGCTCGCGGTCCTCGCCGCGCAGCGTGACGTCGTCCAGCAGCGGGTCCGGTGCGGGCGGGTAGTCGTCGCGGAAGTCGTCCTCCGGGGCGCGCCCGGCCCACGGCGGCGCCTCCTGCCCGATGAGCGGCTCGTCGAGCGGCTGTTCCGGCTCGGCGTACTCGGGCGGCAGGTCGGCGACCGTGGCGGCGTTCTCGGCGTGGGTGGGCACCTCGTCCCAGAGCACCCGGACGTGGCGCTGGTCGTCGAGGGCCACCCGGACCGGCAGCGCCTGGCCGAGCGAGGGCCACTTGGCCACCGGCACCCGGGGCTCGATGATCTTCTTGGAGCGGGGTGGCAGCCCGGGGGCGTCGATCACCAGCTGCAACTCGCAGCGACCGAACGCGTACTGCGTGGGCGGCTCGGACGCGCTGTGCACGTGCCCCAGGCCGATCACCCAGGTGCGGCCACCGCCGCGCACCGTGGCCAGGGCTATCGCGAGCACGAGCAGCGCGACGCCGAGCGCCACGATCGCCCAACTGGTCATGCCGAGCCCGAACAGGGTCACGAAGGCGGCCACGGTGCCCAGCACCGCGCCGATCAGTTTGCGTACCGGCGCGATGGTGCGGTTCCCGCCATTCGCCACAGTGGACCTCCCAGGGGTTCCAAGGCCAGGCTAGGCCGCCGCGGCGGGCCAGGGAAGACGCAGCCGCCGCGCCGGCGCCGGGACCGGGTCGCTACGCTGACCGTACCCAGCCTGACCCCGGTTCGTGCACAGGAGGAAACCAGCGTGTCCAGCAGCAGCCCGGCAGAGCGGACGCTCGTACTGATCAAGCCCGACGCGGTGCGCCGCGGTCTGGTGGGTGAGGTCCTGTCCCGTTTCGAGCGCAAGGGCCTGCGGATCGACGCGTTGGTGCACCGGACCGTCGACGGCGACTTCGCCGACCAGCACTACGCCGAGCACGTCGACAAGCCGTTCTACCCGCCGCTGAAGACGTTCATGACCGGCGGCCCGCTGGTGGCGTTGGTGCTCTCCGGCGACCAGGTGATCGAGGTGGTGCGCGGCATGATCGGCAGCACCGACGGCCGCAAGGCCGCTGCCGGCACCATCCGTGGCGACCTGTCGCTGTCGAACCGGGAGAACCTGGTGCACGCCTCCGACTCGACGGACAGCGCCAAGAGCGAGATCGCGCTCTGGTTCCCCGAGCTGGACTGACCGCACCCCGACCGGCGCGGGCCCGTCCGGTTCAGCCGGCGACCCGGGTGAGCTTGTCGGGGTTGCCGACCAGGTAGACGCCGGTGATCCGGCCGCCGGCCGCGGCGACCCCGAGCGTGTAGTGGGTGCCGTCCGGCCAGCTCAGCACCAGCGCCGGCGCGCCGTTGAGCTCGACCGACGTGATCCGCACCCCGGGCCGCCGGCGGCCGTACACCCCGGCGAAGAAGCGGGCGATCCGGTCCGCGCCGTACAGCGGGTTGCGGGCCGCGCGGATCCGCCCGCCGCCGTCGGACCAGGCGGTGGCGTCGGCCGCGACCAGATCGGTCAGCCGGGCCAGGTCACCGTCGCGCGCCGCGGCGAGGAACGCGTCGAGCAGTCGTCGCTGCTCGGCCGGGCCGGCGGTGAAGCGCCGCCGCTGCTCGGTCAGCCGGGCCGCCGCGCGGTGGTGCAGCTGGCGGCAGTCCGCCGCCGACCGGTCCAGGATGTCGCCGATCTCCGCGTACGGCAGCGCGAACGCGGTGTGCAGCACGTAGACCGCCCGCTCCGGCGGGGTGAGCTGTTCCAGCAGGTGCAGCAGGGCGGTGGAGACCGTCTCCCGCAGCTCGACGGTCTCCAGCGGCCCGAACGGCGACGGGTCGGTGGGCACCGGCTCGGGCAGCCACGGGCCGACGTACGTCTCCCGGGCGGCCTGCCGGGCGCGCAGCCGGTCCAGCGCCAGCCGGGTCACCACCCGGGACAGGTAACGGCGCGGTTCGGTGACCGTTTCCCGGTCCACGCCGAGCCAGCGCAGGTACGCCTCCTGGAGCACGTCCTCGGCGTCGTGCAGGCTGCCCAGCAGCCGGTAGGCCAGGCCGAGCAGCATCGGCCGGTGCGCGGTGAGCGCACCGGCCGACTCCGCCGCCCCAGTGGCGGTCACACCTCGAGCGGTGGCTGGGTCCGACTGCTGATCACGATTCGGTTCCACACGTTGATTGTGGCGATCGCGACGACGAGGTCCGCCAGCTCCTTCTCCGACCAGACCTTCGCGGCGGCGTCCCACACGTCGTCCGGCACGCCGTGCTCGCCGAGCCGGGTGACCGCGTCGGTCAGCGCCAGCGCGGTCCGCTCCCGCTCGTCGAAGAACGACGGCGCCTCCCGCCAGGCCGCCACCGCGAACAGTCGCCGGCTGTCCTCCCCGGCGCCCAGCGCGTCCCGGGTGTGCATGTCCACGCAGAACGCGCAGCCGTTGAGCATCGACGCCCGCACCTTCACCAGCTCCAGCACGGTGTGGTCCAGGGCGCCCCGGACGTAGGTCTCCAGCCCGAGCACCGCCCGGTACGCCTCCGGCGCCACCGTCGCCAGGTTGATCCGGCTCATCGTCTTCTCCCTCGTGTCGTCGGTACGCCCACACGACGGATCCGACGCCGGCCGGTGTGACGCCCGACGGTGTGACGCCGGTCATGCGGGGTGTTAGGAGGGGCCCCCGCCAATCCGTATGCGTTAACAGGGGGCCCCTCCTTACTCGGAGGCGGCGGGGTGGGCGGGGAGGGTAGGCTGGGGCGCACAGGCGTCGACCCGGCCATCACCGGCGAGCCTCCGGAAGAACGGCCGGGCAACCGGCTCAGTAGAACCGGACGGGACGGCCCGTCACAGCCGACCAACGAGCGGGCGGTCGCACCTCGACCGCCAAGCGGGGTGGTACCGCGGACCACCCGGGGGCGTCGTTCCAGGCGTACCCGGAAGGTTCGTCCTCGCAGACCCACCGACGAGTGAGCTGCGCGAGGAGAGCGACCCCCGATGGCCTATCCGTTGCACGACCCGACCGGCGCCGGTGTCCCGGCGAGCCCGGACCTGCCCGCGGTCGAGCGTCGGGTGCTGGAGCACTGGACCACCGACAAGACCTTCGAAGCCTCCGTGGAGGCCCGCCCCGCCGGAGATGACGGCAAGAACGAGTACGTCTTCTACGACGGCCCGCCGTTCGCCAACGGCCTGCCGCACTACGGCCACCTCTTCACCGGCTACGTCAAGGACGTGGTGCCGCGCTACCAGACCATGCGCGGGCGGCACGTCGAGCGCCGGTTCGGCTGGGACTGCCACGGGCTGCCGGCCGAGGTGGTGGCCGAGAAGCAGCTCGGCATCACCAGCAAGGCGGAGATCCTCGACCTCGGCGTGGCGCGGTTCAACGACGCCTGCCGGGCCAGCGTGCTGGAGTTCACCCAGGACTGGGAGCGCTACGTCACCCGGCAGGCCCGCTGGGTCGACTTCGCCAACGACTACAAGACGCTCGACCTGGACTACATGGAAAGCGTCATGTGGGCCTTCAAGACGCTGCACGACAAGGGCCTGGTCTACGAGGGCTTCCGGGTGCTGGCGTACTGCTGGCGGTGCGAGACCCCGCTGTCGAACACCGAGACCCGGATGGACGACGTCTACCGGGACCGGCGCGACCCGACGCTGACCGTGTGGTTCGAGCTGACCGCCGACGAGAACGCGCCGGAGCCGCTGCGCGGGCCGGTCAGGCTGGGCGTCTGGACCACCACGCCGTGGACGCTGCCGTCGAACCTGGCGCTCGCCGTCGGCCCCGACATCGAGTACGCGGTGCTGGAGCGCGACGGCGAGCGGTACGTGGTCGGCGCGGCCCGGCTCGGCGCGTACGCCAAGGAGCTGGAGGGGTACCAGCAGGTCGGCACCGTGTACGGCCGGGACCTGGTCGGTCGCCGCTACACGCCGCTCTACGACTTCCTGGTCGAGCCGGCCGGGCCGAACGCCTACCAGGTGCTCGGCGCGGAGTTCGTGACCACCGAGGACGGCACCGGGATCGTCCACCTGGCGCCCGCGTTCGGCGAGGACGACCAGAACACCTGCAACGCGGCCGGCATCCCGACCGTGGTCACCGTGGACGACCACACCCGGTTCACCGCGCTGGTCCCGCCGTACCAGGGCGAGCAGGTCTTCGACGTGAACAAGCCGGTGATCCGGGAGCTGAAGGAGCGGGGGGTGGTGTTGCGGCAGGACGTCTACACCCACTCGTACCCGCACTGCTGGCGCTGCGACACGCCGCTTGTCTACAAGGCGGTGTCGTCGTGGTTCGTCGCGGTGACGCAGTTCCGGGACCGGATGGTCGAGCTGAACCAGCAGATCAACTGGACGCCGGGGCACATCAAGGACGGCTCGTTCGGCAAGTGGCTGGCCAACGCCCGGGACTGGTCGATCAGCCGGAACCGGTTCTGGGGCTCGCCGATCCCGGTGTGGCGCTCCGACGACCCGACCTATCCGCGCGTCGACGTGTACGGCTCGCTCGACGACATCGAGCGCGACTTCGGCGTACGCCTGACCGACCTGCACCGGCCGGCGGTGGACGACCTGGTCCGCCCCAACCCGGACGACCCGACGGGCAGGTCGATGATGCGCCGGGTGCCGGAGGTGCTGGACTGCTGGTTCGAGTCCGGCTCGATGCCGTTCGCCCAGGTGCACTACCCGTTCGAGAACCGGGACTGGTTCGAGCACCACTACCCGGGCGACTTCATCGTCGAGTACATCGGGCAGACCCGCGGCTGGTTCTACACCATGCACGTGCTGGCGACCGCGCTGTTCGACAGGCCGGCGTTCCGCAACTGCCTGAGCCACGGCATCCTGCTCGGCTCCGACGGGCGCAAGATGTCCAAGAGCCTGCGCAACTACCCGGACGTCTACCACGTCTTCGACGCGTACGGGTCGGACGCGATGCGGTGGATGCTGATGTCCTCGCCGGTGCTGCGCGGCGGGGACATGGCGGTCACCGAGTCGGGCATCCGGGACGCGGTGCGTCAGGTGCTGCTGCCGCTGTGGAACGTGTGGTATTTCTTCACGCTCTACGCCAACGCAGACGGCTACCAGGCGCGTCGGCGCACCGACTCGACGAACGTGCTCGACCGGTACGTGCTGGCGAAGACGAACGAGCTGGTGGCGACCGTCGGCGCGCAGATGGACGCGTACGACATCTCCGGCGCCTGCGCCACCGTCCGGTCCTACCTGGACGCGCTGACCAACTGGTACGTGCGTCGCTCGCGGGACCGGTTCTGGGCCGGCGACGCGGACGCGTTCGACACGCTCTCGACCGTGCTGGAGACGCTCTGCCGGGTGGTGGCGCCGCTGGCGCCGCTGACCGCCGAGGAGATCTGGCGCGGGCTGACCGGCGAGCGGTCGGTGCACCTGACCGACTGGCCGTCGGCGGACGAGTTCCCGGCCGACCACGAGCTGGTCTCCGCGATGGACAACGTCCGGGCGGTCGCCTCGGCGGCGCTGTCGCTGCGCAAGGCGAAGGGCCTGCGGGTCCGGCTGCCGTTGGCGACGCTGACCGTGGCGTCGCCGGTCGCCGACCAGCTCCGGCCGTTCGCCGAGCTGGTCGCCGACGAGGTCAACGTGAAGGAGGTCGTGCTCACCGGCGAGGTGGCGGCGTACTGCCAGCAGGTGCTGACCGTGGTGCCGCGGGCGCTCGGCCCACGCGTCGGCAAGGCCGTCCAGCAGGTGATCAAGGCGGTCAAGTCGGGGGAGTGGGAACTCGTCGACGGCGCTCCGGTCGCCGCCGGGGTCACCCTGGCCGAGGGCGAGTACGAGCTGCGCCTGGTCGCCGCCGACGCCGAGCACTCCGCGCCGCTGCCCGGCGGTGAGGGCGTGGTCGTGCTGGACACCGAGGTCACGCCGGAACTGGCCGCCGAAGGGCTGGCCCGGGACGTGGTCCGGGTGGTGCAGCAGGCCCGCCGGGACGCCGACCTGGACATCTCGGACCGCATCACGGTGGCGGTGTCGGCGTCCGAGGAGGTGCGCGCGGCGGTCGCCGCGTTCACGGACTTCGTGGCGCGGGAGGTGCTGGCGGACACCGTCGACTTCGTCGAGGGCCTCGACGGTTTCGCCGGCGAGGTCGGCGACGGCGAGCGCGTGGTGGTCGGCGTCCGCCGCGTGTGAGGTGTAAGGCGGGGCCCCTTGTTAACGCCTTCGGTAGAGAAGGGGCCCCGTCTCACTCGACGCACCGGCGGGTGGACTGCCCGCCACCCGCTCGGCCGGGGGTGGCGGCGTCGGCTACCGTGACAGCGCCTGTTCCGCGTACGACCGCCGGAGGACCCGTGCCCCTGCTCTACACCATCGGCAAGCTCACCGTGGCGCCCACGCTCCGGTTGGCCTTCCGTCCGCACGTGGAGGGGTTGGAGCACATCCCGGCGACCGGCGGTGCGATCTTCGCGGGCAACCACCTCTCCGTCGCGGACGAGCTGCTGCTCGGCACCGTGGTGCCCCGCCACCTGGCCTTCTGGGCCAAGTCGGAGTACTTCAACGGCACCGGGGTGAAGGGCGGCTTCTCCAAGTTCGTGCTCACCGGGCTGGGTGCGATCCCAGTCGAGCGGGCCGGCGGTCGGGCGGCGCTGTCCGCGTTCGACGCGGCCATCCCGGTGCTCAAGGCCGGTGACCTGGTCGCGGTGTATCCGGAGGGCACCCGCTCGCCGGACGGGCGCCTCTACCGCGGGCGCACCGGCGCGGCCCGGCTGGCGGTGGCCGCCGGCGTGCCGATCATCCCGGTCGGCGTGACCGGCACCGACAAGGCCCAGCCGATCGGGACGCGGGTGCCCCGCCCGGGTCGCGCCAAGATCACCATCAAGTTCGGCAAGCCGCTGGACTTCACCGGCCGGCCCGACGACCGGACGTCGCTGCGGACCATGACCGACGAGCTGATGACCGAGATCCAGAAGCTCACCGGCCAGGAGTACGTCCCGCGCTACGCGCCGAAGCGCGCCGAGCAGACGCCGGGTGAGTCGCCCGCCTGACCCGGCCCCGGGTCAGGACTTCTTCGGGACCACCACCTGCTCCCGCAGCTCGTTCAGCAGCCGGCCGCTGTCGTCCACCGACAGCCGGGTGAACACGCCAGTGGTCAGGCTGCCGTAGTCGACCGAGGTGCACACCACCACCGCGTCGTCGTCCGTCCGGCCGACCGCGCAGCGCTCGTACCGGCCCCGCACCCCGGTGTCCACGCTGACCGAGGCTTGCAGGGCGTAGTCGCCGGCCAGGCGCTTCAGCTCGGCCTCGGCGTCGGACTCCGGCGTCAACCGGAAGCCGGTGCTGCCGAAGAGGGTCACCCGCTTGCCGTCGTCGGTGGCGTAGATGCCGGCGAACGTGTCCTCGGCGAGCAGGTCCGCCTGGCGTACCTGGCTCTTCAGCTCCTCGGCGGCGGCCCGGCTGCGCTCGTCCTGACGCAACTGCATCGAGTCGAGCTGGTCCGGGAGGCTGGCGCTGGCCGGATACTGGCTGGACAGCGGCTGGACCCACCACAGCGGGACGCCGCAGCAGCAGGCCACGGAGAGCAGCAGCACCCAGGGCCAGCGACGCCGTCGGCGTCGCGGCGCGTACCCCTTGGGCGCCTGCCACCCCGGCGGCGGCGCGACCGGCGGCGGAGTCCCGCCCCGGCGCTGCTTCGGCGGCCGGGCCTGCTTCGGCGCCCGGGGGGCGACCACCGGGGCCGGCGGCGGGGTGTGCGCCGGCGGTGACACCGGACGGGCGGCGGGTGACGCCGGGTACGGCGGCGTGTGCGCGGGTGGCGAGACCGGCCGGGCGGCCGGCGGCCCCGGGTACGGCGGGGCGGGCGCCGGCGGTGACACCGGCCGCGCGCCCGGCGGCGGGGCGGGGTGCGGCGCCGGGTGCGCCGGCCAGGGCGCGGTGTACGGCATGGTCGCCGGCGGCGCCGGCAGTTCGGCCGCGTGGAGGTCCCAGCCGGTGGTGTCCACGCCCGCCCACGGATCGACCGGGGTGGCGTGCTCGGGTGAGGCGACCGGAGGTACCGGGGTGGGCTCGGCCGACTCGCCCCAGCCGCGCCGGCGCGGTTGCGGGGGCGGAACCGCGGCGGAGCCGCTCCAGCGCGGCGCGGGCGGCTCGACGCGGGTCGGCGGTGGCCCGTTCTCGATGCGGGTGGCGTTCGGGCCGGTCTCCATGCGGGCGGCGTCCAGCCCGTTCTCGACGCGGGTGGCGTTCGGCCCCGTCTCGACGCGGGTGGCGTTCGGCCCCGTCTCGATGCGGGTGGCGTTCGGGCCGTTCTCGACGCGGGTGGCGTTCGGGCCGGTCTCCATTGGGACGGCGTCCGGCGCACTCTCGACGCGGGTGGGATGCGGCCCGTTCTCGATCCGGGTGGGGGGCGGTGGGGTGGCGCGGCCGGGCACGGCCGCGGAGCCGCGGGCACGGCCGGCCGGTACGACCGGTACGACCGGGGTGGCGTCGGCGCTGGTGTCGGTGTCGGTGGTCGGCGGCGCGTCGCGCTCCGCCTCGGTCCCGACGGCGCTGGTTCCGACGGCGTCGTTGTCGGCCGAGGCGTTCGAGGCGTCCGATGCCTCCGACGAGGTCGAGGCGTCTGACGGGTCGGGGACCTGCGGGGTGGCTCCCGCGGTGACCGGCTCCCCGGCCCCGGCGGCCGGGGCCTCGTCGGGCGCCGCCACCTGCGGCACCCCCGTCTCCGGCGCGTCGGGTGGGGACGGCGCGTCGGGTGGGGACGGCGCGTCGGATGGGGACGGCGGGGTGGTGGCCTCGGCGTCGGCCGGCGTCGGTACGGCGGTCGGCGGCTCGGTGACGGCTGGCCCATCGGCCCCGTCGGCCGGCCGGCCCGCCTCCGGCTGCGGCTGCGACATCGCGGCAATCTCCTCTCGCGCCCGTTGCGAGGTTAGTACCGCCCCGCCACCCCCGACGAATCCCCGCCTCCGCCGCCAGCCCGTTGATCAAGGAGTTCGCGTCGGCCGGGGCCTGGATTCGCGCGCCAACTCCTTGATCAACGGGGAAGGGGAAGGGGAACCGTGCCGGTGGGGGAGGGCGGGGTGGGGGACCGCGTATCCTTGGGCATCATGAGTGCCCCGTCGACGACGCCGCGCCCGGTCGCGGCCAATTCCGTGTGGCCCCGGCTGGAGCCGCTGCTGCCCCAGGTGACCAAGCCCATCCAGTACGTCGGGGGCGAGTTGGGCGCGGTGGTCAAGGACTGGGACGCGGCGACCGTCCGCTGGGCGCTGATGTACCCGGACGCCTACGAGGTGGGGCTGCCCAACCAGGGCGTGCAGATTCTCTACGAGGTGCTCAACGAGCTGCCCGACGTGCTCGCCGAGCGTACGTACGCGGTCTGGCCGGACCTGGAGGCGCTGATGCGCGCCCACGGGGTTCCGCAGTTCACCGTCGACGCGCACCGCGCGGTACGTGACTTCGACGTGTTCGGCGTCTCGTTCTCCACCGAGCTGGGCTACACCAACCTGCTCACCGCGATCGACCTGGCCGGCATTCCGCTGCTCGCCGCCGACCGCACCGACGCCGACCCGGTGATCGTGGCCGGTGGGCACGCCGCGTTCAACCCGGAGCCGATCGCCGACTTCGTCGACGCCGCGGTGCTCGGCGACGGCGAGGAGGCGGTGCTGGAGATCACCGCCATCGTCCGGGAGTGGAAGGCCGAGGGCTCCCCGGGCGGCCGGGACGAGCTGCTGCTGCGGCTGGCCCGCACCGAGAGCGTCTACGTGCCGCGCTTCTACGACGTCGACTACCTGCCCGACGGTCGGATCCAGCGGGTCGTGCCGAACCGCCCGGACGTGCCGTTCCGGGTGCACAAGCGCACCACCATGGATCTGGACGCCTGGCCGTACCCGAAGAAGCCGCTGGTCCCGCTCGCCGAGACGGTCCACGAGCGGTACGCGGTGGAGATCTTCCGGGGCTGCACGCGGGGCTGCCGGTTCTGCCAGGCCGGCATGATCACCCGCCCGGTGCGGGAGCGCTCGATCACCACGGTCGGCCAGATGGTGCAGCAGGGGTTGGAGTTCTCCGGCTTCCACGAGGTGGGCCTGCTGTCGTTGTCGTCGGCCGACCACTCCGAGATCGGTGACATGTGCTCCGGCCTGGCCGAGCAGTACGCCGGCACCAACGTCTCGCTGTCGCTGCCGTCGACCCGGGTGGACGCGTTCAACATCGACCTCGCCCAGGAGTTGTCCCGCAACGGGCGGCGGACCGGCCTGACCTTCGCCCCGGAGGGCGGGTCGGAGCGGATCCGCAAGGTGATCAACAAGATGGTGTCGAAGGAAGACCTCATCCGCACCGTGGTCACCGCGTACACCAACGGCTGGCGGCAGGTGAAGCTCTACTTCATGTGCGGCCTGCCCACCGAGACGGACGAGGACGTCCTGGAGATCGCCGACATGGCGCACGAGGTGATCCGGGCCGGCCGTGCGGCCACCGGGTCCAAGGACATCCGCTGCACGGTCTCCATCGGCGGGTTCGTGCCGAAGCCGCACACCCCGTTCCAGTGGGCCTCGATGTCCACGCCCGAGGTCATCGACGGCCGGCTCAAGCTGCTCAAGCAGGCGATCAACAGTGACCGTTCGCTGGGCCGGGCGATCGGCTTCCGCTACCACGACGGCGAGCCGTCGCTGATCGAGGGCCTGCTGTCCCGGGGCGACCGCCGGGTCGGCGCGGTGATCCGCAAGGTCTGGGAGAACGGCGGCCGGTTCGACGGCTGGAGTGAGCACTTCTCGTACCAGCGCTGGGTGGACGCGGCGGCCGAGACGCTGCCGGCGTTCGGGGTGGACCTCGACTGGTACACCACCCGGGAGCGCGAGGAGTTGGAGGTCCTGCCCTGGGACCACCTCGACTCCGGCCTGGACAAGGACTGGCTCTGGCAGGACTGGCAGGACTCGCTGTCCGAGTACGAGCAGGACGACTGCCGCTGGACGCCCTGCTTCGACTGCGGCGTGTGCCCGTCCATGGACACCGAGATCCAGATCGGCCCGACCGGGCGCAAGCTGCTGCCGCTGACGCCGGTCGGCGGGATGCGGCTGCCCGCGGCGGCCCAGGGCTGAGCCCCGCACCGACGTGTGACGGAGCGCGGGAACCCCTCGGGGGCCCGCGCTCCGTCGTGTCACGTGTCGACCGTCGGATGGTCGGGGCGGGGCTGCCCCGGCTGGTGCTTCCTCGATACGCTGCGTCCGTATTGGACCGGCCGGGCCGGTAGCGGGGGAGGACAGCAGCATGGGCATCAAGCCGCCGGACACCGGCGACCTGCACGTCAGCGTCGAGGACCTGGACGCCGCCGCCGACTACGTCGAGCGCCTCAAGCAGTACGTCGACGACACCATCGGCTACGAGATGGAACGCATCAAGGAGCGGATGAAGGGCGACAGCAACAACGCCCAGGCGGTGCCCAACGGCACGCCGTTCGGCGCGTACGAGGACGCGCGGATGCAGTGGGCGGCGCTGACCCGGTCGACGGCCAACATGGAGGCCCATCTCAAGGCCATCTCCAGCAAGCTGGCCGGGCTGAAGAAGGGCACCGAGGACATCGCGAAGGCGTTCCGCGACGCCGAGGCCCGCAACGCCGCCAACGGCAAGCAGATCGAGCGGCTGCTGGAGTCCGCGGCGCCGCCGCCCGAGGCGGGGCAGCAGCCCACGTACCCGTACCCGGCCTGAGGGAGAGGCGATCATGGCTGGAGGCACCTGGGAGCGCTGCGTCCGGGAGGTGACGCTCGCCGCGGATCCGGAGACGGTCGGGTCGGTCGGCGTCGGCTGGAGCAACCTCTCCGCCGGGCTCGGGCACCTGCGCGACGCGCTTGTCGGGCGCTCGTTCGTCGGTCCGATCGCGTCCGGTCAGGAACGCCCGCACAGCGGCGGTCTTCCCGGGCTGCTGGCCGGCTGGACGGGCAGCGGCGGTGACGCGTACCGCGAGCACCTGGGCGGCATCGGCAAGGACATCGAGGAGCTGATCACCCACGCCAGTGACGTCAGCGGCGCGCTGTCGCGGATCGAGGGCGACATCCGCAAGGCGGTGGCCAGCATCCCGATCCCGCTGATGGACGACTTCGGCTGGAACGAGTGGAGCCTGCCCGGCGGCACCGAGCTCGACGACGCCCGCGACGGCGAGAGCCAGTCCGGCTTCCTCGCCTCGCTGCGCAGCGACTACCAGCAGAACCAGTCGCTCTACGCCGACGGCGCGTTCCGCGACAAGGCCGACGACCTCGAGGCGACGATGAGGGTCGACGGCAACGCCGACGACCAGAAGCGTGGTGGCTGGTGGGACACCAAGTCGCACCTGGACAACTGGTACCGGGACAACCAGGAGGCGGCCAACAGGGCGATGTCGCCGCTGCCCGCCGCGGTGGAGACGGAACGCCCGAAGCTGGTCGTGCCCCAGCCCTCGGCCAATGACACGCGTGACGGCTACACGCCCGACAACCGCGTCCCGCCGTCCGGTGTGCCCGACACCGGGTTGCCCGGCGGTGGTGGCGGCGGGGGCGGCAAGGTGCCCTCGCTGGGCAGCACCGGCATCGGTGGTGGCGGTGGTGGTTCGTACGGTGGCGGTTCGTTCTCACCGCCGCCCACCACGGGCGGCGTCGATCTCGGCGGCGGTCAGACCGGCGGCGGGTCGTACGTCCCGCCGGTCACCGGTGGCGGCTACCCGGGCTCGGGTGACCACGACTACGGCACCGGCCTGGCCGGCGCGGGCGGGCCGGGCACGATCACGACCGGTGGTCCGGGCAGCGCGTTCGGTGGCGGTGGACCGGGCACCGTCGGTGGCGGTGGCGGGTTCGGCGGTGGTGGCGCCGGGCTGGGCGCCGGTGGTGGTCTCGGCGGCGGTGGTGTCGGCGCGGCCGGCGGGCTGGGCGTGGGTGCGCTGCCCGGCCTGGTCGGCGGCGGCAACGGCAAGGTCCCGCCGCTGACCAGCGCCGCCAGCGCGCTCCGCAACGCGACCGGCGCGGGTGCCGGCGGGGGCATGATGGGCGGCGGGATGATGGGCGGGCACGGCGGCGCCGGGCACGGCGGCGGCGGTGCCGAGCACTCGTCGTGGTTGACTGAGGACGACGATCCGTGGGGTGCCGGTGACAGTGCGTCCCCGGGCGTCCTGCGATGAGGACGGACGGATGAGGGCGCACGTCGCCGCGCTCCGGCCGGTGGCGGCCGGACTGCTGGCCGGCCTGATGGTGCTGGGCGCGGCCCAGCCGGCGCCGGCCGCGCCGCGCCGGGCCGAGCAGTGGTACCTCGACGAGCTGCGCATCGACCGGGCGCATCGGATCTCCACCGGGCGCGGGGTGGTGGTCGGCGTGGTGGACACCGGCGTCGACGCCACCCATCCGGCGCTGCGCGGTCGCGTGCTGCCCGGCGACCGCAGCTACGGCGCCCGGGGCGACGGCCGGGAGGACCCGGACGGCCACGGCACGCACATGGCCGGCATCATCTCGGCGGCGAACGTCGGCGACGGCGTGGACGGCATCGCGCCGGACGCCCGGATCCTGCCCATCAAGCAGGAGCCCGGCCCGGGAACCGTGCCCGACGGCGCGTCCGCCCTGGGCATCCGGATGGCGGTCGACGGTGGCGCGACGGTGCTCAACCTCTCCTTCGGCCGGGCCGGCGCGCCCGACCCGGACGAGGAGGAGGCGATCCGGTACGCGCTGGCGCGCGACGTCGTCGTGGTCGCCGCCGGCGGCAACCGCAAGGCGGGCGACGTGGACATCGCCTCGCCGGCCCGGATCCCCGGCGTGATCGCGGTGACCGGCACCACCCGGGGCGGCGGCTTCTGGTCCGGCTCCGCCCAGGGCCCGGAGGCGGTGGTCGCCGCGCCGGCGGACGGGATCTACAACGCCGGCCGCGACCACGGCTACGGCTGGGGTGACGGCACCTCCGACTCCAGCGCCATCGTCTCCGGTGTCGCGGCGTTGATCCGTTCGAAGTACCCGCAGCTCTCCGCGTCCGACGTGATCAACCGGATCATCCGCACCGCCCAGGACGCCGGCCCGTCGGGCCGGGACCCGCAGTTCGGCTTCGGCCGGATCGACCCGGTGGCGGCGCTCACCGCGGACGTGCCGTCGGTCTCGGCGAACCCGCTGCTCGACCTGGCCTCGGCGAGCGCGGCTGCGCCGCGGACGGCCGAGGACGACGACTTCGACGTGACGAAGTACGGCGACCGCGGCGGCCCCACCGACCAGCAGGTGCTGGTGATCGGCATCGGCCTCGCGGTGGCCCTGGTGGTGCTGCTGGCGCTCGTGGTGTTCCTGATCTGGAACCGGCGCCGGCACCGACGTGAGCTGGCCCGGGTGGCGCAGCTCCCGGACGACGCGCTCGACCGGCTGGGCGGCCCCACCCCGGCCGGCGACCGTCGCCCCTGACCCACCCCACCGTAGAGGGGGTGGTGGGGGTGGGTGTGGGGGGCGGTGCGGGCTGCGCCAGGATGGGACGGACACGCGCAGGCACAGCCGAGGAGTTCACGATCGCCAGAAAGCCTCAACCCGAGGGCGGCCAGGCGCCCGTCGTCCAGCGGGTCCGCATCCGGTACGCCAAGCGTGGACCGCTGCGGTTCACCTCGCACCGGGACTTCGCCCGAGCCTTCGAGCGCGCGTTGCGCCGTGCCGGCGTGCCGATCGCGTTCTCCCAGGGCTTCACCCCGCACCCCAAGATCTCGTACGCCTCCGCGGCGCCGACCGGCGTGGCCAGCGAGGCCGAGTACCTGGAGATCGGCCTGCGTGAACCGGTCGACCCGGAGCGCCTCCGTGCCGCTCTGGACGCCGCGCTCTCGCCCGGGCTCGACGTGCTCGACGCGGTCGAGGCGTCCGGTGGCAGCCTGGCCGACCGGATCGAGGCGTCGTACTGGCGGATCGAGCTGCCCGAGGTCGATCCGGACGTGCTCCGGGCCGCCGTGGCGGCGTTCACCGCCGCCGAGGAGATCCAGGTCGAGCGGATGACCAAGCAGGGGCGGCGGACGTTCGACGCCCGCGCTGCCGTGATCGCCATCGATGCGCTGGTGCCGGCTGAGACGCCTTCCGGAGCGGCGACCGTACCGTGTGCGATACTCGAACTGGTCGTGCGGCAGGTCACCCCGTCCGTGCGACCCGATGACGTCCTTTCCGGCCTCCGCGTGGTGGCCGACCTGGAGCCGCCGGTCACCCCGAAGGTGATCCGGCTGGCGCAGGGCACGCTGACCGCGCAGGGCGAGATCGTCGATCCGTTGGACGCGGATCGCGACGGGGCAGCCATCGGAGGGCACTGACCGACGGTCAGCGCTCTGGCAGGCAGACTTCGGCGGTCGCGCACCTGCGCGCCCGGCGGAAACACCTTTGCGGCAACCCTGCGTGGCAGCGCTCAACCGCGCCCGGGGCAGCCAGAACTGGAGAACGTCCATGCTCGAGAACGAGCCCGAGGGCGGCGAACGGACCGGCGCCGAGCCGGCCGACCCGACCGCCACCAGCAGCACCGACGGCGTCGCCGAGGTGAAGCCGCCGCCCCGCAAGCGGGCCAGCCGGCGCAAGGCCGCGCCGCTCAACCAGCCGGAGCAGACCGACGCGCCGGTCGAGGCGTCCGCCGCGGCCACCGGCAGCGGCGAGTCGCCGCAGGCCGAGGTGTTCGCGCCGGTGGCCGGTGAGTTGGAGGCCGCGCCGAAGACCACCCGCCGGCGCCGGAAGGCGACCCCGGCGAAGGCGGTCGAGGAGCCGGTGGCCGCTGCCGAGGTGCAGGCCACCTCGGACGAGGTGGTACCGCCGGTCAAGGTCACCCGGACCCGCCGCCGCAAGGCCACCCCACCCGCCGCCGAGCCGATGCCGGCCGCCGAGTCGCCGACCGAGGCGCCCGCCGAGGCCGCCGGGCCGCCGACCGCGTCGACCGAGGCGCCCACCGGGCCGTCGGCCGCGCCGGTCGAGCCGGCCGCCGAGGCCACCGGCCCGTCGGTCGAGCCGGCCACCGGGCCGTCGGGCGGTGCCGTGGTCGACGGACCGGTCTCGGTCCCGGGTGGCGCGGGCGAGATCGCCGAGGGGCGGGCCCCGCTCGACGAGGACGCGCTCGACGGGGACGCGGTCGGCGAGGACGCCGTGGACGAGCCCACCCCGGGCGAGGGCGCCACCCGGTCCCGTACCCGCGGGACCGCAGGCGAGGGTGGTGCGCGGTCGCGTGCCGGCGGGCGGCGCGCGTCCCGGCGTACCGATGAGGTTGACCTGGCCCGGGCCGGCGGGCCCGCGGACGCCACCGGCGTGGTGTCGACCGGCGCCGCGGTGCCGGGTGTGGCGGACGAGCCGGCGGCCGAGGAGCGGCCGGCCACCGGCCGCCGGCGTCGCGCGGCACTCTCCGCGCCCACCGTCCTGTTCATGCCCCCGCAGCCCGAGGAGGCCCCGGCGGTCCGGGTCACCTACCCGGCCGTCGAGGAGGCGGCGGAGGAGCCGGTCGAGACCGGTCGCCGTCGCCGTCGTGGCCGGCGGGAGGCCGAGCCGGTGGCGGCCGAGATCGAGCCCGAGGCCGTCGAGGAGGAGGAGCCGGCCGCCGAGGCGGACGAGTCCGCCGACGCCGAGGACGACGACGACACCGCCGAGGGTCGCCGCCGCCGTCGTCGTGGTCGCCGGGGCCGTGGCCGGGGCAAGGGCGGCGCCGACGAGGCCGACGAGGACGAGACCGGTACGGCGGAGCCGGCCGACGCGGAGGCCGAGGAGAGCGACGAGGAGGCCGAGGGCGACGGGATGACCCGTCGCCGCCGTCGGCGTCGTCGCCGGGGCGCGGGTGAGGCGGAGACCACGGCCGAGGACGGCGTGCCCACCGTCGTCAAGATCCGTGAGCCGCGCAAGGCGGTCGACGAGGTGCAGGGCGTCTCCGGGTCGACCCGGCTGGAGGCCAAGCGGCAGCGCCGCCGGGACGGCCGCGAGCAGCGGCGCACCCGGCCGCCGATCCTGAGCGAGTCGGAGTTCCTGGCCCGCCGCGAGGCGGTCGACCGGACGATGGTGGTGCGCCAGCGTGGCGACCGCACCCAGATCGCGGTGCTCGAGGACGGCGTGCTGGTCGAGCACTACGTGACCCGCAACTCGTCCGGCACGATGGCCGGCAACGTCTACCTCGGCAAGGTGCAGAACGTCCTGCCGAGCATGGAGGCGGCCTTCGTCGACATCGGGCGCGGGCGCAACGCCGTGCTGTACGCCGGCGAGGTCAACTGGGACGCCACCGGCCTGGAGGGCCGGGCCCGCTCGATCGAGCAGGCGCTGCGCTCCGGCGACCCGGTGCTGGTGCAGGTCACCAAGGACCCGATCGGGCACAAGGGCGCGCGGCTCACCAGCCACGTCGCGCTCTCCGGCCGGCACCTGGTCTACGTGCCCAACGGCAACGCCTCCGGGATCAGCCGCAAGCTGCCGGACACCGAGCGCAAGCGGCTGCGGGACATCCTCAAGAAGCTGGTGCCGGACGGCGCCGGGGTGATCGTCCGGACCGCGGCGGAGGGCGCCAGCGAGGACGAGCTGGCCCGGGACGTCAAGCGGCTCCAGGCGCAGTGGGACGACATCCAGGCCAAGGCTGCCTCCGGTGGTGCCCCGGTGCTGCTCTACGAGGAGCCGGACCTGGTCATCCGCGTGGTCCGGGACCTCTTCAACGAGGACTTCCGCGAGCTGGTCATCGAGGGCGAGTCGGCGTACGACGTGGTCGAGTCGTACCTGTCGCACGTCTCCCCGGACCTGGTGGCGCGGCTGCGCCGGCACGCCGGCGTCACCGACGTGTTCGCCGAGTACCGGATCGACGAGCAGATCCTCAAGGGGCTGGACCGGAAGGTCTTCCTGCCCTCCGGCGGGTCGCTGGTGATCGACCGGACCGAGGCGATGACCGTCGTCGACGTCAACACCGGCAAGTACACCGGCTCCGGCGGCAACCTGGAGGAGACGGTCACCCGCAACAACCTGGAGGCGGCCGAGGAGATCGTGCGCCAGTTGCGGCTGCGCGACCTCGGCGGCATCGTGGTGATCGACTTCATCGACATGGTGCTGGAGTCGAACCGGGAGCTGGTGCTGCGTCGGCTCACCGAGTGCCTGGGTCGGGACCGCACCAAGCACCAGGTCACCGAGATCACCTCGCTGGGCCTGGTGCAGATGACCCGCAAACGCATCGGCGCGGGCCTGCTGGAGGCGTTCAGCGAGACCTGCGAGTGCTGCAAGGGCCGGGGCGTGGTGATCCACACCGAGCCGGTGCCGGAGAAGCCGCGTGCCGGTGGCGCGGGGGAGAAGGTCAAGGCGGTCGCCTCGGCGGTCGCGCCGGCCGAGGAGAAGGGCCGTCGCCGGGGTCGCAAGGCCGCGGCGGAGAAGCCCGCCGTGGAGGCCGCGGCGGAGCCGCCGGCCGCCGCCGCGCCGGAGCGGACCGTCGTCGAGGTGGCCGAGTCCGCCGACGACTACTACGACACCCAGGGCTACGACCTGTCCCGGTTCGAGACCGAGACGCCGGCCGCCCCGGCGGTCGCGGACAGCCAGGAGGGCGACTCGGCCCGACTCGCGGCGGCTGACGACCCGGACGCGATCGGCGACGGCGACAGCGACGACGAGGGCGCCGACGGCGGCTCGTCGCGGCGGCGGTCCCGCCGTGGCGGCGCCCGGCGGCGTACCCGGCCGTGAGCCGCTGACCTGCGTGGCGTTTGACAGGGCCCCTGGTCCGGCAACAGAGTGCCGGGAGCAGGGGCCCTGCCGTTTCCCGTCGACCCCCGGTCGGGCCGGCCGCGCCCCGGAGGGAGGAGACATGCGCCGGGTGTTCGCGGTCACCGCGTTGACCGGACTGCTGCTGGTCGGGTCGGGCTGCGCCGAACGGACCGACCCGTTCTCGGTGGGCTTCGCCTCACCGGCCCCGGCGGCCACGTCGCCCACTCCCGCCCCGACCGTCACCGGCGACGCGGGCGTCTGTGCCCGCGCGAAGCAGGCCGGGTCCGTGGCCGTCCAGACGTACGTGCAGAAGCTGGCGGAGATGCTGCGGGCGGGCGGCACCGGGGACCGGGGCACGGAGAAGGCCGCCCGGCGGGACGCGGAGGCCGCGCTGGCGGGCTGGCGGGACGTGCTGCGGGAGCAGTCCGGGCGGGCCACCGACCCGCGCCTGCGGACGCTGCTGGCGGACCTGGCCACCGAGGTGGGCGGGCTCGGCACCGACGTGCGGAAGATCGACGAGACCGCGTTCGACCGGCTCCAGCAGCGGCTCGACCAGCTCTGCCCGGCGTGACCGGCAGCCCGGTTTGGGCGGCGGACCGGGTATGGCGTACTCTTGCCTGCGGCGCACTTTGGTGTGCCTAGTTCCCGCGCGCCCGCGCCGCCGGTGTCACGGCTCCCGGCGAGACGCCGTGGGAACGACCCGCCGGCAACGGTGGGAAAAGACGCCAGCAGCCTCAACGACAGGGAGTGCGCCTCCGATGTACGCGATCGTCAAGACCGGCGGCAAGCAGTACAAGGTCGCCGAGGGCGACGTGATCGAGGTCGAGAAGCTCACCGGTGCCCCCGGTGACGCGGTGAAGCTCACCGCGGTGCTCCTCGTCGACGGTGACGACCTGGTGACCGACGCGGCGAAGCTCGCCAAGGTCGCGGTGTCCGGCGAGATCGCCGCGCACACCAAGGGCCCGAAGATCCGGATCCACAAGTTCAAGAACAAGACCGGCTACCACAAGCGTCAGGGTCACCGGCAGCCGCTGACCCAGATCAAGGTGACCGGCATCTCCAACAGCGGGAAGTAGGTCGTCGGAAATGGCTCACAAAAAGGGTGCGTCCAGCTCGCGTAACGGTCGCGACTCCGCGGCCCAGCGGCTCGGCGTGAAGCGCTTCGGTGGTCAGGTCGTCAGCGCGGGTGAGATCCTCATCCGTCAGCGTGGCACCAAGTTCCACCCCGGTGACCTGGTCGGCCGTGGCGGCGACGACACGCTGTTCGCGCTGTCCGCCGGTTCGGTGCAGTTCGGCACCAAGCGCGGTCGCAAGACCGTCAGCATCGTGCCTCAGCAGTAGTTCGAAGCCGAAGCGGGCCGCGGACCTCGGGTCCCGGCCCGCTTCGGCTTTCCACGTGCGGGGCGGACCCCGCTGGAAGGATTGGCGTCGTGACGACGTTCGTTGACCGGGTCGTCCTGCACATGCAGGCCGGCGACGGCGGGCACGGCTGTGTCTCGATCCACCGGGAGAAGTTCAAGCCCTTCGGTGGCCCGGACGGCGGCAACGGCGGCCATGGGGGCAGCGTGTCGCTGGTGGTCGACCCGCAGGTCACCACGCTGCTCGACTTCCACTTCCGGCCGCACCTGAAGGCCGACAACGGCAAGGGCGGGGCCGGCTCGAACCGGGACGGCGCCAACGGCCGCGACCTGGTGATCAAGGTGCCGAACGGCACCGTGGTGCAGACCCTGGACGGCGAGGTGCTGGCCGACCTGGTCGGGGTGGGCACCACCTTCGAGGCGGCCCGCGGTGGCCGGGGCGGCCGGGGCAACGCCTCGCTGGCCAACGCCCGCCGCAAGGCGCCGGGCTTCGCCGAGCTGGGTGAGCCCGGCGACAGGCTCGACGTGGTGCTGGAGCTGAAGAGCGTCGCCGACGTCGGCCTGGTCGGGTTCCCGTCCGCCGGGAAGTCCTCGCTGATCTCGGTGATCTCGGCCGCCAAGCCGAAGATCGCCGACTACCCGTTCACCACGCTGGTGCCCAACCTGGGCGTGGTGCGGGTGGACAACCACACGTTCACCGTCGCGGACGTGCCCGGCCTGATCCCGGGCGCCGCCACCGGCAAGGGGCTGGGCCTGGAGTTCCTCCGCCACGTCGAGCGGTGTGCCGTGCTGGTGCACGTGGTCGACACCGCGACGCTGGAGCCGGGCCGCGACCCGCTCGCCGACATCGACGCCATCGAGTCGGAGCTGGCCCAGTACGGCGGGCTGGCCGACCGGCCCCGGCTGGTCGCGCTGAACAAGGTCGACGTGCCGGACGGGAAGGACCTCGCCGACATCGTCCGCCCCGACCTGGAGGCCCGCGGCTTCCGCGTCTTCGACGTCTCCAGCGCCACCCGCGAGGGCCTGCGCGAGCTGACGTACGCGATGGCCCAGGTGGTCGACGAGGGCCGCCGCGCCGTTCCGGACGTGGAGCCGACCCGGGTCGTGCTCCGCCCGAAGGCGGTCGACGACGCCGGTTTCACCATCGAGGCCGAGCCGGACGGCTCCTACACCGTCCGGGGCAGCCGGCCGGAACGCTGGGTGAAGCAGACGAACTTCGACAACGACGAGGCGGTGGGCTTCCTGGCCGACCGGCTGGCCCGGCTGGGCGTCGAGGAGAAGCTGGCCAAGGCCGGCGCGCAGGCCGGCGACCTGGTGCGGATCGGCGAGCGCGAGTTCGACTGGCAGCCGACGCTCTACGCGGGCGTCGACTTCGTGCCCGGCAACCGGGGCACCGACGTGCGGTTGGAGGACACGTCGACGCGTCCCTCCGCCTCGGACCGGTTGGCCGCTCGCAAGGCCCGCCGGCAGCGACCGGAGGACGAGGTCGAGGCGGCCCCGGCGGCGGAACCGGACGACGACTAGTCCGGTCGTGTCCGTGTCGGGGACCTCGGCCGGAAACCTTCGCGAAATCCGGTCGACCTACCGTGACGGGATGCTGATCGAATGCCGGCCCGCCACCGATCCGGAGGTCGCGGCGCTCGTCGTGGCCCAGCAGCGTGAGCTGCGGGACGCCGACGGCGGGCTGGACGGGCAGGTCACCGTCACCCACTCCGACATTCGTTACCTGGCGGCCGTGGTCGGCGGCCGGGCGGTCGGCTGCGGCGGTCTCCAGGCGCTCGACGCCGACACCGGCGAGCTGAAGCGGATGTACGTCCGGCCGGCGTACCGGGGGCGCGGCATCGCCCGGCAGTTGCTGCTCGCGCTGGAGGAACTGGCCTTCCGGCAGGGGCACCGGACGGTGTGCCTGGAGACCGGCACCTACCTGCCGGCCGCCATCGGGCTCTACCGGTCCAGCGGCTACCAGCCGATCCCGGTGTACGGCGAGTACGTCGACAACCCGTACAGCGTCTGCTTCGCCAAGCACCTCCCGGTGGCGGCGTAAGGAGGGGCACCTCATTAACGCCTGGCGTCGAGAAGGGGCCCCTTCTCACACACCGCTCGGGCGTGTCGTGGCTGGTCAGGGCCGGTCGATCGGGATGTCCGGCCGGCCGCCGGCACCCACCTCGTTGTTCAGCAGCAGGCCCGCGGCGAGCATGCCGAAGCCGAGGAACAGGTGCAGCCAGTTGTCGGCGTCGTTGACCGGTACGAAGTTCGCCGTGCTCTCCCGGTCGATGGCGAAGCCGTACAGCCAGAGGACCAGGTAGAGCGCGCCGCCGCCGGCCAGGAACACCCGCGCGCCGGCCAGCCGCCGCGCGGCCAGCAGCCCGACCAGCCCGAAGAGCAGGTGCACCAGGTTGTGCAGCACCGACACCTGGAACAGCCCGAGCAGCTTCGCCCCCGAGTGGTGCCCGGCGAACGCCAGCTCGCCGTAGTGGGTGGTGACGCCCGGGACGAAGCCGAGCACGCCGATCAGTACGAAGACGGCCGCGACCGCGAGCGCGACCTTCTGCACCGTCGGCCGGGCGGACGGGTGTCCGCGCACCTCACGTGCCATCGCTGTCACCCCCGTGGGGCCCACCCGGGGCGGGCCGGCCTCCCCATTCTGTGATCGGGACGGGCCGCTTCCGCAGAGAAATGACGAATCAGGCATGGACCCGACGGCCGAGGGTAGGGCACTTGTCACGCGGAAAGTATTCGCGTGAGCCCCCCGAACACAACCGCTGGGAACGCACGAGCGGAAGGGACACCATGACTCAGGACTTTTCCTCCACGACCGCCACGTACGAGTCGACGAACGGCGGCGGCGTACGCGATCAGGCCCGCCAGGTCGGCTCCGACGCCGCAAGCGCGGGCGGCGCGGTCGCGCAGACCGCCAAGGAGCAGGGCCGGGAGGTGGTGGGCGAGGCCAAGCGGCAGGCCCGTGACCTCTACGGCGAGACCCGTAACCAGGTCACCGCGCAGGCCGGCCAGCAGCAGCAGCGGGCCGCCAGCGGCCTGCGGTCGCTGGCCGACGAGATGCGGTCGATGGCGCAGCAGGGCGGCGGCTCCGGGCCGGTCACCGAGCTGGCCCACCAGGCGGCCGAGCGGGTGCACGGCGTGGCCGGCTGGCTGGAGCAGCGCGAGCCGGGTGACCTGCTCAACGAGGTGAAGAGCTACGCCCGCCGTAACCCGGGCACGTTCCTGGTCGGCGCCGCGCTGCTGGGCGTGGTCGCCGGCCGGCTGACCCGGAACATCGCCGCCGTGGGCAACGACGACAGCGGCGTCCGTCCGGCCTACGACCCGGACCGGACCGCGGTCATCCCGACCATGCCGGCCGTGCCGACCCAGCCGGCCGGTGGCTACCTCGACCCGACGCCGGGCACCTACGCCGAGCCGGACCCGGGCTACTCCGCGCCGGGCGCGACCTACCCGGCCGGCGGCGCCCCGAACACCTGGGCCGACCCGGCCGGCGGCACCGGCCAGCCGCTGCCGCCGCCGAGCCACACCGACCCGCTGCCGGGCGTGCCGTCGACCGGCGCTCCGCGCCCGTGAGCGGCCGGGCCGGCAGAAGGGAGACCACGGCATGACCGTGCCGACGCAGGACCCCGGCTACCAGGCCGCGGGCGCGCCGCACCACGCCGACGAGGTACGCGGCAGCTCGATCGGGCAGTTGATGAGCCAGGTCACCGGCGACCTCTCCACCTTGATGCGCCAGGAGGTCGAGCTGGCCAAGGCCGAGATCCGCCAGGAGGGCAAGAAGGCGGGCAAGGCCGCCGGCCTCTACGGCGGCGCCGGCTTCGGCGGCTACATGGTGGCGCTCTTCGTCTCCGTCGCGGTGTGGCAGTTCCTCGACAACGTCATGGACTCCGGCCTGGCCGCGCTCATCGTGGCGGTGGTGTGGGCCGCGATCGCGGCGGTCCTCTACTCGAAGGCCAAGAAGAACGCCGAGCAGATCCGTGGCCTGAAGCAGACCAACGACAGCGTCCAGCGCATCCCGGACGCACTCAAGCCGCACCCGGAGGGAGTCACCCGATGAGCACCGATCCCGACCAGATCCGCCGGGAGATCGAAGCCACCCGCAACAACCTCAGCTCGGACGTGGACGCCCTGGCGTACAAGGTCAGCCCGAGCCGCATCGTCGACGACCGCAAGCAGCGCGTCCGCAGCGCGCTGACCAACGTGAAGGACAAGGTGATGGGAACCGCTTCCGACCTCGGCCACAGCACCGGCCACGCCGCGCACTCGGTGGGCGACCATGCCTCCTCGGCCGCGTCCACGGTCAGCGACAAGGCGCACTCCGCCGCCGCCACGGTGGGCGACGCGGCGCACCGGGCACCGCAGGTCGTGCGGCAGAAGTCCCAGGGCAACCCGATCGCCGCCGGCGTGATCGCGTTCGGCGTCGGCATGCTGGTCTCCTCGCTGATCCCGGCCACCCGCCGCGAGCAGGAGCTCGCCGCGCAGGTCAAGGAGAAGGCGACCGAGCACAGCGGCGTCGTCAAGGAGAAGCTGGGTGAGGTCGCCAACGAGCTGAGGGACGAGCTGCGCGAGCCGGCCCAGCACGCCGCCGAGTCGGTGCGCTCCACCGCGCAGGACGCCGTGCACGCGGTCAAGGACGACGGCCGCAGCGCCGCCCAGGACGTGCGGGAGAGCGCCCACCAGGCGCGCTCCTGACCGCAGTCTGCCAAGCGGGGGCCCCTGCTGTCGCTCAGGCGTCAACAAGGGCCCCCGCTTTCGCATGTCTCGACCCAGCGGGTCAGATCGTCGGGGCGGTGGCGGGTGGCCAGCCGCCGCAGGGCACGGGTGCTGTGGGCCGCCGTCCGCAGGCGGCTGCCCGCGTAGGGCACCCCGCCGCGCAGCCGCCGGCCCACCGCCAGCCAGGCGCACACGCCGCGCTCCAGCACCCAGGCGGGCGCCGCGAGCGTGGTGTGCGCCGGGAAGACCCGGGCCCCGCCGGCCCGTCGCCGGCCCAGCTCCGCCACCGCGACCGTGACCAGCCCGGCCCGCACCAGCAGCCCCGGACGGCGGGCGGCGAGCGCGACCGCCGTGGCCGGTAGCACCGCCAGCGCGGCCAGCAGCCACGCCGGCCGGGCCGTCTCGTCGTACGCCTGGCGCACCCGCTGCCCGAGGAAGTGCCCGGCGGTGGGCGGCAGTCGCCGCACGTACAGCCAGGCCGGGGTGGCCGTGCTGCCGCCGTACGCGCGGACGGTCCGCACCAGCTCCAGGTTCTCGAAGAGCACGTCCGGGTCGTAGCCGCCCATCGCCAGGAAGGTGCTCCGGCGCAGCGCCAGCGTGCCCGGCCAGTCCCCGCCGAACACCCGGGCGAGCAGCGTCCGTCCGGTGTCCCACCAGGCGTGCCAGGGCAGCGGGGCGAAGTGGTTCTGCGGCCGGACCAGGTCCACCCGGTCGAGCAGGTCGTGCACCGCGCGCAACGCCGACAGGTCGTACCGGACGTCGTCGTCGGCGATCACCACGTGCTCGTGCCGGGCCAGCGCGACGCCGGTGAGCACCCCGAGCGCCTTGCCGTTGCGCCCGCGCAGCGCGGGATCCGGCGGGACGTGCCGGACCAGCCCCCGCCAGGCGTCCGCGTGCCGGGCGAACAGCTCCGGTGGCGAGCCGTCGACCACCACCACGTCCACCCGGCGGCGCAGCTCACGCAGGTAGCCGGTCAGCTCGTCGAGACCGTGGTCGTCGGCGGCGCGCAGCGGCAGGACGTACGCCATCGGAAGCCGGTCCGGCGCGGACGCCGCGACGGACCGGCCGGGGTGCGGCAGCGGTGGAACGGTCGCTCGGGTCACGTCGCCTCCGGTCGGGTCGGGTCCCGCGAGTGCCCGCGGCGCGGCCCCTGAAACCGCTCCGGTGCTCCCGCGCCCGACCGCGACGGGGCGCGCGACCCGCTCAGCCGGCCGGCCGCACCCCGTCGACGACCAGCCCACTGGGCGGCAGCGTCGGCATCGCGCCGAGGTCGAGCGCCAGGTCCTGCGGCGGGACGCGGTAGCTCATCGCGCCGGTCAGGTTGGCCACCGCCCGCTTCATCAACTCGATCGTGATCCACTCGCCGGCGCAGCGGTGACCCGTGTCGTGGTCGCCGCCGCCCTGCGGGACCAGACCGAACGGGTCGTCCCGCCAACCGGCGAAGCGCTCCGGCCGGAACCGCTCCGGCTCCGGCCACAGCTCCGGGTGGTGGTTGGTGCCGTACAGGTCGAGCAGGACCCGGCGGCCCTGCGGGAACGCGTACCCCCGCCACTCGAACGAGCGGCGCACCCGCGCGGCGGCCAGCGGGAAGAACGGGTAGTAGCGGCGGACCTCCTGCACGAACTGCTCGGTCGCGTCGTCGTCGCCGCGTACCCGGTCGCGCCAGTGCGGGTGGTCGTGCAGCGCCAGCGCGGCGAAGACCACGTACCGGTCCACCGCGACCGTGGGGCGCAGCACGTTGAGCAACTCCACCGCGGCGATCCGGCGGGGCAGCGGCTGGCCGCGTTCGTCCCGGTGCTCGGCGACGATCCGCAGCGCGCTGCCCTCGGGCGCCGGCAGCGCGCCCGAGCGGACCCGCTCGACCAGCGCGCCGGCCCAGCGTTCGGCCCGGCGGCGGCCGATCAGGCCGCGCCAGTGCTTCGGGCCCAGCACCGCCGGTCCCTCGATCATGGCGTGCATCTCGGCGGTGCGGCGGCGCACGTCGGCCTCGGCCAGCGGCACTCCGGCCCAGGCCCAGACCGCGCGGGTCAGCAGCCGGCCCATCTCGTCGTAGAGCACCAGCGGCCCGTGTTCCGCCCAGACCGGGATCCGGGCCCGCCACTCGTCGTCGAAGAGCTGCCCGAGTCGCCGGACCGCGGCCGGCGTCATCATCGACATGAACATCGCCTTGCGGGCGCGGTGCGCCGCCCCGTCGAGGCCCTGGACGCCACCCACCCCGGTCAGCGTGCGCTGGCCGCGCATCGGCGTGGCGCCACGCCTGACGAACCGCTCCTCGTCGTAGAACAGCTCGGCGGCCTCCCGGCCGCGCAGGCAGATGGTCGGCTCCAGCAGCAGCCGGGTCTGCACGACGTCGGAGCCCAGCCGGTCGCAGCGGGCGCCGACGAAGCGGTAGCCCTCCCGGAAGTAGGCCAGCGTGCTGTCCAAGCTCCGGTCGCTCGGCACGGTGCTCATCTCGGTTGCTCCTGACCCGGCTCGGCGACCCTGCGCGATCTGCGCTTCCTGGACCCTGCGCGGTCTGCGCTACCTACCCGGGCCGGGGCGGCCGAATCCTCCGTTTCCGCAGATCCGCCCGCCCGGGGGAGGGCGGCCCACACACCCGGGCGCTGGCCCCTCCCGGGGCGCGGAAAAGCTGGTTGGCTCGTACCCGGACCGGCGGCGGCCGGTCCGGCCCTCGCCGGGCCCGGCGTCCGGCGGGCGGTCACCGGCGACGGGGGAGGCACGGATGCGCGACAACCGGGCGGCGCGGCGGTATCACCGCGACGGGACGGCCGGGCTGCGGGGCGGCGGGCGGGCGGAGTCACTGACCAGCGGGCCCCGGCGGCCCGGGGCCCGCCCGCCGGGGTTCTTCACCGTGCACCTCGGCTTCGTGGCCGCTGACCCCGCCGTCGCGCGGGAGCTGGCGGTCGCGTACGCGGAAGCGCTCGACCTGCTCCGCCCGGAGCTGGCGCTCGGCGCGGCGGCGCTGTCCCCGGCCGACGCCTGGCACCGGGCCGAGCGGCTGTTCTGCGGGGCGGCCGGGCCCGACGGCGAGCGGTGCGCCGACGTGGCCGGCCATCCCGGCTTCCACCATGCGCCCGGGCCGGGCGGCCTCGGCTGGGGCGACGGTGACTGACCCGGGCGGCTCAGTCCAGGTCGAACTCGCCGTCCTGGGCGCCCGCCACGAACGCGTCCCACTCGGCCTGGGTGAAGACCAGGACCGGGCCGTCCGGCTCGGCCGAGTTGCGCATCCCGATCAGGTCGTCGACGAAAGCCACCTCGACCGCGCCCTCGGACGTGTCGCCCTCCGCTCGCTGCCAAACCGCCCGAGAAAGGTCGAAATCGCCCTTGGGGTGTTGACCCATCGTTTTACCTCCATCGCCACGCGTCACGGGAAGGCCCGTGCGGACCTCATCGGGCAGGATAAGCGGATGCCGAGCCTGACCCGTGCAGAGGCGACCGCGCGTGGCGCGTCGATCACCGTCGAGTCCTATCAGGTGGACCTCGACGTGACCGGCGACGTCGAGCGGTTCCGCTCCACCACCACCATCCGGTTCCGGGCCACCCCCGGCGCCGAGACGTTCGTCGACGTCAAGCCCCGCCGACTCCTACGGGTCCGCCTCAACGACCGCGACCTCGATCCGGCCCTGCTGACCGACGGGCGACTGCCGCTCACCGGGCTGGCCGGGACCAACGAGATCACCGTCGAGGCCGAGATGGCCTACTCCAACACCGGCGAGGGGCTGCACCGCTTCGTCGACCCGGCCGACGGCGAGACGTACCTCTACGCGATGTCCTTCCTGGACGACGGGCCGCGCATCTTCGCCGCCTTCGACCAGCCCGACCTGAAGGCCCCGGTGACGCTGGCGGTCACCGCGCCACCGGAGTGGACGGTGGCCGCGAACGGGCAGCTCGCCGACCGGCCGGCGCCGGGTCGGTGGGAGTTCGCCCCGACCGCGCCGCTGGCCACCTACCTCGTCTCGCTGGTCGCCGGGCCCTGGCACGTGCTGCGTGCCGAGCACGACGGCATCCCGCTCGGGTTCTACTGCCGGCGTTCGCTCGCGGCGCACCTCGACGCCGACGCGGACGAGATCCTCACCGTCACCCGGCAGTGCCTCGACCGCTTCCACCAGCTCTTCGCCGAGCGCTACCCGTTCGACAAGTACGACCAGGCGTTCGTGCCCGAGTTCAACGCCGGCGCGATGGAGAACCCGGGCCTGGTGACGCTGCGCGACGACTACGTCTTCCGCTCCGCGGTCACCGACAGCCAGCGTGAGCAGCGGGCCACCGTGATCGCCCACGAGATGGCGCACATGTGGTTCGGCGACCTGGTCACCATGCGCTGGTGGGACGACCTGTGGCTGAACGAGTCGTTCGCGGAGTACCTCGGCACCCGCGTCACCGCCGAGGCCACCCGCTTCGACCAGGCCTGGACCACCTTCGCGCTGCGCCGCAAGGCGTGGGGATACGCCGCCGACCAGCGCCCCTCCACCCACCCGGTGGCACCCGAGGAGGTCGCCGACGCCGCGGCGGGCCTGCTCAACTTCGACGGCATCTCGTACGCCAAGGGCGCCGGCGTGCTGCGCCAGCTCGTCGCCTGGCTCGGTGACGACGTGTTCCTCGCCGGTCTGAACGCACACTTCGCCACGCACCGGTTCGGCAACGCCACCCTCGCCGACCTGCTCGACAGCCTCGCCTCGGCCGCCGGCCGGGACCTCAGCGGCTGGGCCGAGCGGTGGCTGCGCCGGGCGCAGGTCAACACGCTGCGGATGGAGGCCGCGGTGGACGCCGACGGGCTGTGGGCCGAGGTGGCCGTGACGCAGACCGCGCCGACGACCCATCCGGTGCTGCGACCGCACCGCATCGGCGTGGCCC
This sequence comes from Micromonospora sp. AKA38, assembly GCF_027925725.1. Classification (NCBI taxonomy): domain Bacteria; kingdom Bacillati; phylum Actinomycetota; class Actinomycetes; order Micromonosporales; family Micromonosporaceae; genus Micromonospora; species Micromonospora sp. AKA38. The sequence goes on along the minus strand of NZ_BNEI01000003.1, from coordinate 626,641 downwards.
ACCACACCGCCGAGGGCCCGACGCGCCGGTTCGAGGTCGACCTCGACCCGGACGCCGACGGCGGCCGGACGCCGCTGCCCGAGCTGACCGGTCGGCCCGCCACCGGCCTGCTGCTGCCCAACGCGGGCGACCTCACGTTCGCCAAGATCCGGCTCGACGCGGCCTCCGCCGCCGCGGTGCCGATGCTGCTCCCCGGGCTCGACGACCCGCTGGCCCGGGCGCTGCTCTGGGGTGAGGCGCTGGACGCCGCGACCGACGGCGAGCGGCCGGTCGCCGAGCTGGTCGCCCTGATCACCGCCGCGCTGCCGGCCGAGACCGAGGTGATCATCGCGGAGGACGTGCTCGCGCTCAGCCGCAACCTCGTCGACCGCTACCTGGAGCCGCTGGCCCGGGACGCGGCGCTGCTGCGGATCGCCGAGGCGTGCCGGGCGCTGCTGGTCGGCGCCCCCGCCGGCGGTTCGCTCCAGCTCGCCGCCGTGCGGGGCCTGATCGGCGCCACCACGGACGCCGACCTGCTCCACGGTTGGCTGGCCGGCGCGGGCGTGCCGGACGGCCTGGCGGTCGACGCCGACCTGCGCTGGGCGCTGTTGCACCGGCTGGTGGTGCTGGGTGGCGCCGGCGAGGCGGAGATCGCCGCCGAGTCGGCCGCCGACCGCAGTGCCACCGGCGCCGAGCGGGCGGCCGATTGCCGGGCGGCCCTGCCGGACGCTGACGCCAAGCGGGCGGCCTGGGAGGTCATCGTCAGCAACACCGAGCTGTCGAACCGGTTGGTGGAGGCCACCGCCGAGGGGTTCTGGCAGCCGGAGCAGGCGGAGCTGACCGCCGGCTACGTCGAGCGTTACTTCGCCGAGATGCCGGCGACCGCGCGTCTGCGTACCGCGTGGGTGGCCGACCGGGTGGCGGCCGTGGCGTTCCCGCGCTACGCCGTGACGCAGTCCACCCGGGAACTGGCCGCGGCATTGCTGGCCCGCGACGACCTGACACCGGGGCTGCGCCGGCGGGTCGTCGACCTGGACGACGACCTGCGCCGCGCGCTGGTGGCCCGGACGGCGGTGGCCGCCGTGGGCGCCTGACCGACGCATCGCGCCGGGCGGCCGACCGCCCGCCCGGCGCGAGCCGGCGACCCCGGCCGACCGACACCGGGGCGCGGCCTAGGATCGCGGGGTGGAGGAAGACATCCGGCGGATCGGCATCATGGGCGGCACGTTCGACCCGATCCACCACGGTCACCTGGTGGCGGCGAGCGAGGTGGCCGACCGGTTCGGGCTGGACGAGGTGGTCTTCGTGCCGACCGGGCAACCGTGGCAGAAGGCGGACGAACCGGTCAGCCCGGCCGAGGACCGCTACCTGATGACCGTGATCGCCACCGCCTCCAACCCCCGCTTCCAGGTGAGCCGCGTCGACATCGACCGCGGCGGGCCCACCTACACCGTCGACACGCTGCGCGACCTGCACGCCGAGTACGGCCCGAAGGCGCAGCTCTTCTTCATCACCGGCGCGGACGCGCTGGAGCGCATCCTCTCCTGGAAGGACCTGGACGACGTCCTGGAGCTGGCCCACTTCATCGGGGTGACCCGCCCCGGCTTCGAGTTGACCGACAAGCACCTTCCGGCCGACTCGGTCAGCCTGGTGCAGGTGCCCGCCATGGCCATCTCCTCGACCGACTGCCGCGCCCGGGTCGCCCGGGGCGAGCCGGTCTGGTACCTGGTACCCGACGGTGTGGTGCAGTACATCGCCAAACGTCGCCTCTACCAGCGATGATCTCGCCCGTTACCGCCCCGTTCGTGCCGATAACCGGCCAGAACTGACAGGTCGTCACGCCGCCCGGTGTGAGAGGCTTGGAGAGTCGCACGGTTGATCGAAGGAGAACGGTGACCACCATTCCGGAACGCGCCTACGAGCTGGCGATGGCCGCTGCCCAGGCCGCGGCCGACAAGAAGGCACAGGACATCGTCATCATCGACGTGGGCGACCAGCTCGCGATCACCGACGCGTTCCTGGTGGCCTCCGCTCCGAACGAGCGTCAGGTCCTCGCCATCGTCGACGCCATCGAGGAGCGCCTGCTGGAGCTGCCGGAGAAGGCCAAGCCGGTCCGCCGCGAGGGTGAGCGGGGCGGTCGCTGGGTGCTGCTCGACTACGTCGACATCGTGGTGCACGTCCAGCACACCGAGGAGCGCGAGTTCTACGCGCTCGACCGGCTCTGGAAGGACTGCCCGCAGATCCCGTTCGTGGACCGCGACCTCGCCGACTCGGCCGCCGGCACCGCCACCGCCGAATGACCCGTCTGATCATCTGGCGGCACGGCAACACCGACTGGAACGCGCAGAGCCGCGTCCAGGGCCAGACCGACGTGCCGCTCAACGACCTCGGCCGGGAGCAGGCCCGCGCCGCCGCGCCGGTGCTGGCCGCGCTGCGCCCGGACGCCATCGTCGCCAGCGACCTGCGCCGCGCCGCCGACACCGCCGCCGCGCTGGCCGCGTCGACCGGGCTGCCGGTCCGTTCCGACCCGCGACTGCGCGAGCGGCACTTCGGCGAGTGGCAGGGCCTGGCCCTGACCGAGGCCGCCGAGCGGTTCCCCGACGAGTTCGCCCGCTGGCGGGCCGGCGACCCCGACCCCGGCGCCGGCATCGAGAGCCTCGACGACCTGGGCGGGCGGCTCGGCGCCGCGTTCCGCGACGCGGCCGACCTGGCCACCGGCGGCACCGTGGTGGTCACCACCCACGGCGGCGGGGCCCGGCAGGGCATCGGTCACCTGCTCGGCTGGGACCATGCGGTGCTGCGCAGCGTCGGCTCGCTGGGCAACTGCCACTGGACCGAGCTGCGCCACGACGACGTCCGCGGCTGGCACCTGCGCGCGCACAATGTCGGGCTGATCACCCAGCCGGCGCTGACCGACGCGGTCTGAGCCGGTCGGCCCCGGCGCGGCACCGCGACATCGGCTAGCGTGCCGGTCATGCCCGTAGCGGTCGTCACCGACTCCACCGCCTACCTGCCCCCCGAGCTGGTCCGCGCGCACCGGCTCACCGTCGTCCCGCTGACCGTCGTGCTCAACGGCGCCGAAGGGCTGGAGGGCATCGAGACCTTCCCGGCGGACGCCACCCGGGCGCTGGGTGCCCGGCGCGTCTCGGTGAGCACCTCCCGGCCCGCGCCGGAACAGTTCGCGCAGGTCTACCGCGCGTTGCTCGCCGACGGCGCGGACGGTGTGGTCTCCGTGCACCTCTCCGCCGAGCTGTCCGGCACCGTCGACGCCGCCCGGCTCGCCGCCGCCGAGGTCGGCGACGACCGGGTCGCGGTGGTGGACAGCCGCTCCACCGGCATGGGACTCGGCTTCCCGACGCTCGCCGCCGCCTCGGCCGCCGCCGGGGGCGACGACCTGACCGGGGTACGCGCGGCGGCGCTGGACGCGATCGACCGGACCACCATCTTCTTCTACGTCGACACGTTGGAGTTCATGCGTCGGGGCGGCCGGATCAACGCGGCGGAGGCGCTGCTCGGCACCGCGCTCTCGGTCAAGCCGATCATGCACATGCCGGACGGCGCGATCGTGGTGCGGGACAAGGTCCGCACCGCCAGCCGGGGCGTGGCGCGCCTGGTCGACCTGGCCGTCGAGGCGGCCGGCGACCACGACGTCGACCTCGGCGTGCACCACCTCGCCGCCCCGCAGCGTGCCGAGGCGTTGCTGGCGGCGCTGACCGAGCGGTTGGGGGACCGGCTGCACGACACGTACGTCACCGAGGCCGGTGCGGTGGTCGCCGCGCACGCCGGTCCCGGGCTGGCCTGCGTGGTCGTCCACCGCCGCCCGTGACGGTCCCGGTGGCGGGCGGTCACCGGGCACGCCGCGGTCGCCCGCACGCTAGCTTGGCCGGATGAACGCGCGATCGTACGTCGTCACCGGAGGCGGACGGGGGGTCGGTCGGGCCGTCGTCGAACGGTTGGCCGCCGACGGTGCGGTGGTGGTCGTGGTCGAACGGGACGGCAGCGCGCTCGACTGGCTGACCGGGCATCCGGCCGCCGACCGGCTGCACGCCGTCACCGGGGACGCCGCCGACGAGGCGGTCACCGGCCGGGCCGCCGACCGCGCCGAGGCGTCCGCGCCGCTGGCCGGCTGGGTGAACAACGCCGCGGTCTTCCGCGACGGCGACCTGCACCGGGTGCCCGCGACCGAGGTGTTCGACCTGATCGCGGCCAATCTGCGCCCCGCCGTGGTGGGTGCCGGCACGGCCGTACGCCGGTTCCTGGCCGCCGGGAGCGGCGGCGCGATCGTCAACGTCTCCTCCCACCAGGCCCGCCGGGCGGTGCCGGGCGCCCTGCCGTACGCCACCGCGAAGGCCGCCGTGGAGGGGCTGACCCGGGCGCTCGCGGTCGACTACGGCCGGCACGGCATCCGCACCAACGCGGTCGCGCTCGGCTCGATCCACACCGAACGGCATACCGCCTACCTGGCCGGGCTGGACCGGGCCGGGGTGGAGCACGTCGAGTCGGAGCTGGCCCGGCTGCACCCGGTGGGCCGGATGGGGCGTACCGGGGAGGTGGCCGACGTGGTCGCGTTCCTGCTGTCGGAGGCGGCCTCGTTCGTCAACGGTGTGACGCTGCCGGTCGACGGTGGTCGGGCCGCGCTCGGGCTGGACCCGGAGGCACGCTGACCGGCGCGCTCCTCCGGATCGTGCTGGCCGTGAGTGACGGGCGCGCCGGAGACACCCGTGCCATTCCACTCAAGCCCCACCCGGCCCGTGACTGGAACGCCATGGCTGTCTCCGGCCCGTTTTGGCAACCATGACGTTCCACCCACCGCGGACCATCCACCCGCCCAGTCATCGCCAGCACATCGCTCGCATGATCGGGTGGTTGTCCACAACCACCCGGTGTCCACAGGCGAGGGTACGCGGGACAGCTCTCGGCCCGGCGTCGCCGCTAGCGTCCCGGCCGTGTCAGACGACGAGGAGACGACGGTACAGCGGAGGCTCACCCGGCTGTTCACGCCGGCGGCGGGCAGCGCTGTCGTCCCGGCTCCCGCCGGCAGTGCACCGCAGGCCGTCCGGGCGGCGGTGCCCGAGCCGCCACCGGCTTACCCGTTCGCCGAGCCGGACCGCCGCCCCGGACCGCGACGTGGACACCTGGCGCCCCTGTCGGGGACACCGACGACGGACGATGCTGACGGGTCCCACGAGGACAGCCCGGACCCGGAGGCCGGGCCCGGGCTGACGTCCCGGCTGCCCGGGCCGGGCGCGTTCGACCCGGGGCGGCGGGGCGTCCGCGTCCTGGCCGTGGTGGCCGCGATCGTCGTCCTGGTGGCCGCCGTCTGGGCGTGGCGATCCCGTCCGAGCGCCGAACCGGTCCGGCCGGCCGCGCCGGTCGGCGAGACGCCGGCCGGCGCGGCGACGCGGGCGGCGGTCGGCGCGGCGACCGAAGCGGCCGACCTGGCTGGTCCGTCCGGCCAGGTGGTCGTCACGGTCGCCGGCAAGGTCCGCCGCCCCGGGCTGGTCCGGCTCCCGGCCGGCGCCCGGCTGGCCGACGCCCTGACGGCGGCCGGGGGAGCACTGCCCGGAATCGACGTGGCGCTGCTCAACCCCGCCCGCAAGGTCACCGACGGTGAGTTGATCCTGGTCGGCGTCACTGCCCCACCCGGACAGCCCGCACCCGGTCCGGCGGCCGGCGGCGGTGCGCCCGGTGGACCGGCGGCCGGGCCGGTCAACCTGAACACCGCCACGCTGGCCCAGCTCGACGCGCTGCCCGGCGTCGGCCCGGTGCTCGCCCAGCGGATCCTCGACCACCGGGACCGGCACGGCGGGTTCCGGTCCGTGGCCGACCTGCGTCAGGTCGACGGCATCGGGGACGCCCGCTACGAGCAGCTCAAGGAACTGGTGACGGTGTGAGCGCCGACGGTGGGGAGGCCGGTCCGGACCTGCGACTGGCCGGCTTCGCGGTGGCGGCCTGGCTCGCCGCGCTGGCCGGGCTACACCTCTCCCTCCCGTGGACCGCCGGGCTGGCCGCCGTCGCCGCCGCGCTCGCGCTCGTCGCGGGCCTGCACCTCGGTGGCGTGCTGGGTCACCCCGTCGGCCCGGCGCGCCGGTACGGCTGGATCGCCGTCACCGTCCTGCTCGGCGCGCTCTGCGGGGCGGCGGCCACCGGGGCGCGGGTCGCGGTCCGCGACGCCGCCCCGGTCCGCGCGCTCGTCGCCGAACGCGCGCTTGTCACCGCCGACCTGGTGGTCCGGGACGACCCCCGCCCGGTGCGCGGCGCGCCCGGCCGCGCGGCCACCCTGCTGGTCCGGGTCGATCTGGTACGCCTCACCGGCACCGACGGCGGTCAGGTCACCGGCCCGGTGCGCGGTCTGGTGCTCGCCACCGACCCCGGCTGGCGAGGGCTGCTGCCGGGGCAGCGGGTCACCACCCGGGGACGGCTCGCCGCGCCGCGCGGCGGCGACCTGACCGCGGCGGTGCTCTCGGCCACCGGGCCGCCCACCCCGCACGGCGCCGCGTCGTGGCCGCAGCGGGCGGCCGGCGCGTTGCGGTCCGGGTTGCAGCGGGCCTGCGAACCGTTGCCGGACGCCCCGGGTGGGCTGCTGCCCGGCCTGGTGGTGGGCGACACCAGCCGGCTGCTGCCCGAGGTGGAGGAGGACTTCCGGGCCACCGGGATGACGCACCTCAACGCGGTGTCGGGGTCCAACGTGGCCATCGTCGTGGGAGCGGTGCTGCTGCTGGCCCGCTGGGCGCGCGCCGGTCCGCGTACCGCCGTGGCGCTCTGCGGCCTGGCGCTTGTCGGCTTCGTCATCCTGGTGCGACCCTCGCCGAGCGTGGTGCGGGCCGCGGCGATGGGTGCGATCGGGCTCGCCGCGCTGGCCGCCGGGCGGCCCCGGGCCGCGCTGCCCGCCCTGGCCGCGGCGGTCGCCGGGCTGGTGCTGCTGGACCCGGATCTGGCCGGTGACCCGGGCTTCGCGCTGTCGGTCTGTGCCACCGGTGGGCTGCTGCTGCTCGCGCCGGGCTGGCGGGACGCGCTGCGTCGCCGGGGCGTACCGCCGGGGTTGGCGGAGGCGTTGGCGGTGCCGGCCGCCGCGCAGCTCGCCTGCGGCCCGGTGATCGCCGCGCTGTCCGCGACCGTCAGCCTGGTGGCGGTGCCGGCGAACCTGCTGGTGGTGCCCGCCGTCGCGCCGGCCACGGTGCTGGGTGTGCTCGCCGCGGTGCTGTCACCGGTGTGGCCGGCCGGCGCGGAGTTCCTCGCCTGGCTGGCGAGCTGGCCGGCGCGTTGGCTGGTGGCGGTGGCGACCCACGGGGCCGGGCTGCCGGCCGGGAACCTGCCCTGGCCGGGCGGGGTGACCGGCGGCCTGCTGCTGACCGCCGTGAGCGTGGCGCTGCTGTTCGCCGCCCGGCGGCGTCGGGCCCGACGGCTGGTCGTGGTCGTGGCGCTCGCCGTGGCGCTGGGCGCGCTGCCGATCCGGTTGCTCGCCTCCGGGTGGCCGCCGCGCGACTGGGTGGTGGTGGCGTGCGCGGTGGGCCAGGGCGACGCCGTGGTGCTGCCGGTCACCCCCGGCCGGGTCGTGGTGGTCGACGCCGGCCCGGAGCCGTCCGGCGTGGACGCCTGTCTGCGCCGCCTCCGCGTACGCGAGGTGTCGCTGCTGGTGGTCAGCCACTTCCACGCCGACCACGTGGGCGGGGTGGCCGGGGTGTTCCGGGGCCGCCGGGTCGGCGCGGTGGTGGGCCCGCCCTGGTCCGAGCCGCCCTACGGGGTGGCCCAGGTGCGCGAGGCGGCCCGTCGGGGTGGTGCGTCGCTCGCCCCGGCGTCGGCGGGTTGGCGCTGGCGGGCCGGTGCGGTGGAGCTGGTCGCGGTCGGGCCGCCGTACCCGCTGCGCGGCAGCCGCTCCGACCCGAACAACAATTCCCTGGTGCTGACCGCCACGGTGGCCGGGGTGCGGATCCTGCTGGCCGGGGACGCCGAGACCGAGGAGCAGCGGGCATTGCTGGAGACGGTGCCGGCCGGCGCGTTCCGGGCGGAGGTGCTGAAGGTGGCGCATCACGGGTCCGCCTACCAGGATCCGGACTTCCTCGCCGCGGTGCGCCCAGCGGTCGCGCTGGTCTGCGTCGGTGTCGACAACGACTACGGGCATCCCAACCCCGGTCTGCTGGGGCGGTTGAGCAGGGGTGGCGCCCGGGTGATGCGTACCGACACCGACGGGGACGTGGCCGTCGTCCGGGCCGGAGCCGGCCTGGCGGTGGTGGCACGCGGCACCGGGCCCGGACGGTCGCGCTGAAGCTCTGCCCGCCACACTGCCGCGGCCGCTGGCAGACCCATCCGCCGGAGTGGCCTGCTGACGACCAGGCGGCCAACGGCGGTCAGGCGGGGCAAAAGCCCTGGTCAGAGGATACTGCCGTGGGTCAAACCAGATGAATGTCGATAGATTTGTCTTATCTGGAATTTAGCCGGTCATCTATGGATTTGATCCCCCGGAGTGAGCCAACCTGGGGCCACCGTACGGGCGACCATGTCTCGACAAGCGAAGGGAATTCCAGCCATGAAGAACAAGAAGTTGATCCTCGCCGGCGCGGGGGCGGCACTGGCCGGCGGCCTCCTGCTGGCCGTACCCCTGACTGCCGCCGCCGCCGACCCCGGCTCGACCACGGCAGCCAAGTCGCAGGCGGCGATGGCTCCGATGTCCCAGCGGACCGGCACCTCCGTGTCGGTGTCGCCGGGGGCCAACGGGGTCGCCACCGTCACCTGCCCGTCCGGCACGATTGTGACCGGCGGTGGCGGCCAGACATCCGCCTTCGACATCTTCATCACCGACTCCTTCGCCTCCGGCAACGGCTGGGCGGTGCGCGGCAGCAACCGGGGCGCGACGGTCCAGACCATCAGGGCCGTCGCCATCTGCATCGGCTAGTCGTGGCGACCATGGGCCTCGTCGACGGCGTGACGGCCTGAGACCAGGCGAGACCTCCGGCGAGGCGTGCGGTGTCGACGCCCACGGCCGGACCGGAGGTCTCCTGGTCGCTGACGGTCCGGGATGCTTCCCGGTCGGTGCGCGCGCTGGTCGACCGGACGAGCGCGGTGCTGCTGGACGCGGCAGAGCCGAGCGGAACCTACTCCCCCGCAGGGGGTGCCGCCCCGGTGAAGGCCGCCCGGGTCGGCGCCGGTCTGGCGGTGGTGGCGCGCGGTAGCGGGCCCGGACGGTCGTGGTGAACGTGCTGGGGTTCTGTTGCTATAGGTGCGGGATCAAGGGAAATGTCTGGATTTGCGTTGAGTGCGGGCTGGGCCGTCACAGTCCGCGATGAGCAGGCACGATCCGCCCCGAGGGCGTGCGAGTATGTGCGACGTGACCCCCGCCAGCCTGCCTCCCATTCTGCTCGTCCTCGGCGACGAGGAGCTGCTCGCCACGCGCGCGGTCTCCGACGCGGTCGCCCGGGCCCGCGCGGTGGACCCCGACGTGGACGTGCGGGAATACCAGGCCGGCTCGCTGGCGGTCGGTGAGATCGACGAGATGCTGAGCCCGTCCCTGTTCGGCGGTCGCCGCGTGCTGGTGCTCCGATCCGGCCAGGACACCCGCAAGGACCTGTCCGCCGCGCTGCTGGCGTACGCGAAGAATCCCGACCCGGACGTGCAGCTCGTGGTGCTGCACCTGGGCGGCGCCAAGGGCAAGGCGTTCGCCGACGGCCTGCGGTCGGCGGGCGCCACCGTGGTGCCGGCGGGCAAGCTCAAGGGGCACCGTGAGCGGGTCGCCTTCGTCCGGGACGAGATCCGCCGCCATGGCGGGAAGTGTGCCGAGGACGCGGCCGAGGCGCTGATCGCGGCCGTCGGCAACGACCTGCGTGAGCTGGCCGCCGCCTGCTCACAGCTCGTTGCCGACACCGACGGTCGGATCGACGCCGAGACGGTCGCCCGCTACTACCGGGGCCGGGTCGAGGTGACCGGCTTCACCGTGGCCGACGCGACGATGGTCGGTGACGTTCCCGGCGCCCTGGAGGCGCTGCGCTGGGCGCTGCACGTCGGGGTCGATCCGGTGCCCATCGCTGACGCGCTCGCCGACGGCGTACGGACCGTGGCCCGGGTCGCCTCGGCCGGGCGGGGCAGCGCCTACCAGCTCGCCAGCAGCCTGGGCATGCCGGCGTGGAAGATCGAGCGGGCCCAACGCCAGGGTCGGGGCTGGACGCCGGAGGGCCTGGTCACGGCGATGCGGGCCGCCGCCGAGTGCAACGCGGCGGTCAAGGGCGGTGCCGACGACCGGGCGTACGCGTTGGAGCGGGCTGTCTTCTCGGTGGCCGCGGCCCGGCAGGGGGGCGCCCGGTGACCCGAGCGTGGTCGACCGTGCCGACGGACGAGGACCGTTACCGGCCCCTCTACGCCCGGGTGCTCGGCCTGCGCTTCGTCAACCCGGGCGGAGTGCTCTGCTTCCTCTTCTTCGAGGGCGCGGTGGCGCTGGCCGTGCTGCTCTCGCTCGCCGAGTTGGTGAGCTGGTGGGCGGTGCTGGTGCTGCCGACCGCCGTGGCGGTCATGGTCAAGCTCAACGACGTGGTGGCCGAGATCGTGATCCGCACCGCGGCCCAGGTGCCCGACCAGGAGCGGGACCGCTTCCGCCGGCAGATGGAGCCGGTCGTCGGGCGGGCCCGGGTGCCGGCCACGGTCCGGGCGGTGTCCGGTGGCCTGAGCCTGACCGGCGACAGTGCCACCCGCTCGGCGGCTCCCTACCACCGGGCGGGGCGTTCGGCGCCGCCGCTCGACCGGCCCGAGGAGCGGGGGCGGCAGACCGCCTCCGAGATCACCTGGCCCGATTCCTTCCGCTGACCGCCGCCCGCTCCGCCCAGCCGCGCCAGTCAGTAAGCAGCGCCACTCAGTCAGGCCGCGGCCCATGCAGCCCAGCCAGCCGGACCGCGTGCCTGACCTCGCCCCCGGCGGGAAACGCGGACAGCCGGAAGCCCCGAGGCGGTGGCCCCGGGGCTTCCGGTCAGGTCTACGGTCTCGTCAGGCCGAGAACGAGGCGACGCGCTTGGCGATCGCCGACTTCCGGTTCGCCGCCTGGTTGGCGTGAATGACACCCTTGCTGGCGGCCTTGTCCAGCTTCCGGGTGGCCTCCTGCATGAGCACGGCGGCCTTCTCGGTGTCGCCCGCCTCGGCAGCCTCGTGGAACTTGCGGATGGCGGTCTTCAGCGACGACTTGACCGACTTGTTACGCAGCCGGCGCTTCTCGTTCTGCCGGTTGCGCTTGATCTGGGACTTGATGTTCGCCACGCGACAGCCTCGTCTTGATAGCTCGGGTTGGTCAGCTTGCGTGCGCGACGAGCATGCGTCATCGCCGCGCGAATGGTCAGGCTACCAGGTCGTTCCCGGACGAGCCAAAACGCCTCCCGAACGCACCGGTCAGCAGGGGTGAGAAGGGGCCCCTTCTCTACCGGAAACGTTAAGCGGGGGCCCCTCCTTGCCCCCGGGCCCAGCCGCGGCGGGCGGTGAGCCAGGTGAGGGCCTGGGTGCCGCTCCACTGCTGGTGGGAGCGCAGGTGTGGGGAGGCGCTCGACGGGCCGGCGGCGGCGCCGGTGAGGAAGTAGCCGGCGAGTGCGGCGAGGCTCACGTCCAGCGCGTCCGCGGGCGCACCGGCGGTCGCCGGGTGGCGGGCGAAGGCGGCGTCCGCGTCGAGGCCGCTGGCGTACCCGGTGAGCAGCAGGCCGGCCAGGTCGAACCAGGCGGGCCCGTGACAGAGCCAGGTCCAGTCGCAGAGCCAGGCGCGGCCGTCGGCGTCCAGCAGGAGGTTGTCCACCCGCAGGTCACCGTGGGCCAGCCCGGGGGCGGCGTCGGCATAGCCGGGGAGGCGGGACTCCAGCGCGACCAGCTCCGCCAGCGGGACGCCCGCCGCCGCCGCGGGCAGCGGTTCGCGACCGGCGGTCACCTCGCCCCACCACAGGATGTCGTCCCGGGCCAGGTCGGCCAGGCGCGGCAGCCCGAGCGCGACGAGGTCCCCGGGCGGTTCGGCGAGCGCGGCGGCCACCTCGGCGTACGTGGCGAGGGCCGCCGCCAGCTCGGCCGGGTCCCAGGGCAGCCGGGGAGTGTGCCCGTCGATCGCGTCGAGCGCGAGCGCGTACCAGCCGGACTCGGTCAACGCCCAGCGCGGCCGGGGCACCGGCAGGCCGGCGGGGAGCCGGGCCAGGATCGCGGCCTCGTGGGCGTACCAGTCGACCAGGTGCCGCTGCCCGGCCAGCGCCGCCGCCTTGACGAACACCCGGTCGCCGGCCAGGCCGGTCAGCACGGCGGCGAAGCCGCGCGTGAAGCCGCCGCCGGCCACCCGGACCTCGGCCGGTGGACCGCCGAGCCGGGCCGTCAGCGCGTCGCGCAGCCCGTCCGGCAGGTCGGCCCAGCCGGGTCGTTCGGCCGTCTCCCCGTACGGAACGGGCGGTAGCGAGATCGCACGCACCGCACCATGCTGCCGCACCGCCACCACCGCCGGTGCGGGCGGCGCGTCGGTGGGCTCTGCCAGACTGCCGACCATGAGGACCGAGGACTTCTGGCAGTTGATCGACCAGGCCCGGGCCGGGGCCGGGGGAGAGGCCGACGCGGTCGCCGTGCGGGCGGTCGCGCTGCTCGCCGAGCGTGATCCGGAGGAGATCGTCGGGTACGCCCACCACCAGCGGCGGGTGCTCGCCGCCTCCTACCGGGTCGACCTGTGGGGCGCGGCGTATCTGATCAACGGGGGCGCCTCGGACGACGGCTTCGAATATTTCCGCGGCTGGCTGATGACGCAGGGTCGGGCCGTCTTCGCGCGGGCGGTGACCGAGCCGGATTCGCTGGCCGAGCTGCCCCGGGTCCGCTCCGCCGCGCTCAGCGGCGAGGAGTTCGAGTGCGAGCGGATGCTGTCGGTGCCCTGGGAGGCGTACCGGCAGGCCACCGCGTCCGAGTTGCCGGCCGACCGGGACCCGGTGAAGGTGCCGGACCTGAACGACTTCTGGGACTTCGACGACGAGGAGGAGGCCCGCCGCCGGCTGCCCCGGCTCGCCGCGCTCTTCGTCGAACCGCCGGCGGAGTGACGCCCCGCCCGGCGGCGGGTGGCCGGGCAGTGCCGGGGGAGCCCGGGCGCGCGCCGGACGACGTGGGAGCATAGAGGGGGCCGGCGGCGCGCCGGCCCGCTCACGTCAGCCGACCAGAACGGACCGCTGTGCCACCGAAGCTCGATCCCGGCGCGAACGCTCCTGGTGCCACCGACCCGGCGCGCATCCGGAACTTCTGCATCATCGCCCACATCGACCACGGGAAGTCGACCCTGGCCGACCGGATGCTGCAGCTGACCGGCGTGGTCGACCCCCGGCAGATGCGCGCGCAGTACCTGGACCGGATGGACATCGAGCGCGAGCGTGGCATCACCATCAAGAGCCAGGCCGTCCGGATGCCGTGGACGATCCGGGAGGGGGACCGGGCCGGCGAGACCGCCGTGCTCAACATGATCGACACCCCCGGCCACGTCGACTTCACCTACGAGGTGTCCCGCTCGCTGGCCGCCTGCGAGGGCGCGGTCCTGCTTGTCGACGCCGCGCAGGGCATCGAGGCGCAGACTCTCGCGAACCTCTACCTGGCGCTCGAGAACGACCTGCGCATCATCCCGGTGCTCAACAAGATCGACCTGCCGGCCGCCCAGCCGGAGAAGTACGCCGAGGAGTTGGCGCACCTGATCGGCGGTGACCCGGCGGACTGCATCCGGGTCTCCGGCAAGACCGGTGAGGGCGTGCCGTACCTGCTCGACGAGATCGTCCGGCAGTTCGTGCCGCCGGTCGGGGAGGCCGACGACCCGGCCCGCGCGATGATCTTCGACTCGGTGTACGACGTCTACCGCGGCGTGGTCACGTACGTCCGGGTGATCGACGGCCGCATCTCGGCCCGGGACCGGATCAAGATGATGTCCACCGGCGCGGTGCACGAGCTGCTGGAGATCGGCGTCATCTCGCCGGAGATGGTGAAGGCCGACGCGCTCGGCGTCGGCGAGGTGGGGTATCTGATCACCGGCGTGAAGGACGTCCGCCAGTCGCGGGTCGGTGACACGGTCACCATCAACGGCAACCCGGCCAAGGAGGCGCTCGGCGGCTACAAGGACCCGAAGCCGATGGTCTACTCGGGCCTCTACCCGATCGACGGCTCGGACTACCCGAACCTGCGTGAGGCGCTGGACAAGCTCAAGCTCAACGACGCGGCGCTGGTCTACGAGCCGGAGACGTCCGGCGCGCTGGGGTTCGGCTTCCGCTGCGGCTTCCTCGGCCTGCTGCACCTGGAGATCATCCGGGAGCGGCTGGAGCGGGAGTTCAACCTCGACCTGATCTCCACCGCGCCGAACGTGGTCTACCGGGCCATCACGGAGGACGCCCAGGAGATCGTGGTGACCAACCCGAGCGAGTACCCGACCGGCAAGATCGCCGAGGTGTACGAGCCGACCGTGCGGGCCACCGTGCTGACGCCGAACGACTACGTCGGCGCGGTGATGGAGCTGTGCCAGGGCCGCCGGGGCAACCTGCTCGGCATGGACTACCTCTCCGCCGACCGGGTGGAGCTGCGCTACACGCTGCCGCTGGCCGAGATCATCTACGACTTCTTCGACCAGCTCAAGAGCCGCACCAAGGGGTACGCCTCGCTCGACTACGAGACCTCCGGCGAGCAGGCGTCCGACCTGGTGAAGGTGGACATCCTGCTGCACGGTGAGCCGGTGGACGCGTTCAGCGCAATCGTGCACAAGGACAAGGCGTACAACTACGGCACCACGATCGCGGCGAAGCTGCGCTCGTTGATCCCCCGTCAGCAGTTCGAGGTGCCGATCCAGGCGGCCATCGGCAGCCGGGTGATCGCCCGGGAGACGATCCGCGCGATCCGCAAGGACGTGCTCGCCAAGTGCTACGGCGGTGACATCAGCCGGAAGCGCAAGCTGCTGGAGAAGCAGAAGGAGGGCAAGAAGCGGATGAAGATGGTGGGCCGGGTGGAGGTTCCCCAGGAGGCCTTCATCGCGGCGCTCTCGTCCGACTCCGGCGACGGCAAGCCCGCCGGCAAGAAGTAGCCCCGGCGACCCACGAAACCGGCCGGCACCCTCCGTCGAGGGTGCCGGCCGGTTCGCGTACTCAGGAAATTTTCAGCTTCCGGAACCGCTCCCACCTGCGGTTTTGGCTCGGCGGTCGGGCGACTTCCGGCGTGTCGCGGATTCGGCCGGTTTCGGTTTTCGACCGGTCGGGAACTTACCGGTCACGACAACAACCGCACAGAACGTGCGAAACCGCTTATAGGAGGACCGACCGTGGAGTTCACCGTCTGGGGCATCATCACCGCGCTGATCGTCGGCCTGATCGTCGGCGCGCTGGGCCGCCTGGTCGTGCCGGGCCGGCAGAACATGCCGATGTGGCTGCACATGCTGATCGGCGTCGGCGCCGCGCTGCTGGGCACGATCGTCGCCCGGGCCTCCGGCTTCGCCGAGACCGCCGGCATCGACTGGCGCGAGCTGCTGCTGCAGGTGCTCTTCGCCGCCATCGCCGTGGCCCTGGTGGCCGGGGTCGGTCGTCGGCGGGGCGTCACCCACCACTGACCGCGTACCAACGCGCCGCGACGGGCGCCCGGCCGACCGGCCGGGCGCCCGTCGCCGTTTGGCATTGAAGTTGTCGGTTCGCTGACGGTATGGACGACGGCAGCCCCGGCCGGACTTTGGGCGGGAAACCCAAGCTCAGGGTAGGGATGAACAATTCGTCACCGGAGTCGGTTTGGATTTTTCGCCGGTCGGGAACTTACCGGTCACGACAGAAACCACACGACATCGTGTGACTCGATCTGAAGGAGGAGGGCGACCATGGAGCTCACCGTTTGGGGCATCATCACGGCGCTGGTCGTTGGTCTGATCGTCGGCGCGCTGGGCCGCCTGGTCGTGCCGGGCCGGCAGAACATGCCGATGTGGCTGCACATGCTGATCGGCGTCGGCGCCGCGCTGCTGGGCACGATCGTCGCCCGGGCCTCCGGCTTCGCCGAGACCGCCGGCATCGACTGGCGCGAGCTGCTGCTGCAGGTGCTCTTCGCCGCCATCGGCGTCGCCCTGGTGGCCGGTGTCGGCCGTCGGCGTGGCGTCTCGCGCTACTGACCCCCACCACGACGCTCGACGGGCGCCCGGCCACCGGCCGGGCGCCCGTCCGCGTACTCCCGCTCTGACCTGCCCGGACGGCACCCCTGCCGGCCGGGCGTTCGGCTGCGATACGGTCGCCTCGGTCGCCCGCCGGGCCCACCCCCTGTTGTAAAGGAAATTTTCCTACTAAGGTGCGGCGGAGAAGGTTAGTGCCAAACGGCCCTGAGGGAGATATGGCGTGAACAGGTGGAAGCGGCTGGCTCCGGTCACCGCCATCGTGGCGTCGGCCGCGCTGGTGCTGACCGGTTGCGGTGGCTCCGGCGACGATGACAAGGCCGCCGACAACAGCAAGCTGACGGTCTGGATGATGGGCGAGGGCGGCGACGCCCAGACCACGTTCCTCGACACGGTCGAGGCGGAGTTCAAGAAGAAGCACCCCGAGACCGACGTCGTGGTGCAGTACATTCCCTGGCTCGAGGCGCCGAAGAAGTTCCAGGCCGCGCTCGCCGGCGGCGAGGGCCCGGACGTCACCGAGCTGGGCAACACCGAGACCCAGGGGTGGGCCGCGCAGGAGGCCCTGGCCGACGTGACGGACAAGTTCAACGGCTGGTCCGAGGGCAAGGACATCCTGCCCGACCTGGTGAAGAACGCCCAGCTCGACGGCAAGCAGTACGGCGTGCCGTGGTACGCCGGCGTGCGCGCCGTCTACTACCGCACCGACTGGTTCGCCGAGGCGGGTGTGAAGCCGCCGACGAACTGGGACGAGATGGTCGCCGCCGCCAAGGCCGTCCAGGCCAAGAAGCCCGGCACCTACGGCATCGCCCTGCCCGGCAACTCCGAGCTGCCGTTCTACTCCTTCCTCTGGGGTGCCGGCGGCGAGATCGCCACCAAGGACGGCGACAGCTGGAAGTCCGGCTACAACACGCCCGAGGCGCAGAAGGCGGTCAAGTTCTGGACCGACCTGGTGACCGTGCACAAGGTCGCCCCGCCGGCCGCCGCCGGCTGGAACGAGGTCGACGCCCGGACCCAGTTCGCCACCGGCAAGGCCGCCATGGCGTTCGCCGGTAGCTGGCAGGGCGGCGCGATGAAGAAGGACAACCCCGACATCGAGAAGGTCTGGGGCACGTTCCCGATCCCCGGCCCGGACGGCAAGGCCGCCCCGGCGTTCGCCGGCGGTTCCGACATCGCGGTCTGGAAGGACAGCGAGCGGCAGGCGCTGGCCTGGGACTACATGACCGTGCTGCTGAGCAAGCAGAAGGACCAGGAGTTCGCCAGCAGCCTCGGCTTCTTCCCGGTCTACCAGGACCTGGTCAGCGGCGGGAACTACGCCAACGACAAGGTGATGGCCGCGTTCGCGACCGCCATCCAGAACACCAAGCTGACCCCGCTCACCCCGAAGTGGGTCGAGGTCAGCCGCACCAAGACGGTGACCCAGGCGATGAACAGCTCGGTCATCAAGGGTCAGAAGACGGTCGAGAAGGCAACCGCCGACGCGGCCACCGAGATGGAAAGCATTCTCAACGCCAAGTGACAACGCTGACCAAGGCCACCGGCGAGGCCGCCGCGCGGGAGAACCCCGCGCGGCGGCGCCGCCGAAAGGTGGACCGCCTCCCGTACCTGTTGCTCCTGCCCTGCCTGGCGATCATCGCCGTGCTGCTGCTCTGGCCGCTCGGCCAGGTCGTGATGATGTCCTTCTACAAGCTGGACAGCGTCCGGCAGCTCCGGGGGGACCGCGAGTGGCCCTGGGTCGGCCTGGCCAACTACGCGCAGATCCTCGGCGACCCGTTCTTCCGGACCGTGCTGCGCAACACGGTGCTCTTCGCGGTCGCCAACGTGGCGCTCACCATGGTGCTCGGCACGCTGGTCGGGCTGCTGCTCAACCGGCTCGGCAAGAAGATGGCCACGTTCGTGGCGAGCTGCGTGATGCTCGCCTGGGCCACCCCGGCGCTGACCGGCACCATCGTCTGGAAGTGGATCTTCGACGACACGAGCGGCCTGGTCACCTGGCTGTTCAACAAGCTGCCCGACGGCCTCTCCACGACGCTGTTCGGGCGTAGCGACTGGACCGGCTACGGCTGGTTCAACGACCCGCTGCTGTTCTTCGGCATCCTGACGCTGGTGGTGGTCTGGCACTCGTTCCCGTTCATCGCGGTGAGCGTGCTGGCCGGGCTCAAGAGCGTGCCCACCGAGTTGCAGGAGGCGGCCCGCGTCGACGGCGCCGGGCCGTGGCGCGTCTTCTGGTCGGTCACGTTCCCGATGCTCCGGCCGGTCTTCGGCATCCTGGTGGTGCTCTCCACGATCTGGGACTTCAAGGTCTTCACCCAGCAGTTCGTGCTCGCCGGCGGCACCCAGGACCGGTCGACGTTCATGCTGTCGATCTACTCGTACGCGGAGGCGTTCTCGCCGCCGCCCAAGTACGGCCTCGGCTCGGCGATCGCCGTCATCCTCACCGTGATCCTGCTCGCGGTGACCGCCCTGTACGTCCGCATGGTGCTCAAGCAGGAGGACGAGTCGTGAAGAAGATCGCGCTCAACGGCGCCGGCCTGCTGGTCGCGCTCTTCGCCGCGTTCCCCGTCTACTGGATGATCGCGACGTCGCTGAAGCCCAACCGGGAGATCTTCTCGGCCACGCCGCGCCCGGTGCCGGCGGAGCCCACCCTGGAGCACTACCGGGAGATCCTCACCGGCAACCTGATCCCCGGCGTGACGTTCCTCGACTTCTTCGTCAACAGCGTGCTGGTCGCGGTGGCCACCGTGCTGCTGAGCGGGCTGGTCGCGCTGCTCGCCGCGACCGCGGTGGCCCGGTTCCGGTTCAAACTGCGCACCAGCTTCCTGATCCTGCTCCTGGTGGTACAGATGATCCCGCTGGAGGCGCTGGTCATCCCGCTGTTCCTGATGATCCAGCGGCTCGGCCTCTACAACACGCTGCCCAGCCTGATCCTCACCTACCTCGGCTTCTCGCTGCCGTTCGCGGTCTGGATGCTGCGCGGCTTCGTCGCGGCGGTGCCGAAGGAGTTGGAGGAGGCCGCCGCGATCGACGGGGCCAGCCGGGCGCAGACGTTCCGCAAGGTGCTGTTCCCGCTGGTCGCGCCCGGTCTGGTGGCGACCAGCATCTTCTCCTTCATCACCGCCTGGAACGAGCTGATCTTCGCGTTGACGTTCATCAACGACCAGCAGCGGTACACGCTGCCGGTGGCGATGACGTTCTTCTTCGGCCGGGACGACACCGCGTGGGGCTCGGTGATGGCCGCGTCCACGCTGTTCACGCTGCCGGTGATCATCTTCTTCCTGCTGGTCCAGCGCCGGATGGTCTCCGGGCTGGTCGCCGGCGCGGTGAAGGGCTGATCCCCGGTCGACCTCGATGACAGGCCGTCGGCGGGACGCCGGCGGCCCGTCGCCGGCTCAGGTGTCGGCTCAGGTGTCGGCGAAGACCTCGGCCAGCACCTGCGTCGCCGGGTCGCCCTTCACCCGGCCCCAGGTGCCCTGCTCGGCGGTCCACTCCAGGCTGCCGAAGCGGACCCGCTTCACGCCGTTGTCGTCGGCGTGCGAGACCAGCCAGTGCGCGTAGCGCCAGCCGTCGCGGTCGTCACCGGCCGGCACGGTCAGCCCGGTCAGCGTCGTCGCCGCGGTCAGGCGGGGCAGGCCCCAGTCCAGCGTCAGACCCTCCAGCACCGCGCTGGCGGCGGCCGGGCCCCGCAGCGTCGGAGTCGAACCGACCGTGCAGGCCACCGCGCCGGTCGCCTGGCCGAGCAACGCGCGGGTGAGGACCTCCGACTCGTCCGCCCACTTCTGGTACGCCTCGGGGTAGGCCGACCGCTGCACCCGCTGGGCGGCCTCGGTGACCCGCATCCGTTCCCAGCCCTTGACCTTCTTCAGCGCGGCGTAGAACTTCCGGGCCGCGTAGCGCGGGTCCTGGATCTCCTCCGGCGTGCCCCAGCCCTGGCTCGGGCGCTGCTGGAACAGGCCGAGCGAGTCCCGGTCGCCGTGCGCGATGTTGCGCAGGTGCGACTCCTGGTAGGCGGTCGCCAGCGCCACCACCACCGCGCGCTCGGGCATCCGGCGCTGGGCGCCGATGGCGGCGATGGTGGCCGCGTTGGCCATCTGGTCGGCGCCCAGCACCACCTCGCCGTCGGCCTGGACGGTGCAGGTCCGGCTGGCCAGCGGCAGCCGCAGGTGGTGACCGAACTGCTTGGTCACGAACCAGATCGCGAGCAGGGCCAGCACGCACACCACCACACCAGATGCCACGATCGCCGGTCGCGTCCGCACCCGCACCCCCTGTTCCTGACAGTCCGACCAGCGTACGTCGCCCGTCCCACTTTCCGGCTCGGCCGACCGGCCTGCTCGCCGCCGCGTCACCGCCCCGTGACGGGTCGCTGTCAAGCGGGGCCCCGGCCTATACCGGAGGCGTTAACAGGGGGCCCCGCCTTCTATTCTCCGGCGGGCACCCACGCCGCCGGACGCTTCTCGCGGAACGCGAGCACCCCCTCCCGCCCCTCCTCGGAGAGGAAGTACCCGGTGGAGAGCGCCGCCAACGCGGCGATCTCCGCCCGCAGGTCGGCGGCGGCCGGCCGGCGCAGCAGCTCCTTCGCCCCGGCGAGGGCCTTCGGCGCGCCCTTCACCAGCGCCGCGCGGTAGCGCTCCACGGCGGCGTCCAGCCCGTCCGCCGGCACGGCGGCGGTGACCAGGCCGATCTCGGCGGCCCGCCGGCCGTCGAACGTCTCCCCGGTCAGGTACAGCTCGGCGGCGGCCCGCGGGCTCAGCCGGGGCAGCACGGTCGCCGAGATCACCGCCGGGATCACGCCGATCCGGACCTCGGTGAACGCGAACGTCGCCTCCTCGGCGCAGACCACCAGGTCGGCGGCGGCGATCAGGCCCAGCCCGCCGGCCCGGGCCGGCCCGGCCACCTTCGCCAGCACCGGCTTCGGGCACTCCCGGACGGCGACCAGCACGTCGCCGAGCATGCCGGCCGGCACGGTCCCGCTGACGTACGCGGCGGCGGTCTCCTTCAGGTCGGCGCCGGAGCAGAAGACCGGGCCGGTGTGGTCCAGCACGATCGCCCGGACCGTGTCGTCGGCGACCGCCGCGGCCAGCCCGGCCAGCAGCTCGGTCATCAGCGGCGTGGAGAGCGCGTTGCGGTTGTGCGGGCTGTCCAGGGTGAGGGTCGTCACCCCACGGGCCGTGGCGACCCGCACGAGAGCGTCCGGAGAGGTCATGCCGGGCACACTAGTGGCCATGCCCGGCGTCCTTCCAGAAGGCGAACCCGTCCCGCGCGACGGGTCGCTGCCCGCCACCGCCCGCCGCGCCGTCGGCGCCCGCGGCTTCGGCGTGTACGTGCACGTCCCGTTCTGCGCCAGCCGGTGCGGTTACTGCGACTTCAACACGTACACCGCCGCGGAGCTGGGCGGCGGGGTGAGCCGGGAGACGTACGCCGACAGCGTGCTGGCCGAGCTGGCGCTCGCCGGCCGGGTGCTCGGCGACTCCCCGCCGCCCCGGGTGGACACCGTCTTCGTCGGCGGCGGCACACCCACCCTGCTGCCCGCCGACGACCTGGCCCGGATCCTGGACGCCATCGACCGCACCTGGGGGCTGGCCGCCGACGCCGAGGTGACCACCGAGGCCAACCCCGAGTCGGTCACCCCGGAGTCGCTGAAGACGCTGCGGGCGGCCGGCTACACCCGGATCTCGCTGGGCATGCAGTCCGCCGCCCCGGGCGTGCTCGCCGTGCTCGACCGGCGGCACAGCGCGGGCCGGGCCACCGCCGCCGCCGCCGAGGCCCGCGACGCCGGGTTCGACCACGTCAACCTGGACCTGATCTACGGCACGCCGGGGGAGACCGCGGACGACTTCGCCGCCTCGCTGGCCCAGGTGGTCGACGCCGGCGTGGACCACGTCAGCGCGTACGCCCTGATCGTGGAGGACGGCACCCGGCTGGCCGCGCGGATGCGCCGGGGCGAGCTGCCGTACCCCTCCGACGACGTGGCGGCGGACCGCTACCTGGCCGCGGAGGCGGCGCTGCACGCGGCCGGTTTCTCCTGGTACGAGGTCTCCAACTGGGCCCGTTCCGAGGCGGCCCGGTGCCGGCACAACCTGCTCTACTGGACCGGCGCCGACTGGTGGGGCCTGGGCCCGGGGGCGCACAGCCACGTCGGCGGCGTGCGCTGGTGGAACGTCAAGCACCCGGCCGGGTACGCGGAGCGGCTCGCCGGCGGCGCCTCGCCGGCGCTGGCCCGGGAACGGCTCACCGCCGACGAGCAGCACATGGAGGACGTGATGCTGCGGCTGCGGCTCGACTCCGGGCTGCCGCTTGTCGTGCTGGACGAAGCCGGCCGGGTGGGTGCCGAGCGGGCCCGGGCCGGCGGGCTGCTGGACGCCGACGCGTACGCGGACGGTCGCGCCGTGCTCACGCTGCGCGGTCGACTGCTGGCCGACGGCGTGGTCCGCGACCTGCTGCCCTGACCGGTCCGGCCGGCCCCGCCGTGCGGGACCGGCCGGCGGCTGTCACTTGATCAGGCTGGCCGACATCGGGTAGCGGTAGAGCTGCCCCTCGTTGGCCTTCACGCCGGCCAGGATGCCGAAGATGATGCCGACGATCATGGCGCCGAAGCCGACCACCAGGCCGATCAGGATGCAGGTGAGGATCCAGCCGACCAGCGCGATGATCGACCAGATGAGCTGGAAGTTCAGCGCGGCGACCGCGTGCGCCCGGACGGTCGGGGACTGGTTGCCCCGGGCCAGCAGCGCCACCAGCGGCGCGACCCAGCCCAGCACGCCGCCGCCGATCAGCATCCCGGCCGCGCCGCCGAAGTGCGCCACCAGGGCCCAGGTCTTGTCGTCGTTGTTGGCGTAGCCGGCCGGCGGGCCGTAGGAGCCGCCGGCGGGGTAGCCGCCGCCCGGCGCGCCGTAGCCCGGGGCGCCACCGCCGGGCGCGCCGTAGCCCGGCGTGTCACCACCGGCCGGGGGATAGCCGCCCGGCGGGGGGTAGCCGCCCGGCGGAGGCTGGCCGCCCGGGGGCGGATAACCGCCGGGCGGGGGATAGCCGCCCCCGCCCGGCGCCCCGGACAGTGGTGCGGTGGGGGGCTCGTCGGCCGGCGAGGAGCCGTACGGCGCCGACGGCGGGAACGGGTCGGGCTGGGGGCCGGGGTCCCCCGCTCCGGGAGGGCGAGGAGGTTCAGTCATGGACGTCACGGTAGGTCCCGGGGGCAAGCGGCACCAGGGCTGTTCGGCCCGACGCGCCGCCCGACCCCGGCGGACCGCACCCGGGGTGCGGCGCTGATCATCGCGCCGGCGGGGGTGCCGACGTAGACTGGCACTCGCTACAGTCGAGTGCCAGTTGCCCGCCGGATGCCGCGCGTCACCCGGCCGAGGTGCGTCAGGAGGTGGGGAGATGGGTCTCGACGACCGCAAGCTCGCCGTGCTGCGCGCCATCGTCGAGGACTACGTCGCCACGCAGGAGCCGGTGGGCAGCAAGGCCCTGGTCGAGCGCCACCAGCTCGGCGTCTCACCGGCCACCGTGCGCAACGACATGGCGGTGCTGGAGGAGGAGGGCTACATCCGGCAGCCGCACACCAGCGCCGGCCGGGTGCCCACCGACCGCGGGTACCGCCTCTTCGTGGACCGGCTCTCCCGGGTCAAGCCGCTCAGCCCGGCCGAGCGCCGGGCGATCGAGCGCTTCCTGGTCGGCGCCGTCGACCTCGACGACGTGGTGCACCGCACGGTCCGGCTGCTGGCCCAGCTCACCCGGCAGGTGGCCGTGGTGCAGTACCCGAGCCTGGCCCGCTCCAAGGTGCGCCACCTGGAACTGGTGCCGATCTCCACCACCCGGCTGATGGTCGTCATGATCGCCGACACCGGGCGGGTCGAGCAGCGGCTGGTCGAGCTGCCCGCCCCGGTCCCCGCCGAACACGTGACGGACCTGCGCCGGCTGGTCAACGAGAAACTGGTCGGCAGCCAGCTCGCCGAGACGCCCCCGCTGGTGCAGGCGCTGGTCGAGGAGTCCGCGCCGCACCTGCGCCCGGCCATGACCACGCTCTCCACCGTGCTGCTGGAGACGCTCGTCGAGCGGCACGAGGAGCGGATCGCGCTGGCCGGCACCGCCAACCTCACCCGGGGCGGCCTGCTCGACTTCCAGGGCTCGCTGCGCCCCATCCTCGAGGCGCTCGAAGAGGAGGTCGTGCTGCTCAAGCTGATCGGCGAGACCGAGCCGAGCAACACCACCCGGGTGCTCATCGGCGACGAGAACGAGATCGACAATCTGCGGGCCGCCTCGGTGGTCAGCACCGGTTACGGCCCGGGTGCCACGATCGTCGGTGGGCTCGGCGTGCTCGGGCCCACCCGGATGGACTACCCCGGCAATATCGCCATGGTGAGGGCCGTGGCACGCTACGTGGGCGAACTGCTGGCCCAGAACTGACCAGTCAGGGCCGACGGCCGGGAACGGCCGGCGACCGGCGACGCGAGACGAACATGAGGACACCGAACGCAGTGGCCAGGGACTACTACGGAATTCTCGGCGTGAGCCGGGACGCCTCCGACGACGACATCAAGCGTGCCTACCGGAAGTTGGCGCGGCAGTACCACCCGGACGTCAATCCGGACCCGGAGGCACAGGAGAAGTTCAAGGACATCAACGCCGCGTACGAGGTCCTCTCGGACGACCGGAAACGGCAGATCGTCGACCTGGGTGGCGACCCGCTCGCCCCGGGCGGCGGGGGCGCGGGCGCGGGTGGCCCGGGCGGCGCCGGCCCGTTCGTCGGCTTCCAGGACATCATGGACGCGTTCTTCGGCGGCGCGGCGGGCGGCAGCCGGGGTCCCCGGCCGCGTACCCGGCCGGGCGCCGACGCGATCCTGCGGCTGGAACTGGACCTCAACGAGACCGCGTTCGGCGTCGAGGCGCCGATCACTGTCGACACCGCGGTGCTCTGCACCACCTGCTCCGGCGCCGGCACCGCCGCCGGCACCCACCTGGCCACCTGTGAGGCGTGCGGGGGCCGCGGTGAGGTGCAGTCGGTGCAGCGGACGTTCCTCGGCCAGGTGGTCTCCGCCCGGCCGTGCACCGTCTGCCAGGGCTACGGCACCACGATCCCGCACCCCTGCCCGACCTGCGCCGGTGACGGGCGGGTACGGACCCGCCGCTCGCTGACCGTCAAGATCCCGGCCGGCGTCGAGGACGGCATGCGGATCCGGCTGGCCCAGCAGGGCGAGGTCGGCCCGGGTGGCGGCACCGCCGGCGACCTCTACGTCGAGATCCACGAGCGGACCCACGACGTCTACTCGCGCAAGGGCGACGACCTGCACTGCCGGGTCACGGTGCCGATGACCGCCGCCGCGCTCGGCACCCGGCTGACCATCAAGACGCTGGACAGCGAGGAGATCGTCGACGTCAAGGCCGGCACCCAGCCCGGCAGCACGATGCGGTTGCGCGCCCGCGGCGTGCCGCACCTGCGCGGCACCGGCCGGGGTGACCTCTACGTCCACCTGGACGTGCGGACCCCGACCAAGCTCGACGCCGACCAGGAGCGGATGCTGCGCGACTTCGCCAAGACCCGCGGCGAGGAGGTCGCCGAGCTGACCAAGCAGGGCGGCTTCTTCTCCCGGATGCGCGACGCGTTCAACGGGCACGCCTGAGGTGTCGGCGCCGCTGTTCCTGGTCGAGGCGCTGCCCGCCGGTGACACGGTGACGCTGGACGGCCCGGAGGGCCACCACGCGGCCACCGTGCAGCGGCTGCGCGTCGGCGAGGAACTGCTGCTCGCCGACGGCCGGGGTGGCACCGCCGCCGCCGTCGTCACCGCCGTCGGCCGGGGCACGCTCGACCTGCGCGTCACCTCCCGGGGGTACGCCGACGCGTGCGTCCCCCGGCTGGTGGTGGTGCAGGGGATCGCCAAGGGCGAGCGGGGTGAGCTGGCCGTGCAGGCGATGACCGAGGTCGGGGTGGACGAGATCGTGCCCTGGGCGGCGTCCCGTTCGGTCGCCCAGTGGCGCGGCGACCGGGGCGTCCGGGCCCGGGAGAAGTGGGTGGCCACCGCCCGGGAGGCCGCCAAGCAGGCCCGCCGCCCGTGGCTGCCGGTGGTGGCCGGCGCCCCGGACGAGTCCACCGTCACGGTGGCCCGCCGGATCGCCGGCGCCGACGCCGCCTTCGTGCTGCACGAGGAGGCCGACGAGCGGCTGACCACCGTCGCGCTGCCGTCGACCGGCGAGATCGTCCTGGTGGTCGGCCCCGAGGGCGGCATCGCCGAGCCGGAGCTGGCCGCGTTCCGCGAGGCCGGTGCCCGCCCGGTCCGCCTGGGCCCCTCGGTCCTGCGCACCTCCACCGCCGGCGTAGCCGCCCTCGCCGTCCTCTCCACCCGCCTCCCCCGCTGGTAACCCCCAACCCCTCCGGGCGGTCAGGTGCGGAGGTAGGAGGCGCCGTTCAGGTCGACGATGGTGCCGGCGGCCCATTCCGCGTCGGGGCTGGCCAGCCAGTGGACCGCGGCGGCGATCTCCTCGGGGCGGGCCACCCGGTGGAACGGCGACTGCGCCCGGACCGCCTCGCCGCGCTCGCTCTTCAGGTGCTCGTTGGTCATGTCCGTCTCGACGAAGCCCGGGGCCACGCAGGCCACCCCCGATGCCGTACGGCGCCAGCGCCACCGCGAGCGACTGTGCCATCGCGTTCATCCCCGCCTTGCTGGCCCCGTACGCCGGATTGGCCGGTTCGCCCCGGAACGCGCCCCGGGAGGAGACGTTCACGATCCGACCGCCCCGCTCCCGCATGTGCTGGGCGGCGCACCAGGCGGCGTTGGCGGCGCCGACCAGGTTGGTGTCCAGCACCTCGCGCCAGCGCGCCCGCCACTGCTCGTAACTGCTCTCGAAGACCGGGTGCGGCGGGTCGGCCGGCCCGAACACACCGGCGTTGTTGACCAGCACGTCAAGACCGCCGAGCAGCCGGGCCGCCTCGTCCACCATGGCCCGTACGGCGTCCGGGTCCGCCAGGTCGGCGCGGACCACCACGTGGCCGTCGCCGGGCAGTTCGGCGCGCAACGCCTCGGCCAGCCCGGCCGAGTCCCGGTGGTGGACCGCCACCCGGTCGCCGCCAGCCGCGAACGCCCGCGCCACCGCCCGCCCGATGCCCCGCGAGGCCCCCGTCACCAGTACCGCCCGTCCCGCCATGTCGGCCATCCTGCCGGACGTTCCCTACACTGCTGCGATGGACTGTCTGTTCTGCCGGATCGTCGCCGGGGAGATCCCCGCCACCATCGTCCGCGAGACCGCCACCACCCTCGCCTTCCGGGACATCGACCCGAAGGCCCCCACCCACGTGCTGGTGATCCCGAAGGAGCACTACGCGGACGTGGCCACCCTCGCCCAGGGCGACCCCACGTTGGCCGGTGAGGTGCTCCACACCGCCGCCCTGGTGGCCGAGGAGGAGGGCCTGACCGTGGACGGGTTCCGCCTCATGTTCAACACCGGCCCGTACGGCGGCCAGGAGGTCTTCCACGTGCACGCCCACCTGCTGGGTGGCGCGCCACTCGGCCCGATGCTCTGCCGCTGAGGCATGACCTCGATCTCCGACCGGCTCGACCGGATGGCCCGGCGGGCCCAGGCGAACGGGCGGGTCCCGGCGCTGTCGGCGGCGCTGCACCGGGCCGACCGGCCGCTCTGGGCCTGCGCGGTGGGCGGCACCGGCAACGACACCGCGCTCGATCCGGAGAGCGTCTTCCGGATCGGCTCGGTCACCAAGACGTTCACCGCGGTGCTGGTCATGCAGTGCCGCGACGACGGGCTGCTCGACCTGGACGACCCGATCGGGCGGCACCTGGACCTGCCCGCGTACGGCGAGCTGACCGTCCGTCGGCTGCTGTCGCACACCGCCGGCCTGCAACGCGAGCCGTACGGCGACGTGTGGGACACGCTGCGTGCCCCGGCCGTCGACGAGCTGCTGGCCGACCTGGCCCGGGTGGAGCGGGTGCTGCCCACCGGCCGTCGCTTCCACTACTCCAACCTCGGCCTGGCGCTGCTCGGCGAGGCGGTCGCCCGGCGGCGCGGCGGCACCTGGGCCGAGGTGCTCGCCGAGCGGGTGCTCGCCCCGCTGGGGCTGACCGCCACCGGCGTCACGCCGGGGGAGCGGGCCGTCACCGGTTTCCTGGTGGACGCGTACTCCGACGAGGCGCACCCGGAGCCGCCCGTCGACTTCGGCGCGGTGGCGCCGGCCGCCCAGCTCTGGAGCACCGCGCCGGACATGGCCCGCTGGGCGGCGTTCCTGGCCGACCCGGCGGCGCTGGACCCGGCCGGCGCGGTGCTCGCCCCGACCACCGTCGAGGAGATGCGCTGGCCGCTCACCACCACCGACGAGTCGCTCTGGACGGCCGGTTTCGGGCTCGGGCTGATCCTGGTGCCCCGACCGGGCCGGGTGACCCACGTCGGGCACGACGGTGCGATGCCGGGCTTCCTGGCCGCCGTCTACGGTCGCCGTGGCGGCGAGGGCACCGCCGGGGCGATGGGCTGCGCGGTGCTCGGCTCGTCCGGCACCGGCGTCGAGGTGCTCGACCTGGCGCACGAGCTGCTCGCCGCCGCCGCCGAGCACGACCCGGCGGAGATCGAGCCGTGGTGTCCCGGCCCACCCGCCCCGGAACACCTGCGCGGCATGCTGGGCCGCTGGTGGGGCGAGGGGTTCGAGTCCGTCTTCTCCTGGCACGACGGCGCGCTGCGGGCCCGGGGCGCGGACGACCCGGCCGGCAAGCCGCCGTCGGTGTTCGCGCCGCTGCCGGACCGGCCGGACGTGTTCCGCACGGTCTCCGGCCGGGAGGCGGGCGAGCTGCTCCGGCTCACCCGGGACGAGCGGGGCGAGGTGGTCCGGATGCACTGGGCGACCTACCGCTTCACCCGGCGGCAGGAGGCGTTCGACGGGTACGACTTCCGCGCCGGCGGCTGACCGCCGGGCACCGGAAATGGGCGCGGTGCGTACGGTGCGGACCCGATACGATGGAAGTCACCGTACGCCGCGCCAGCAGGGCCCGGCGCCGAGATCGGAGAGCAGGTGGCGCAGGGCCCGACGGGCCCGACCTATGACCGGCACCCCACCTCCCGACCCGCCCCGGGTGCAGACCAGGATCACGGTCGGAGACCAGAAGATCATGGTGAACCTGCTCGGCGCGGGCGACGAGATCCTGCGTCTCGTCGAACGCTCGGTCAACAGCGACGTCCACGTGCGCGGCAACGAGATCACCATCACCGGTGCGCCCGCCGACAACGCCCTCGCCGAGCGTCTCTTCAGTGAGCTCCTCGAACTGATCGAGAAAGGCGAGACCCTGACCACAGACGCCGTTCGGCGTACCGTCGGCATGCTCGAGCAGGGCGGCGCCGAGCGGCCCGCCGAGGTCCTGACGCTCAACATCCTCTCCCGGCGCGGTCGCACCATCCGTCCCAAGACGCTCGGGCAGAAGCGCTACGTCGACGCGATCGACTCGCACACCATCGTCTTCGGCATCGGCCCGGCCGGCACCGGCAAGACCTACCTGGCCATGGCGAAGGCGGTCCAGGCGCTCCAGGCCAAGCAGGTCAACCGGATCATCCTGACCCGGCCGGCGGTCGAGGCGGGCGAGCGGCTGGGCTTCCTGCCCGGCACGCTGAACGAGAAGATCGACCCCTACCTGCGCCCGCTCTACGACGCGCTGCACGACATGCTCGACCCGGAGTCCATCCCGAAGCTGATGGCCGCCGGCACGATCGAGGTCGCGCCGCTGGCATACATGCGCGGAAGGACCCTTAATGATGCTTTCATCATTCTCGACGAGGCGCAGAACACCACGCCCGAGCAGATGAAGATGTTCCTCACCCGACTCGGCTTCAACTCCAAGATCGTGGTCACCGGCGACATCACCCAGGTGGACCTTCCCGGCGGGACGAGCAGCGGCCTGCGGGTGGTCCGGGAGATCCTGAACAACGTCGAGGACGTGCACTTCGCCCAGCTCTCCAGCTCCGACGTGGTCCGCCACAAGCTGGTCGGTGAGATCGTCGACGCGTACGCCCGCTGGGACGCCGAGCGGGAGAACCAGCAGGCGCAGAGCGTGCACGCCGTGCCGGGGCGGACCGCCCAGGGCGGCCGGGCCGGTCGGCGCCGCTAACCACCAGAGGAAGACAGTTGTCCATCGAGATCGCCAACGAGTCCGGTGCCGACGTCGACACCGACGCCGTGCTCGCCGTCGCCCGGCACGCCCTCGACGAGATGGGGGTCAACCCGCTCGCCGAGCTGTCCGTGCTGCTTGTCGACATCGAATACATGTCGGAGCTGAACCACCGCTGGATGGGCGGTGACGGCCCGACCGACGTGCTCGCGTTCCCGATGGACGAGGGAAGCGTCGACCACGGCCCGGGCGAGAGCAGCCCGGCCGGCGGCGAGCCGGCCCTGCTCGGCGACATCGTGCTCTGCCCGGAGGTGGCCGCCAAGCAGGCGGCCACCGCCGGGCACTCCGCCGCCGACGAGCTGCACCTGCTCACCGTGCACGGCGTGCTGCACCTGCTCGGCTACGACCACGCCGAGCCCGAGGAGGAGCGGGAGATGTTCGGTCTCCAGGCCCGGCTGCTGGCCAGCTGGCGGTCGACCCGGTCCCGGTGATGGTCACTCTCGCGGCGGCGGCCCCGGCCGGCCTGCCCGATCTTCAGCTCCTGTTCTTCGGGGCCGGGCTGGTGGTGCTCGCCGGCCTGATCGCGATGACCGAGGCGGCGCTGGCGGCGGTCTCCCCGGCGCGCGCGGCCGAGCTGGCCCGCGACGGGGCGCGCGGCGCGCGTGCCCTCCAGGCGGTCGCCGGCGACGTGGTCCGCCACCTCAACCTGCTGCTCCTGCTCCGCCTGCTGGCCGAGCTGACCGCCACCACGCTCGTCGCGCTGGTGGCGGTGGACACGTTCGGCGCCGGCTGGCGGGCGGCCCTGGTCACCGCCGGGGCGATGACGGTGGTCAGCTTCGTGGTGGTCGGTGTCGCGCCGCGCACGTTGGGCCGGCAGCACGCCTACGCGGTCGGCCGGGCGGTCGCGCCGCTGGTGCGCTGGTTGGGGCGGGCGCTCAACCCGCTGGCGTCGCTGCTGATCCTGATCGGCAACGCGGTGACCCCGGGCAAGGGCTTCCGCGAGGGGCCGTTCGCCACCCAGGTGGAGCTGCGTGAGCTGGTCGACCTGGCCGAGCAGCGCGGCGTGGTGGAGCACGGCGAGCGTCAGATGATCCACTCGGTCTTCGCGCTCGGCGACACGATCGCCCGTGAGGTGATGGTGCCGCGTACCGAGATGGTGTGGATAGAGGAACGTAAGACGCTCGCGCAGGCGTTGGCGCTCTTCCTGCGGTCCGGGTTCTCCCGCATCCCGGTGATCGGCGAGAACGTCGACGACGTGCTCGGCGTGCTCTACCTCAAGGATCTGATCCGGCGGACCCAGGGTGACCGGGGAGCGCGGCAGATGCCGGTGGCCGAGCTGATGCGCCCGGCGACGTTCGTGCCGGAGTCCAAGCCGGTGGACGACCTGCTCTCCGAGATGCAGGCGGCCCGCAACCACCTGGTCATCGTGGTCGACGAGTACGGCGGCACCGGCGGGCTGGTCACCATCGAGGACATCCTGGAGGAGATCGTCGGTGAGATCACCGACGAGTACGATGTCGAGCGCCCACCGGTGGAGCATCTGCCGGACGGGGCCGTGCGGGTGACCGCCCGGCTGCCGGTGGAGAATCTGGGCGAGCTGTTCGACACCGACCTGCCCACCGACGAGGTGGAGACGGTCGGTGGCCTGCTCGCCCAGGCGCTCGGCCGGGTGCCCATCCCGGGCGCCGAGGCCGAGGTGGCCGGCCTGCGGCTGATCGCCGAGGGCACCACCGGCCGACGCAACCGGATCGACACCGTGCTGGTGAGCCGGTCCGAGCCGGGTTCCGCGCCGGACGGCGCGGGGCGGCCCGATCCGACCGAGTCCCGTGGCAACCACAACCGTTCCGAGGAGAGGCAACCCGCCGATGCCTGAGTCACCCGCCGTGCCGGCCGCCCGGCCCACCCCCGCCGATCCGGCCGAGCTGAGCGCCGAGGACGGCAAGCTGGTCGTGCTGGCCCGGGGCGCCCGGGGCCGGGTGGGGGCCGTGGAGGGCGCGGCGGTCCGCGACCAGGACGGCCGGACGTACGCGGCGGCCAGCGTGGCGCTGCCGTCGCTGACCCTGACCGCGCTCCAGTTGGCGGTCGCCTCGGCGGTGGCCGCGGGCGCGAGCCGGCTGGAGGCCGCGGTGGTGGTGACCGAGGCGTCGACGCTGGACGGCGCCGGACACGCCGCGGTGCGTGACCTCTCCGCCGACGCGCCGATCCACGTGGCCGCGCCGGACGGCTCGGTGCTCGGCACGGTGGTCGAGTGACGGCCCCCGTGGACCGCCCGTACCGGGCCGGTTTCGCCTGTTTCGTCGGCCGGCCGAACGCCGGCAAGTCGACGCTCACCAACGCGATCGTCGGCACCAAGATCGCCATCACGTCGAGCAAGCCGCAGACCACGCGGCACGTCATCCGGGCGGTGCTGCACCGGCCGGAGTCGCAGCTCGTGCTGGTCGACACGCCCGGCCTGCACCGTCCCCGCACGCTGCTCGGCGAGCGCCTCAACGACCTGGTCCGGGAGACCTGGAGCGAGGTCGACGTGATCGGGCTCTGCGTGCCGGCGAACGAGCCGGTCGGCCGGGGCGACCGGTTCATCACCGGCGAGCTGGCCAGCCTCAAGGCGACCGTGCTGGCCGTGGTCACCAAGACCGACCTGGTGGACAAGAAGCGCCTGGCCGAGCAACTGCTCGCGGTGAGCGAGCTGGGCGAGTTCGCGGCCGTGGTGCCGGTGAGCGCGGTCTCCGGCCACCAGGTCGACACGCTCGTCGACGTGATGACCGGCTACCTGCCGGAGTCGCCCCAGCTCTACCCGGACGACATGCTCACCGAGGACCCGGAGCAGGTGCTCGTCGCCGAGCTGGTCCGGGAGGCGGCGCTGGAGGGGGTCCGGGACGAGCTGCCGCACTCCATCGCCGTGGTGGTGGAGGAGATGATCCCGGAGGGCAACCTCACGAAGATCTACGCGGATCTCTACGTGGAGCGGTCCAGCCAGAAGGCGATCGTCATCGGTCACCGGGGCAGCCGGCTCAAGCACGTCGGCACCACCGCGCGCCGGCAGATCGAGGAGCTGCTGGGCACCCGGGTCTACCTGGACCTGCATGTGCGGGTGGCGAAGGACTGGCAGCGCGACCCGAAGCAGTTGCGCAAGCTCGGCTTCTGAGGGCCGGATCAGTCAGTCTTATGGGGCATCTCACGTTCCGTGGGCGTTCTTACACGTTTCACAGGCGGCGGGAGCAGGGTAGGGACTTCTGTCTCTGCCCCCGGACCCCGCTGCGAGCTGATGCGAAACCGCTACCTCGACCTGCTCCGCTTCCTGGCCATCCTGCGCGTCGTCACCTACCACGTCACCGGCTACGCCACGCTCACACTGGTGTTCCCGGCGATGGCGGTGATGTTCGCCCTGGCCGGGTCGCTGATGGCCGCGTCGCTGGACCGCAGCGGGGTGTCCGCCGTGGGGCGCCGGCTGCGTCGGCTGCTGCCCTCGCTCTGGGTGGCGGCGGCGGTCTTCGTGCCGGCGATGCTGCTCACCGGGCTGGCGTTCGAGCCGAAGGTGCTGCTCTGGCTCTTCCCGATCAGTGATCCGCCGGCCAACTACTGGGGTGGGCTGGCGCTCAGCCCGATCTGGTACCTGCGGGACTACCTCTGGTTCGTGCTCGCCTCGCCGGTGGCGCTGTGGCTGTTCCGCCGCGCGCCGCTGCCCACGCTGGTCGCCCCGTACGCGCTGCTCGCCGCCATCGAGTTCGGCATCCTGCTGAACCCGCCGACGGTGCTGCGCGAGTTCGGCCTCTACTTCGGCGCGTGGCTGCTCGGCTTCGCCCACCACGACGGCCTGCTGCGCCGGATGCGCAACCGGGTGCTGCTGCCGGTCGCCGGCGTGCTCGGCACGGCCGGTCTGGCCTGGATCGTCACCCATCCCGGGCCGCGCGGCTACGACATCAACGACATCCCGCTGGGCAATGCGCTCTGGGCGACCGCGTTCATCCTGGTGGCGATCGGACGGGCGCCCACGGGCGCGGCGTGGATCGACCGGTTCCCGGTGTTCGGCCGGGCGGTGACCGTGGTGAACCGGCGGGCGCTCACCGTCTACCTCTGGCACATGCCGTTCGTGGTGGCGCTCACCCCGCTGGTCGGCCTGGTCGGCTGGTCGCCGCGGGACCCGGTCGGCCTGTGGCTGCGGGTGGGGCTGGTCTTCGTGCTCGTCGGCGTGGTGACGTTGCTGGTCGGCTGGGTCGAGGACGTGGCTGCCCGGCGTACCCCGGAACTGGTGCCCGGCCGGCCACGGCGGACCGTGCCGGCGCGGGCGGCGGACGCGCCGGCCAGCCCGGCCCCGGCCGGCGCGGCCGGCCGGCTGGTCGGCGCCGGGGCCCGGGTGCCGGCACCCCGCCGTGCTCCCGGGCCGACGCCCGGCCGATCCGACGGGCCGCCCGCCGACGCCGACGCGCCCCGGGACCGGGCCGCCGGGTCGTCCGCGGGCCGCGCCGCCGGATCGTCCGGCGTCCGCGCCGCCAACTGAGCGGCGGCCGGCTCAGCGGCTGCTGACGGTGACGTTGCCGCTGGTGGCCGTCACGTCGAGCAGCAGGGACGCACCGGGGTCGTTCGACACCCGCACGTCGGTGTCGCCGGACTTCGCGTCGGCCCGCACCCGGTATCGGCCAGCCGGCACGGCGAGGTCGATGTTCCCGCTGGTGGCGTGCAGTCGGACCGGGGCCGGCTGGTCCAGCTCGACGGTCAGGTTGCCCGGGGCCGCTTCCGCGTCGACCGCGGAGGCGAGCCGGCGGGCCTCGATGTCGCCGGAGCCGGTCCGTAGCCGGACCGGACCGGCCACCTCGGTCAGCCGGATGTTGCCCGAGGCGGTGGAGGCGCGGACCTCGCCGCGGGCTCCGCTGATGGTCAGGTCGCCGGAGCTGAGCGTGAACTCCACCGCCCCGACCTCGGTGAGGTCGACGTTGCCCGAGCCGGTGCCGCCCCGGACCGCCACGCCGGGCGGCGCGGTCACCTCCCAGGAGATGCTGCACCGCTGCCCGCAGTCGGTGGGCAGCACCAGCTCGTCGCCCCTGATCTCGTACCGGCTGTCCGGCTCGCTGCCCTGGTAGCGGACCACGCGCTTGATCTGCACCTGGTCGACCGGGCCGGTGGCGCGCACCACCACGTCCCCGGAGCCGTCGCCGTTGCCGTCCACGGTGATCCGGGTGATCTTCGCGCGTTCGGACTGGTCGTAGTCGAGCCGGCGGAACGAGAGGGTGTCACACCCGGCGAGCACGATGAGTGCGGCGGTCGCGGTCGCCGCCACCACCGTGCGCGGGCGGGAAGCGGCGCCGTACGGCCGGGAAGCGGTGCCACGCGGCCGGAGCGCCGTTCGGAGCGAAGCCATGGCCAGCACACTAGGGCCGGCCGGGTGACCGCCACATCCGGGATCGCCCGCCGGTCCACCCCGAGCCGACCCTGAGATCGCACCCCGAGGGAGAATGGACCGATGGCCGGGTACCGCCGACAGCTCTACCGCGACGACGCGGTGGTGCTGCGCGTGCAGAAGCTGGGCGAGTCCGACCGGATCATCACGCTGTTCACCCGGCGGCACGGCCGGTTGCGCGCGGTGGCCCGGGGCGTCCGGCGCACCACCAGCAGGTTCGGCGCCCGGCTGGAGCCGTTCGGCCACGTCGACCTCCAACTCGCCGGCGACCCCAAGGGCAACCAGGGCAGCTCGCTGCACACCGTGAGCCAGGTCGAGGCGATCGAGCTGTACGGCAAGCGGTTCCTCGGCGACTACCCCCGCTACACGGCGGCCAGCGCGATCGCCGAGACCGCCGAACGGCTGACCCCGGTCGAGCGGGAGCCGTCGCTGCGGCTGTTCCAGCTCACCCTCGGCGCGATGAAGTCCCTGGCCCGCGGCGATCACGCCACCACGCTGGTGCTCGACGCGTACCTGCTGCGCGGCATGGCGTTCGCCGGCTGGGCGCCGGCGCTGGCCGCCTGCGCGGTCTGCGGCGAGCCGGGTCCGCACCGCGCGTTCTCGGTGCCGGCCGGCGGCGCCGTCTGCCCGGACTGCCGGCCGCCCGGCGCCGCCCATCCCGCGCCGGCCACGTTCGTGCTGATGTCCGCGCTGACCACCGGCGACTGGGCGTACGCCGACGCCGCCGAGAACGGCGTACGCCGGGAGTGCAGCGGGCTGGTCGCGGCGCACCTCCAGTGGCATCTGGAGCGCGCGCTACGCTCGCTGCCGCTGGTCGACCGGGGTGCCCCGGCGCCCGGCGCGGTCCCGCCGCCCGGCGGCGCGGGGCCGGGTGTGGTCCCGCCGCGCACCGGCGACGGGCCCGCCGTCGCTGGTGTGAACAGGGAGATGACCGAGTGATCCGATCGACGAGGGCGCACCGCCGTGAGCCGGTGCCGCCGACCCCGCACCCGTCCGGTGCCCGGCCGCCGGCGTTGCCACCCGCCGCGGTGCCCCGGCACGTCGCCATCGTGATGGACGGCAACGGCCGCTGGGCCAAGGAGCGGGGGCTGCCCCGCACCAAGGGGCACGAGCAGGGCGAGCACAGCCTGTTCGACACCGTCGAGGGCGCGATCGAGATGGGCATCCCCTACCTGTCCGCGTACGCGTTCTCCACCGAGAACTGGCGTCGCTCGCCGGACGAGGTCCGCTTCCTGATGGGCTTCAACCGCGACGTCATCCGCCGCCGCCGGGACCAGCTCGTCGACCTGGGCGTCCGGGTGGTGTGGTCGGGCCGGGCCGGGCGGCTCTGGAAGAGCGTCATCTCCGAGTTGCAGACCGCCGAGGAGATGTCGCGGGACAATTCGACGCTGACGCTCCAGTTCTGCGTCAACTACGGCGGCCAGGCGGAGATCGCCGACGCCGCCGCCGCGATCGCCCGGGACGTCGCCGCCGGCAAGCTGCATCCGGACAAGGTCACCGAGAAGACGGTGGCACGTTACCTCTACCACCCCGAGGTGCCCGAGGTGGACATGTTCCTGCGTCCCTCCGGCGAGCAGCGCATCTCGAACTTCCTGCTCTGGCAGACCGCGTACGCGGAGCTGGTCTACCTGGACACGCTCTGGCCCGACTTCGACCGCCGTCATCTCTGGTACGCCTGCGAGCTGTACGCCCAGCGGGACCGCCGCTTCGGCGGCGCGCTGCCCAACCCGGTGGCCCCGGGAGTCTGAGCTCACGCTTACCGAGGCGACGCGCTGGGTACCGGTAGGGACAACAGCAAACGCGGAGGTGAGCCACATGATTCAGAAGCGGATCGGGCAGTGGGCGGTCATGGCGGTCGCCGTGCCGCTGGCGGCGGCCGGCGCCCGCCGGCTCAGCCACACGCTGGAGGCCCGTCGCGGGCCGACCGGGGTGAGCCGCCTGCTGACCAAGGGCGCGGACCTGCTCCGGCCGCAGAAGGCCAAGCGGCGTCGGTTCTTCTGACCTGCCGGCCGGCGTCGGCCGGCCATCGGCGGAACGCCCCGCATCCGTGGGGCGTTCCGCTTTACCATCGGCGCAGGGCGCGCCGCCGGGACGCGCCGCCACGGGGGTGGAAGATGCGCGATCTCCGGTACGAGATGACGGCCGCCCTGGCCGCCGCCGACCTGGTGGAGCCGAGCCGCCGGGAGACGGTCGCCGAGCTGTGCGCCGGCGTCGCCGAGCGGTGGTGCGCCGACCTCGGACACACCCCCACCGTCCGTTCCGGCGAGATCGGCGAGCTGGCCGCCGGTGAGCCGGCGGCGGACTGGGCCCGGTGACCCGGCGACGGCCCCGGCCCGGCGCGTCCGGTGCCGCGCCGTGACCCGGGCCGCCCGCCGGGTGAGCGTGGTGGGGCTCAGCCCTCCACTTCGGAGCGGTCGCCGGCCCAGCGGGTGTGGAACGCGCCGTCCCGGTCCACCCGGTGGTAGGTGTGCGCGCCGAAGTTGTCCCGCAGCCCCTGGATCAGCGCGGCCGGCAGCCGCTGCGCCCGCAGCGCGTCGAAGTAGGCCAGCGACGACGCGAAGGCCGGGGTCGGCACGCCCGCCCGGGCCGCGTCGGCCACCACCCGCCGCCAGGCCGGGACACCGGCGCTGACCCGGTCGGCGAACCACGGCGCGACGAGCAGCGTCGCCAGCTCCGGCTCGCCGTCGTACGCCTCCCGGATGCGGTCCAGGAAGCGGGCCCGGATGATGCAGCCGCCCCGCCAGATGGTGGCCGTGCCGCCCAGGTCGATGTTCCAGTCGTACTCCCGGCTGCCGGCCCGGATGTGGTCGAAGCCCTGCGCGTACGCGACGATCTTGCTGGCCAGCAGCGCGCGGCGCACGTCCTCGACGAACGTGTCCCGGTCCTCCACCTGCCACTTCTCGCCGGCGTCGGCGAACACGCGACGGGCCGCCTCGCGCTGGTCCGCGTGGCCGGACAGTGAGCGGGCGAACGTGGCCTCGGCGATGCCGGTGATCGGGATGCCCAGGTCCAGCGCGCTCTGCACGGTCCAGCGGCCGGTGCCCTTCTGCTCGGCCTGGTCGAGCACCACGTCCACGAACGCGTGGCCGGTCGCCGCGTCGGTGTGCCCGAGCACGTCCGCGGTGATCTCGATCAGGAACGACTCCAGCTCGCCGCCGTTCCACTCCCGGAAGATGTCCGCGATCTCCGCCGGGCTCGCCGACAGGCCGGCCCGCAGCAGGTCGTACGCCTCGGCGATGAGCTGCATGTCGGCGTACTCGATGCCGTTGTGCACCATCTTCACGAAGTGGCCGGCGCCGTCCGGGCCGACGTGCCGGCAGCAGGGCGCGCCCTCCACCTGTGCGGCGATCTTCTCGAAGATCGGCCCGAGTTTCTGGTAGGACTCCGCCGAGCCGCCCGGCATGATGCTCGGGCCGCGCAGCGCGCCCTCCTCGCCGCCGGAGACGCCGGTGCCGACGAAGTGCAGCCCGTGCGCGCGCAGCGCCTCCTCCCGGCGGCGGGTGTCGGCGAAGTGCGCGTTGCCGCAGTCGACGACGATGTCCCCCTCCTCCAGCAGCGGGATCAGCTCGTCGATCACGGCGTCGGTCGGCGCGCCGGCCTTCACCATCACGATCACCGCGCGTGGCCGCTCCAGCGAGGTGACGAAGTCGGCGAGCGACTCGGACGGCACGAACGTGCCCTCGTCACCGTGCTCGGCGACCAGGCTGCGGGTGCGCTCCGGCGACCGGTTGTGCACCGCCACGGCGAAGCCGTTGCGGGCCAGGTTCCGGGCCAGGTTGCGACCCATCACGGCCAGACCGGTGACCCCGATCTGCGCCGTCGCCTGCTCTGCCATGCGTACCGCCACCTCTCGTCCGCGCCGCTGACCGCGGCCGTCCTCGTTGCCGTCCTGCGACCGTATCGCGGTCGTGGCGTGAGGGGATCACACCGCGACGAGGGGTGAGGAGGCGGTGGCGGCGCGTCTCATCCCTCGGCGAGACGCGCCTCGATGTGCGCCACCTTCGCGGTCAACGCGTCGGTCACGCCGGGGCGCAGGTCGGCCTTGAGCACCAGGCTGACCCGGGGCGCCTGGGCCGCGACGGTGTCGACGGCCCGCTTCACCACCGCCATCACCTCGTCCCACTCACCCTCGACAGTGGTGAACATGGCATCGGTCCGGTTCGGCAGGCCGGACTCGCGGACCACCCGGACGGCGTCGGCGACCGGGTCGCCCACGGACTCACCCACGCCGAGCGGGGTGATGGAGAACGCGACAAGCATGCCGACGATGGTGTCAGTAATTCGGGTGCGGGTGTCGGTGGCGTCGGGTTAGCGTGTCGGCATGCGCAACTGACGCCCTTCCTCCGAGCCGGTCCGCCGCCGCAGATGCCGCGGACCCGTCCTGCTCCGGGCGTCCGCATCCCCTTCCCGTCGCCGTTGTTCGCGGTGTCTGTCGCGGTCGGATCGCACCGGATCGCACCCGCTCGGCGCGTCCCCGAACGGCGCGCCCCCGGCGCGACCGTGGTCGGCGCGCCCGACAGACAGGAGGCCCGCGGATGCCCGCGAAGCGCAACCCGAAGAAGTCCCGTAAGCCGTCGTCGTCCCCGCTGGGGTTGACGCCGACGGATCTCGACGCGCTCACCGTGTCCCCGTCGACACCGGTGACCCTGTCCGTTTCGACGCCCGGTTCGGCGTCGGCCGGGCCGGTGTCGGCTGGTTCAGCGCCGGTCGGGTCGGAGCCGGCTGGTTCGACGTCGGCTCGCTCGGCACCGAAGGCCGGCCCGTCCGCCGGCCGCGACGCCCGGTTGGCCGGCCGTAGCCAGCGAGCCGGCCAGAACCGGTTCTACGCCTTCCGGCGCAGCTGATCCTCATCCGTCCCCGATCTCTGCGTGCCCCGTCACGGGGGTGCGCGGAGATCGCAATAGATCTTGGAAGCTCCCGGCCCCTCCACGGGCCGTTTCCTTCCAAGATCGCCCCGCGGTGCGTCGATCATGAGGTTGGCGGCGGCAAAACGGACAGGGAATGCCGTCAACTTCATGATCGCCGGGCCGGGAGGGGAGGGGGTCAGCCGATCAGGGGGCGGAAGGTGCCGAGGAGGATGCTGGTGGTCAGGGCGGCACCGGCCAGCAGGGCGGCGGCGAGCACGAGCAGGGCGTCCGCGCGGGTGAAGCGCTGTCGGCGGGCGACCGTACGCGGGGTGCCCGCGTCGAAGCCACGGGCGTCCATCGCCACGGCCAGCCGGGTACCGCGCCGGATCGCGCCGACCAGCAGCGTGAACGCGGTGGACGCGAAGAGCCGCAGCTTGGCCACCGGGTTGCGGCCGGCGTCCACCCCCCGGGCCCGGCGGGCCAGGCTGATCATCCGCCACTCCTGTTCGAGCAGCGGCACCAGCCGGAACGCGGCCAGCGCGCCGATGGCGAACCGGGCCGGCGCCTTCGCGTTCTGGATCAGCGCGTCGGCCAGTTCGGTCGGGTCCGTGGTGGCGAACACGATGATGCCGGGCAGCGCCACCGCGAGCATGCGCAGCACCAGCCCGAGCGCGGTGACCAGGACGCCCTGGGTGACCAGCACCGGCCCGGCCTCGACCAGCACCGGCCCGGACCGGTCGGCGGCGAAGAGCACCAGCGTGACCAGGATGCCGACGGCGGCGGCCAGCAGCGGCCACGCCCGGCGGGCGAGCACCCGGTAGCGGACCCCGAACAGCGGCAGCACGGCCAGCTCGACCGCGATGGCGATGGCCGGCGCGACCGGGTCCAGCGTCGCCACCAGCACGATGGTGAACACCATCGCGGCGGCCAGCTTCGCCACCGGGTTGCGCCGGGCCAGCGGGGCGCCCGGCGTCGCCACCGGCTCCAGGTCGATCACGGCGTACCCGCCCCTCGGCCCGGCGGGGAGGGAGACCGGCCCGGCTCGTCGGACCCGGCCGGGCGGTCCAGGGTGAGCGTCCGGTCGGCCAGCGCGGCGACGAAGTCCGCGTCGTGGGTCACCGTGACCACGCCGTGGCCGGCGTCGCGCAGTTCGGCGAGCAGGTCGACCAGTTCCCGCCAGGTGCGCCGGTCCTGGCCGAACGTGGGCTCGTCGCAGATCAGCAGGCGGGGCGCGGTGGCCAGGGCGGTCGCCACGCTCAGCCGCCGCGCCTCGCCACCGGAGAGGGTGTACGGGTTGGCGCCGGCCAGCCGGTCCAGTCGCAGCCGGTGCAGCAGCGCGTCCACGGTGGCGGTGACCGCCGCCTCGGACTGCCCGGTCCGGCGCGGGCCGAGCGCCAGTTCGTCGCGGACCGTACCGGTGACGAACTGGTGCTCCGGGTCCTGGAAGACCGAGCCGATCCGGCGGGCCAGCGCCGGCGCCCGCCAGCGGTGCGGGGGAGTGCGCGCGTCCCGCCCGGCCAGCTCCGTGGCCGCGGTGACCGTGCCGCTGCCGGGGCGCAGCAGGCCGCCGAGGAGCAGTGCCAGCGTGGACTTGCCGGCGCCGTTCGGGCCGAGGACGGCGAGCGCCTCGCCGGCGCGTACCCGGAGGTCGGTGGGGGCCAGCCGGGGCGGCAGGCCGAGCCGGTCGGCGGTGAGCAGCACGTCGCCGGCCGGCGCGGTGGCGTGTCGCGGCGGCACGGTGTGCCCGGGCACCCAGACCCCGGCGGCGGCGAGCGCCTCGCCGTGCGCGGCGAAGACCGCGCCGGGCGGCCCGTCGGCGCGCACGCCGCCACCCGGTTCCAGCACCACCACGCGGTTGACGAGCGGCAGCGCCTCGGCGACCCGGTGCTCCACCAGGATCAGCGTGGTGTCCGGGTCGAGCGCGTCCGCGACCGCGCGGCGGACCAGCGCGGCGCCGGCCGGGTCGAGGTTGGCGGTCGGCTCGTCGAGCAGCAACAGCCCCGGCCGCAGCGCGAGCGCCCCGGCGAGGGCCAGCCGCTGCTGCTCGCCGCCGCTGAGCGCGGCGGTCGGGCGGTCCCGGTGGTAGGGGAAGCCGACCCGGCGCAACGCGTGGTCGACCCGGGGCCAGATCTCCCCGGCCGGCACGCCGCGGTTCTCCAGCCCGAACGCGACGTCGTCGCCGGAGCGGGCCATCACGAGCTGGGTCTCCGGGTCCTGGAACAGCACACCGACGCGTTCGCGGGCCTTGCGCGGGTCCAGCCCGTCGATCTCGACGGTCCCCTCCTGCTCGCCGGAGTCCTCCGGCAGCAGCCCGGCCAGCGCCGCCAGCAGCGTGCTCTTCCCGGCCCCCGACGCCCCCAGCAGCAGCACCCGCTCCCCGCTCTCGACGCGCAGGTCCACC
The DNA here is from genome assembly GCF_027925725.1 of Micromonospora sp. AKA38. Taxonomy (NCBI): domain Bacteria; kingdom Bacillati; phylum Actinomycetota; class Actinomycetes; order Micromonosporales; family Micromonosporaceae; genus Micromonospora; species Micromonospora sp. AKA38. The sequence continues at coordinate 583,851 of NZ_BNEI01000003.1, read as the reverse complement.
CCGCGCGCCGCCCAGCGTTTCCGCCCCCCGTGCCGCCACCCGAACCCCCGCAGAACCACCCCGCTCACCGCGCCACCCCCTCCCCAGCCTCGTTGATCAAGAAGTTCGCGTCAGGGAAACCGCCCGCCGCCGACGCAAACTCCTTGATCAACGGCGGACGCCGTCAGACCAGGGCGCGGTCGCGGCCGGCGGGGAAACGGTCCAGGACGCCGGTGTTGGCCAGGGCGCGGGTCAGCAGGTGGGCGCCGAGGCCGGCGACGACCGTGGCGCTGACGATCGTGATGAGCGCGTACGGGATGCGGTAGGAGGTCAGCTCGTACGCCTTGTTCCAGTAGACGAAGTCGAAGATCGCCGCGCCCAGGCCGGTCAGCGCGCCGGCCAGCACCGCCACCGGCAGCTTGAACGAGCGGTAGCGGAACGCGGCGAACGCCAACTCCGCGCCGATGCCCTGCATCAGGCCCTGGAGGATCACGATGCCCGCCCACTGGCTGCCCAGCAGCGCGGAGACGATCGCGGCCACCGTCTCGCAGTAGAGCGCGGCGCCCGGCTTGCGGATGATCAGGCCGGCGAGCACCGCCGGGATCAGCCACACGCCGTAGAGCACCGCCTGCGCCGGCGGAAAGAACGCGAACGCCGCGTCGGTGGCGCTCCAGAGCAGGCCCCAGGCCCAGAAGACGACGCCGAAGGCGACGGCGATGACCGAGGCGACGACGATGTCGACGGTACGCCAGCGGTTGCTGTCGGTGTGGTTCACGGTGGCTCCCAGTTCGTGGTGAGGAACCAGGAGAAGACGCACGCCGCGCCCGGAATGCCGGACGTCGACGCGGCTGGAGGTCGACCGAACTCCCTGCGCTGGCATTACCCAGATCAGGTTCGAGGGTCTGCGGGCACCGGCCCGCACTCTCAGCGCTGTGCGCTCCCCTGTCGGATGTGAAGTTGTCTCGTCGCAGACGCTAGCACCGACGTCGGGGCCGGGCCCAGCAGGGCGACTGTCGGTAGGCTGGCGATCATGCGGGTCGAGACGCGAAATCTGACGTTCGAGGTACGCACCGGCGGCCCCGAGGGCGGCGACCCCGTCCTGCTGCTGCACGGCTTTCCGCAGCACTCCGGCGAGTGGGACGCGGTGACGCCCGCGCTGCACGCCGCCGGGCTGCGCACGTACGCGCTCGACCAGCGCGGCTACTCGCCCGGCGCGCGGCCGGCGGCGGTCGAGGCGTACCGGATTCCGGAGCTGGTGGCCGACGCGGCGGCCGTGCTGGACGCGCTCGGGGTGACCGCCGCACACGTGGTCGGCCACGACTGGGGCGCGATCGTGGCCTGGGGCCTGGCGGCGGCGCACCCGGAGCGGGTGCGGACGCTGACCGCGGTGTCGGTGCCGCACCCGGCCGCGATGGGCCACGCGCTCGCCAACGATCCCCGGCAGAAGGCCAAGTCCGCCTACATGGCGCTGTTCCGGATGCCGGGCAAGGCGGAGAAGGTCCTGCTGGCGCTGCACGGCGCCGTGCTGCGCCGGATGCTGCGCGGCGTCGGCGACGCGGCCACCGTCGCCCGGTACGCCGACCCGATGCGGGAGCCGGGAGCGCTCACCGCGGCGCTGAACTGGTACCGCGCGATGAGCGGGTCGGACATGAAGGCGGTCGGCCCGGTGGCGGTGCCGACCACGTACGTGTGGAGCGACAAGGACGTGGCGGTCGGCCGGACCGCCGCCGAGGCGTGCGCGGGACACGTCACCGGCGACTACCGGTTCGTGACCCTGGCCGGCGTCAGCCACTGGATCCCCGACGAGGCCCCGGGCCCGCTGGCCGAGGCGGTCCTGGCCCGGGTCCGAGGGACGGAGGAGGCATGACGGTGAGCGCCGAGGCGTACCTGGCGACGGTGACGTCGACGATGCAGCAGGTGGCCACCGAGCAGCGGGGGAACGTGGCGGAGGCGGCCGATCTGATCGTGGCGGCGCTCCGTGCCGACGGGGTGGTGCACGCGTTCGGCACCGGGCACTCCGAGGCGCTCGCCATGGAGATCGCCGGCCGCGCCGGCGGGCTGGTGCCCACCAACCGCATCGCGCTGCGCGACCTGGTACTGCACGGCGGCGAGCCGGCCGACGTGCTCGGTCCGAAGCTGGAACGCGAGCCGGCGGTGGCGCGCCGGCTCTACGAGCTGGCCCCGGTTCGGCCGCCGGACGTGTTCGTGCTCGCCTCCAACTCGGGCGTGAACGGGGCGATGGTCGAGTTCGCGTCGATCGTGAAGCAGCGCGGGCACGGGCTGGTGGCGATCACCTCGGCGCGGCACTCGGCGCGGATGACCTCGCGGCACCCGTCCGGGCGGAAGCTGGCCGACTTCGCCGACGTGGTGCTGGACAACGGCGCCCCGTACGGCGACGCGACGCTGCCGTTGCCCGGCGGCGGCGCGGTCGGCGCGGTCTCGTCGATCACCGCGGCGCTGCTGGCCCAGCAGATCACCGTCGAGGTGGTGGCCCGGCTGGTGGCGGCGGGAGAGCGGCCGCCGGTCTACCTGTCCGCCAACATCACCGGCGGCGACGAGCACAACGCGGAGCTGGAAGCCCGGTACGCAGGACGGATCCGCCGGGGATCCTGAGCCGGTTTCGCGATCACCGGAATCGGGCACAGGCGCTGCTGCCGGCGGGCGTTCACCCGCCGGCCGTGCCGTCTTCACCGGAGGTTCGCGAGTGTCCAAGGAATCCGAGAAGCAGCGCTGGCAGCGCAACTTCGCCGATCTGCTCCAGGAGTTGCGCGTCGCGCAGACCGGCGTGCAGATCCTCTTCGCCTTCTTGCTGACGCTGCCGTTCAGCAACGGGTTCACCCGGACCACCGAGTTCCAGCGCGACGTCTACATCCTGGCGTTGCTGGCCGCCGCCGCGTCCGCCGCGATGATCATCTCGCCGGTGGCGTTCCACCGGGCGCTGTTCCGCCAGGGCCGCAAGCCGGAGCTGGTCCGCTTCGCCCACCGGATGGCCACCGGCGGCCTGTTCTTCATGCTGATCGCGATGGTCAGCTCGGTGCTGCTGGTCAGCGACTTCGTGCTGGACCGGCCGATCGCGTTCCTGCTCAGCGCGCTCACCGGCATCTGGTTCCTGACGTTCTGGGCGATCCTGCCGTTCGCGCGGCGCAACTGGGGTGAGGACGACATCGACGACGATGACGACGATCCGCAGACGCTGGCCGGCGACTGACGGTCCGCCAAATCGGACGTGCACGCGACGCTACCCCTGGGTAACACCCGGGGGTAGCGTCGTTTTCGTCGAGCGCGTCGATCGCAGCCGGACCGACCATCCAGGAGGCAGCCGTGACCACGACACAGAACAACGCCGACGGGGTGGGGCCGCTGCCCACCGAGGCCGGCCAGGTCTCCGAGAAGGAGGCCCGCCAGGTCGCCGAGGCGGCCCGCGAGGCGGCCTGGGACCGGCCCAGTTTCGGCAAGGAACTCTTCCTCGGCCGGTTCCGGCTCGACCTGATCAACCCGTGGCCCCGGTCCGACCCGGCCGACACCGCCCGCGCGGCGGAGTTCCTCGACGCGTTCGGGGCGTACCTGGGCGCCGAGGTGGACGGCGCGGCGATCGAGCGCGACGCGCGGATCCCGGACGACGTGTTCCACGGCATGGCCGGGCTCGGCGCGTTCGGCATGAAGATCGACCGGAAGTACGGCGGCCTCGGGCTCAGCAACCTGCACTACTGCCGGGCGTTGATGCTCGCCGGTTCGGTGAGCCCGGCGATCGGCGCGCTGCTCTCCGCGCACCAGTCGATCGGCGTGCCGCAGCCGCTGAAGATGTTCGGCACGCCCGAGCAGAAGGACCGTTTCCTGCCCCGGCTGGCCGCCGGCGAGGTCTCCGCGTTCCTGCTCACCGAGCCGGACGTCGGCTCCGACCCGGCGCGGCTGGCCACCACCGCCGAGCCGACCGAGGACGGCACCGGCTACCGGCTCAACGGGGTGAAGCTCTGGGCCACCAACGGCACGGTCGCCACCCTGCTGGTGGTGATGGCCCGGGTGCCGGCCACCGAGGGGCGGCGCGGCGGGATCACCGCGTTCGTGGTGGAGGGCGACAGCGAGGGCATCACTGTGGAACGGCGCAACTCCTTCGTCGGGCTGCGCGGCCTGGAGAACAGCCTCACCCGGTTCCACGACGTGGTGGTGCCGGCCGAGAACGTGATCGGCGGCGAGGGCAAGGGCCTGAAGATCGCGCTGACCACGCTGAACACCGGCCGGCTGTCGCTGCCGGCGATGTGCGTGGGCGCCGGCAAGTGGGCGTTGAACGTGGCCCGGGAGTGGGCCGCCGACCGGGTCCAGTGGGGCCGGCCGGTCGGCGAGCACGAGGCGGTGGCGAAGAAGCTGTCGTTCATCGCCGCCACCACGTACGGCATGGAGTCCATGCTGGACCTGTCCTGCCTGCTCGCCGACGACGACCGCAACGACATCCGGATCGAGGCGGCGCTGGTCAAGCTCTACGCCAGCGAGATGGCGTGGCGGATCGCCGACGAGCTGATCCAGATCCGGGGCGGGCGCGGCTACGAGACGGCCGACTCGCTCGAAGCGCGGGGCGAACGACCGGCCGCGGTCGAGCAGCTCCTGCGGGACCTGCGGATCAACCGGATCTTCGAGGGGTCCACCGAGATCATGCACCTGCTGATCGCCCGCGAGGCGGTCGACGCGCACCTCTCGGTGGCCGGCGACATCATCGACCCGGACGCCGGGCTGGGCCGCAAGGCCGCCGCCGGCGCGCGGGCCGGTGCCTTCTACGCGAAGTGGCTGCCCACGCTCGCGGTCGGCAAGGGGCAGGCGCCCGGGGCGTACCAGGAGTTCGGGCCGCTGGCCGGGCACCTGCGGCACGTCGAGCGGACCTCCCGCAAGCTGGCCCGGTCGACGTTCTACGCGATGTCCCGGTGGCAGGGCAGGATGGAGCGCAAGCAGGCGTTCCTCGGCCGGGTGGTGGACATCGGCGCGGAGCTGTTCGCGATGTCCGCGGTCTGCGTCCGGGCGTACGCCGAGCGGCTCGAACACCCGGAGAACATCGAGTTGGCCGACCTGTTCTGCCGCCAGGCGCGGCTGCGCGTCGACGAGCTGTTCACCGGCCTCTGGTCGAACACCGACTCGGTCGACGTGGCCGCCGCGAAGCGGATCGTCGCCGGCCGGTACGCCTCCGTGGAGGCCGGCGTGATCACCCCACCAACTGACCTCCCCTGGGTGGCCCCCTGGACCCCAGGCCCCTCCACCGCCGACGACGTCCGCCGCCGACTGTGAAAGGAGGGGCCCCCTGTTAACGCCTCCGGTATAGGAGGGGGCCCCTTCCAACACCCGCTCAGCGGCGGGCGATGGCCCAGGCGATCACCGCGGCGAGGATCAGGCCGTTGAGGGCGGCCAGCACCAGGTAGGCCGCCGGCGGGATCTTGCGACCCTTGCGGACGAAACTCACCAGCACGCCCGCGTAGGCCAGCAGCAGCACGGCCACGACGATCAGGAAGTACAGCACCGGGACACCCTACCGGCCGGTGCGCAACCCCAGTCCGCGCAGTTCCAGCGCGGCGAGCGCGTCGACGGTGGCGTCGTCGCCGCGCCGCCACGCCTCGGCCACGTCCGGTGCGATCCGCTGGAGCTTCGACAGCGGCTGACCGGCGAGCGCGCGCAACGCCAGCAGGTCCCGGCCGGCGGGCGCGGCGGACATGGCCTTCGCCGCGCCGGCCCGGCGCATCCAGCGCACCCGCAGCGGCAGCCAGCCGAACAGCACCAGGCCGAGCGGGAACACCAGCACCGCGACGGTCAACGCGAGCGCCAACTGGCCGACCAGCTCCTGCTGGTCCCGGCCGGCCTCGGCCATCGCGCGCGCGGCGTCGGCGGCCCGGGTGAAGGGCGCGGTCAGCTCGTCGCCGACCAGCGGCACCCGGCCCACCTTGCCGCCGGCGTCGGCCAGGTTGTCGGCGAGACCGCCGCCGGCGCCCTCCAGCTTCTGCCCGGGTACGGCGAGCTTCTCGACCAGGTCGTGCAGCCAGAGCGCGAAGCGGATCGCCGCGTACACCCAGACGACCACGAGCAGGTCGGTCAGGAGCTGGCGGAGGGCGGTCGGAAAACGGTCGGCGTAGATCTTCACGCGGGACAGCCTGCCACGGCGCGGCCCCGGCGGCACCGGTCGGATTTACCGGCCGGCGCAGGCCGGGCAGGTGCCGAAGATCTCCAAGGTGTGGCTGACCTCGGTGAAGCCGTGCTCGGCGGAGATGCGGTCCGCCCACTTCTCCACCGCCGGCCCGGCCACCTCGACAGTACGACCGCAGCCCCGGCAGACCAGGTGGTGGTGGTGCCCGTCGTCGCTGCACCGCCGGTAGAGGTGCTCGCCACCCGGCGGGCGCATCACGTCGATCTCGCCGGCGTCGGCGAGCACCTGCAACGTCCGGTAGACCGTGGTCAGCCCGATCCGGTCGCCCCGTCGGCGCAGCATGGCGTGCAGGTCCTGGGCGCTGTGGAAGCCCTCGACCTCGTCCAGCAGCGCGCTCACCGCGCTGCGTTGCCGGGTGGTACGCGGCGTGCCGGTGGTCATGCCGATCCCTCCCCGGCGTGGCTGACGGCGTCCGCCACGATGTGCGCGACGTGCTCGTCGACGAGCGCGTACGCGATCTCCCGACCGCGTCGCGAGCCGCGCACCACCCCGGCGCCGCGCAACACGCGTAGGTGCTGGGACACCAGCGGCTGCGGGGCGCCGAGCGTCTCGACCAGCTCGTGCACGCAGCGCTCACCCTCGGCCAGCTCGCTGACGATGGCGAGCCGGATCGGGGCCGAGAGGGCACGGAGCAGCTCGCCCGCGCCCTCGAAGGCGTCGTACCCGTTGGTCCCGGTCACCCCGTAACGATAACCACTGCCGGTTGGGGCGCTCTCATCCGAGCAGCACCTCGTGCTCGGCCGGCTCGACCGGCGCGGGAGTCGGCGTCGCCCGGCCGCGACGCCGCCGCAGCGTCCGCCCGCCGGCCGCCAGCAGCGCCACCACCAGGAACGAGCCGATCGCCACCAGCACCACCGAGGCGCCCGGCGCGGTGTCGGCCGTGGCGGCCACCCACACCCCGGCCCCGGCCGCGAACAGCCCCAACGCCATGGCCGCCGTCATGGTGGACCGGAAACCGCGGGTCACCTGCTGGGCCGTGGCCACTGGCACCACCATCAACGCGCTGATCAGCAGCACGCCGACCGCCCGCATGGCGATGGTCACGGTCACCGCGGTGCCCACCGCGACGAGCAGGTTCAGCGCCCGCACCGGCAGGCCGGAGACGCGCGCGTACTCCTCGTCGTGGCAGACCGCGAACAGCGCCGGGCGCAGCACCAGCATGGTCACCAGCAGCACCGCGCCGAGCACGCCGATGGTGACCAGGTCGCCCTGCGACGTGGTGGTCAGCGACCCGAAGAGGTACGCGTTGAGCGACCCGCTGCTGGCGTCGGAGAGGCCGACGAGCATCACACCGCCGGCGATGCCGCCGTAGAACAGCAGCGCCAGCGCGAGGTCGCCGGAGGTGCGCCCGTACGCGCGGACCAGCTCGATCACGACTGCGCCGAGCGTGGCGGCGAGCACCGCCACCAGCACCGGGGAACGGTTGAGCAGCAACCCGGCGCCGACGCCGGTGAGCGCCACGTGCCCGATGCCGTCGCCGATCAACGCCAGCCGGCGCTGCACCAGGTAGATGCCGAGCGCCGGCGCGGCCAGGCCGATGACCAGCGCGCCGACCAGGGCACGGAGCATGAAGTCGTACTGGAAGAGGTCCATCTCAGATGCTCCTCCAGAGCCCGGCGGGCTCCTCGTCGCAGTGCGGGTGCACGTGCTCGTGGTCCGGGTCGGCGTGGTGGCCGGCCGGCTCGGGCACCGCGCCGTCGTGGGCGATCCCGCCCTGGTGCACCACCACGGCCCGGCTGATCAGCGGGCGCAGCGGCCCCAGCTCGTGGGCGACCAGCAGCACCGTGCCGCCGCCGTCGCGGAACCCGCGCAGCGCCCCGGCGAACGCCTCCTGGCTCGCCGCGTCCACGCCGGCGGTCGGCTCGTCCAGCACCAGCAGCTCCGGGCCGCCGGCCAGCGCGCGGGCGATCAGGGCGCGCTGCTGCTGCCCGCCGGAGAGCGTGGCCACCGGGTCACCGGCCCGGTCGGCGAGCCCGACCGCGCGCAGCGCCGCCGCCACCGCCTCCCGGTCCGCGCGCCCCGCCGGCCGGAGCACACCCCGGCGGGCCAGCCGCCCGGACGCCACCACCTCGGCCACCGTTGCGGGCACCCCGCCGCCGGCGCCGAGCCGCTGCGGGACGTACCCGATGCGGTGCCACTGCCGGAAGCGGCGCTGCGGCGTGCCGAACAGGGTGACCGACCCGGCGCCGAGCGGCACCAGGCCGAGCGCGGCGCGGACCAGCGTCGACTTGCCGGAGCCGTTGGCGCCGAGCACGGCGACCACCTCGCCGGCGGTCAGCGTCAGCGAGACGTCCCGCAGCACCGGCCGGCCGTCGTAGCCGACGGTGGCGTGCGCGATGTCGATCACGGGTGATGAGGTCATGAGCAGTCCAGGGCGGTTCGCAGGGTCTGGAGGTTGGCGCGCATGGCCGACAGGTAGTCGCCCTCGGCGGGCGGGCCCTCGATCGGGTCCAGGACCGCGGTCTTCGCCCCGACCTCCCGGGCGATCGTCTCGGCGACCTTCGGGCTGACCAGCGTCTCGAAGAAGATCGTACCGGCCTGGTGCTCCCGGGCCTCCCGCGCGACCTCGGCGAGCCGCTGCGGGGAGGGTTCGGCCTCCGGGGTGAGGCCGGTGAGCCCGATCTGCTCCAGCTTGTAGTGCTCGGCCAGGTAACCGAAGGCGGTGTGGCTGGTCACGATCTCCCGGCGCAGGCAGGTACGCAGGCCCTCGGCGTACTCGGTGTCGAGCGTCGTCAGCTCGGCGCGCAGCGCGCCGGCCCGGGCGGTGTAGTCGGCGGCGTGGTCCGGGTCGACCGCGCCGAGGCGTTCGGCGAGCTTGTCGCCGACGGTGGCCAGCCGGGTCGGGTCGAGCCAGAGGTGCGGATCCTTGCCGCCGCCCTCCTCCTCGTGGCCGGCCTCACCCTCGCCCTCGTGCTCGTGGCCGCCGGCGGCGGCGTCGAGCAGCGGGGCGACACCGGCCACGTCGAACGCGCGGTCGCCGCCGTTCTGCTCGACCGCCTCGTCCACCGCCGGCTGGAAGCCGGTCAGGTAGACGATCAGCTCGGCGTCGACCACCTGGCCGACCTGGCGGGGGTTCAGCTCCAGGTCGTGCGGCTCCGCGCCGGGCTTGGTCAGGTTGCCGACCACGACCCGGTCGCCGCCGATGCGCTCGGTCAGGAACTGGAGCGGGTAGAACGCGGCCACCACGTCGACCCGGTCCGGGTCCTTACCGCCGCCGTCGCCGTCCGAGCAGGCGCTGAGCCCGCCCAGGGCGAGCAGGGCGGCGGTGGCGACGGTCAGGACGCGGGGGGTGGCACGGGCGGTCATGGAAGCAACTGTCCGCGATAACGAAAATTATTGTCAAAAACGCATGCTTGCATGTCAGCGCGGGTCGGCCCGACCCGGAGCGGCTCAGCCGACCGTCAGCTTCGCCAGCGCCACCGCGATCAACAGGGTGAGCATCAACAGCCGCAGCACCCGGGTCGCCGGCCGCTGCACCGGCCAGGTGACCGACATCAACGCGACCAGCCCGGCCGCCAGCACCAACAGCAGGACGCCGCCGGCCGGGCCGGGCGCGAAGAGGCCGACCAGCACCAGCACCAGCGCGGCGAGGAACACCGTCGTCGGGTTGAGCCGGGCCAACCGGGACAGCACGGGACTCTGCGTACGCTGCATGCCACAAACTCTACGAGGAGGAACGCCGTGCTGGTCACCAACCGGTTCGTGGTGGACGCCGAAACGGCTGACGAGTTCACCCGGGAGGCGCACGCCGCGCTGGCCGCGCTCGCCGCCCGCCCCGGCTACCTGCGCGGCGAACTGCTCCGGGCGCTCGACGACCCGACCCACTGGTGCCTGCTCACCGAGTGGGAGTCGGTCGGGGCGTACCGGCGGGCGCTGGGCGGGTTCGACGTCAAGGTGACCGCCGTGCCGCTGCTCGCCCGCTCGGTGGACGAGCCGTCGGCGTACGAGACGCTCGCCAACGCCGCCCCGCAGGGCGAGATCGTCGTCGTCGCCAGTGATCGTGCCGCAGGCCCGTACCGCTGAGTCCGGGGGCACTACCCTGGCGCGTATGACCGCTCCCGGACCGGCCGCGCCGCCCCCGCCACCCGTGCCGCCCGGCACGCCGCCGGCCGCCCCGGCGGAGCCGGGCGTGCCCGCGCCGCCGCCCGGTCCCGGCGTCGCGCCGCCGTTCGCCGCCCCGCCCACCGAGGGCGGGCGGGCCCGGCTCTGGCTCGGCCTCGGCGTCGGCGCGCTGGCCGTGGTGCTCTGCTGCGGCGGGGGCGGCGCGGCCGTGGTCGGGCTCGCGGTGAGCAACGTGCAGGCGGTCGGCGAGCAGGGCCGGGCCGTCACCGACGACTACTACCAGGCGCTTGTCGCCCGGGAGTGGTCCAAGGCGTACGACCGGCTCTGCGACGACGCCCGGCGACGCGAGTCCCGGCCGGAGTTCGCGCGGCGGGCCGCCACCGAGCCGCAGATCTCCGGCTACCGGGTGGGCAAGGTCGACACCGCCACGCTGACCGTGCCGGTGGACGTCACGCTGGCCGGTGGGCGCCGGGAGGCGCAGACCGTCACGCTGGCGCCCGACCGGCAGACCGGCGGTATGGAGGTCTGCGGGGTGAGCTGACCGGCCCCCGGTATTCTGCTGGGCTCGGGGCAGCGGCGGTCGTACCGTGGTCCCGAACAGCCCGGTTCCATCCATCTCGACCGCGCCGACCGCCAGCCGGCGTAGGAGGAAACATGCCAGCCGACCGTATCGACGCCGTCGTCAGCCTCGCCAAGCGCCGGGGCTTCGTCTTCCCCTCCAGTGAGATCTACGGGGGCACCCGGTCGGCGTGGGACTACGGTCCGCTCGGCGTCGAGCTGAAGGAGAACGTCCGCCGGCAGTGGTGGCGGACCATGGTCCAGCAGCGCGACGACGTGGTCGGCCTCGACTCGGCGGTCATCCTGGCCCGCAAGGTCTGGGAGGCCAGCGGCCACATCGCCGAGTTCGTCGACCCGCTGACCGAGTGCCAGTCCTGCCACAAGCGGTTCCGGGCCGACCACCTGGAAGAGGCGTACGAGGCCAAGCACGGCAAGCCGCTCACCTCGCTGACGGAGCTGAACTGCCCCAACTGCGGCAACAAGGGCACCTTCACCGAGCCGAAGATGTTCAACGGCCTGATGAAGACCTACCTGGGCCCGGTGGAGAGCGACGAGGGCCTGCACTACCTGCGCCCGGAGACCGCCCAGGGCATCTTCGTCAACTACAAGAACGTGGAGACGGTCGCCCGCAAGAAGCCGCCGTTCGGCATCGCGCAGACCGGCAAGTCGTTCCGCAACGAGATCACCCCGGGCAACTTCATCTTCCGCACCCGCGAGTTCGAGCAGATGGAGATGGAGTTCTTCGTCGAGCCGGGCACCGACGAGCAGTGGCACGAGTACTGGCTCTCCGAGCGCTGGAACTGGTACCTCGACCTCGGCCTGTCCGAGGAGAACCTGCGCTTCTACGAGCACCCCAAGGACAAGCTCTCCCACTACTCGAAGCGCACCGTCGACATCGAGTACAAGTTCCGCTTCGGCGGCACCGAGTTCGCCGAGCTGGAGGGCATCGCCAACCGCACCGACTTCGACCTCTCCACGCACAGCAAGCACTCCGGCGTCGACCTGTCGTACTTCGACCAGACGAAGCAGGAACGCTGGATGCCGTACGTGATCGAGCCGGCCGCCGGCCTCACCCGCGCGGTGCTGGCGTTCCTGCTGGAGGCGTACGACGAGGACGAGGCGCCGAACACCAAGGGCGGCGTGGACAAGCGCACCGTGATGCGCTTCGACCCGCGACTGGCCCCGGTCAAGGTGGCGGTGCTGCCGCTGTCCCGCAACGAGGCGCTCTCGCCGAAGGCCAAGCAGCTCGCCGCCGACCTGCGTAAGCGCTGGGTGGTCGAGTTCGACGACTCGCAGGCGATCGGCCGCCGCTACCGCCGCCAGGACGAGATCGGCACCCCGTTCTGCGTCACCGTCGACTTCGACACGCTCGACGACAACGCGGTGACGGTCCGGAACCGGGACACCATGGCCCAGGAGCGGATCTCCCTGGACCAGGTAGAGCGCTACCTGATCGAGCGCCTCCCCGGCTGCTGACGGTGTAAGGCGGGGGCCCTTCTTAACGCTTTCGGTAGAGGAAGGGCCCCCGCTTAACACCCCGCCGCCGGGGCGGCATGGACCACCGCGGTGGCGCCGAGACCCTGGCGGGAAGCGTGCGCCTGCTCCACCGTCCGGCGTACCCGCTGGGGCTCGCGCCGGATCTGCGCCGGGGTGAAGTGCAGGATCATCACCCCGAGCCGGCTCAGCTCGTTGTGGCGGTCGAGCGTGCGCGCCCAACCGTCCGGACTGAAGTGGTATTCCCGCGAGTCGACCTCCAGCGCCAGCGCCGACTCGGCAAGGTACCCGTCGGGCGTCGGCAGCGTGTGCCCCTCATCGGTCGTCAATCGTGGGTTCCAGATGATCGCCGGGAGCAGCCGGCTCTCGGCGAGGCAGTCCCGCAACTCGGCCTCCGGCGCGGAGCGGGTGCCGGCCGTCACCTCGTGGAACGCCTTCCGGATCAGCGCCGTACGGCTGCGCCTCGCCCGGATGATCTTCTCGTCCAGGGCGGCCAGGTCGGTGAAACTCCGTTGGACGGCCTCGGCCACGATCGCCCGTACCGTCCGCAGGTCGCGCAGGTCCCGGGCGGCGTCGACGACGGCCCGCGCGGGCGAGCAGACCGGGTAGTGGGCAGTCGGACGCGCCTTCGGATTAAGCGACAGGGCCCGGGACACCAGCACGTGACCGGTCGACTTGCGGCTCGTCGAGTGCGGGACGAGCAGGTGTACGTCGGTGGTCCGCGGACTGTATCGGAAGCCGTACCAGTCGAGCGCGGACAGCCCGGTCAGCTGGGCGCCCCGGCCGGCGTACAGGGCGGCGGAGATCCGCCGCTGCTCGTCGGTCAGCACGCCGGTGACCAGGGCGTACGTCGCCGGCAGCACGCGTTGCCAGCGGCCCCGGCGGGTCTGCCGGTAGATGAACATGTCGTCGTAGCCGGCTTCCAGCAGTTGGACGCGCGTGACCAGGTCCTGCTGGCGGTGCGCGACCTCCGCCAGCCGGGGCGGGTGATCGACCATGCGGCAAGCGTGGGCGATGGGCGGGAGTTCGTCCTGCCCGCCGCCCCGTCCTGTGGACAACCGGCCTGCTTGTGGAAACCCCGCAGCTCCCGCCGGCGCTGTGATATGCGCCGTGTTAAGCGGGGCCCCGCCTATGCAGAAGGCGTTAAGCGGGGGCCCCTCCTTACACTTGGGCGGTGAGTGAGCTGAAGATCGGGCCGTATGCGGTGTGGCCGCCGGTGGTGCTCGCGCCGATGGCCGGGATCACCAACGTCGGCTTCCGGCGCCTCTGCCGCGAGCAGGGCGGCGGCATCTACGTCTGCGAGATGATCACCACCCGCGCGCTGGTCGAGCGGAACCCGAAGACGCTGCGCATGATCGCCTTCGGCGCCGACGAGCACCCGCGCAGCCTCCAGCTCTACGGCACCGACCCGGAGATCACCGCCGCCGCCGTGCGGATCGTGGTCGAGCGGGACCTCGCCGACCACATCGACCTCAACTTCGGCTGCCCGGTCCCGAAGGTCACCCGCCGGGGCGGCGGCTCGGCCCTGCCGTGGCGGCGCCGGCTCTTCGCCCGGCTGGTCAAGGCCGCGGTGGACGCCGCGTCACCCGCCGGGGTGCCGGTCACGGTCAAGATGCGCAAGGGCATCGACGACGACCACCTGACGTACGTCGAGGCCGGGCTCGCCGCCCAGGACGCGGGCGTCGCGGCGGTCGCCCTGCACGGGCGTACGGCGGCGCAGCGCTACTCGGGCACCGCCGACTGGGACGCCATCGCCACGCTCAAGGCGGCGCTGGACGTGCCGGTGCTCGGCAACGGCGACATCTGGGAGGGCGACGACGCGTTGCGGATGGTCGCCCACACCGGCGTGGACGGCGTGGTGGTGGGGCGCGGCTGTCTGGGCCGGCCGTGGCTCTTCGCCGACCTGGAGGCCGCGTTCGAGGGGCGCACCGACCGGCGGCTTCCCACGCTGGGCGAGGTCGCGGTGACCATGCGGCGGCACGCCGAGCTGCTGGTGGAGCAGTTCGTCGCCGGGGCCCGCAACCCGGCCCGGGGCGAACGGGACGGCTGCACCGATTTCCGCAAGCACGTCGCCTGGTATCTGAAGGGCTTCCCGATCGGCGGTGAGCTGCGCCGCTCGCTCGCCATGATCGAGAGCTTGGCCCAGCTCGACGACCTGCTCGGCAAGCTCGACCCGGAGGTGCCCTTCCCGGTCGAGACGCTCGGCCAGCCACGCGGCCGGACCAACTCCCCGGGCAAGGTCTTCCTGCCCGACGGCTGGCTGGCCAGCCGCGACGACGACACCCCGCCGGAGGGCGCCGAGCTGGACGACTCCGGCGGCTGATCCCGGTACGCCGAAGGGCCCGACCCCCACGGCCGTTGGTGGGGTCGGGCCCTTCGTCATCGTCGTGCGGTCAGGAGCTGTAGCCGCGGCTGGCGATCCAGTGCGCCAGGGCGTCCACGTCCATCCGGTAGGAGGCCTGGTCCGGGTTCGCCGAGTCGGCGATCGTCACGACCTTCCCGCCGTCGCGGTAGCCCACCACGCTGATGTAGTGGCCACCCTCGAAGGAGTGCACGGTGCCGTCGGTGTCGGTGGCGGTCCCGGCGATGTTGGCCACCACGGCCCGGCCGTCGTCCACCGCGCGCACGACGTCGGCGCGCAGCTTGTCGACCTTGTCACCGGCCTTGTCGACAGGGATCTCGGTGGACTTGTAGACGTCCTTGCCGGTCTCCTTGTTCAGCACCGGGGTGATGTCGTTGATGGAGTTGGTGCCGGCCTCGGTGGTGCCCATCTCCTCGGCCATGGCGGCCACGTCGATGTTCTTGCCCTGCACGCTGAGCGCGTTGCGGGCCGCGGCCGGGCCGCAGAAGTAGAAGTTGGGCTGGGCCTCGTAGCGCACGCCCAGCTCACGCTCACCGCTCTTGCGGTCGGCGACCACAGCAGCGGCGCGCTCGGCGGGGGTGGCCTGGGCGGCGATGGCGGGGCCGGCGATGCCACCGGCGGTGGCGGCGATACCGGCGGCGGTCAGCACGGTCTTGCGCAGCAGAGTGGTAGCCATGATCAGTTGCCTCTCTGTCGGGGGCGCGCGGCGATCGGGGGATGCCGCGGAAGTGTGGTGGCCAGCGCGGGCGGCCAGGGGGCCTGCTCCGGCGGCTCGGGGGTGTAACGACCGGCGGCCCGGGGTCATTCCCCGCCGTTCGCGGCGAGGTCGGCGGGCGGGTGCGGCGCGGTCAGCCAGGTACAACGCCCCCGCCCCGGGGTCGATTCCGCGGTGGCGGTGGCGTCGACCACCCACCCGGAACGGACATGTCGCCGCCGGAGCGCCGGAGCGTGACGGAGTACGGCCCGGGTGGTCGGGGGCGTGCCTACGAACCTGATGGCGTGGACGGGTCAGAGCCGGGGTGAGTCGTTCACGCCATCAGGTCGACAGGCCGTCGAGAGCGCACCCGTCGCCCGCCCGGAGCGCCGATGGCCGGTGTGTCGGGTTCCGGGTGGATCACGCCACGATGTCGGTCTGGTCGTGCGCGGGCTGGCGCGGGATGCCGGCGGTCGCGGACTGCGGCCAGGGGATCTCGGGAGAGGGGTGGAAGGTGATGCCGGCGGTGGCCCAGCGCGGGCCGTGACCGGCGAGCCGTTCCCGGAACCCGGCCCAGTCGTGCGTCGACCGGGGTGACCAGCCCAGCTCGGCGACGGCGGGCAGGCGGGGGAACATCATGAACTCGATCTCGGCGCGGGTGGTGACCGACTCGGTCCACAGCGGCGCCTCCACCCCCAGCACAGCCTCGACCGGTACGCCGTGGACGTGGGTGCCGGGGTCCCAGTCGTACGCGCGCCGCACGTCGACGAGGCCCGCCCAGTCGTGCCCGATCGGGGTGTCCGGGGCGTACTTCATGTCCAGGTAGGCGTGGTTGCCGGGGGAGAGGATCAGCCGGGCGCCACGGCGTACCGCGTCGGCTGTCCCGGGGTCGTCGCCGTTCGTGCCCCACCACTGGAGGACGCGCCCGTCGACGTGTGCGGCCGGGGCGAGCTGGTGCCAGCCGACGACCGTCTTCCCGGTGGCCGCGACCAGGGTCTGGGCCCGCTCGACGAAGGCGCGGTAGCGCTCCGCCGGCACCTTGAACGCCTCGTCGCCGCCGAGGTGCAGCCACGGACCGGGGGTCAGCGCGGCCAGCTCGCCGAACACGTCGGCGACGAAGGCGTACGTCCGCTCGTCGGTGGGGTCGACGTAGCTGAACCCGACGTCGGTGCCGGTGTACGGCGGTGGCGCGGTCTTGCCCGGGGCCAGTTCGGGGTACGCGACGAGCGCCGCGTTGGTGTGCCCCGGCAGGTCGATCTCGGGCACCACTGTCACGTGCCGGCGGGCGGCGTACGCGACGATCCGCCGGTAGTCGTCAGGGGTGTACCAGCCGCCGGGGCCGCCGCCGACGCCGGTGACGCCGCCGACCTCGGCGAGTCGGGGCCAGGAGTCGACGGCGATCCGCCAGCCCTGGTCGTCGGTGAGGTGCAGGTGCAGGTGGTTGAGCTTGTACCGGGCCAGGTGGTCGACCACGCGCAGCACGTCGTCCACGCCGAAGAAGTGCCGGGCGACGTCGAGCATCGCGCCCCGGTAGGCGAAGCGTGGCCGGTCGACGATGGTGCCGCCGGGCACCGCCCAGCGCTCGGCGACCGGGGTGGCGCTCTCGATCGCCGCCGGCAGGAGTTGCCGCAGCGTCTGCGCGCCGTGGAACAGCCCGGCCGGCGTGTCGGCCGTGATCCGGACGCCGGTGGCGGTGACGTCGAGGCGGTAGCCCTCGTCCCCGAGCGCCACGTCGCCGCCGGCCGCGCCGGCGGCGCTCGTGCGGTCGGTCGGCGGGGCGGGGGCCGGTGAGCCCGCGGGCGGGGCGGCGATCGACGACAGGGTGAGCGTCAGCGGGCCGTCCGGCCCCGGGCCGGCCGAGTCGGTCACCGGGAGCGGGAAGCCGGTGGCCGGGCGCAGCCAGTCGGCGAGCTGCCCGGCCACGTCCCGGGCGGCGGCGCTGACCCGGATCGCCGCGTCCGGCGACAGCGTGAAGTCGCCGGCCGGGTCGGGTCGCACCTGCTCGGGCGCCGGCACCACGTCGTGGAGGCGGGCCGGTGCGGGCGGGGCGAGCTGCCCGGTGGCCCGATCGGCGGCGATGCGGGCCAGCTCGGCGGCGGTGGCCGGCGCGGCGGGCAGGTCGACGCCGGGCGACGGCGCGTCGGCGGGCAGGGGGCGTGGCTGCGGCCCGGTCTCGGGTGCTGTGGGGTTGGTCGACACGGCGACGGCTCCGGGGGTGTATTCGTGCGGGATATGGCAAAGGTCAGGTTCGGCGATATCCAGTGCCGTCAAGGGTACGAGGGGAATCCGGAATTGCGTGATCCTGCGCGTGGAAGCGTTCCCAAAAACCGGTACGGACGTGGGCAGTGGTGACTCTTGTGCCGATCGTCACCGAACGGTCCCAGGTCCTGCGAAGTTCGCTTAACCTTCGCCCACCGATCGCTGACGAGCCGGGATTGCCGGTGGTGGCTCCCGGGGTATGTCCGAACTGAACCTTCGTTAAGTGTCAATGGCGCGCGTGGGAGGCTCTGGTGGCAACGCAGGAAACGGTCGAGCACAAGTACGTCTACGATTTCGCCGAGGGCAACAAGGACCTCAAGGACCTGCTCGGTGGCAAGGGCGCCAACCTGGCCGAGATGACCAACCTCGGCCTGCCCGTCCCACCCGGCTTCACCATCACCACCGAGGCATGCCAGGCGTACCTGACGACCGGGCGCGAGCCGGACGGGCTGGCCGGCCAGATCGAGGCGCACCTGGAGTCCCTGGAACGCGAGATGGGCCGCCGCCTCGGCGACCCGGGCGACCCGCTGCTGGTCTCGGTACGCTCCGGCGCCAAGTTCTCCATGCCCGGCATGATGGAGACCGTCCTCAACGTCGGCCTCAACGACCGCAGCGTCATCGGGCTGAGCAAGCAGGCCGGCCAGAACGACCGGTTCGCCTGGGACTCCTACCGCCGGCTGATCCAGATGTTCGGCAAGACCGTCTGCGAGGTGCCGGGCGAGGAGTTCGAGCACGCGCTGGACGAGGCCAAGCACGCCAAGGGCACGCGGAACGACCTCGACCTGGACGCCGACGACCTGCGTGGACTGGTCGACGCGTACAAGAAGATCTTCGCCAAGCACACCGGGCGGGAGTTCCCGCAGGAGCCGCGCGAGCAGCTCGACCTGGCCATCCGGGCGGTCTTCGACTCGTGGAACGCGGAGCGGGCCATCCTCTACCGCCGGCAGGAGCGCATCCCGGCCGACCTGGGCACCGCGGTCAACGTGGTGAGCATGGTGTTCGGCAACCTCGGCCCCGACTCCGGCACCGGCGTCGCGTTCACCCGCGACCCGGGCAGCGGCGCGCAGGGCATCTACGGCGACTACCTGGCCAACGCCCAGGGCGAGGACGTGGTGGCCGGCATCCGCAACACCGTGCCGTTGCAGGAGCTGGAGCAGCTCGACAAGCGCTCCTACGACGAGCTGCTCGGCATCATGGCCCGGCTGGAGGAGCACTACAAGGACCTCTGCGACATCGAGTTCACCATCGAGCGCGGCAAGCTCTGGATGCTCCAGACCCGGGTCGGCAAGCGCACCGCCGCCGCCGCGTTCGTCATCGCCGGGCAGCTCGTCGACGAGGGCCTGATCGACCTGGACGAGGCGCTGCACCGGGTCAACGGCGCGCAGCTCGCCCAGTTGATGTTCCCGCGCTTCCAGCTCGACCACGACGTCCCGCCGGTCGCCAAGGGCATCGGCGCGTCCCCGGGCGCCGCCTCCGGCAAGGTGGTCTTCACCTCGGCCCGCGCGGTCGAGCTGGCCGCCGAGGGGGAGTCGGTGATCCTGGTCCGCCGGGAGACCAACCCGGACGACCTCAACGGCATGATCGCCGCCAAGGGCATCCTCACCTCGCGCGGCGGCAAGACCAGCCACGCCGCGGTGGTGGCCCGGGGCATGGGCAAGACCTGTGTCTCCGGCGCCGACGAGCTGGAGGTGAACGTCCCGGCGAAGAAGTTCACCGTCGGCGGGCACACCGTCGGCGAGGGCGACGTGGTCTCGATCGACGGCACCACCGGCAAGGTCTATCTCGGCGAGGTGCCGGTCATGCCGTCCGAGGTGGTGCAGTACTTCGAAGGCAGCCTCGACCCGGAGCACATCGACAACCCGCTGGTCCGCGCCGTACACCGGATCATGACGCACGCCGACGCGGCGCGGCGGCTGCGCGTGCGGACGAACGCCGACACCGGCGCGGACGCGGCGCGGGCCCGGCGCTTCGGCGCCGAGGGCATCGGCCTGTGCCGCACCGAGCACATGTTCCTCGGCGACCGTCGGGAGCTGGTCGAGCGGCTCATCCTCGCCGCCGGCGAGCGGGAGCGGGAGGACGCGCTCGCCGCGCTGCTGCCGCTCCAGCGGGCCGACTTCGTGGAGATCTTCCGGGAGATGGACGGCCTGCCGGTCACGGTGCGGCTGATCGACCCGCCGCTGCACGAGTTCCTGCCCCCGCTGGAGCAGCTCGCGGTCAACGTCGCGGTCGCCCAGGAGCGCGGCGAGGACGTGGCCAAGGAGGAGGCGCTGCTCTCCGCCGTCCGGCGGATGCACGAGGAGAACCCGATGCTGGGCCTGCGCGGCGTCCGGCTCGGCCTGGTCATCCCGGGCCTGTTCGCGATGCAGGTCCGTGCGATCGCGGAGGCCGCCGTCGCGGTCACCCGCGACGGCGGCACGGCCTGTCCGGAGATCATGGTGCCGCTGGTCGGCGCCGTCCAGGAGCTGGAGACGGTACGCGCGGAGGCCGAGAAGATCATCGCCGAGGTGGTCGGCGACAGCGGCGTCGAGGTGCTGATCGGCACCATGATCGAGGTGCCCCGGGCGGCGCTGACCGCCGGGCAGATCGCCGAGGCGGCCGAGTTCTTCTCCTTCGGCACCAACGACCTGACGCAGATGGCCTGGGGCTTCTCCCGCGACGACGTGGAGGGTGCGTTCTTCTGGCGCTACCTGGAGCTGGGCATCTTCGGCATCTCCCCGTTCGAGTCGATCGACGCCGACGGCGTCGGCCGGCTGGTCCGGATCGCCGCCGAGGAGGGCCGGGCGGCCCGGCCCGGGCTGAAGCTCGGCGTCTGCGGCGAGCACGGCGGCGACCCGGACTCGGTGCACTTCTTCCACGAGGTGGGACTGGACTACGTCTCCTGCTCGCCGTTCCGGGTGCCGGTGGCCCGGTTGGAGGCCGGCCGCGCGGCCGTCAGCACCACCGGTTCCGACTCCCGCTGAGCACTCCCCGGGCGGGCCCGCCGGTGACCACCGGCGGCCCCGCCCGGCGCGCCTTTCCGGCCACTCGGGCGTAACCTGAGCTTCCGCCACGTGTCGACAGGAGGGGTGGCCGCATGACCGCCGTCTGGGAGAACCTGACCGTCGACGCCCGGGATCCGTCCCGGCTCGCCCGCTGGTGGGCCGAGGCGCTCGGCTACCAGGTGATCACCGACAAGCCGGACGAGGTGGAGATCCGCCGCACGCCCGACACGCTCCCCGGCCTTGTCTTCGTCCCGGTCTCCGGGCCGAAGCAGGGAAAGAACCGGCTGCACGTCGACCTGCGCCCGACCGACCTGGAGGCCGAGGTGGAACGGCTCGTCGACATGGGCGCGCGGCACGTCGACGTCGGGCAGGGCGAGGCGGGGTGGACGGTGCTCGCCGATCCGGAGGGCAACGAGTTCTGCGTTCTCCCACCGCGTTGACCGACGACGCGGCGCGGCTGGTCGCCGAGGCGCCGAAGGACACCGGGTACGGTCGGTCGCCGTTCGAGCGGGACCGGGCCCGGGTGCTGCACTGCGCGGCGTTCCGCCGGCTCGCCGCGAAGACCCAGGTGCACGCCGCCGGCACCGACGACTTCCTGCGTACCCGGCTGACCCACTCGCTGGAGGTGGCGCAGATCGCCCGCGAGATGGGCGCCCGGCTCGGCTGCGACCCGGACGTGGTGGACACCGCCGGGCTGGCCCACGACCTGGGGCACCCGCCGTTCGGGCACAACGGCGAGGACGCGCTCGACGCGCTGGCCGCCGGCTGCGGCGGCTTCGAGGGCAACGCGCAGACGCTGCGGGTGCTCACCCGGCTGGAGGCGAAGGTGCTCACCCCGGACGGGCGGTCCGCCGGGCTGAACCTGACCCGGGCCGCGCTCGACGCGGTCGGCAAGTACCCGTGGCCGCGCCGCCCCGGCCAGCGCAAGTTCGGCCTGTACGCCGACGACCGCCCGGTCTTCGACTGGCTGCGCGCCGGCGCCCCGCCCGGCGACCGGCGCTGCCTGGAGGCCCAGGTGATGGACTGGGCCGACGACGTGGCGTACTCGGTGCACGACGTCGAGGACGGCATCCACGGCGGCTACGTCGACCTGCGCCCGCTGCTGGCCGACGAGGACGAGCGGCGGGCGCTCTGCGCCGACGTGGCGGCGGCCTACTCCGGCGAGGCCCCGGAGGACCTGGGCGGGGTGCTGGCCGAGCTGCTCGCCGATCCGGTGCTCGCCCCGCTCGCCGCGTACGACGGCAGCCACCGGGCGCTCGCCGCGTTGAAGGCCACCACCAGCGTGCTCACCGGCCGGTTCGTGTCGAGCGTGGTGGCCGCCACCGAGGCGCGCCACGGTCCCGGCCCGCACCGCCGCTACGCGGCCGACCTGGTGGTGCCGCGCCGGATCCGGGCGCAGTGTGCGCTGCTCAAGGGCATCGCGTTGCGGTACGTGATGCGTCGGCCGGGCGCCAGTGGCCGCTACGACCGGCAGCGGGAACTCCTCGCCGAGCTGGTCGCCGTGTTGCTCGACCGGGCGCCGGACGCGCTCGACGAGGTCTTCGCGCCGCTCTGGCGGGACGCCCCGGACGACGCCGCGCGGCTGCGTGTGGTGATCGACCAGGTCGCCTCGCTCACCGATCCGGCCGCGCTGGCCTGGCACGCCCGGTTGGTGTCGGCGAGCTGACCGCCCGCCCGGCCCGGCGGGCAGGTGAGGGTAGCCTCAGTTGCATGACGGATCGCCCGAAGACGCTCACCGCCGCCACGGTCGTCCGGACCACGCGGCCCACCCCGCACCTGATCCGGCTCGTGCTCGGCGGCGACGAGCTGACCGGCCTGCCGGTGGGCGCGTACACCGACCACTACGTGAAGTTCGTCTTCCCGCCGGCCGGGGTGACCTACCCGCACCCCACCGACCTGGCCACCATCAAACGCGAGTTCCCGGCGGCGCGGTGGCCGCGGCTGCGGGCCTACACGGTGCGGGCCTGGGACGCGGCGGCCGGCGAGCTGACCGTGGACGTGGTCCACCACGGCGAAGAAGGGCTGGCCGGGCCGTGGGCGGCGGCGCTGCGCCCCGGCGACCGGGTGCTGTTCACCGGGCCGGGCGGTGCGTACGCGCCGGACCCGACCGCCGACTGGCACCTGCTGGCCGGCGACGAGAGCGCGCTGCCGGCGATCGCCGCCGCGCTGGAACGGCTGCCGGCCGGCGCGCCGGCCCAGGTCTTCGTCGAGGTCGAGGGGCCGGCCGACGAGCTGCCGCTGGCCAGCGACGGCGCGGTGGAACTGCGGTGGCTGCACCGGGCCGGGCGTCCGGTCGGCGCGGCACTGGTCGAGGCGGTCCGGGCGTTGGAGTTCCCGCCCGGCCGGGTGCACGTGTTCGTGCACGGCGAGGCCGGCGCGGTGAAGGAGCTGCGCCGGCTGCTGCGGGTCGAGCGCGGCGTGCCCCGGGCCGACCTGTCCATCTCCGGCTACTGGCGCCTGGGCCTGGACGACGAGGGTTGGCGCGCCACCAAGCGCACCTGGAACGCCGAAGCCGAGGCCGAGGAACCCACCCCCACCCCCGCGAGTGAGTGGGTATCCCTCGGAATGTAGTAGGAGTGCTACATTCCGAGGCATGACTGCGGTCGAACTCCCGGGGGCGGTCGCGGCCCCCCGGCCTCCCGACGAGGATCTGGTCCTCGACGTCCGCGACCTGCGCATGCGTTACGGCGCCGTCGACGTGCTGCACGGCGTCGACCTCACCGCCCGGCGCGGCGAGGTGGTCGCGCTGCTCGGGCCCAACGGCGCCGGCAAGACCACCACCATCGAGATCCTGGAGGGCTTCCGGCTGCCCTCCGCCGGCACGGTCCGGGTGCTCGGCGTCGACCCGGCCCGCGGCGACGAGCGCTGGCGCGCCCGGCTCGGCGTGGTGCTCCAGTCCTGGCGCGACCACGGCAAGTGGCGGGTCCGGGAACTGCTCACCCACCTCGGCGACTTCTACGCGCCGTACGCGACCGACCGGACGCCGCGGCCCTGGCCGGTCGACGACCTGCTGGCCACCGTCGGGCTGACCGGGCACGCCGACACCCGGGTGGCCCGGCTCTCCGGCGGGCAGCGCCGCCGGCTCGACGTGGCGGTCGGCATCGTCGGCCGGCCGGAGCTGTTGTTCCTGGACGAGCCGACGGTCGGCTTCGACCCGGCGGCCCGGCGCGAGTTCCACGAGCTGGTGCACCGCCTCACCGACCTCGACGAGACCACCATCGTGCTGACCACGCACGACCTGGCCGAGGCGGAGAAGCTGGCCGACCGCATCCTCATCCTGGCCGGCGGCCGGATCGTCGCCGAGGGGTCACCGGACCAGTTGGCCCGCCGCGTTGCCTCCGACGCCGAGGTCCGCTGGACCCGCGACGGCGAGCGGTACGTGCACGCCACCGCCGACGCCACCGCGTTCCTGCGCGACCTGCTCCGCGAGCACGGCGACCGGGTCCGGGAGCTGGAGGTGCGCCGGGCCAGCCTGGAGGACGCGTACCTGGCGTTGGTGCACGAGGAGGAGACCGGCATCCGCACCGGCCGGGCCGAGCGGGCGTGGCAGCAGGAGGCGACGCGATGACCCCGACCACCACCGCGCTCCGGGCCGGGCTGCGGCGCGGCCTGATCGAGCTGCGCGCCACGTTCACCAACGGCCAGGACCTGTGGAACTACTTCTTCCCCACGGCGGTGCTGCTGGTCGCCATGTTCTTCATGCGCGGCTCGACCGTGCCCGGCACCGACTTCTCGCTCGGCGCCCGGACGCTGCCCAGCGCGCTCGGCATGGGCCTGCTCTTCGGCGGCCTGCTCGGGCTGGCCCAGCAGCTCATCGTCGACCGGGAGGACGGCACGTTGCTGCGGGCCAAGGCGATCCCCAACGGCATGCTCGGCTACCTGGTCGGCAAGCTGGTGCTGATCTCGGCGATCTCGCTGATCGGCGTGGTCATCCAGCTCGTGCCCGGTCTGTTCTTCCTGGATGGGCTGCGGCTCGGCGACCCCGGCGCCTGGCTCACCCTGGCCTGGGTGGTGCCGCTCGGGCTGGTCGCGACGCTGCCGCTGGGCGCGGTGATCGGCTCGGTGATCGAGAATCCGCGCAACATGGGCCTGGTGGTGCTGCCGATCTTCGGCCTGATCGCGCTCTCCGGCATCTTCTACCCGATCAACGGCCTGCCCGGTTGGCTCCAGGGCGTCGCGCAGGTCTTCCCGCTCTACTGGCTAGGCTTGGGCATGCGCTCGGCGCTGCTCCCGGCCGACCTGGCGGCGGTCGAGCTGGGCGGCTCCTGGCGGCACCTGGAGACGCTGGGCGTGCTCGGCGCCTGGGCGGTGCTCGGGCGGGTGCTGGCCCCGGTGGTGCTGCGCCGGATGGCCCGCCGGGAGTCCGGCTCGCGGGTCGCGGCCCGGCGGGAGCGGGCCATGCAGCGGTTCGGATGAGAGGGCGGCGATGAGCGAGACCGTGCACAACCGGATCGCGGTGCTGCGCGCCGAACGGGGCGTCTCCCGCCGGCAGCTCGCCGACGCGCTCGGGGTGCACTACCAGACCGTCGGCTACCTGGAACGCGGTGAGTTCCGGCCCAGCCTGCACCTGGCGCTGCGCATCGCCGCGTACTTCGAGGTGCCGGTCGAGGTGGTCTTCTCCATCGAACCGTTCCCGCGGATCGGCGACGCCGCGGCCGGGGCCGGCCGCTCGGCGTGAGGCCGGCGGGACGGGCGGCGTCCGCCACACGTCCGTCCCCCCGGCCGCCGGATCGTCGGTCCGGCAGGGCAGGATGTACGCCGAGGAGGTGGCGGTCATGGCGGGGCGGATCCGGGACGAGGACATCGCGCTGGTCCGCGAGCGCACCTCCATCGCGGACGTCATCTCCGAGGTGGTGACGCTCAAGTCGGCCGGGGGTGGCAACCTCAAGGGGCTCTGCCCGTTCCACGACGAGAAGAGCCCCTCGTTCAACGTGTCGCCCGCCCGCAACGTGTTCTACTGCTTCGGCTGCGGGGTCGGCGGTGACGCGATCAAGTTCCTGATGGACGCCGAGCATCTCGGCTTCATCGAGTCGGTCGAGAGCCTCGCCGCCCGCGCGGGCATCCAGCTTCGCTACGTCGAGGACGACAGGTCCACCCCGCGCGCCCGGCCGCAGCAGGGGCAGCGGCAGCGCCTGGTGGCCGCGCACGCCGCCGCCGTCGAGTTCTACCGGGCCCAGCTCACCACCGCCGGCGCCCGCCCGGCCCGCGAGTTCCTGGCCCGGCGGGGCTTCGACCGGGCCGCCGCCGAGCGCTACGGCTGCGGCTTCGCCCCCGACGGGTGGGACCTGCTCACCAGGCACCTGCGCCAGCAGGGCTTCAGCCACGACGAGTTGGTCACCGGCGGCCTGTCCCGCCCGGCCCGGTCGGGCTCGCTGATCGACAGGTTCCGCCGTCGCCTGATGTGGCCGATCCGGGACATCACCGGCGACGTGATCGGCTTCGGCGCCCGCAAGCTGTTCGACGACGACGACGGCCCGAAATACCTCAACACCCCCGAGACGCCGATCTACAAGAAGTCGCACGTCCTCTACGGCATCGACCAGGCCAAACGGGAGATCGCCAAGCAGGGCAAGGTGGTGGTGGTCGAGGGCTACACCGACGTGATGGCCTGCCACCTCGCCGACGTCCCGACCGCGGTGGCGACGTGCGGCACGGCGTTCGGCGGCGACCACATCTCGGTGCTGCGCCGGGTGCTCTTCGACAGCGACGAGCGGGCCGGGGAGATCATCTTCACGTTCGACGGCGACGCCGCCGGCCAGAAGGCCGCGCTGCGCGCGTTCGAGGACGACCAACGCTTCGTCGGGCGGACGTTCATCGCGGTCAGCCCGGACAACATGGACCCGTGCGACCTGCGGCTGGCCAAGGGCGACCTGGCCGTCCGCGACCTGGTGGCCCGCCGCGAGCCGCTCGTCGACTTCGCGCTCCGGCACGTCATCAACCGGTTCGACCTCGACACCGTCGACGGCCGGGTCGAGGCGATGCGCCGCGCCGCGCCGCTGGTCGCGAAAATCAAGGACCGGGAGAAACGCCCGGAGTACGTCCGCAAGCTCGCCGGTGACCTCGGCATGGAGATCGAGCCGGTGCAGCGCGCCGTGCTGACCGCCGGCAACGGGCAGCCGGCCAACGGTCGGCCCGCGCCGACCCGCCCCGGCCCCGCCACGCCCGCCGTGGACAGTCCCCGTTCCATGGTGGAGCGGGAGGCGCTGAAGCTGGCGTTGCAGGAGCCGGTGCTGGCCGGCCCGATGTTCGACGCGGTCGAGGCCGGCGACTACCAACATCCGGTGCACGCCGCGGTGCGCGTCGCCGTCGCCGAGGCCGGCGGTGCGGCCGGCGCCACCGGCGGTGCGGTCTGGATCGAGCGGGTCCGTGACGCCTGCGCCGACCTGGCCGCCCAGGCCCTGGTGGGGGAGTTGGCGGTGGAGCCGTTGCGCATCGACGGCGAGCCCGACCCGAGGTACGTCTCGATCACCATGGCCCGGTTGCAGTGGAGTTCGGTCACCGGCCGGATCCGCGACCTCAAGTCGAAGATCCAGCGGGTCAACCCGGTGAGCAACAAGGACGAATACTTCGCCCTGTTCGGGGAGCTGCTCTCGCTCGAACAACACGCGCGGGCCCTGCGCGAGCAGGCCGCCGGAGGACTGTGATGGGACTCTTCCGCCGCCGTTCGAAGCTGCCGCCGGCCGACCGTCCGCCGCTCGCCGCCGACGAGCGGGTGCTCGCCTGGGCCGCCGCCGGCAACGGCGAGGGCGACGGCGTGCTGGTCGCCAGCAACCGGGGGCTCTGGCTGCCCGGCCGGGGCGAGCGCCTCGGCTGGCACGACGTTCTCAAGGCGGTCTGGTCCGGCCGGGAACTCACCGTCACGCTGGCCGAGCCGGTCACCGAGCGGGACGGCTACCTGGTGGTCGCCGACGCCCCGGCGGAGACGTACCTGCTGCTCGATCCCGGGGAGCTGCCGCACCAGGTGCGGACGCGGGTCACCGGTTCGGTGGCGTACACCGCGCACCACCCGGTGCCCGGCGGCGCGGGCCGGATCGCGGCCCGGCGGGTGCCCGGCGTGGACGGTCTGACCTGGACGGTCCGCTACGACCCGGGGACGCCGGCCGACGACGAGGCGGTGGTCGCCGAGACCGGCCGTCTGGTGGCCGAGGCCCGCGCCGCCACCACGCCCGCCGACGTCTGACCGCGACCGGCGCGGGTTCGCGTGTTTTCCCGCGAGCGAGCGATGCTGCATGCATAATGAATGCATGGTTGCTCTCCAGATCCGGGACGTGCCGGAAGACGTACGAGACGCCCTGGCGGCCCAGGCCAGGGCGCGCGGGCAGTCACTCCAGGCGTACCTGTTGGAGTTGGTGGAGACGCAGGCTCGACGATTGGGCAACACGGCGGTCCTTGATCGCTTCGCCGGCCGGTCGGACGGCACTCGTTCCCTGCCGGGAGAGAGTGCCGCAGAGTTGAACGACCAGCGGGAGCAGCGCGGGCCTGGGGGGCGCGCCGCGTGATCGTCGTGGACGCGTCGGTTCTGGCCGATGCCCTGGTCGATGACGGACCGGTCGGCGCCGCGGCGCGGGCGGAACTGACCGGGGATCCGCACTGGGCCGCGCCGAGCCATCTTCTGGTCGAGGTCATGTCCGTGATCAGAGGCAAGGTCCTCGGGAGGAAGCTCGCCCAGGCTCGGGCTCAGGAGGCGATCGACACTCTGTCGTCGCTGGTCATCGACGAGGTCGGTGTCGCGATGCTGCTCGACCGGATGTGGGAGTTGCGGGGCAACGTCACGGCGTACGACGCGGCCTACGTCGCGGCGGCGGAGTTGATGGCCTGCCCACTCGTGACCGGTGATGGTCGGCTCGCCAAGGCCAGTGGCGTCCGCTGCGAGATCCGACTGCTGGCGGCGTCCTGACCGGGCCGCCCGGGTTCACCGCCGGGCCCGGCTGACGCACAGCCGCTCGGGCACGGTCCACCACTGGTCGGGACGGTCGACGACCGCAGCGGTCGGGCCGTCCTCCAGGACGCGGGCGAACCGCAGCAGGAAGGCGGCGATCCCCGCCGCCCCCTGCATCCAGGCCGTACGCGGCGGCAGCAGCGGCGGATCCTGCCGGTGCTCCACGAACTGCCAGCGCGCCCCCGCGTCGTCGCGGATCGCGCGCTCGACCAGGGCGTCGGCCATCATGCCGGCGCCCCGCAGCAGTAGTGCCGCGTAGGGCGCGTCCGTGGTGTCCTGGGCGGCGTCGATCAGGATGTCCCCGACGCCCGCCGTGCCGCAGCAGCGCCCGTCGTTGTCCCAGAAACCGGGGCGGAGCCGATGCGGGATGCCGGACCTGAGGACCGAGTGCAGGCAGCGGCGGCGCAGCTCGCCGACCTCGAACCCGCCGACCCGCTCGACCCCGGCACAGGCCAGCGCGGCGAACAACTGGGAGGTGCCGGACGGGCCGTGGCACCAGTT
The DNA here is from genome assembly GCF_027925725.1 of Micromonospora sp. AKA38. Lineage (NCBI taxonomy): Bacteria > Bacillati > Actinomycetota > Actinomycetes > Micromonosporales > Micromonosporaceae > Micromonospora > Micromonospora sp. AKA38. The sequence continues at coordinate 554,844 of NZ_BNEI01000003.1, read as the reverse complement.
GTACGTCACGGGCTCCACCTCGCGTTGCGAGCGGGGGATGGTGTGCTCCACGACGAACCCGCCGTCGTCGAGCGAGGCGATGCGCACGAGGTGCTCGGCGCCCCGCCGGGCGGCGTCGACGAAGTCGGGCCGGTCCAGCGCGTGCCCGGCCACGGCCAGCGCCGCGGCCACCCCGGCGGTGCCGTGGGAGAAGTTCGGGCAGCTCGACCGGTACCCCGGCCACATCCGCCAGTCCACGCCTGCCTCGGTCGGCTCGGCCACCCGCAGGATCGCCTCACACCCGGTCGTCATGACCGCGGCGGCGGCCTCACCCCCGGCCCAGGCGGCGGTCAGGACCACTCCGGCGCTGCCGGAGACGACGTCCGTCGTCGGGCCGTGCGATTCCGCCGCCACGCTTGGCGGCGGGTCCCAGCCGGCGGGCGTGCGCGACTCGGCCAGCCGCCGCATCGCCACCCGCTCCCGCCCGGGAGCCAGCAACCGCAGCGCGGTCACCCGACCGGCGAGGCCGTCGTACAGGGACGCGTCGAGGCGGTCCGCGGGCAACGTGCGGCTCAGCCGGTCGACGATGCCCGCCGCCAGTGCCGTCTCGGCGCCGTCGTGCTCGCGGTGCCGGCCGATCTCCGCGAGCACGGGAGCCAGCCCGGCGATGCCCGCGTAGAGCGAGTCGCGGTCCTCGGCCGGCCGAGGTTGATCGTCGCCGACCACCTCGGGCAGCCACGGTCCGTCGTCGTTCCGGACCTGGCTCATTACCCAGGCCCAGCCGGCCTCCCCCACCTCGCGGTATCTTTCCGCACCAGACACACCGCCACCCTAGGCGCGCCGGACGACCTCGCGGTGCCCCGGTTATCCGGTCGTGCGGGTTGCTCATCGGCTGTTAGCGTCGCGGGATGTTCGCCACCGACCGGGTCCGGTTACGCCCGCCCACGCCCGACGACGCGCCGAGCATGTTCCGGCTGCACGGTGACCCCGAGCTGCATCTGCTCACCGACGACGAGCCGTTCCTGCCGCGCCACGTCGGGCAGGAACGGGCCCGGCTGGAGAAGCAGGTCACCGAGCCGCCAGACAGCCGCACCTGGGTGTCGTTCCTGGCTGAGACCGTGGCCGACGGCACGTTCCTCGGTGGGTGCACGCTGTGGGGTATCAGCGCGTTCGAGCGGTTCGCCCACCTCGGCATCTCGCTGGTCCCCGAGGCGCGTGGCCAGGGCTACGGGACGGAGGTCATCCGGCTGCTCTGCCGGTACGGCTTCCGCAGCCGCAACCTCCGCCGACTGGAGCTGGAGACACTGGCCGGCAACACGGCCATGCGGCGCACCGCCGAGGCGTGCGGCTTCGTCCACGAGGGCACCCAGCGGGAGCGCGCGTACGACGGCGACGGCTTCTCGGACCTGGTGATCTACGGCCTGCTCCGGCGCGACTGGACGCCGTAGTCGGCGGGCCGGTCAGCGGGCCCGCGCCCAGCCGACGAAGCGCTGCGCCAGGCCCTGCGGGGTGGCGTCGTCCCGGCCGGCGGCCAGGTCGGCGGTGGCCTCGCAGAGCAGCGTGCCGAGGTACACCAGCAGCGCGATCCGGTCCTCGCGGTACTCACCGAGCAGCGCCAGCCGGGCGGGGGAGCACGGCCACGCCGCGCCGCAGATCCGGCAGCGCCAGGACGGGCGGGCCGCCACGTGCGGACGGTACCGGGGCATCTGTGAACCTCCGTCGCGGTGGGAGGGGGCGTCGACGGACCTCGTCGTGCGCCGACGCCCCGGCCTGGTTCCGCCCGCCGTCCGATCCCGTGAGCGGTTCCGCTGCGTGACAGTCTGGTGACGGGGCGACTACGGTGGGGCCTCCGGCACGGCGACGACCAGCGCGTCCGGCGGCCGGCCCCGGGTGTGTCGAGGATGTACGGAGGCTGTCCGTGGAACTGTCGTCCATGCTGGAGCACTTCGCGGAGGAGTTACGGCTCGCCCGCGCGGCCAACGGCATGTCCCAGACGTCGCTGGCCGAGGCGCTTACCTATTCCGGCGCGCTGGTGGCCAAGGTGGAGACCTGCGAGCGCCGCCCGAGCCTGGATTTCGCCCGCCGCTGTGACACGGTGCTCGGCACCGACGGGCGCTTCGAGCGCATCCAGCGGCGGATCGGCCGGGAGGCCGTGGTGCCGTGGTTCCGCGACTGGCCCGGCATCGAGGCGGAGGCCACCGCACTGCGCTGGTTCGAGCCGCTCTGCGTGCCCGGCCTGCTCCAGACCGAGGGCTATGCCCGCGCGCTGCTCTCAGGCGACGGGCTGTTCGCGCCGGACGAGGTGGAGCAGCAGGTGACGATGCGGCTGGACCGCCAGGCGCTGCTGACCCGTGAGCGGCCCCCGCTGCTCACGTTCGTCGTCGACGAGCACGTGCTGCGCCGCCGGGTCGGCGGGGCGGAGGTGATGCGCGAGCAGGTGCGCCACCTGGTGAAGGCCGGCACGGGGCTGCCCCGGGTGCGGATCCACGTTGTGCCGCTCACCGTCGGGGCCTACCCTGGCCTGAGTGGCCCGTTCGTGCTCGCCACCCCGCCGCACGGCGAGGACGTCGTCTATCAGGACGGGCAGCTCCACGCGCAGGTGATCGACCGAGCCGACCACGTGCGGCAGATGGTCGAGGTGTGGGAGTCGATCCGCGGCGAGGCACTGTCGCACCAGCAGTCCCTCGACTTTTTGACGGAGGTGGCGGAGACATGGACCTGAGCAGTGCCCGGTGGCGCAAGAGCAGCCGCAGCAACGGCCAGGGCGCAGCCTGCGTGGAGGTGGCGGACGGCATGATCGGCGTGGTCGCGGTGCGTGACTCCAAGGACCCGGCCGGCCCGGTGCTGGCCTTCGCGCCCGACGCCTGGCGCGCGTTCGTCGACCGGCTCCCCGACCGCTGACCCACACCGGGGCGGTGTGACGGGGATGACCCCCGCCCGGCCGCCCCGCTCATGCGGCCCCGCCCGTTCCGGCGGACCGGCAGGTTGTCTGGGCGTTGGCTGGTTATCCGACCCGACCTCGGGGCAAGTCGTGCAGTGACGACACGACGACGAGGGAGGTGCGATGGCCAGCGACGAGTCTCCCGCCCGCGAGGGGCACGAGCGCACCGGGCCGGTGGGGCCGGACGACGGTCCGGACAGCCCGACCGACCTGACCGGTCCGGGCTGGGTGGCGACGCTCAAGCGGACCGTCCGGGAGTTCCAGGACGACAGCCTGACCGACTGGGCCGCCGCGCTCACCTACTACGGCGTGCTCTCCATCTTCCCCGGCGTGCTGGTGCTGATCTCGGTGCTCGGCCTGCTCGGTGACCGGGCCACCAACGGCGTCCGGGACACGGTCGGTCAGGCGGTGCCGGAGGAGAACACCCGGAAGATCATCGAGACGGCGATCGACCAGGCCGGTCAGGCGGGCGGGCTGGCGAGCGTCGCGGCGGTCATCGGTGTGATCGCCGCGTTCTGGTCGGCGTCCGGCTACGTGGCGGCCTTCATGCGCGCCTCAAACAGCATCTACGACGTGCCGGAGGGGCGGCCGATCTGGAAGACGCTGCCGATCCGGCTCGGCGTGACCGCGGTGATCGGCGTGCTGCTGCTGATCAGCGCCGTGATCGTGGTGTTCACCGGCGGGCTGGCCGAGCAGGCCGGCAACGCCATCGGGCTCGGCTCCACCGCGGTCACGGTGTGGAACATCGCCAAGTGGCCGGTGCTGTTGCTGCTGGTCAGCCTGATGTTCGCGATCCTCTACTGGGCCTCGCCCAACGCCCGGCACGGCGGCTTCCGCTGGGTCAGCCCGGGCGGGGTGCTCGCCGTGGTGCTCTGGCTGGTGGTGTCCGGCCTGTTCGCGCTCTACGTGAGCAACTTCGGCTCGTACAACAAGACGTACGGCGCGGTGGCCGGCGTGATCATCTTCCTGGTCTGGCTCTGGTTGAGCAACGTGGCCATCCTGCTCGGCGCCGAGTTCGACGCCGAGCTGGAGCGCAGTCGCGCCATCGCCGCCGGCCTCCCCGAGGACAAGGAGCCCTACGTCGAGCTGCGCGACGACCGCAAGCTGCGGAAGAAGCGCAACGCGCCCGCACCACGCTGACCTCGAACGTCGCCGCCCCGCCCGGTTCGACCGGGCGGGGCGGCGCGTTTTCATGATCCGGAAGACGCTTTTGTTCATACGGACAGAAGTTTTCGCCAAATGCGCTGAAGCTATGGACAGGCGACCCGGAAGGCTCCTACTGTGTCGGACACAACACCTCGGCATTGCGTCGATGTGAACGACTCCGATGCGGAGGTGACTGCCGGTGCGGACGGTCGATCCCCTGCACGTACGGCTCCTGCGGCTGCTCCGGGACCAGGGCGCGATCTCCCGCGCCGAGCTCGGTGACCGCCTCCAGATGCCCCGCCCGCGGCTGCTCGCCGAGTTGGAGCGGCTGGTCTCCCTCGGCTACGTGGCCGAGGCCGGGTTGGCCGCCTCCCGGGGCGGACGCCGCTCCACCCTGGTCGAGCTGAGCCCGCACCTGCGCTTCGCCTCAGTCGACCTGGGCGCCAGCTCGATCGACGTCGAGGTGGTCAACGGCCGGCTGGAGCCGGTGACCGCGTACACCGAACCGGCCGACATCCGCTCCGGCCCCAAGGTGACCCTGCAACGGGTCAACGACCTGCTGCACAAGGCCAAGGTGGACGGCGCGTACGAGCGGCTCGACGCGATCGGCATCGGCGTGCCCGGCCCGGTGAGCTTCCGCGACGGGGTGCCGGTCTCGCCGCCGATCATGCCGGGCTGGGACCGCTTCCCGGTCCGCGAGCTGCTGACCCGCGAGCACGGCTGCCCGGCCGTGGTCGACAACGACGTCAACATCATGGCGATCGGCGAGCGGCACGGCGGCGTCGCCCACTCCGTCGACGACTTCCTCTTCATCAAGATCGGCACCGGCATCGGCTGCGGCATCTACCTGCACGGCGAGGTCTACCGGGGCACCGACGGCTGTGCCGGCGACATCGGCCACATCCAGGTCGACCCGAACGGCCCGATGTGCTCCTGCGGCAACCTCGGCTGCCTGGAGGCGGTGTTCAGCGGCGCGGCGCTGGCCCGGGAGGCGACCGCCGCGGCCCGCGCCGAGGTCTCACCGGCCCTGGTCGAGCGGCTCACCGCCCGGGGCGCGGTCACCGCGCTGGACGTGGCCCAGGGCGCGATCGAGGGCGACGTCACCTGCATCCAGCTCATCCGCGACGGCGGCCGGCGGGTCGGCAGCGTGCTGGCCGGGCTGGTCAGCTTCACCAACCCGTCCATGATCGTCATCGGCGGCGGGCTCGCCCAGCTCGGCCACATCCTGCTCGCCGAGATCCGCAGCGTGGTCTACCGCCGCTCGCTGCCACTGGCCACCGGCAACCTGCCGGTCGTCCTCTCCGAGCTGGGCCCGCGCGCCGGCGTCGCCGGCGCGGCCGTGCTCGCCAGCGACGTCGCGTTCGGGGAAGCCGCATGACCGAGCGGAGCGAGGGCCGTGAGGGCATGCCCAGCCAGCACCGCATGACCGAGCGCACCGAGCGGAGCGAGGGCCGTGAGGGCATGCCCAGCCAGCACAGCATGAACGAGGGGGTGAAGATGTCCGGGAAGGAGCCGCTGGTCGAGGCGCCCGCCGACGCCGTCGCGGGCGAGGTGGTGCTGCGCCTCACCGACGTGGTGAAGACGTTCCCCGGCGTACGCGCGCTGGACGGCGTGCAGTTGGAGGTGCGGGCCGGCGAGGTGCACTGCCTGCTGGGGCAGAACGGCGCCGGCAAGTCCACCCTGATCAAGGTGCTCGCCGGTGTGCACCGGCCGGATTCCGGCGAGGTGGTGTGGCGCGGCGAACCGGCCGCGTTCGCCAACCCGCAGGCCGCCATGCGCGCCGGCATCGCCACCATCTACCAGGAACTCGACCTGGTCGACGACCTGTCGGTGGCGGAGAACGCGTTCCTCGGCCACGAGCCGCGCCGGCTCGGCTTCGTCCGGCGCGGGCAGATGGCCCGGCGTACCCGGCAGATCCTGGCCCGGCTCGGCCACCCGGAGATCCCGCCCGGGCGGCTGGTGCGGCACCTGCCGGCGGCCGGTAAGCAGATCGTCAGCATGGCCCGGGCGCTGTCCCACGAGGCACGTCTGATCATCATGGACGAGCCGAGCGCGGTGCTGGCCCACGACGAGGTGGGCAACCTCTTCCGGATCATCCGGGAACTCACCGCGCAGGGCATCGCGGTCATCTACATCTCGCACCGGATGGAGGAGATCCGCGAGATCGGCGACCGGGTCACCGTACTCAAGGACGGCCGGACCACGGCGGCGAGCCTGCCGGCGCGTGACACCCCGACCCGCGACCTGGTCGCCCGGATGACCGGGCGGACCATCGAGTACGTCTTCCCGCAGCGCCCGGCCGACGACGGGGCCGGCGCGGAGCTGCTCCGGGTGGACGGGCTGACCCGGCACGGCGAGTTCGCCGACGTCTCGCTCGGCGTACGGGCCGGGGAGATCGTCGGGATCGCCGGGCTGGTCGGCTCCGGCCGCTCCGAGCTGCTGGAGACCATCTTCGGCGCCCGCCGGGCGCACGCCGGGACGGTCCGGCTGGCCGGCAAGGCACTGCGTCCGGGCAGCGTGGGCGCGGCGGTCCGGGCCGGCATGGGCATGGCGCCCGAGGAGCGCAAGAGCCAGGCGCTGCTGCTCGGCGAGCCGATCTACCGCAACGTCACGCTCGCCACGTTCGGCCGGTACGCCCGCCTGGGCTTCACCGACGCCGGACGGGAACGGGCCGAGGCGGACCGGATCGCCGCCGCGCTGGAGCTGCGCCCCCGGGACGTCCGCCGGCCGGTGCGCACGCTGTCCGGCGGCAACCAGCAGAAGGTGGTGGTCGGCCGGTGGCTGCTCGGGGACACCCGGCTGTTGCTGCTCGACGAGCCGACCCGGGGCGTGGACGTGGGCGCCCGCGCCGAGCTGTACCAGGTGATCCGCGACCTGGCCGCCCGGGGCGTCGGGGTGCTGCTGGTCTCCAGCGAGGTGCCCGAGGTGCTGGGCCTGGCCGACCGGGTGCTGGTGATGCGGGAGGGTCGGGTGGTCCGCGAGGCCCCGGCCGGCGAACTCGACGAGAACACCGTGCTCGACCTCGTGATGGCGGGGTCCCTCATGGAAGGCGCACCGGCATGAGCGATACCCACACCACGCTGCCCGCGCAGTCGCCGCCGGTGGACCGGGCGGAGACCGCCAAGGTCGACGCGCCGGCCCGGCTCTCCTGGTGGCGCGGCGACGGCGGGGAGGGCGCGAAGCGCAACCTCGGCCTGCTGGCCACGCTTGTGGTGCTGGTGGTCATCGGCATCCTGACCCGTCCCGACCTGTACGGCGACCCGAACTGGGTGTGGGGCAACACGCTCACCATCCTCAAGCTCGCCTCGGTGGTCGGCGTGGTCACCGTCGGCATGACCTTCGTGATCATCGGCGGCGGCATCGACCTGTCGGTCGGCGCGATCGTGGCGCTGGCCGGCGTCTGGTCCACCACGCTCGCCACCCAGAGCTACGGCGCCGGCGGCATGATCTTCAGCGCGCTCACCGTCGGGCTGGCCGTCGGCGTGGTCAACGGCCTGCTCATCTCGTACGGGCGGCTGGTGCCGTTCATCGCCACGCTGGCCATGCTGGTGGCCGCCCGAGGGCTCGCGGCGGAGATCTCCGACAAGCAGACCCAGGTCTCCACCAGCTCGTTCATCAACGGCATCGCCACCACCAACGTGCTCGGCATCCCGCTGCTCGTCTACATCCTGATCGCGGTGGTGGCGGCCGGGTGGGTGCTGCTCAACCGGACCACGTTCGGCCGTCGCACGGTGGCGGTCGGCGGCAACCCGGAGGCGGCCCGGCTCGCCGGCATCAACGTACGCCGGCACACCGTGCTGCTCTACGCGCTCTCCGGCCTCTGCTGCGGCATCGCCGCGGTGATGCTGACCGCGCAGGCCACCTCCGCCCAGGCGGCGATGGCCAACCTCTACGAGCTGGACGCGATCGCCGCCGCGATCATCGGCGGCACGCTGCTCAGCGGCGGGCGGGGCACCATCATCGGCTCCCTGCTCGGGGTGATCATCTTCTCCACGATCACCAACCTGTTCGCCATCAACAACCTCTCCGCCGAGGCCCAGAACATGGTCAAGGGCGGCATCATCGTCGCCGCCGTCCTGGTCCAGCAGGTGCAGTTCCGCAGCCTGACCCAGTTCCTCGCCCGCAACCGGGCCACCACCACCTGACCCACCGCACCGCCAGGCCGCCGTCGCGCAGACGGTGGCCCGGCCCACCGCACCCGAAACCACCCCCACCACCTCATCAGGAGGCCGTCATGCCCAGTGACCTGTCACGCCGTCGGTTGCTCTTCGGCGGGGCCGCCGTCTCCGCCGGGGTGCTGCTCGCCGGCTGTACGAGCAACGAGCAGTCCCCGACCGAGGCGCAGACCAAGGCCGCCGCGACCGGCGCCGCCGCCGAACCGGGCAAGAAGGTGACCATCGGCTTCTCCGCCCCGGCCGCCGACCACGGCTGGATCGCCGCCATCACCAACAACGCCAAGGCGCAGGCCGGGGCGTACTCCGACGTGGAGCTGAAGTCGGTGGAGGCCGGCGCGGACGCGGCGGCCCAGCGGGCGGCGCTGTCCACGCTGATCTCCCAGAAGCCGGACGTCATCGTCCTGCTGCCGCACGACGGCAAGGAACTCAACGCGTTCGGCCTGGAGGCGATGAAGGCCGGCATCCCGGTGGTCAACCTGGACCGGGCGTTCCCCGACCCCAAGGCCTACCGGCTCCAGATCAAGGGCGACAACTACGGCATGGGGGTGGCCGCCGCCACCTACATCGCCGAGCAGCTCAAGGCGAAGGGAGTCAGCAACCCGGTGATCGGCGAGATCCCCGGCATCGAGTCGCTGGAGCTGACCCAGGAACGCTCCAAGGGCTTCGCCGACACGCTCGCCTCGTACGGGCTGAAGGTGGCCAACCGCCGGCCGGCCGAGTTCACCGTGGACTCCGGCCAGCAGGCCGCCACCGGCTTGTTCCAGGCGCTGCCGAAGATCGACGCGGTCTGGAACCACGACGACGACCAGGGCATCGGCGTGCTCGCCGCCGTCACCCAGGCCAACCGCAAGGAGTTCTTCATGGTCGGCGGCGCCGGCTCGAAGAAGGCCATGGAGGACATCGCCGCCGACAACACGGTGCTGAAGGCCACCGTCACCTACAGCCCGTCGATGGCCTCCTCGGCCATCTCCCTGGCCCGGCTGATCGGGCAGGGCAAGGGCATGTCCGACCTGGTGGAACTCCAGGTACCGAAGGAGATCGTGCTCTCCTCCGAGACGATCACCAAGGAGAACTCGGGCGACTACCTGAAGCTCGGGTTCTGACACACACGGGGGGAGACCCAGCTTGTCCAGTCACGACAGCATCCTGCGGGTCGGCATGGTCGGCTACGCGTTCATGGGCGCCGCGCACTCGCAGGCGTGGCGCACCGTGAACCGCGTGTTCGACCTGCCGGCGCGGGTGCGGATGGCGCTCGTCTGCGGCCGGGACGAACCGAAGGTGGCCGAGGCCGCCGACCGGCTCGGCTGGGACGGGTACACCACCGACTGGCGGCGACTCGTCGAGTCCGACGAGATCGACGTGGTGGACATCTGCACGCCGGGGGACAGCCACGGCGAGATCGCCCTCGCCGCGTTGGCCGCGGGCAAGCACGTGCTGTGCGAGAAGCCGCTGGCCAACACCGTCGCCGAGGCGCGGGAGATGACCGCCGCCGCGGCCCGGGCCCGGGCGTCCGGGGTCCGCGCGATGTGCGGCTTCAACTACCGGCGGGTGCCCGCGGTCGCCCTGATGCGGCAGCTCGTCGCCGACGGGCGGCTCGGCGAGATCCGGCACGTCCGGGCGGTCTACCTCCAGGACTGGATCGTCGATCCGCAGTTCCCGCTGGTGTGGCGGTTGCAGAAGGACCGGGCGGGCTCCGGCGCGCTGGGCGACATCGGCGCGCACATCATCGACCTGACCCAGTACGTCACCGGGCAGCTCGTCACCGGCGTCAGCGCGCTCACCGAGACGTTCGTCAGGCAGCGGCCGTTGCCGGCCGGGTCGAGCGGCCTGGCCGCGCAGGCCGACGGCAACGGCCGGGGCACCGGCGCGGTCACCGTGGACGACGCGGCGGTCTTCGTGGCCCGGCTCGACGGCGGCGCGCTCGCCACGTACGAGGCGACCCGGTTCGCCACCGGCCGCAAGAACGCGCTGCGGGTCGAGATCAACGGCTCACGCGGCAGCGTGGTGTTCGACCTGGAACGCCTCAACGAACTGGAGTTCCTGGACGCCACCCGGCCCGCCGCCGAGCAGGGGTTCAGCCGGATCCTGGTGACCGAGCCGGAGCATCCGTACCTGGACGCGTGGTGGCCGCCCGGCCACATCATCGGCTACGAGCACTCCTTCACGCACCAGATGCGCGACTTCGTCGAGGCGGTCGCCACCGCAACCGACCCGACCCCGTCGTTCGCCGACGCGTTGCAGGTGCAGCTCGTGCTGGACGCGGTCGAGCGCTCCGCCGAAGCCGCCGCCTTCACGGAGGTGGCGAAGGAAGGGGCCCCGCTTAACGCCTCCGGTAGAGGAGGGGGCCCCGCTTAACAATCCGCCCACTCCGCGCGGCGCGCGAGCGCCGCCGACACCCTTCCGGCGCCGGCCGGCGAGGGCCCACCGCGGTTGCGCCCCGCGGCGGGCACGAGGCCGGCGTCGGGGAGCGTGCCGCCGGAGTCCTCCGGGAGGCACGACCAGCACGGCCCTCCGGTGCGGCCGGACCGGGATTCCCCGGCCGCACCGGTGGACCGGCACCGACCTGGGGAGGTAACGCGATGCGTACGGGTGTCTGGCTGGTGGGAGCACGTGGTTCGGTCGCGACCACAAGCGTGGTCGGGGCGCTCGCCCTGCGGGCCGGGCTCACCGCGCCGACCGGCTGCGTCACCGAACTGCCCGACCTGCGGGGTCCCGCGCTGCCGGGCCTCGCCGATCTCGTCTTCGGCGGCCACGACGTGGTCGCCACCCCGCTGACCAAACGCGCCGAGGCGCTCGCCGCCGCCGGCGTGCTGCCCGGCCGGCTCGCCGACGCCGTCGCGCCGGAGCTGGCCGACGTCGAGGCGGCGCTGCGACCCGCGCCGACCGAGGGCGACCCGGCCACGCGGATCGCCGCCGTGGTCGACGACCTGACCGACTTCCGCCGCCGGTACGACCTGGACCGGGTGGTGGTGGTCAACGTGGCCGCCACCGAGCCGGCGCCCGCCCCGCACCCGGCCCACCACGACCTGACCGCGCTGCGCGCCGCGCTCGACGTGCTGCCGGCCAGCTCCCGGTACGCGTACGCGGCGTTCACCGCCGGCTGCCCGTACGTCGACTTCACCCCGTCCACCGGGGCCCGGCTGCCGGCGCTGGCCGCGTTGGCCGACGAGCGCGGTCTGCCGTACGCCGGGCACGACGGCAAGACCGGCGAGACGCTGCTCAAGTCGGTGCTCGCGCCGATGTTCGCGATGCGGCACCTGGCGGTGCGTTCCTGGTCCGGGACGAACCTGCTCGGCGGCGGCGACGGCGCCACGCTCGCCGAGCCGGCCGCCAACGCCGCCAAGGTGGGCAGCAAGCAGCGGGTGCTCGCGGAGACGCTCGGCTACCTGCCGCAGGGCAGCACCCGGATCGACTACGTCGAGGAGCTGGGCGACTTCAAGACCGCCTGGGACCTGGTCACGTTCGCCGGCTTCCTGGGCACCGGGATGCGGATGGAGTTCACCTGGCACGGCTGCGACTCGGCGCTGGCCGCCCCGCTGGTGCTCGACCTGGCCCGGCTGACCGCCGCCGCGCACGCCGCCGGCCGCCGGGGCCCCCTCGCCGAGCTGGCGTTCTTCTTCAAGGACCCGCTCGGCGACACCGGCCACGCGCTCGGTGAGCAGTGGGCGGTGCTGTGCGACTTCGTGGCCGGCCTGCACGCGGAGGCGGCCCGGTGACCCGGCTCGCCGACCTGGCCGAGCTGGTCCGCGCGCCGGCCGCGCTCTCCGTGCCCGGGGACGTGCTGGCCGGCGCCGCGTCGGCCGGGACGCTCGGCCGGCGTACGCCCGCGTTGGCCGGCGCGTCGGTGCTGCTCTACTGGGCCGGGATGGCCGCCAACGACTGGGCGGACCGGCGGCTCGACGCGGTGGAGCGCCCGGAGCGGCCGATCCCGTCCGGCCGGGTCCGCCCCGGCGTCGCGCTCGGCCTGGCCGGTGGCCTGACCGCCGCCGGCCTCGCCGTCGCCACCGCCGCCGGGGGCGTCCGCGCGGCGGCCGTCGCGGTCCCGCTCGCGGCCACCATCTGGGGGTACGACCTGCGCGCGAAGGACACCGCCGCCGGTCCCGCCGTGATGGCCGCCTGCCGGGGGCTGGACGTCCTGCTCGGCGCGACCACGACCCCGACCGCCCGGGGATGCGCCGCAGGCGGCGACCGGTGGCCCGGCGGCGGCCCGTCCGGCACCGGCTGCGGCCGGGGTGCCGGCGGGTCGGGCGGGAGCGTCGGACCGGCGTTGCTGCGGGCGCTGCCGGCGGCGCTTACCGTCGCCGCGCACACCTGGACCGTCACCGCGCTGTCCCGCCGCGAGGTGACCGGGGTGGCGGACCGGCGGTTGCCGGGCCTCACCCTGGCCGGCACCGCGCTGATCGCGCTCGCCGCCCCGGGCCGGCCGACCGTGTTAAGCGGGGCCCCCTCCTCTACCGAATGCGTTAAGAGGGGGCCCTTCCTTCGGCTCGGTGCCCTGGTGCCGGTGGCGCTCGCGGCCGGCTACGCCGTGCGGTACGGGCGGGCGCAGGCCCGGGTGCTCGCCGACCCGTCGCCGGCCCGGGTGCGCGCCGCGGTCGGCGCCGGCATCACCGGGCTGCCCGCGTTGCAGGGCGCGCTGACCGCCCGCGCCGGCGTCGGGCTGCTCGGCCTCGCGGTGGCCGCCGCCGCGCCGCTCGGCCGCCGCCTGGCCCGGCTGGTCTCGCCGACATGACCACCGTGACCCCGGCCGCCGCGCCCCGCCGGCCCGCGCCCGAGCCGGGCCGGCTGCGCCTCGGGTACGGCACCAACGGCTTCGCCAACCACCGGCTCGACGACGCGCTCGCCGTGCTCGCCGACCTCGGGTACGAGGGTGTGGCGCTCACCCTGGACCACGACCACCTGGACCCGTTCGCCAGCGGGCTGGCCGGCCGGGTCGCCGCCGTACGCCGCCGGCTGGACGCGCTGGGGTTGGCCGTGGTGGTCGAGACCGGCGCGCGCTACCTGCTCGACCCGTGGCACAAGCACGCCCCGACGCTGCTGCACGACGAGCCGGCCCGCCGCGTCGAGTTCCTCCGCCGGGCGGTCCGGATCGGCGCCGACCTGGGCGCGGAGGCGGTCTCCTGCTGGGCCGGCGTACGCCCGCCGGAGGTGCCGCCACCGGTCGCGTGGGAGCGCCTGGTCGCCGGCTGCGCGACGGTGTGCGCCGAGGCGGCGGCGGCCGGCGTGCCGCTCGGCTTCGAACCCGAGCCGGGCATGCTGGTCGAGGACATCGCCGGCTGGCGGCGGCTGCGCGACGCGCTCGACGCGCCGCCCGGCTTCGGCATCACGCTCGACATCGGACACTGCCGCTGTCTGGAGCCGCTGCCGGTGCCCGACTGCGTGGCAGCGGTCGCCGACCACCTGGTCAACGTGCAGATCGACGACATGCGCCGGGGCGTGCACGAGCACTTGGAGTTCGGCACCGGGGAGATCGACTTCCCGCCGGTGCTGGCCGCGCTGGCCGACGCCGGCTATCGAGGGCTGGTCGCGGTGGAACTGCCCCGGCACTCGCACGCCGCCCCGACCGTCGCCGCCCGCTCACTCGACTTCCTGCGCGCCGCCGCCCGGCGCGGCGAGGGGCGGTGAGGCGACCACCATCCACCACCCGGCAGAGGGGAGACGGCATGACACCCGACCGACTGCGCGCCGCGCTGCGGGGCGTACCCGATCCGCAGTGGCTGGACGCGGCGCTGCGCCGCGTCGCGACCGAACCCGCGGCGATCCCGCGCTACTTCGCCGCCGCCGCCCGGCGGTGCGGGCGCGGGCCGGTGCCCGACCCGCCCGGCTGGACGGTCGACGAGGCGGCCCGCGCGTTGCTGCTCTCCGCGTTGCCCACCGGGCACGCCGGCGCGGCCGAGACGCTCTACCGGGAGGGCGACGCGGCCGAGAAGCGGGCCGTGCTGCGGGCGCTGCCGCTGCTGCCGATCGGGGCGGAGTGCGTGCCGCTGCTGCACGACGCGATCCGCACCAACGACACCCGGCTGGTCGCCGCCGCGCTCGGCCCCTACGCCCGGCACCTGGAACAGCCGGCCTGGCGGCAGGCGGTGCTCAAGTGCGTCTTCACCGGCGTGCCGCTGGCCGTGGTCGACAGTCTGACCGACCGGGCCGACGGCGAGCTGGCGCAGATGCTGGCCGCGTACGCCGCCGAACGGCACGCCGCCGGCCGGCGCATGCCCGACGACGCCGCCGACCTGCTGGACCGGCTCACCATCCCCACCACGGAGGCGTGACATGCGCATCTTCGACCCGCACATCCACATGACGTCCCGGACCACCGACGACTACGAGCGGATGGCCGCCGCCGGGGTGCGCGCGGTGGTCGAGCCGGCGTTCTGGCTGGGCCAGCCGCGTACCAGCGTGGACAGCTTCGTCGACTACTTCGACTCGCTCGTCGGCTGGGAGCCGTTCCGGGCCGGGCAGTTCGGCGTCCGGCACCACGCCACCGTGGCGCTGAACCCGAAGGAGGCCAACGACCCGCGCTGCCGGCCGGTGCTCGACGTGCTGCCGCGCTACCTGGACAAGGACGGCGTGGTCGCGGTCGGCGAGATCGGCTACGACGCGATGACCCCGGCCGAGGACGCCGCGTTCGCCGGTCAGCTCGCGCTGGCTGTCGCGCACGACCTGCCCGCGCTGGTGCACACCCCGCACCGGGACAAGGCACGCGGCGTCGAACGCACGCTCGCGGTGGTCGCCGAGTCGGGCATCGCGCCCGGGCGGGTGCTCGTCGACCACCTCAACGAGGTGACCGTGAAGCTGGTCCGGGACACCGGCTGCTGGCTGGGCTTCTCGATCTACCCGGAGACGAAGATGTCGCCGCCGCGGATGGTCGAGCTGCTGCGGAGATACGGGACGGAGCGGATGCTTGTCAACTCCGCCGCCGACTGGGGGCGTTCCGACCCGCTGCTCACCCGGGACACCGGGGAGGCGATGCTGGCCGCCGGGTTCGACGCCGACGACGTGGACCGGGTGCTGTGGCGCAACCCGGTGGAGTTCTACGGCCAGTCCGGCCGGCTCGACCTCAGCGACGTGGACGCGCCCGCGCCCACGTACGCCGGCAACTCCATCCTGCGTGGAGGCGAGTGATGCGGCTGCGGCACGCCGACGGCAGCACCGTCCATCTCGGCTACTGCACCAACGTCCACCCCGCCGAGGACCTGCCGGGCGTCCTGGCGCAGCTCGACACGTACGCGGTCGCGGTACGTCGCCGCCTCGACGCGGACCTGCTCGGGCTGGGACTGTGGCTGGCCGCCCCGGCCGCCGCCGCGCTCGCCGCCGACCCGGCGGCCCGCCGCCGGCTGCGTCACGAGCTGACCGTACGCGGGCTGGAGGTGGTCACGCTCAACGGTTTCCCGTACGCGGCGTTCCAGGCCCCGGTGGTCAAGGGCGCGGTGTACCAGCCGGACTGGACCACGCCGGCGCGGCTGGCGTACACGCTGGACCTGGCCCGGGTGCTGGCCGACCTGCTGCCCGACGACGCGGCCCGGGGTTCGGTCTCCACGCTGCCGGTGGCCTGGCGCACGCCGTGGGACGCCGGCCGGGCCGAGTCGGCGCGGCGGATGCTCGACGCGCTCGCCGCCGGGCTGGCCGACGTGCAGCGGGACACCGGCCGGGTGGTCCGGGTCGGCTTCGAGCCGGAACCGGGGTGTCTGGTGGAGTCCACCGGACAGGCCCGCGCGGTATTGTCAGCCATGGATACCGAGCGGCTCGGGATCTGCCTGGACCTGGCGCACCTGGCGTGCGCCTGGGAGGCGCCGGCCGACGCGCTGGCCCGGCTGCGTGACGCCGGCCTGCCGGTGGTCAAGGTGCAGGTCTCCGCCGCCGTCGAGGCCCCCGACCCGGCCGGCGCGACCGCCGCGCTGCGCCGCTTCGTCGAGCCACGCTTCCTGCACCAGACCCGCGCGGCGGGCTGCGCCGGCGCCACCGATCCGGCCGACCCGGCGTACGCCGCCGACGACCTGGACGCGGCACTGGACGCGCGGCTGCCCGGGGCGTGGCGGGTGCACTACCACGTGCCGCTGCACGCCCCACCCGAGCCGCCGCTGCGCTCCACGGTGCCGGTGCTGCGGGCCGCGCTCGCCGCGCTGTTCGCCGGCCCGGCCGCCGGCTGCGACCACCTCGACGTGGAGACGTACACCTGGGGGGTGCTGCCGGCGGCGCGTCGGCCGCGCGGCGACGCGGAGCTGGCCGCCGGCATCGCCGCCGAACTGGCCTTCGCCCGCGACGAGCTGACCGGCCTCGGGTTGGCCACGGCGGCGGGGGTGCCCTCGTGAGCCGGCGGCTGGTGGTGCTCGACGTGGTCGGGTTGACGCCGCGCCTGCTGGCGCACATGCCCCGGCTGCGCGCGGTGGCCGAGGCGGGTTTCGCGGCCGAGCTGGGCACCGTGCTGCCGGCGGTGACCTGCTCGGCGCAGGCCACGTTCCTGACCGGTGAGCCGCCCGCCGGGCACGGCGTGGTGGGCAACGGCTGGTATTTCCGGGACCTCGGCGAGGTGCTGCTCTGGCGGCAGCACCACGCGCTGGTCGGCGGCGAGAAGGTGTGGCAGGCGGCGCGCCGGGTCGAGCCGGGCTACCGGGTCGCCAACGTCTGCTGGTGGTACGCCATGGGCGCGGACGTCGACTGGACGGTCACGCCGCGCCCGGTCTACCACGCCGACGGGCGTAAGGAGCCGGACTGCTGGACCGACCCGCCGGAGCTGCACGACACGCTCACCGACGCGCTCGGCACGTTCCCGCTGTTCAGCTACTGGGGGCCGGGCGCGGGGCTGCCGTCGTCGGCGTGGATCAGCCGGGCCGCGCAGCGGATCCTGGCCGACCACGCCCCCGACCTGACCCTGGTCTACCTGCCGCACCTCGACTACGACCTGCAACGCTTCGGGCCGTCCGCGCCGCAGGCCGCCGCCGCGGCGGCGGAGCTGGACGCGGTGCTCGGGCCGCTGCTGGACGCGGCGCGGGAGCGCGACGCGACCGTGGTGGCCCTCTCCGAGTACGGCATCACCGACGTCTCCCGCCCGGTGGACGTCAACCGGATGCTGCGCGCCGAGGGGCTGCTGCGCGTCTACACGCAGGCCGGGATGGAGTACCTCGACCCGTGGACGTCACGGGCCTTCGCGGTCGCCGACCACCAGGTGGCGCACGTCTACGTGCGGGACCCGGCGGACGTGCCGGCGGTGGCGAAGCGCTGTGCCGCGCTGCCCGGCGTCGCCGAGGTGCTGGACGCGGCCGGGCAGGCCGGGTACGGGTTGGACCATCCCCGAGCCGGTGAGCTGGTGCTGGTGGCCGAGCCGGACGCCTGGTTCACCTACTACTACTGGCTGGACGACGCGCGGGCGCCCGACTTCGCCCGGCTGGTCGAGATCCACCGCAAGCCCGGCTACGACCCGGCGGAGCTGTTCTTCGACCCGGCCGCCCCGGGTGCCGCGAAGCGCCGGGCGGCGGTGGCGCTGGCCCGCAAGAAGCTGGGGATGCGCTACCTGATGAGCGTGGTCGGGCTGGACGCCGGGGCGCGGGCGGTGCGCGGCTCGCACGGCCGGCTGCCCGCCGACCCGGCGGACGGGCCGGTGCTGCTCTGCTCCGACCCGGCCGCGGCCCGCTCCCGGGTCGCGGCGACCGACGTCAAGGCGTTGCTGCTCCAGCTCGCCGGACTGGCCCGGGAGGCCCCATGACCGTCGCCGTCGACCGGACCGACCCGGCCCTGCTGCGGGGCCGCTTCGACGCCGCGCTCGCCGCGTTCCTGGACGCGCGGCGGCCGGGTCGGCCGGACGACGGTACGGGGGCCGTCCACACCGCGTTGCGCCGCTTCGTCCTGGCCGGTGGCAAGCGGCTGCGCCCGCTGTTCTGCTACTGGGGCTGGCGGGGCTTCGGCGGCCCGGACGGGCAGCCCATCGTGGTCGCCGCGTCGGCGCTGGAGCTGTTCCACGCGTTCGCCTTGATCCACGACGACATCCTGGACCGCAGCGACCGGCGGCGCGGCGAGCCGACGCTGCACCGGCACTTCGCCGGGCTGCACGCCGGCGCGGGCTGGCCGGGCGACCCGGCGGCGTACGGGCGGGCGGCGGCGTTGCTCTGCGGCGACCTCTGCGCCACCTGGTCGGCCCAGATGTTCCACGGCTGCGGGTTGCCGGCCGGGCGGCTGCGCCGGGGGCATCCGTTGCTGGCCCGGATGCGGGCCGAGGTGATCGCGGGGGAGTACCTGGACGTGGTGGCGGCGACCGGTGACGGCTCGGTGGCGAGCGCGCTCACCGTGGTGCGGCTGAAGACGGCCCGCTACACGGTGACCCGGCCGATCCAGGTGGGGGCCGCGCTGGCCGGCGCGGCGCCGGACGTGGTGGCCGCGCTGGCCGGCTTCGGTGATCCGCTGGGGGACGCGTTCCAGCTCCGCGACGACCTGCTCGGCGTGTTCGGGGACCCGGCGGTGACCGGCAAGTCCACCATGGACGACCTACGGGAGGGCAAGCCGACGGTGCTGCTGGCGCTGGCCCGGGCGGCGGCCGGTCCGGCCGGCGCGGCCCGGCTGCGGGCACTGGTCGGCGATTCGGCCCTGGACCAGGCGGGGGCCGCCGAGGCCCGCGCGCTCATCGAGGCGTCGGGGGCCCGGGACACGGTGGAACGGATGATCCGCGCGCGGGCGGACGCGGCGCTTGTCGCGCTGGACGCGCTGCCGCTGGCGGCGTCGGCGCGGCGGGCGTTGGCCACGCTCGCGGAACACGCCGTCGAGCGCCGCGCCTGACCCGACTTTTGTCGTGACGCGTCAAAAGTCAAAGCTGATCGATCAGAAGCTATGGACACGCTGATCGAAAGGTCCTAATGTCGTGGCCAGCACAACGCTCCCCCCTTTCGGCATCCGGCGCGACGCGCGCCCGGTCCTGGCTGCGCGCGTCAGGAAGGACAGCACGGCATGTCCAGCCACCCCCACCACCACCCCCACCCTCCGGCCCGACGACGGCTCGCCGCCGGCGCGGCGCTGCTGCTCGCGGTCACCGCCGGCACCGTCACGCTGGCCACGACGCCCGTCCCGGCGTCCGCCCACCCCATCTCGGCGAGCGACTTCCAGCAGGTCGAACTCGCCCGCGGCGTCGCCGAGACCGGCGAGCCGATCTCCCTCGCGGTGCTGCCCGACCGGTCGGTCCTGCACACCGCCCGCAACGGCACGCTGCGCCGCACCGACGCGGCCGGCGTCACCACCGCCATCGGCACGCTGCCGGTCTACACCCACGACGAGGAGGGGTTGCAGGGCGTCGGCGTCGACCCCGGCTTCACCACCAACCGGCACATCTACCTCTACTACGCGCCGCCGCTGTCCACCCCGGCCGGGGACGCGCCGGCCACCGGCACCGACTTCTCCGCCTGGCAGGGCGTCAACCGGCTCTCCCGGTTCACGCTCAACGCCGACTTCACGCTCAACCAGGCCAGCAAGGTCGACGTGCTCGACGTGCCGGCCGACCGCGGACTCTGCTGCCACGTCGGCGGCGACATCGACTTCGACGCCGCCGGCAACCTCTACCTCTCCACCGGTGACGACACCAACCCGTTCGACTCCGCCGGCTACGCCCCGATCGACGAGCGGACCAACCGCAACCCCGGATACGACGCGCAACGCAGCGCCGGCAACACCAACGACCTGCGCGGCAAGATCCTCCGCATCAAGGTCAACGCCAACGGCACGTACTCGATCCCGAGCGGCAACCTCTTCGCGCCCGGCACCGCGAAGACCCGCCCGGAGATCTACGCCATGGGCTTCCGCAACCCGTTCCGGATGAGCGTCGACAAGGCCACCGGCGTCGTCTACGTCGGCGACTACGGGCCGGACGCCGGCACCACCTCGGCGCGCGGCCCGTCCGGGCAGGTCGAGTTCGACCGGGTCACCGGGCCGGGCAACTACGGCTGGCCGTACTGCACCGGCACCAACACGGCCGCCGAGACGTATGCCGAGTGGGACTTCGCCACCGGCACCGCCGGCGCGAAGTTCAACTGCACCGGCGGCCCGACCAACAACTCGTTCCGCAACACCGGCCTGACCACGCTGCCGGCCGCCAAGCCGGCCTGGATCCGCTACGCCGGTGACGCCGGCAGCCCGCCCGAGTTCGGCGGCGGCTCCGAGTCGCCGATGGGCGGCCCGGTCTACCGGTACGACGCGGCGAACCCGTCCACCACCAAGTTCCCGCAGTCCTTCGACGGGCAGTTCTTCGCCACCGAGTTCGGCCGCGGCTGGATCAAGCCGATCCACGTCAACGCGGACGGCTCACCCGGCACCATCGACGCGTTCCCGTGGACCGGCAAGCAGGTGATGGACTCCGCGTTCGGCCCGGACGGCGCCTACTACGTGCTCGACTACGGCACCGGCTACTTCAACGGGGACGCCAACTCGGCGTTGTACCGCTTCGACTACCTGGGCGGCGGCAACCGCGCCCCGGTGGCCCGCGCCGCCGCCGACAAGACCTCCGGCACCGCGCCGCTGACCGTGGCGTTCTCCTCGGCCGGCTCGTCCGACCCGGAGAGCGGCGCGCTGACGTACGCCTGGGCGTTCGGTGACGGCGGCACCTCCACGGCGGCCAACCCGTCGCACACCTACGCGGCGAACGGCCGCTACACCGCCACGCTGACCGTCCGCGACCCGCAGGGCGCCACCGGCACCGCCAGCGTCACGATCACCGTCGGCAACACCGCGCCGACCGTGGTCATCGAGACGCCCGGCAACGGCAAGTTGTTCGCCTTCGGCGACACGGTGCCGTTCCGGATCACCGTCACCGACCCGGAGGACGGCACGATCGACTGCACCAAGGTCAAGATGACCTACGTGCTCGGGCACGACCAGCACGGCCACCAGATCACCTCGGCCACCGGCTGCACCGGCACGATCGCCATCCCGGTCGACGGCGAG
Organism: Micromonospora sp. AKA38; assembly: GCF_027925725.1. Lineage (NCBI taxonomy): Bacteria > Bacillati > Actinomycetota > Actinomycetes > Micromonosporales > Micromonosporaceae > Micromonospora > Micromonospora sp. AKA38. The sequence continues at coordinate 533,688 of NZ_BNEI01000003.1, read as the reverse complement.
CACGACGACGCGGCGAACATCTTCGCCATCTTCGACGCCGAGTACACCGACGCCGGCGGCCTCACCACGCACACCCAGCACACGCTCCAGCCCCGGCACCGGCAGGCCGAGCACTTCAAGACCTCGTCCGGGATCAACACGTTCGACAAGGGCACCGCCGAGGGCGGCAAGACCGTCGGCGACATCAACAACGGCGACTGGATCGCGTTCCAGCCGTACCTGCTCGCCGACGCCACCGGCTTCACCGCCCGGGTCTCCTCGGCCGGCGCGGGCGGCACGCTCCAGGTGCGGGCCGGCTCCGCCACCGGCACCGTGCTCGGCTCGGCCACCGTCCCGGTCACCGGCGCCTGGGACTCGTTCACCACGGTCACCGGCACGATCACCAACCCGCCGGCCGGCACCACCACGCTCTACCTCACGTTCGCCGGCGGCACCGGAGCGCTCTACGACCTGGACGCGTTCACGATCACCACGTCGAGCGTGCGCACCGGCCCGGTGAAGGGCCTGGCCGGCAAGTGCCTGGACGTGCGCAACGCGGCCACCGCCGACGGCACCCAGATCCAGATCTACACCTGCAACGGCACGGCCGCGCAGTCCTGGACCGTCACGCCGAACTCGACGGTCAAGGCGTACGGCAAGTGCCTGGACGTCTCCGGCGGCGGCAGCGCCGACGGCACGAAGATCCAGCTCTACACGTGCAACGGCAGCGGCGCGCAGAACTGGTCGGCGCAGGCCGACGGCACCGTCCGCAACCCGCAGTCCGGCAAGTGCCTGGACGTGTCCGGCAACAACTCGGCCGACAGCACGCCGGTGCACCTGTGGACCTGCACCGGGGCCGCCAACCAGAAGTGGACGCTGCCGTGAGGATGGCAAGGAGAACACCGATGAGACTCCTCCGTACCGCGCTGGTGGCGGTGACCGCCGTCGCCGCCACCGTCGCCGGCACCCCGGCGAGCGCCGCCGACGCCCCGTACGACGTGCTGGTCTTCTCCAAGACCGCCGGCTTCCGGCACGACTCCATCGCGGTCGGCACGCAGACCGTCCGTGACCTGGGCGCGGCGAACAACTTCACCGTCACCGCGACCGAGGACGCCACCCAGTTCACCACCGCCAACCTGGCCCGCTTCGAGGCGGTGATCTTCCTCAACACCACCGGGGACGTGCTCAACGCGACCCAGCAGGCCGCGTTCGAGGCGTACATCGGCGGTGGCGGCGGGTACGTCGGCGTGCACTCCGCCGCCGACACCGAGTACGACTGGCCGTTCTACGGCAACCTGGTCGGCGCCTGGTTCGCGTCCCACCCGGCGATCCAGCCGGCCACGGTCAAGGTGGAGGACCGGGCGCACGCCGCCACCGCGCACCTGCCGCAGCGGTGGAACCGCACCGACGAGTGGTACGACTATCGCACCAACGCACGCTCCACCGCGCACGTGCTGGCCAGCCTCGACGAGTCCACGTACAGCGGCGGCTCGATGGGCGGCGACCACCCGCACGCCTGGTGCAAGACGTACAGCGGCGGCCGGTCGTTCTACACCGGCGGCGGGCACACCCAGGCGTCGTACGCCGAGCCCGCGTTCCGCGCGCACCTGCTCGGCGGCATCCGCTACGCCGCCGGCCGCACGAAGGCCGACTGCCGACCGGAGACCGGCTACACCGCGCTCTACGACGGCGGCACCACCGGCTGGTCGCAGGCCGGGCCGGGCAGCTTCACCAACAGCGACGCCACGCTGACCTCGGTCGGCGGCATGGGCCTCTACTGGTACAGCGCGAAGCAGTTCACCAACTACTCGCTCAAGCTGGACTGGCGGCTGGCCGGCGACGACAACTCCGGGGTGTTCGTCGGCTTCCCACCGTCGAGCGACCCGAACTCGGCGGTGAACAACGGCTACGAGGTGCAGATCGACCCCACCGACTCGGCGGACAAGACCACCGGCGCGATCTACGGCTTCAAGTCCGCCGACCTGGCCGCCCGGGACGCGGCGCTGAACCCGGCGGGGGAGTGGAACACCTACGAGATCCTGGTCGAGGGCGAGCGGTTGCAGGTCTTCCTCAACGGCGTGCGCGTCAACGACTTCACCAACACCGACCCGGTCCGGTCGCTCGCCGGGCACATCGGCATCCAGAACCACGGCACCGGCGACGACGCGTCGTTCCGCAACATCCGGATCAAGGAACTGGGCGGCACCCCGCCGCCGGGCGGCACCACCACCGTCCAGGCCGAGGCGTTCAGCTCGGCCAGCGGCGTCAGCGCGTTCGCCAAGGCCGGCGCCAACGGCGGGCAGACCCTGGGGTACGTCGACCCGGGCGACTGGGCCGCGTACCAGAACCTGGACCTGACCGGCGTGACGTCGCTGCGGGCCCGGGTGGTCTCCGGCGGGCCCGGCGGCACCATCGGAGTGCGCACCGGCTCGCCGACCGGCACGCTGCTCGGCCAGGTGGCGGTGCCGAACACCGGGAGCTGGACCACGTTCGCCGACGTCACCACCGCGCTGAGCGGCGTGCCGTCGGGAACCCAGACGGTGTACCTGACGTTCACCGGCAGCGGGTCCGGGCTGTTCGACGTGGACGACTTCACGCTGGTGCGGGGCGGCGGCACGGCCGGGACCGGCCCGGTGAAGGGCCTGGCCGGCAAGTGCCTGGACGTGCGCAACGCGGCCACCGCCGACGGCACCCAGATCCAGCTATACACCTGCAACGGGTCCACGGCCCAGACGTGGACGGTGACCCCGAACGGGCCGGTGAAGGCGTTGGGCAAGTGCCTGGACGTCTCGGGCGGCGGCAGCGCCGACGGCACGAAGATCCAGCTCTACACGTGCAACGGCAGCGGCGCGCAGAACTGGTCGGCGCAGGCCGACGGCACGGTCCGCAACCCGCAGTCCGGCAAGTGCCTGGACGTGTCCGGCAACAACTCGGCCGACGGCACGCCGGTGCACCTGTGGACCTGCACCGGGGCCGCCAACCAGCGCTGGACCCTGCCGTGAGGTAGGCCATAGAGTGGGGACGGCGACCGCGAGGTGGCCGGTGACCCGTCGGGAGGCGCAACCCGTCGGGCGCAGACGCTCACGCGTCCACCGGTGCCGGCCGTCGCCGTCCCCCGGTCGCCCTCGCCCCGGCCCGCAACGGAATCCCCCATCACGACAGGGGAGAACGACAATGGCGCGACCCATCACGCTCTTCACCGGCCAGTGGGCCGACCTTCCGTTCGACGAGGTCTGCCGGCTCGCCGCCGAGTGGGGCTACGACGGCCTGGAGATCGCCTGCTGGGGTGACCACTTCGAGGTCGACAAGGCGCTCGCCGACGACTCGTACGTCGAGCGGAAGCGGGACACGCTCGCCAAGCACAACCTCCAGGTGTTCACCATCTCCAACCACCTGGTCGGGCAGGCGGTCTGCGACCACCCGATCGACGAGCGGCACCAGGACATCCTGCCGGCCCGGATCTGGGGCGACGGTGAGCCGGAAGGGGTGCGCCGCCGCGCCGCCGAGGAGATGAAGGACACCGCGCGGGCCGCGGCGAAGCTCGGCGTACGCACCGTGGTCGGCTTCACCGGGTCGTCCATCTGGCACACGCTGGCGATGTTCCCGCCGGTGCCGCCCGCCATGATCGAGCGCGGCTACCAGGACTTCGCCGACCGGTGGAACCCGATCCTGGACGTCTTCGACGAGGTGGGCGTGCGCTTCGCGCACGAGGTGCACCCCAGCGAGATCGCGTACGACTACTGGACCACGAAGCGCACGCTGGAGGCGATCGGGCACCGGCCGGCGTTCGGGCTCAACTGGGACCCGTCGCACTTCGTCTGGCAGGAGCTGGACCCGGTGAACTTCATCTTCGACTTCGCCGACCGGATCTACCACGTGGACTGCAAGGACGCGAAGGTCCGCACCGGCGACGGCCGGCGTGGCCGGCTCGCCTCCCACCTGCCCTGGGCCGACCTGCGGCGCGGCTGGGACTTCGTCTCCACCGGCCACGGTGACGTCCCGTGGGAGGACTGCTTCCGGGCGTTGAACGCGATCGGCTACGACGGCCCGATCTCGATCGAGTGGGAGGACGCCGGCATGGACCGCCTGGTCGGCGCGCCGGAGGCGCTCCAGTTCGTCCGCCGCCTCGCCTTCGACGCCCCGTCCGCCGCCTTCGACGCCGCCTTCAGCAGCCGCGACTGACACCCCCGGCCCGGCCGACGTGCCCCCTCCGGCACGTCGGCCGCGGCAGCCCTGGCGCGACCCCGGGGCATTCCTCGCGGCGCCTACAACCTTGATGGCACAGACGAGTCGCCAACCGCCGCGCCTCTCCCGCCCGCCGCCCCGGCCCCACTCGCCCGCCGGCCCGGCCCCACTCGCCCGCCGCCCCGGCCCACTCGCCCGCCGCCCCGGCCCCACTCGCCCGGCGGTTGCCGTGACTCCACTCGTCCGGTGGTTGTCGCGGCCCGGCTGGGCCCGCCGCAGGCCGCCCTGGTCTCGCTGGTCCGGCCGCTGCCGTTGCCCTGGCCTGCCCTGTCGTCGTGGTTCCATTGATCCGGACGGCTGTGTCAACCCGGCGGGCCGCCTCGCTGCCGGCCGGACACCCACCCCGGCGGGGTGACGGCGTGGGTGGAACGGTATGGATGTCTGATGGCCTGCGTGGCATTCCTTGGCGTCCCACCGCCGGTCCCGTGAGGCGGTCCGGCTGGACGCGCCGCCCGTGACCCACCTGCGCCATCAAGTTTGTAGGACGCGAGAGGCAAACGAGCGGCGTCGCACCACTGTTCGCGCCAGCGGGCCGACGCAGGGGACAGGCTGCCGCAACGAGCCGCTGGTCAGGTTCGGAGCTGAGGTAGTGGCTGCGACCAGCGCGGGCGGGGCAGACGCGGTGGCGTTCGGGGTCAGCGGGTGGTGAAGACCTGGTCGCTGATGAGGCGGGCGGCGCCGATCAGGGCGGCGCGGTCGTCGAGGTCGGACAGGACGATCGGCATGCTGCCGGTGGCCAGCGGCGTGGAGCGCCGGTAGACCACGCCCCGGATCTCGGCGAGCAGGACCGGCCCGATGCCGGGCGCCGCGCCGCCGATGATGACGATGGCCGGGTTGACGAAGCTGACCAGCCCGACCAGCACCTGCCCGAGCCGGCGGGCGGCGTCCCGGACCAGCGTCTGCGCCGCCGGATCGCCCTCGGTCGCCGCCGCGGCCACGTCCGCCACCGTCAGCGCGCCGGCCGCCGCGAGCCGCTCCGCCAGCACCGTCGAGCGCCCGGCCCGTGCGGCCGTCACCGCCTCCCGGACCAGGGCGGCGTCCCCGCAGTACGCCTCGACGCAGCCGGTGTTGCCGCAGCCGCAGAGCGGCCCGTCCTCGGCCAGCTGGAGGTGCCCGATGTCGCCGGCGCCGCTCGTCGCGCCCCGGTGGAGCGAACCGCCGAGCACCAGCCCGCAGCCGATCGCGTCGCCGAGCTTGACGTACAGGAAGTCGTCGAACGGGCGGCCGGTGCCGGCGTGCGACTCGCCGAGCGCCATCGCGTTCGCGTCGTTGTCGACGTGCACCGGACAGCCCAGCTCGGCGGCGAGCGTGTCGCGTACCGGGAACCGGTGCCAGCCGGGCAGCGCGGGCGGGGAGACGGGCGTGCCGTCGCTGACCGCCACCGGCGCGGGCAGCGCCACCCCGACGCCGGTCAGCCGGGTCAGCCCGGCCTCGGCCCGCAGCTTGCCGAGCAGCTCGACCGCCCGGCCGACCACCACCTCGGGGCCGAGTCGCACGTCGACGGGCTCGTCGATCCGGGTGAGCGGGTTCAGCTCGCCGTCGGTGAGCGCGACCCGCAGCCGGCCGTCGCCGACGAGCACCGCGCCGAAGCGCACCTGCGCGCCGACCCGCAGCAACGACGAGCGGCGACCACCCCGGGACGCGGCCGGCCCCGCGGTCTCCACCAGGCCCTGCGCGGCCAGCCGGTCCGCCTCGGCGGCGAATCGTGCCCGGGGCAGGCCGAGGACGTCGACCAGCTCGACCCGGGACCGGGGGCCGTCGTCGCGCAGCAGTCGCAGCAGCCGCGCCTGATCCGCGGTCTCCGGTCCGACCATCGTCATGTGATCGTCCACCTCCCCACCGGAGAATGTGCCACACCGGCGTCACGGCGGCGTGACGTGCGGGGGGAGGACACACGGGAGCGGGCCGGTCACCCGAGGGTGAGCCGGCCCGCTGTCCGTCTGTGTCAGAGGGTGCTGCTCGTGCCGTTGGGCTTGGTGCTCGTGCCGGTCGTGGTCGAACCGGTCACGCCGGTCGACCCCGTACCGCTGGTGCCGGCCTTGCTGCCCACCGCGGCCGGCGTGCCGGCGAACGGCTTGTCGGCGTCGCTCAGCCCCGGCTTGCTGCCGTTGCCGGTCGAGATCTTCTCACCGATCTTGGTCTGGCCGAGCTTGTCCTTGCCCTCGGAGTAGAGCCGGGTCGCCTGAGCCTGCGCGACGCCGGCCGCCTCCTGGACGGTCGGGTGGTCGAGCACCTTACGCCCGCGGACCACCAGCTCCTCGTACTTCTCGCGGCCGGCACGGGCGCCCAGGACGAACCCCGCTGCCAGCCCGCCAAGAAACATGATCTTTCCGCGCATGGCGGCTCCTTCCGTCCCTGAACTCTGTTGGTGGCTAACTACCCATCCTGCTCGCCGCTCATGCCTGCCTGTGCCGAGATGACGATTTATCCCGATTCTGCGCCGCCGGCAAACCCCCTGGCGCGCCACCCCCCGATGTCCTGTATTCTTTTCCCGTCGCACGGCGCGGGGAAGATCCGAGCCGGGCGGTGCACGGTCCCCTGTAGCTCAATTGGCAGAGCAGCCGGCTGTTAACCGGCAGGTTATTGGTTCGAGTCCAATCGGGGGAGCTTCGCTCCACCTCACGCCCGTCGGCCACGCCGACGGGCGTTTCTCATTGCCGGGTCCGCTACGGCCGCCCGGTTTCCGCCCGCGAACGCCGTTTCGGACGGCAGGATGGTCGAGGTCGACTTAGACTCCCGCTGCGTCGATTGTTGCGTCGATTCGAGGGTGGTGGAGATGGCCGCAGGACGCAGCCGCTGGACCGCGACGCTGATCGCGGTGGCGGTGGTGCTCGGCTGGCTGATCGTCGGCGGCGTCGCCGGCCCGTACGCCGGCAAGCTCGGCGACGTCGCCACCAACGACAACGCGTCCTTCCTCCCGGCCGACGCCGAGGCCACCCGCGCCCAGGACCTCGCCGCCGGCTTCGTCGACCGGGAGACCACCCCGGCCCTGGTCGTCTACGAGCGCACCAGCGGCATCACCGCCGCCGACCAGCAGCGCATCCAGGCCGACGTGGCCCGCTTCGCCCAGGTGCCCGGCGTGGTCGGCCCGCTGCCACCGCCGGTCGTCAGCCAGGACAAGCAGGCCGCCCAGGTGATAGTCCCGATCGACAGCGCCGAGGGCGAACAAATCCGCAGCGTGGTCGACCAGCTGCGGGCCATCACCGGCCCGGACCGCGACGGGCTCAGCGTCGACGTGGCCGGCCCGGCCGGCCTGCTCGGCGACCTGATCGAGGTGTTCTCCGCCATCGACGGGCCACTGCTGCTGGTCACCCTGGTCGTGGTGCTGATCATCCTGCTGATCGTCTACCGCAGCCCGGTGCTCTGGGTCTTCCCGCTGCTGGCCGCCGGGATGTCGTACTCGCTGGCCGCCGTCGTCGTCTACCAGCTCGCCAAGCACGACGTGGTGAAGCTCAACGGGCAGGCGCAGGGCATCCTCACCGTGCTCGTCTTCGGCGCCGGCACCGACTACGCGCTGCTGCTCATCGCCCGCTACCGGGAGGAACTGCACCGGCACGAACGCCCCTGGGACGCGATGAAGGCCGCCTGGAAGGGCGCCGCCCCGGCCATCATCGCCTCCGGCGCCACCGTCATCGTCAGCCTGCTCTGCCTGCTGCTGTCCAGCCTCAACTCCAACCGGGCGCTCGGCCCGGTCAGCGCCGTCGGCATCGCCGCCACGCTGCTGGTGATGCTGACGTTCCTGCCCGCCCTGCTGGTGCTCGGCGGCCGGTGGGCGTTCTGGCCCCGGCGACCCCGGCACGACGACGCCGACCCGCGTACCGAGCACGGCCTGTGGGGGCGGATCGCCGGCTTCGTGGCGCGCCGCGCGCGTACCGTCTGGATCGTCACCGCCGTGGTGCTGGCGGCCCTCGCGATCGGGGTGACCCAGCTCGGCGCCACCACGCTCGGCCAGTCCCAGCTCTTCACCCAGCGCACCGACTCGGTGGCCGGCCAGGAGGTCATCGACAGGCACTTCCCGGCCGGCACCGGCAGCCCGGCCACCATCTTCACCGAGCAGGCCGCCGCGCAGCGGGTCGCCCAGGTGGCCCAGGGCGTCAAGGGCGTCGCCTCGGTGCTGCCGCTCGGCCAGCAGGGCCAGAACGCGCCGCCCGACCCGAACGCCCCGCCCAAGGTGGTCGACGGCCGGGTGCAGCTCAACGTCACGCTCGCCGACCCACCCGACAGCAACGGCGCCGAACAGACCATCCGGGACCTGCGCGAGGCCGTGCACGCGGTGCCCGGGGCGGACGCCGTGGTCGGCGGCTTCACCGCCATCAACGTGGACACCGCCGACGCGTCCGTCCGGGACCGCAACGTGATCATCCCGGTGGTGCTGCTGGTCATCGCGATCATCCTGGCGCTGCTGCTGCGCGCCCTGGTCGCCCCGCTGCTGCTGATCGCCACCGTGGTGCTGTCGTTCCTGGCCACGCTCGGCCTCTGCGCGCTGCTGTTCCGACACGTCTTCGACTTCCCCGGCGTCGACCAGTCCTTCCCGCTGTTCGCCTTCGTGTTCCTGGTCGCGCTCGGCATCGACTACAACATCTTCCTGATGAGCCGCGTCCGCGAGGAGTCGGTACGACGCGGCACCCGCGCCGGGGTGCTGGCCGGCCTGGCGGTCACCGGTGGCGTCATCACCTCCGCCGGCATCGTGCTCGCCGCCACGTTCTCCGCGCTCGCCGTGCTGCCGCTCGTCGTGCTGGTGGAGTTGGGCGTGGCGGTCGCCGTCGGGGTGCTGCTCGACACCATCGTGGTCCGCTCGCTGCTGGTGCCCGCGCTCGCGTACGACATCGGGCCGAAGGTGTGGTGGCCCAGCCGCCTGTCCCGGTCGCACCGCGACGGCGACCGGGCCGGCGCGGGAGTGGACCGTGCCTGACACCGACGTGGTGATCGTCGGCGGCGGCCTGGCCGGCCTCGCCGCCGCCCGCAGGCTGCACCGCGCCGGGGTGTCGTGGCGGCTGCTGGAGGTCGGCGACCGGCTCGGTGGCCGGGTCGCCACCGACGAGGTCGACGGATTCCTGCTGGACCGCGGCTTCCAGGTGCTCAACACCGCCTACCCCCGGCTCGGCGCGCTGCTCGACCTCGACACGCTCGACCTGGGCTGGTTCACCTCCGGCGTGCTGGTACGCCGCGGCGACCGGCTGGCCCGGCTGGTCAACCCGCTGCGCGAGCCCACCGGCGCGCCCGGCGCGCTGACCGCCGGCGTCGGGTCGCTGCGCGACCGGCTGCGCCTGGCCGCGCTCGCCGCCGGCTGCGCCACCCTGCCCGTCGGGCGGCTGCTCGCCGCCACGGAGACCAGCACCGAGACGGCGCTACGCCGGGCCGGGCTCTCCGACGCGATCATCGAGGAACTGATCCGACCGTTCCTGGCCGGCGTGCTGCTCGACCGTGAGCTGGCCACCTCCAGCCACGTGCTCGCGGTCATCCTGCGCTCGTTCGCCCGGGGCCGGATCGGCCTGCCCGCGCGGGGGATGGGCGCGCTGCCCCGAGCCGTCGCCGCGCCGCTGCCCGCCGAGCAGCTCGCCCTGCGCACGCCGGTCACCGGAGTCGCGCCCGGCCGGGTCCGCACCGAGACCGGCGAGATCACCTGCCGCGCCGTCGTGGTCGCCGCCGACCCGCAGGCGGCGGCCACGCTGCTGCCGGCCGTCGAGCGGGTACGCATGCACGCGTACACCACCTACTACCACCGCACCGACACGCCGCCGCTGGACGAGCCGATCCTGCTGCTCGACGGCGACCGGCGGGAACTGGTCGTCAACACGGTGGTGATCAGCAACGCCGCCCCCACGTACGCGCCGGCCGGCCAGCACCTGGTGGCCACGTCGGTGGTCGGCCCGCAGGCCCCGCCCGAGCCGGTGATCCGCCGTGAGCTGGACCGCCTCTACGGCCGGTCCACCGCCGACTGGACCCACCTCACCACCGTCTCGGTGCCCGACGCGCTGCCGGCCGCCCCGCCGCCGCAGGGCCGGCTGCGCAAGCCGGTGGCGCTCGGCGACGGCCTGTTCGTGGCCGGCGACCACCGCGACAGCCCGTCCATCCAGGGCGCGTTGGCCAGTGGCTGGCGCACCGCCGGCGCGGTGCTCGACGAGTTGCGGGGTTGATCCGGGGCTCGGCTGCGCGCTGTTATCCTCACGTTGCTCGTCGTGGGCATGGCGGCGGCGTACGCCGTCGTGGCCGGTGACCGATCGGCGGGTTACGATCCGACGCGCGCGTGACGGGGCGGTAGCTCAGCCGGTTAGAGCAGGGGACTCATAATCCCTCGGTCGCGGGTTCGAACCCCGCCCGCCCCACCAGCGCAAACACTAGATCGTCGATCTTCGCGTGGTGCTACTCGTGGTGCGAGCGCGCTACGGTCGGCCCCCATGGCGACGGCGAACGGGCGCGGGAAGCGCCAGCGCGGCGAGATCGAGGAACTGCCCAGCGGCTCACTGAGGGTGAAGGTCTACGCGGGCATCGACCCCATCACGAAGAAGCGGCACTACCTGACTGAGACGATTCCGCCCGGTGCGACGGCCCGGAAGGGAAGCCGAGAAGGCGCGTACGCGGTTTATCGCCCAGGTGGACGAGCGGCGCAACCCACGGACGCGCGCGACGGTCGACCAGCTGCTTGACCGGTGGCTTGAAGTGTTCGACGTCGAGGCGTCGACCCGGCAGGGGTACGTCAAGAAGGTGAACAAGCACGTACGGCCGTTGCTCGGCAAGCTGCCGGTCGGTCGGCTGGACGCCGAGACGCTGGAGTCGTTCTATGCGGTGCTGCGGAAGTGCCGGGACCACTGTGGAGGTGCCTGGAAGGCCATCGAGCACCGGAAGGCAGGGCCCCACGACTGCACCGACAAGTGCCGGCCGCACGAGTGCAAGCCGCTTGCCCCTGCCTCGATTCGGCAGATTCACTGGATCCTGTCCGGTGCGCTGAGCCGGGCCGTTCGGTGGCGCTGGATCGCGGTCAACCCGGCAGATCAAGCGGAGAAGCCCGGGATGCCACAGCCCAACCCGCACCCACCAACGGCACCGGAATACTCGGCTTCGTTTCGCCACCAAGGTATCGAGCACGGAAACAGATTGAAAATTGCTGCCGTACTTCGCCACTTGCCGTTCGGCCGTTTGACCACGCTCATCGGTCTGCCGCCTCATCAAGGCGGCCCGCAAGCGGGCCGCGCCGCCCGCGCTCGGCCTGCTGGCGGCGCAAGCGCCGGCATCGGCCGGCGCGCCGGCCGATTGCAGACTGCGCCAAGTGCCCGGAACCGATGCCTCCGGCGGGGATCTTCGACAGAGATGGGGCGGCGGAGATGGCTTGAGGTAGAGGGGCGGTACGTGACAGACGAGGTGTCCTTCCGAACTGCGGCTACGACCCGGCGGTGGGCCAAAACTCGTCGTCCTCCTCGTCCGGTGACGAAGGGGCGTACTGCCGCAGAGCGCCGTTGCGGATCATCCAGACGCGGAACAAGGACTCCTCCTGGTCCATCACGAAGAGCTGCACTGCATTGGGATTGTGCCAGGCCAGGAAACCGAAATGCTCCACGACAGCAGTAAGGTCGGCGTGGTTAAGCGCCCCGGCGAACACCTCACATTCGGGGTTCTTATGTCCGCCCCACTGGTTGTCCGCAGCGGTAATCAGGCGCAGGTTACCGCTGCCGCCTGGCCTCATGCCTAGCTCGCGACGGGGGCACTCATTGTCGAGCCACCCGCTGAACGCCTCAGCGTTGTGGCGGTCCTCCGGACCCACCGACAGCATCACGTTGGCAACCCAGCTCACCGCATCCCCCAATCCACGACCAGGGACCGTACAGCCATTCGTACAGCCAAGACCATCCGCTTGCGCTGATAGCGCCGGACGGTGACGGACAGGCCGACCAGCGTCGAGCCCAGGCTGCCAGCCATCCGCGATCTTCTTCTGAACCTCAGGCCCGGCCGCCGGGTAAAATCCACTGTTGGCGGCACTGCGCCAACTTCCCGAGCTGGTGTCATTCTGTCGCGCGCCGAGGCGTCTCTGCCTCAAGGTCCTCAGCACCCCGACGTCTGAACTCCACCACAGTCAGTGCGGTCGCGGCCAAGAGCGTCAGTGGAGCCAGGACCAGTAGATACACGGCCCAGGGCGTGATGAAATTGAGGACGAAGCACCCGACCACGACGATGGGCCATGACCACGCCAGGACGCCTGGTCCCCAAAACCGCCACGGCGATGCTCCTGGTACTGCCTCCCACGAGCTCAGGCGGCCGAGCAGTGCACTGATCACGCTTGACCAAATGCACAGCAGAATCAGCATGCATACAAACGGACCTAAGCCATCGGGCACGGCAACATTGTTGGCCCCGCCCTGTGAAGACGCAAGGGCGGAGGGTTGTCAGCGCTCCGAGGTGACCGTGCCTGCGCGACGGTCCGCAAGAGGTCGACGGCCAGCGGGGAGTGGTGTGAGAAGTCGAGAGGTGTTTCCGCTGCAGAGCCGCCGTGTGCCCAGGTCGGCGAAACGGGTAGTTTGATCCCATAATCCCTCGGTCGCGGGTTCGAACCCCGCCGGCCCCACCACGTCGAATCCCTGGTCGACCGTGCTGTCGACGGCCCGGACGAACCGCGCCGACCGTGCCCGGCCGGACGGAGCATCGAGCCGGGCACGTCGCGGCTATGCCACGAAGCGGGAACGGCGCCGGCGGCCGATCACGAAGCCCACGCCGCCGAGGAGCAGAAGCGCACCACCGATGCTGGCTACGGTCGCGGTGTCGGAACCGGTCACGGGCAGCCCGCCACCCTCGCCGAGGGGAGCACCCGGGCTGACGGAGGGGGCAGCGGTCGGCACGGCCGTCGCCGAGGCGCTGGGCGTGGCGCTCGCCGTCGGCGTGGGCTGAACCGTTGAGGTCGCCGTGGGCGTGGGCGTCGGTTGAGCCGCGCAGTCGAGCGCGCGGGCGTCGTGCAGGCCGATGTTCAGGTAGGCCAGAAGAACGTCGACGGACCCATCATCGAGGGCCTTCTGCGTCGCGGCCCGCACGTTGGGGCCGGCGCCGGTCAAGGTCTGGACCGTCTTGACCCGCAGGGCCGTCTGCCAGGCGCTCCGCACGCCCGACTTGAGGAACGCGCGCAGCTCGTCAGCGGTGCCGTTCAGTTGGTCCTCGATGGCCTTGGGCAGACCGGGCAACGATTCGGCGCTCGCCTCGGCGAGGAGCCGGTAGGCCAGCAACCGCAACTCGGCGTTGGTGGCGGTGTCCAGGTCGATGGCGATGAGCTCACGGAAGTCCTTGTAGACCTTCCGCTCGACCGTCTGGCAGGCTCCGTCCAACCCGGGCGCCTGAGCCTGAGCCGCCGCCGGCGCCGCCGGAATCAAAAAGGCCAGCGCCACCAGGACGCCGGCCGACAACTTCCATCGCACGTGGATGGTCCTCCCCGTTGCAGGCAAAAACATGGAGATGCTACTGACAGCGGCCGAACCGCACTGCCCCGTGGGATCGACCTTCGTCGGTGACGGGCGGCACGCGAGCTCTTCGAGGCGGCAGCCCGCGGCCACTGTCCGAGCGACAACCGTCAGCGATCAGCCGGCCGGGAGCGCCCAGGAACGTCACCCCGTCGTCGCGGATCCTCCGCCGGCGGTAACGGAACCATGCGTTCCTCGTACACCCGGATCTCGGCCCGGAAGCGGTGCGCGGCCGGATGCCAGATCTCCTCGAACGGCCCCATCACGTTGTCGCCGACACCCCGGCGACGGACCCGGGCCGCCAGCCACGCGAGAGGCCCCAGGACGGCCGCCAGGACACCGACGACCAGCACGATCGCCAGCAGCTCAGCCATCGACCCACCCTAGCGGCGATCGTCGGGAGTCGGGGCTGTGCCGCCAGAGTTGGATGCCGCATGCTGTCCGCCATGACGATCTTCGACCCCAAGGCCGACCTGCTCGACTACCTGCGCGGGGCGCGCAGCGTGCTGGTGTGGAAGCTCGACGGGCTGGGCGAGTACGACATCCGCCGCCCGCTGACGCCCACCGGCACGAACCTGCTGGGCCTGGTGAAGCACCTGGCCCGAGGCGAGTTCGGCTACTTCGGTGAGACCTTCGGTCGGCCGAGTGACGCCGTTCCGCAGTGGCCGGCGGGCGAGGAGACGTGGGAGGCATGGGCCCTGCCGACCGAGTCGCGCGAGTCCGTCATCGAGCTGTACCGACGGTCCTGGGCGCACGCGGACGCCACGATCGAGGCGTTGCCGCTGGACGCGGTCGGTCGGGTGCCGTGGTGGGGCGACGGCGGCGAGGTGACGCTGCACCACGTCCTGGTGCACGTGACCGCCGAGACGCAGCGCCACGCCGGTCACGCCGACATCGTCCGCGAGCTGATCGACGGCGCGGTCGGTCTGCTCCCCACCATGACGAACGTGCCGGCCCTGGACCCGGCGGCCGTGGCTGAGCATCGGGACATGGTGGAGCGGAACGCGCGGGAGGCCGCCGGGCGCTGAGGTCTGCTCGGGCCAGCCGCCATCTCGTCCCTGACCGTGGCGACCGGGGCCAGTCGCAGGCGGCAGCAGGTCATCTCCGGCTGCGCCCGGCAGCGTCGAGCGACTTGCCCAGCCGATACCGCAACGCGCGTACCTGAGCGATCGACAATGCCACCCGAGCGCCTCCTGTGTCGTCTGTCGCGCTCTGTATCATCACCGGTTCAGCAGCGGCGTGACCGGGTCGCGCACGGGCACTGCGGGACGCCGAAGAGGCGCTGCCCGGTGCTGACGAGCGCGCCGTGCAGGCCGCCCGGCAGATCAAGGCCGAGGCTCGCGCCCGGGTCGAGGCGGCCCGCGTCGAGCTGCATCGCGTCATGGTGGCGGAGTACCGGGCCGGTGCCCGCCAGGTAGATCTCATTCGCCGCACCGGCTACAGCCGCGAGCGGGTCCGGCAGATCCTGCGGGCCGCCGGCGTCGAGGGGGACTGACTCAGGGTCGCAGGGGCGTGCGGCGGGGGATCACCTTCCGGTGCGCGATCCGCCACCCGGCACCCTCGCGGCGGACGACGTCCTCGTACACGACGCTGCCGACCGACCCGTCGGCGTGGATGCCGATCCCCTTCGACACCGCTCGGACCGTGCCGTCCGCGTCCTCGGTCACGTGGACGTTGGTGACGTGGTGCCCGACCGGATTGCGGTCCCCCAGGGCGAGGGCCGCGCTCCTGATCGCCTCGGGGCCGTGCAACTCGCCGAATCCGAAGGACGTCACGTCGTAGACCACGTCGGCGGTGAACAGCTCGCCCATCCGGTCGAGTTCGCCGGCGTCCACGAGATGCCCGTGCAGGGCCAACAACTCGTGGATCGCCAGCAGGTCCGCCACCGGCAACGTCATCGGTCGCCCCCTCGTCGCATGATCTCTTGATGCTATCAAGAGTTGACGATATAAAGAGACCGTGACCGACGAGACGTCCGAGGACGCCTTCTTCCGGGAGTTGGGCGGCACCTGCGCTGAGCTGCGGCAGGCGTTCGCCCGACACGTGGGCATCAGCCCGCAGCGCGTGCAGTTGCTGGTCCGGCTGCGACGCGCGGGGGAGACCAGTCACCGCGACCTGCGCCGGGCGTTGGGCGTCGACGGCGCGAGCATCACCCGGCTGGTCAAGGAGTTCGAGGCCGAAGGGCTGGTCGGCCGCCGTCTCGACCCGGCGGACAACCGCTACACCCTGGCCGCGTTGACCCCCACCGGCGTACGCGTGGCCGACGACCTGGCGCGGGCCCACCAGGCGTACCAGGAGCGGCTGCTCGACGGTGTCACCGCCCGCGACCGGCAGACCGTGCGGCGCGTCCTGCAACGCGTCCGGGCCAACGCGACCGAACCGGACGGCCGGTGACCGACCACGGGCGCGCCGTGGCCCGGCGCATGTACGCGGCGTTCAACAATCGTGACTACGACGCCGTGCCGGGGATCTTCGCGGTGGACTTCCGCAGTCATCCGCTGGGGACCACCGGGCCGGAGCACGTGGCTCCGGCCTGGCGGCGGTTCCACGAGGCGGTCCCCGACGTCCGGGTCGTCGTCGAGGACACGGTCGTCGAGGGGGACCGGGTCGCGGTCCGCACCAGCGTGCACGGCGTGCCCGGCCAGCCGCCGTCGACCATGCTGGAGTTTCTCCGGGTACGCGACGGACGCATCGCCGAACTCTGGGGCCTGTCGGCCCTCAACCGCGGACACTGACCAGCCTCGTCGGGACGGGGCCCGGCCGGCTCGGGGCTCACGCCTCGCGGACGCTCGCGGTCCCCCGTAGGTGGCGGGGCGCCTCGATCTCGTCGAGCAGCGCGATCGCGAAGTCCGGGTAGCTGATCCGGCTGGCCGGATCGCCGTGCGCGGCGAACTCGTAGCGGCCGGTGCGGACGCCGTCGTGGTCGAAGTCGCCCGCCGGTGCCACGTACGACCAGTCGAGGTCGCAGTGTCGCAGCTCGGTGAGGCCCGCCGCATGGCCGAGGAAGAACGGGCGGTACTCGTCCGGGTAGCCGGGCTCGTCCATCAGGGGCGTGCCGGACGGCCCGGGCAGGACCGGTGCGAGACCGACCACCACCAGGCGGCGTACGCCCGCCTCGGTAAGCCCGGCGGCCAGCGCGCGCGACGACGCGGGGAAGAAGTCCTGCGCTGGCACGGTCAGGTCCGCCGCCGCGCTGATCGCCGCGTCCTGCCCGGCGGCGGCCCGCGCCACGCTGCCCGGGTCGGTGACGTCGCCGGCCACCACCGGCGCGTCGATCGGGTCGCGGTGCCGGGCGGGGTCGCGTACCACCGCCGTGACCTGGTGGCCGCGCCGCCGCGCCTCGGCCACGGCCCGGCGTCCGGCGCGGCCGCCGGCCCCGAAGATCACGATGTTCATGAGAAGACGCCTCTCACCAGGGCCGGAGCCCTGTGCCCGGCCGGTGCGCCGACGGTATCGACGGGCCTGGTTACCTCGGGGATACCGGCTATCGTGAGCGGCATGAGGCAACCGTTGCCCGCCGACATGTTCGACGAGCTGTGCCCGTCCTCGCTCAACCCGATCCGGTTCGGCGACAAGTGGGCGGCGCTCATCATCCGCTGCCTCGAAGGCGGCCCCCGGCGCTTCTCCGAGCTGCGGGTGCCGCTGCGCCGCGTCACCCCGAAGGTGCTCACCGGCTCGCTGCGCGCCCTGGAACGGGACGGTCTGGTGACGCGCACCGTCCACGCCGGACGCGCCGTCGAGTACGAGCTGACGCCGGTGGGCCGCAGCATGCTCGAACCGATCGCGGTGGCGTGCGCCTGGACCGAGCGGCACTGGGACGAGCTGCTCGACGCACGCGAGTCGTACGACGCCGCGGCGCCTTCCGACCGGCGGGCCGGGCCGGCGTGACGATTGCGACTGTCGACCGGGCCGACTAGCGTCAGCGTTCGTGAACACCGGACCGGCCCGAGGCCATGCACGGATTGGTGATCCGGTGGAGGTCTGACCGCGCCGCGGGTGCGCCACGGGCACCCGCCAGGTCGGGCCCGCGGACCTCCCGCCGCTCGCGCACCGATGGTTCCCATTCGTGTCGAGCACCGTGAGGTCAACCGCATGACCGTTTCGTTCAACCACACCATCGTCGCCGCCCGGGACCGCCACGCGTCGGCCCGGTTCTTCCGGGAGCTGCTGGAGCTGCCGGAGGCGCCGTCCTGGGGTCCGTTCACCAACGTGCAGCTTTCCGACGGCGTGCTGCTCCAGTTCGCCGAGCCGCCGGTGGAGATCCAGATGCAGCACTACGCGTTCCTGATCGACGACGACCTGTTCGATCGGGCGTACCAGCGGCTGTGCGACCGGGGCGTCGAGCACTGGGCCGATCCGCAGATGCGTCGACCCGGTGAGATCAACAACGAGCACGGCGGCCGGGGCGTCTACTTCAAGGACCCCGGGGGCCACGCCATCGAGCTGATCACCCGCCCGTACCTGTAGTTCGGGTCGATGTGCCGGCCGGACGCCGAAACCGGTGCCCGGCCGGCACGTCAGCGCGGCGATTCGACGTACGCGGCCAGGTTGGCCAGCGAGGACGCGATGCCCTCCTCGTGCACCGCCTGGTCGATGCCGGGTGGCACGCCGGTCGCGGTGACGGTCACCTCGGTCGCGTCGCCGACCGGGGCCAGGTGCCAGGTCAGGGTCATGATCCCCGCGTACGCCGGGTCGTCGGCCTCGAACACGGCGGTCTGCACCACCCGCTCCGACCGGACCAGGTCGGCGAACCCGACGTCGACGACGTCCGTCGCGTCCGACGTCTTGCCCGGGCTGCCGGTGGGGTCGAGATAGGTGAGCGCCATCCGGAAGCCGCCACCGGGGCGGGGATCCCAGCGCTCGATCCGCCCGCGCATGCCGTCCGGCGGCAGCCACGCCTCCAGCGCGTCCCGGTGCAGAAGCGCGTCGTAGACCGTCGCCGGCACCGCGGCGATCGTCCTGCGCGCCCGATCGATCCTGCTCACCACTCGATTCTAGGAGCCGGCCGAGTGGAGGATGGGCGGGTGAGATTTCCCCTCTCGACGCCGCCCGCCATTCCCGCCGGCACCCTCGCGTCCGGTCCGCAGCCGACGCTCGCCGTCGGCGACGACCTCGTCCTGCGGCCCTGGCAGGCGTCCGACGCGCCGGCGTTCCTCGCCGCCTACCAGGATCCCGAGATCCGCCGCTGGCACACCCGCCGACCCGACTCCGAGGACCAGGTCCGCGAGTGGTTCGCGTACTACCGCCAGGCGTGGCACCAGGAGACGGCGGCGAGCTGGGCGATGACGCACGGCGGCGGTGAGCCGCTGGGGCGCATGGTGCTGGGCGCCGTGGACCTCGGTGACGGGGTGGCGGTGTGCGCGTACTGGGTGGCGCCGGCCGCCCGCGGCGCGGGCGTGGCCTCCCGGTCGTTGCGGGCGGTGAGTGACTGGGCGCTCGGCGCCGGCTTCCACCGTCTCGAACTCGACCACTCGACCCGCAACCAGGCGTCCTGCCGGGTCGCCGTCAAGGCCGGATTCCGGGCCGAGGGCACCAGGCGCAACGCCGCCGTGCACCCGGACGGACGACACGACATGCACCTGCACGCCCGCGTCCGCGGCGACCAGTGACCCACGCGCCGGGTCGGTCGTGCGCGGGACACCGTCAAGGAGCGGCCGTGTGTGATGATCGATGCCGGGATCACCGGCGGGAGGGCGTGTGAGCGAGCCACAGCGCGGCACCGCGCCACGGACGTCGTTCTGGCAGTCGATGGCGGGGATACTCACCGCCGTCGCCGGCCTGATCACCGCGCTCGTCGGCGTCGCGGCATTCGTCTACCAGGTCACCGGTGGCGGCTCCACCGCCGCTCCGGCGACGCGGTCGCCCACTCCGTCGGTTTCGCCCCGGGAGGCAGGCGCGGAGACGTCCCCACCGCAGGCCGCCACCCCGGAGAGTGCCGGGGACGGCCCCTTCGAACTGCTCTTCAACAACAACGGCGTCGATCTCGACGCCGACCCGCCCAGGGTGGCCACCGGGCCGGACCCCGAGATCGACATTTACGACGGGGGTGGCTCGATCCAGAGCTTTCCCATCTGGGCCGGCCTGGCCAGGTGGAGTCGCACCGGCTCACCGACCCGGGAGGACTGCGTCTCCCTGCTCAACGGCTTTGCGACGATCGACTCCACCTACCGCAAGGGCAGCCGATACTGCGTGCACACGCGGGAGGACGTCCACGTCGCGTTCGTCGAGTTCGTCGCACCGATCGAGGCCGGCTGGAAGATCCGGGTGACGGTCTGGCCGGGCACGGCGGACTGACCTCCGTGACTGGTCTCCCACGACGCGCGGGACTCGGTGGACGCGAATGAGAGAGTGACGGCGTGCGGGTGGGGATCCTCGGGCCGCTGGAGGTCCGCGACGGCGAACAGGCCGTCGACGTCGCCGGTGCCCGGCTGCGGGCGCTGCTGATCCGTCTCGCCCTGGACCCGGGCCGCCCGGTGAGCGTGCCGGCGCTGGTCGAGGCGCTCTGGGCGGACGCGCCGCCCGCCGACACCGCGAACGCCGTGCAGACGCTGGTGTCCCGGCTGCGCCGCGCGGTGCCCGGGCTCGGGGTTCGCCGCGGCCCGACCGGGTACCGGCTCGACCTGACCCCGGACGACGTGGACGCGGAGCGGTTCGCACGGCTGGCCCGCCAGGGTCGGGAGGCGCTGCGCGACGGCGACCCGCAGCGGGCGCTCGGGTCACTGCGGGACGCGCTGGCGCTGTGGCGCGGCCCCGCGCTGGCCGAGGTCGCCGACGCGCCGTACGCGGACGCCGCCGTGGCGCGCCTGACGGAGCTGCGGCTCACCGCCCAGGAGGACCGGATCGAGGCGGAGCTGCGGATCGGCCGGCCGGAGCTGCTGGTTGCCGAGCTGGACGAGCTGACCGCCGCGTACCCGCTGCGGGAGCGGCTGGCCGCGCTGCGCCTGCGGGCGTTGGCCGCCGCCGGTCGGCCGGCTGAGGCGCTGGCCGCGTACGAGCGGATCCGGCAGCGGCTCGCCGAGGAGCTGGGGGTGGACCCCTCGCCCGAGCTGCGGGCCGCGCACCTGGCGTTGTTGCGGGGCGAGGCGGCCCCGCCACCGGCGCCCACCGGCCGGCGGGGGAACCTGCGCGCCGCGCTCACCACGTTCGTCGGGCGGGACGACGACCTGCGTCGGCTCACCGGGCTGCTCGCCGGCAACCGGCTGGTCACGCTGCTCGGGCCGGGCGGCGCCGGCAAGACCCGGCTGGCGAGCGTGGCGGCCGGCCGGCTGGCGGACGGCGTACCGGGCGGGGTCTGGCTGGTCGAGCTGGCCCCGATCACCGACCCGGCGGACGTGCCACGCGCCGTGCTCGACACGCTCGGTCGCCGGGATCGGACGCTGGAACCGGCCCGGACCCCGATCCGCGACACGCTCGGCCGGCTGGTCGACGCGCTCGCCGCCGACGAGACGCTGATCGTGCTGGACAACTGCGAGCACGTCGTCGAGGCCGCCGCCCGGCTCGCCGAGGAACTGCTCGGCCGCTGCCCGGGGCTGCGTGTGCTGGCCACGTCCCGCGAGCCGCTCGGCATCGTCGGCGAGGCGCTGGATCCCGTACCGCCGCTGCGCCTGCCGCCGGCGGACGTGTCGCCGGCCGACGCGGTCGCGTACCCCTCGGTGCAGTTGCTGCGTGACCGGGCCGGGGCCGTGCGGGCCGGGTTCACGGTGACCGACGACAACGTCGCCGACGTGGTGGAGATCTGCCGCCGCCTGGACGGCCTGCCGCTCGCCATCGAACTGGCCGCGGCGCGGCTGCGGACGCTGTCGCCGCGGCAGGTCACGGCCGGCCTGGACGACCGGTTCCGGCTGCTGACCGGCGGCAGCCGGACCGCGCTGCCCCGGCACCGGACGCTGCGCGCGGTGGTGGACTGGAGCTGGGGGTTGCTCACCGGCGACGAGCGCCGGCTCGCCGAGCGGCTCGCCGTGTTCCCGGCCTCGGTCACCGCCGACTCGGCGACCGGCGTCGCCGGCCCGGCCGCCGCCGCGCTGCTCGACGCGCTCGTCGACAAGTCGCTGCTCCAGGTGGTCGGCGACGGGCGGTTCCGGATGCTGGAGACCATCCGGGAGTACGGCCTGGAGCGGCTCGTCGCGGCCGGCGGCGCCGCCGAGGCGCGGGCCGCGCACGCCGCGTACTTCCGGGACCTGGTGGTGACCGCGGAGCCGCACCTGCGCACCGCCGGCCAGCTCCCCTGGCTGCGGCTGCTGGCGGCGGAACGGGAGAACATCGTCGGCGCGCTGCACTTCGCCTGCGACGCCGGGGACGCCGACACCGCGCTGCGGATCGGTGCCGGGCTGGCGCTGCCGCTGATCATCTGGGGTGACGACGGCGGGATCGGCGGCGACGTGCTGGCCCGCGCGCTCGCGCTGCCCGGCCCGGCGCCGGCGGCGGAGCGGGCCGTGGTGCTCGCCATCCGCATGATCACCGAGATGTTCCACAGCGCCCGTGAGCCCACGCCGGAGCGGATCGCGGAGCTGACCGACGCGGTCCGCGCGGCGCGGGGGACCGGGCACCCGCTGGTGGCGTTGCTCGAACCGGCCCTGTCGATGTTCACCGACGACACCGCCGCCGGGATCGCGGCGGTGGACCGCGCCCGTGGGCACCCCGACCCGTGGACCGACGGCACGCTGCTCACCATGCGCGGCCAGATCCGGGAGAACGACGGCGACGCCGAGGGCATGCTGCGCGACCTGACCGGGGCGGTCGCGGAGCTGCGGGTGGTCGGCGAACGGTGGAGCCTGTCGATGGTGCTGAGCCAGTACGCCGACGCGCTCACCAAGCGCGGTGACTTCCCGGCGGCCACGGCCGCGCTGGAGGAGTCGGCGCGGCTGGTCCGCGAACTGAACCCGAGCGCCGAGCCGGGCTTCCAGTTGATCTGGCTGGCGGCCATCCGGGCCCGGTCCGGGGACGTGGCCGGCGCCAAGGCGGAACTGCGCCGGTTCGTGGCCGAACGGGTGGCCGACCGGGAGGGTCGGGATGCCGCGTTCGCGCTGATGATGCTCGGCGACATCGCCCGGATCGAGGGTTCGCTCGACGAGGCGGCGGAGTGTTTCGCGGAGGCGATGCGCCGCCAGGACGAGGCGCCGCTCGTCGCGCCGCAGTTCCGCGGGCTGCTGTTGGCCGCGATGGCGAACCTCGCGCTCGCCCGGGGCGACGTGCCGGGCGCGCGTCGCTGCCTGTCCGAGGCCGCCGCCCGAGGGCTCGCCGCCCGGGACATGCCGGTGATCGCGATCATCGCGGTCGGCTGGGTGGCGGTCGCCGCGGCGGAGGGCCGGTACGAGCGGGCCGCCGAGCTGCTCGGCACGTCCGACTCGCTGCGCGGCTGGCCGGACCGGTCCAACCCGGACGCGCAGCGGCTCGCCGAGCGGCTGCGCGCCGAGCTGGGCGACGACGGGTATGCCGCCGCGTACGCCCGGGGGCACGGCCTGAGCCGGGCCGCCGCCCTGGCGTCCGTGAGCGGCGACCCGGTCCGGACGGCCTGAGCCGGCCGCCGCCCCGGCGTTCGCGAGCGGCGGCCCGATGCGGCCGGTCAGGCGCGGCGCCGGTAGGCCCGTACGGCCAGCGGCGCGCAGACCGCGATGATCGCCACGGTCCAGATCAGTGACCGGGTCACCGGCCCGGCGACCGGACCGCCGAGGATCAGGCCCCGCGCCGCGGTCATCACGTCGGCCACCGGGTTCACGCCGACCCACCACTGCAACCAGCCGGGCATCGTGTCGGCCGGCGCCATCATGGTGGTGCCGAACGTCAGCGGGAACATCACCAGGAACGCGGTCCCCTGCACCGCGCTCGGGCTGCGCATCAGCACGCCGAGCAGCACCCCGACCCAGCTCACCGCGAACGCGAACGCGATGGTCAGCAGGCACGCCGCCAGCGTGGACAGCGGATCGGTGCCGATCCGGAAACCGATGGCGTAGCCGAACGTGAACAGCACCACGATCGAGACCACGAACCGCACCAGGTCGCCGACCACCGAGCCGACAAGCGGCGCGGACCGGGCGATGGGCAGGCTGCGGAACCTGTCGAAGACGCCCTTCTCGATGTCGGTGTTGAGGCTGACGCCGGTCGCGACGGACGCGAACAGCACGGTCTGCACCATGATCGCCGGGAGCAGGAACTCCAGGTACTCGTGCTGCGAGCCGGAGATCGCGCCGCCCAGCAGGTAGACGAAGATCAGCACGAAGACGATCGGTTGGAGCGTCACGTCGAGGAGCTGCTCCGGGGTGCGGAGCGTCTTGATCAGGCTGCGGCCGGCGAGCGCGAGGCTGTGCCGGACCAGCCCGAACGGGCGGGCGCCGGGCCGGGGCGCACGGGTCCGGGGCGGCGTCGCCGCCGGGTGCGTGGTCGTGGTCATGCCGCCACCTCCGTGGGCTGCTCGGCGCCGTGGCCGGTCAACGTGAAGAACACCTCGTCCAGGCTGGGCAGCCGTAGCGCCAGCTCGACCACCCCGATGCCGGCGTCGTCGAGCCGGCGCACCACAGCGGTGAACGCCGCGTCGCCCTCCACCGGCACGGTGAGCAGGCCGGGCCGGGGGAGTTCGGGTTCGGCGCCGGCGCCGGCGCGCAGGATGTCGGCGACCTCGCCGATCCGCTCCGGCTCGGTCGGCCGGACCACGATGGTCTGGCTGCCGGCGATGCGCTTCAGCTCGGCCGGCGTGCCGTGGGCGATCACCCGGCCGTGGTCGATCACCGAGATCTCGTCGGCCAGCGCGTCCGCCTCGTCCAGGTACTGCGTGGTGAGCAGCACCGTCGAGCCGTCGTCGACGAGCGAGCGGACCACCCCCCACATCTCCTCGCGCTTGGCCGGGTCCAGACCGGTCGTCGGCTCGTCCAGGTAGATCACCTCCGGCCGGCCGACCAGGCTCGCGGCCAGGTCCAGCCGGCGGCGCATGCCACCGGAGTACGTCTTCGCCGGCCGTCCGGCGGCGGCGGTCAGGTCGAACCAGGCGAGCAGTTCGGCCGCCCGCGCCCGGGCGTCGCGCCGGCTCAGGTCCAGCAGCCGGCCGATCAGCACCAGGTTCTGCGTACCGGTCAGGTCCTCGTCGACCGACGCGTACTGCCCGGTCAGGCCGATCAGCCGGCGGACCCGGGCGGCGTCGGCGACCACGTCGTGACCGCCGACGGTGGCCCGCCCGGAGTCCGGGCGCAGCAGGGTGGCGAGGATGCGTACCGCGGTGGTCTTGCCGGCGCCGTTCGGCCCCAGCACCCCCAGCACGGTCCCCCGTCGTGCGGCGAGGTCGATCCCGGCCAGCGCGGTCGTCGAACCGAACCGCTTGACCAGGCCCTCCGCCTCGAATGCGTAGCTCATGGCACCGACCATGGCGGGCGCCGCTGGTAGCGCCCGCACACGACGCTGACACCGGTACGCACACCGCGCCGCCGACCGACAGGAGGTGCTCGCTCGCCGCGCCCGCCGACCACCTGGACCGGTGAACGGCCGACCCGGATGGCGGTGGCGATGTGCGCCGCGAGGCCCGACTGGGCATACTCGCCGGATGTCCGATCAGTCCCGGCGCCCGGCGGCGTCGCCGATGCTGGCCGCGCTGCGCGACGGCACCCGCGACCACCACGCCGCCGTGGAACGGCGACTCGGCCTGCCCGACCGGATCCGCTCCCGAGGTGATCTGGCCGCCGCGCTGGTCGGGCTGCTCGCGGCCTGGTCACCGTTGGAGCGGGACCTCGCCGCCGCCGACTGGTCCGGGCTCCCGCTCGACCCCCGGCTGGGCGGGGCCACCGCGTTGCTCCGCGCCGACCTGGCTGCCCTCGGTGTCGCGCCCGACCGGCCGGTCGCCGGCTCGTCGGGCCTCCGCTTCGACACCCTCGCCCGGGCGGTCGGCGGCCGGTACGTCCTGCTCGGCAGCGCCCTGGGTGGCAGCGTCATCGCGCCGGAGGTGGAGCGCCGGCTGGGGCTGGCCGAGGGGGAGGCGACCCGGTTCTTCCGCCGCAGCGGGGGCTCGCCGGGGCGCGACTGGCGGGACTTCCGGCGCGCGCTGGCCGGGCGGGAGTGGTCGGAAGCGGAGTTGCGGGACGCCGCCGAGGCGGCCCGGCGGACCTTCGCCGTCGTGGGCGACGCCGCTCGCGTGGCCTGAGGTTCAGGGGCGGTCCAGGCGTTCGGCGTACGCGTCGCGCAGCGCCGCCCAGTCGAATTCCTTCGCCTCCGCCCCACGGATCGGGCCGACCGGGTCGCCGTCGAGCAGGTGCCCGGCGACGTCCAGGCAGAGGTGCCAGCCGGCGGCCACCATCGGGGCCAGGTCGGGCCGGTCGATCCGGTGCCGCAGCGTGAGCGTGGTGCCGGCGTCGGTCGGGGTCAGTTCCCAGCGGAGCAGGGCGGTGCCCCAGGTGTACTCCAGCACGCGCGGGCGGTCCGCGCGCAGGATCGTGGCCGGCGCCGGGTGCGCCCGGTCGCCGTCGACCGTGCGGAGTGTGGTCTCGCCGGGGCTGCCCAGGTCGCGGTCGGCCAGGAACGGGGCCCACTCGGCGAGCTGTGCCGGGTCGGTCAGCGCGGTCCAGACCCGCTCGGGCGGGTGCCGCAGGCCGCGGACGAGGACCAGGTCCCACCGGTCGTCGACCGGAACCCGGTCGACGTCGGCGAGCGGGCCGGGGCGGAAACTGTCACGCTGCATCGTCACTCCTGACGGTCGAGATGGCGCTCCAGGGCGTCGAGGTGTTCGGTCCACATCAGCCGGTACGGCCCGAGCCAGTCGTCCACCGCCCGCAGCGGCCCGGTGTCGACCCGGTAGATCCGCCGTTGGGCCGCGCTGCGGCAGGTGACCAGGCCCGCCTCGCGCAGCACCCGGAGGTGTTTGGACACGGTCGGCTGGCTCATGCCCAGCGCGTCCACCAGGTCGCCGACGCTGCTCTCCGCCCGGCGCAGCCGGTCGAGGATGCGGCGGCGGGCGGGCTCGGCCAGTACGGCGAAGGTGTCCACGGGCACCCACCCAATATGCCACACGGGTTATATGTCTGTGTGGGCATAGAGAGTGTCCCTATGCTCGGGGCATGGAACTGCGGATCTTCACCGAACCCCAGCAGGGGGCCAGCTACGACCAGTTGCTCGCCGTGGCGCGCCGCGCGGAGGAGACCGGCTTCGCCGCGTTCTTCCGCTCCGACCACTACCTGAAAATGGGCTCGGTGAGCGGCGATCCCGGACCGACCGACGCCTGGACCACGCTCGCCGGCCTGGCCCGGGACACCACCCGGATCCGGCTCGGCACGCTGATGAGCGCCGCCACGTTCCGGCTGCCCGGGCCGCTCGCCGTCACCGTGGCGCAGGTCGACCAGATGAGCGGCGGCCGGGTCGAGCTGGGCATCGGCGCCGGCTGGTACGCCGAGGAGCACGCCGCGTACGGCATCCCGTTCCCGCCGGTGGGCGAGCGGTTCGACCGACTGGAGGAGCAACTCGCGGTCATCACCGGACTCTGGTCCACCCCGGCCGGTGCCACGTTCGACTTCCCCGGCACGTACTACCCGGTCACCGACTCGCCGGCGCTGCCCAAGCCGGTGCAGCGGCCCCGCCCACCGGTCCTGCTCGGCGGTCGCGGCCCGAAGCGCACGCCCGGCCTGGCCGCCCGGTACGCCGACGAGTTCAACATGCCGTTCGCCTCGGTCGACGACACGACGACCCAGTTCCGGCGGGTGCGGGACGCCTGCGCCGAGATCGACCGGGACCCGGCCACGATGACCTGGTCCAACGCGCTGGTGCTCTGCTGCGGCCGGAACGACGCCGAGGTGGCCCGGCGCGCCGGGGCGATCGGCCGGGAGCCCGCCGAACTGCGCGCGAACGGCGCCGCCGGCACGCCCGCCGAGGTGGTCGACACGCTCGGCCGGTACGCCGAGGCGGGCAGCAGCCGGATCTACCTCCAGGTGCTCGACCTGGCCGACCTGGACCACCTGGAACTGGTCGCCGCCGAGGTGATGCCGCAGCTCTGAGCGCGGACCCGCGACCAGGGCCGGGGGCGGTCAGCCCGCCGTCGCCCGCCGGATCGTGTCGAGCCGGCCGTCGCGGTCGCTGTCCAGGTACGTCAGGTCCGGGACACCGTCGCCGTCCAGGTCGACCTGCACCACGTCGGCCACGCCGTCGCCGTCCAGGTCGGTGACCACCTCGACGGAGCCGTCCAGATGCCGGGTCACGATCGACCGGCCCGGCCCCTCGCGTGGCGGCGGCCCCGGGTGGGGCACCGGGTCCGGCTCGGGTTCCGGCGTCGGCGCCGGCGCGGTCAGGTCCGGACCGGCCCCGGCCAGGTCGGGGCCGACGCCGGTCGGGTCGATCTCCTCCTCCGACGGGTACACGTCGCCGCGGAGGCTCGGGTCGCGGTAGCTGCTCATCCGTCCAGGATTCCCGCTGCGACCCCGAAGCAACCCTGCCCGCGCCGGATGGCGGATGATGCAGCGCATGACCGACACCAACTGGGCCGGCAACGTCCGCTGGTCGGCCCGGACCCGGCACCGGCCGACCTCCCTCGACGAACTGCGCCGGCTGGTCGCCGGGGCGGACCGGGTCCGGGCCGTCGGCACCGGCCACTCGTTCAACCGGCTCGGCGACACCACGGGCGTCCAGGTCGCGCTGGACGGGTTGCCGCCCACCGTCGCGCTCGACCCCGACCGCGGCACGGTCACGGTCGCCGCCGGCCTGCGCCACGGCGACCTGGCCACCACACTGCACGCCCAGGGGTACGCGCTGGCGAACCTCGCCTCGCTGCCGCACATCTCGGTGGCCGGCTCGGTCGCCACCGCCACCCACGGCTCCGGCGTCGCCAACCGCAACCTGGCCGCCGCCGTCGCCGCGCTGGAACTGGTCACCGCCGACGGTGACCTGCTCACCGTCGACCGGACCGACAGCCGGTTCGCCGGCCTGGTGGTCAACCTCGGCGCGCTGGGCGTGGTCACCCGGCTCACGCTCGACATGGTCCCCACGTTCACGGTCCGGCAGTACGTCCGGCTCGGCCTGCCCCGCGCCGCGCTCGACGAGGCGCTGGACGCCGCGTACAGCGTCAGCGTCTTCACCGGCTGGCGGTCGGCGCGCTTCGACCAGGTGTGGGTCAAGCAGCGTGCCGACCAGGCGCCGCCGCCGGCCGACTGGCTGGACACCGAGGCGGCCGAGACGCCGCAGCACCCGGTGCCGGGCATGTCACCCGAGCACTGCACCGCCCAGTTCGGCGAGCCCGGGCCGTGGCACGAGCGGCTGCCGCACTTCCGGCTCGGCTTCACCCCGAGCAGCGGCGACGAGTTGCAGTCCGAGTGGCACGTGGCCCGCGCCGACGCGGCGGCGGCGCTCGCCGCGCTCGACCCGGTCGCCGAGCGGATCGCCGCCGTGCTCCAGATCTGCGAGCTGCGTACGGTGGCCGCCGACGAGATGTGGCTGAGCCCGAACTTCCGCCGGGACACGCTGGCGCTGCACTTCACCTGGATCGGCGACCCGGCGGCGGTCGCGCCGGTGCTGGCCGAGGTGGAGCAGCGGCTCGCCCCGTTCGCGCCGCGCCCGCACTGGGGCAAGCTGTTCGACCGGGACCCGGCCGCCGCGTACCCCCGGCACGCCGACTTCGTCGCGCTGCTGCGCGAGTTCGACCCGGCCGGGAAGTTCCGCACCGCGGAGCTGGACCGCTACTTCCCCCGCGACTGACGGCCCACGGCGCGCGGTCAGCGACCGGTGGAGGTCTGCTGGCGCAGGCTGCCGCGCTGCACCGCGCGGCTGATGTCGCTGGGCGAGACGATCCCGACCAACTGGTCGTCGATCACCACCAGCGCCCGGCCGTCGGTGCACTCGTTGAGCCGGGGGAGCAGGTCGGTGAGCTGTTCCTCCGGGCGGGCGAGCACCAGCTCGTCGGCCCGGCAGGACACCTCGGCCAGCGTGGTGGAGGCGCGGCGGTCCGGCGCGGTGCCGCGTACCCGGTCGAGGGTGACCAGACCGACCGGCCGGCCGTCGGCGGTCAGCGGCAGCGCCGAGTGCCGGTACGCGAACAGATAGTGGTCGACGAAGTCGGCCACGGTCAGGTCGCCGGACGCGGTCTGCGGCTGCGGCGTCATGACGTCGCCGACCCGGACGCCGCGCAGCGCGTCGCCGACGCGCGCCTGCCGCTCCTCCTGCCCGGCCGCGCCGATCAGGAACCAACCGATCAGCGCCAGCCAGAGTCCGCCGAACCCGGCGCCGCTGAGGAACCGCCACAGCCCGAGCCCGATCAGCACGATGCCCAGCACCCGGCCGGCGCCGGCGGCCACCACCGAGGCCCGGGTCCGGTCGCCGGTGGCCTTCCACACCGCCGCCCGCAGCAACCGGCCACCGTCCAGCGGCGCGGCCGGCAGCACGTTGAAGAGCGCCAGCAGCACGTTGATGCCGGCCAGCCAGGAGAGCGCGCCGAGCAGCAGACCGTGCCCGCCGGCCACCGCGACGGCCACCGCGATCGCGCCGAACACCACACCGATGATCAGGCTGACCAGCGGTCCGACGCCGGCGATCCGCAGCTCGGCGCCGGGATCCCTCGCCTCGCCCTTCAGCTCGGCGACGCCGCCGAAGAGCCAGAGCGTGATGCCCTCGACCTCGATGCCGTTGCGCTTGGCCACCACCGCGTGCGACACCTCGTGGGCGAGCAGCCCGAGGAAGAAGACCACCGCGGCGGCCAGGCCGGCCGCGACGTAGGCGATCGTGGAGTGGCCGGGGTACGAGCGCGGGAACAGGCTGGCCGACAGCGTCCAGGCGATCAGCACGAAGATGACCAGGACACTCCAGTTGACGCCGACGGGTACGCCCGCGACCCGGCCGAGCCGGAAACTCGCCCTCATCGCTCCGTCATACCCGCCCCACCCGCGCCCACACCAGTCCCGAACGGCCCAGCGCGCCGCGCTCGCCACGAGGTAGGCACCCACGATGCCGGGAGCATGACGCGGCGGATCACGATCAGCCTGCCCGACGACGTCGCCGATTACGTCGAGCGCTCAGCCGGCAGGATGTCTGGCTTCATCGCGGACGCCCTGCGACGGAAGATGCGGGCGGACGGGCTGCGGGCCCGGTGGGCCGAGCGCGGTTACCGGGTGACCGACGAGGACGTCGAACGTGCGGGTCCCGCACGAAGGTGCCGTGGTAGTCGTCGTGGTATTCGGGATGCACGGCGGGCGTCAGCAGTGACGTGGCACCGGCGTCGAGCGCGGCCTGGTAAAGGTGGCGACATCCTCGCGGGTGTCGACGGTGAGGGCCAGGTGCATGTTCGTGCCGACCGTGCCGCCGTCGATCAGCCAGAAGTAGGGCTTCACCCCGGCCAGTCCGAAGCCGGTCATGGCCGTCGGCTGGTTCGGGGTGGCGTTCGGCGGGATCTGGAGCATCTTGGTGATCCCCGGTGACCGCTACCCGGCCCGGTTGCGTCGGGGCGCCTCACTGACCACGGTCGGGGAGAACTCGTTGGCCGCCTCGACCGCCCACTCCAGCGCGTGGTCGGCCTCCTCCTCCCAGCCCGGCTCGCCGCCGACGAAGTGCGACCGGCCGGGGAACTCCCGGTAGCCGGTGATCGCGGTGGAACCGCGGTAGAGGTTGGCGAGACTGCTGGCCAGCGACGGCGGGATCACATGGTCCTCGCCACCGGCGGTGATCAGCAGCGGTGCCCGGTCGCTGCGCTTCTTGTCGATCTCGGTGGCCGAGTCCGGGTCCAGGTTGGCGAACGAGCCCTCGAACAGCACGTGCCCGGCGCCGGGTACGGCGTACCGCTGCCAGGCGGCGTCGGACTCCGCCCGGGTGAGCGTGTTGCCGAAGGCGTACCGGAAGTCCTCGGCGGTGAACGGGACCGCGCGGTGCCGGTTGGCCGGGTTGTGCAGGATGGAGAACCCGGAGCGCAACGTGCTCAGCGGCAGCTTGAGCACGCCCTTGACCGGCGCGGGGTGCACGCCGACGACGGCGGCGCCGAGCCGGCGGTCCAGCAGCAGTTGGGCGATCAGACCGCCGAACGAGTGCCCCATGATGATCGGTGGTCGGGGCAGCTCCCGGATGATCGTCGCGTAGTGGTCGACGATGGTGGCGATCCGCTGGCCGGCGATCGGCGTGGGGTCGGCCCGCAGGTCGGCTACCTCGCGGTCCATGCCGGGCCAGGCCGGGGTGAGCACCCGGAAGCCGCGCGCCGTGTAGCGGTCGGCCCAGCGCTCCCAGCTTCGCGACGTCATCCAGAGCCCGTGGATGAGCACGATCGTGTCGACGCGTCCGGTAGGTACCCCCATGCCGCGGCTTACCCAACCCGCCCGCCCTCACTCCCACCCGGCGCCCCCGGGCCGGCCAGCCCACATCGATCTTGGAGTTGTGGCACCTCCGATAACGGCACTAAACCGACATTCTTTGGCGCCGCAACTCCAAGATCGCGGTAAGTGGACGAGGCTGCGGCTGCCTGACAAATGTCACGGGCGGAAGGTGACGCCTGTTCCCGGGACCCGGACGTCGCGGGCCGGAGCATCGTTGGCATGACCGACACCGCACCGGCCGTGGAACTGGCCGGACTCACCAAGACCTACGGCCCGGTGACCGCCGTGGACGGGCTCAGCCTGCGGATCACCCCCGGTGAGGTGGTGGCCTTCCTCGGCCCCAACGGCGCCGGCAAGACCACCACCGTGGACATGCTGCTCGGGCTGGCCCGACCGGACGCCGGCACGGTCCGGCTCTTCGGCGGCAGCCCGACCGACGCCGTCCGGCACGGCCGGGTCGCCGCCGTGATGCAGACCGGCGGGCTGCTCAAGGACCTCACCGTCACCGAGACGGTACGGATGACCGCGCACTTCTACGGCCACACCCGGCCGGTGGCCGAGGTGCTGGAGCGCGCCGGCATCGCCGAGATCGCCGACCGGCCGGTCGGCAAGTGCTCCGGCGGCCAGCAGCAGCGGCTGCGGTTCGCCCTGGCGTTGCTGCCCGACCCGGACCTGATGGTGCTGGACGAGCCGACCACCGGCATGGACGTCGAGGGGCGGCGCGACTTCTGGCAGGCGATCCGGGCCGACGCCCGCTCCGGCCGGACCGTCCTGTTCGCCACCCACTACCTGGACGAGGCCGACGCGTACGCGGACCGGATCGTGCTGGTCCGGTCCGGCCGGGTGGTCGCCGACGGCACCACCGCCGAGATCAAGAACCTGGCCGCCGGCCGGGTGGTCCGGGCCACGCTGCCCGGCGCCGACCAGGCCGCGCTCGCCGCGCTGCCCGGCGTCCGCTCCGTCGAGGTACGCGGCGACGCGATCCTCGTGCACAGCGAGGACTCCGACGTCGTCGCCCGGCACCTGCTGACCCGCACCGACGCCCGGGACCTGGAGATCACCTCACGCAACCTCGAGGACGCGTTCCTCGCCCTGACCGCCGCCTGACCGACCTGCCCGGGAGCCTCGCATGACCGCCACCACCTCACCCGACACCACCACCGGCCCGCGCCGGCCCGACCGCCGGCCGCCCGCCCTGGGGGGCTTCTCCACCGCCGTGCTCGCCATCGAGATCCGCCGGGTCCTGCGCAACCGTCGCACGCTGATGTTCATCCTGGTCATGCCGGCGGTCTTCTTCCTCCTGTTCGGCCTGCCGTCGCGCGGCGAGAAGCTCGACAACGGCCTGCCGGTCACCGGCTGGATCATGATCAGCCTGGCCGTGTACGCAGCCATGGTGGCCACCACCAGCGCCGGCGCGGCCGTCGCCACCGAGCGTGCGCTGGGCTGGAGCCGGCAGTTGCGGCTGACCCCGCTGCGCCCGGCCGCGTACGTGGCGACGAAGGTGGCCACCGCGATGGTGCTCGGGCTGCTCGGCGTGCTCGTCGAGTTCGGCGTCGGCGCCGCCTCCGGGGTGCGGTTGCCGGCCCACGTGTGGCTGGAGTCCGGCCTGACCGCGTGGATCGGCTCGCTGGTCTTCGCCGCGTTCGGCCTGTTCGTCGGCTACCTCGCCCCGGCCGAGAACGTCATGCAGTTCATGGGCCCGGCACTGGCCATCCTGGCCATGCTGGGCGGTCTGTTCGTTCCGCTCGATCTGCTGCCCGACGTGATGCGGCAGATCGCCACGTTCACCCCGGTGTACGGGGTCGGTCAGCTCGCTCGCGCGCCGCTGACCGGCACCGGGGTGGACTGGGCGGCGGTCGGCAACGTGGCCGCCTGGACCGCGTTCTTCGGTCTCGGCGCGGCCCGCCTGTTCCGCCGCGACACCACCCGGGTCTGACCGGGGCGGCGAGCACTAGCGTGGTGGGCGTGACGTTGCCGACCGTCCCGGCCCGGCCGGTGAACCGCCGCCACTGGCGGTTCACCGGCTGGCTGCTGGCGGCGGTCTGGCTGTTCTTCCTCAACATTCCGTTCGTCACCGCCCTGCACCAGCCGGAGCTGTGGCGGCGGCTGCTCGGGCTCGCCTCGGTGATCGCGTTCGCCGTGGCGTACGTGCTGATCTTCGAGTGGGGTCGGGCCCGCCGGCAGCAGCACCGCCCGATCCCGGCCGACCGGGCCCGGCTGCTGATCGCGGTGCTGCTCGCGCTCGGTCTGGCCGGCATCCCGGGCACCGGCGGCGACTGGCTGACCACACTGGTCTTCGTGGCCGCCGCCGCGGTGTTCCTGCTGCCGTCGGTGGAGGCGCTGGTCGTGGTGGTGCTGGCCGCGGCGACCCCGCCGGTCACCTCGCGCCTGGTGCCCGGCTGGGAGTCGGAGAGCACTGTCGTCTTCGCGGTGCTGCTCGCCTCGTTCGCCATGTTCGGGGTGAGTCGGCTGGCCCAGCGCAACGGCGAACTCCAGGCCGCGCAGGCCGAGATCCGCCGGCTCGCGGTGGCCGAGGAGCGCGCCCGCACCGCCCGCGACCTGCACGACATCCTCGGGCACTCGCTGACCGTGGTGGCGGTGAAGGCCGAGCTGGCCGGCCGGCTGCTGGAGCTGGACCCGGCGCGGGCGGCCGTCGAGATCGCCGACGTGGAGCGGCTGGCCCGGGAGGCGCTGGCCGACGTGCGGGGCACCGTCGGGGCGTACCGCGGGGTGGATCTGGCGTCCGAGGTGGCCGGCGCCCGGTCGGCGCTGGCCGCCGCGGGCATCGTCGCGGAACTGCCGAGGTCGGTGCCGGAGCTGCCGGCGGACCGGGACGAGCTGTTCGGCTGGGCGGTCCGCGAAGGGGTGACGAACGTGGTGCGACACAGCGGCGCGCGGCGCTGCGTGATCCGGGTGGACCCGGCGGGGGTGGAGGTCCGCGACGACGGCCGGGGACCGGCCGGCGAGTCGGCGGGCGCCGGGCACGGGCTGGTCGGGCTGCGGGAGCGGGCGGCCCGGTTGGACGCCACCGTGACGGTGGCCCGGGCGTCCGGCGGGCGCGGTTTCCTGCTCCGGGTCACGGTGCCGCACCCCGACGGAAGGACACCCGGATGACCACGCCGATCAGACTGCTGCTCGCCGACGACCAGGCGTTGGTCCGGGGCGCGCTGGCCGCGCTGCTGTCGCTGGAACCGGATCTGACCGTGGTGGCGGAGGTGAGCCGCGGTGACGAGGTGGTGCCGGAGGCGCTGCGTACCCACCCGGACGTGGCGCTGCTCGACGTGGAGATGCCCGGCCTGGACGGGGTGGCCGCCGCGGCGGCGCTGCGGGCGGCGCTGCCCGGATGCCGGGTGCTGGTGGTGACCACGTTCGGCCGCCCCGGCTACCTGCGCCGGGCGATGGAGGCGGGCGCGAACGGCTTCGTGGTCAAGGACACCCCGGCCCGCCAGCTCGCCGACGCGGTCCGCCGGGTGCACGCCGGCCTGCGGGTGGTCGACCCGACGCTGGCCGCCGAGACGCTGGCCACCGGCGCGAGTCCGCTCACCGAGCGGGAGACCGAGGTGCTGCGCACGGCCCGGGGCGGCGGCACGGTGGCCGAACTGGCGGCGACGCTGCACCTCTCCGAGGGCACCGTCCGCAACCATCTCTCGTCGGCCATCGGCAAGACCGGCGCCCGCAACCGCGCCGACGCGGTCCGGGTCGCGGAGGCCAACGGCTGGTTGCTGGGTTGAAGGAGGGCCCCCTGTCAACGCACGGTGTGAGAGGGGAACCCTTCTCTACCGGAGGCGTTAACAGGGGGCCCCTCCTTACCGGCGGTCGACGATGACGAGGGCGGTGCCGGGGGACAGTTCGGCGAGGAGTTGGCGTTGGGCGGCGCGGGTCAGCCGGATGCAGCCGTTGGTGACGTTCTTGCCGAGCGTGTCGTCGTTGTACCAGGTGTGCAGCCCGATGTGCGCGCCCCGCAGGCCGGTCGGCACCGCGTCCGGGTCGTCGGGGATCGCGCCGAGCGCGAAGATGTCGACGCCGCCGTAGACGTCCTGCGGCGGCGGGGTGCGGCCCAGGATGAACGTGCGGCCGAGCGGGGTGAGCTGTCCGGGCATGCCGAGGCTGACCGGCCAGGTGTGCACCGCGCGCCCGTCCCGCAGCCAGGTGAGCCGGTGCGTGCGGCGTTCCACCACGATCTGGTCGCGCAGCGCGACCGTGGTCCAGCCGCCTTCCGGCAGCCAGGCGACGGTGCGGTTCGCGGAGGGGAGCAGCACCGCGGTCCACCCGGCGCGGCGCTCGACGATCGGCACGGTCAGCGGGACGTCGTTGATCGTCGGCGCGAGGAAGGCCCGGGGACGGCCGCCGGGCGCGTCGTACGCGGGGATCTTCCGGTCCGGCCGCGCCCCCTCGCGGAGCTGCCGGGTGTCGGTCGGCGTCGGGTCGGCGGGGAAGCCGCGCGGTGCCGGGTCGTAGGTGACCACCGGCAGGTCGGCGGGCGCGGGCGCGGCGGGCGGCACGGACTCCACAGGCGACGGCCGCGGTGACGCCGGCCCGGTCGGGGCCGGTCCGGCGCCGACCAATGTGGGCGCCGGCGTGCCGGTGAGCGCGTGACCGACCAGCAGCGCGGTGGCCAACAGCAGCGGTACGCCGAGCGCGGCGAACAGCCAGCCGGGAATCCGCCGCCCGGTGACGTGGTCATAATGCACGAAAGCGACTCTAACCGAGACGAAGCCCCCGCGCCGGGAACTGCCGGCACGGGGGCTTCACGGGGTACGGGCGAGGTCAGCTCACCTTCGCTCCGACGTGGATGGCGATGGCGTCGTGCGCGTTGACGGTCGCGGCGAACCAACCCGACGAGTCCACGGTGAGCACCGGACCGCTGCACGACCCGTTGCTGAACGTGCCGTGGATGACGTCGCAGTAGCGGCCGGCGGGCAGCCCGGTGTAGTAGGACCGGCCGCCCACCGCGGAGTCCTCGTCGTTGATCGTCAGGTAGCCCTTGCCGGCCCGGCTGAACGCGATGTGCTGGTAGCCGTTGTCGTACCAGTTGGCGACCGCGGCGCCCTCGGTGGCGTTGCGGAAGCCGACCATGTTGGCGATGACCGGCCAGCGGTGCTCGCACTCCCAGCCCGAGTAGCAGGTGGTGTTGGTGATCTTGTTGCTGCCGTCCGAGGGCGGGGCCTGGTCCTTGTTGCTGAACGTGAAGCTCGACATCACCGCCGGGGTGCCGTACGGCCAGGCCAGCATGAACGCGTTGGCAAGCGCGTACTCGCCGCGGTCGCGGTAGGTGAGCACGCCGCCGTCGCGCTGGGTGTCGTGGTTGTCGGTGAAGACCACCGCCGAGCCGCCCGGCAGGTAGCCCCAGGACTCGCCGAAGTTCTTCAGGTACGCCAGCCGCTCGTTGTTGAACATCCGGGCCAGGTCCTTGCCGTACCGGAACTCGTGCACGTCGCCGTTGCCGGTGTACTCGGTCGGCTGGACCGGCTCACCCGCGCCGTAGATGACCTCCTGCACGAGGTACGCCGGCCGGGACAGCTTGGCCTTGATCGCGGCGATGTCGGCGGCCGGCATGTGCTTGCTGCCGTCCAGCCGGAACCCGTCCACGCCGAGCGAGAGCAGGTCGTTGAGGTACGTCGCGAGCCGGGTGCGGACGTAGTCCGACTCGGTCTTGAGGTCGGCCAGGTTGACCAGCTCGCAGTTCTGCACCTCGTACCGGTCGTTGTAGTTGGCGATGTCGTTGTTGCCGTTGCGACCGCAGTAGTGGAAGTCCTGCGCCGAGTAGGTGCCCGGGTAGTTGTAGTGGCCGTACGACGTGCCGGCCCAGCCGGTGCCGCCGTTCTCCTGGCCGGACATGTGGTTGACCACGGCGTCGACGATCACCTTGACGCCGGCGTTGTGACAGGTGTTCACCATGGACTGGAACTGGGCGCGGGTGCCCTTGCGGGACTCGATCCGGTAGCTGACCGGCTGGTAGGACACCCACCAGGGGCTGCTGTTGACGTGCTCCTGCGGCGGGGACACCTGGACGTAGCCGTAGCCCTTCGGGCCGAGCGTGCTGGTGCACTCGCTCGCCACCGACGTCCAGTTCCACTCGAAGAGCTGGACGATGACCTTCTTGCCGCCGGGCGTGGCGGCGGCGGCCGGGGGTGCCGCCACCGTGGTCGGGACGAGCAGGCTGGCGGCGAGGCCGAGGACGAGCGCCGCGGCGCGGCGTCGACGTCGTTGCATCAGGACTCCTACGGGACGGGGGATGTGGGGGAGTGGAGCCTGGGAGGGCTTCAGTGCCGGCTTCTTGCAGCTGGCACTGAAATTTTCCGCAAGGTTACGAGCATGTTGCAAGAAATGTCAACGCATGGGCATCCGTCGTTGTGTGGGGCGCTATAACGCGCGTCGGGCCCGGATGGTTCGAGGAACCGGTCGAGAAATTCGCCACCGGAGGTGATCCGTCCGAGCCGTCGCTCCGTACCTGAGGTGGGAGCAGGGTCGGCCGGTGGGGGCGCCGCCGCGAGACGATCGAGGAGCAGATGGCCCGGGCACAGCAGAACGAGAAGGCGACGACCGTCCGGACCACCACCAGCAGCCGTGGTGTCCGGACCGTGTCGAAGTCCGCGATGGTGGCACTCACCGCCTCCGCACTCGGCCTCGCGTGGGCGGGTGTGGAGCTGGCCGGCGCCGGCGGCGCCGTGTACGCGTACGGATTCTTCTTCACCGAGTTCTTCGCCGGGGTGGTCACCCTGGTCTCGCTCAGCCTCACCGTGATGCTGGGGCTGCTCGCCACCGACCGGCTGGTGCTGCTCATCCGGCACCGGGTGCTGCTCCAGTCCGCGCACCGCGCCACCGGCGTGCTCGGCGTGGTCGGGCTGGTCTTCCACGTCATCACCAAGATCGCGATCGGCCGGGCCGGACCGACCGACGCGGTGGTGCCGTTCCTCGGCGGCAGCGGCCTCTACGTCGGGCTGGGCACCGTCGCCGCGCTGCTCATGGTGGGCGTGCTCTGGACCGGGCTGATCCGGGTCCGGTTCGCCGGCGTCGGTCCCAAGTGGTTCTGGCGCGCGCTGCACTCGATGGCGTACGTGTCCTGGCCGTTCGCGCTGTTCCACGGCCTCAACGCCGGCCGGACCGCGAAGAGCTGGGTGGTGCTCAGCTACCTCGCCTGCGTGCTGCTCGTGGTGATGGCGCTGCTGGTGCGCCTCTCCGTCCATCTCGGCAAGCGCAGCCGCGAGCAGCACCAGGCCGCCGCCCTGAACAAGGCGATGGCCGGCAAGGGGGAGGAACGTACCGGCGTGTTCGCGGCGCTGGCCCGCAAGAAGACCGCGGACAAGGACGAGAGCGCCGCCGGCCGGGGTCGGGGCGGGCGCTGGGCCGAGACCACCGCCACCTGGACCGCGCCCGCCGGCACCGCCCGGCAGCGGGACCCCGAGCGGTTCGCCGTACCGGTGGTGCCGGAGCCCGGATCGCTGCGGGAGCCGGTCCGCGCCGCCGCCGCCCGGCGGCGCGCCGAGGAGCCGGCCGAGCCGGCGCGGCGCGCCCGCACGCAGGAGGTCCCGGCCGCCCGGCGGTCCACCCGGAGCCGGGACACCGAGCGGGTGAGCACCTCCACCCGGGTCCGCGACTCCGAAGGCGAACCGGTGCGCCGGAGCCGGGACGAGGAGATGGAGCCGGTCGCCGGCCGGCGCGAGGGGGAACGGTCCCGTCGGCGCCGCCGGGACACCGAGGAGCGGGTCAGCCGCCGGTCCCGGGTCGACGAGGAGGTCGCCGCCCAGTACTCCGCGCTTCCGGAGAACGGCGGCCGGCACTCCGCGCCGCCGGACACCGGGGGCCGGCACTCCGCGCCGCCGGACAGCGGCCGCTACGCCACCCCCGCCGAGGTGGCCCGCTACTCGGCCCCGCCGCGCCCGACCGACGAGGCCGAGGAGCCGTGGGACAGCCCGCGCCGCTGGGAGAACCGGCCGGTCTCCGGTGAGCCGATCTCCGGCACCCCGCTCTCGGCGGAGCCGCGCAGCGGGACCGGGCGACGCTACCGGGACGAGGAGGACGTGCCGGAGGAGCCCGACTACTGGCGTCCGCCGGCCCGTTACACCGCCGAGGACGACGCGTTCGTCGACGACACGCCCACGCTTGTCGACCTCGCGTCCCGCCGGGCGCTGCGGGCCACCAAGGACAGCCGCCCCAGCCGCCGGCGCAAGGCCGACGCGGACGCGGTCGACGGGGCGTACTGGGCCGGGTTGCGGGGCGAGGCCCGGTGAAGCGGACGGCTGTCCCCCCGGTCGCCTGCGTCGGAGAGCCCCGGCTCACCGCCGGGTTCGCCGAGTTCGGCCGGCTCGACCTGCTCGCCCACGAGGAGGTGCACGGCCCGATCGGCCCGATGGAGCCGGCCGCGCTGCTCCGGCTCGCCGAGGCGATCGACCTCAAGGGCAAGGGCGGGGCGGGCTTCCCGTTCGCCCGCAAGATGCGCGCCGTGCTGGAGTCCGCCGAACGGCAGGACCTCGCCACCGTCGTGGTGGTCAACGCCACCGAGGGCGAGCCGGCGAGCTGGAAGGACAAGGTGCTGCTCACCCGGGCCCCGCACCTCGTCCTGGACGGCGCCGCGCTCGCCGCGTTCGCGCTGGACGCCGAGGAGATCGTGATCGGGGTGGCCGACGACGACGTGGGCCGGCCCTCACTGACCGAGGCGTTGCAGGAACGGCGGATGCCGGTGCCGACCACCATCGTGACCGTGCCGCACCGGTTCATCTCCGGCGAGGGCGGCGCGCTCGTCAACGGCATCAACGGGCTGCCGCACATCCCACCCGGCACCAAGAAGCGGTCAAGCGACTCCGGCGTCAGCGGGCTGCCCACCCTGCTCTCCAACGCCGAGACGTACGCCCAGCTCGCGGTCGCCGCCCGGATCGGCCCGTACGAGTACGCGGCGCTCGGCACCGACGACGAGCCGGGCACCGTGCTGCTCACCGTCACCGGGTCGGCGAAGCGACCGGCCGTGGTGGAGTGCGCCGCCGGCACCCCGCTGCGCGAGATCCTCGACCTGTGCGAGGTGCCCCCCGGGCCGGGCATCCTGATGGGCGGCTACCACGGCAAGTGGATCACCGCCGAGGCGGCGGAGCGGGCCGAGGTCTCCCGCAAGGGGCTGGCCGCGATCGGCGGCACGCTCGGCGCCGGCATCATCGTGCCGCTCGGCACCGACACCTGCCCGCTCGGCGAGGCCGCCCAGGTG
This sequence comes from Micromonospora sp. AKA38, assembly GCF_027925725.1. Lineage (NCBI taxonomy): Bacteria > Bacillati > Actinomycetota > Actinomycetes > Micromonosporales > Micromonosporaceae > Micromonospora > Micromonospora sp. AKA38. The sequence goes on along the minus strand of NZ_BNEI01000003.1, from coordinate 492,586 downwards.
GTCCGCTACCTGGCCGGGGAGTCCGCCGGCCAGTGCGGCCCGTGCAAGATGGGCCTGCCCGACCTGGCCCGCTCCGTCGACCTCGCGGTCTCCGGCAGCGCGCCGATCGAGCTGGTCCGGGCCGCGGCCGGCGACGTGAAGGGACGCGGCGCGTGCAGCCACCCGGACGGCACCGCCCGGTTCGCGCTGTCCGCCATGGAGGTGTTCGCCGACGACCTGCGGCTGCACGCCACCGGGGAGGGCTGCGGCAAACGCGTCAAGGGCACCATGGGCCTGCCCGGCGCGCCCGACGGCAACCCGCAGAAACTCACCCTGGACTGGTCCCGCTGCGACGGGCACGGGCTCTGCGCGCACGTGGTGCCGGACTTCATCCGGCTCGACGGCAACGGCTACCCGGCCTTCCCGCCCACCCCGGTGCCGACCTGGCTGCGCGAGGGTGCGCTCAAGGCGGTCAAGGTCTGCCCCGAACTCGCGCTCCGGCTGGTCAAGGCCGAGTAGCCGTCCCGCCCAGGAGGCGCCGATGCCACCCCGTACCGCCCGCCGTCTCGGCGTCGCCGCCGTGCTGGCCGCCACGCTCGCCGGCACGGCCGCCTGCGCGGTCGGCCCCGAGCGGGCCACCCCGGCCGGCGCGGCGCCCGCCGGGTCCACCGCCGCCCCGACCACGTCCGCCCCGACCACGTCCACCGGTGCGCCGTCGACGCCGCCGGCCCGGGTGCCGCAGACCCTGGCGTTCACCGCGAAGACGCTCGACGGTACGGCGTTCTCCGCCGCCGCCCTCGCCGGGCGACCGGTCGTGCTGTGGTTCTGGGCGCCCTGGTGCGCCACCTGCGCCAGCCAGGCGTGGACGGTCGCCGAGATCGCCCCGACCTACCGGGACACCGTGCCGATCGTCGGCGTCGCCGGCCTCGGCCAGCAACGGGCCATGACGGACTTCGTCACCGAGTTCGACCTGGCCGGCACGCCGCAGCTCGACGACCGCGCCGGCACGCTGTGGCGCCGGTTCAAGGTGACCGAGCAGAGCACGTTCGTCATCGTCGACCGGGACGGCACGGTGGTCCACCAGGGCTTCCTCGACGGCGAGGCACTGACCCGGCGGGTCGAGACGCTGGCCCGGGGATGACCGGCGCGCTGCTGCTCGCGCTGACCGCCGGCATGCTCGGCGCGGTCAACCCGTGCGGCTTCGCGATGCTGCCCGCGTACCTGTCGGTGCTGGTGGCCGGCCCCGGCGACGGGCGCGGCGCGGTCGGTCGCGCGCTCACCGCGACGGCCGGGCTGACGCTCGGGTACGCGGCCGTCTTCGGTGCGTTCGGGCTGGCCGTGGCGCCGGCGGCGGACTGGCTGCGCCCCCGGCTGCCCTGGCTGACCGTGACGCTCGGCGTGCTGCTGGCGCTGGCCGGCCTGTGGCTGCTCGCCGGCCGGCGGCTGCCCACACCCGGCCCGTGGCGCACCGCGCCCCGGCTCATCCGCACCTGGCCGTCCATGGCGCTGTTCGGCGCGGCGTACGCGCTCACGTCGTTGACCTGCGCGATCGCGCCGTTCCTGGCGATCGTGGTGACCAGCCTGCGGGCCGGTTCGCCGCTGCGCGGGCTGGCGCTGTTCGGCGCGTACGCGCTCGGAATGGCGTTGGTGGTCGGCGTGGCCGCGCTCGCCGTGGCGCTGCTGCGCGGGCGGGTGGTGGCCGGGCTGCGCGGCGCCGGCGCGTGGGTGTCCCGGCTGAGCGGCCTGGTGCTGCTGGTCGCCGGCGGCTACGTCGCCTGGTACGGCTGGTACGAGGTGCGGCTGGCCCTGGGCCGCCACGACGCGTTCGGCGACCCGGTGGTACGCGCTGCCGCCGCCGTCCAGCAGGCGCTGGTGAGCGCGTTGAACACCGCCGGCCCCGCCCCCCTGGCGGCCCTCTCCCTCACCCTGCTCGCGCTCGGGTTGCTGGTAAGGCGGGGCCCCCTGTTAACGCCTCCGGTAGAGGCGGGGGCCCCGCTTGACAGCGAGACCCCCGCGAGCGGCGCGACCCCCGCGCGGAAGGCCGTCAGCGAGTCGGGGTGAGGCGGTCGGTGCCGAGCTTGTCGCGCAGCACCTCGGGGACCACCACCGAGCCGTCGGGCTGCTGGCACTGCTCCAGGATGGCCGGGAACAGCCGGCTGGTGGCCAGCGCCGAGCCGTTGAGCGTGTGCACGAAGCGGGTCTGCTTGCCGCCCGGCTCCCGGTAGCGGATGGCCGCGCGGCGGGCCTGGTAGTCGCCCGCCCAGGAGACCGACGACACCTCCTTGTACTTCCCGGTGCTCGGCATCCACACCTCGATGTCGAGCGTCTTCTTCATCGAGGCGCTGGCGTCGCCGGCGGCGAGCAGGCTGGTCTGGAAGTGCAGGCCGAGCTGCTCGACCAGCCCCTCGACGTGACCCACCATCGCCTGGAGCGCGGCGTCGGCCTGCTCCGGCAGCGTGAACTGGAAGATCTCCACCTTGTTGAACTGGTGGCCGCGCACCGTGCCGCGCTCGTCGGAGTGCGAGCCGGCCGCCTCGCGCCGGTAGCACGGCGTGTAGGCGAACGCCTTCAGCGGCAGCTTCGGCGTCTCCAGGATCTCGTCCTGGTAGGCGCCGAGGATCGCCGTCTCCGCGGTGGGCAGCAGGAACTGGCCGCGCGGGGCGGACTGCTTGTCCATGCGGTAGACGTCGTCGTAGAACTTCGGGAACTGCCCGGACGCGAAGCCGGCGGTGTCCAGCAGCAGGTGCGGCGGCAGCAGGAACTCGTAGCCGGCCTCGATGTTGCGCTCGATCAGCCAGTTGACAAGCGCCCACTCCAACCGGGCGCCCACGCCGGTGTACATCCAGAAGCCGGAGCCGCCCAGCTTCACGCCCCGCTCGTGGTCGACCAGACCCAGCGCGCGGCTCAGCTCCACGTGGTCGCGGACCTGCTCGATGGCCGGCGCCTCGCCGAACGTCCGCACCACCCGGTTGGCCTCCTTGCCACCGGCGACCACGTCGTCGGCGGGCAGGTTGGGCAGCTCGCTCATCGCCGAGCGCAGCCGGGACTGCACGTCGTCGAGCTGGGACTCCAGCTCCGCGAGCTGCTTGCGCTCGGCCTCCGGCGCGGCGGGCTGCGGCGTGGCGCCGGAGCGCTTCGCCTCCGCGTACGCGCGCGCCTCGGCCTTGCGGCGCTGCCGCTCGGCATCGATCTCCGTGATCAGGGCGCGCCGCTCCTGGTCGAGTCGCTGGATGTCGTCCAGCGCCCGGGTGACCTCGGCGGGATCCAGACGCTTCGCCAGCGCGGTCGCCACCGCCTCGCGATCCTTCCGGATCAACTCCATGTCGAGCATGCTGCTCGTACGCCTTTCGTCCGGGCCGTCAGGTGGAACCCACAGATGCTACCGTCGCGGCCCCGCCGGCCCGGCCCGGGCTCTCCCGCCCGGACCGGCCCGCCGTGCGCGACGAAGCGGTCAGAGGCGCACCGGCATGAGGACCGAGAACGCGTGCGCGTCGTCCGCCCGGCGCACCGCCAGCGGGGTGATCGGGCCGTCCAGCTCCAGCACGAGCTGGCTGCCGCCGGCGTCCAGCGCGTCGAGCAGGTACTCCCGGTTCAACCCGACCCGCAGCCCACCGTCCGGGTCCCCGACGGCAGCCGGGTCGACCAGCCGCAGCTCGCCCCCCTGGTCCAGGCCGAGCGCGACCACCGGGTGCGCGACGCCCTCGTGCGTCTGGTGGCACACCCGCACGTCGTCGGCGGTGAGCGCCGCGCGCAGCGCCGCGCCGTCCACCGGGATCCGGTACGCGGGCGCGACCCCGAGCCGCGCGCCCAGCAGCCGGCGGTGGTCCGGGAAGTCGTACGGCAGCGGGGCGGTGGTCAGCGTGCGCCCGGCCACCGTGACCGTGACCCGGTCCGCGGCGACGACCACCTCCGCGCCCGCCCCGTCGCCGTCGAGCAGCGCGCGCAGCTCGTCGACCGCCGCCACCGGCACCAGCGCGCGCACCGGCGGGCCGTCGACGGTGGCGTCGACCCGGGCCACCGCCAGCCGGTGCCGGTCGGTGGCGACCAGGTGTACGCCGGCCGCCTCGACCTCCAGCAGCACGCCGGACAGGACCGGCAGGTCCGGGTCGGTGCCGACGGCGAAGCGTACGGCGTCCACGGCGGCGGCGAGGTCGGTGCGGGACAGCACGAGTCGGGTGGTCACGGTGGTCTCCTCCGGGTCGATCAGGCTACGGATCCGGGAGAGTTCGCGACGCGCGTCGGCGAGGCCGTCCTCCAGCCGGCGCAGGTGCGCGTCCAGCAGGCGGTGCACCTCGGCCGGGTGACGCCGGTGCCGCAGCGCCTCGGCGATGCCGGCCAGCGGCATGCCCACCCGGCGCAGGCCGGCGACCAGGCGGGCCGGGCCCACCTGGTCGTCGGCGTACCAGCGGTAGCCGGTCACCGGGTCCACCCGGGCCGGCGTCAGCACGCCGGTGCGGTCGTAGAACCGCAACGCGCTGACCGTCAACCCGCTGGCCCGGGCCAGCTCACCGATGCTGCGAAGCTCGCTCTCCACGGCCGCCATCCTGTGCCCTGCACCAGGTCGAGGGTCAACGTCCGAGTGTTAAGCGGGGGCCCCGCCTCTACCGAAAGCGTTAAGAAGGGGCCCCGCCTTACGCCTTCAGCGTGCGGAACGTGATGCCGGCGCGGATCAGGCGGTCCAGCAGCGCGTCGCCCATCGCGGCGACCGGGGTGAGCTGGCCGGCGGTCTCCGGCAGCTCGTCGAAGGCCAGGCAGAGCGCCGACTCGGCGAGCATCTTGGCGGTCTCGTCGTAGCCGGGGTCGCCGCCGGCCACCTCGGTCACCACCCGCCGGCCGCCACCGGCGCCCACGAACCGCACCCGGAACCAGGACTTCGCCCGCTGCGCGGCACTCGGCCCCTGACCGGAGGCGAGCCGGCCGAGCAGCCAGCGCCGGGTCGGCGGCACCTTCACCAGCCCGACCACGCCGGCCAGGCCCACGCCGGCGACCAGCACGGTGGGCAGCCGCTTCAGCGCGGCGAAGTGCCGGTACCGGAAGTCCGGGCCGTACTCGGGGCGGGCCGCCGCCGACCGGCGCACGATCTGCGGGTCGATGGTGGGCAGCGGCACCGCCCACTGGCCGAACTCGCGGACCCGCCCGACCCGGCCGGGCACCGCCCGCACCCGCCGCCCGTCCGGCCGGGGCTCGACCGCCCGCCGGGCCTTCGCCGCCCGGCTCGTCTCACCGGTGCGGGAGAACGCGGTCAGCGCCGAGTGGTACGTCCCGGCGGAGAACCGGCCGCCGGCCCGCACGTAGCCGTCCACCGTGACCGGCCCGTCCGTGGGGAGCTGCTTGACGGTGTACCAGACGCCGAGGTCGTGCGGGATCGAGTCGAAGCCGCACGCGTGCACCAGACGTGCCCCGGTGCGCACCGCCTCGGCGTGGTGCCGCACGTACATCAGGTCGACGAACTCCGGCTCGCCGGTGATGTCCAGGTAGTCGGTGCCGGCGGCGGCGCACGCGGCCACCAGCGGCTCGCCGTGGTGCACGTACGGGCCGACGGTGGAGGCGACCACCCGGGCGCTGTCCGCCACGGCCCGCAGCGACGCCGCGTCGGTGACGTCGGCGGTGAGCAGGGGCAGCTCGGCCAGGCCGGGATCGATGGCGGCCAGCCGGTCGCGGACGGCCGCCAGCTTGGCCGGGTTGCGGCCGGCGAGCGCCCAGCGCAGCCGGTCCGGCGCGTGCCGGGCCAGGTACTCGGCGGTGAGGCCGCCGGTGAAGCCGGTGGCGCCGAACAGGACGAGGTCGTACGCGCGGTCTGCGGGCATCCGCCGAGTGTGCCACCCGCCGGCCGGACTCACGGCGTGAAGACCGCCCGGACGCAGCCGTCCGCCCGGTCCCGGAACAACGCGTACCCCTCGGCGGCCCGGTCCAGCGGCAGCCGGTGGGTGGCGAGGTGCTCGGTGACCAGCTCGTCCCGGGCCATCCGGTCCAGCAGCGCCGGGATGGCGTCCGGGCCGACCCGGGCGCCGCCGCGTACCGCCAGCCCCTTCTCGGTGACCGCGCCGAGCGGGAACCGGTCCACGAACGTCGCCCCGCCGGCGAGCACCACCACCGTGCCGCCCTTGCGGCAGGCGTGCACCGCCTCGCGCAGCGCCACCCCGGCGTCCGGTCCGGCGGCCGGCCAGCGGATCGGACCGGTCGGCGGGCCGGCCGCGTCCACGCACACGTCCGGCCCCCGGCCGCCGCTGCGTTCCCGCAGCTCGGCGAGGACGTCGACGGACCGGTGGTCGAGTGGCTCGGCGCCGGCGTGCCGGGCCGCCATCCGCAGCCGGTCGGCGTGCTCGTCCACCACGATCACCCGGGCCGCGCCGCGCGCCACGGCCGCCGCCGCGGTGAGCTGTCCCACCGCGCCCGCGCCCCAGACCGCCACCACGTCTCCGGGGGCGACACCGGCCAGCTCGACGCCGTGCCAGCCGGCCGGCGCGGCGTCCGCGGCGAAGACCGCCCGGTCGTCGTCGACCCCGTCCGGTACGGCGAACGCGCCCACGTCGGCGTAGGGCACCCGGACGAACTCGGCGTGGCCGCCGGCGAAACCACCGAGGCGGGCCGGCCGGCCGTAGCACCCGGCGGCGGGCGCTCCCCAATCCGGCTCGGTGGCCGCGTCGCTGGTCCCGTTGTCGCAGCAGGCCAGCAGCCCCTGCCGGCAGAACCAGCAGGCCCCGCAGGCGATCGCCGCGCCGACCACCACCCGGTCCGCGACCCGGTGCCGGCGTACCTCCGGACCGACCTCGACCACCTCGCCGACGAACTCGTGCCCGAGCACCTCACCGGTGGCCGCCTCGGGCACCCGGCCGGCCAGCAGTGGCAGGTCTCCGCCGCAGGTGGCGCTGCGTCGCACCCGGACGATCATGTCCTGGGCGTTGCGCAGCTCCGGGTCGGGGACCTGGCGCACGGCGAGCGCGTCCGTGCCCTCCCAGCACAGGGCCCTCACCCGGTCGCCTCCGATCCGGGTCGGCGGGTCCGCCGCGCCGCCGGGCGGTCCAGCGGCGAGCGGTCCGCCCGCAGCACCTCACCGGTCTCCAGGAGCTGCCGGGTCTGCCGCAGCACCTGCCGCAGGTACCGGCCGGGGTCGTCGCCGACCAGGTGCGCGGCGAACCCGGCCAGCGCCGGTGTCCCGCCCAGCGGGCGTACCGCCAGCTCGGTGCCGCGCCCGCCGGGCGCCGGGCGGGCCCAGACCTCCACCGCGCCGTCGAGCCGGCGCAGCGGCTCGGGCCACCGCCCGCCCGGCAGCACCTGTTCGGGCCGCCCGGAGACGGTCACCACCTGCCAGCGCGCGGGCCGGGCCCCGGTTGCGGCCCGCCGTCGGTGGACCAGTGCCAGTGCGCCGGCCGCCAGGGCGCGTACGCCGACGGCCAGCCGTCCGGTCCGGGTCACAGGCCCTCCCCGAGGTCGCGGGTCACCCGGGCGGCCGGCGGTGCGCGGCCGGCCGTCCGCGTGTCCCCAGCGTGGCGGCGGTCCGGGTGACGCGGGTTCGCCCGGAAGGGGTGAACCGGCGCGGTCCGGGTAACCGCCCCCCGCACCGACGGGGGGGAGGGACGCATGCCGGAGCAGGTCGACCGGGTCCGCTTCGCCGCCGCGCCGACCGACGCGGACGCGCCGACGGCCGTCGGGACGCCGGAACCGCTCACCGCCGACGCCGGTCCGCCGCAGCGGCCGGGGCCGCCGTTGCTGGCGTCCCGGCTGGCGCCGCCCGCGTCGCCCGAGCCGCTGCTGCGGCGTCCCCGGCTGCTGGACCGGCTGGAGCGGGGCGTGGCGGGACCTGTCACGTTGCTTCTCGCCCCGGCCGGGTGGGGCAAGACGACGCTGCTGTCCGGTTGGGCGCGGGCGGAACGGGCGGGTCCGGCGCCGGTCTGGGTCTCCGTGGCGGAGGGCGACACCACCGAGCGGCTGTGGACGTACCTGGCCGCGGCGCTGCGCACCGCCGTCGCCGGTGACCCGGGGGCGGACCCGCCGGTCCCGGTGGACCCGCCCCGGCCGGCGCAGCTCGAAGCGCTCGCCGCCGCGCTGGCCGCCCGAGAGCACCCGGTGCTGCTGGTCCTGGACGACCTGCACCGGGTGACCGACGCGCAGGCGTTGGCCGGGCTGGAGTTCCTGCTCCGGCACGGCGACGGGCGGCTCCGGCTGGTGGCCGGCGCGCGCCGGGAACCGCCGCTGGCCCTGCACCGGTGGCGGTTGGCCGGTGAGCTGACCGTGCTCGGCCCGGACGAGCTGGCGTTCACCGCCGACGAGGTGGCCGACCTGCTGGTCGCGTACGGCGTGCCGGTGCCGGCCGAGGCGGTGCCCCGGCTCGCCGAGCGGACCGCCGGCTGGCCGGCCGGGCTGCGCCTGGCCACCCTGGCGTTGGGCGCCGACCCGGCGCGGGCCGTGGCGCACGTCGCCGGCGACCAGCCGGACATCGCCGCGTACCTGCGGGACGAGGTGCTCGCGCCGCTGGACCCGGCGGTGTGTGACGTCCTGCGCCGGAGCGCGGTGGCGGTCGCGGTCCGCGCCGACCTGGCCGCCGCGGTGACCGGGCGGGCCGACGCCGGGCGCCTGCTGGCCGAGGCGGCCCGGGAGGGCGGCTTCGTCCAGCAGGACGGGGGCAGCCCGCCCTGGTACCGGCCGCACCCGCTGCTGGCCGACCTGCTCCGCGACGAGTTGGCCCGGCTGCCCGTCGGCGAGCTGGGCGAACTGCACCGGCGGGCGGCCGGCTGGTTCGCCGCGCACGACCGGCCGGCGGAGGCGCTGCGGCACGCGCTGGTGGCCGGCGAGTGGGCGGACGCCACCGAGCTGCTGGTCACCCGCTGGCCGGAACTGGCCCCGGACGAGCCGGCCCGGCCCGTCCCGCCGGCGCCGCCCGAGCCTCCGGCCGAGGCGGTACGCCGGGACCCGGAGCTGGCGTTGGCCGCGGCGGCCGAACGGGCGTACGCCGGGGATCCGGCCGCCGCCGAAGCGCTGCTGCGGCGCGCGGTCGGGCACGCGACGGACCTGCCGGCACCGCGCCGCGACCGGTTCCGCCGGTTGGCCACCGCGGTCGAGCTGAGCCTGGCCCGGCTCGCCGGGGACCACGCGGAGGTACGCCGCGCCGCCGACCGGCTGCTCGCCACCGCCCCGCACGACGACCCCACCGGCCCGGACGTCGCCGACGCCGGCGCCGATCCCGGTGCCCGAGCCGTCGACGCCGACGACGTGCGGGCGGTGGCCGGGGCCGCGCACGGGCTGGTCGCGCTCGCCGAGGGGGACCTGCGGGAGGCGGGCGGACAATTCTCCGCGGCGCTCGTCGCGGCGCGTCGGGCCGGCCGGTCCCGCGTCGAGCTGCTCTGCGCCAGCCGGTCGGCGCTGCTGGAGGCGGCCCGGGGCGCGCTGCGTACCGCCGAGGAGCGCGCCCGGGCGGCCCTGTCGATGCCGCCCTGCCAGGGTTGGTCGTCGCGGCGGGACTGCGGCTACGCGTACCTGGCGTTGGCGTTGGTGGCCTGGCACCGGGACCGGCCGGCGGAGGCGGCGGCGCAGCTCGCGCTCGCCGGTCCGGCCGGCGCGGAGCCGGGCGGGGCGGCGCTGGCGGCGCTCTGCCGGGCCGGGCTGCTGGCCGACGGCGGGGAACCGGCCGCCGGGCTGCACACGCTCGCCGCGGCCCGGTCGGTCGCGCCGGGGCCCGAGCTGGGCGCGTGGTTGACCGCCGGCGAGGCCCAGCTCCGCGCCGCGGTGGGCGACCCGGGCGGGGCCCGCGCGCTGCTGGACGCGGCCGGTGACGATCCCACCGATCCGGCGCTCGCCCTGGTCTCGGCCCGGCTGTGGCTGCGGGCCGGCGACGCCCGGGCGGCCGAGCGGGCGCTGCCGGACTGGACCGGGCCGGGCGCGGAGGGCTGGCCGCTGCCGGTCCGGCTGGGCGCGGGGCTGCTGGAGGCGGCGCTGGCCGGGGCGGCCGGCGACGGTCGGCGGGCCGGGCGGCTGCTGGAGGAGACGCTGGCGTTGGCCGAGCCGGACGGCTGCCGGCGCGTGTTCACCCGGGCCGAGCCGGGGGTACGCGACCTGCTCGCCGCCCACCTGGACTCCGGCACCGCGTACTGGGCGACCGTCAGCGACCTGGTCCGGGGCGTCGACGCGTCCGGGGCCGACGGGGCACCGGACGGGCCGGCGCGGGCGTTGGACGAGCCGCTCACCGAACGGGAGCTGACCATCCTGCGGTATCTCCAGAGCATCCTGACCAATGTGGAGATCGCCGCCGAGCTGTCGCTCTCGGTCAACACGGTGAAGACGCACGTGCGCAACGTCTACCGCAAACTCGACGCGACCCGCCGGCGGGAGGCGGTCCGGCGGGCGCGCGAGCTGCGGCTGATCTGACCGGTCGCGGGCGGGCCCGGCCCGGTCAGGCAGGCGCGACGGCATCCACCACGGCCAGCAGCTCGGCCAGGTCGTAGCCGCCGTCGTGGCGGATGTCGTTGACGAAGAGCGTCGGCGTGCCGTTGACGCCGCTGCGGATGCCGCCCACGAAGTCCTGCCGGACCCGGTCGGCGTACGCCTGCCGCCCCACCTCCGCGTCGATCTCGTCGGGTGAGAGCCCGACCTGCTCGACGCCGAGCGACAGGTGCACCGGGTCGAGCTGGTCCTGGTGCTCGTAGAGCCAGTCGTGCAGCTCCCAGAACCGGCCCCGCGCGCCGGCCGCCTCGGCGGTCTCCGCCGCGTGCTCCGCGTACGGGTGGACGTTGGTGATGGGGAAGTGGCGGTACACCAACCGCACCACGTCGGCCCGCTGGCGCAGCACCTCGGCCAGGTTCGGGTATGCGGCGCCGCAGAACCGGCACTGGAAGTCGCCGTACTCGACGACGGTGACCGGGGCGTCGGCCGGACCACGGACATGGTCCCGGTCGCTGACCGGGACCCGCAGCCGGGCGGTGGTGACCTGCAACGGGGTGGTCATCGCGTGCTCACCCGCCGATCGGTGCCGAGCTGCTCCAGGGCGTCGAGGATGCCGTCCACCCCCGGGTTCACCTCGGGCGGGGAGAGGTGGCTCCAGGCCACCCGGCCGTCCGGGTCGATCACCACGAGCGCCCGGTCCGACTGCCCGCGCGGGGCGTACGCGCCGTAGCGGCGGGACACCTCGCCCTTCGGTTCGAAGTCGGCGAGCAGCGGGAACCGGATGCCCCGGCTCTGCGCGAACGCCCGGTGCGAGTCGACGCTGTCCACCGAGATGCCCAGCAGCACCGCGTCGTACCGTTCCAGCTCGGGCAGCGCCGCCTGGTAGAGCGCCATCTGGTCGCCGCACACCGGCGTCCAGTCGGCCGGGTAGAAGGCCAGCACGACCGGCCGGCCACGGAACTGCCCGGGGCCCACCTCCCGCGCGTCGGGCGACGCCGGCAGCGTGAACCCGGGCGCGGTCTGCCCGGGCGTGATCAGCCCGTTCGGATCACTCATACCGTCCACCCTGCCGGGCGTCCGGGTGAGCCGGGCTCACCCGGGCCGGGTGGTTCGGTTCACGGCCGCACCGCGATCCCGTTGCTCAGTCCGCGTACGCCGGTGAGCCGGGCGACCGACCGCTCGGCGGCCCGCCGCTGGTACTCCCACTCGACCTCGCCGTGCAGCGTGACCCAGCCGTCGGCGACGGTCACCCGCAGCGCCCCGACCGGCAGGAACGCGTCCCACTCCAACGCCCGGACGGCCGCGAGCGCGAGCCCCGCGTCGTCCCGGCCGGCGCCGGTCGGGACGGTCGGGACGGCGAGGTCGTCGGCGACCGCGCGGACCCGGGCCACCCGGTGCGTGGCCCGTTCGGCGGCCCACCGCGCGGCGGGATCGGCCGCCGGGCCGGTCAGCGTCACCACGCCGCCGTCGACTCTCACCCCGATGCCGTCGAGGCCCGCCCGGGCCAGTTCGTCGCGTACCGCGGACCGGATCTCCCGGTCGGTACGCGTCATCGTCCCGGTGGTCATCCGGTTCTCCTTCCGGTGGGTGGTCGACGCGCGGGGCGGTCCCCGCACCCTGCGATCCTGCGCGCGACCGGGTGATCCCACCGCACCCGGAACGGGTGACATGGGAGCGCTTCCATGGCGCGGTTGATCGGCGTACGCTGAGGGTCCCTCGGCTGCGGGAGCCAGTACGCCGACGGGGAGCCCGGGCAGCTCCCCTCCTCGAAGCGCCACCCCCTGCTCCCGTTCCCCGCCCCCAAGGGCAACCGAGAGGATCCGCCCCATGCGCAGAAAACTCGCCGGCCTGGCGGCCGTCGCGCTGGCCGCCACCGTGGCGACCGTCGCCGTGCCGCTCGTCGCCACCGGCGTACCCCCGGCCGCCGCCGCGGCCGCCGAGCCGTACACCTGGAAGAACGTCCGGATCGACGGCGGTGGCTTCGTCCCCGGCATCGTCTTCAACCCGACCGAGAAGAACCTGATCTACGCGCGGACCGACATCGGCGGCGCGTACCGCTGGGAGCAGGCCACCCGGTCGTGGACGCCGCTGCTGGACTGGGTCGGCGCGGACCGGTGGGGCTGGAACGGGGTGGTCAGCCTCGCCACCGACCCGGTGCAGACCAACCGGGTGTACGCGGCGGTCGGCATGTACACAAACGACTGGGACCCGAACCACGGGGCGATCCTGCGCTCGACCGACAAGGGCGCCACCTGGCAGGCCACCGAGCTGCCGTTCAAGAACGGCGGCAACATGCCCGGCCGGGGCATGGGGGAGCGGCTGGCGGTCGACCCGAACCGCAACAGCGTGCTCTACTACGGCGCCGAGGGCGGCAACGGCCTGTGGCGCAGCACCGACTACGGCGCGACCTGGGCCAAGGTCGCCAACTTCCCGAACGTGGGCAACTACCGGGCCGACCCGAACGACAGCAGCGGCTACCAGAGCCAGAACCAGGGCCTCACCTGGGTCAGCTTCGACAAGGGCACCGGCACGGCCGGCACCGCCACGAAGACCATCTACGTCGGGGTGGCGGACAAGCAGAACCCGGTCTACCGCAGCACCGACGCCGGCGCGACCTGGGAACGGATCCCCGGCCAGCCCACCGGCTACCTCGCGCACAAGGGCGTGGTCGACCCGGTCGGCGGCTTCCTCTACCTCGCCACCAGCGACACCGGCGGCCCGTACGACGGCGGCAAGGGCGACGTGTGGAAGTTCAACCGGGCCACCGGCGCGTGGACGCAGATCAGCCCGGTGCCGTCGTCCAGCGGCGACGCGTACTTCGGCTACTCCGGCCTGACCATCGACCGCCAGCACCCGAACACGCTGATGGTCGCCACCCAGGTCTCCTGGTGGCCGGACGCGATCTTCTGGCGCAGCACCGACGGCGGCGCGACCTGGACCCGGATCTGGGACTGGGCCAGTTACCCGAACCGCACCAAGAAGTACACGATGGACGTCAACTCGGTGCCGTGGCTGACGTTCGGCACCAATCCGGCGCCGCCGGAGGAGACCCCGAAACTGGGCTGGATGAACGAGTCGCTGGAGATCGACCCGTTCGACAGCGACCGGATGATGTACGGCACCGGCGCGACGATCTACGGCACCACCGGCCTGACGAAGTGGGACACCGGCGGCACGTTCACCATCACGCCGATGGTGAAGGGGCTGGAGGAGACCGCCGTGCTCGACCTGGTCAGCCCGCCGTCGGGCGCGCCGCTGATCAGCGGCCTCGGCGACATCGGCGGTTTCCGTCACACCGACCTCGCGGCGGTGCCGCCGATGATGTTCACCCAGCCGGGCTTCACCAGCACCACCAGCCTCGACTACGCGGAGACCAAGCCGGCGGTCATGGTTCGGGCCGGCAACTTCACCGACGCCGACCGCCCCAACGACAGCCACGTGGCGTTCTCCACCGACGGCGGCGCGAACTGGTTCCAGGGCACCGAGCCCGGCGGGATCAACAACGGTGGCACGGTGGCCGCGTCCGCCGACGGCAGCCAGTTCGTCTGGTCGCCCGGCGACGCCGGCCAGCAGGTGGTCCGTTCGGTCGGCTTCGGCAACTCGTGGACCGCCGCCACCGGCATCCCGGCCAACGCCGTCGTCGAGTCCGACCGGGTCAACCCGAACAAGTTCTACGGGGTCAGCGCCGGAAAGTTCTACGTCAGCACCAACGGCGGGGCGGCGTACACCGCCACCGCGGCGACCGGCCTGCCCACCACCGGCGTCAAGTTCAAGGCGCTACCAGGCGTCGAGGGCGACGTCTGGCTGGCCGGCGAGGGTGGCCTCTGGCACTCCACCAACTCCGGCGCGAGCTTCACCAAGGTCACCGGCGTGTCCACGGCGGTGAACGTCGGCTTCGGCAAGGCGGCGCCCGGGAAGACGTACCCGGCGTTGTTCACCGTCGGCACGGTGGACGGCACGCACGGGGTCCACCGCTCCGACGACGCGGGCGCGACCTGGGTCCGGATCAACGACGACCAGCACCAGTACGGCAACGCGGGCGAGGCGCTCACCGGCGACCCGCGCGTCTGGGGCCGGGTCTACCTGGGCACCAACGGCCGGGGCATCCTGGTCGCGGACCGCCTCGGCGGCACGCCCACGCCCACGCCGACGTCGGCGAGCCCCACCCCGACCGGCCCGTCGCCCACCCCGACGAGCCCGTCGCCGTCGCCGACCAGTCCGACCCCGACGCCGACCGGCCCGTCACCGACGCCGACGTCACCGACCCCGACGCCGACCGGACGCGGCTGCGCCGCCACCTACGCGGTGACGAACTCCTGGCCCGGCGGCTTCCAGGGCGAGGTGACGGTGCGCAACTCCGGCACCACGCCGATCGCCGGCTGGACGCTGACCTGGACCTATCCGGACGGTCAGCGGATCGCCCAGCTCTGGAGCGGGACGTACACCCAGACCGGCTCGGCGGTCACGGTGACCGACGCCGGCTGGAACGGCAACCTCGGCGTCGGCGCGTCGACCACTGTCGGCTTCACCGCCACCGCCACCAACGGCAACCGGACACCGACCGTCTCCTGCGTCGCGCGCTGACGGGTTCCGCGGGCGGCACCACGAGATGACCATGAGGTTGACCGAACTGAAAAGCGCTCATCCGCCCGTCAACCTCATGATCATTGAAGCCCGCTGACGCAACGGTGGCCGTCCCCGACGAGGGGGCGGCCACCGTTGGTCGTGTGCGGGGTGCGGTCAGCCGTCCAGGCCGGCGGGGGAGTTGGGGCGGTCGACGTCGACGAACTCGATCTCGTCGGCGGCACGCTCCCGGCTGCCGGCGGCGCGGGCGGCGGTGCCGGCGGCCCAGCCGATCGCCGCGCCGGCCAGGGCCGCCGCGATCAGCAGCGTCCACGGCAGCGCGGGCCGCCGGCCGGCGAGCGCGTCGAAGGCGAGGCCGGCCCGGCGGCGCGCCTCGTCGGCGGCGGAGCCGACCAGGTCGGTGGCCTCGTCGGCCAGGCCGGAGGAGCTGCGGCGCGCGACGCGGGTGGCGTCCCGCACGCTGTCACCGGCGGTGCCGACCGCGTCGAGCAGGTGCTGCCAGGCCTGGTCCGCGACCCGCTCGGGCTTGCTGCGGCGGTCCAACAGGCTGGATCCGAACATCGTTCTACCTCCTCGGGTGCCGAAGCCCGGCGGCCACGTCGGACTCCGGTGGTCATCCGGCGCGTCACGGTTCACTTCCCGGGGCAGTGCCCCGCCCGCTCCCGCGCCAAACCCCGCCCGCTCCGTCAGTCGAGCGGCGGGGAAACGGACGGGGTGGGCGGAATCACCCGTACGCGCCGGGGACCGGGTGTGCCCGCGGGATGCGCGGGCCCGCTACCCTGGGTCGGCGGATCGGCCGACCCGGTCCGGTCGTTCGGCCGGTCGCTGGTCCGCGTCGAAGGGGAAATCGGAACCCGGAGGTGCGGTTTGGGCTCACCCAGGTGTGCCCAGTCCGCGAATTGCTCATCCCGGGGGGTGGCGACCGGGGCCGTTGGAGGAATACTCTCGGTCGCGGCCCGCGTACTGATGAGGCGCCCGTTGGGGCGAGTGGAGGTGCTCGCGTGAGCCTGTCGATCGTGAAATCGGTGCGTCCGGGTGGTGTCGTCCAGATCGCGCCCCGTGGGGAGATCGACGTCGACACCGCGTACGAGGTGCGGGAAGCGATCGCCGAGGTGCTGGCCAAGGCGCGTCCCGTCCGGATCGAGCTGAACATGCGGCTCGTCACGTTCATCGACTCGGTCGGCATCAGCGCCATGGTCGCCGGCTTCCAGACCTGCGAGGTCAGCGGCGTCAAGCTCGTGGTCACCGAGCCGAGCCGGTTCGTGCACCGGCAGCTCTGGGTGACCGGCCTGCTCGGTCTCTTCGGCGCGCCGGAGCCCTGGTTCGCCGACGAGGCTCCCGAGGTGCTCCCCGGCGCCTGAGCGCCACCCGCCCGCGCACCGATCCTGCGTCCGGCCCCTCGCCGGCCGGGGGACCTTCGACCCGTTGCCAGGCCGGCCCCGGTACGGGACGATCGTCCGGACCCACGACGGCGAGGGGGACCGGTTGCAGAGCAGCGACAGCTTCAGCTACACCGTGCAGGCCCGGTGCAGCCGGGCGGACGCGGTGGCCCTGCTCGGCGACCTGAGCCGGCAGGGCGAGCTGCATCCGCTGATCGTGCGGGTCCGGCAGTTGCCGCCCCGACCGGGCGCGCTGGCCAGCTTCGCGATCACCGACCGGCTGGAGCTCGGTCCGCTGCACTTCCCGGTCACCTACCAGGCGGACGTGCTGGTCGCCACCGAGGACGAGGTGGTCACCGTCGCCCGGCAGCAGCCGGCCACGACGGTGCGTAACCACACCCGGCTGCGCGACGAGCCCGACGGCGTGGTGCGGATCGACGTGGAGATCACGCTCACCGCGCCGGCGCCGCTGTTCGGTTACGCGTTCCGCCAGGCGCGGGCCGCTCACCTGGGCCTCGCCGCCCGCCTCGGCGCGACGCTGGAGGGCCGGCCCGCCTGATCCGCCCCCACGGCTTCCAGACGGACAGCACGGTGGCGATCAGCAGCAGCGTGGTGGAGACGGCCGGCGGCACCACCAGGTCGACCCGCAGGTGCGCGTCGGCTGCCCCGGCGAGCGCGCCGAGGTGCCGGATCCGGGGGGTCAGCAGGAGCAGCACCAGGCCGAGCATGACGGTGGTGAGCGCGAACTTCACCAGCACCCATCGCCAGCGCAGCAGGCCCCACGGAGTGAGCAGCGCGCTGGCGGTCCCGATCAGCCAGACCGCCACGCTCAGCGGTGCGAACAGCCAGGTGACCAGCAGCGCCGCCGCCGGGTAGACCACGTCGGGATCGGCGCCCCGCAGCCCGGCGACGCCGAGCGCGAGCAGCGTCAGGTCGGTGCCGAGCCAGCCCAGCGAGGTGGCCAGGTGCGCGGTGAGCAGCGCCTTGCGGCCGGCGGGGGAGAGTCGTCTCATGTCCCGATCGTCGCCCCGTCGCGCGGCCCACGTCGTGGTCCGCGCGACGACACCCGGTGTACGTCGTGGGGCGTAGTGCTCAGTAGACCGACAGGTGCACGTGGTTGGTGTGGTCGCTGGACGGGTCGCCGTTGCCCCCGCTGTACGACTTCCAGCCGCTGCTGGGCAGCCAGATCTGCTTGAACCAGATCACGTAGAGCACGGCGAGCGGGTCGGCGTTGCGCACGAAGTACGCGGCCAGGTTGTTGCCGTACGTCCGGTCGCCGCCGCTGGCCACGCCGCCGAAGCCGCTCTTCTGGGCCGCGAAGTCGCAGGCCCGACCCTTCGGGTGCTCGCCGGAGCCACTGGGCCGGTGGCAGGAGACGTACCGGGTGAAGCCGGCGGCCTTGGCCTGTTGCAGCGCGTGCAGCGTACGTGGGGTGATGCAGCCGCTGGCCGGCGTCGGGTCGTTGACGCTGCACGACTCGGCCGGCCAGGAGCCGTCGGAGTTGCGCTTGGCCGGCTTCGCGTTCGCGGTGGAGGTGCCCCGGATCCCGCTGCCGCTGCTGCCGCCGCCGCTGCTGGCGGACGGCCGGTTGTTGGCCTCCTCCAGCGCCTGCTCGGCCTGCTCCTTGCGCTTGGCCATCACCGTGACCTGCTTGCGTTGCTCGCGGACCTCGCCGTCGAGCGCGGTACGGGTGCGGATCGCCTCGTCGCGGGTGGTGATCAGCTCGCGCAGCGTCCGGTCCTCGTGCGCGGCGACCGTCTCCAGGGCGGCGGCCCGGTCCATGAAGCCTTCCGGGCTGGTGCTGCCGAGCAGCGCCGCGGCGGTGCCCATCCGGCCGGTACGGTACGCCACCTCGGCGATCTCACCGACCTTGGCGTCGCGCTCGACCAGCTCCGCGTCGATCGTCACGAGTCGTTCGTTGAGCTGCTTCTGCCGGGTCACCGACCGGCTCAGCGCGGCCTTGGCCTCCAGCCAGCCCTTGCTGGCGGCATCGAGCTTGGCGCGCAGCGCCGGCGTGCCGCCCTCGTCGTCGTCACCGGGCGCGGCGGCGAGCCGGCCGGTCGGGGGCGCCGCCGAGGCGGGGGAGACCGGCGCCGTCACGAGGCCGAGGGTCAGCATCGCGACGAGCAGGGCCGCCATCCGGGCGGCCGTCCGTCGTACAGGTGCCACTGGGGGCATTCACGTGTCCTTCCGTCAACCGCCGACCGGGTTAGCTGACGGGTTCGGGACGGAAGATCCCTACCGCTGACGCGGATGCACCCCACGTACGTGGTTCCCCGGCTCGCCCCGCGGGCGATTAGGCGACGGCCGCTCCGTCGGCGCCGGATGACGCCTGCGGGTCGGCCGCGACCGAGCCTACCGGCGTTGCCCGGAGCCGGCTCCGTCACCCGGAACCGGATACCGGGCAAAACCGGCATAAGCTAACAATAGCCACTCGAATTTAAGTCTGTCCTAACTACCAGCCGGTCGGGCCGCAGGCGCCGGCGGACGCTCCGGGTTCGATCTGCAACGTGGCGTGATCGATCGAGAAGTCCTCGTGCAGCGCGGCCCGGGCGGCGGCCAGCACGGTGGCGACCTCCGCGCCCGGATCGGTGGTCAGGTGCGCCGAGGCCACGTCCATGCCGGAGGTGAGCGTCCAGACGTGCAGGTCGTGCACCTCCGCCACGCCGGGCACGGCGGTCAGCCGGTCGTGCACGGCGGTCACCTGGAGGTGTTCCGGCGCGGCCTGCACCAGGATGCGCACCGCGGCCCGGCCGAGCCGCCAGGTGCGCGGCAGGATGAACAGACCGATCGCCACCGCGACCAGCGGGTCGGCCCACCACCAGTCGGTGACCGCGATGACCAGCGCGGCGCCGATCACGCCGAGCGAGCCGAGCAGGTCGCCCAGCACCTCCAGGTACGCGCCGCGCAGGTTGATGCTCTCCTGGGCGCCGGAGCGCAGCAGCGCGAACGCGGCGATGTTGGCGAGCAGGCCGAGCACGGCCACCACCAGCATCGGTCCGGCGAGCACCTCCGGCGGCTCGCCGAACCGGCGTACCGCCTCGATCAGGACGTAGACCGCGACGGCGCCGAGCAGCACCGCGTTGGCCAGCGCGGCGAGCACCTCCAGCCGGTAGAGCCCGAACGTGCGTTGCGGGTCGGTCCGGGCGCGCCGGGTGGCGGTGATCGCCGCGAGCGCCATGCCGATGCCGAGCACGTCGGTGAACATGTGGCCGGCGTCGGAGAGCAGCGCGAGCGAACCGGTCGTGACGGCGGCCACCGCCTCGACCACCATCAGCACGGCGAGCAGCGCGAACGCCGCCCAGAGCCGACCGGAGTGCCGGTGCGCCGCGTTGGCCACCGCAGCGCTGTGGTCATGACCTGCGCCCACGCACACACCCTCCCGCCCCGGATCCCGGACGGGCCCAATCTATGCTCACATCGCTATGTGTGCAAGTAACTGTGGCGTCAGCCCACCGGATCGAGCGTGGTCAGGCGCTGGGTGGCCCGGGACAGCGCGACGTAGAGCGTGCGGACACCCGAACCCGGGTCGGCCCGGATCTCGCTCGGCGCGACCAGCACCACCCCGTCGTACTCCATGCCCTTGGCCTGGAGGCTGGTGACCACCTGGAGCCGGCCCGCGTCGAGGTCGCCCAGCCAACCGGCCACCTCGTCCCGGCGCGGCACCGGCGTGATCACGCCGACCGTGCCCTCCACCTCGGCCAGCAGCGCCCGGACCGCCTCGACCGTGGCCGCCGGCAGCTCGGCCGCGGCCACCGTCCGCTCCACCGGTGGCACGCCGGTGGAGCGCACCGCGACGGGCAGCGCCAGATCCGGATACCGCCGGCGGATCTCCGCCGCCGCCACCGCGAAGATCTCCGCCGAGTTGCGGTAGTTGGTGGTCAGCTCGAAGCGACGCCGGGGCCGCCGCCCCAGCGCCTGGTCACGCGCCCGGTCCAGCTCCTGCGGATCGCCGGTCCAGGCGGTCTGCGCCGGATCGCCGACCACGGTCCAGGAGGCCAGCCGGCCGCGCCGACCGACCATCCGCCACTGCATCGGCGAGACGTCCTGCGACTCGTCCACCACCACGTGGGCGAAGTCGCGGTAGTCCACCGGGCGCTCCCGGGCGGCGGCCCGGGCCGCACGCTGCCGATCGGCGTACGTGCTCAGCTCGCGCACGCCGCCGGCCAACTGGTACGGGTCCCGCTTCGGTCGGGCCCGCCGCACCGGCTTGCCGAGCAGCGCGTCCAGCTCGTCCAGCAGCGCGATGTCGGCGACGGTCAACCCGTCGGTGTCCAGCGTCCGGTACGCGTCGGTGAGCAGCCGGATCTCGGCCGCGGAGAGGACCCCGCCGGCGTACCGGCGCAGCCGCTCCGGCCGGGCCAGCCAGCCCAGCACGTGACGCGGGTGCAGCCGGGGCCACCAGGCCTTGAGGAACTCGCGGAACTCCGGCCGCTCGATGATCTCGTCCTCGAACGCGGGCTGTTCCGGCAGCCGGCCCACCCGCAGCGTCCGGGCCTGCGCGTAGAGCGCGGCGAGCACGGCGTCGAACGCGGCCCGACGCACCTCGTTGCGACGCGCGCCCCGGGTCAGCGTGCGGTCCCGCACCGCGTCCAGCGCCGGCCGGTCCAGCCGCAGCAGCTCACCGCGGTAGAGCAGGCGCAGCTCGGCCGGCGAGTCCGGCACCGCGTCCCGCGCGGCGCGTTCCAGCACCCGGCGCATCCGCAGCGAACCCTTCACGGCCGCCACCTCCGGCGGGTCGGTCCGGGTCGCCGACAGGCCCGGGAACAGCGACCCGAGCGAGTGCAGCGTGGCGGTCTCCTCGCCGAGCGAGGGCAGCACCGAGGCGATGTACTCGACGAACACGCCGGACGGGCCGACCACCAGGATGCCGCCGCCGGCGTACCGGGCCCGGTCGGAGTAGAGCAGGTACGCGGCCCGGTGCAGCGCCACCGCCGTCTTGCCGGTGCCCGGGCCGCCGGAGACGATCGTGACGCCGCTGCCCGGGGACCGGATCGCCTCGTCCTGCTCCCGCTGGATGGTGGCGACGATGTCCCGCATCCCGCGACCGGTGGCCCGGGACAACGTGGCCAGCAGCGCGCCGTCCCCGACCACCGCCATGTCCGCCGGCGCGGCCTCCGGGTCCAGCAGGTCGTCCTCGATCCGGGTGACCCGCTCGGCGGCGGACTGGATCGTGCGCCGGCGCACCACGCCGCGCGGCTCGGCGGGCGTGGCCTGGTAGAACGCGGCGGCGGCGGGTGCCCGCCAGTCCACCACCAGCGTCTCCGCGTCGTCGGCGCGCACCCCGAGCCGGCCCACGTGCAGCACCTGCCCGGTGCGCAGGTCCAGCCGCCCGAAGACCAGCCCCTCGTGCTCGGCGTCCAGCACGTGCCGGCGCTGCGCGGCGTGGAAGACCATCGCGTCCCGCTCGACCAGCGCGCCGAACGTGCCGACCCGGGCCAGCCGGTAGCCCTCCCGCTCGGCGTCGGCCGCCGACCGGCGCAGTTCGGCCAGCCGGGCGTACACCCGGTCGAGATGCCGCTGCTCGGCGGCGATCTCCCGGTCCAGCGTGGTCTGGTCGGTCAACGCGGTGCTCCTGTGGTCGGACGGCACGACGGGCTGAATGAGGGTACGGGCCGCCGGCAAGCCGCACGTCGGGGCCTGCCTCCACGCCGGCCCGGACCGGTGCCGGGACCGTCCGTCAGGCCGCGGCCGGGCCTGGAACCGCGATGCCGGCCAGCACCCGGCGCAGCACCCCGGCCACGGCGGCGTTCACCACGTCGGGCCGTTCCATCATCAGCATGTGACCGGCGCCGGGGCAGACGGTCAGCTCCGCGGTGGGCAGCGCCGCCGCGATCGACTCGGCGCAGGGCGGCGGCGTGAGCCGGTCCCGGTCGCCGACCAGCGCGGCGGCCGGCAATCCGCCCAACGCGGCCAACGTCTCCAGCCGGTGCTGGGCGCCGATCGAGGCGCGGAACCCACCGATCGAGCGCAGCGTGGCGCGCGCCACCGCGGAGGTGACCAGCCGGATGTCCGCCGGGTCGCAGCGGTCGCCGAACAGCATCCAGCGGATGCTCGGCCGCAGCGCGCGCAGCAACGCGTACGGCGGACGCCAGCCGCCGCAGCGGGCCAGCACCCCGGCGCCGGTGGTCTCGGCCAGCCGGATCAGCCGGGCGATCCGGGGCGAGAGCCCGTAGACGGTGTGCGTGTGCCCCTCGGCGGTGGTCGAGACGAAGACCAGGCCGGCGGTGCGCTCGGCGAACCGGTCGGGGTGGCGGTGCGCGTACTCCATCACCGTCATGCCGCCCATCGAGTGCCCGACCAGCACCACCGGGCCGGACACGGCGAACTCGTCGACCACCGCGGCCAGGTCGTCCCCGAGCTGGGCCAGCGTCGCGTCGCGCAGCGTCAGGCAGCTCGACCGGCCGTGACCGCGCGCGTCGTAGGCGACCACCCGGACCCGCTCGCCGAAGCGGTCCCGCAGGTCGGTGAGCTGCCGGTGCCAGCTCCGCCCGTCCAGCGTCCAGCCGTGCAGCATGACCACGGTGACGTCGGCGTCGACCGGCCCCGTCACCGTGACGTGCAGGCGTACGTCGTCGGAAAGCCGCAGCTCCTGGTGCTCCGACATGGTCCACCTCCCCGGGCCGCCCGGTGTCCGGTCACCGGGGCGTTACCCGGTGGTGACACCGGCGTTACCCGTCATGACACCACGGCAACCGGGCCGGTGAGAAGATTCGCCGTCCGCCCCCGTGCGGTCCGATCGGTGACCAGGCTGGAGGCATGCCGTCCCCGCCCGCCGCCCGGACCCCCCGGGCCGCCCTGGCCGAGCTGCTCACCGGCAACCGCCGCTTCGTCAGCGGCCAACCACTGCACGGGCACGACGTGACCGCCGCCGCGGCGGTCGCCTCCGGCGACCAGCAGCCCTACGCGGTGGTGCTGGGCTGCATCGACTCCCGGGTGCCGCTGGAGGCGATCTTCGACCAGACGTTCGGCTCGATCTGCGTGATCCGCACCGGCGCGCACGTGCTCGACCGCGCGGTCTGCGGCTCGATCGAGTACGTGGTGGGCCAGCTCGGCGTACGCCTGGTGATGGTGCTCGGCCACGAGCGCTGCGGCGCGGTGGGTTCGACCGTCGACGCGGTGCGCACCGGGCGGCGGCCCGGTGGCGCGCTGGGGTACGTGGTGGACCGGATCACCCCGGCGGTGCGGGAGGTCGGCGTGGCGGACCCGGCTGTCCACCCGCTGGCGATCCGCCGGCACGTGCGGCGCACGGTGGCCGCGCTGCGCGCCGACGACCTGCTCGCCGACCGGGTCGCCACCGGCGAACTGGCCGTGGTGGGCGCGCTCTACGACCTGGCCACCGGTGAGGTCACGCTGCTGCCGGCGGAGGAGACACGGAACCGCCCGCCGGGGTGATCCCCGACGGGCGGTCGCGGTGGTGCGGGTGAGGGCGGCTCAGCCCTCGAAGACACCGGCCTCGACGAGACGCTTCTCGGTCGCGTCCCAGCCGTGGTCCGGGTAGGACGCGGCCAGGCCGTTGATCTCGGCGCGGATCTTGGCGGCGTGGCCGGCGGCGGCCAGCGTCCGGATCTCCTCGACGAAGGCGTCGGAGTCGGTGCGCAGGTGCGCGGTCTTGCCGTTGGTCAGGTTGCGCACGTAGGCGTGCTTGCCGCCGTTGAGCGGGATCAGGTACTTGAACTCGCCCAGCACGCTGAGGGCGCCACCCTGGCCAGCCTGGCCGGCCCGGACTGACGCGCGCGCGGTCTTAGAGGTGTTGCTCGCCACGGAGGTACTCCTTGCAGACGTACGGTGGGGACGGGAACCGTCCGGGGGCTGTGCGAGTGACGCCCGGGTTTGAGCGCCGGCCCGCGAAGACGTGCGGCGGCACAGAACCGCCCAGAGAACTGTACACGAACGCGACGCCTGGCTGGTGGTCGCGCCGTCACCGGGACACAACCGGGTCGCCCACCCGGGTATTTCCGGCCGACCGACCGCGGCGAATTTTCCGATTCGCTGGCGCACCACCTGTCACAGCGGTCATCATGTGTGCCAGGGGCCACTCGGGTGACGAGGTCGTAGGGGAAGACGCACCTCGGCTCACCGGGAGGTCACCGTGCCAACGCGTGGCGTCGTATACGTCCACTCGACCCCGCTCGCCGTGTGCTCGCACGTCGAGTGGGCGATCGCGCGCGTCCTCGCCGCGCCGGTCAACCTGCACTGGACGGGGCAGCCCGTCGACCCCGGCGCGCGGCGCGCCGAGTGCGGCTGGACCGGCAGCCCGGGGACGGGCGCCGAGCTGGCCGCTGCCCTCCGGCAGTGGCCCATGATCCGTTTCGAGGTGACCGAGGAGCCCAGTCCCGGCGCCGACGGCGAGCGCTTCATGTACGTCCCCGGCCGGGGCCTGTTCCGGGCCACCGTCGGCGCGGCCGGCGACATCCAGCTCGGCGAGGACCGGCTGCGTACCCTGATGGCCGCCGCCCGCGCCCCGGAGGCGCTCGCGCACGCCCTCGACAAGGCGCTCGGCACCGCCTGGGACGCCGAGCTGGAGCCCTACCGGTACGCCGGCGACGGCGCGCCGGTGACGCTGCTCACCCGGGTGGGGTGACGCCGGGCGAGTTGCCCCGATACGGTGGGGCCCGTGTCGATTCCCTCGCGACGCTCCGCCGTCGCGCTCGCCGCACTGACCGCGCTGGTCCTCACCGGCTGCTCGGACGGGCCGGACCGGCCCCGGCCGACGCCGTCGACAGCGACGCCGTCGGCGGGCGCGAGCGCGTCGGGGTCCACCGACCCGGCCGCCGCCGATCCCGCCGCCCGGGCCGCCGCGCTCGTCGCCACGCTCTCCGACGAGGACCTGGTCGGCCAGGTGCTGATGCCGTACGCGTACGGCAGCTCGGCCACCCAGGTCTCCGCCGGCTCGGCCGCCGGCAACCGGGCGCTGGCCGGTGTCGACACCCCCGCCGAGATGGTGGCGAAGTACCGCCTCGGCGGCGTGATCCTGGTCGGCTTCAGCGCCGACGACCCGACCTCGGGCAACCAGGAGACCACCAACGTCGACAACCCGAAGCAGGTCCGGGCGCTGACCGACGGGCTGCGCGCCGCCGCCGGCAAGTTGCCCGCCGGCGCCGCGCCGTTCCTGGTCGGCACCGACCAGGAGTACGGCGTGGTCACCCGGATCACCGACGGAGTGACCCAACTGCCCAGCCCACTCGCCGCCGGCGCGGCCGGCAACCCGGCGCTGACCGAGGCCGCCTGGCGGGCCGCCGGCGCCGAGTTGGCCGCGATGGGGATCAACCTGGACTTCGCCCCGGTCGCCGACGTGCTGGCCACCCGCAGCACGGTGATCGGCTCCCGGTCCTTCGGCGCCACCCCGGCCACCGCGTCACCCCAGGTGGCCGGTGCGGTCCGCGGCCTCCAGGCCGAGGGCGTCGGCGCGGCGGTCAAGCACTTCCCCGGGCACGGCCTGAGCGCCGCCGACTCGCACACCGAACTGCCGGTGGTCGGGCAGTCCCGGGCCGTGCTGGAGCGCACCGCGTTCCCGCCGTTCCGCGCCGGGATCGACGCCGGCGCCATGGCGGTGATGTCCGCCCACCTGAACGTCACGGCGGTCGACCCGGGCACCCCGGCCACGTTCTCCCGCAAGCTGCTCACCGACGTGCTCCGCGGTCAGCTCGGCTTCCAGGGGGTGGTGATCACCGACGGGATGAACATGGCGCCGGCGAAGAAGTGGTCGCCCGGCGAGGCGGCGGTCCGCGCGCTCAACGCCGGCAACGACCTCATCCTGATGACGCCGAACGTGGGCCAGGCGTACGACGGGCTGCGCGCCGCGCTGACGGACGGCTCGCTGCCCCGCACCCGCCTGGTCGAGGCGGTCACCCGGGTGCTCACCATGAAGTTCCGGCTGGCCGGGCACCCGCAGCCGGCGCTGTCGACGCTTGACGGCCCCGAGCACCGCAAGGCCGCCGCCGACCTGGCCGCCGCCGCGGTGACCGTGCTGCGCGGCACGTGCGGCGGTGCGGTGACCGGACCGGTCCGGGTCACCTCCTCCGGCGGGCGGGACCGCACCCGGGCCCTGCTGACCGAGGCGCTCACCGCCGCCGGTGTCAAGGTGGTGTCCTCCGGCGGCACCGTCGTGCACCTCGTCGGGTACGGCGACGGCACGAAGGACCTGAACGCCGACGCGGCGGTGACGGTGGCGATGGACACGCCGTACGTGCTGTCCGGGGCGAAGTCGCCGACGGTGCTGGCGACCTACTCGTCCACCCGGGCCTCGATGACCGCGTTGGCCGCGGTGCTCGCCGGCAAGGCCCGCCCCACCGGCCGCGCCCCCGTCCCGGTCCCCGGCCTGCCCCCCACCACCTGCAAGGTGTAAGGACGGGCCCCCTGTTAACGCCTCCGGTACAGAAGGGGCCCCCTCTCACACTCACGTGTTAAGAAGGGGCCCTTCCTTGCTTCAGGGCGGTTCAGGGGCGGGTGAAGACCAGCGCCACGTTGTGCCCGCCGAAGCCGAACGCGTTGTTCAGCGCGGCCGGGATCTCCAGGTGCCGGGCCTTGTGCGCGGCCACCTCCAGGCTGAGCCCGTCGTCCGGGTCGTCCAGGTTGACCGTGGGCGGCACGACCCCGTCCCGGATGGCCAGGATGGTGGCGATCGACTCCAACGCGCCGGCCGCGCCGAGCAGGTGCCCGGTCATCGACTTGGTGGCGGTGAGCAGCGGGTGGTCGCCGATCGCCTCGCGCAGCGCGCCGATCTCCAGCATGTCGCCGACCGGCGTGGAGGTGGCGTGCGCGTTGACGTGCACGATGTCCCGTCCGGCCATGTCCGCGTCGGCGAGCGCCCGGGTGATGGCCCGGATCGCGCCCTCGCCCTCCGGGTGCGGCTGCACCATGTCGTACGCGTCGGAGGTGACCCCGGCGCCGGCCAGGCGCGCGTAGACGCGGGCACCGCGGGCGGCGGCGTGGTCGGCGCGCTCCAGCACCAGCACGCCCGCGCCCTCGCCGAGCACGAAGCCGTCCCGGGCCTTGTCCCACGGTCGGGACGCCTTCTCCGGCTCGTCGTTGCGGGTCGACATGGCCCGCATCGAGGCGAAGCCGGCGATCGGCAGCGGGTGGATGACCGCCTCGGTGCCGCCGACCACCACCACGTCGGCGCGGCCGGCGCGGATGATGTCCAGCCCCAGCGAGATCGCCTCCGCGCCGGTCGCGCAGGCGCTGGCCAACGAGTGCACCCCGGCCTTGGCGCCCAGTTCCAGCCCGACCCAGGCGGCCGGGCCGTTCGGCATCAGCATCGGCACCGTGTGCGGGGAGACCCGTCGCGGTCCGGACGCCTCCAGGATGTCGTCCTGGGCGAGCAGGGTGGTGGCGCCGCCGATGCCCGAGCCGACGCTGACGGCCAGCCGTTCCGGGTCCGGCCCGGCGTCGGCCAGCCCGGCGTCCGCCCAGGCCTCCCGCGCGGCGATGAGGGCGATCGCCTGGGAGCGGTCCAGCCGGCGCAGCTTCACGCGGTCCAGCACCTCGGCCGGGTCCACCGCCAGTTGGGCAGCGATCCGGACGGGCAGTTGCCCGGCCCACTCCTGGGTGAGCGCACTCACCCCGGAGCGGCCGGTCAGCATGGCGTCCCAGGTCGACGCGACGTCCCCGCCGAGCGGGGTCGTCGCGCCGAGCCCGGTGACGACGACGTCGGGGCGACTCATGATCAGGACTGCGCCTCGATGTAGCTGACCGCGTCCCCGACGGTCTTCAGGTTCTGCACCTCGTTGTCCGGGATCTTGACGCCGAACTTCTCCTCGGCCGCCACCACGACCTCCACCATGGAGAGCGAGTCGACGTCGAGGTCGTCGGTGAAGGACTTCCCCTCGGCCACGTCGTCCGGGCTCACCCCGGCAACCTCTTCGAGGATCTCGGCGAGGCCGGCGGTGATCTCGTCACGGGTCATTGCGGTTGGTTCCTCTCATCGGGGTTTCTCGGCGGCCGGCGACGCCGGTCACCGCACCTGGAGCGCGTTCGCGCCCGAGGGGGTCATCAGGGGCAGCGCACGACCTGACCGGCGTAGGTCAGGCCGCCGCCGAAGCCGAACAGCAGCACCGGGGCGCCCGCGGGCACCTCGCGTCGCTCGACCATCTTCGACAGGGCCAGCGGAATGCTCGCCGCCGACGTGTTGCCGGACTCGACGATGTCCTTGGCGATGATCGCGTCCGGGATGTTCAGCCGCTTGGCGATGCCGTCGATGATCCGCGCGTTGGCCTGGTGCGGCACGAACGCGGCCAGCTCCGACGGGGCCACCCCGGCCCGCTCGCAGGCCTGGAGCGCCAGCGGGGCCAGCGCGGTGGTGGCCCAGCGGAACACCGACTGCCCCTCCTGCGCGATGTACGGACGCCAGCCCTCGATCCGCACCGCGTCGCCCTTCTCCGGCGCGGAGCCCCACACCACCGGCCCGATCCCGGTCGGCTCGTCGTCGGCGGTCGCGGTGACCACCGCCGCGCCGGCGCCGTCGCCGAAGATGATGCAGGTCGACCGGTCGGTCCAGTCGGTCACGTCGGAGAGCTTCTCCGCGCCGATCACCAGCGCGTTGCGCGCCGCGCCGGCCCGGATCGCGTGGTCCACCGTGCCGAGCGCGTACGCGAAACCGGAGCAGGCGGTGTTGAGGTCGTACGCCGCCGGCGCGTTGATGCCCAGCTTCGCGGCGACCCGGCAGGCCACGTTCGGGCTGCGGTCCACCGACGTGCAGGTCGCCACCACGACGAGGTCGATGTCGGCGGCGGTGAGGCCGGAGCTGGCCAGCGCCTTGCCGGCGGCGGCGGTGGCCATGTCGGCCACGGTCTCCTCGCCGGCGATCCGCCGGGTGGCGATGCCGACCCGGTCCCGGATCCACTCGTCGTTGGTGTCGACGAACTGTGCGAGCTCGTCGTTGGTGACCACGCGGGAGGGCTGGTAGTGCCCCATCGCGGCGATCCGGCTGCCGGCCATTTAGTGCGATCCTCCGATGCGGACGAGGGGCTGGCCCGGGGCGACCGGGTCGTCGTGGTGCGCGAGCCACTCGGTGAGCAGCCCGCTGTCGTGCGCGGTCACCTCGACCCGCCCCTGCCGGGCGGCGACGTGGCCGACGACCTGGCCGGCGTGCACACCGGCGCCCTCGGTCAGCTCGGCCACCGGCGTGAAGACGCCGGCGGCGGGGGAGACCACCACCCGGAAACCGGACGCCGGCGGGCGGGCGACGCCGCCACCGCCGTGCCGGGCGATCAGGCTCCGCGCGGCGGGCAGGTCGTCGGGCGTGTTCAGGGTGACGATCTCCGGTGCCCCGTCCCCCTTCAGCTCCCGCTTGACCAGACCGGCCAGCGTGCCGGCCGGCGGCAGTTCGACCACGCCGGTGACGCCGAGGTCGACCAGGGTGCGCATGCACAGGTCCCAGCGGACCGGGGCGGTCACCTGCCGGACCAGCCGCTGCACCGCCTCCCGGCCGTACCCGACCGGGGCGCCGTCGAGGTTGGACAGCAGGACGCGGGCCGGGTCGGCGACGGTGACGCCGCCGGCCACGCCGGCCAGCGCGGTCTCGGCCGGGGCCATGTACGGGGTGTGGAACGCGCCGGCCACCTTGAGCCGGATGACCCGTGCCCGGGTCGGCGGTTCGACGGCGAGCTTCTCCAGCCCGGCGATCGCGCCGGCGGCGACGATCTGGCCGGCGCCGTTGCGGTTGGCCGGGTGCAGGCCGTGCGTCTCCAGTGCGGCGAGCACCTCGTCCGGGTCGCCGCCGAGCACGGCGGCCATCCCGGTCGGCTCCAGCGCGCAGGCGGCGGCCATCTCCCGGCCGCGTACGCCGGCGAGCGTCACGGCCGCCTCGGCGGGCAGCACCCCGGCCAGCGCGGCGGCGCCCAGCTCGCCGACGCTGTGCCCGGCGACGACCCGGACGTCGTGCATCGGCAGGTGCTCGGCGGCGAGCAGCGCGGCGGCGACCAGCAGCGGCTGGGTGCGGGCGGTGTCCTTGATCTCGTCCGCGTCCGCCTCGGTGCCGAGGTGGATCAGGTCGACCCCGGCCAGCGCCGACCACCAGCGCAGGCGCGCCTCGGCGCCGGCGAGGTCGAGCCATGGGTTCAGGAAACCGGGCTTCTGTGAACCCTGTCCGGGGGAGAGTACGGCGAGCACGTGTACGACTCTGACGGATACTCGCGGGTCGCGCTGTAACGCACGGCACCAAACCGCACTAGAAGCTTTAGAGGAAACCTACAAAGATCGGCGCCGGTCGTCGCCGCTCTGGGCCACTTTCCGACCGGCTGGGCTCGCTGTCTGGTTCGGGACCGGCGTGACGGCCGGGACCACCGGGTCGAGCCGACCGACGGTCAACGCGACCTGGAGCGCGAAGGCGTCCCGCGGGGCGAGCGGCGAGAACCCGGTCACCTCGGCGATCCGCTTCAGCCGGTAACGCACCGTGTTCGGGTGCACGAACAGCGCCCGCGCCGCGCTCTCCAGCGTGCCGCCGGCGGCGAAGAACGCGTCGAGCGTCTCCAGCAGTTCGCCGCCGCCGGCGCGGGCCAGCGCCGCGTACACGTCGTGGCGCAGCCGGCGGCGCGCCTCGGCGTCGCCGGCCAGCGCCCGTTCGGGCAGCAGTTCGCCGGCGGCGACCGGGCACGGCGCGGTCGGCCAGGCCGGCGCGGCCCGGAACCCGGCGAGCGCCGCCCGCGCGGACTCGGTCGCCTCGTCGAGGCTGGGCACCGCCGGACCGACCACCACCGGCCCGTCGCCGAACGCGGTACGCAGCTTCCCGGTGGCCGCCAGCGGATCGGCCGCCCCGCCCAGCACGATCACCAGGCGGTCGCCGTGCACGCCACCGATCACCTCGACGCCGATCCGGCGGGCCTGCCGGTAGACGGTGTGCAGGACGGCCGACACCTCACCGCCGGGGGAGCGGCCCACCGCCACCGCCACCGGCGGCGCGTCCGACCAGCCCAGCGCGGCGGCGCGGCTGGCCAGCACGTCCGGCGAGTCGCCGCGCAGCAGCGCGTCCACCAGCAACGCCTGCAACCGGGCGTCCCAGGAGCCCCGGGTCTCGGCGGCCCGGGCGTACACCCGGGCGGCGGCGAACGCGATCTCGCGGGAGAACCGCAGCACCGCCTCCCGCAGCGACTGTTCCTCGCCCGGCACGGCCAGCTCGGACACCTGCTCCTCGACGACCTCGATGGTCACCTTGATCAGCGCCACGGTCTGCTGGAGGCTGATCGAGCGGGCGAGCGCCACCGGTGCGGCGGCGAAGACCTCGTCCGACACCTCCTGGGTGCGGTCGGTCGCGCCGCCGCCCTGGCGCAGCCACTGCACCAGTGACCGCACGCCGGCCTGGGCCACCAGCATCACCCAGGAACGCTGGTCGGCCGGCAGCTCGCGGAACCACAGCAGACTCTCGTCCATCCGGGCCACGCTGGCGGTGGCCAGGCTCCCCGCGGCCCGCTCGATGCGGCGCAGCGTGGCCGACGTCTCGGTACCGCCCGGTTCACTCACCGCACCAGCCTGACACGGCCTGACCAGCGGATCCACTCCGAGTCCGCGGCGGCGCCGCGGACGGGCGGTCCGCACCGGTACGCGCTGACGATCTCGTCGGGCCGGGCCAGTACGGTGTCAGAGCGCGTCGGGGCGTTCCGTCCGACGGGCGAGGGCGAAGGGTGAGGGGGACCGGGATGGCGCACGGGGAGGCCGAACACGGCTGCGCCCAGCACGAGCACTGCCGGCCGGGCCACGACCAGCCGCGCCGGGCGGGTCTGACCCATCCGGGTGAGCCGGCCGCCGGGCGGTCGCCGGAGCGCGCCGACGACGAGTCGGCGGCGCCGCGTCAGCGGGTCGTCGAGCCGGCCGGTCCCACGGTCGACCCGGTGCCGACCCAGGGCTGCCGCAGCGACCAGGCCGGCTGGGCGGGTGGCCACCGGCACGGCGCGGTGCGCCCCGGCAACCGCACGAGCCGCCGGGAACGGCCGCCGCGCCGCTGGTGCTGACCACGCGGGGCCCGTCCGGCGGTTAGCGTGGGTGGGTGAAGGCGATGGCGATCGACGAGTACGGCCCGGCCGACCTGCTCACCGTTCGTGAGCTGCCCACCCCGCCGGTCGGTCCGGACACGGTCCTGGTGCGGGTGCGGGCCGCCGGGGTCAACCCGGTCGACTGGAAGGTCCGGGCGGGGCACCTGGCCGGCGCGTTCCCGACCCACTTCCCGCTGGTGCCGGGGTGGGACGCCGCAGGCGTGGTGGAGGCGGTCGGTCCGGCGGTGTCCGGGTTCGCCGTCGGTGACGAGGTGATCGGCTACGTCCGTCGCGACGACGTGCAGCACGGCACGTACGCGGAACTGGTCCCGGCCCCGGAGCGGTGCCTGGCCGACAAGCCGGTGCGGGCGTCCTGGCCGGAGGCGGCCGGCCTGCCGCTGGCCGGGCTCACCGCCTACCAGGCGTTGCAACTGGCCCGCACCGGCGCCGGTGACACCGTGCTGGTGCACGGTGCGGCCGGCGGGGTGGGACACCTCGCGGTGCAGGTGGCCCGCGCGCTCGGCGCCGACCGGGTGATCGGCACGGCGAGCGAGGCGAACCACGACTTCGTCCGGTCGCTGGGCGCGGAGCCGGTCAGCTACGGCGACGGCCTGCCGGACCGGGTCCGCGCGGTCGCGCCGGACGGCGTCGACGTGGTGCTGGACCTGTTCGGGGGCGACGCGCTGGACGCCTCCGCCGAGCTGATCGGCCGGCCGGGGCGGCTGGTCTCCACCGCCGACCCGGAGCACGTGACCCGCCTCGGCGGCGCGTACGTCTTCGTCAAGCCGTCGTCGGCCGACCTGGGGGTGCTCGCCGGGCTGGTCGACGCCGGCCGGCTCACCGTGCACGTGGCCCGGGCGTTCCCGCTCACCGAGGCCGCCGAGGCGCAGCGGTTGGTGGAGGCGGGGCACGTCCGGGGCAAGGTCGTGCTGACCGTTTGAGCCGGGCTCAGCGGGTGCGGCGGCGCACCAGGAGCGCGATGCCGGCCAGCCCGACGGTGATGACCAACACCACGCCGATGTTGAGCAGCAGCAGGCGCTGCAACTCGCCGAGCGCGGTGTCGAGGCCCTCCGCCGGGTCGAGCGCCTCCTCCGGCAGGACGCGCTCGCCGCCGCCGATGCCGCCGGAGAGCGTGTCGAACCGGGGCGCCAGCGGCACCCCGACGGCGCGCAGCGTCTCGGACATGTTGAGGCGCCCGAAGAACCAGCCGGCCCGGGGGTGGCTCAGGTCGGGCTGCTTGGCCGGCCGGTAGACCCGGGGACCGCCCTTGGCCAGCGGGAAGAGGTCGTAGGTGTGCTGCGGGCTGCCGGCGGCGAGCACCACCACCGTGTACTTCGGACCGAGGTCCTTGGCCGCCGGGCCGCGGAGCTGACCGGTCGTCCCCAGCCACTTGACCTGGTCGACGATCATGGTGACCTCGGCCGGTTTGGTGTCGGCCCGCAACTGCAACGGCTGGTCGAGCTGGTCGCCGGTGATGTCCACCCCGGCCGGGGCGAGCTTCGGCTTCGGCGCGGCCTGGGCCGCCGTCGTGCCGGTGAGGGCCAGCGTGCACGCCAGCACCGCCGCCCCGGCCACGACGGTCAGCAGCCGCCTCACCTTCCGGACCATCGCCGCCTCCTCGCCCCGTTCGATGGCTGGCTTCCGCTGCCGGTCACACTGGACCCGCCCACCCAAAAGACTCCGCAGAACGTCGCGTGGTTGCAGTAGGTGGAAGAGTATTTGGAACTATCTGCGAGCTGAGACCGACCAATGAACGGTCGAAGATCAGCGGCCGGATCTTACCCGGACGGAGGGGCTCATGGGGGGCAGGGTTGCCCGTACGACACGTACCTGGCTGGCGGTGCTCGGGCTGGCGGCGGGGGTGTCGCTGCTGTTGCCGGCCGCGCCGGCCGCCGCGCACAACTCGTTGACCGGCAGCGACCCGGCCAACGGGGCCCGCGTGGCCGCCGCGCCGAAGCGCATCGAGTTGCGGTTCCTGGCCACACCGAAGGAGGCCGGCACGACGGTCACCGTCACCGGGCCGGACAACGTGGTCGCCGCGGGCGGACCGCCGACCTTCTCCGGGAAGCGGGTGAGCGTGCCGTTCAAGCCCGCCGCGGCCGGGCTCTACATCGTGGCCTACCGGCTCGCGTCCGACGACGGGCATCCGATCAAGGGCGAGATCCGGTTCACGCTGACCACCGGCACCCCGGCCGAGACGCCGGCGACGTCCGCGAGCGCCCCACCGACGACCGCGACGGTGCCCACGAGCGCCGCGCCGTCGCCGGCGAGCCCGACGCCCGCGGCCGCCGCCGGGGACGACGACGGGGGTTCGGGTTGGCTCTGGGCGGCCGGCGCGGTCGTGGTGCTGGCCGCGTTGGGCGGTGGCCTGCTGCTGCGTCGCCGCGCTGCCCGCGGCTGACCGGGTCGGGCACCCGGCGGCAGGCCGGATCCGCGGCGGGCGTCCGCTCGCCCGGTCACCGTGCGTGACGGGACGGGAGAGACCTCTACCGCATCTCGTCATGCCTCCTGGTCATAAATATGACCAGGAGGCATGACGCCCGAAAGGGCAACGTTTCCGGCGCGCGACACGCCCGGACGACACGCCGGGGGCGTCACCCCCGGGCTCAGACCAGGCGTACCCGGGCGGCGCGCAGCCGGGTCAGCGTACGGTCGCGGCCGAGCACCTCGAGCGACTCGAACAGCGGCAGCCCGACGGTGCGGCCGGTGACCGCCACCCGGACCGGCGCCTGCGCCTTGCCCAGCTTCAACCCGCGCTCCGCGCCGACCGCCTCCAGCGTGGCCTTCAGCGACTCGGCGTCCCAGGTCGCCAGCGTGTCGAACGCGGCGATCGCGGCGTCCAGCAGCTCGGCGGCGCCCTCCTTCATCGCCTTCGCCCAGGCCGCCTCGTCGATCAGCGGGTCGGCCAGGAAGAGGAAGTCGACGTTCGGCACGATCTCGCTGAGCACCGCGATCCGGGTCTGCGCCAGCGGGGCCACCGCCGCGAACGCGGCCGGGTCGAACTCGGCCGGCTGCCACGGCGGCGGGGCGATCGTGTCGGTGCCGGTGAGCCACGGCTGGCACGCGGCGACGAACTCCTCCACCGGCAGGGCGCGAATGTACTCCCCGTTGAAGGCGCGCAGCTTCTTCTCGTCGAAGAAGGCGGGGGAGGGGTTGACCTCGTCGAGCCGGAACTCGTCCTCGATCACCGACCAGGGCACGATCTCCCGGTCACCCGACGGCGCCCAGCCGAGCAGCATCAGGTAGTTACGCATCGCGTCGGCGAGGTAGCCCTCGTCCCGGTACGCCTCCAGGGCGACCTTGTCCCGCCGCTTGGACAGCTTCTGCCGCTTCTCGTTGACCACCACCGGCACGTGCGCCCAGACCGGCGGCTTGACGCCGAGCGCGTCCCAGAGCAACTGCTGCTTCGGGGTGTTCGGCAGGTGCTCCTCGGCCCGGATCACGTGGGTGATCCCCATGGTCATGTCGTCGACCACGTTGGCCAGCAGGAAGACCGGCGAGCCGTCGCCCCGGGCGATGACGAAGTCCTCGATCAGCTTGTTCTCGAACGTCGGCTCGCCCCGGATCAGGTCGACCACCACGGTCTCGCCCTCGTCCGGGGTGCGGAAGCGCAGCGCCCGGCCCTCGCCGGCGGACAGGCCCCGGTCGCGGCAGAAGCCGTCGTAGCCCCGGTGCTGCGAGCCGGTACGCGCCTGCACGTCGTCGCGGGTGCAGTCGCAGTAGTACGCCCGGCCGGCCTCGTACAGCCGCTGCGCGGCGGCGCGGTGCTCGCCCGCGTACGAGGACTGGAAGTAGGGGCCCTCGTAGCTGCCGCGGGTGATGCCGATCCAGTCGAGCGCGGAGAGGATGCCCTCGGTCCACTCGGGCCGGTTGCGGGCCGCGTCGGTGTCCTCGACGCGGAGCACGAACACCCCGCCCTGCTGCTTGGCGAAGATCCAGTTCTGCAACGCCGAGCGGGCGCCGCCGACGTGGAACATTCCGGTCGGGGAGGGGGCGAAGCGTACACGTACCGTCACGTCCCCCAGCCTACGGCGGGCCGCGACCGCTTTCCGGCAGGGGGCCCGGTCAGGGCACCGCCCTGATCTTCACGACGAGCGCGCTGCCGAGCAGCGTGACGGCCGCGGTCACCGCGTAGAGCGTCGGGTAGCCGCCCAGGTGCACCACGATCGGGGCGGAGACCGCCGGCCCCAGCACCTGCGGCGCGGAGTTGGCGATGTTGATCACGCCGAGGTCCTTGGCCCGGTCGGTGGCGGCCGGCAGCACCTGGGTGATCAACGCGGCGTCCACCGCCAGGTAGACGCCGTAACCGGCGCCGAGCAGCAGCGCGGCGACGATCGCCATCGACCAGACCGGCGCCACCGCGAGCAGCGTCGCCGCCACCGCCATGATCAGCCCGGACACGATCACGAAGACCTTGCGCCGGCCGGAGCGGTCGGAGAGCCGCCCGGCCACCACGGCGGTGAGCATCATGCCGACCGTGTAGAGCAGGATCAGCACCAGCAGCGAGCCCTCGGGGTCGGCCACCCGTACCCCGTCGGTGAGGAAATACAGCAGGTAGAGCGTGCCGAGCGCGTTGCCCAACTGCACCAGGAACCGGGTGAACCAGGCCCAGGCGAAGTCGGGGTGACGACGCGGGCTGATCCACATCGAGGCGAGCAGGGCGCGCGCCCGCAGCGGCGTCCGGTGCTCCCGGGGCAGTGGGTCGTCCTGGGTGAGCAGCGCGAACGGTAGCGACAGCAGCAGCACGGCCAGCGCGATCGCGGCGTACCCGGCGGCGTTGCCGGTGACCACGGCGGTGACCAGCACCGCGCCGAGCACCAGGCCCAGCG
Organism: Micromonospora sp. AKA38; assembly: GCF_027925725.1. NCBI lineage: Bacteria > Bacillati > Actinomycetota > Actinomycetes > Micromonosporales > Micromonosporaceae > Micromonospora > Micromonospora sp. AKA38. The sequence continues at coordinate 455,470 of NZ_BNEI01000003.1, read as the reverse complement.
CCTGCGGGATGCCCACCCAGCCGGAGACGCCGCCACGCTGCGCCACCGGCACCCGGTCCGGGATCGCGGCGGTGAGGCTGGCCAGCATGGCGTTGAAGCAGACCTGCGCGGCCACCCAGGCCACCGCCACGCCGGCGATGCTGTCCTGCCGCGCCAGCAGCACCAGCGCGAACGCGCCGACCACCGCGCCGGTCGCGGTCCAGACGTGCCGGCGGCCGAAGTGCCGGTTCGCCAGCCGCAGCGAGGTCCGGTCGGACAACGCCCCGGCCAGCGGGTTGGCCAGCACCGCGGCGAGCGCGCCGAGGCCGGTGACCACCGCCAGCATGGCCTCCTTGTCGCCCGGCGCGATGCGTTCCACCTGCTGCGGCAGCAGCACCTGGATCGGCGTGAAGAACGCCATCCAGACGCCCAGGTTGGCGGCGAAGATCAGCGCGATCCAGCTCCGCCGGACCGGCACGGTCGGCTCGGCGAGCGCCGCCGGCAGCGAGGCCGGCGTCGGGTTCACCGTGGTCATCGCCGGACCAGGTCCCGGAACCAGGCGTACGACGACTTCGGGGTACGCCGCTGCGTGGGGTAGTCGACGTGCACCAGGCCGAACCGTTTGGTGAACCCCTCGGCCCACTCCCAGTTGTCCAGCAGCGACCAGACGAAGTACCCGGTCACCGGCACCCCCGCGGTGATCGCCTCGTGCACCGCGCGCACGTGCCCGTCCAGGTAGGCGATCCGGTCCGGGTCGTCCACCCGGCCCTGCGCGTCCGGCACGTCGTCGTACGCGCAGCCGCTCTCGGTGACCTGGACCGGCGGCAACGCGTCGCCGTACCGGTCGTGGAGTTGGAGCAACAGCTCGCGCAGCCCGTCCGGGGCCACCGGCCAGTCGAACGCGGTGCGCGGGTACCCGTCCAGCGGCACCATCTCGAACGGCAGCGGCGAGCCCTCCTCGGGGGCCCGGATGCCGGTCGGGTTGTAGTAGTTCACGCCGAGCACGTCGATCGGGGCGGCCAGCACGTCCAGGTCGCCGTCGTGGATCACGGCCGGGTCGAGGCCGGGCGCGTCGGGGTAGCCGCGGCCGAGCAGCGGGTCGGTGAAGAGCAGGTTGTGCAGCGCGTCGTACGCCTGCGCGGCGGCCCGGTCGGCGTCGGTGTCCCCGACCTGCCGCACCGGCGAGTAGTTGTTGGCGATCGCCACCGGGCTCGCGGTGCGGGCGCGCAGCGCGGCGACCGCCAGGCCGTGCCCGAGGAGCTGGTGGTGGGCCACCGGGAAGGCGTCGAAGAGCAGCATCCGGCCGGGCGCGTGGGTGCCGATGCCGTGCCCGAGGCTCATGTGGATGAACGGCTCGTTGAGCGTGATCCAGAGTTTCACCCGGTCGCCGAGGCGGGCCGCGGTCAGGTCGGCGTACTCGGCGAAGCGGGCGGCGGTGTCCCGGTTCAGCCAGCCGCCCGCGTCCTCCAGCGCCTGCGGCAGGTCCCAGTGGAAGAGCGTGGCGACCGGGTCGACGCCGGCGGCGAGCAGGCCGTCCACCAGCCGGTCGTAGAAGTCCAGCCCGGCCGCGTGCGCCGGGCCGGCGCCGGTGGGCTGGACGCGGGGCCAGGCGACCGAGAACCGGTACGCGGACACGCCCAGCCCGGCCAGCAGCGCGGTGTCCTCGGCGTGCCGGTGGTAGTGGTCGCACGCCTCGTCGCCGGTGCTGCCGTCGACGATCCGGCCCGGCTCGTGGGCGAACGTGTCCCAGATGGACGGTCCCCGGCCGTCGACCGTGGTCGCGCCCTCGATCTGGTACGCGGAGGTGGACACCCCCCAGCGGAAGCCGGCGGGGAAGTCGGGCATCGGCACAGTCGTCAATTCGCCCTCCCAATACGTGAAGCGTGTTCGCGACTCTAGGGCTCGGGAGAACGCCACGCCATAGGCCGGGACGGTGGGTGACGCCGGGGCGTTTCGGCGTGTCTTCGCCGATCCCGTCCGCTTAAGTCCGATTTACACATAGAGTGCCGAATATCGCGGATGTAGTTTTAAGTGGGGGAAAGACGCTCATGATCCTCGTGGAACGCAGCGCACACGTGGCGGCGCCGGTGGAAGTGGTCTGGGACGTCGTGCAGCGCGCCGAGCAGCTGCCGGCCTGGCTGGCGGGGGTCCGTGCGGCCGAGGTCCTCTCCGGGGAGGGGTTCGGTCGGCGGCAACTCGTCCAGGCCGGACGCGGCGCCGCGCACGAGGCCGAAGTGATCGCCTATCAGGAACCGACGTTGATCGGCTGGCGCGAACGGGCCAAGGGCGCCGGCGCCCGGGCCGAGGCGCGTACCGAGATCTACGTCCAGCTCACCGCGGACGAGGACGCCGGCGGCACCGTGGTCCGGCTGATCGTCGTCCGGTGGCCCGCCGGGCCGGTCAAGGCCGCACTGCTGCGGCTCGGCCTGCGCCGGGTGGGCGCCGACCTGGAGGACTCGCTGGCCCGGCTGACCGACCTGGCCGCCGTCGGCTGACCGGGTCCAGTCCCGGCGTCGCCCGCAACGACGATGGTCCGGCATCCCAACCAGGGACGCCGGACCATCGTCGTGCTCGCACGCCGTCGGCGGTGAGAAGGGGCCCCTCTCTGCCGGAGGCGTTAAGAAGGGGCCCTTCCTTTCAACTGCTAGCTGTCGCCGCCGGTCTCGCCGACCGGGGCGGCGGTGACGTCGTCCAGGGCGTACTTGCGGGCGGCGTCGGCCGGCACGTGGGCCGGGACCGCGCCCCGCAGCGCGAGCTGCCGCAGCGTGGCGACCGCGACCGACTCGGCGTCCACGTGGAAGTGGCGACGCAACGCGTGCCGGGTGTCCGACATGCCGAAGCCGTCGGTGCCGAGCGAGGTGTAGTCGCCCGGTACCCAGCGCGCGATCAGGTCCGGTACCGCGCGCATCCAGTCGCTGACCGCGACCTTCGGGCCCTCGGCGTCGGCCAGCTTGCGCTGGATGTACGGCACCCGCTGCTCCTCGCCCGGGTTGAGCAGGTTGTGCTCCTCGCACTCCACCGCGTCGCGGCGCAGCTCGGTCCAGGACGTCACCGACCACACGTCGGCGGCCACGCCCCAGTCCTCGGCGAGCAGTTGCTGGGCCTTGAGCGCCCACTGCATGCCGGTGCCGGAGGCCAGCACGTTCGCCTTCGGCGCGTCCGCGCCCACCTGCGGCGCGGGCGAGTAGCGGTAGATGCCCCTGACGATGCCCTCGGTGTCCACGCCCTCCGGCTCGGCCGGCTGGAAGATCGGCTCGTTGTAGACGGTGAGGTAGTAGAAGACGTTCTCCTGCGCCTCGCCGTACATCCGGTGCAGGCCGTTCTCCAGGATGTGCGCCAGCTCGAACGCGAACGCCGCGTCGTACGCGACCACCGCCGGGTTGGTGGCGGCGAGCAGCAGCGAGTGCCCGTCCTCGTGCTGGAGACCCTCGCCGTTGAGCGTGGTCCGGCCGGCGGTCGCGCCGAGCACGAAACCCCGGGCCATCTGGTCGGCCGCCGCCCAGAACCCGTCGCCGGTGCGCTGGAAGCCGAACATCGAGTAGAAGATGTACATCGGGATCATCGGCTCGCCGTGCGTGGCGTACGACGTGCCGGCGGCGGTGAACGAGGCGACCGAACCGGCCTCGTTGATCCCCTCGTGCAGGATCTGCCCGGTCGTCGACTCCTTGTACGACAGGAACAGCTCCCGGTCGACCGAGGTGTAGCGCTGGCCGTGCGGCGAGTAGATCTTCTGGGTCGGGAAGAGTGAGTCCATGCCGAACGTGCGGGCCTCGTCCGGGATGATCGGCACCCAGCGCTTGCCGAACTCCTTGTCCTTCATCACGTCCTTGAGCAGGCGGACGAAGGCCATCGTGGTGGCCACCTTCTGCTTGCCCGACCCGCGCTTGACGTCGGCGAACCGCTCGCTGCCCGGGATCGCCAGCGTCCTGCGCTCGGTGGTGCGTGACGGGAGGAAGCCGCCGAGCTGGCGACGCCGCTCCCGCAGGTACTCCATCTCGTCCGACTTCTCGTCCGGCGTGTAGTACGGCGGGAGGTAGGGGTTCTCCTCCAGCTGCTTGTCCGGAATGTCGAGGTAGAGCCGGTCGCGGAACAGCTTCAGGTCGTCGAGCGTCAGCTTCTTCATCTGGTGCGTGGCGTTGCGGCCCTCGAAGTGCGAGCCCAGCGTCCAGCCCTTGATGGTCTTGGCGAGGATCACCGTCGGCTGGCCGGTGTGCTCCATCGCCGCCTTGTAGGCCGCGTAGAGCTTGCGGTAGTCGTGGCCACCCCGCTTGAGGTTCCAGATCTCGTCGTCGCTCAGGTGCTCGACCATCTTGCGGGTCCGCGCGTCGCGGCCGAAGAAGTGCTCCCGGACGTACGCCCCGGACTCCGCCTTGTAGGTCTGGTAGTCACCGTCGGGCGTGGTGTTCATCAGGTTGACCAGCGCGCCGTCGGTGTCCGCCGCGAGCAGCGGGTCCCACTCCCGACCCCAGACCACCTTGATCACGTTCCAGCCGGCGCCCCGGAAGAACGCCTCCAGCTCCTGCATGACCTTGCCGTTGCCGCGGACCGGACCGTCCAGGCGCTGGAGGTTGCAGTTGATCACGAAGGTGAGGTTGTCCAGCTCCTCGCGCGCGGCCACGCCGATCGCGCCGAGCGACTCGACCTCGTCCATCTCGCCGTCGCCCAGGAACGCCCAGACGTGCTGCTGGGAGGTGTCCTTGATGCCGCGGTGGTGCAGGTAGCGGTTGAATCGCGCCTGGTAGATGGCGTTCAGCGGGCCGAGGCCCATGGAGACGGTGGGGAACTCCCAGAAGTCCGGCATCAACCGCGGGTGCGGGTACGAGGGCAGCGAGCCGGCGCGGTGCGACAGCTCCTGCCGGAAGCCGTCGAGCTGGTCGGCGCTCAGCCGACCCTCCAGGAACGCCCGCGCGTACATGCCGGGGGAGGCGTGACCCTGGTAGTAGATCTGGTCGCCGCCGCCCGGGTGCTCCTTGCCACGGAAGAAGTGGTTGAAGCCCACCTCGTAGAGCGACGCCGAGCTGGCGAACGTGGAGATGTGACCGCCCACGCCGATCTCCGGGCGCTGGGCCCGGTGCACCAGCATGGCGGCGTTCCACCTGATGTAAGCCCGCAGCCGTCGCTCGATGTGCTCGTCACCGGGGAACCACGGTTCCCGCTCCGGCGGGATGGTGTTGATGTAGTCGGTGGTGGTCAGCGACGGCACCCCGACCTGGCGCTCGCGGGCCCGCTCCAGCAGGCGCAGCATGACGTACCGGGCGCGCTTGGTTCCGCGCTCGTCGATGACACCGTCGAGTGACTCGACCCATTCGCTGGTCTCTTCAGGGTCGATGTCCGGAAGCTGGCTCGGCAGACCAGCGGTGATCACCGGGCGCTTGCGTTCCGTAGCCACAGGCGTTCCCTCGGTTCTGTGTGGGATAGGTCTCTAGCGCCATCCTGCCCCCTCGTGGCGCTCGTCGTCACCTCCGGCTCCCCCAGACGCGATGCTGAACACAGGTACCCGCCGGTAACTTTGTGCGATCACGGACGTGCCGGCCGGCCGGGCGGGAGAGCGAACCGCTGCGGCAGAATGCGCCGTATGCGTAGCGAGGTGATCAGCGTCCGGACCGGGGCCCGGCCGACCGTCCGGGACATCACGGCCGAGGCCGAACGGTTCGTCGCCGGGTCCGGCGACGGGCTGCTGCACGTCTTCGTGCCGCACGCCACCGCCGGGTTGGCGATCATCGAGACCGGCGCCGGGTCGGACGACGATCTGCTCCGCGCGCTCGACGATCTGCTGCCCACCGACGACCGGTGGCGGCACCGGCACGGGTCACCCGGACACGGCCGCGATCACGTGCTGCCGGCGTTCGTGCCGCCGTACGCGACGCTGCCGGTGCTCGGCGGGCGGCTCCAGCTCGGCACCTGGCAGTCCATCTGCCTGGTCGACCCGAACGGCGACAACCCGGACCGCCAGATCCGCTTCTCCTTCCTCCCCGCCTGACTACACCCCACCCCGAAGAGGGGCCCCAGATGCACGGAAAGAGTGGCCATCCGACGCGGAACAGCCACTCTTTCCGTGTATCAGCGTCCAGCGGCGGGGGGAGGGGTCGGATCAGGGGCGGGCGGTTTCCGTCTCTACGGTCTGGCGGCCCTGGTCCACCTCGGGCGCGACGGTCCGCGCGGCGGCCGGCGGCCGGTCGTACGTCAGGTTCAGGCCGGGCACCCGGTCCTCGACCACGAACGTGGCCCGGGTGTACGCCGGCGCGTCCGGCCGGCTCACGTACGGCAGCACGTCGAAGTTCGCGGTCAACTCCTTCGGCGTGATCGTGGTGCGCACGTAGCCGCGCAGATTGTTCTGGAAGCGCAGGTGCGGGTTGAACGCCAGCCACGGGTGCGACCCCGTCGGCGAGTCCGCGCCGTCCCCGGTCGAGGTGATCGAGGAGCAGACCAGCTCACTGCCGACCGTGCGCGACGTCGGGTCCGCGTAGTCCAGCTTCAGGTCGCTGGCCCAGTGCGCGTGCACGTCGCCGGTGAGCACGACCGGGTTGCGCACCCCGGCGGCCACCCAGCCCCGGGTGATCCGGTCCCGCGAGGCGACGTACCCGTCCCAGGCGTCCATGCTGGTGACCGTGAGCGGCCCGGCGTTGTTGTCCCGCTGGGCGAAGAAGACCTGCTGGCCGAGGAGGTCCCACCGGGCGTCCGAGCGGCGGAAGCCGTCCAGCAGCCACGCCTCCTGCGCGGCGCCGGTGATCGACCGGGCCGGGTCGGACGCGTCCGCGCAGTCCCGGTAGCCGTCACCGCACGCCTGGTCGTCCCGGTACTGCCGGGTGTCGAGCATGTGGAACGTGGCCAGCCGGCCCCAGCGCACCCGCCGGTAGAGCTGCATGTCGATGCCGCGCGGGATCGAGGTGCGGCGCAGCGGCATGTTCTCGTAGTACGCCTGGAACGCCGCCGCCCGCCGGGCGAGGAAGTCCGGGTCCGGGGCCTCGGGCACCTCGTCGGCCCAGTTGTTCTCCACCTCGTGGTCGTCGAAGACCACCACCCAGGGCGCGACCGCGTGCGCCGTCTGGAGGTCGGTGTCGGTCTTGTACTGGGCGTGCCGCTGCCGGTAGTTGGCGAGCGTCCGGGTCTCCGGACCCTCGTGGTCGCGCGGGTTGCCGCCCGGCACCGTGTACGTGTCCTTGGCGTACTCGTACTGGTAGTCGCCGAGATGCAGGATCAGCTCCGGCTCGGTCTCGGCCAGCCGCCGGTACGCGGTGAAGTAGCCGTGCTCGTACTGCGAGCAGGAGACGAAGCCCATGGCCAGCGCGGACGGCAGCAGCCAGGGCGGCGGCGCGGTGCGGGTGCGGCCGACCGGGGAGAGCCAGCGCTCGACCCGGAACCGGTAGAAGTACTCCCGACCGGGGAGCAGGCCGTCCAGTTCGACGTGCACGCTGTGCGCCGACTCCGGCCGGGCCAGCCGTACCCCTCGGCGCACCACGTGCCGGAACCGTTCGTCGGCGGCCACCTCCCAGGACACCGGCACCACCCGGGACGGCATGCCACCCAGGCCGTCCTCGGCCAGCGGCTCCGGCGCGAGCCGCGTCCACAACACGACACCGTCGTGGTCGGGGTCGCCGGAGGCCACCCCGAGCGTGAACGGGTCGCGGCGCAGCGGGCCGGGCGCCGCGGCCGCCGCGACCGGCAGGCCGGCTGCCGCGCCGGCGGCGCCGAGCGCCGCGCCGCTGAGCAGGATGGTACGTCGGGACAGTGCCACGGTTTCCTCCCCGGAGTCCGGTTCGTCGACTCCGGGCAGCCTGGCGATCGTCGATGGCCGTCAGGTGACGGGCAGGGGCGCTTTCCGCCGAACAACGGTCGGCGGATGAAAGGTGGCGACGTCAGCCGAGCAGGCGCGGACGGTACGGGTCTGGTGCGCTCCGCAATAGTGGAGGAAGTCAATTGTTGATCTGTCACGTATGATGGTCGGCATGGCGCAACGCCCGGTCCCCCGCACGTCGTCCCCGGCCGACGACCGGCTCGGCCTGGCCGGGGACGCCGTGCGCCGGATCCAGCACGTCGCCGCCGCGCTGCGGCACCACCAGGACGAGGAGATCGCCGCGCTGGGCCTGACCCCGGCCGCGGCCCGGGCGCTGCACGAGCTGGACCCGGACCACCCGTCGCCGGCCCGCGACCTGGCCGTGCGACTCGGCTGCGACCGCTCCAACGTGACCGGGCTGGCCGACAAGCTGGAGCAGGCCGGGCTGGTCGAGCGCCGGGCCGACCCGACCGACCGGCGGCAGCGGGCGCTCGTCGTCACCGCGCGGGGCCGGCAGGTCCGGGAGCGGGTACGCCAGGTGATGTCGGACTCACGGCTGCTCGACGGGTTGAGCACGGCGGAGCTGGCCACGCTGCGTGACCTGGTCTGGAAGGTGTCCGACGGCGGCTGCCCGGAGGAGCGCGGCGAGGTCTGAGCCGCGCCGGGCGGAACGTGTCCGACTGGGCGAGGCGGGCCTGAGTCGGTAATGCTGTCCGACGTGACCTCCCCGCACGATCTCGACGACCGGCTCCGAGCCGACCTGGCCGCGCTCGACGCGCCCGGCCAGCGGCGTGACCTGCGTGAACCGTTGCCCGACGGTGGGTCGCTCACCGGGGCGCAGGCGCTGGCCCTGTTCGACGCGCAGCTCACCAGCCGGCTGGTCGACCTGGCCGGGCGCTGGCTGCGCGGCTTCGGTGAGGGGTACTACACGATCGGTTCGGCCGGCCACGAGGGCAACGCGGCGGTGGCCGCCGCGCTGCGGCCGACCGACCCGGCGCTGCTGCACTACCGGTCCGGCGCGTTCTACTGCCTGCGCGCCGCCCAGGCGGCCGGCGAGTTCCCACCCGACGCGCCACCCGCGCCCGCCGGCCGGGAGCAGGATTCCGATCCACGGGACACGGACGGATCCTGGCCCGACAGCGCATGGGTGACCGCACCGAGCGAAGCGAGGGCCGGCAGCGACCCCACCGGGGTCGTCTCCCACCAGGATCCCGCTCCGGGTGACCCCGCCGGCGGCGCGGCCGGGCCGGCCGCGCCGGCGGACTCCGGCGACCTCGACGCGGTGCTGCTGCCGGACGGGGCCGGGGTGACCGTGGACGCGGACGGCGACGCGACGGTCGGCGTACCCGGTCTGCCGTCGCCGTCGCTCGACGACGCGTTCGCGGGCGCGGCGCGGGACATGCTGCGCGGCATGGTCGCCTCCGCCGAGGAGCCGATCGCCGGCGGCCGGCACAAGGTCTTCGGCCGGGTCGACCTCGCGGTCGTGCCGACCACCTCGACCATCGCCTCGCACCTGCCCCGCGCGGTCGGCCTGGGGCTGGCCCTGGAACGGCTCCGGCGGGGCGGACGACACGTCGACGGCGAACCGGAGGTGGCGTCCTGGCCGCTGGACGCCGTGGTGGTCTGCTCCTTCGGCGACGCCTCGGTCAACCACGCCACGGCCACCGCCGCGTTCAACACCGCCGGCTGGTACGACCACACCGGCCTGCGGATCCCGGTGCTGTTCGTCTGCGAGGACAACGGGCTGGGCATCAGCGTGCGCTCGCCCGAGGGCTGGGTGGCCGCCATGCTGCGGTCCCGGCCCGGCATCCGCTACTTCGACGCCGACGGCACTGACGTGGTGGCGAGCCACCGGGTGGCGGCGGAGGCGACCGCCTGGGTGCGCCGGCACCGCCGGCCCGCCGTGCTGCACCTGCGCACGGTCCGGTTGATGGGGCATGCCGGCGCGGACGCGGAGACCGCGTACCGGAGCCGGGCGGAGATCGCCGCGGACGTGGCACGGGACCCGCTGCTGGTCACCGCGCGGCGGCTGGTGGCGGGCGGCTACGCGAGTGGCGAGGAACTGCTCGCCCGGTACGACGAGCGGGGCTGGCAGCTCCGGCGGATCGCCGAGGAGGTGCTGGACGAGCCGAAACTGGCCACCCCGGTCGAGGTGGTGGCGGAGCTGGCGCCGCGCCGGCCGGTACGGGTGTCCCGGACGGTCGCCGACGCGGCGGCACACGCGGCCGGTCCGGGCGCCGGGGCGCGGGCGGAGGCGTTCGGCGGGAAGCCGCCGGAGCTGACCGGGCCGCTGACGTTGGCGCAGAGCATCAACGCGGCGCTGGCCGACGGCATGCTCGACCACCCGCAGATGGCCGTGTTCGGTGAGGACGTGGCCGCCAAGGGCGGGGTGTACGGGGTGACCAAGGGACTGCGGGACCGGTTCGGGGTGGCCCGGGTGTTCGACACGCTGCTCGACGAGACCTCGATCCTCGGGCTCGGGCTCGGCGCCGGCCTGGCCGGCATGCTGCCGGTGCCGGAGATCCAGTACCTGGCGTACCTGCACAACGCCGAGGACCAGCTCCGCGGCGAGGCGGCCAGCATGCGGTTCTTCTCCCGGGGTGCGTTCCGGAACCCGATGGTGGTGCGGGTGGCCGGCCTGGCGTATCAGGAGGGCTTCGGCGGGCACTTCCACAACGACAACTCGGTGGCGGTGCTGCGGGACGTGCCGGGGCTGGTGATCGCCGTGCCGGCCCGGCCGGACGACGCCGCGCCGATGCTGCGTACCTGCCTGGCGGCGGCCCGGGTGGACGGCGCCGTCTGCGTCTTCCTGGAGCCGATCGCGCTCTACCACACCCGCGACCTCCACGCGGACGGCGACGGCGAGTGGCTGGCCGAGTACGCCGAGCCGGGCGCCTGGGCGGACCGGCACGTGCCGATCGGCCGCGCCCGGGTGTACGGCATCGGCTCCACCGACGATCTCACCATCATCACCTTCGGTAACGGGGTGCGGATGTCGCTGCGGGCCGCGGCCACGCTGGCCGGGGAGGGCGTCGGCACCCGGGTGGTGGACCTGCGCTGGCTCGCCCCGCTGCCGGTGGCCGACATCATCCGGGAGGCGTCGGCGACCGGCCGAGTGCTGGTGGTGGACGAGACGCGGCGCTCCGGCGGGGTGGGCGAGGGGGTGTTGGCGACGCTTGTCGACACCGGTTATGTCGGCGCGGCGCGACGGGTGGCCGCTCTTGACTCGTTTGTACCATTAGGTCCGGCTGCTCATCAGGTTCTGGTGTCCGAGGAAGCCATTACCGAGGGTGCCCGTACGCTGCTGGCACGGTAAATTCCGTTCCACCCGGTGCGCCACTTGCGCAGCGAGCCGCAACTGTGTGGACTGGGCGCGGCGGTGTCGCACGACGCCGCCGGCAGGGATGAGATGAGGAGGCACGCGACAGTGAGCGCGACCGCTGGTCAGGCCGCCGACGGGGTACGCAGCCTGGCGGACCGGTTCGGGATCGAGCCGGGCATGGTCGTCATGGAGATGGGCTACGACGACGACGTCGACTCCGATCTCCGGGACGCCCTGACCGACCGCTGTGGAGAACTGGTCGACGAGGACACCGACGAGGTGGTCGACGCGGTTCTGGTCTGGCACCGGGACGGCGACGGTGACCTCTTCGAGCTCCTCGTCGACGCCCTCGGCCCGCTGGCGGACAACGGCGTGGTGTGGCTCCTGACCCCCAAGGCCGGCCGGGACGGCCACGTCGAGCCGAGCGAGGTCGCGGAGAGCGCCCAGACCGCCGGGCTCCAGCAGACCTCCACCATCAACGCGGGCCGCGACTGGAGCGGCGCCCGCCTCGTGCTCCGGCGCGGGTCCAAGAGCAAGAAGTAGGAGCACACATGCCCATCGCGGTTGGCGCCGAGGCGCCGGATTTCCTGCTCAAGGACCAGAACAACCAGGAGGTTCGACTCTCCGACCTGCGCGGTCGCAAGACCGTGCTGCTGGTCTTCTACCCGCTCGCCTTCACCGGCATCTGCCAGGGTGAGTTGTGCGAGGTGCGGGACAACCTCAACGAGTACGTCAACGACGACGTCCAGGTGCTGACCGTCAGCGTCGACTCGGTCTACGCCCACAAGATCTGGGCCGACCGGGAGGGCTACCAGTTCCCGCTGCTGGCCGACTTCTGGCCGCACGGCGCGGTGGCCCAGGCGTACGGCGTCTTCAACGAGGTCGCCGGCATCGCCAACCGGGGCACCTTCGTCATCGACAAGGCCGGCGTGGTCCGCTTCGCCGAGATGAACATGCCCGGCGAGGCGCGCGACCAGCAGGGTTGGCGCAAGGCGCTGGCCGAGGCAGTCGCCGCCTGAGCCACCCGAGCACGTCGTTCGACCGGGCCGGAGGCGGCAGGTAAGCTTGCCGCTCCGGCCCGCCGTACGGGCGTTCCGGGCGCGTAGCTCAGTGGGAGAGCACTCGCCTTACAAGCGAGGGGTCGCAGGTTCGAAACCTGCCGCGCCCACCACCCTAAGGAGAAGCTTCGCTTCTTCTCAGCCCATGGGTGTGCGATAATCGCACGGTGGCTGACATCGACGCGCGGACGCTGGGGGAGCGCATCCGAGATGCGCGCAAGCGAGCTGGCCTTAGCCAAGATGATCTCGGACAAGCGGTTGGTCTTGAGCGTACGGCGATGAACAAGATTGAGGGGGGCGTTCGTAAGGTCACGGCGCTTGAACTGTCGGACATCGCCGCGGCGATCGGCGTTCGTATGTCTACGTTCTTTGCCGAACCTGTCCCCGCGCTCGTTGCGCACCGCTCCAGCCAAGGGCTGGATACGGCAGACTCGCAGATCGATGCACTGCTGGCGAAATTTGCCGGTGAAGTCGAGTTCGTCGCCTCATTGGGTGTTGACGAGTTAGGTCTCGACGCTGCCGACATGGTTATTCAGGCCGGCATCGCGAAGCCGTCGACCAACGCTGAGGCCGAGGCGCTCGCGGCGAAGGCGCGCGATTTGATGGGCCTGTCGGCCGATGAGCCCATTCGGCGACTCCTGGACTGCGCCGCCAGCCTTGGGCTCTTGGCGTTCTCCCGCGATGTCGGCAAGGACACCGCTGATGCGGGGACGATCCTCTTGCCTCGGGGGGGCGTTACTTTGGTCAACAGTTACATGAAGGTTGGCCGGAGGCGGCTTGCGTTGGCGCACGAGCTCGGTCACTATCTCATTGCCGATGCCTACACCATCGACTGGCGAGTGGATGACCACTCCGATCAGGTCGTCCCGATGGAGGCACGCCTCGATCGTTTCGCGCGTGCGTTGTTGCTCCCCAAAGTGGCGGTCGAACGGAAATGGCCCGAAATGGTTGCCCAGTCAGGAGAGCGCACTGCGGCAATTATTTTGGCAAGCCAGTTCCGGGTCGACATGGCTACTCTCGCGACTCGCTTGAAGGAATTGAGACTGGCAGATGCTGAGGCGGTGGCCTCGGTGCGCAAATGGCGTACTACGCAAACTGACATTATCGAGTTAAACTTGCACGTCCCCCTTCAGGAGTTGGAGGGGAAAACGATTCCCCGACCGTTTGCGCTCGCGGTTCTGCGGCTCGTTCGCGATGAGCGGATCAGCCGCGAGCGAGCCTTGGATCTCCTTCAGGGTACGTTCGAAGAGATGGATCTACCGCAGGCTCGGGAGCGGCGGGCTGATGAAATCTGGAACTTCGTGTCGTGACAGTGCCGGATAACGCCTGGATCTTCGACACTGGGCCGCTGCGGCATTTCGCAGAACAGGGGTGGCTGGGGGTTCTGCGCTTCCTTGCTGGTGATCGCCCGATCTACATTCCCGACACCGTCGAACGTGAACTGAATCAGGCTGCCGATTATGTACCGGCTACTCGGATGGTCCTCGACGCTGATTGGATTTCTGTTTACCGGTCGACTGACCCGGATTTTATGGAAACCTTGTCCTATTACGCTGATCGGCTGGTCGCCGACAGTAAGAATCTAGGCGAGTGCGGGGTCCTCACGATGGGCCAGCTTTTCAAATGTGAGGTGGTGATAGACGACGCCGTCCCGCGTGGCATCGCCGAGGAGAGAGGTGTTCGTGTGACGGCAACTGTCCCGTTGCTGTGCGCGGCTATTCGTGCTCAGAAGCTCACGACGGTGATGGTTGAGGAACTGGTGGACAACCTCCTGGAGAGTAAGTACTTTCTGCCTTTCGGGCCGGGCGGCTTCCGTCGGCACGTGTTAGAAAACGGACTCCTGGATTATGAGGATCTGGAAGTCACGTTTAGGGGAATGGCTCGGTGATGCGGACGCCGTGGGCGCGTAGCGCCGCCTCCACCCGATCCCGGGTCCCCCGGTCCGGCCGGGACCACTGCCAGACGCGCCCGACCAGGACCGCGTTGTTCGGCCCCGGGACGTCCCACGGGCCACCGTCCGGGAACACGGCGAGCGCGAGCCGGCCGAAGCCGGGGCGGGTCAGGTTGGCCTGGCTGATCTCGGCCCAGCGGTAGCTTCGGGTGACCGTACCCCGGTGCCGGACGAGCAGGCCGGTCTCGCCGGCGAGCAGCGCGCCGTCGCGCTGGATCCACGCCGCGACGACAGTGGCGCCCACCAGCCCGGCCGGCGTGATCAGGAATCCGGCGCGTCCCCCGACGACGGCGACGACGATCAGCGCCAGCACCCCGAGCGGTGCGAGCACCGCTGGCCACCACCGCGACGCGAGCAACACAGTGGGTTCCGAGCCGGGTCCCCGTTCCTCAGCCATCCCTCGCTGCTGTCCGGATCGGCGGCGTTCGAACCGCGTGTCGTAGGCGGCGGTCACAATCGCGGCATGACCGAACGACTGGCCCCCGTCCTGCGGGTTCGGGACACCGACGCCGCCGTCGCCTGGTACGCCCGCCTCGGGTTCGTCCGGCAGTGGGAGCACCGGTTCGCGCCCGACCTGCCGCGCTACGTCAGCATCGCCCGACCCGGCATGGAGATCCACCTGTCCGAGCACGCCGGCGACGCCCGGCCCGGGACGCTGGTCTACCTCTACGTCGACGACGTGGACGCGCTGGCGGCGGCGTGCGGCGGGGTCGAGGTCGGCAGCCAGGACTGGGGGCGGGACTTCGTGGTCACCGACCCGGACGGCAACCGGATCCGGGTCGGCACCGTGCCGGCGTGAGTCGTCCTACTGGCGGCGGCGGGCGTCCGCCTCGGCGTCGAGCAGGTCGTTCAGCGCCAACGCCGAGTTGATCAGGGAGAGGTGGCTGAAGGCCTGCGGGTAGTTGCCGATCTGCTCACCGGTCGCGGCGATCTCCTCGGCGTACAGGCCGAGGTGGTTGCTGAACGTGAACATCTTCTCGAACGTGAGTCTCGCGTCGTCCAGTCGGCCGGTGCGGGCCAGCGCCTCGACGTACCAGAACGTGCACATGTTGAACGTGCCCTCGTGGCCGGGGAGGCCGTCGGGGGAGTGCTCCGGGTCGTACCGGTGGACCAGGCTGTCGGAGACCAGGTCCCGTTCGATCGACGCCAGCGTGGACTTCCAGAGCGGGTCGCTCGGCGTGATGAAGCCGACCGCCGGCATGGCCAGCAGCGCGGCGTCCAGCACGTTCTCGTCGTACGCCTGCACGAAGCTGCCGCGTTCCCGGTGGTAACCGCGGGCCATGACCTGGTTGTAGATCCGGTTGCGCTGCTCGGTCCAGCAGGACATGTCCCCGGGGCGGCCGGTACGGGTGGCCAGCCGGATGGCCCGGTCCAGCGCCACCCAGGACATCACCCGCCCGAACGTGTAGTTGCGGGGGTGGTGGCGGCTCTCCCAGATACCGGCGTCGCGCTGGTCCCAGTTGTGGCAGAGCCAGTCGACGAGCCGGACGGTGCTCTTCCAGACCTGGTGCGACACCCGGATGCCCTGCTCGTCGGCGAGGTGCATGGCGTAGAGCGCCTCGCCGTGGATGTCGAGCTGGAGTTGGTCGGCGGCGCCGTTGCCGATCCGCACCGGGCTGGAGCCGCGGTAGCCCTCCAGGTGGTTGAGCACCTCCTCGTGCAGGTCGGAGGAGCCGTCCACCCGATACATGATCTTCAGTGGGTCCTGGTGGTCGCCGGCCTCGCGGATCCGTTCGTCCAGCCAGTCCATGTAGCGGCTGACCTCCTCGGTGAACCCGAGGCCGAGCAGCGCGTGCACGGAGAACGACGTGTCGCGTACCCAGGTGTAGCGGTAGTCCCAGTTGCGGGAGCCGCCGACCAGCTCGGGCAGCGCGGCGGTGGGCGCGGCGATCATCGCGCCGGTCGGCGCGTACGTCATGAGCTTGAGCGTGATGGCGGACCGTTCGACCATCTCCCGCCAGCGGCCGGTGTAGCGGGACCGCTCGACCCAGCGCCGCCAGTAGTCGCGGGTCCACTCGAACATCCCCTGGACCTCTTCCGGGGAGATGATCCGCGGTTCCGCGCCGCCCGTCTCCAGGACCACCCCGCCGGTGTCGCCCTCGTTCAACGTGCCGTGCGCGACCAGGTCACCGTCGTCCAGGTGGAGGTCGCCGCTCTGGGAGATCAGCTGGCGCACCGGGTCGACCGGGTTGAACGTGAGCGACGCCGACGGGCTGCGGAAGACGTACCCGTTCCGGTGGCGTTCGAGCCGGTGCTTCTGCCGGGCGTAGTCGAACCGGGGCCGGCACTCGACCCGGAAGCGCATGCTGCCCCGGACCATGTTGACCATGCGGACCAGGCGGTGGGCGTCGGTGGCCCGCTCGCCGGTGACCGGCATGAAGTCCATCACCTCGGCGACGCCGTCCGCGCTGATGAAGCGCGTGATCAGGATCGGTGTGCCGGGCAGGTAGAGCTGCTTGGTGACGTACCGGACGTCGTGCGGGGCGATCCGGAAGTAGCCGCCCTTCTCCCGGTCCAGCAGCGCGGCGAAGACGCTCGGCGAGTCGAAGCGCGGCGCGCAGAACCAGTCGATCGTCCCGTCGCAGGTCACCAGCGCGGCGGTCTGCAGGTCGCCGATGAGCCCGTGATCCTCGATCGCCGGATAGCTCTCCACGTCGCCCCCCGGTGTCGACTGCCTCCTGCGCTTTCAACCTAGGGGAAGAATTGTCAGGTTAGGGCCGTTTCGCGGTCCGTCGTCCGCCGACGCGCCTCGACCGCCGCGCGCGTCTCCGCGGCCACCAGATCCGCGTTGATCATCGCGGCTGTCCGGGCGCCGGCCGCCGCCGCGGCTCCGACCTGCGCGGACAGGTCGGTCACGTTCCCCGCCACCCACACCCCGGGGACCCCGGTACGCCCCGCCGGGTCGGCCGGCACGTACTCGCCCGAACCGCTCTCGTGCGGCGCCACGCGCAGCCCCAGTGTCGCCAGGAACCCGGCCCGCGCCACCATCCGGGGCGCGACGGTCAGCACCTCCCGGCTGACCGTGCGGCCGTCGCCCAGGCGTACCCCGGTCAACCGGTCCCCGACCACCTCGACGGCCGCGACCTCGCCCTCCACCACCGGCACGCCGCGCGCGGCGAGCTGCTCCGCCTGCTCGTCGGTGAGCGACGGCGCGGTATGGCGGAGATAGACCACGTCGTCGCTCCACTGCCGGAACAGCAGCGCCTGGTGCACCGACAGCGGGCCGCTGCCGATCACCCCGATCGGCCGGTCGCGCACCTCCCACCCGTGGCAGTACGGGCAGTGCACCAGGTCCCGGCCCCAGCGCTCGCGCAACCCGGCCACCGCCGGCAGCTCGTCGACCAGGCCGGTGGCCACCAGCACCTGGCCGGCCCGCACCCGACGACCGTCGGCCAGCGCCACGTCGAACCCCTCGCCGTCGCGGGTCACCGCCTCGACCTCGCCGGTGAGCAGGTGACCGCCGTAACGGCGGACCTCGTCGCGCCCGCGTGCCAGCAGCTCGGCCGGCGGCACGCCGTCGAGGCCCAGCAGCGCGTGCACCCCGTCGGCCGGCGCGTTGCGCGGGCTGCCCCCGTCGACCACCAGCACCGACCGGCGCGCCCGGGCCAGCATCAGCGCGCCGCTCAGACCGGCCGCACCGCCGCCGATCACCAACACCTCGTAGTCGTCCTGCCGTACCTCGGTCATCGTGACCACCTCCGCGCCCAGCGTGCGACGACCCTGCGCTCGGGAGCAAACCTTGTTGCCAACGTGGCAAGCTGGCGGGATGGATGACGACCTCGACCAGGCGCTCGACGCGGTCGGCCCCCGCCTGCGCGCGCTGCGCCGCGAACGGGAGACCACGCTCGCCGACCTCTCCGCCACGACCGGCATCTCGGTGAGCACGCTGTCCCGGCTGGAGTCCGGCGGCCGGCGGCCCACGTTGGAGCTGCTGCTCCCGCTGGCCAAGGCGTACGGCGTCGCCCTGGACGAACTGGTCGGCGCGCCACCCACCGGTGACCCGCGGATCCACCTGCGGCCGGTCGCCGCGCACGGGATGACCATGCTGCCGCTCACCCGGCGGCCCGGCGGCATCCAGGCGTACAAGCTGATCATCCCGGCCGGCGGCCGGGCCGAGCCCGAGCCGAAGACCCACGAGGGGTACGAGTGGGTCTACGTGCTCAACGGGCGGCTGCGCCTGGTGCTCGGCGAGCACGACCTGGTGCTCGTCCCCGGTGAGGCGGCCGAGTTCGACACCCGCGTCCCGCACTGGTTCGGCCGCGCCGACGCCGACGGCGTGGAGTTCCTCAGCCTCTTCGGCAGCCAGGGCGAGCGGGCCCACCTGCGCGCCCGCCCACGCGCTCGGGACTGATCCCGCCCCGAAACGCCGGCCGGGGCGGCACGATCAGCGGGTGAGTTATGCGGACGTGCGCGGGCTACGGATCTGGTACGAGGTGCAGGGCGCCGGCAAGCCGCTGGTCCTGCTGCACGGCTCCTACGGCTCGACCGGGACGTTCGCCCCGGTCCGGTCCGCGCTGGCCGCCCGCCGGCGACTGATCGCGGTCGACCTGCGAGGCCACGGCCGCACCGGCGGCGTGGACCGGCCGCTGCGGTACGAGTCGATGGCCGACGACGTGGCCGCGCTGCTGCGGCACCTCGACCTGCCCGAGGTCGACCTGCTCGGCTACTCGCTCGGCGGCGGCGTGGCCCTGCGTACCGCGATCCAGCATCCCGCGCTGGTCCGCCGCCTGGTCCTGGTCTCCACGCCGTTCCGGCGCGGCGGCTGGCACCCGCGGGTGCTGGCCGCGATGTCCACGCACGACGAACGCGCCGCCGAGCGGATGCGTGGCACCCCGCCGTACGAGCGGTACGCGGAGGCCGCGCCCCGGCCGCAGGACTGGCCGGCGCTCTGGGCGCGCAGCGGTGAGCTGCTGCGCCGCGACTACGACTGGTCGGCCGAGGTGGCCGCGCTGCCGATGCCGGTGCTGCTGGTCTTCGCGGACGCCGACGCGATCCCGATGAGTCACGTGACCGAGTTCTTCGGCCTGCTCGGCGGCGGCCACCGGGACCCGGGCGACGACGGATCGGACCGGCCCACGTCCCGGTTGGCCGTGCTGCCCGGCCTGACCCACGACGAGGTGGTGGCGTCGCCCGCGCTGCCGGCGGCGGTGCTGCCGTTCCTCACGCACGTGGCGCGCGCGCCCGGCTGAGCGCACCACGTCGACTGCGGCGTGGACCGGCCCGTCGCCGGACGCCACTTCTGCCGAAACCGTCGGCCGGCATCGCGATCGGCCATCCGCAACGACCCCGCGCTGGAATGAACGCCGGCCGACCGGCTGATGGTTGAGGTCTATCCTCGGAGGACAGGCCGTGTGTCAGCTGACGGGGTGGTCGATGCTGAAGGATCTGGCTGCGGATCGGCATGCGCAGGTGGACACCCGTCGCCGCAACCTGGGTGCGCTACTCCGCCGGGTCCACCTGGGGGGCGCGGTCTCCCGCGTCGAGCTGGCCGACTGGCTGGGCGTCAACCGCAGCACGGTCATGGCGCTCACGGCGGACCTCGCGGCTGCCGGCCTGGTTCGGGAGGTGCCCGCCACGACGAGCGGACGGGCGGGACGTCCGTCTTTCGTGGTCCGCCCGGAATCGGAAGCCGTTCACGTCCTCGCCTTCGACATCGCGGTGGACCGGCTCGTGGCCGCCCGGGTCGACCTGGGCGGGACGGTCTCGGCCCGGCTCGAGGCGACCCGGGCCCGCGCCGGGGCCGACCTCGACGCGGTGGTGTCCGTGCTCGCCGACTTCGGGCGGGCGCTGCACCACGACGCGCCGCCGACGTCGGTGTGCGTGGGCATCGGCGCGTCCTACTGCGGGATGATCCGGCCCGGGGACGGGATGGTGCGGTTCGGGCCGGACCTGGGTTGGGTGGACCAGGCGTTCGGCGTCGAACTGGCCCGCCGGCTGGATCTCGGCCTGCCGGTGCTGGTCGGCAACGAGGCCCACCTGGGCGCGATTGCCGAGCACCGACGCGGCGCCGGCGTCGGCGCGCAGAACCTGATCTACCTGCACGGTGACGTCGGAGTGGGTGGCGGGATCATCGTCGGCGGGGACCTGCTCGACGGTGACGGCGGGTACGGTTCCGAGGTCGGGCACATGCTGGTCAACCCGTACCAGGGGCGGCCCTGTGGCTGCGGCTCGCGCGGGTGCCTGGAGGCCGAGGTGGGTGAGCGGGCGCTGCTCGACGAGGCCGGCCGCCCGGCCGACCACCGGGGGCGGGAGGCGGTGCGCGCCGTGGTCGCCGCCGCCGAGCAGGGGGATGCCGCCGCGTGCGAGGCGCTGCGACGCATCGGTGACTGGCTGGGCATCGGCGTGGCGAACCTGATCAACCTGTTCAACCCCGGCGTGGTGATCTTCGGCGGGACGCTGCGCGAGGTGTTCCCGGGCACCGCAGCCCAGCAGGTCCGCAACCGGATCGCCGCCAACGTGCTCCCCGTCTCGCGCGACAAGGCCCACCTGCGCGTCTCCGCGCTGGGCTACGACGCCACCCTGATCGGCGCCGCCGAACTGGCCTTCACCCCGTTACTGACCAACCCCCTCGCCCTCCGTCCCTAACCCACCCCACCCCACCCCACCCGTGCGTCGATCTTGCAGAAGTGGCCCGGGTGGAAGGGGCGTATCGGGCTTTCGAGGGGCCACAACTGCAAGATCAACGAGGTGGGGAGGGTGGGGAGGGTGGGGGGCAGAGGTCAGGGGCTCAGGCGGCGGGTCAGCCAGGGGAGCAGGGCGTCGGCCTGGAGTCGCTGGAACGTCCGCACGGTCGGGATGCCGGGCGGCGGCGGTTGACGGGCGCCGTCGAGGAAGAAGCCGGTGAGGCCGGCCAGCACCCCGGTCAGATCGGCCGGGTCGACGTGCGCGGTGAGCGGCCGGGAGGCCAGCAGGGCGTCCGGGTCGTGGCCGCCGTACACCTGCACGTTGATGACGGTGAGCAAGGTGTCCAGCCAGGCCGGCCCACGACAGGCCCAGGGCCAGTCGACCACGGTGATCCGTCCGTCCGGGCCGAGCAGCAGGTTGTCGGCGCGGACGTCGAGGTGGCAGAGCGTGTCGCCGGCCAGCGCGGCGAGGCCGCGGTCGGCGGCGGCGCGCAGCTCGGGCAGGTGGTCGCGGGCCCACGGGTCGAGATCGGCGGGCGGATCGTCGGCGAGGCGTCGCCAGCCGGCGAAGTCGTGGACGAGCGCCTCGGTCGCGGTGGTGGTCGCGACCGTGGGGGCCGGGGTGAGCGTCGCGGCCATCGTCTCCAGCGTGGACAGCACGGCGGCCAGCTCGCCGGCGTCCCACGGGGTGACCGGGTGCCGGCCCTCGACGTCGGCGTAGACCAACGCGATCCACTCGCCGTCGTCGTGGCTGCCGAGCAGCCGGGGCGTCGGCGCGGTCGGCGGCAGCGCGGCGGCGATCCGGGCCTCCGCGCGGTGCATGGCCGGCGTGTGCTGGTTCTGCGCGGGGCTGACCGCCTTGACGAAGGCCCGCTCGCCACGCGCGGTGCGGACCCGGTCGGCGGTGCCGGGGGAGAAGCCGCCCGGCTGCGACTCCGCCGTCACCACCCGGTCGTCGAGGATGGTCTCGACCGCGGCGCGTACGTGGGCCGGCAGCTCGTGCCAGTGGAGTCGGGTCTTCGTCAGGCTGCTCACCCGGTCCACCGTGCGCGCCGTCCCCTCGCCGGGCAACCGAGTTAGCCGGGGCCCCGCTCGACATCGAGGCGTCAAGCGGGGCCCCTGCCTCTACCGGATGCGTTAACAGGGGGCCCGGCCTTTCACCGCGCGTAGCGCAGCACCACGACGCCGCTGTTGAACGGGCGGGTGGCGGTGAGGGTGAACCGGCTCGGGTCGAAGCCGCGGTCGACCAGCGGGATGCCGCTGCCGGCCACCACCGGGTTGAGCTTGACCACCAGCTCGTCGATCTCGTCGAGGAGCTGGCCGGCGAGGTTGCCGCCGCCGCAGAGCCAGATGTCGCCGCCGGGACGCGTCTTCAGCTCGCGGACGAACGCCGCCGGCTCGCCGGTCACCACCGAGACGTCCGGATGGTCCGCCGGGTCCAGGGAGCGGCTGAAGACGTACTGCTCCAGGTGGGCGTAGGGGCTGGTGACGCCGACCTTCAGGGCCGGCTCGTAGGTGGCGCGACCCATCAGCACGGCGTCGAAGCGGCCGGTGGGTGGCGACGGGACGCCGAGCTGGGCGTGGGCGAACGTGGGCAGCGTCTGCGGCCAGTCGGACACCAGGTAGGGGGCCACGTCCGGCTCCAGCGGGAGGAAGTCGAACGACCCGTCGGGGGCGGCGATGAAGCCGTCGAGCGTGCTGGCGACGAAGTAGACGAGCGTGCGCAAACCGACTCCGATGTCCAAGGTAACCACGACGGCCGTCGTGGTTCGGCGACGAATGTACAACACCTGTCGTGGTTGTTGCTAGGGTGTCCGGCGTGGCCAGGAACCCGGAACGCCGTACCCTGCTCGCCGACGCCGGCCTGCGGATCCTCGCCGCCGCCGGCGCGCGGGGGCTGACCCACCGGGCGGTCGACGCCGAGGCGGGCGTGCCCACCGGCACGACCTCCAACTACTTCCCGTCCCGGTCGGCGCTGCTCGCCGGCCTGGCCGAACGGATCTTCGACCGGATGGCGCCCGACCCGGCGGTGGTGGCCGACCTGGGCCGCCGGGAGCCGTCGCTCGCGCTGTTCACCGACTACCTGCGCGACGTCGTCGCCCGCACCACCCGCGAGCCCGACCTCACCCGGGCGCTGTGGGAGCTGCGGCTGGAGGCCGGCCGCCGTCCCGAACTGCGGGCCGCGCTCGGCGACGTGCTCCGCCGGGGGTACGCCGACGACGTCGCCTTCCACGTCGCCGCCGGCCTGCCCGGCGGGGCGTACGAGATCGCGCTGCTGCACTACGCGGTCGACGGGCTCCTGCTCGACCTGCTCACCACCTCGATCGACGCCGGGTTCGACCCCGACCAGGTGGTCTCCACCCTGGTCTCCCGTCTGGTCGGTGGCGCGGACCTCGCCCCCTGAGACCGGCACCCGACCGGGTTACCCCGGCGTGCGCAGCGGGAACGCTGGCCCGGACGCCACGGAAAGGAGCATCGGATGACCGGAGGCGCCGGACTGACCATCGGCGTGCTCGGCTCGTACGGCGGACGCAACCTCGGCGACGAGGCGATCCTCACGGGTCTCCTGACCGACCTGCGTCAGCACGAGCCGAACGCGCGGATCATCGTGTTCTCCCGCAACCCGGCGCACACCGCGCTGGCCCACCCCGACGTCGAGGCGGTGCCGTGGGAGGGCGTCAGCCGGGTCGACTCGTCCCAGGTGCTCAACCAGCTCGACCTGCTCGTCCTGGGCGGCGGCGGGATCCTCTACGACAAGGAGGCCCGGCGCTACCTACGGGTGGTCCGGGTCGCCCAGGAGCGGGGCCTGCCGCTGCTCACGTACGCGGTCGGCGTCGGCCCGCTCACCGACGGGGTGGACACCGGCATGGTCCGCGAGACGCTGGCACAGGCCGTCGAGGTGACCGTCCGGGACCAGGAGTCGCGGATGGTGCTGGAGGAGGCCGGCCTGGTCAACCCGATCACCGTCACCGGCGACCCGGCGTTCCTGCTCACGCCCGAGGAGTTCCCCGCGCAGTGGCTGCGTGAGGAGGGCGTGCCGGCCGGTTCGCGACTGGTCGGGTTGAGCGTGCGCGAGCCGGGCCGGGCCGCGGAACGCCTCGACGTGGACGGCTACCACCGGCTGCTCGCCCAGATCGGTGACTTCCTGGTGCACCGGATCGACGCGCACGTGCTCTTCGTCCCGATGGAACGCGACGACATCCGGCACTCGCACGGCGTGCTGTCGCACATGATCGCCGCGGACCGGGGCCGGATCCTGCACGGCGACTACCGCCCGGCGCAGATCCTCGGCCTGATGCGCCACTTCGACCTGGCGGTCGGCATGCGGCTGCACTTCCTGATCTTCGCTGCCATGATGAACACGCCGTTCCTGCCGCTGCCGTACGCCGGCAAGGTCTTCGACCTGGCCCAGCGGCTCGGCGTGCCGGCGCTGCGCGGCATGGAGCGGGAGGTGGAGGGCCCGCTGCTGGCCGAGGTGGACCGGTTGTGGGACGAGCGGGCGGCCCGCGCCGACGAGACCGCCCGCCGGGTGGCCGAGGTCTGCGAGCAGGCGCGCGGCACCTCGCAGGTGACCCGCAGCGTGCTGGACAGCATCCGGACCCGCACGCTGACCCCGGTGGCCTGAGCCGGCGCGCTCAGACCGCCGGGCCGCGCCAGGTGTAGACCCAGTCGTGCTCCGGCCGGTCGTCCGACTCCAGCTCGTAGATCTGCGCCTCCGCCAGCCCACCCGCCCCGAGGTGGTGGTGGGTCAGCGGCGGACGGCCGTTGCTGTCCAGCTCGACCGTGACGGTCTCGCCGTCGGCCGCGCCGCCGACCAGGGGAATGTGCACCGTGGAAGCCATGCGCCCATCCTGCCCCGGCCGAAGGGCACGCGCAGCGGATAGCGGGGCAGCGTGCGGTCGGTCCGGCGACTAGGGTCCGGACATGGCGACCCCGACGATCGACCCGACACTCGGTCCGGTCCTCGCCCGCACGGGCGACGAACGGGCGATCCTCGACGCGTTCCTCGACTTCCACCGCGCCACCGTGCTGCGCAAGGCGCGCGGCCTCGCCGACGCCGACGCCTGTCGACGGCTGGTGCCCTCGCTGACCACGCTGGCCGGGCTGCTCAAGCACCTCGCCCTGGTCGAGGGAAACTGGTTCGCCCGGCTGTTCGCGCCGGAGCCGGGCGACGTCTACCTCACCTCCCAGGCCGACGCCGACGCCAGCTTCACGCTCGGCCCCGACGACACGGTCGAGGCGCTCGCCGCTGCCTACGAGGCGGCCTGCGCCCGGTCCCGCGCCGTCGCCGCCCGCTTCGACCTCGACCACGTGGTGCCGCATCCCCAGCTCGGCGAGGTGTCGCTGCGGTGGGTGCTGGTGCACCTGATCGAGGAGACCGCCCGGCACGCCGGGCACGCCGACATCCTGCGCGAGCTGACCGACGGCGAGACCGGCGCGATCTGAGCGTCGGAGCGGCCTCGTCCCGGTCCAGCGGGCACGCTCCGGGCGCGGCGGCACCCGTCGAACCGCCCGCGGGTGTCACTCGCGGGGCAGCAGCCCGTCCGGATACTCCATCCCGTCGTGGGTGCACGCGGCGGCGGCGACCCGGGCGGCGTAGCGGGCCGCGTCGAGCGGGTCGGCACCCCGCAGCCGGGCCGCGATCAGGCCCGCGGCGAAGGCGTCCCCGGCGCCGTTGGTGTCCACCACCGGCGCCGGTGGGGTGGCGGCCGGCACGTGCGCCGGCGGCGCGTCCGGGGTGTGCAGGGTCGCGCCGGCCGCCCCGCCGGTGACCAGCACCGTGCGCGGCGCCAGCCCGGCCGCCGCCTTGCCGGCCCGCTCGCCCAGCTTCACGTCGCTGACGAACACCAGCCCGGCGGCCTCGGCGAACGGCCGGTGGTAGCCGTTCTCGCCGTCCCAGTCGTGCAGATCGGTGGAGAGGGACACGGCACCACGCAGCGTCGGCAGCGCGTCCCGCGCCCAATCCATGATCGACACGTGCGTGTGGGCGGCCCCGGCGACCAGCGCGGCCAGCTCCGCCTCGGCGAACGGCGCCGCCGGGCCGGACCACGGGCGCGGGTCGTACAACGACATCCGTCGGCCGGCCGGGTCGACCAGGTTCACCGACCGGCGGGTACCGGCCGGCGCGTCCACCAGCACGGTCCGCACCGAGGTACGCGCCAGCGCCGCCCGCACCACGTCGCCGGCCGGATCGGCGCCCAGCACGTCGACGAGCGTCACCCGCAGGCCGAGCGCGTGCGCGGCCAGCGCCACCCCGGCCCCGGTGTTGCCGATCCGCAGCTCGACCGGGGGCACGGTCAGCGAGTCGGCGGCGGGCAGCGGCAGCGCGGGCACCCGGGCGCGTACGTCCACGCCCAGCCCACCGATCACGAGGAGGTCGGCCATGGCGCCGACGATATCCGCGCCGAGCCGCCTATCCTGGCCCCGGACGTCGCGAGGGGGAGAGCGTGCTGGTCATCCACGGGCTGTGGCTGCCCGGCGCGGGGCTCGCCCTGTGGGCCGAGGACGGCGCGCTGCCGGCCGCCGCGCCGCGCCGGCCCGGCCGTGCGCCCCGGGAACGGCCGCACCCGTTCGCCGCCGACCACGCCACGCTGGCCGCCGCGCTCGATCCGCTGCCGGGTGAGCCGATCTCCGTGCGGCTCGGCCTGCCCACCCGCGCCGGCTCGCCGGTGGACTCGCCGGAGCTGGTCCGGGCCGCCGTCGGGGACCCGGTCCGCGGCCCGGTCACCCGCGCCGGTTGGCGGGTCCCCGCGCTGGCGTACGCCCCGGACGACGCGTACGCGCTGCTGCGCGCGCCCCGGCCGGACCCGGTCGGGGCGAGCCTGCGCCACCTGGCCGAGCTGGCCGACTTCGCCGCCGACCTGGTCACCCGTGGCCGCCTGCTCCCCACCGTGCTCGCCCTCAAGGAGGGGCCCCCGCTTAACGCCTCCGGTAGAGAAGGGGCCCCCTCTCACCACCCGGCGCGAGCCCGGCGCCGGCTCCGGTCGGTGGCGGAGGCCGACGTGGCGACCGCTCTGGCGCTCTGGCGGCCACTGCTCACCGGCACGGACGCGGGCTGGGCCCGCGACCTGGCGCTGGCCCTGCCCCCGGCGGCCCGCGCCGCCCGCGAGGGCGTGGGGCCGGGCGAACTGGTGGCGGATGCGCTGGACGCGCTCGTCGACGCCGCCGCCCGGGCGGCCCTGGCCGACACCCGGCTGCACCGGGGCATGCGACCCGGCGGTCCGGTGCCGCGCTGGCTGGCCGCGCTCACCGGCCCGGAGCGCGCCTTCACCACCGAGCCGGCCGCGTTGGCGACGCTGCGGCGCGAGCTGGACGCCTGGCAGCGCGACGCCGCCGGCGGCGCGGTACGGGCCACGTTCCGCCTGGTCGAGCCGGCCGTCGACCCGGTCGCCGAACTGGTCGAGGGCGGCGCGTGGCGGGTGGAGTTCGGCCTGCACCCGACCGACGAGCCGGGGCTGGTGGTCGACGCCGGGCACATCTGGCAGCGGCCCGCGCCCGCGCTCGCCGCGCGCGGCATCGACCCGCAGGAGACGCTGCTGGCGGAGCTGGGCCGGGCCAGCCGGCTCTGGCCGGAGGTGGACGCGGCGCTGCGTACCGCCGCGCCGGAGGGGATGGAGCTGGACGCCGAGGGCGCGCACCGGTTCCTGCGCGAGGGAGCGCCGGTGCTGCACGCGGCCGGTTTCGGGGTCCTGCTGCCGTCCTGGTGGCGGCGTTCCTCGTCCCGTCTCGGCGCCCGGCTGCGGGCGCGCAGCCGCACCGCGCCGGGCGCGGTCGCCACCGCCGCCGGCACGCTGGGGATGGACGCGCTCGTCGACTACCGCTGGGAGGTGGCGCTCGGCGACCAGCCGCTGACCGCCGAGGAGTTGGCCTCGCTGGCCGACCTGAAGTCGCCGCTGGTCCGGCTGCGCGGTCGCTGGGTCGAGCTGGACCCGCAGCGGCTGGAGGCCGGGCTGCGCCTGCTGCGGTCCTCCGGCGAGCTGACCGTGGCGGACCTGCTGCGGATGGGGCTGTCCGGCGAGGAGGGCGGTGGCGAGCTGCCGGTGCTGGACGTGGTCGCCGACGGGGCGCTCGGCGAGCTGCTGGCCGGCGAGGCGGAGCGGCGGCTCACGCCGGCCGACCCGCCGCCGGGCTTCGTCGGGACGCTGCGGCCGTACCAACGGCGCGGCCTGGCCTGGCTGACCTTCCTCCAGTCGCTGGGGCTGGGCGGGATCCTCGCCGACGACATGGGGCTGGGCAAGACGGTGCAGCTGCTCGCGTTGCTCGCCGGTGACCCGCCGCAGGCCGGCCCGACGCTGCTGGTCTGCCCGATGTCGCTGGTCGGCAACTGGCAGCGGGAGGCCGCGACGTTCGCGCCCGACCTGCGCGTGCACGTGCACCACGGCGCGGAGCGGACCCGGGGCGAGGAGTTCGGCGTCGCCGTGCAGGAGGTGGACCTGGTGCTCACCACCTACTCGGTGGCCGCCCGGGACGCCGTCGACCTCGCCGGCGTGGACTGGCACCGGGTGGTGGTGGACGAGGCACAGGCGATCAAGAACGCCGCGACCCGGCAGGCCGAGGCGGTCCGCGCGCTGCCCGCGCGGCACCGGGTCGCAGTCACCGGTACGCCTGTCGAGAACCGGCTCGCCGACCTCTGGTCGATCATGCAGTTCGCCAATCCGGGGCTGCTCGGCCCGGCCGCGACGTTCCGCAAGCGGTTCGCCGAGCCGATCGAGCGGCACGGCGACGCCGAGGTGGCCGAGCGGCTGCGCCGCGTCACCGGCCCGTTCGTGCTGCGGCGGCTCAAGACCGATCCGTCGATCATCACCGACCTGCCGGAGAAGCTGGAGATGGAGGTGCTCTGCAACCTCACCGCCGAGCAGGCCGCGCTCTACCGGGCCGTGGTCGACGACATGATGGCGAAGATCGAGTCCAGTGACGGGATCGAGCGCCGGGGGCTGGTGCTGGCCACCATGACCCGGCTCAAGCAGGTCTGCAACCATCCCGCCCAGTTGCTGCACGACGGCTCCGCGCTGGCCGGCCGGTCCGGCAAGCTGGAACGGCTCGACGAGATCGTCGACGAGGTGCTCGCGGCGGAGGAGAGGGCGCTGCTCTTCACCCAGTACGCCGAGTTCGGCGGGATGCTGCGCGGGCACCTGTCGGCGCGTACCGGCCGGGAGGTGCTGTTCCTGCACGGCGGTGTCGGCAAGGCCGAGCGGGACGCCATGGTCACCCGGTTCCAGTCGCCGGACGGCCCGCCGCTGTTCGTGCTCTCGCTCAAGGCCGGCGGCACCGGGCTCACGCTGACCGCCGCCAACCACGTGGTGCACGTGGACCGCTGGTGGAACCCGGCGGTGGAGGACCAGGCCACCGACCGGGCGTTCCGCATCGGCCAGCGCCGCCGCGTGCAGGTGCGCAAGTTCGTCTGCGCCGGCACGGTGGAGGAGAAGGTGGCCGCGATGATCGCCGACAAGCGGAACCTGGCCCGGTCGGTGGTGGGCAGCGGCGAGCAGTGGGTCACCGAGCTGTCCACCGAGACGCTGCGGGAGCTGTTCACGCTGGAGGCCGGGGCGGTGGTCGAGTGAGCACGGGTCCCCGCTTCGACGAGTACGGGCCGCCGCTGCGGGTCGAGGGTGGGCTGCGGGCGCGCAGCACCCGGGGCGCGATCGGGCGGTCCTGGTGGTCGCGGCGGTTCCTGGAGGTGTTGGAGTCGTTCGCGCTCGGCACCCGGCTCACCCGGGGTCGGGCGTACGCGCGCCGGGGGCAGGTGCTCCGGCTGGACGTCGCGCCCGGACTCGTCACCGCCGAGGTGCAGGGGTCGCGGCCGACTCCGTACCCGGTGCGGATCGGGCTGTCCGCGTACCCGGAGGAGGTTTGGCGTCGGATCGAGGCGGAGCTGGCCGGGCAGGCGTTCTTCAGCGCCCGGCTGCTCGCCGGTGACCTGCCGGCGGAGCTGGAGGAGTTGTTCGCCGCGGCGGGCGCGCCGCTGTTCCCGGCCGACGTGGGCGAGCTGGCGCAGCGCTGCGGCTGCCCCGACTTCGCGGTGCCGTGCAAGCACCTGGCGGCCACGTTCTACCTGCTCGCCGAGGCGTTCGACGCGGACCCGTTCCGGCTGCTGCACTGGCGCGGCCGATCCCGGGCCGACCTGCTGGACCGGCTGCGGACGCTACGCGGGGTCCGGCCCGACGGGTCGGCGGCGGCGTCGGCCGGATCGGCGGACCCGCCGGCCGGGACGGCAGCGTCGTCGGCCGGGTCGGTGGACCACCCGGGCGGGACGGCAGCGGCGTCGTCGGCGGGCTCGGTGGACCCGCCGGCCGGGGCGGCGGCGTTGTCGGTGACCGGCGCCGGGCGGGTGCTGGCCGGGTTGACGCCGATCGAGCCGGCGGCGGAGCTGGACCGGTTCTGGCTCTCACCGGTGGCGCTGCCCGACCGTCCGCCCACCCTGGACACCGGCCCGGAGCTGCTGCTGCGGCAGCTCGGCCCACCCGGCGCCGAGATCGGTGGGCCGGGCCTGGTCGAGCGGCTGCGCCGCGCGTACCGGGAGTTGCGCGGACCGGCCGGTTGAGCGGGTGCCCCACCTCTACCGGAGGCGTTGAGCGGGGCCCGTCCTTGCGCTCACCGCAGACGATGGCGGAAGCGCCACATCAGGGCGGCGTTGGCGACCAGCACCGTGGCGCAGATCGCCCCGGCCAACCTCCCGGCCAGCACGGTCATCGCCGGCAGCGAGGCCCACAGCGTGATCGTCAACAGCATCAGGTACCGGCCCCGGCGACCCCTGATCCGGTTGTCCAACCGGGCGAAGAACCGCGGATCGCTTTCCCGCAGCTGGCGGGTGATCTGTTCGAACCTGCGCTGATCCTCTTGGCTGAGCATGGCGATGCCTTCCCCTCACGGCTTCAGCGGTTCGGCGGCTTACCCGGATTCCCCGCCCGTCACGCCCCCCTGCCCCTGCTCGTTTCCCCGCCCCTCGACAACGAGCGCCCGGTTTCCCGGAAAGAGTGGCCATCCGAGGCGGAATGGCCACTCTTCCCGTGAATCTGCCCGGGGAGGGCGGGCGGGGGAGAGGGGTAGGGGAGGCTTAGCGGTGCCTTAAGTTTGCCTGTGGGGGTGAACGGGGGGTGAGGGCCCGATGGCGGGCGAAACCTCGCGTCCGGGCGGTTGGCGGGTGAGTCGGCCCTGCTCCGGGGGGTGCCGGGGGAAGGGGTCGACGTCGGGTGGCCCGCGCCGGGCCTGAGCACCGTCTTAAGTGTGCCCAGGAGCCGCTCCGGGCCGCCTTGAGCAGCCGGTCCGGCCTGGCTACTTTCCCGTAGCAACTCTCCGGCAACCGTCGCCGCCCCTCCCACCCAACCCCCGGGTGGCAGGCGTGCCGGCGCTCGAAGAAAACGGGATAGCTACATGGCCGACCTGAACGTGCCACCGCGTCGACCTCGGGACGACCGCGGCTGGGACGGATACCAGCACCCCCATCCGGACGGGTACCGCGACCTGGGCGCCACCGCCCCGTACGCCGGCGGTCACCCCGCCCCGGCGCCGCAGCCCGCCCCGGGCCCCCAGTGGGTCGGACCGAACGGCTTCGCCCCGGCCGGCCACGCGCCCGGCGCGGGTCACCCCCAGCCGCACCCCGGCTACGCCCAGCCCGCCGGTGGGTACCCGCCGCCGGCCGGCCCGGGACTGCCCAACCTGGACGACGACTCCGACGACGCCCCGAGTCGTGGCCGGCGTCGTGCCCTCGCCACGCTCGGCGGCGCGGCGGTGGTCGCCGGCGGCGCGGCCTTCGCGCTCTCCCCGCAGCTTCGCGGCCTGTTCTCGGACGACGTGGCGGCCGGTGACGCCACCGGCACGGTGACCACCGACGGCACCCAGGCGCGGCCCAGCGGCCAGCAGCCCAGCACGGTGCGGACCTACACCGAGCAGAACGAGAGCTACATGGGCTCGCGGGCGGGCGCGGCGCTCAAGCGCAACGCCCCGGCCGGCGGCCGGCTCTTCGGCAGCCCGGCGGCGGCCGCGGCGGCGACCGAGGTGACCGTGAAGACGGTGCTCGCCAAGGACCCGATCCGCCACCTGGCCAGCCGGACCACGTTCGGCCCGACGCCCAAGGTGATCGCCGACATCAAGAAGCTCGGCATCGACAACTGGCTGCGCCAGCAGTTGGAGCCGGAGAAGATCGCCCCGACCAAGGGTGAGCTGAAGCTGGCCGAGCTGCCCTCGTTGAAGCTCAGCCCGACCCAGCTCCGCGAGCAGCGCGACCAGCTCAACGAGCGCGGCGTCGACCCGGCCCGGGAGACGGTGGACGCCACCATCGCCCGGCAGATCTGGTCCGACCGCCAGCTCTTCGAGGTGATGGTCGACTTCTGGAACGACTTCCTGCACGTGGCGGCCGACTTCGACGGCGGCGAGACGTACCGCAACTCGTTCGACAAGGACGTCATCCGCAAGTACGCGCTGGGCAGCTACCCGGACATGCTGGTCGCCGCGAACAAGCACCCGGCGCTGCTGCTCTACCTGAACCAGGTCGACTCGCGCAAGGACGCGATCAACGAGAACCTGGCCCGGGAGAACCTGGAGCTGTACTCGGTCGGCGTCGACGGCGGCTACACCGAGAAGGACGTGCGGCAGGCCGCCATGCTCCAGACCGGCCGGGGCGTCGCGGACGGCAAGTACATGTTCTTCGGCGACCGGCACTACGTCGGCAAGGTGAAGATCCTCGGGTTCAGCCACGCGAACAACTCGAACGACCCGAAGGTCGCCGACAAGGTGATCGACTCGTACATCAGGTACATCGCGCTGCACCCGTCGACCGCGAAGTACGTGGCCCAGAACCTGGCCACCCGGTTCGTCTCCGACACGCCGCCGAAGTCGATCGTGGACCGGCTGGCGAAGGCGTACACCACCAACAAGGGCAACATCCGGCCGGTGCTGGCGACGCTGTTCAGCTCCTCGGAGTTCTGGGCCGCGGTCGGCCAGAAGGTCCGCCGCCCGATGGAGTACCTGGTCGCCACGTACCGGTCGCTGGGCGTGGGCCCGGACGCGACCGCCGGGTTCGAGGGCGACCAGCGGCGTACGCCGTTCGCGCAGGGCCTGCGGCAGATCCAGGACAAGATGCGCGAGCTGGGCCAGTACCCGATGGGCAAGCCCACCCCGGACGGCTACGCCGACGTCTACCTGGCCTGGACCTCGGCCGGCACCATGGTCGACGGCTGGAACGAGGCCGGCGACCTGCTCGGCGGCTGGCGCAAGCAGTTCACCTACGTGAAGCCGGAGAAGCTGGTGGCGAAGCCGCCGACGACCGCCGGGGCGTACGTGGACGCGTTGGCGCAGAAGCTCGTGCACCAGAAGCTGAGCGCCAAGGAGAAGAAGCTCGTGCTCGCCGTGGCCGGGGTGTCCGAGGGCGCCAAGGTCGACGCCACCTTCAACGGGGCCATCGCCGCGGTCGCGCGGACGATCCTCGCGTCCCCCCAGCACCACCTCCGGTGAGGCATTCGATGGAGATGACCGTGAACCCGTACCCCCTGCACCCCGAATGCCCCGACGTGCGGCGACTGGCCGACAACCCGACCGAGGCGCTGCTGCGCGCGGAGGCGGACATCGTCGCGGCCGAGAACGCGGCCGAGGCCGACCGGTACCGCCGGCTGGAGGAGGTCGAGGAGGCCCAGCAGGACGGCCGGGGCATCACCCGGCGTACCTTCGTGGCCGGCGCTGCGGCCACCGCGACCGCGCTGGCGACCGCGCAGTTCGTGACCACCTCGGCGTCGTTCGCGGCGACCAAGACCGGCACGCTGATCCACGTCTTCCTCTACGGCGGGCTGGACGGCCTGAGCCTGGTCGCCCCGGCGAACGACCCGGTGCTCGGCAAGTCCCGCCCCGACCTGCTGCTCGGCAACGACTCGCTGGCCCTGGCCCGCGGCTTCAAGCTGACCAGCGCGTTCGCCCCGCTGGAGAAGTGGCTCAAGGCCGGCCAGCTCGGCTTCGTGCCGGCCGTGTCGGACCCGCGGCTGTCCCGCAGCCACTTCCAGGCCGCCGACGCCTGCAACCTGGGTGGCCTGCCCGGCGAGACCGGCGGCCGAGGCTGGCTGGACAGCCTGGTCGACACGCTCGGCAAGGGCACCGCGTTCCGCAGCGTCGGGATCGGCAGCACGCTGCCCCGCTCGCTTGTCGGCGTGAACGGCGCGATCTCCCTCAACAACGTCGGTGAGCTGCGGCTCAACGGCGACGACAAGTACCGCGCGGCCACCGAGAAGGCGATCCGTGGCCTGTTCACCGGCATCAACCACCCGGTGGAGGAGGCCGTCATCGAGGGCATGGGCGCGCTGTCCACCGCCCAGAAGCTCGCCGCCAAGCCGTACGCCGCCGCGGCCGGCGTCAAGTACGAGGGCGTCGGGAACGCGTTCCAGCAGCTCGCCCAGCTCATCAAGGGCGGGGCGAACGTGCGGGTGGCGACCGTCGGCATGGGCGGCTACGACACCCACGAGAACCAGGGCACCAGCGAGGGCGGCCAGCTCTGGCGGCGGCTCAACGAGCTGGCCAACGCCATGGCCGCGTTCTTCACCGACCTGGGTGACAAGGCCGCGGACGTGACGGTCATGGTGTCCAGCGAGTTCGGCCGGCGGGTCGCCTCGAACAGCGGCGGCACCGACCACGGGCACGGCGGCGTGGTCACCGTGCTGTCCGGGCGCAAGCTCGCCGGCTCGCTGCTGGGCACCTGGAACGGCCTGGACAAGTTGGACAGCGGCGACGTGCCGGAGTACAACAACATGTTCAACGTCTACGGGTCGGTGGCGCAGGGCCGCTTCGGCCTGACCGCCGCCCAGGTGGACAAGGTCTTCCCCCGGCAGAAGTTCACCCCGATCAAGATGTACGCGTGACGTATCAGCACACCGACGCCGCCGGCCGTCGTACCGGGCACTCCGCCCCGTACGGCGGCCGTCCGGCTGCTCCCGTACCACCGGGCCGGCCGCGTCGCGGGCCCGGCGGCCGGCGGGCGCTCGCGGCGGCGTTCTGGCTCGGTCTGGTCGTCGCGGTCCTGCCGTGGTGGCTGGCCACCCCGGCCGGCTCGCTGGCCGACACCGCCGACCTGCTCACCGCCGGTGGCCGGATCACCGGCCTGATCGCCGGTTACCTGCTGCTGGTGCAGGTGCTGGCGATGAGCCGGCTCGGCGTGCTGGAACGGGCGCTGGGCGGCGAGCGGATCTCCCGCCTGCACCGGGACCTCGGCGCGACGCTGCTGGTGGCGGTGCTCACCCACATGGCGCTGCTGGTGGTCGGCTACGCCCGGCAGGAGCGCAACTCCGTGTTCGGCGAGGTCGGCGCGCTGCTCACCGACTACGAGGACATGCTCTCCGCGTTCGTGGCCGCCGGGATCATGGTGGTGGTCGGGTTCACCGCGGTCCGCGGCATCCGCCGCCGGCTGCCCTACGAACTCTGGTACGCGCTGCACCTGACCAGCTATCTCACCCTGCTGCTCGGCTACGCGCACCAGTTCAGCAACGGCGCCCAGCTCTACGAGCCGGGGCCGGTGCGCACCGGCTGGATCGCCGCGTACCTGCTGGTGGTGGCCGCGCTGCTGTGGGGCCGGCTCATCGCGCCGCTGGTGTTCAACCTGCGGCACAAGCTGCGGGTGGCCGACGTGGTGGCGGAGAGCCCGGACACCGTCTCGGTCTATCTGACCGGGCAGCGGCTCAACCAGATCGACATGCTCGGCGGCCAGTACTTCCGCTGGCGGTTCCTCAACCCCGGCGGCTGGTGGCAGTCGCACCCGTTCTCGGTCTCGGCGGCGGCCAACGGCCGCTGGCTGCGGCTCACCGTGAAGGTGGTCGGCGGGCACACCGCCGACCTGCGCGACCTCACCCCGGGCACCCGGGTGTGGGCGGAGGGCCCGTCCGGCACGTTCACCGCCGCGCACCGCACCCGGGAGCGGGCGCTGCTCATCGCCGGCGGCAGTGGCATCGCGCCGCTGCGGGCCATGCTGGAGGAGCTGCCGCCCGGCGCGGCGCTGATCTACCGCGCGCGTACCCCGGCCGACGTGCTGCTGCACCAGGAGCTGGACTGGCTCGCCCAGGCCCGGCAGACCTCGGTCTGGTACGTCATCGGCCGCCGCGACGACCCCGGGCCGCGCCAGGTGATGAACCCGGAGGGGCTGCGCCACCTGGTGCCGGACCTGACCCGCCGCGACGTCTACCTGTGCGGGCCGGGCGGCCTGGTCGACGAGACCGTGCGGGCGCTGCGGGCGGCCGGCGTGCCCCGCCGCCAGATCCACCTCACCGCGTTCGAGCTGTAGGAAGGCATCCACCATGCGTCGCGCGCTGATCGCGATCACCGGACTGGCCGCCGGCACCACCGCGCTTGTGGTCCTCAAGGGCGGTCCCGGCGCCGGGCAGGCCACCGCCGGTGACGTGCCGGCCGCGTCGGCTCCGGTCGCGCCGGGCGGCTCACCCGCGCCCGACGCCCTGCCGCCCGCCGCGGCCGGCGTGACGCCGTCGGCGGCGCCCAGCACCTCGGCGAAGCCGAGCGCGAAGCCCTCCGCCGACCGGACCCCGGCGACCCGGAACAGCACCCGGACCCGGACCGCCCCGGCCGCGCCGAAGACCACCACGAAGGCGCCGAAGCCCACCACGCGGACGGTCACCGGGCCGACCGTCACCTACCGGTACGGGTCGCTGCGGGTGCAGATCACGCTGAGCGGCAGCCGCATCGTCGACGCGACCGGGCTGGACATGCCGGTCGGCGGCCAGGAGGGGCAGCGCGCCGACGACGTGCAGGCCCGCTACAGCGGCAGCTCCGGCGAGGTGGTGGCGAAGCAGAGCGCCAACCTGAACACCGTCTCCGGCGCCACGTACACCAGCACCGCGTACAAGCAGTCGTTGCAGTCCGCCCTCGACAGGGCGTGACGCGGTTGGCCGCCGCCGGCCGTCCCGGCCTGCGTCGGGTCGAGCAGATCATGGGTACGGCGATCAGCCTCGACCTGGCCGACGACCTGCCCGCCGCCACGTCGCACGAGCTGGCCGAGCGCACCTTCGACTGGCTGCGCGAGGTGGACGCCCGGTTCAGCACGTACCGGGACGACAGCGAGGTGTGCCGGCTGGACCGGGGTGAGCTGCGGGCGGTCGACGCCTCCGGCGACCTGCGGGCGGTGCTGGCGCGCTGCGCCGACCTGTGGACGGCCACGGACGGCTTCTTCGACGCGTACGCCACCGGGCGGCTGGACCCGTCCGGCTACGTGAAGGGGTGGGCGGCGCAGGTCGCCTCGGACCGGCTGGCGGCGGCCGGCGCCCCGAACCACTGCGTGAACGCGGGCGGCGACGTCCGGGTCCGGGGGCACAGCCCGACCGGCGAGCCGTGGCGGATCGGGGTGCGGCATCCGTGGGACCCGGCGGCCACCTGCCTGGTGCTGACCGGCACCGACCTGGCGGTCGCCACCAGCGGTGTCTACGAGCGCGGCCACCACGTGGTCGACCCGCGCCGGGGCACGCCGGCGGCCGGCCTGCGTTCGGTCACCGTGGTCGGCCCGGACCTGGGCGTGGCGGACGCGTACGCGACGGCAGCGGTGGCCATGGGCGAGCCCGGCATCGCCTGGCTGGACCGCCTTCCCGCGCCCTGGCGGCACGCCGTGGTGACGGACGACGCCCGCCTCCTCCGCTCCCACGCCCTCCCGGTCGCCCCCTGAAGGGGCCGGGGTCAGCGGAGCGGGCGGTGCAGGATGGCGGGGCGGGAGCCGGTGGGGCGAGGTCGCCCGGGGCGGGCGCCGCGTGGGCGGGTGAAGCCCCACGGGTGCGGGTGCCGGCGGTGCCGTGCTGGTTCCGTGCCGCCGGTGTGGCGGGCCGCGTCGTCCCTGGACATCCTCAACCCCCGCTCTGGCGCGTCCGCGCCCTCGCCAGGCTCAACGAGCCCGGTGCCGGGGAGTCGCTCTCGGCGACAGTCGGGTCAGCGACCCCGGCGGGGCAGCGGGAGGTGACCGGGGAACAGCTCCGGGGTGAGCGTGACGCCGGCTGCCCGCAACGCCGCGATCAGCGCGTTCTGCACCAGGTAGGAGTCGGGGAGCTGCCAGCGGGCCTGTTCCGGGGCGACCGCCCAGCGCACCGCGCCCTCGGGCAGTCGGGTGGGCGGGGCCGGGATCCACGAGCCGGGGCCGTGCCGCACCACGTGGAAGCAGTGCTCCAGCTCCGGTCGCAGCGGGTCGCCGGGGCGGACCAGGAACATCCAGCGGCCGGTCGGGGTGACCAGCACCGGCCCGCGTACGCCGAAGCCGGCGGGGTGGGCGGCGACCGTCTCCAGCACCTGCCGGCCCAGGTGGGCGGCGACCTCCAGCACGTCGAACGCGCGCCCGGTGGGCAGCAGCACCCCGTGCGGGCGGCTGCGCCACCAGGTGGCCACCCGGGCCGGGTCGGCGCTGGCCGCGTGGTCCCACTCCTCCAGCGCGGGGTGGCAGCCCACCGTGGGGCAGCCGGCCCGGCCGCAGACGAAGCGACTGTTGGCGAGGCAGGCGCCGGGCGTGACCGGCCAGCCGTGCAGCGCGTACCGGATCGCGACCCGTCGCAGCCGCACCCGCTCCAGCGGCGACAGGTGAGCGACGCGCGGTCGGACGTTCCCCCACATGTGTGCCATCCCCTCTCGCCCCACCGAATCGTCCACCGCCACACGTCGAGGACCGTCACTGCCGTAACCCGGGATCGTTGACCTGACGAATGGCCGGTGCAACTTGCAAAAAGACTATGAGAACTGGCTGGTCGGCTGACGTACAACCTGTGCGACCAGGGCAAATCTGGTGAACGTGCGGTGACCGGCCGGCGCCGACAGGGGGAGGAGTGGGGATGGACGAACTACCCATAGGCCGGCGGGTGGCGTACTGGCGGAGTCGTCGCAAGATGTCCCAGCAGGTCTTCGCCGACCGGCTCGGCAAGTCCAAGAGCTGGGTGGACAAGGTGGAGCGCGGGGTCCGCCGGTTGGACAAGTTCTCCGTGCTCTACGAGATCGCCGACATCCTCCAGATCGACGTGCAACTGCTGCACGGCAAGGACCCGGAGCGCCGCAGCGACGCGCTCAACTGCATCGACCAGGTCGAGGTGGAGGAGATCCGCTCCGCCCTGGAGCGCTACGACTCGATGAGCGCCTACTTCGACGCGGCGCCGTACCCGCCACCGCTCGCCGACATGCGCAAGGCGGTCAACCACGCCTGGCTCACCTACCAGTACGGCCGCTACGGCATGCTCACCCGGGCGCTGCCCAAGCTGCTGCGCGACGCCCAGGCGGCGGACGCCGTCTACGGCGGCGACGACCAGGGCCGGGAGGCCGCCCACCTGCTCGGGCAGGTCTACCAGATCGCCTCCTCGGTGCTGCGCAAGCTGGGCGAGTGCAACCTGGCCTGGCTGGCCGCCGACCGGTCGATGGCGGTGGCCCAGCGGGCCGACGACCCGCTGCTCGCCGGCATCGCCACCACCCGGGTCTGCAACGCGCTCGTCGCGATGGGCCGCCCCCGCCCCGCGCTCGAACTCAACGTGCGGATCGCCGACCGGCTCGCCCCCGGCAACGACACCGACGCCCGGCCCGAGCGCCTCTCGGTCTACGGCTCGCTGCTGCTCCAGGGCGCCATGGCCGCCGCCCGGATCGGCGACTCGGCGACCGTGGACGACCTGATCAGCGGTGCCGCCGAGGCGGCCGTCCTGCTCGGCGGCGACCACAACCACTACTGGACGTCGTTCGGCCCGACCAACCTGGAGCTGCACCGCGCCGCCGCGGCGGTCGAGCTGGGGGACGGCGGCCGGGCGGTGGAGACCCACCAGCGGCTGCCCACCGCGGCGTTCAACGCGCTCCTGCCGGAGCGGCGCGCGCACCACCTGCTCGACCTGGCCCGGGGGTACGCCCAGATCGGCGACGTCGCCAACGCCGGCGACATGCTGTTGCAGGGCGACCGGCTCGCGCCCTCCGAGATCCGGTGCCGACCCATCGCCCACGAACTGATGTCGGACGTGCTCCGTCGCACACGTGGTGCGCCGCCGCCGCCGATTGCGGAGTTGGCTGAGCACATGGGAGTCGGAGTATGAGCGCGGGCCGGGCCCGATGAGCGGTCCGCACACCAGCGACGGGCACCCTCGGGTGCTCTACGTCATCGCCTGCGGTTCGCCGCTGGCCCGTCACGTCGGCCGGCTGGTCGACCTCGCCCGATCCGACGGCTGGACGGTCTGCGTGGTCACCACGCCGGACGGCGCGAAGTTCGTCGACCGGGCGGCGTTGGCCCGGCAGACCGGCCACCCGGTCCGTACGCACTACAAGAACCCGGGTGACCAGGACGTGCTGCCCGCGGCGGACGCCATGCTGGTCTGCCCGGCGACGGTCAACACGGTCAACAAGTGGGCGGCCGGCATCACCGACACGCTCGCGCTCGGCCTGCTGATCGAGGCGCAGGGGCTCGGTGTGCCGATCGCGGCGGTCCCGTTCACCAACGTGGCGATGGCCGGGCACCCGGCGTTCCGGGCCAGCCTGAACCGGCTCGCCGAGTGGGGTGTCCGGGTGGTCTTCGGCGACCACGTCGTACGCCTGCACCCGCCCGGGACCGGCGAGCAGCACCTGGACGCGTTCCCCTGGGAGGCCGGCCTGGCCGCCCTGCGCGGCGCGGCCCGGCCGTTGGCCGCCTGAGGTGTAAGCACGGGCCCCTTGTCAACGCATTCGGTGGTGCAGGGGGCCCCGCTTAACGCCGTGGGCGTGGAAACCGCCGGACGGCCGGTAAGCTGGCCGGCCGTGAGCACAACCGGATCGCCGCCCACGGTCGCCGACGTGGTGGCCGCCCTGGACCGCCGCTACCCGCCCGCCTGGGCGGAGGAGTGGGACCGGGTCGGCCTGGTGGTGGGCGAGCCCGACCAGCCGGTCCGCCGGGTCGCCTGCGTGGTCGACGTGGTCCCGGAGACGGTGGACGAGGCGCTCGCCGCCGGCGCCGACATGATCGTCGCGCACCATCCGCTGCTGCTGCGCGGCGTCTCGTCGGTGGCCGCCACCACGTTCAAGGGCCGGATCGTGCACCGGCTGATCAAGGCCGACGTCGCCCTGTACGTGGCGCACACCAACGCCGACGTGGCCGACCCCGGCGTGTCCGACGCGCTCGCCGCCCGGTTCGGGCTGACCGGGCTGCGTCCGCTGCACCGGCCCCGCCCCGGCTCACCGGCCGACGCGCCCGGTCGGGGCATCGGCCGCATCGGCGAGCTGCCCACGCCGGTCACGCTGGCCGAGCTGACCCGGCTGGCCGCCGACGTGCTCCCGGTCACCGCCTGGGGCGTTCGCGCCGCCGGGGATCCCGGGCGTATGGTTCGTACCCTCGCCGTCAGCGGCGGCTCGGGGGACGGCTTCCTGGCCGAGGCGACGGCGGCCGGGGTGGACGCGTTCCTCACCGCGGACCTGCGCCACCATCCGGCCGGCGAGCACCTCGCCGCCGGGGGCCCGGCCCTGCTGGACGCCGCCCACTGGGCGACCGAACGGCCCTGGCTGGACGACCTGGCCGCCCACCTGGCCGACGACCTCGGCGTCGAGACCGTGGTGTCCGACCTGGACACCGACCCCTGGACCGTGCACGCCGCCGCGCCCCGACCGGACGACAAGGAGCCCCGACCGTGAAGGCTGACCCGAAGGTGCAGCGTCGCCTGCTCGACCTCCAGGCGATCGACACCACGCTCGCCCAGTTGGCGCACCGCCGCCGGAGCCTGCCGGAACGGGCCGAGCTGGAGGCGCTCGCGCGCGAGCTGTCGGCGCTGGAGGACGAGCGGGTCCGTGCCCAGGTGGCCGTCGACGACCTGGACCGGGACATCGCCCGGTTGGAGAAGGACGTCGACCAGGTGCGGGCGCGCAAGAGCAAGGACGAGGCCCGGCTGGCCTCGGGCAGCGGCCCGGCCCGGGAGCTGGAGGCGCTCCAGCACGAGCTGGTCTCGCTGAACCGCCGGCAGAGCGACCTGGAGGACGCCGAGCTGGAGCTGATGGAGCAGCGGGAGACCGCGCAGGGCGTGCTCGACGGCATCGAGAGCCGCATCGCCGAGGCCCGGG
Source organism: Micromonospora sp. AKA38 (assembly GCF_027925725.1). Taxonomy (NCBI): domain Bacteria; kingdom Bacillati; phylum Actinomycetota; class Actinomycetes; order Micromonosporales; family Micromonosporaceae; genus Micromonospora; species Micromonospora sp. AKA38. The sequence goes on along the minus strand of NZ_BNEI01000003.1, from coordinate 413,769 downwards.
AGCGGCGGGCCGCGACCGAGCAGCGCCGCGACGACGCGCTCGCCGAGATCGCCAAGGAGGAGGAGTTCAAGCGCACCTCCCGCCAGCCGCTCGCCGGTGACCTGCCGGCGGACCTGGTCACGCTCTACGACAAGATCCGCGAGGACACCGGAATGGGCGCCGCGCTGCTCACCGGTGGTCGCTGTGGCGGCTGCCGGCTGGAGCTCTCCGGCGCCGACCTGGCCCGCATCCGCAAGTCGGACCCGGACGACGTGGTCCGCTGCGAGGAGTGCCGCCGGATCATGGTCCGGACCAACGAGTCGGGGCTGTAGCCGCCGTGGCGGTACGCGCGGTCGTGATCGAGGCCGACGGCGGCTCCCGGGGCAACCCGGGCCCGGCCGGCTACGGCGCGGTGGTCCGGGACCCGGAGACCGGTGAGGTGCTGGCCGAACGCTCGGCGGGGATCGGCACGGCGACGAACAACGTGGCCGAGTACCGGGGCCTGATCGCCGGGCTGGAGGCCGCCGCCGAGCTGGGCGCGGCCGAGGTCGAGGCGCGGATGGACTCCAAGCTGGTGGTCGAGCAGATGTGCGGCCGCTGGCAGATCAAGCACCCCGGGCTGCGCCCGCTGGCCGCCCAGGCCGCCGGGCTGGTCGGCCGGTTCACCGCCGTCCGGTTCACCTGGATCCCCCGGGAGCGCAACAAGCACGCCGACGCGCTGGCCAACGCCGCCATGGACGCCGCCGCCGGCCGCGCCCCGACGGCGGCGGCGCCGCGTGCCGCGCAGCCGCCGCGCGAGGTCGCCGGCCCCGACTCGGCGGCCCGGGCCGCCGCCCGCGAGGTGGCCGCCCGCGCCGCCACCGCGAAGGCCACCGGCACCGACCCGGCCACCACGCCGGCCTCCTGGGAACCGCGCCCGACCGAGGAGGGCACCCGGTTGATCCTGGTGCGGCACGGGGAGACCGACCGCACCGTGCAGAAGCAGTACTCCGGTCGCGGCGACGTGCCGCTGACCGCGCGGGGCCGGGCCCAGGCCCGGGCCACCGCCGCCCGGGTGGCCGCGCTGGCGCCGTCCGTCGCGGCCGTGGTCAGCTCACCGCTGTCCCGGTGTACGGCCACCGCCAGGGCGGTCGCCGCGCTGGTCGGCAACCCGCCGGTACGCACCGACGACGACCTGATCGAGTGCGACTTCGGGGTCTGGGAGGGGCGTACGTTCGCCGAGGTGCGGGACGGCTGGGCGGGCGAGTTGGACGCCTGGCTCGCCTCCACCCGGGTCGCGCCGCCGGAGGGGGAGTCGTTCGCCGAGGTCGCCGAGCGTACCGGCCGGGCGGTGGACCGGCTGCGGTCGGCGTACCCGGGGGAGACCGTGGTGGTGGTCTCGCACGTCTCGCCGATCAAGCTGGTGCTGCGCGACGCGCTGGCCGCCGGCGACGCGTTCCTGCACCGGCTCTACCTGGACACCGCGGGCGTCTCGGTGCTCGACCTGTACCCGGACGGCGGCGTCGCGGTCCGCTCGGTCAACGACACCGCCCACCTCGGCGACCTCTGACCGGGAGTCGGCCGTTCGGCGCAGCCGGGCGGCCGTTCGGCGCATCGACGTCCGCCTGTCGAATGTGACCGCGCTCACGGGGTCGTAGCCTCCGGCCGTCACCTGGCCCGCTACGACTTCCCGGAGGTTGTCAATGGCCACACCGGAACCGGAGGCGCTGGACACGGCGCGTTCCCGGGCGAAGGACAAGAGCCCCTGGAACTGGCTGCTCTTCATCCCGATCGTGGTGCCGCTGATCCCGGCCTTCTTCAACGCCGACTCGCCCCGGCTGTTCGGGTTCCCGCGCTTCTACTGGCTGCAACTGGCCTGGATCCTGCTGGGCGTCGGCACCACCACGCTGGTCTACCAGATGACCAAGAAGAAGCGGGGTGACCACTGATGTGGCGTGACCACCTCACCGAGATCATCGTCTTCTCCGTGCTGTTCCTGCTGGTCAGCGCCATGGGCTTCGTGGCCGCCCGGTGGCGCCGGCCCCAGGACATGGCCCACCTCGACGAGTGGGGGCTGGGCGGGCGCAGCTTCGGCGGCTGGATCACCTGGTTCCTGGTCGGCGGTGACCTCTACACCGCGTACACGTTCGTGGCGGTGCCGGCGCTGATCTTCGGGGCCGGCGCGGCCGGGTTCTTCGCCGTGCCGTACACGATCGTCATCTACCCGATGGTGTTCCTGGTGCTGTGCCGGCTCTGGTCGGTCTCGCACCGGCACGGCTTCGTCACCCCGGCCGACTTCGTCCGCAACCGGTTCGGCTCGCCGATCCTGGCGCTGCTGGTCGCCATCACCGGCATCGTCGCCACCATGCCGTACATCGCGTTGCAGCTCGTCGGCATCGAGGCGGTGCTCAAGACCATGGGTGTCACCGGGGACAGCGCGGTGGCCCGGCACCTGCCGATCATCATCGCGTTCGCGATCCTGGCCGCCTACACCTACCAGTCCGGGCTGCGCGCGCCGGCGCTCATCGCGTTCGTGAAGGACTCGCTGATCTACGTCGTGATCCTGGTGACGGTGGTCTACCTGCCGTACAAGCTGGGCGGCTGGGGCAGCATCTTCGACGCCGCCGACGCGAAGTTCCAGGCGACGGCCAACAACCCGAACGACGGCATCCTGCTCAACGCCAACAACCAACTCCAGTACGTGACGCTGGCGTTCGGCTCGGCGCTGGCGCTGTTCCTCTACCCGCACAGCATCACCGGCGTACTGGCCAGCCGGAACCGGGACGTGATCAAGCGGAACATGTCCGCGCTGCCGGCGTACAGCCTGCTGCTCGGGTTGATCGCGCTGCTCGGCTACATGGCCATCGCGGCCAACGTGAAGCCGCTGCCCGGCGCGAAGGAGGGCAGCGTCGACGGCAACACGGTGGTGCCGCTGCTGTTCGACCAGCAGTTCCCGGACTGGTTCGCCGGCGTCGCGTACGCGGCCATCGGCATCGGCGCGCTGGTGCCGGCGGCGATCATGTCGATCGCGGCGGCGAACCTGTTCACCCGCAACATCTACAAGGAGTACCTGAAGCGGGACGCGACGCCGGCGCAGGAGGCCAACGTCTCGAAGATCACCTCGCTGGTGGTGAAGGTCGGCGCGGTGGCCTGCATCGTCTTCCTCGACCCGCAGTTCTCCATCGACCTCCAGCTCATCGGCGGCGTGATCATCCTCCAGACGCTGCCGGCGGTGGCGCTGGGCCTCTACACCCGCTGGTTCCACCGGGGCGCGCTGATCGCCGGCTGGGTGGCCGGCATGGGCCTGGGCATGTGGATGCTCTACCAGATCGGCAACCCGGCGACCGGGAAGAAGCACTTCGCCGGCTCGGCGTTCCCGCTCTCCGAGTTCGGCTTCGACACCAAGAAGACGATCTACGTGGGGATCGTGGCGGTGCTGGTGAACCTGGTGGTGGCCGCGCTGGGCACGCTGGTGCTGCGGGCCGCGAAGGTGGCCGACGGCCCGGACGGCACCACGCCGGACGACTACTTCGCCGACGAGGACACGCCCCGCGTCTCCGCCGACCGCGCCGACCCCGCACCCGAACCCGTCGCGTGAAAGGAGGGGCCCCCTGTTAACGCATTCTGCATAACAGGGGGCCCCTCCTAACCAGCCACCGTCAGCGGCGACGGTTGCGTGCGTCGAGCGCCTCGTTGAGGCGGTGCAGCAGTTCCGCGAGCGTGTCCCGGTCGTCGTCGGACCAGGCCGACAGCATCTCGCCGTAGAGCCGGGTCCGCGCGGCCCGCACGGCCGCCATCCGCTGGAGCCCGGCCGGCGTCGCGGTGATCACCGTGCCGCGACCGTCGGCCGGGTCGGGGGTACGCGCGATCAGGCCGTCGCGCTGGAGCGCGGAGACCTGCCGGGTGACCGTGGAGCCGTCCAGGTTCAGCCGGGCGGCGAGCGCCGAGACGTTCTGCGGGCCGGCGTCGTCGAGGTGCCGCAGGATCACGTACGCCGCGCGGTCGAGCAGCCGGTGCTCCATGGTGCCGGTGCCGCGCCGGGTGGCCTCGCCCAGCCGCATCAGCAGGGCGACCTCGGTCTCGATGCGGCCGAGTGTGACTTCCTTCGCGTGGTCGTCGTCGCTCATAGCTGTATGATACAAGGAAATTACCTGTACGATACAGCTATCTGGGAGGTTGCGGAGTGGATCGGCGATCCGAACCCAACCGCAGTGCCATCTACGCCACCACGCTCGTGGCGTTCCTCGCCATCGCCGGCATCGCGGTGGTGGACCCCATCCTGCCCGCCATCGGCGAAGCCATCGGCGTCACCGCCTGGCAGGTCGAACTGCTCTTCACCGCGTACATCGCGGTGATGGCCGTCGGCATGATCCCGGCCACGCTGGCCAGCGGGCGCTTCGGCTTCAAACCGGTGCTCATCACCGGCGTCTCGGTAGTCGGCCTGGCCGCCATCGGAGCCTCGTTCAGCAACGACATCGTCCAGCTCTCGGTGCTGCGCGGCGTCTGGGGGCTGGGCAACGCGATGTTCTTCGCCACCGCCATGGTGGTGCTGGTCAACCTCGCCAACGACCGGGAATGGGTGGTCGGCCTCTTCGAGACCGCGCTCGGCCTCGGCTTCGCCGTCGGCCCGCTCATCGGCGGCCTGCTCGGCGAGGTGAGCTGGCGGCTGCCGTTCTTCGTCTGCGGCATCTTCATGGTGCTCGCGCTCGGCGTCGCCGCCCGCAAGCTCCGCGAACCCACGAACAAACAGCCTCCGGTACGCGTCGGCCAGATCTTCGCCACCTACCGCCGGCCGGCGTTCGTCACGCTCTGCGTGGTCACCGCCGCGTACAACTTCGTGTTCTTCGTGGTGCTCGGCTACACACCGCTGTTCCTGCGCCTCGACGTCATCCCGCTGGGCCTCGCGTTCACCGGCTGGGGCTTCGGCCTGGCCGCCGGCATCCTGCTGATCGGCCACCGGCTCGCCCACCGCATCGGCGCGGTGCAGACCGTCGGCGTGGCCATCCTCGGCCTGCTGGTCTGCATGGTGCTGTTCGCCACCTCCACCGGCACCGCCATGTCGCTCGTCGTGCTGGTCGTCGCCGGCCTGTTCATGGGCCTGGCCAACGCCAACCTGACCGACCTGGCGCTCGGCCTCGGTTCCGCCGACCGGCGCGTCGCCACCGGCGCGTTCAACCTGGTCCGCTGGGGCGCCGCCGCGCCCGCGCCGATCATCTCCGGCAAGCTCGCCGAACACGGCCTGGCACTGCCGTTCTGGGTCGGCTTCGGGGTGCTCGCCGTCGGCGTGCTGGTCTACCTCGCGTTCGGTCACCTGATGGCCGCCGGCTACGGCGAACGGGTGATCTGGAACCGGGCCGCCCGCGCCGCCGAACACGCCCCGGAGGAGCCGGTCGGGGAGGCGTACTGACCGATCGTCAGGTCAGCGCGCGCCACAGCAGGTAGAGGCCGATCGTGGTGCCGAACAGCACGATGACCGTCTTCAACACCACCGCCGGGAGCCGGCGGGCCAGCCGGGCGCCCGCGTACCCCCCGACGACGGTGGCCGGCGCGACCACCGCGACGGCCACCCACTGCACCGGACCGAACAACGCGAAGACCACCAGCGTGGTCAGCCCCACCACGGCCGAGAGCAGGTTCTTCACCGCTGTCACCCGGGCCAGCGTCGCGTCCAGCACCAGGGCCAGCCCGGCCACCAGCATCACCCCGAGCGCCGCACCGAAGTAGCCGCCGTACACCGTGCCGACCAGGACCATGGTCTGCACGGTGACGGTACGGCGGCGCGGGCTCAACCGCGACGGATGGCCCACCAGCCGGCGCAGCGGATCCTGGAACGCGAGGATCGCGGTCGCGCCGAGCACCAGGAACGGCACCACCACCTCGAACGCGCGCGCCGGCGTGGCCAGCAGCAGCACGCAGCCCAACGCCGTGCCGACCGCCGCGGTGGGCAGCAGCGCCCACAACGCCCGACCGCGCGGCAGATCCGCCCGGCTGCCCACCACGCTCGCCGCGTACCCCGGGAAGACCGCCACCGAGTTCGACACGTTGGCCGCCACCGGCGGCAGCCCGGTCGCGATCAGCGCCGGGAACGTGATCAGCGAGCCGCCGCCGGCGACCGCGTTCACCGTGCCCGCGGCCAGACCGGCGACCAGCAGCAGCGCGACGTCGGAGAGGTCCATGATCCCCGAGGCTAGTACGCCCCGGTCCGGCTGTCCGGGTACGAGTCGGGGGGACCACTGTGCGGCCCGGGTTCCGGTATAACCAGGCGTGACGAGGGCCCGGGGGAGGCATCGATGCGGGACAGACTGGATGACGCGCTGCGCGCCGGCCAACTCGACGGCCTGCACGCCGTCGTGGCGGTTCGCGGCGACGAGACCGTGTTGGAACACTACGGCGTCGGCGAGGACTTCACCTGGGGGCGTTCGCTGGGCGTCGTGGAGTTCGGGCCCGGGACCCTGCACGACATCCGCTCGGTCACCAAGAGCGTGACCGCGCTGCTGTACGGCATCGCGCTGGGCGACGGGCTGGTCCCGGCGCCGGGGGAGCCGCTGCTGCCGCACCTTCCGCGCTATCCCGACCTGGCGGCCGATCCCGCGCGTGCCCGGCTCACCGTCGAGCACGCGCTGACCATGTCGCTGGGGCTGGAATGGCGCGAGGACCTTCCGTACGACAGCCCGGCCAACGCCGAGATCGCGATGGAGCTGGCCCCGGACCGGTACCGCTACATCCTGGAGCGGCCTGTCGTCGAGCCGCCCGGCACCCGGTGGGCCTACTGCGGCGGCGCCACCGCCCTGCTCGGCCGACTGATCGCCGACGGCACCGGGCAGCCCTTGCCGGAGTACGCGCAGGCGACGCTGTTCGGCCCGCTGGGCATCAACCGCCACGAGTGGCTTGTCGGCCCGGACGGAGTGGCCTCCGCCGCGTCCGGGCTGCGGCTCACGCCCCGCGACCTGGCCCGGCTGGGCGAGCTGGTGCTGCGCGAGGGAGTGTGGCACGGCCGCCCGCTCGTCCCGGCCGACTGGCTCCGCACGATGCTCCAGCCGCGCCTTGAGACCGAATGGGGCGCGCGGTACGGCTACCACTGGTACCTCGACTCCGTCGCGGGCCACGAGCTGGTGGCGGCGATGGGCAACGGCGGTCAGCGCCTCTACGTCCTGCCTGACCTGGACCTCAGCGTGGCCGTCACCGCCGGCAACTACGACGACCCCGAGCAGTGGCGGACCCCGCTCGCGTTGCTGGAGCAGGTCATCCTCGCCGAGGGCGGGTGACGCGCCGGGAGGCGTCGGGGCGGAAATGGGCGCGGCGGTCGCGTCGTTAGGATGGGGGCGCGACGGACGAGTCGACCGGGCGGTCGCGTCGGCGGGCCTTGGCCCGTCGCCGAGGAACGTCCGGACTCCACAGGGCAGGGTGGTTGCTAACGGCAACCCGGGGTGACCCGCGGGACAGTGCCACAGAAAACAGACCGCCGGCCCGTCAAGGGACGGTAAGGGTGAAACGGTGGGGTAAGAGCCCACCAGCACCCCGGGTGACCGGGGTGGCTCGGTAAACCCCACCCGGAGCAAGGCCAAGAAAGGGCCGTCACCGCAAGATGACGACCCGCGCAGACGCTTGAGGGCTGCCCGCCCGATGTCTGCGGGTAGGCCGCTGGAGCCTGCCGGCGACGGCAGGCCTAGATGGATGGCCGCCGCCGGTGCGCCTACGGGCGTGCCGGGCACAGAATCCGGCGTACAGGTCGACTCGTCCGTCGCCCACCAGCTCAGAGACCTGATCAAGGCTCTGAGCTGGTTCTATGTTCAGGCGTCGATGGTCGTTCATGGTCAACATTGGGCGGCGTTTGACGCCCTGACGACGCCCTGACGCCCTGGAGACGCCCTGAGCGGTGGCTCAGTTGACCTCATCTCGGGCCAGGCTCGCTGTGCCGCTGTCGGCCGTCTGAGGGGTCGGCGCTTGATGGTTCCGGAGCGGGGCCGGCGGCTGTGGGGGAGGGCCGGGCACGTCCTGGCGGTGGAGCTGGTGCCGCGACCCGGTGACCCAGTGGCAAGCCAGTCCCGGGGTTGGACTGGCGCGGCAGCCGGAAGCCCCGACGCACGACCAGGCCGACCCGCTGGCTTCCGTAGCGGCCTCGGTGACCCCATTCATGGATGCGGTGGGATGAGTGCGTGCCGGAGCTGCTGGAGCACCTGGGAGAGATGGGTCTCGTCGGGCTGGTCAAGATTGACGGGGAGTGGGAGCGCAAGCCCTGGACCGTGGTGATCTCAGGGCAGCGGCTCGACGGTGCGGCGATCAGGGTCGACGGGCAGAGCCTCGACTACTGCCTGAAGCATGCGGTCGCCGCGCTTCACAAGCGCTTCCCGGACGAGCCCGCGCTGAGCTGAGGTCCCTACCGTGGGGCGGTGTCCCGGCGGCTGTCGGTGGCTCACCGCCCCGGCGCCGTAGGCGGCCGGGGCGGCTTGCCGCCGGCCGGGCTTGCCGCCCCGCACCGCGCGGAGCGCGGTGCCTTGATTAGCAAAAGATCTATTCGGCAGTCGGATTACTGACTGCGGCACTGGCTTCAAGCAGGGTGCACCTAGGCTCAGTACGGGCATATCCAAACGAATCGCATAAAGGCGACTATGCTGCTCACGAATGGCGAGCTTGGTGTTGTGGGAGGCAATGTAGAGTCTCACGTCATGGCAACGGGGGACGCTGCAGGCCCTGCTGAGTACTTAGACCTGGCCTGGTCGCACGTCGGTGCCTGTTCCGGGGATCTCGATTTGCCTGATCCCATCGCGTTTGCTGACATGAGGCATGCGTGGCAGATGCAGCGAGAGGTTTTAATCAAGCGCATCCTCGCCGGTGACACCCAGCCAGCAGACCTTGAGGTCATAGACCTGCCCAAGAATGAGCTTCTAGTTCGCCCCCTCGCGCGCGTCAGCCTTGAAAGCCGTTTGATGTATGAGGCTGCGGTGCTGTCGATGATCGAGAAGATCGACGGTGAAACTCCGAAAGCGGTGTTCAGTCACAGGTGGCTAGCTTGGCAGAAGAGACTTTACGCACCGGTAGGCCGCTGGATAAAGATGTTCGATGAAGCTGTAGCATTTCATCGAGCGAACCCCCATTTGCATATGATTCGCGCTGACATATCGGCATTCTACGAGAATGTGGATCCATCTATACTTTTGCGCGAGCTGGCAGCGTTAGATCCGCCGAAGTGGGCCTACGAGACGATAGAAATATTCTTGAAGGCCTTCAACGCGTTCAACAATGTGTGGGGGCTTCCGCAAGGATTCGACGTCACGGGGGTTTTGGCAAACTACTACCTTCTTCCGGTGGATCAACTACTTGAGCGCGAGGGTCTAACGCACTTCCGGTACTCAGACGACATGTTCATTTTCGGCGAGGACTGGTTGTCTCTCCGCGCTGTACTTCTTGAAATTACTAGGACTCTCCGTAGTCGTCGACTAGTGCTTGCGGGCTCCAAAACGGAGATTGTCCCGAGCGACGGTGTACTCGACTTGCTCTCAGATGCAAGAAAGAATGCCATAAATTATGGCATCGCCACAGGGGACTCAAGGACCCCTCATGAACTTCGAAGGTTCTTTGACGACGCCGTAGCCGGCAGCCCTGTTGATAAGCGAGATTTTACTTTCAGCCTGACAAAGCTAGGTGATATTAAAGATGATTACGCCGTAGCCTGGGTCCTAGAGAATATCGGATCTGTTCCTCATGCCAGTCGTGAAGCGCTTAACTATCTTGGCATATTCCATAAAAGTTCAACATATGGTGGTCAGGTAGCTGACTTTATTTCAAATAGTAAGCTTGCATGTTACCCTTTTGCGCAGCAGAACGTGTTTTTGTACTTGATTAGGAATCGGGTTTTCGAAGAGTCGGCGGCAAAGGCGGCATGGCAGATTCTGGTAGACAGAAATGCGGCTGGGTTCGTGAGGGAGTTCGCGGCTCGTTATCTCGGATTGCATGGTGGGCAGTACAGGACTTTACTGCGAGACCAGTTTAAAGAGGAGCGAGACTCCAAGATTCGCCGCGCCCTCCTCGTGGCGTGTTATGAATCCGGTAATTATGAGCAAGATGCCCTTGCTGTTGTCTCGAAGTCTTCCGCAGCGCTTCGCCTAACTGCGGAATACCTCAGGAGTGGCCCGAAGAAGATCCCAGTTCCTATGGCAGGCAGGTTTCCCTATGACCGTCTCCGACTCACATGACCGACTTGCGAAAGAGTATGCACGTCTTTACGAGGACTGCAACTATTCTTCTCTAACATACTTCAACGCTGCTAAGTCAGCAGAATTTTCGGCTAAAGCAATTGTCTTTTGGCCTGCTGTTATCAGTGCTTTGGCGTCATTGTTGGTGGCGCTCAACCAGCCTCGTGAGTGGAGTGCCGTGAGCGCGCTAGCGAGTGCAGTGGTAGCAACTGCGACATTCTTAGGTGCCGGTAAGAGGGCAGACTCACTAAAGGAATCTGCTAAGAAGTTAACGGTGCTGCGCCACAAGGTTCGCTTGGAAATGGCGCTCTCGCCCGATCGTGATAGTGAGATGCTTGAGAGGGTGGTCCGTGGGCTCCGTGAAGAGTATGGAGCGATAGTTGCTACGAATGAGACCGTATCCGACCGCTTTTTTAAGCTCGCTCAGAAGCAAATGGATAAGAAAGTTCTAGAGTATGAAGAGTGATGCTAGGGTCCTGCTAGCGAATTTTTGCGCTACTGCCTCAAGGGTAAGCGGTGCTGGCCTATCTTAATTCCTTGCTTGCGATTCCCGCGATTATTGGATTTATGGCGCTTGCGTATGCCTGCGTTACGCTCATTTACAAAACGGCTGAGTATTTCGTCCTTCGAAACATGGCAAAAGAGGTTTACGACCTCCATGCTCATCACCCTGACTACGTCAGATCTGTGATAACTCTGCCGGGAGCCTCAGTATTTGTCGCCATTTTAGCGGGCGTTGGGATCAATCTAGCGACTGGTGACGGTGGAGATGGTAGGACATTCGCTGCCGGACTGACTCTCATGGTTGTTAGTCTGCCTATAGCATGGTGGCTTGGCTTCGTAATGATTACGACCTCGGACGGTCAGGTTGGCCGAGCCCGCAGGGCGCTGATTCGCCTAGCTCGCATCTCGACCGCCTTGGAGGATCCCTTAAGGTCGGATGAAAGATTAGTGCTGCTTATACCCGAAGTTCGCCGACTTCGAGCGACGGGGAAGCGACTGCATAGCTATCGGAGTAACGTAAAATTCAGGCCGTGGCTACGTGGAAGGTTGAGTGATACAAGTAATCGTGCAATCACCATCACGCTTTATGTAATGCCGGCATTCTCGTTGCTTTTCGTAAGTCTAAATGTTCTCGACAGAGAGACTCCGAAGAATTCATTCTTTGTCTACTCTTTGATGGCTTTCCTCGTTGCGGGGGGATGCAGCGGGCTGCTCAGTCCTATACTGGGCTGGCTGAACTATCAGTTAAGATGTAGGCACTTTGGAAGTCGCCTCGAAATGGAAGCCAACCAGGTTCTGCGCCGGCTGGACAGCATTCAGGCGAAACTGCGAAGAAATTCAATGAAAGCGGTACCCGTGAAGTCGGCGCCCGAACATGGGATGAGCCAAATTCGGCGTTTTATTCGACGACTTCGATGCCTGCGAGGCTTTTGAGTAGATAACAGCTTTTGAGGCTGTCGGAGTCAGAATTGAGCCCATAGTTGTCAGCGCCAGCACCTTTCGCCGCCGGTGCCTCAAGGGCTCGTCTGGCTCGTGCCCTCGCCGATGCGCGCATCCTGGGCTGACCAATCTGGTAAAACCACCATATCGGCCTAGCGGGGTTCCGTCTAACGGTTTAACGGTCGATATTGCTGTTGCTTACTCTGGGAGTGTCCGCTGTACGGCACGCCGTGGAGGCTCTCCTTGATTGGGGCATTCAGTAGCCGTATGCCGGCTTTAAGTACGAACAATTCTCTGCGAGCTTCGGCCTCGCCTTTTTGATTAAGCTGATAGCCATCCAGCCATGTCCAGCCGTCGTAGGTCTGTAGGTCTGTGCGGATCTTTATTAGGCGGAAGACGATCGGTTGTACGAATTGTGGACTGGCTGTCCGGGTTAGGTGCAGCACGTCACCGGCTTTCACGTCGGCTCTTCCTGTCCCGCCAGGCACGTAGGGTTGCGCCAGCTGCTGCTAAACGGGGGCATCCGTCGTCAGCGCACTTCGAGCAGACGGATCGGTGGTGGAAGTCGACGACGTAGCCCGCCATCAGGATGGGGAAGGGGGGTTCTGGCTGTTGTTCAGGGAGCAGCACGGTTCACCTCTGGTTGAGGCGCTTGAGGACGACTGACGGACGAAGCGCGCCGGCTTTGGTCATTAACGGCTTCTCTGGGCCGGGAGCGGCTACTTTGCCGACCCACTTCTCTGCCTGCGGGGTGCGTGTGGAGGAGACCGGCTCGCCGGCTACGTAGTCAACCGGATGATCAGGGCGCTGGAACCACTTGAACCTAGTCATGCGTAAAGAGTAGACGACTAGAGCAGGCGTGAACTAGGTCTGCATCAAGTTGATACATGCCTAGGCGACGCTTGCCTAGCGTCAGTGTCATGGGCAAGAAGCTGCGGTTGGTGGGCTCGGGCGAGATCCGAACCATGCTCGGCGGCGTCTCCCGGCAGCGCGTCTACCAGATCACCAACCGGCGCGACTTCCCTGAGCCTGTGGCCACGCTCCAGATGGGCAACGTCTGGCTTGCTGAGGATGTTGAGGCTTGGATCGCTGCCAGGCGCGGGGACCTGGACTAGCTCGTAGCCGTCCCTCGCGTTGGTACTCCAATCCGAGGCAACGAGAAACGCCCCGGTGATGATCCCCGGGGCGCTCGTGTGCGGAGGGTGCTACAGCTCGTCGACGGCGAACGCCGATACCAGCTCGGCCATGCTGTCGATGACGGCGTCTGCGGCGGCGAACCGCTCGCGCTTGCCGGGCTTGTTGGCGTACCCGATGGCGGGGACCCCGGCGGCGTGGGCGGCCTCGATGTCGGTCTCGGAGTCCCCGGCGAGGACGCATTCCGCCGGCTCGGCGCCCAACTCGCGGACGGCTTCCCGCACCGGGAACGGGTCCGGCTTCATGCGCTCCGGTGCCGCATACGGCCGGCCGATGACCGGGTGTACGTAGCCGCTCAGCCGGCGGGCGCTCAGGAAGGCGTGAACGGACTCGGCCGAGTTGTTTGAGACGACGGCGACGCGGCGGCCGGTCTGCTGGGCGGCGACGATGACCTCTCGGCCGTACGGCGTGGGCGTGGCGGTGCGGGCCGCGGTGACTTCCTCGCGGGTCATCGCCTGGTCGATCAGGCGGACGACGGCCGGGCGCCCGAGCGTGGCGGTGAAGCGGAGCACGGCGAGCGGATCACGTTCGGCCAGGATCTCGGGCGGCAGGGTCACGCCCTGGTCGACGAGCAGCCGGCGCAGTTCGTGGGCGACGGTCGGCGCGGGACGCTGGGCGAAGATGCTGCACACGGGGCCGTCGAAGTCGAGCAGGATCACTCGGGCGCGGTCGATCACCTTGGCCAGGTCGGCGGCGGTCACGAGGCGTACTCGCGGGCGATGGTGCCCCACAGGCTGTCGAACCAGGCGCGGGCCTGTTCGACGTAGAGGGCGTCATTGCTGGTGTCCTCGTCGCTGGGCGTGAACGGGAAGAGGATCGCGTCCTTGCCCATCGCGTCGTAGATCGCCATCGGCTTGCCGTCCACGGAGACGGTGTGCTCGACGACGGGATAGAAGCCGAAGAAGGCTTCCTGCTCGTTGATGATGAACAGCTTGAACAGCGGTGCGGCGTTGTGGACGCGTACCTCGGTGGTGGCGGTCTTGACCAACCCGAGGTCGGCAAGCTCCTGGACAGCGTCGGTGACGGCGTGGATGGACCGGTCGGTGATCCGGCGGGCTCGGGCACGGATGCCGGGGTCGTCGGCCTGGTCCTCGGCGCGGCAGGGGATCGCCATCGGGGCGGTCATGTCGGAGATCAGCACGCGTACCCGGATGGACTCCGGCGTAAGGCGACCGATGCGGACCTTGTCCAAGGTCTCTTGGATCGCGTTGTACAGCGTCTCTCCGGAGAAGCCGGCGAAGTCGATTGTGACGTTCGTGGCCTCGAACGCTCGCTCGATGTGGGGCCGTAGTCCCACCGGGCGTTCGGTGTTGGCGCGGACGAAGGTGCCGCTGCCCTGACGGGTCACGATCAGGCGCTCGTCTTGCAGCTTCCGCAGGGCGGCTTTGATGGTCTCGCGGGCGACGCTGAACCGTTCGACGAGGTCGTGTTGCGACGGCAGCTTCTCACCGGGAGCGAACTTCCCGGTCTTGATCTCTGCGCGGAGAGTGGCCGCGATCTGCTCTGCGGGGGGTTCAGTTGTCTAATGCTGTTGTGAATCGTTGCAGCGACGTGGGCGGCTGGGTGGCCCGAGAAATGGAAGTGATCACCTCCCCGTCTCGGAGTAAGGCTTAGGACCCCGGTTGTGCCGCTACCGCCGTGCTGGGCTGGCATTCTGCCGCGAGCGAACCCGCTTGTCTTGTTGCGGGGCGCTGTAGAGGATCGCGGGATGGATCTCCATACTGCGGAACGGCAGCTCCAAGCCGCGCAGCGCGCCGGCGATGTCGAGTCCCTCGACGGGCTTCTGCATTCCCGTGTCGTGGGCGCAGGACCAGATGGCACGGTCTTTACGAAGGAAGATGACCTAAAGAGCTACCGCTCGGGGGCCCTGCGCATCACTAACCTGGTGGAGGAGTCGCTCGATGTCCAGGAAGACGGCGAGACGGGGGTGACCCGCATGGTCGCTGCGGTGGATGCCGTTCAGGGCGGTGCCGTTGTGTCCGCGCGGTTGCGCTACACCCGGCTGTGGGTGCGTGAGGACGGCAACTGGCGGGTGCTGGCCGCCACCTTCGTCCCGGTCTAGTGAGCGCTTCACCTGTGGTGAGGTCGTCTGCTGGGGCGGTGAGCAGAGTGATCGCTTCGCGGATGTAGCGCCAGGCGGTCGCGGTGTCGACGGCGAACCCGTCTGCCAGCCGAGTGACCGGGTCACCGTCGAGTAGATGCGCTACGGCCCATCGCGAAGTGTGGCGTCGGGCGGTGGGCTGGCTGCTGCCTCTTCCGGATCTTGCGCCGATCACCGACCGATGCCAGGCTTCGAAGATGACCTTGCTCAGGCTGATCGAGACGACTCCAGGACAGTATTCGCTGCTGCTGGACGCGGGGACCACGCCGGTTGACGCCCTGGTCGAGGAACTCGGTCACGAGCCCAACGGGTACTTCTGGGAAGGCGTCGCGGAAGTTCTCGTCAGCACCGAGGCCCCGACGCTCGAAGGCCGGTTCGCCTACGACCCGGAAGGTGGCATGTTCTGCGCCTACGGCACTGATCGGGGCGCGCTGCAAGAGCTGGAAGCTCTGATGAACGCGGTCGCGACCAACGGCGAACGCATGCGGCGTCTGGTCGCTGACGCCGAAGCGCGCGGGTTTGAGTTCGACGACTGACAGCCGAGGGTGGCCGGTTCTGGCCCGCGCTGCATAGCCCGGGACGAACCGCTCTCGATCAGTCTGCCGTGGGAGGACCCGTTCAGCGAGGAGCGGGTGACCGTGCCGCTGATGTTCATCACCACCCGACGGGTGTGATCAAGCGGGCCACTTAGGCGGGTTCGGCAGCGCTCGATGGGACGCGGACGTCCCGCGCTGCTCAGCGGAGCGTTCGCGTGGGTCATCGGATCGTCTGGCCGAGGCGGGGTGCGATGAATCGCCGGAGCGGCAGGGCGATGAGCAGTGCGACCGCGACCAAGAGGGCGCTGACCCACACCGGGCCGAGGTCACCCGCATCGGCCCTGAGGGTCGCCGCGGCAACGATGGGCCCGCCAGCAGCACCGATGTTGAGCGCCGCGGTTGCATACGATCCTCCCATGGTGGGGGCGCCTGCTGTCTCGTGAAGCACCCGGGCGATGAGGGTGCTGCCCAACGCGAACGAGAGCGCGCCCTGCGCGAACACGAGGAGCAGAAGCGCTGCGGGTTGGGCAGCCAGGACCGCCAGTGCGACCCAGCCGAGCATCAGCATCGGGCCACCGACTGCGATCACGATGCCGGGATGCTTGTCGGAGAGCCGTCCCGCGAGGTTGACGCCGACGAAGGACCCGACCCCGAAGAGCACCAGTACGATCGAAACCCACAGGTCGCCTAGGCCGGCGGTGTCCGTCACGATCGGTGCCAGGAAGGTGAACGTGGCGAAGGTGGCAGCGTTGACCAGGGCACCGAGCAGCATCACCAGGAGCAGCCTGGGCATCGCGAGCTGGGCCAGCTCGTTCCGGAGGGACGAGCCGGCCGGAGTGCCCTGAGGGGTCTCTCCGGCACAGGCCGGGATGCTTTTCACGACGCCCAGGGCGGCGGGAAGGCAGAGCAGTGCGATCGCCCAGAAGGTTGAACGCCAGCTGAGTAACGTGCCGAGCAGCGCACCGCCAGGGACTCCAGCGATGATGGCCACCGTCATACCCGAAAGCAGCACCGCCAGTGCCCGCCCTCTCTGATCAGGTGCGACGAGCGTGGCGGCCGTGCTCAGTGCCACAGCCAGGAAGCCCGCGTTGGCCAGGGCGGCGAGCACGCGGGTGATGAGCAGAACCGTGAAACTCGTCGTGAGTGCGCCCAGGACGTGGGCCCCGGCGAAGACCAGCACGAAGCTCAACAGACTGGCCTGGGCCGGCCATCGGCGCGCAAGCGCCGCCATCAGCGGCGCGCCGACGATCATCCCAGTGGCGAACGCCGAGGTCAGGAGACCGGCGGTTCCGACCGACACGTTGAGGCTTACGGCAATGGCCGGCGCAAGGCCGGCGAGCATGAATTCCGAGGTGCCCATGGCGAAGACCGCCACGGCAAGCAGGTGGAGCGGGAGAGGCATCAAGAACTCCGAGGTGAGCGAGAAGGAGAAGGAGACGTCTCGTCACCGCGGCCAGCGCCCCAAGGCGTGCGCGCGATTGTCCGGTGCAGCGAAGACTGCGGGGAAGCGGACTATGAACTCAGCGGTTCAGGGGGCTGACGGCGTGACCGAAAGCCCCCACCTTGGATGCCTCAGGGCTCGACATGGCGCAAACACTACTCACCCCCACCGGTCTGCATGCAAACGGATTCCGGGCTCCCCGAACCTGTGGCCACGCTCCGGATGGGCAACGTCTGACTCGCCGAGGACGTCGAGGCGTGGATCGCCGCCAAGCGCGGGAACCTGGATCAGCTGGTAGCGGTGGCTGGTTGTCGGTCGCCGCGCCTCGGCGACTACCGGAACTCGTGTGGCTACCGGAACTCGTGCACGACCTCGATCGGACCCACGATGTGCGCGTTGAACTCGGCGAGTTCCTCGGCGGGCACCCACAGCTCCAGGATGGTCTGCCCGCCGGCCTGCCGTACCGGGTAGCGCTTCAGGAACTCCGACTCCACGTGGAAGCGGGTCACGTAGCCGACGCCGGAGGCGGGCACGTTCCAGTCCCGGGCGATCCTGACCGCGTAGTCCTCGTTCAGGACCGGGTAGAAGATCGGCTGGTCCGGCAGGCGCGGCGGCCACGCCCGCCATCCGGACTCGCGGACGAGATCCAGCTCTGCCGGCCCGGTCGGGCGCCAGAGCACCGTCGTGCCGTCGTCGCTGCTCACGTCCAGCTTCCTGTTCGCCTCATGATGGGCTCGGACAGTACCGGTGCACGCCTCGCCGGAACCACCGCATTCGGTTCCCGACAGCCGGCCCAGACCAGGCCGGCTGGCCCTCCGGGAAGGGGAATGCGCCGGCCACACCGGGCGTGCACGGAGGTCGTAGATTGGCATCGGCAGCATCAGGATCGATGCCGAAGGGGGACTCGGGTGCGGTTGAGTCTTTCGGTCGAGCCGGCCACGACGGCGGAGGCGGAGCTTCGCTCGATCCATGCCTGGCTGCTCGCCGATCCGCAGGCGCGGCGGTGTGCCGATGTGCGATGGGAAGCGGCAGCGCACCCGCCGGTTGGCGGGATGGGTTCGGGGCTCGACGTCGTCTCGCTCATCGTCGGCTCCGGCTTCAGCGTCGCCTCACTGGCGCTGTCCATCGTGCAGTGGCGCGCCACCCGCGGGGCGGGCACCCGGTCGGTGACCGTGGAGCATCCCGACGGCAGGCGTGTGACGATCACCGACGTGGCGCCGGACCAGGCCGAGCGGCTGCTCCGCGGCCTTCTTGACGCACCGTCGGACGAGCGCGGCCGTTCGTGACCGGGCTGCCCGATCCGGACCGGTCCCGAGTGGTGCTGGTGGGTGCCAGCCGCTTCGCGCAGTTGGCCGACCTGCCGGCCGTCTCCGCGAATGTGGCGGCGCTGCGGGACAAGTTCACGTCCGAGGACGTGTGGGCCCTGCCCCCGACCCACTGCACCGTCGTGTCCGACCCGCGGGAGCCCCGCCTGGTCTCGCAGGCGCTCAAGCGGGCCGCCCGGGAGGCGACCGACACGCTGGTCTTCTACTACGCCGGCCACGGATTGATCGACCCGGGCACCGGTGAGCTGTACCTCGCTCTGTACGACAGCCACGCGCACGAGGTCTACGACTCGGCGGTGCCCTACCAGTGGATCAGACGCCCGTTCGAGGCGAGCCGGGCGGCGCGACGCATCGTGGTCCTGGACTGCTGCTACAGCGGGCGGGTCCTCGGTGCGATGTCCGAAGGGCTCGGCCTCGCCGAGATCGACGGGACCTATCTGCTCGCGGCGGCCGCGGAGAACGCGCTCGCCCTGGCCCCGCCCGGCGAGCTCCACACGGCCTTCACCGGAGAACTCGTCGGCATCCTGCATCGGGGTGTCCCGGGGGCGGACAGGTCGCTCACCCTGAACGAGATCTACGAAGGAATGCGCTCGTCGCTGCGCGCGGCCGAGCGACCGGAGCCGCAGTGTCGGGACCGCAATTCCCTGGGCACGGCGCCGTTCGTGCCGAATCCGGCCTACCAGCCACGTGCGGATCCGGTCCGGCACTCGCCGGAGTCGGTCATGAGGCGGTTCACCGCGGATCTGTCCCATGAGATGCGTACGCCGCTGACCGCACTCAGCGCCGTGGCCGACCTGCTGGACGAGGAGATCGACCGACTCGAACCACGGATCGCGCGGCCGGTGCGGCTGGTCGTCACCGAGACGCGACGGCTGAACGATCTGGTCGACACCCTGCTGGAGTTGTCGCGGATCGACGCGGGCGTCGCAGCACCCGCCGCGGAAGAGGTGGATGTCGTCGAGCAGGTGGCCGCATGTCTCGATGTCCACGAATGGAGGTCGTCCGTCAGGTTGGACGCGCCGCGCACCCTCCGCGCACGCCTCGACCCGAGGCGTCTGGACGTCATCCTCGGCAACCTGATCGGCAACGCGCTCGGGCACGGAGCGACCCCCGTGACGGTGGACGTCCTGCCACGCCCGACGGACTTCCTCGTCGAGGTGCGGGACAGCGGCGGCGGCGTCCCCGAGGAGGCGCTGTCCTACGTCTTCAATCGCTTCTTCAAGGCGGACAGTCGCCGTCCCCGCTCCCACGGCAGCGGGCTGGGGCTGTCGATCGCCCGGGAAAATGCGCGACTGATGGGCGGTGACATCGAGGCCGCCAATCAGGCGGAGGGGGGAGCGGTCTTCAGCCTCCGCCTGCCATACCGCGCATAGGCGCCGGAGGAGCCAGCAGCCATCAGCTGCCCCACCCGGGGACGGGCGCGGCCGTCCGCCGCGCCCGTCCCCGCCGCACCGGTCAGTACGGGTAGATGGTGAACCTGTTCAGGTAGGCGCAGTTGGGGTCGTTGGCCAGGACCTGGGACACGTACCAGCCGTCCGGCACGTTGCTCGCCGCGCACATGCTCATGCCGGGGTAGATCTCGTTCGTGATCTGCCACCGGTTGAGGTAGCCGCAGCTCGGGTCGTTGGAGCGGCCCAGGGTCGCGACCCACCCGGCGGGAATCGAGCCGACCGCGCAGATGGAGGTCGTCGCGGCCTGGGCCGGGCTGCCGATCGCCAGGGACGCGCCCACTCCGGCCACCGTGACGGCCAGGGCGATCGCGCCGTTCCGGGCCGTCGTCGCCCACGTTCTGACGTGTCTTCTGTCCATTGTCTGCTGCCCTTCTCGGGTGCGGGATGCGAGCTGTGCGGAATGGGATTACGTCGAGGGTTGAACTGCGCTCAGAGTCGTCGGATGACGTACCGGTTGAGGTATGCGCAGTTCGGGTCGTTGGCCAGCACCTGCGTGACGACCCAGCCGCCCGGGACGTCGGACGCCGCGCACATGGAGATGCCGTCGTAGAGGCTGGAGGTGATCTGGTAGCGGTTGAGGTTCGCGCAGTTCGGGTCGTTGGAGCGGGCGCCGGTGGCGATCCAGCCGCCGGGGATGCCGGTCGCCGCGCAGACGGAGATGCCGTCGTAGAGGCCGGCCCTGATCTGGAAACGGTTGCTGTATCCGCAGGTGGCGTCGTTGGCGGCGCCGCCGGTGGCGTACCAGCCCCCGGGGATTCCCCACAGGCTGCAGACGGGGATGCCCTCGTAGAGGTCGTTGGTGATGGCCAGTCGGTGGTAACCGGCACACTGGTTGATCCCGACGCCGGTGACCACGTAGCCGGCCGGCACCCCGGCGTTGGCGCAGACGACAGTCGAGTCGGCTCGGGCGGGTTCGGTGCTGCCGGCGACGGTGCCGACGACGGTCAGGCCGAGCACGGCCAGGGCGGCGAGTCCGTGCCGCAGCATTGCTCCCATCCGGCGGGGAACGCGTTTCCGCATACGTCTTACCTCCAGTTCGCGGGCCACTCTCGGGGCGTCAGTAATTGCTCCCCGTCGCATTGACGAAGGACGCTCGACGAGATCGGACGTTAGCAACCAGAGGTGAATTACGCGAAGCGACGATCCGGTTTCTCTGCTCCGGAAAAGCCATTCCGTCAATGCTAAGACAATTCAAGCTGCGGCTATGTGTTGTTGGAGATCGACGGTGTCTCGGCGGTCAGTTGCGCATCGCGGGCCGCCTGCGCCCGGTAGAGGTGGTGCAGCAGCAGGAAGCCCCGTACGGTCGGCTCCGGCCGGCCCTCGGCGGACCGCTCCAGCAGCGCGTCGCCCACCTGGCGCTCCAGCCGGTGAAGGCGTCGCTGCACGGTGCTCGGCGAGCAGCCCAGCCGGGAGGCGGCCTGCGGGGCGGAGCCGGTGCGCAGCACCTCGAAGGCGGCCTGGAGGTCGTTCCAGTCGATGACGTCGCGAGCCGGGTCGGGGTCGCCGGCCTCGTCGACGCCGATCGTCACGGCGCTGATCACCTCGGCGTGGTGCGCGTCCAACCAGGACCGGAACGCCGGCACGGACCACGCACGGGAGAGATACCAGCCGATGAGGACGCCGCAGAACCGGTCGGCGAGTGCGGCGGAAAGCCGCTCGGGATTCCAGGCCACCACCAGGTCCAGGCTGGGCAGGCCGATCACCGGGCGGACCACCACCTCGTCGTCGGTGCGGGCGACCGGCACGCAGAGCGTCACCGCGTGCCCGCCCGCCACCAGATCCCGGATGCTGCGGGTGCGGTCGGTCCGGTACGCGATCCGCGGGTGGAAGCCGTGGCCCCGGCACGCCTCGACCAGAAGTTGCTCGACCGCTGGATCGTTGCTGGTCAGCCAGGGCTCGTGCCGGAGTTCGGCGAGCGTCAGCACCGGGTTCGCGGCGAGTGGATGCCGGGTGCTCATCGCCAGCCGCAGCGGATCGCGGACGGCCACGTGCCGCCGTACCGATGCCGTGACCGGCGCGTGGTGCAGCGTGTGCACCCCGAGGAAGATGTCGAGGGCGCCCTGCGCCAGGTCGACCATCGCGAGTTCCGGCCGGAGTTCGGCCCCGTGCCACCGGCTCGCCGGCCAACGTTGCGAGAACCACCGCACCAGCTCGCCGAGCGAGGTCACATAGGTGGCGAAGGCGCACTCCGGCGGGCCGGCGACCGGGGGAGCGGTGGCGGCGCGCAGCGGGCCTGACATGCGTCGCGCGGCGTCGGCCAGCGCCCGACCGGCGGCGGTGACCTGCACCCCGCTGCCGGTGCGGTCGAACAGGTCGGTGCCGGCGAGTTGTTCGGCGGCGTTCACCCGTCGGCTCAGCGCCGGCTGCGAGACCCGCAGCAGCTCGGCGGCCCGGGTCATGCTGGGCGTGGTGCTCACCACGCCGATCGTGTGCAGCATCCCCCACGGCAGTGCGGACCCGGGTGCGGTCATCGTGCTCACCGTTCCGTCGGGTGGACGGCGAGCGCGACCGCCCCGCACCGCGCCACGGCACCACCGGCCGCCGGCATCGACATGCGCGCAGCCTAGGCGACCGACCGGCGTCCCGCCGCCCAGGGCCACCGGGACGCACCGCACCGTCGGCCACCGGCCTCCGGCGCTCGGATCGCCGTCGGGCGATCACCCCGTCATCTTCCGTACGCCGGGGCGACGGCACCGCCGGTCAGCGCCGGCCCACCTGCCCCTCCGCCGACGCGACCGACCGGCGCGGGGGGCCACCTCGGTCGGGCCGGCGGTCCCTCGCCGGTCCTGGCGCGAGGGGTTGTGGCACGCTGCGGTGATGATCGCGCTCGCGGACATCGAGGCCGCCGCGGACCGGATCGCCGGTCACGTGGTCCACACGCCCACCGTGCCCAGCCCCGGCCTGTCCGAGCTGCTCGGCGTGCCGGTCACCGCCAAGCTGGAGCTGCTGCAACGTACCGGGTCGTTCAAGGCCCGGGGCGCGGCGGCGAAGCTGCTCGCGCTGGACGACGCCGAGCGGGCCGCCGGCGTGGTGGCGGTCAGTGGCGGCAACCACGGCATCGCGGTGGCGGTGATGGCGGGGACGCTGGGCGTGGCGGCGACCGTGGTGATGCCGCGGACCGCGCCCGCGCGGGCCGTCGAGGTCTCCCGCGCGGCCGGCGCGGACGTCCGCCTGACCGACGACATGGCCGCCGCGTTCGCGCTCATGTCCCGGTTGCGGGAGGACGGTCGCACGCTGCTGCACCCGTTCGACGACCCGGTGGTGCTCGCCGGGCAGGGCACCGTCGGGCTGGAGTTCGCCGAGGACGCCGGTGAGCTGACCGACGTGCTGGTCAGCGTCGGCGGCGGGGCGCTGATCTCCGGGGTGGCCGCGGCGCTGCGAGCCCGCCGGCCGGGGGTACGGGTCTGGGGCGTGGAGACCGAAGGCGCGCAGGCGATGTCGCAGGCCCTGGCCAAGGGCGGGCCGGTCGAGGTGCCGCTGTCGTCGATCGTCACCACGCTCAGCGCGCCGACCGTCTCGCAGCTCACCTACGACCACGTGACGGCGCTGGTCACCGACGTGCTCGTGGTCTCCGACGCGGAGGCGGTGCGCGGCACGGTGGAGCTGGCGGAGCACGCGAAGGTCTGGGCCGAGCCGGCCGCCGGATGCCTGCTGCCGGCGGCCCGTCGGGTCCGCGACCGGGTGGGTGCGGACGCCCGGTTGGGCCTGGTGGTCTGCGGCGGCAACACCACCGTCGCCGACGTGGTGTCGTGGGCCGGGCGGTTCGCCGGCTGAGCGGCGGTGCCACGAGATCGACACGGACGTCCGGCGAAAAGCGCTCATATTGCCGGATCTCGGTCTTTGCGGCACTGATGGTAATCGACGGTCATAACCTCTCCACAGCCGGGCATCCATCGCCCCGGCGAAGGGAGGACATCATGAGGTTCCGTATCAGGACCGTCGGGGCGTTTCTCGCCGTGGCCGCCGCCAGCACGCTCGTCGCTTCGGGTGTCGTGCGGAATTCCGCCAGCGCGGACGGGCGCACCTTCTCGTTCACCATGGTCCGTTCCCAGGGCGCCGAGGCTGCCGGCTGCCTGCCGAACGCTCGCGCCGAGGTGCGGGTCCATCCGGAGGGGCTCAACGAGATCATGACCATCCGGGCCGCCGGCCTGCCGCCACGAACCAACTTCGATCTGTTCGTCCTGCAACTGCCGGACGCGCCGTTCGGGGTGTCGTGGTACCAGAGCGACATGCGGACCAGCCAGTACGGCGTCGCCCGGGTGACGGTGGTCGGACGGTTCAACATCGAGACGTTCGCGCTCGCGCCCGGCGCCGGGCCCGCGCCGAACACCCACCCGGGCCGCGACGCGACGCTCAACCCGGCGTTCGGCCCGATCCACACGTACCACCTGGGCCTCTGGTTCAACTCGCCGCAGGAGGCGGTGGCGGCCGGCTGCCCGGGCGCGACCACCCCGTTCAACGGGGACCACACCGCGGGTGTGCAGGCCATGAGCACCCGCAACTACCCGAGTCTGGCCGGCCCGCTGAGCCAGGTCGGCTCCTGAAGCCGGAGACCACCACCACGAGCCGGTCGCGGCGACCCTCGCGGACGCCGCGACCGGCTCGGGTCAGGGCGTGGCCGGGGTGACGCCGTCGAGCAGGTCGGCGAGCCGGGCCGCGGTGGTCGGGGCGTGCAGGTGCAGGCGCGCCACGTTGATGCTGTCCGTGCCGACCACGGCGAGCAACGCCTGCCGGCTGACCGCGTACACGCTGAGGTAGCCGTTCTCGTTGCGCACGGTGGACTGCTGGAAGTCGCCCTGGCCCAGCCGGAAGCCGACCTGCCGGCCCAGCCCGAACATGGTCGCCGCGAGCGCCGCCAGGTCGTCCGGGTTGGCCTCGTTCTGCAGGTTGTGCGTGATCAGCAGGCCGTCGACGCCGCCGAGGACGCAGCCGTGCACACCGGGGATCTGCAGCCGCAGTTCGGACAGTTCCTGGCCGATGGCCGGGTACGGCAGCGTCGGGTTGCCCGCCAGCGACGGCGGCAACCTCCGCGCCGGTGGCAGCGTGCCGGCCGCGGCCGGCGTACGGCGGGGGAGATCGTCCACCCGGCTCACAGTTCCAGGCTCTCCTCGATCGCGCGCAGCTGGTGCCGGGCCATCGCCAGGTTGGCCCGGCTCTTGCTCACCATGAGGTACAGGAACAGGCCCTTGCCGGTGCGGTTGCTCAGCGGCCGGATGAGGTGGTACTGGCTGCCGAGCGTGATGAGGATGTCCTCGATCTCGTCGTCGAGCTTCAACATCTCGATGGTGCGCAGCTTGGCGCGGACCACGTCGGTGTTGCCGGCGGCGGCAACCGTCAGGTCGATCTCACCGGTGCCGCCGGCCACGCCGAGTGTCATGCCGCTGGTGTAGTCGACGAGCGCGGCTCCGATCGCGCCGTCGATGCTCATCGCGTTCTTCAACGCGACGTCGAGGTTGCCCACGGTGTTCTCCCCAGGGTGTTGGCCGGGTGGGCCGGTCTCCGCTCGGGGTGTCGTGCGGGCTGACAGCCGGCGCCTCCCGTGAATATGCTTCGTCGAAGGCTTCCACAAGGAGGTCCGGCCTGCACCCGAGCGGCCGGTGATCCACCTGTCCGGTCCGCCCCGGCCGGCCGCTGGTCCCGTATATGGGACTCGGCGGCCGATGGTCGATCGTGGACCTACCTGCTAGGCGCCGTCGAGCGGCGGGTGCCACCACCCCGCGCCGAGCTGGGCCGGGAGTGGGCCCCGAGCTGCACGAGCTGGCCCGGTCGGGGCGGCGGTGGGCGATGCTCCGCTTCGCCGCCAGCCGGGCGGCCACGTCGCCCGTCGACCGGGCCGTGCCGCGCGGGCGCCTGTGGCGTACCGCCGGGGTGTTGCTGCTCGCGCCGCCGGCCGGCCTGGTCGCGCTGGCCCGGCGGGGACGGACGCGGACGGCCTGGCTGGTCGGAGTCCTGGGCGCGCTGGTCGCGGCCGACGCGCCGGTGGCCCGCACGGTGGTCGCCGCGATTCCGGCGACCGCACCCGCCGTCGCCGACCTGCCGCCGGACGCGGTGGACCGGGTGTCCGCGCCGCTCTGGCTGTTCACCTGCTGGACCGACTCGTCGTTCGGACTGCCCCGCCCGACGGCGTGGGAACGGTTCCTCATCACCGACCGGGTGGTGGTCGAGCCCATGTTCTCCGGAGCCCGTCGCGGCACCCGTCTGACGCCCGGCGGGATCCCGCGGGGGTCTTCCGCCGTTCCCCCTCGGAACGGCCCCGATCAGGTCTAATGTGGAGAAGGCGACGACTATTTGTGGCGTTCCGGTGGCGGCCGGGCGGTTCCCGGTGCACAGTGATCGCATGAGCGACGACGGAAGTGGTGGGCACTACTACTGGTGCACGCGACACCACCGGGTCGAGACCGATGCCGACGTGTGCCCCGCGAAGCACGTTCTCGGACCGTACGCTTCAGCCGCCGACGCGGAGAACGCCCTGCAACAGGTGCGGGAGCGGAACGACGCGTGGGACGCCGAGGACGCCCGTTGGGCCGGGGAGGGCCGATAGACGGCGCGGGACGGACCGCGTCGAGGTGATCCGTGCTCCGCGAGGGCGAGAGCACGTCCCCAGGAAAGGGAACCGAGATGGCCGTAGCACAGCAGGCCACCACCCGCCCGGCCGCGAAACGGACGACCGCGAAGAGGACCACCGCGGGCAGGACGACGACGGTCACCAAGGCGTCGCCGAACGCCTCGGGCGCCGGCGCCGGACGGACCCCGGCCAGGAAGGCGGTCGCGAAGAAGGCGGCGGCCAAGAAGGTCGTGTCGGCGGCGCGCAAGGCGCCGGCCACCAGGACCACCGCCAAGAGCGCGCCCGCCAGGAAGGCCACCGCGAAGAAGACGGCGGCGAAGAAGGCCCCCGCGAAGAAGACCACGACGGCAGCGGCGAAGAAGACCACCGCCGCGAAGAAGGCGCCGGCCAGGAAGACCACCACCGCCGCCGCCAGGAAGACCACCGCGGCGAAGAAGACCACGGCGGCGCAGAAGACGGCCGGAGCCCGGAAGGTCACCACGGCGGCCAAGAAGACCACCGCCAGCAAGACCACGGCCGCGAAGAAGACGGCGGCGAAGAAGACCACCGCCTCCACCCGGCCGACGGCCCGGAAGGCGGCGGCCAAGAAGGCGCCCGCGCGCAAGACCACCACCGCGCGCAAGACCACCACCGCCGCGAAGAAGACCACGGCGGCCAAGAAGGCGCCGGCCCGCAAGACCACCACCGCGCGCAAGACCACGGCCCGGAAGGCGCCGGCCCGCCGGGCCTCCGCCTGACGGCTGCCGCCGCCGGCGGGGAGGGGCCGCGCGCCGACCCGCCGGGCTCGGTGAGCGGAACGGGCGGGGCGCTGTCAGGATTGACCGCGTGGTCATCCGACGCGTACTGGCGCCCCGCATCGACTTCGGCGCGCTGCGCCGCGAGCTGGGACTGCCCGAGAGCTTCCCGCCCGCGGCGCAGCGCGAAGCCGACGACGCCGCCGCCGCGCCGCTGCCGGCCGTCGCCGACCGGACCGACGTCCCGTTCGTCACCGTCGACCCGGCGACCTCGCGCGACCTCGACCAGGCGATGCACCTCGCCCGCCGCACCGGCGGCGGCTACCGCGTCCGGTACGCGATAGCCGACGTCCTCACCCACGTCCGCCCCGGCGGTGAGCTGGAGGCGGAGACCTGGCGTCGCGGCCAGACCGTCTACCTGCCGGACGGCAACGTGCCGTTGCACCCGCACACGCTCAGCGAGGGCGCGGCCAGCCTGCTGCCCGACGTCGACCGGGCCGCCGTGCTCTGGACCATCGACCTCGACGCCGACGGCGGCACCGTCGCGGTCACGCTCGAACGGGCCCGGGTCCGCAGCCGCGCCAAACTCGACTACGGCGGCGTGCAGCGCGACGCCGACGCCGGCCGGCTGCCCGAGCCCATCGCGCTGCTGCCCGAGATCGGCGCGCTGCTCACCGAGCGCGGGCTGCGCCGTGGCGCGATCAACCTGCCGCTGCCCGAGCAGGACGTCGAGCCCGACGGCGACGGGTGGCGTCTGGTGCTGCGCGGCCCCGGCCCGATGGAGGAGCACAACGCCCAGATCTCGCTGCTGACCGGCATGGCCGCCGCCGACATCATGCTCGCCGGCCGGATCGGGCTGCTGCGGACCATGCCCCGCCCCCGGTCGGAGGCGGTCGACCGGCTGCGGCTGGCCGCCGGCCCGCTCGGCGTGCCCTGGCCGGACGGCACGTCGGTCGGTCGGGTGCTCGCCGGGCTGGACGCGTCGCAGCCCCGGGCCGCCGCGTTCGTCGACCAGGCCGCCGAGTTGATGCGCGGGGCCGCGTACACCGCCTTCGACGGCGCGGTGCCCGAGCAGCCGGAGCACGGCGGGGTGGCCGCCGCGTACGCGCACGTCACGGCGCCGCTGCGCCGGCTCGCCGACCGGTACGCCACCGAGGTCTGCCTGGCCCTGCACGACGGCCGGGAGGTGCCCGCGCACGTCCGTGCCGCGCTGCCGAAGCTGCCCGAGGTGATGGCGGCGACCGACCGGACGGCCGGCGCGGCCACCCGCGGCGCGATCGAGCTGGCCGAGGCGGTGCTGCTGGCGCCCCGGGTGGGGGAGACGTTCGAGGCGGCGGTGCTGGACGTGGACGAGCCGCGACCGGCGGGCAACGGCCGGCCCGGCCGCCCGCCGGGCGGCACGGTCGCGCTGGACGAGCCGCCGGTACGGGCCCGCTGCACCGGGGAACTGCCGCTCGGCGAGCGCGTCCGGGTCCGGCTGACCGTCGCCGACCCGGCCGAGCGGAAGGTCGCCTTCGAGCGCGCCTGACCGGGACCGTCCTCGCGCCGACCCGGGTCGCCTTCGACCGGGCCAGACCGGCCGCCTTCGCGTCCGCCCCGGCCCTGGCGCCTGGCCGGGGTCGCTCGCGCGCCCGCCCCGACCGTTGTCGCCCCCGCGCGCGGGCATTGTCACAGCGTCTCGGCGCGCGGCGCGCCGCCGCTCTTTGCGAGGATGGCCGCATGGCTTACGACGCGACCACGCTGCCCGACATCTCCGGGCTCACCGTCGGCATCATCGGGGGCACCGGTGACCAGGGCCGAGGGCTCGCCTACCGGTTCGCGCGGGCCGGGCAGACCGTGCTGATCGGTTCCCGCACGGCCGACCGGGCCGCCGAGGCCGCGGCCGAGATCGCCGCGCTGCCCGGCGTGCCGGCCGACGCCACGGTCACCGGCGCCGGCAACGACGAGGTCGCCCGGCGCAGCGACGTGGTGATCGTCGCGGTGCCGTGGGACGGGCACGCCGCCACCCTCACCGCGCTCGCCGAGCCGCTGGCCGGCAAGATCGTGGTGGACTGCGTCAACCCGCTCGGCTTCGACAAGCAGGGCCCGTACGCGCTCACCGTGGCCGAGGGCAGCGCCGTGCAGCAGGCCGCCGCGCTGCTGCCCGCCTCCCGGGTCTGCGCCGCGTTCAACCACGTCAGCGCGCCGTTGCTGGCCGACCCGGAGGTCGACCGGATCGATCTCGACGTGCTGATCTGCACCGAGGACCGGGACCTGGTCGGCGTGGTCGCCGCGTTGGCCGCCCGGATCCCCGGCATGCGCGGCATCTACGCCGGCCGCCTGCGCAACGCCCACCAGATCGAGGCGTTCACCGCGAACCTGATCGCGATCAACAAGCGCTACAAGGCGCACGCCGGCATCCGGGTGACGGACCTCTGAGCGCGCTGGCGCGCGCTGGTTGAGAAGGGGCCCCTGCTATACGCCAGGCGTTGAGAAGGGGCCCCTCCTTACGCCGTCAGAAGGTGTGCTCGGCGGCGGGGAACTCGCTGTTGCGCACCTCGTCGGCGAACCGGCGGGTGGCCTCGGTCAGCGCGTCGGCCAGGTCGGCGTAGCGCTTGACGAACCGCGGCGCGCGGCCGGTGCGCAACCCGGCCATGTCCTGCCAGACCAGCACCTGACCGTCGGTGTCCGGGCCGGCCCCGATGCCGACCGTGGGGATGGACAGCTCACCGGTCACCCGCTTGGCCACCTCGCCCGGCACCATCTCCAGCACCACCGCGAACGCGCCCGCCTCGGCCACCGCCCGCGCGTCCGCGAGCACCTCCTCGGCCGTGTCGCCCCGGCCCTGCACCCGGTACCCGCCGAGCGTGTGCTCGCTCTGCGGGGTGAACCCGATGTGCGCCATCACCGGGATGCCGGCGCCGACGATCGCCTCGATCTGCGCCGCGCAGCGCCGGCCGCCCTCCAGCTTCACCGCGTGACAGCCGCCCTCCTTCATGAACCGCACCGCGGTGCGCAGCGCCTGCGCCGGCCCTTCCTCGTACGAGCCGAACGGCAGGTCGCCGACGACGAGCGAGTGCGTCGTGGCGCGTACCACGGCGCGGACCAGCGGCAACAGCTCCTCGGCGGTCACCGGCAGGGTGGTCTCGTAGCCGAACACGTTGTTCGCGGCCGAGTCGCCGACCAGCAGCACCGGAATCCCCGCCCGGTCGAAGATCGAGGCGGTGTACTGGTCGTACGAGGTGAGCATGGCCCACCGCTCGCCGCGCTCCTTGGCGGCGATCAGGTCGCGGGTGCGGATCCGCCGGGTGGCCGGCCCGCCGTACAGGGCGGTCACCTCGGTCGGGGTGGACTCCACCATGACAATCTCCTTCCTCGAGGCCGCGCACGCGGTCCCCGGGTTCCCCGCGATCGTCGCACCGGGCGGCCGGTCGGGGGCAGGCCGGAGTGGAGGAATTCACTCCCGGCGCGGGCGCGCTCAGCCGTCCTCGCGCCAGCGGTTGGTGATCGGCAGCCGCCGGTCCCGCCCGAACGCCTTCATGGAAATCTTGGTGCCGGGCGCGGACTGCCGCCGCTTGTACTCGGCGGTATCCACCATCCGCAGCACCTTGTCGACCACCGCCGGGTCGTGACCGGACTCGACCAGGCCGTCGCGGCCCAGGTCGCCGTCGACGTACCCGATCAGGATCGGGTCGAGCACGTCGTAGTCGGGCAGCGTGTCGCTGTCGAGCTGGCCGGGGCTCAACTCGGCCGACGGCGGCTTGCCGATCGAGTTCTCCGGGATCGGCGGCGTCTCGCCGAGCCGTTCCGCGTCCGCGTTGCGCCACTTCGCCAGCCGCCAGACCAGCGTCTTCCACACGTCCTTGATCGGGTTGTAGCCGCCCACCGAGTCGCCGTAGAGCGTCGAGTAGCCCACCGCCAGCTCGCTCTTGTTGCCGGTGGTCAGCACCAGGTGGCCCTCCTGGTTCGACAGCGCCATCAGGATCACGCCGCGGACCCGGGCCTGGAGGTTCTCCACCGCCACGCCGGACAGCGACATGTTGGCCAGGAACGTGTCGACCATCGGCTGGATCGGCTCGATGCGGTAGTCCAGGCCGGTGCGCTTGGCCAGCTCCTCGGCATCGGCGCGGGAGTGCTCGGAGGAGTGCTGGCTGGGCATCGAGACGCCGACCACCCGGCGCGGGCCGAGCGCGTCCACCGCGAGCGCCGCGGCCACCGCCGAGTCGATGCCGCCGGAGAGCCCGAGCACCACCGAGGGGAACCGGTTCTTGTCGGCGTAGTCGCGCAGGCCCAGCACCAGCGCCTGCCACACCTCGGCCTCGTCGGCGACCGGCTCGATGATCCCGCCGGTCGCCGCCGGCCCGGTCGGCGCGGCCGGCACCGCCGGCACCTCGTGCCGGACCAGCCGCATCCCGTCGGCCAGGTCGGTGGCGCCGCCGCTCGTCGCCGGCGCCGCCGGCAGCTCCACGTCGTGCACCAGCAGGTGCTCGACGAACTGCGGCGCCCGGGCCAGCAGCGTGCCGTCGGCGGCCACGATCAGCGAGTCGCCGTCGTAGACCAGCTCGTCCTGGGCGCCGACCATGTTCACGTACGCGATGGCGGCGCCCGCCTCGGCGGCACGCTGGCGCACCAGCGGCAGCCGCGCGTCGTCCTTGTTCAGCTCGTACGGCGAGCCGTTGATGCTGAGCACCAGCCCGACGTCGGCCTGCCGGGCCACCGCGAACGGCCCACCGGCCTGCCACAGGTCCTCGCAGATGGTCAGCGCCACGTCGACGCCGCCCACCCGCACCACGGTCAGCGTGTCGCCGGGCACGAAGTAGCGGTCCTCGTCGAACACCCCGTAGTTGGGCAGGTGGTGCTTGAAGTAGGTGGCCACCACCTCGCCGCGGTGCAGCAGCGCCGCCGCGTTGCGGGCCCCCCGGCCCGGCTCGGCGTCGGCGCTGACCTGCGGCGGCCCGTCCGCGTCCAGGTACCCGACCAGCACCGGCAGCTCGCCGAGGCCGTCGTCGGCCAGGTCGGCGGCGAGCCGGTGCAGCGCGGCCCGGGACGCGGCGACGAAGGACCGGCGGAAGACCAGGTCCTCGACCGGGTAGCCGGTCAGCATCAGCTCGGGGAAGAGCGCGAGCTGGGCGCCGGAGTCGGCGGCCTTGCGGGTCCACGCGCGGACCCGGTCGGCGTTGCCGGTGAGGTCGCCGACCGTCGGGTTGACCTGGCACAGGGCGAGACGCAGGGTGGGCATGTTCCCCATCTTGCCCCAGTCGTCCGGCCCGAATCCGGCCGGATGCTCCGGACCCGGCAACCGTCTCCCGGGCCGGGACACGGTAGGGCGGCGCGCCGGGGAAGGGCGTAACGTCGGCGTAACGGGGTCGGTGGAGACTGAGCGGTCAGCCGGTCCGACCCGATCGGTGGAGAACGTACGTGTCACGAGGGGTGGATGTGGACCGTCAGCAGGAGTTCGTCCTCCGTACGCTGGAGGAGCGGGACATCCGTTTCGTCCGGCTGTGGTTCACCGACGTGCTCGGCACGCTCAAGAGCGTCTCGGTGGCCCCGGCGGAGCTGGAGGCGGCCTTCGAGGAGGGCATCGGCTTCGACGGCTCCGCCATCGAGGGGTTCGCCCGGGTCTTCGAGTCGGACATGGTCGCCATGCCCGACCCGACCACGTTCCAGGTGTTCCCGTTCGAGGGCGGGGTCAGCGGCGAGAGCGCCCGGATGTTCTGCGACATCCTGCTGCCCGACGGCAGCCCCTCCTGGGCCGACCCGCGGCACGTGCTGCGCCGGATGCTGTCCCGGGCGGCCGACAAGGGCTTCACCTTCTACACCCACCCCGAGATCGAGTTCTTCCTGCTGGAGAACGGCCCGCAGGACGGCTCGGTGCCGATCCCGGTGGACACCGGCGGCTACTTCGAGCACACCACGCACGCCGTGGCGCGCGACTTCCGCCGCCAGGCGGTGCTGGCGCTGGAACGGATCGGCATCTCGGTGGAGTTCAGCCACCACGAGGTCGCCCCCGGCCAGCAGGAGATCGACCTGCGGTACGCCGACGCGCTCACCACCGCCGACAACATCATGACGTTCCGGCACGTGGTGAAGGAGGTGGCGCTCTCCACCGGCGTGCAGGCCAGTTTCATGCCGAAGCCGTTCACCGACCAGCCGGGCAACGGCATGCACACCCACCTGTCGCTGTTCGAGGGCGAGCGCAACGCGTTCCACGACGCCGGCGACCCGATGAAGCTGTCCAAGGTCGCCAAGTCGTTCATCGCCGGGCTGCTCACCCACGCCCGGGAGTACACCGCGGTCACCAACCAGTGGGTCAACTCGTACAAGCGGCTGTTCCCGCAGGCGCTGCCGGACCGGATCACCGAGAGCCCGGCGTACGTCTGCTGGGGGCACCTGAACCGGTCCGCGCTGGTCCGCGTGCCGGCGTACGGCAAGCCGAACTCGGCCCGGGTCGAGGTCCGCTCGCTGGACTCCGCGACCAACCCCTACCTGGCCTTCGCGGTCATGCTCGGCGCCGGTCTGAAGGGCATCGAGGAGGGCTACGAGCTGCCCCCGGGCGCCGAGGACGACGTCTGGTCGCTGAGCAGCGCCGAACGCCGCGCCATGGGCTACGAGGCGCTGCCGGAGAACCTGTCCGAGGCGATCGACGTGATGGCCGGCTCCGAGCTGGTCGCCGAGGTGCTCGGCGAGCACGTCTTCGACTTCTTCCTGCGCAACAAGCGGGCCGAGTGGGAGCAGTACCGCCGCGAGGTCACCCCCTACGAGCGGCAGCGCTACCTCTCCCTCTAGATCGAATTTGCGCGGTGCCGCTATCGTCTGCGGCACCGCCCGCGCACCCGCGCCCGGGCGGGTGGAGCCGGGGAGGCGTTCGGTGCTGGAAGACCTGCTCAACGGGGCGTGGCAGAGCATCGTGTTCGGGGTGGTGGGGGTGGCGCTGATGGCCGCCGGCTTCCTGCTTGTCGACCTGCTCACCCCGGGCAAGCTGCGCGAGCTGATCTGGACGCGCCGCAACGGCAACGCTGCGCTGCTGCTCGCCGCCAACCAGCTCGGCATCGCCGGCATCGTCTTCACCGCGGTGCTGACCAGCTACAGCTCGTTCGCCAAGGGGCTGGCCTCCACGGTCATCTTCGGGCTGGTCGGCCTGCTGGTGATGGCGCTGGCCTTCCTGGTGCTGGACCTGCTCACTCCGGGCCGCCTCGGTGACGTCATCGCCGCCGACGAGCCGCACCCGGCGGCCCGGGTCAGCGCCGCCACCCACTTCGGCGCCGCGCTGATCGTCTGCGCCTGCATCGCCTGACCGATTGTCGGACCCGGGGCATAGCGTCCGGGACGTGAACCGCACCGACCGTCTCTACGCCCTGGTCGAGGAGCTGCGGGCGGTGTCGCCGCGCCCGCGCAGCGCGGGCTGGCTGGCCCGCCGCTTCGAGATCAGCACCCGCACCGTCGAGCGCGACATCTCCGCGCTCCAGGGTGCCGGGGTGCCGATCTGGGCCGAGCCGGGCCGCACCGGCGGCTACGTGGTCGACCGCGCCCGCACGCTGCCGCCGGTCAACCTGACCCCGGCCGAGGCGGTGGCGATGGCCGTGGCGCTGCACCGGCTGGGCGGCTCCCCGTTCGCCCCGGCCGCCGGCGCCGCGCTGCGCAAACTGGTCGCGGTGATGCCGCCGGCCGCGGTGGCCGAAGCGCACCGGCTCGCCGGCCGGGTCCACCTGGTCGGCGACGGGCCGGGCACGCCGGTCCCGGCCGCCGTCGCCGACGCGGTCGCCGCCGGGCGGGTGCTGCGCCTGCGGTACGCCGACCGCGACGGCGCGGATTCGGCGCGCGACGTGGAGCCGCTGGCCTACCTGGGCAACGCCACGCACTGGTACCTGGTGGCCTGGTGCCGGCTTCGCGACGGGCTGCGTTGCTTCCGCACCGACCGGATCCGCTCGGTGCGCCCGCTGGCCGAGCCGGTGACCCGGGAGCTGCACCTCGACGACCTCGACCTCCCGGTCGACCGGCTGCGCCCGCTGACCCTGGTCTGAAAACCGACAGCGTCTCCGGTTCGGATGGGGGACGCTGGCGGGTCTGCCGTCCCTGGGGAGGAACGCCGGTGCCCGACACGCTCAGCTACGCCGACGCGGTACGCCTGCTCGGCGGGGAGAAGAGCAAGGTCGTCGACTGGTTCGACAAGCTGACCGGGGGCGTTCTGCTGGCCGCGTCGGTGCCGGTGCCGGCGTTACTCGGCATCTTCGACGCCAAGGCCGAGTTCGTGCGGCTCGGTCACGAGCTGGTGCGTGGCGTGTCCGAGAAGCGCTCCGGGCTGTCCCGGTACGGGCGGACGCAGCGGCTGGAGGCGGCGCACGCGGTGATCGCGGTGACCGCGTTCTTCGAGGCGCTCGACGGCTTGGGCCTGCCGTTCGACGTCGGAGAGCTGGCGATTGACCGGTCCGACCAACTGCTCCTGGCCGGCGCCCCATACGCCGCGGACGACCTCATCGCCGCACTGTTCGAAACCGCCGCGCCGGTGCCCGGCCCGCACCTGCCCCAGCCGGCGCTGCGGGCAGCGCTCGCCGCCTGGTATGCGCAACAGGCCCACGGGTTCGTCAGGTTCCTCGGCGGGCTGGCCGCCGGAGATGCGCTCTCCGACCTGAGTTGGCGGGTCGCTGAGCAGGCCCTAAACGATCTGCCCGAAGCCGCCGTCGACCGGTACGCCGCCCTGCTGCACCGGCTCGCCGTGGACTTCCCCGAGGTGTCCTTCTGGATCGACCTGCACGAGCACGAGGCCACCCGGGTCGAGGTCCGTCGGCTGTCGCTGGGCCTGGCGGATCTGCACCGGGCCCTGGCCGAGCTGTCCACCGGTTCGGCTCCGGACGGGCGGCGGGCCGGCCTCGCCGCCGCGTACGCCGCCGAACTGACCCGACCGATCATCACCTCCGGCGACGTGCCGGCCGGGCTGACCGTGCCGACGCTGGGCGAGGCGTACGTGCCGCCGCTGTGCCGGATCGCCGAGCTGGACCGGACTGCGCGGCCCAGCGACGAGAACTGGTGGCACGACCAACCGGACCGCGACGACCTCTGGCAGGCGCTGGTCGTCCACTTCACCTCGCCCGGGGCCGTCCGGGCCCCGCTGCTGGTGCTCGGGCAACCCGGCTCGGGCAAGTCAGTGCTCACCCGGATCATCGCCGCCCGCCTGCCCGCCGCCGACTTCCTGGTGGTCCGGGTGGCGCTCCGCGACGTGTACGCGGCCGGCGACATTCAGGAGCAGATCGAACAGGCGGTGCGGCAGGACACCGGCGAGCGCGTCGAGTGGCCGGCGCTGTCCCGCTCGGCCGGCGACGCGCTGCCGATGGTGCTGCTCGACGGCTTCGACGAGCTGTTGCAGGCCACCGGCGTCAGCCAGACCGATTATCTGCGCCGGGTGGCCGAGTTCCAGCGGCGGGAGGCCGACCAGGGGCGGCCGGTGGCGGTCGTGGTGACCAGCCGCACCAGCGTGGCCGACCGCGCCCAGCCGCCGCCCGGCACGTTCGCGGTGCGGCTGGAACCGTTCGATGAGCCCCGGATCGACGCCTGGGTGCGCACCTGGAACCGGGTCAACGCCACGGCGTTCCGGGTGCCGGGTGCCCGGCCGCTCGACCCGGCCACGGTGCTGTCACACCGGGAACTCGCCGAGCAGCCGCTGTTGCTGTTGATGCTGGCCCTCTACGACGCCGAGGGGCACGACCTGCGCCAGGCCGGCGAGCTGCGCCGTGGCGAGCTGTACGAGCGGCTGCTGCGCCGCTTCGCCCGGCGGGAGGTGGTCAAGCAACGCGCCGGCCTGCCCGAGCCGGAGCTGGACCGGGCGGTCGAGGAGGAGCTGTGCCGGCTGGCGGTGGTCGCCTTTGCGATGTTCAACCGGGGCGTGCAGTGGGTGAGCGCCGTCGAGCTGGACGCCGACCTGGCCGCGTTGCCCTTCGGCGGGTCGGCGGCTGGCCGGCGGGACGGGCTGCGCGCCCCGCTGGCGGCGGCTGAGGTCGTGCTGGGCCGGTTCTTCTTCATCCATCGCGCCCGCGTCGAGGATGAGGCACAGCGCCGCGAGACGTACGAGTTCCTGCACGCCACATTCGGCGAGTACCTGGTGGCCCGGCTAACCGCGCAGGTGGTCGACGATCTGGTCACGCGGCGTGGGGCGGCCAGCCTCACGCTGACCGTCGAACCGGTCGAGGACGACCTCTTGCACGCCCTGCTCTCGTACGCGGTGCTCAGCAGCCGGAGCACGGTGCTCGTCTTCATCGAGGAGAACCTGCGCGGGCGGCAGATTCCCGTCCGGGACGCCTGGGCCGACCTCCTGGTGCGGTTGTTCCGGGCCGCGCTCTTCGCGACCGGTGGCCGCCGCTTCGACGACTACCGTCCCCGTCGCCTGCGGGAGCCCGCTCGATGCGCCGCCTACACCGCCAACCTGCTGCTGCTGATCCTGGTGGCGGTGTGGGAGACGTCCGGACGGACGCTGTTTCCGGAGGATCCGGTGGCCGAGTGGCGGGCCCAGGTGGGGTTGTGGCGTTCCCAGCTCCCAGCGGAGGAGTGGCAGAGCCTCAGCGACGTGCTGGCCCTGGATCGGCTCGGGGCGGGACCGGACCGGGACGTCCGGCTGCGACTGGGTGACCGCCTCGCGGTGCCACCGGACGCCGACCCCCTGTGGGCGCTCGGTGCGCCGCAGGAGGCGAGCATCGGCCTGTCGGCCGAGATGCTGATCCGGGTCCGCCGCGCCGCCCACCTCGCCTGTGACGTCGACGGAGCGGTGCTGGTCGGCGCGCTGGAGCCGGTGTTCGACAAGCTCGCCACGGCGCTCGCCGTGGTTGTCGGGCCGGACCAGGACGGCGCGTCGTCCGCTGCCCACGCGTTGCTCGATGCGTGGCTGCTGCCGATGCGTCCGGCCTCGCAGCATGAGCGTCGGCGGGTGTACCTGCGCTGTGTGGTCCTGGCCGAGCGCGGCGCGGAGAGGGTACCCGACTGGGATCGGGTCACCTTCCTGCGCCTGCTGCTCGATCGCGTGGCCGGCGATGACGAGGCGTCCGCCGAGGTGGTGGCCGACGTGTCGGAGGCCGTGTGGCGGCTGAACCTGCTGGCCTCCAGGGCTCATCTGTCGGCGATGATGCGCTGCGTGCAGCGGGTCCTCGGCATGGATCGGGAGGTGGACCAGCGACTCGCCGCACTCGTCGACGCGGTGGTGGAAAAGCACGTGCCGCTGCCCGATCTGTTCTCCGAAGAGGCCTTGGTCGACGTGATGGTGCGGTTGCACGAAATCGGCGTGATGACCATGCCGATTGCGGCATCGCTTCTCGACAAATTCGATCGGCGGTACGGCGGGCGGCGGCCCGACCTGCCGCACCGGCTGGTTCCGCTGGTGGACGATCCAGAGAATCTGTCGCCGAAACACCGACAGGACGCTGTCGGGGGCACCCCTGACGCTGGATCCTGACGGCGTCGGCCGACCGGCCGGTGCGGTGAGGAGGCAGCATGTCCAGCACGCCGGTGACCTGGTTCGAGATCGGCTCCGACCGGCCGGACGAGGCGCAGCGGTTCTACGCCGACCTGTTCGGCTGGAGCTTCGAGGAGCAGGGCGGCCCGGGTAACTCGTACCGGCAGACGGCGGCCGGCGGCGAGCGGGGGATCGGCGGCGCGATCCGGGGCACCGACGCCGCCGCCGACAACTACGCGATCTTCTACGCCCAGGTGACGGATGTGGCGGAGGCGTGCCGGCGGGCGGAGGCGGCCGGCGGCACGGTGCTGGCGGCGCCGGTGACCGCGCCGAGCGGCCTGGTGCACGCGCGGCTGTGCGACCCGTCCGGCAACCTGCTCGGCGTCTTCACCCCGCCCGCCGGAGGCTGAGCGCGGTCCGGATGAAAGAGGTGGGCGGTCGGTGCAAGGGGTTGCACACATCGTCGACGGTGAACATCTGGTTTCATCTGATCGAAGCTGGTAACTTCCTGGCACCACGCGTCGCAAGTTCTTGCAACGCCTTCATCCCCTTGCGTCCGCTGAGTTGGGCCGGGGTGTCAGGAGAGCCGCCATGAGAGGCAGGACCACCACCCGCCGCCGGTGGGGAGCGCTCGCGCTCGCCGCCGGCGTGCTCGCCGCGCTGCTGCCGTTCACCGCCGCCGCGGCGGCCAACACCGTCACCGTCTACTACCAACCGCCGGCCGCCTGGGGCGCCGCGGTCAACATCCACTACGGCGTGGACGGGCAGGCCTGGACGCCGGTGCCCGGCGTGCCGATGGACGCCGCCTGCGCCGGCTGGCGTCGCAAGGTCGTCGACCTGGGCGCGGCCACCGGCGCCCAGGTCGTCTTCACCAACGGCAGTGGCGTCTGGGACAACAACAACGGCGCCAACTACCGCCTCGGCGCCGGCACCGTGACCGTCGCCGCCGGCCGGATCGGCACCGGTGACCCGTGCGCGGGTGCCACGCCGACGCCGTCCGCCCCGCCCACACCGACGCCGTCCGGCACCGCCGGCAACACCGCCGAGGTCTGGTACCACCTCACCCCGCGCGGATGGAGCGCCGCGAATCTGCACTACCGGCCCACCGGCGGCACCTGGACCACCGCGCCGGGCGTCGCCATGGAGACGCGCTGCGCCGGCTGGGCCCGCCGGATCGTGGACCTCGGCGCGGCCACCGGGCTGACCGCCGCGTTCAACAACACGACCGGCACCTGGGACAACAACGGCGGCGCGGACTACACCCTCGGCACCGGACGCAGCGTCGTCGACAACGGCCGGGTCACCGCCTCCGCCGCCGACCCCTGCGCGCCGGCCGTCCCGGACACCACGCCGCCGTCCACGCCGGGCGGCCTGACCGCCGTCGCCGACGGGCTGGCGGTCACCCTGACCTGGACGGCGGCCACCGACGACCGGGCCGTCACCGGGTACGAGCTGACCCGCACCGGAGGCGCCGGGAGCACCACGGTCACCAGCACCACCACCCGGTACGTCGCGTACGACCTGCGGCCCGGCACGGCGTACACCTGGACGGTGCGGGCGCTCGACGCGGCCGGCAACCGGTCGGCGGCGAGCGCGCCGGCGTCCGCGACCACCGGCAGCGCGCCGGCCGGCGGCGCCCCGCTCGGCGGCGACCCGCGCGAGGACAGCATCTACTTCGTGATGACCGCCCGGTTCGCCGACGGCGACCCGGCCAACAACCGGGGCGGCAGCCAGCACGTGGCCTCCGGCAACGCGGCGAACAACGACCCGATGTTCCGGGGCGACTTCAAGGGGCTGGTCGACAAGCTCGACTACGTCAAGGCGCTCGGTTTCTCGGCCATCTGGATCACGCCGGTGGTGCTCAACCGCTCCGACTACGACTTCCACGGCTACCACGGCTGGGACTTCTACCGCGTCGACCCGCGGCTGGAGAGCGCCGGGGCGTCGTACCAGGACCTGATCAACGCGGCGCACGCCAAGGGCATCAAGATCTTCCAGGACGTGGTCTACAACCACAGCTCCCGGTGGGGCGCCAAGGGGCTGTTCACGCCCACCGTCTACGGCACCCGCGACGACCAGTGGAAGTGGTACTACGACCAGCAGCAGGCCGGCCGCGAGTACGACCCGATGGTCGAGGCGACCGGCAACGACCCGGCGCTCACCCCGGCGCAGAACGCCAAGGCCAAGGGCCGGCCGTACAACGGCGACGTGTGGTCGTCCGCCGCGCCGGCCGGCAACCAGTGCCTGAACTGGGGTACGCCGACCGGCGGGCGCAGCGCCGAGGGCTACTCGCTCTACCAGTGCCAGTGGCCCACCCCGACCAGCAAGCTGTTCCCCGCCGACAGGTACCACCAGTGCTGGATCGGCAACTGGGAGGGCGAGGACGCGCGGAGCTGCTGGCTGCACGAGGACCTGGCGGACTTCAACACCGAGAACGCGGCCGTGCAGGAATACCTGATCAACGCGTACAACAGGTACATCGACATGGGCGTGGACGGCTTCCGGATCGACACCGCCGTGCACATCCCCCGGGTCACCTGGAACCGGCGCTTCCTGCCCGCCATCCAGCAGCACGCGGTGTCGAAGTTCGGCGCGAAGGGCAAGGACTTCTACGTCTTCGGCGAGGTCGCCGCGTTCGTCAACGACAAGTGGAACCGTGGCTCGGTCAACCACTCCGCGCAGTTCTTCACCTGGCAGGAGCGCAAGGAGTACAGCCCGGACGACGTGCGGGCCGCGATCGAGCAGTACGACTACGAGCAGCTCCTCGGCCCGGCCGGGCAGCCCACCACCGACAACGCGTTCCTGCGCGGCAACGCGTACCACGCGCCGGACCACTCGAAGTTCTCCGGCATGAACGTCATCGACATGCGGATGCACATGAACTTCTCCGACGCCGGCAACGCGTTCGGCAACGGGAAGGACTCCGACGACAGCTACAACGACGCCACCTACAACGTCGTCTACGTCGACAGCCACGACTACGGGCCGAACAAGTCCGCCACCCGCTACACCGGCGGCACCGACGCCTGGGCGGAGAACATGAGCCTGATGTGGACGTTCCGCGGCATCCCGACGCTCTACTACGGCTCGGAGATCGAGTTCCAGAAGGGCGCCCGGATCGACTGCGGGCCGACCTGCCCGCTGGCCACCACCGGCCGCGCCTACTACGGCGACCACCTGGCCGGCAGCGTCACCGCCGCCGACTTCGGGGTGGTCGGGTCGGCCAGCGGGGCGGTGGCCACCACGCTCGCCCAGCCGCTGGTCAAGCACGTGCAGCGGCTCAACCTGATCCGGCGGGCCGTGCCGGCGTTGCAGAAGGGGCAGTACTCGACCGAGGGCGTGAGCGGCGCGATGGCGTACAAGCGGCGGTTCACGCAGGGCGCGGTGGACAGCTTCGCGCTGGTCACCGTCTCCGGCTCGGCCACGTTCCGGGGCGTGCCGAACGGCCGGTACGTGGACGCGGTCAGCGGCGACGTGCGCACGGTCACCGACGGCACGCTGACCGCCTCGGTCAGCGGCCAGGGCAACCTGCGCGTCTACGTGCTCGACCTGCCCGGCAACCCGGCGCCCGGCAAGATCGGCGCGGACGGGCCGTACCTGCGCTGAGCGGGAGGTGTTAAGCGGGGCCCCCTCCTATGCGAAATGCGTTAGGAGGGGGCCCCGCCTTTCATCTGGGTGGCCCCGCCGGGCCGGCCGGGAGGGAGGTGCGGCCGGCGAGGGGTGGCGGGGCCACCGGGTCACTTGCCGCCCTGACCGTGCCAGCCGCGGTGGTCCATGCCGGGGCCGCCCGGACCGGGGAAGACGCCCGCCTCGGCGGCCTTGAGCACCGCGTCGGCCTGCTCCTGGGTCAGCTTGCCGTCCTCGACGGCCTGGTTCAGCCGCTCCTTCAGGGCGGCCTGCCGATCCTGCGCCGACGGTGGCGTCGGCCGCTCCGGCCGGTCCGCCTGCCGCTGCTCGCGCAGCTTCTCCAGCGCCGCGGTGACCTTGTCGGCCGGGACACCCAGCTCCTTGGCGAGCGCCTCGGCGAACTCGGCCTGCCGGTCGGCGTGCCGCTGCTGGCGGTCGCCGCCCTGGTCGCTGCTCGTGCTGGCGCTCGGTTTGTTGTCGTCGGCGAGCGCCACCGTCGGGGCGGCGATCCCGACGGTGAGCACGCCGGCGGCGGCGAGACCGACCAGCAGGCGCTTCCTCGTCGTGCGGATCATGCGGTTCTCCTTCTCGGTGGTGGTGCGATGACGTCACCGACAGTGACGGTCGGAGCTGGGGGCAACCCGTGGCGACCCTGTCAGCGAGCTGGGAATCGGGCGAGCATCCGGACAAATGTGGTTGCCGCGCCGTCGGGACGGCCGCGACGCTTGGCGGAGATCCCGACGGAAGGACACCCCTCATGACACAGTCCGTCATCCGCGAGGTCGCGCTCACCGGGCCGGGCTCCGGCCCGTACGCGATCACGGTCGGGCCGGACGGCGCGCTCTGGCTGACGCTGGCCGGCTCCGGCGGCGTCGCCCGGCTCGGCCCGGACGGCGCGGTGCGGACCTACCGCAACGACCCGCCGGAGAGCCGGCCGCTGATCGTCACCACCGGCCCGGACGGCGCGCTCTGGTACACCCGCTCCGGCGACCACCGGCTCGGTCGGCTCACCGTCGACGGCACGGGCGGCTCGCTTGCGCTGCCCTCGGGCTGCGCCCCGTGCGGCCTGGTCACCGGGCCGGACGGCGCGCTCTGGTACGCCGGCATGGGCGACGACACGGTCGGCCGGGTCACCGCCGACGGGGAGGTCAGCACGTTCCCGTTGCCGGTCGCCAAGGGCTTCCCGTCAATGCTGGCCGTCGGGCCGGACGAGGCGCTCTGGCTGACGCTCAACCAGGCGAACGCCATCGCCCGCGTCGACCTCGACGGCTCGGTGACGGTGCATCCGCTGCCCACCGACGCGGCCGGGCCGGTCGGCATCACCCGGGGTGGCGACGGCGCGCTCTGGTTCGTCGAGATCCTCGCCGGGCAGCTCGGTCGGATCACGCCGGACGGGCGGATCGACGAGTTCCCGCTGCCGGACCGGGCGGCCCGGCCGCACGCGATCGTCGCCGACCCCGCCGGCGGCTGCTGGTTCACCGAGTGGGCCGCGAACCGCCTCGGCCACCTCGCCCCCGACGGCACGTTCACCCACCACGACCTGCCCACCCCGAACTCCGAGCCGCACGGCCTCACGGTCACCCCCGACGGCTCGGTCTGGGTCGCCCTGGAAACCGGCGCGGTCGCCCACCTGACCCCGCCGGCCTGACGAGGTGAAGAGGGTCAGCGGACGGCGGGGGTGACCGTGAGGGTGTCGGTGGCGGTGTCCAGGACGGCGGGGGTGCCGACCGGGACGGTGAGCTGGCCGGGGCCGTGGCCGATCGGGAGGCCGCCGAGGACCGGGACGCCCAGGTCGCCCAGCCGGTCGGTCAGCACGTCGACGACGGTGGTGTCCCAGCCGTCCGCGCACTCGGTGAACTGGCCGACCGCCACGCCGGCGAGCCCGGCCAGGGCACCGCAGCGGCGCAGGTGGGTCAGCATCCGGTCGATCTTGTACGGAGGCTCCTGCACCTCCTCGACCAGCAGGATCGCACCGGTCAGGTCCGGCATGTCCGGCGTGCCGATCGACGCGGTGAGCAGGCACAGGTTGCCGCCCAGCAGCCGGCCCTCGGCCCGCCCGGGCACCCGCACCGGGTACGTCTCCTCCGTCCCGACCGCCGCGACCGTCACCGGTTCCGTGGTCATCAGCGCGGCGTGCAGCGACTCCGCCGAGCGGATCGGGGTGCGCTCGTCCCGCCAGGCGGCGCCCGGACCGTGCACCCCGGCCAGCCGGGCGCCCCGCCAGAGCGCGAACTGCAACGCGGTGATGTCGGAGAAGCCGGCCACCACCTTCGGGTCGCGGCGTACCGCCGCCATGTCGATCAGGTCCACCACCCGCTGCGCGCCGTACCCGCCCCGGGTGCAGAGCACGCCACGGATCCCCGGGTCGGCGAACGCGGCGTTCAGGTCCGCGGCCCGCAGCGCGTCGTCGCCGGCCAGGTAACCCCGCCGGGCGTACGCGTTCGGCGCGGGCACCGGCCGCAGCCCCCAGCCGGTGAGCAGCTCGACGCCGCGGGCCACCCGTTCGGGCCGGGTCGGGCCGGACGGCGACACCAGCATCACCGCGTCGCCGGGACGCAGGACCGGTGGGCGCAGGCAGTCGTCGGTGGACACGATCGCGAGCCTAGTGCGGCCGAGCCGGACCGTCCGGTGTCGGGCGTACCGGCTAGCCTCGACGTCGTGGCGACCGCGCTGGTGATCGAGAACGACCCGACCGACGACCTCCGCCGACTGGGGGAGTGGCTCACCGAGGGGGGTCTGGAGTTGCGCGTCCTGCGCCCGCACGCGGGCGACGCGCTCCCCGCCGACCTCGACGGGTACGCCGCCCTGGTGGTGCTCGGCGGCGACCAGCAGGCCTATCCGCTGGCCGACGACAGCCCGGGCGCGCCCTGGTTCCCGGCGCTGGAGGGGCTGCTACGC
The DNA here is from genome assembly GCF_027925725.1 of Micromonospora sp. AKA38. Lineage (NCBI taxonomy): Bacteria > Bacillati > Actinomycetota > Actinomycetes > Micromonosporales > Micromonosporaceae > Micromonospora > Micromonospora sp. AKA38. Next base: position 368,890 of record NZ_BNEI01000003.1, on the reverse strand, counting down.
AAGGCGGTTCGCCACCGGCTGCCCACGCTGGCGATCTGCCTGGGCGCGCAACTGCTCGCCACCGCGCACGCCGGACGGGTGGAGCGCAGCCCGTCCGGGCCGGAGGTCGGCCCCACCGTGGTCGGCCGGCGCGACGCCGCCGAGACCGACCCGCTGTTCCGTTTCGTGCCGCTGATGCCCGACGTGCTCCAGTGGCACGCCGACGAGATCACCGAGCTGCCGCACGGCGCGACGCTGCTCGCCGCGTCCACCCGCTACCCGCACCAGGCGTTCCGCCTCGGCGACCGGGCCTGGGGGTTGCAGTTCCACATCGAGTGCGACACCGCGATGATCGCCGAGTGGTCGCGCGACTCGGCCACGCTCGCCGAGCTGGGCTACGACCCGGAGCTGGTGGTGGCCGCGTGCGACCGGGCGATGGCCGACGTCGAGGAGGCCTGGCAGCCGTTCGCGGTCCGGTTCGCCGCGCTCGCGCTCGGCGAACTCGGCGACGACAGCCCGCGCCGCAGCCTGCCGCTGCTCGGGGCGTGAGGTGACCCGGCCGGCCCGCGGGCGCCTGGCCCGCTACGGCTTCGCCGAGAGCGACACCGGTCCACGCGCCGTCGACCTGCTCGGCCCGGACGGGCTCGGCCTGTGGCGGCCGGACACCCAGGAACCCACCGACGACCAGGCCGTCGAGCTGCTCACCGCGCTCTCCCGGGCCGCCGACCCGGACCTGGCGCTGCGCCAGCTCCACCGGCTCGTCGAGGCGGAACGGCAGCACGGCGACGAGGTCGCCGTCCGCGACGCGCTCGCCGCCGACCCCGGCCTGCGCCGCCGGCTGGTCGCGGTGCTCGGCGCCTCCTCGGCGCTCGGCGACCACCTGGTCGCCAACCCCGGACAGTGGGCGGTGCTGGCCACCGAGCCGGACGGGCTCGCCCCGACCGCCGACGGCCGGCTCGACCTGACCGCCGCCGCCAAGCTGACCACGCTCACCGGCGCGGTCCCGCTGCTGCGGCAGGCGTACCGGTTGGCGCTGCTGCGGATCGCGGCGGCCGACCTGACCGGCGGGCGCGGCCTGGAGCAGACCATGGCCGCGCTGTCCGGCCTGGCCGACGCCACGCTGGCCACCGCCTACGACATCGCGGTCGACGAGCTGCCCGAGGGCACCACCCCGCCCCGGCTCGCGGTGGTCGCGATGGGCAAGTGCGGCGGCGACGAGCTGAACTACGTCTCCGACGTCGACGTCATCTTCGTCGCCGCCGGTGACGACGACCTGATCGCCGCCACCCAGGTCGCCACCCGGCTGATCGGGATCTGCGGGCTGGTCGCGTGGCCGGTCGACGCCGCGCTGCGCCCGGAGGGCAACCGGGGTCCGCTGGTCCGCACGCTCGCCAGCCACCTGGCCTACTACAAGCGTTGGGCCCGCACCTGGGAGTTCCAGGCGCTGCTCAAGGCCCGCCCGGCGGCCGGTGACCTGGCGCTGGCCCGGGAGTGGATCGCGGCGCTCGCCCCGCTGGTCTGGACCGCGGCGGAGCGGCCGGAAGCGGTCTCCGACGTCCGGTCCATGCGCCGCAAGATCCTCGACAACGTGCCGCCGAAGGAGCTGGAACGCGAGATCAAGCGCGGTCCGGGCGGGCTGCGCGACATCGAGTTCGCCGTCCAACTGCTCCAGCTCGTGCACGGCCGCGGCGACGAGTCGCTGCGCGTGCCGGGCACCCTGCCGGCGCTGCGCGCCCTGGTCGCCGGCGGCTACGTCGGCCGCGCCGACGGCGAGGCGCTGCTGCGCGGCTACCGTTTCCTGCGCGCCGTCGAGCACCGGCTCCAGCTCCAGGGCCTGCGCCGCACGCACACCGTGCCGACCGAGCCGGCCGCGCTGCGCTGGCTCGCCGCCGCGCTCGGCTACGCGGCCACCCCGGGCCGCAGCGCCGTCGAGGAGTTCCGCGCCGAGTGGGTCACCCACGCCACCGAGGTACGCCGACTGCACGCGAAACTGCTCTACCGGCCGCTGCTGGAGTCGGTGGCCCGGGTGCCGGCCGAAGGGCTGCGGCTCACCCCGGAGGCGGCCCGGCACCGGCTGGAGGTGCTCGGCTTCGCCGACCCGGCCGGCGCGCTGCGGCACCTCCAGGCGCTCACCGGCGGCGTCAGCCGCACCGCCGCGATCCAGCGCACGCTGCTGCCGGTGCTGCTCGACGAGTTCGCCGACGCCCCGGAGCCGGACCGCGGCCTGCTCAACTACCGGCAGGTGTCCGACAAGCTCGGCAGCACCCCGTGGTATCTCCGCCTGCTGCGCGACTCCGGCCCGGTCGCGCGCCGGCTGGCCCGGGTGCTCTCCTCCTCCAAGTACGCGGCCGACCTGCTGGCCCGGGAGCCGGAGGCGTTGCGGCTGCTGGCCGAGGACAGCGAACTGACCCCGCGGCCCCGGGAGACCCTCGTAGAGGGTTTCGTGGCGGCGGCGGTCCGGCACGACGACCCGGTCGAGGCCACCCGCGCGGTCCGCGCGCTGCGCCGCCGCGAGCTGGTCCGGATCGCCGCCGCCGACGTGCTCAGCCGGGCCGGGTCGCTCGCCCCGCTCACCCCACGCCCGCCGGGCGGCGGGGCACGCCGTCCCACGGTGGTGGACGTCAGCGCGGTCGGCACCGCGCTCTCCCACGTCACCGACGCCACGCTGGCCGCCGCGTTGCGCGCCGCCCGGGTCGCCCAACCCGGGCCACCGGGCCTGCGCTTCGCCGTGATCGGCATGGGCCGGCTCGGCGGGTACGAGTCCAACTACCTCTCCGACGCCGACGTGCTGTTCGTCTACGACCCGCCGCCCGGGGCGGACGAGAGCGCGGCCGGAGCCGCCAGCGCCGCCGCGCACGCGATCGCCGAGGAGCTGCGCCGGCTGCTCTCCGCGCCGGCGCCCGACCCGCCGCTCGGCGTCGACGCCGACCTGCGCCCGGAGGGCCGGCAGGGCCCGCTGGTCCGCAGCCTGGCCGCGTACGCGCAGTACTACGCGCGCTGGTCGAAGGTGTGGGAGGCGCAGGCGCTGCTGCGGGCGCGGTTCGTCTGCGGCGACGCCGACCTGGGCGCCGAGTTCGAGGCGATGGTCGAGCCGGTGCGCTACCCGGCCGACGGGCTCAGCCGCGAGCAGGTGGTGGAGATCCGGCGGATCAAGGCGCGGGTGGAGACTGAGCGGCTGCCCCGCGGCGCCGACCCGGCCACCCACACCAAGCTGGGCCGGGGCGGGCTCGCCGACGTCGAGTGGGCCGTGCAACTGCTCCAGCTCCGGCACGCCGGCCGGCTGCCCGCGCTGCGCGGTACCCGTACCCTCGACGCTCTCGCGGCGGCCCGCGAGGCCGGCCTGCTCGACCCCGACGACGCGGCCGAGCTGGCCGCCGGCTGGACGCTCGCCGCGCAGGTCCGCGACGCGCTGATGCTGGTACGCGGCCGGGCCGGCGACCAACTGCCCCGGCACGGGGTGGAGCTGGCCGGCGTGGTGCGCCTGCTCGGCCACGAGGACCCGGGCGAGTTCCTCGACGAGTACCTGCGCACCGGCCGCCACTCGCGCACCGTCGTCCAGCGCATCCTCGAAGCCCCACTCTGACCTGATACCGGCCCTGCAACGTGCCGTCGCGTACGCACACCGCCTGTGCGCCAGCGTGCCGAGGAGTGTCCCAAGAAGAATGTGGCCCGCGCTGGGCTGTCCGGAAAGGGCACACGGAGCGGGTCTCGGGTGGGCGGGGTCATTCGGGCAGCGCCAGCGCCCAACCCATGATGCGCTCCGCCAGACCCGGTGGGATGCTCCCCGAGTTCTGGGCCGCGTAGTCGTCGATCGCGTCGGCGAGTTGTGCGCCGAGGTGAAGAATCAGGCCCCGGCGGTCGCCGTCGAACATGACGAGGAGCGCCGTGCGGGCGGTCGTGCACGGCCAAAGGCCGCCCGTCGCGCGGCACGTCCACCCCGGGCGGACCGGGGAGTGGTCGTCGGTGAGGTGATTCACGCCATCACCCCCGCAGCCAGCGAACAGCGTAGGGCCGCGGGTCGGCGGGGCGGGGCATCGAGTCTGCGGACGCCGTCGGCGCGAACGTACAGCGACCGGCGGGCGGTCGCGCCGCCGTCCGGGCCGAGCTGGTAGCCGTCCACCCAGCGCCACCCGTCGAAGGTCGTCCAGTCGAGTTCGCGAATCACGCGGAGCGTGATCGGGTGCGCGAACTGGGGGGACGCCGAACGGGTCAGGTGAAGCACGTCGCCCGCGCGAAACGCTGGAAGGGCGGGCGGGCCGACCGTGCGGCCACGGGGCGCGGTCATCGCCGCTCCCCGTTGCGCCGGAAGACGGTCGTCGTCGCGGGGGAGGACGCCCACGCGTGGCCGTTCGTCGGGGGGCGGGTGGCCGGTGGCGGGTAGAGCGGGGTTACCTGGGCCCGGCGACGCAACCTCAGGCAGTAGCGCCAGGTCATCAGACCGCAGGAGCAGGCCAGGCCGGGCGGGACCAGGCGCAGGCGGGGGCGGTGAAAGCGGGAGGACAGGACGGCAATCCGGTAGAGCCTCGGCTTCTGTCTGTGCACGGCGCGCTCCTCTCATGGGGACTGGGAGAGGGACCGCCCCGCGCTGAGTGACAGACGGACGAGGCGGTCCCGTGACTGACACGGTCGCCGGGCCCCTTCTCCCACCGGCCGCGCCGTCTAAAGAGCAGCCTGCCGAGAGTTGCAGGACGGTAACACCGCGTAGCAGTATGTAACTCAGACATCAGGGACGATCGGATGGGACAGAAGGATGAACCGGGCTGTCCAGCGAGCAATGTCAGAGGCGGGGCACACCGCCGAAAGCGTCGCAGCTCAGGTAGGCGTAGACCCGAAGACGGTTGCCCGTTGGGTCACCCAGGACCGCATCCCCCAAACTCGGCATCGCGCGACGGTGGCTGAGCTCCTTCGTCGGGACGCGGAGGAACTTTGGCCGGACGCGTCGCGGCGGCGCGACCCGAAGTGGTTTCGTCCATGGGCTGACATCGAGCGCGAGGCGCTGGGGCTGCGCTGGTTCGAAAGCGCAGTCATTCCCGGGCTGCTTCAGACTTCCGACTACGCCCGCGCCGTTCTCGCCAGTGGACTCCTCGCGGCGGACGCTGAGCATTTCGTCGAGGCTCGGCTACGTCGGCAGTCGGCCGTGCTGGACCGCCCTCGCCCGCCGCTGGTCGTATTCGTCATCGACGAGGGGGCGCTACGCCGAGGGGCACCCGATGTCCTCGGCCCGCAGCTTGACCACCTCGCCGCGCTCGCTCAGCGGCCAAACGTGATGATCCACGTACTGCCTCTGCGAGCCGGCCTGCACCCCGGCCAAGCGGGGCCGTTCATCATCGCCAGCACGCCCGAGGGGGACGACGTCGGCTACCTCGACGACCAGGCGGCCGGGCGGATCACTAATGACGTTGCTCCGCTGTGGGCGGTTTGGGATACCGTGAGGTCGGTCGCGCTGCCGCGAGACCAGACCGTCGAGCTATTGGAAGCACGATCATGGATGATCTGACCGGCGCTCAGTGGCGTAAGAGCACCCGCAGCAGCTCCAACGGCGGGGCGTGCGTGGAAGTCGCGGACAATCTTCCCGGCCGCGTTTTCGTGCGGGACACCAAGGACCGCGACGGCGGGACGCTCGCCTTCCCGCCCGCAGCATGGGCGGGCTTCGTCAACCTCGCTAAGGAGATCGGCCCGCTCGGCTGACCTCGACCACCTGGAGGCCCTCGGCGATCATGCCCGGGGGCCTTCAGCTTTCGCGGCGCGGGAACTGGTAGATACGCGACACCGGGCGGTCCTCGCCGCGCTGCGCCGTCCGTTCGTCGGCCCGCCCCAGTTCGTATGCCTCCTCGAAGTCGGGGGCGGACGGCTGCGAGGCCGGGTTCCGGCGACGCCGAAGCGCGGCGAAGACGACCGGTGATGAGTTCTCCCGCCCGCGTCCGTCACACCCTCGACGGGACACGACGAGACACGAGGATGACGAGATGAGCGCGCAGACGTGGCGGGCGGGGCGGGACGAGATCGACGGGCCGGTGTTCGCCGGGCTGACCGAGCGGCACCGGCGGGAGCTGCACGTGCACTGCTACCGGATGCTCGGGTCGTTCGAGGACGCCGAGGACGTGGTGCAGGAGACCTTCCTGCGAGCGTGGCGGCGGCGGGAGACCTACGCGGGCCGGTCGACGCTCCGGGCCTGGCTCTACCGGATCGCCACCAACGCCTCGCTGGACCTGCTCGCCAAGCGCCGCCCGGCGCCGGCGACCGGCGGTGAGGTGCCGTGGTTGCAGCCCTACCCGGACCGGCTGCTCGACGAGGTGCCCGGAGGCGACGCGGACGAACCGGAGGCGGTCGCCGTGGCACGGGAGACGATCGAGCTGGCGTACCTGGTCGCGGTCCAGCACCTCGCGCCGCGCCCGCGCGCCGTGCTGATCCTGCGGGATGTGCTCGGCTGGCCGGCGCGGGACGTCGCGGAGCTGCTCGGGGACTCCGTCCACTCGGTGAACAGCGCATTGCAGCGGGCCCGTGCCGGAATGCGCGCGCACCTGCCCGCCGAGCGGCAGGACTGGACCGGCGGCGAGGAAGACGCCGGCACCCGCGAGTTGGTCCGCCGCTTCACCGACGCCAGCGTGGCCAAGGACGTCGGCCGACTCGCCGCGCTGCTGCGCGAGGACGTGCGTTGCTCGATGCCGCCCACGCCGGGCCTCCAAGTCGGTCGCGCCGCAGTGGTCGCGGACTGGGTGTCGGACGGCTTCCCGGAGCTGGGGCGCCTGCGGGCCGTTCCCACCTCGGTGAACCGGCAGCCCGCCGTCGCCTTCTACCTCTGGCAGGAGGGGGCAGGCGCGTACCTGCCGCTGACGGTCGACGCCCTGCGCGTCAGCGGCGGGGCGATCGCCGAGATCGTCACGTTCCACGCCGACCAGTTCCCACGGCTCGGGCTGCCCGGGCGTCTGCCGGCCGACGACGCCGAGTAGTCCTGTGCGCATCCGCGTCCCCCGAAGCGAATCCTGGAGGAACGACATGACCAGCGCCAACGACGCCTCGGTGGTCGCCGGCCCGGCGCCGGGCCGGACCGGCCACCGCTTCCGCCGGCTCGCCGGCACCGGTCTGGTCGCCACGCTCGCGGCGGTGGTGGTCACCACCCTCGCCGCCGCCGTCGCCCGCGCCCTCGGCGTCGACTTCGCGGTCCCCGACGGCGGCGAGACCATCCCGCTGGGCGGGTTCGCGGTGGTAACCGGCTTCTTCTCCGTCGTGGGCGTGATCATTGCCGCCGCCCTGCTGCGGTGGAGCGCCCGTCCCGCCGAGCGGTTCGGGTGGACGGTCGGGTCGCTGACCGCGATCTCGCTGGTCCCGCCGTTTCTGGTGGGGGCGGACACCGCCACCGTCGCCGCGTTGGTCGGGCTGCATCTGGTGGCGGCGGCGGTGATGATCCCGGCCCTGACGCGGAGCCTGCGCCGCCGGGCCGGGTGACGGTCAGCCGGTGAGCGTGTAGGTGCCGGGGCGGGGCACCGTGACGGTGAGCCAGTCGCCGTCGGGGGAGAGCGTGGCGCCGTCGGTGACGGACAGCCAGCGGTCGTGGCGGACCCGGACCGGCACCGGACCGGCGACGGGGGCCCGGAACGTGACCGAGGCGCCGTCCTGCCGGACCAGTTCACCGGGCGCGCCGACCAGCGGCGTGGGGTCGGCGACCGCGTAGAGCCGCCAGTGCCGGTCCGACCAGACCTCGGTCAGGTACGGCTGCCCGGCGGCCACCAGTTCCGCCTCCGGCCGCCCCACCCAGGACAGTTCCGCGTCCGGCACGGCGACGTACTGCACCGCGTTGTCGGCCAGCCAGGCCCGGTAGCTGTCGGCGGTCAGCGGGACGCCGGTGCCGGCAGCGCCCGGCACGGTGGTGAAGAACAGCGGGTTGCGGCCGATGTCGGCCTGTCGCAGCCAGCCCCGGGCCAGCGGCACCTCGCCGAGGCGGGCGGCCTCCCAGTAGTTGCGGGTCGGCGGCACCTCCACCCGCCCGGTGAGCCCGCGCCGGGCCAGCTCCGCCCGCAGCGGCGCGAAGTACGCCGGATCGGCCGTCGGGTCGTCGGCGCTGCGCAGGTCGGCGGTGACCACCGGCGGCTGCCACCAGCAGACCGCCGCCAGCAGCGCGGCCAACCCGACCGCCCCGGCGGCCCGGGGCAGCCCGCGCCCGACCGCCTCGCGCCCGGCGAACGCGTCCCGGCGGTCGGCGGCGGGAGACAGCCGACCGGTCAGGCCGCGCGGCAGGGACGCGGCGGCGGCCAGCACCGGCAGCGCGAACATCACCACCAGGCGGGTGGCGTTCAGCCCGACCGGGGTGGGCAGCAACGCGGCCGCCAGCACCCCGGCCGCGGAGAGCAGCGCGCCCACCCGCACCGGCCGGTACGCCACCAGCGCCGCGACCAGCAGGCTGGTCACCACCGCGTGGACCGTGTCCGCCCGGCTGATGTTCATCCAGCCGCCCTCCCCGAACAGCAGCCCGGTCACCGCGAGCGGCCCGGCCGCCGGCACGGCGAGCAGCAGGCCGTCGGCGTACCGGCGGGTGAGCAGCAGCGTGACGCCGGCGAGCCCGACGAACAGCCCGGCCACCGGGCTGGCCGCGGAGGCGAGCAGCGCGGCGACGGCGACCGTTGCGGCGCGCATCCGGTTGGCCCGGCCGGTCACGTCGGCGGGCAGCGTCAGGGCGAGCAGCGCGGCCAGGCCGAACGTGACGCCGAGCGCATAGGTGACCCGGCCGGAGACCAGGTTGCCGGCGATCGTGACGACCCCGACCAGGCTGCCGAGCAGCGGGCGGGGCACCCGGAGCCGGACCAGCAGGGCGGCGAACGCGGTGGCCGAGGCGAGCAGCGTCAGCGCGCCGGTGGGGCGTACCCCGAGCAGCGCCATCAGCGGCGGCGAGACGAGGCTGTAGCCCCACGGGTGCACGCCGCCGTACCAGCGCAGATCGACCAGGGCCGGCCCGTGCGCGGCGAAGAAGCCGGCGCGCGCCACCTGGGCGGACAGGTCCGAGCCGGTGGCCGGCAGGACGAGGAGGAGCACGGCGAGGACGAGCGCCGACGCGGCGGACACCGCCACCACCCGACCGCCCCGCATGCCCACCTCCTGATCGCGAACCACCGTACTGGCAGCATGACGAGGGTGTCTCACCACCTCTCGCGCTGGACCGGCCTGGCGGGCTCGGTGCTGCTCGCCGTGGCCGCGTACGTCGGCGGCGCCCTGCCCGACGGCGAGCTGCGCCCCACCCCGGTCAGCATCTGGCAGGGCCCGGACGGGCCGCTGATCATCGGACTGTGGCTGGCCGGCACCGCGCTGCTGGCCTGGGCGTGGTGGTCGTTGCGGAACCGGGTGCCCTCGGCCAGCTGGGCGTTGGTGACCGTCGCGCTGTGGATGCTGCCGATGCTCGTCGCCCCACCGCTGGGCAGCCGGGACGTCTACGCGTACGCCTGCCAGGGTGCCAGCTTCTCGGCCGGGATCAACCCGTACGAGCAGGGCGTGTCGGCGCTGCCCTGCCCGTGGCTGGACACCATCTCGTACATCTGGCGGGACACGCCGGCGCCGTACGGGCCGCTGTTCGTGCTGATCGCCGGCGCGGTGGTCAAGGCCACCGGGTCGCTGTGGGGCGCCGTCGCGCTGTTCCGGGTGCTCGCCGTGGCCGGGGTGGCGCTGACGGCCTGGGCGCTGCCGGCGCTGGCCCGCCGCTGCGGGGTGCCGCCGAAGCAGGCGCTCTGGCTGGCGCTGGCCAGCCCGCTGGTGCCGGTGCACCTGGCCTCCGGGGCGCACAACGACGCGATGATGGTCGGCCTGCTCGTCGCCGGGCTGGCCGTGGTGGCGAGCAGGCCGGGCCGCCCCGGGCCGTTGCTCGCCGGCGGGTTGCTGCTCGGCCTGGCCGCCGGCATCAAGGTCACCGCGCTGGTGGTGGTGCCGTTCGCGGCGCTCGCCGCGGTCGTCGGGCCGTACCGGATCCGGACGCTGGTCCGCGACGGCGGGTGGGTGGTCGGCGGCGCGCTGGCCGCGCTGGCCGGCGCGACGCTCGTGGCCGGTCTCGGGCTCGGCTTCATCAGCGGCCTGGAGCAGGGCGGGCTGGTGGTGGCCTGGACCTCACCGCCGACCGCGGTCGGGCAGACCGTCGGGTACCTGCTGGCGCCGTTCGGCGTGCACGTCGACGCGCTGCCGGTGACCCGGGCGATCGGCATGGTGGTGCTTGTCGCGCTGCTGGTGTGGCTCTGGTTCCGGGCGTGGCGCCGGGGCGAGCCGTTCTGGTACGCGGCGCTGGCGCTGGTCGCCACCGTCGCGCTCGCCCCGCTGTTCCACCCCTGGTACTGGCTCTGGCCGCTGGCCGTGCTCGCCGCCACCGCGCGCCGCACGCGCTGGTTCTCGATCGTCACCCTGCTGTCGTCGTTCCTGGTGCTGGCGGACGGGACCGGTTTACCCCGGTACACCAAGATGCCGGGTGCGCCGCTGATGACGCTGTTCGTGATAGTGCTGGTCGTGTGGTTGGTACGGTCGGCTCGGAAGGGGCGGCAGCCGGTTCCGGTGGAGTGAGGAGTGTGCCGGTGAGCGAGCCCGACGCGCCGGTCCGGCCGGTGGCCGCCGCGCTCGCCCGGTACGCCGGACTCGCCGGCGCGGTCCTGCTCACCGCGGCCGGCTGGCTGGGCGGGGCGCTGCCCGACGCGCCGCCGCGTACCACGCTCGCCGGTCTCTGGCAGGCCCCGCACGGTCCGGTGACGCTGGGCTGCTGGCTGGTGGGGACCGTGCTGCTGGTCGGCGCCTGGTGGTCGCTGCGCTGGGGCGCCCCGTCGGGCCGGTGGGCGTACCTGACGGCCGGGCTCTGGTCGTTGCCGCTGCTGGCCGCGCCGCCGCTGGGCAGCCGCGACGTCTACTCGTACGCCTGCCAGGGCTGGACCTGGACGCAGGGGGTCAGCCCGTACCGGGTGGGGGTGGCGGCGGCCGGCTGCCCGTGGACCGGTTCGGTGTCGCCGATCTGGCGGGACACGCCCGCGCCGTACGGGCCGTTCTTCGTGTTGTTGGCCGGGCTGGCGGTGCTCGCCGGCGGTGGCCTGGTCGGGACGATCGTGCTGCTGCGGCTGGTCGCGGTGGCCGGGGTGCTGCTGGTCGCCGCCGCCCTGCCCGGCCTGGCCCGGGCCACCGGGGTGCCGGCCCGCCGCGCGGCCTGGCTGGTGCTGGCCTGCCCGCTGGTCGGGGTGCACCTGGTGGCCGGCGCGCACAACGACGTGCTCGCGCTCGGGCTGCTCCTGCTCGGGCTGCTGGCGCTCGTCCGCCGGCCGGGCACGCCGCGCGCGCTGCTGGTGGCCGGCGTGTTGTTGGGCCTGGCGGTCGCGGTGAAGGCGGTCGCCGTGGTGGTGTTGCCGTTCGCGGCGCTCGCCGCGGTGTCCGGCCGGCACACCTGGCGGGCGCTGCTGCGCGACGGTGGCCGGCTGGCCGCGGCGGTGCTCGGCACGCTCGTCGTCCTGTCGCTCGCCACCGGCCTCGGGTTGGGCTGGGTGGACGGGCTCGGCCGCAGCGGCGACTCGCAGCAGTGGACCTCGCCGCCGACCGCTGTCGGTTTCGTGATCGACTACGCCGGTGAGGCGGCCGGGCGTGACCCGCACGCCGTGCCGGTGACCCGGGTGGTCGGGCTGGTGCTGCTGGCCGGGCTGCTGGTGGCGCTCTGGTGGTGGGTGTGGACGGCGCTGCGCCGGTCCGGCGACGACCGGCAGCGGATGGTCCGGTTCCGGGTGACGTTGTTCGGGGCCGGGCTGGCGCTGGCCGCCACCGTGCTGCTCGCCCCGGTCTTCCACCCCTGGTACGCGGTCTGGCCGCTGGCCCTGCTCGCGGTGGCGGTGGTGTCGCCGGCCCGGACCGTCTGGTTCGTGGCGCCCTGCGCGGTGGCCTCGGTGCTCACGCTGCCCGACGGCACGAACCTGGCCCGGTTCACCAAGGCGCCCGGCGCGGTGCTGATGACGGTGCTGGTGGTGGCTGTCGTGGTGGCCGGCGTCCGGGCCGGCCTGCGCCGCCGGCACCTGCCGCGCTGACACCGGCCCGCCAGCGGAACGGCCGGGCCGGCCCCGCGGAAGGCGGAGCCGGCCCGGCCGGTGCTGACGAGAGTGTGCTCAGCAGTCGAAGTACATCGCGAACTCGTGCGGGGTCGGGCGCAGGCGCACCGGGTCGACCTCGTTGGCCCGCTTCCAGTCGACCCAGGTGGAGATCAGGTCCGGCGTGAACACGCCGCCGTCGAGCAGGTAGTCGTGGTCGGCCTCCAGCGAGTCGAGCACGGCCGACAGCGAGCCGGGGACCTGCTTGACGTCGCCCCACTCCTCCGGGGGGAGGTCGTAGAGGTCTTTGTCGATGGGGGCCGGGGGTTCGATCTTGCTCTTGATGCCGTCGAGGCCGGCCATCATCATCGCGGAGAAGGCGAGGTAGACGTTGGCCGAGGGGTCGGGGACGCGGAACTCGACGCGCTTGGCCTTGGGGTTGCTGCCGGTGACCGGGATGCGGGTGCAGGCGGAGCGGTTGCGCTGGGAGTAGACCAGGTTGACCGGGGCCTCGAAGCCGGGCACGAGGCGTCGGTAGGAGTTGACGGTCGGGTTGGTGAAGGCCAGCAGCGAGGGGGCGTGGTGCAGCAGGCCGCCGATGTACCAGCGGGCGGTGTCGGACAGGCCGGCGTAGCCGGTCTCGTCGTAGAACAGCGGCTCCCCGTTGAGCCAGAGGCTCTGGTGGGTGTGCATGCCGGAGCCGTTGTCACCGAACAGCGGCTTGGGCATGAACGTGGCGGTCTTGCCGCCGGCCCACGCCTCGTTCTTCACGATGTACTTGAAGAGCTGGAGCTGGTCGGCGGCGTGCAGCAGCGTCGAGAACCGGTAGTTGATCTCGGACTGGCCGGCGGTGCCGACCTCGTGGTGCGAGCGTTCCACGGTGAAGCCGCTGTCCACGAGCCGCCGCACGATCGAGTCGCGCAGGTCGGCGTAGTGGTCGACCGGGGGGACGGGGAAGTAGCCGCCCTTGTAGGCGGTCTTGTAGCCGCGGTTGCCGCCTTCTTCGATGCGGCCGGTGTTCCAGGCGCCCTCGATCGAGTCGATGTAGTAGAACGACTGGTGGGCGGAGGTTTCGTGGCGGATGGAGTCGAAGATGTAGAACTCGGCTTCGGCGCCGAAGTAGGCGGTGTCGGCGATGCCGCTGGCGGCGAGGTAGGCCTCGGCCTTCTTGGCGACGTTGCGGGGGTCGCGGGAGTATGCCTCGCGGGTGAACGGGTCGTGGACGAAGAAGTTGAGCGCGAGGGTCTTCTGGGCGCGGAACGGGTCGATGAACGCGGTGGCGACGTCGGGGAGCAGGAGCATGTCCGACTCGTGGATCGACTGGAAGCCGCGGATCGACGAGCCGTCGAACGCGAGGCCGTCGGTGAAGACGCTGTCGTCGAAGGACTCGACCGGCAGGTTGAAGTGCTGCATCACGCCGGGCAGGTCACAGAAACGTACGTCGACGAACTTCACGTCCTCGTTGCTGAGGTATCGCAGGAGTTCCTCGGAATTGGCGAACACACGTCCTCCTGGCAGGTCCACTCCGGTGGCTGACTGTTGGCGACGCTATGGCCGGGCGGTTGCCCGGCCGTGTCTCCTCTGTTTCCGCCGTGTTACGTCGCTAGCGGAGCGTCATCGCCCGCGTATTATGCCCAGCCTTGCGCGCCTTGTCGGATTTTTCGATGGGCGTCGAGACGGCGCTACCCTGGCCGCGTGACCGATACCGCCGCCGCACCGGTGCCACCCGCCACCGATCCCGCCTTCACGCCCCCGAGCCTCGGCCGCCGGTTCGGCGCGCTGATCATCGACTGGGTGCTCTGCCTGATGGTCGCCCGGTCCTTCGCCGACCCGGTCCGCGACGGGTGGCCGCCGGTCCTGGTGCTGATCCTGGAGTACGGCTTCTTCCTCGGCCTCTTCGCCCAGACCCCCGGCATGTACCTGACCCGGCTGCGCTGCGTCGCCTGGGCCGACGGCGGCCGGATCGGGCTGGTCCGCGCGCTGCTGCGGGGCCTGCTGCTGTCCCTCGTCGTGCCGGCCCTGATCATGGACCAGCACCGTCGTGGCCTGCACGACCGGCTCACCGGCGCGGTCGTCACCGACGCGCCGCGCCGCTGACCGCACACGAGAAAGGAGCCGGCCCCGCGCGGGGCCGGCTCCTTCCTCCGCGTACGCCGGGAGTCAGCGCCCCCGGGTCTGCCGGAACGCGCCGCGCGCCGGCCGCATGTTCTTCGGGACCGCGCCCTTGGGCATCTGCGGCCGGGCGGTCAGCGCCTTGAGCCGCTTGTCGAGCGCGTTGACGTCCTTCGGCGAGAGGGACCGGGGCAGCCGCATCAGCGTCATCCGCAGCTTGCGGACCGGCAGCTCGCCCTCGCCCTGACCGATCACGTAGTCGTGCAGCGGGGCCGAGCCGATCACCTTGGCCAGCCGGCGCTTCTCCTGGCCGAGCAGGCCCCGGACGCGCTGCGCGTTCCCCTCGGCCAGCAGGATCACGCCGGGGCGGCCCACCACCAGGTGGACCATGTCCATCTGCGTGGTGGAGCTGACCGCCGGGGTGACCCGCCAGTCGCCGCGCATGCTCTCCATGATCTGCGCCGCCGCGCCGGGCTGCCCCTCGGCGGCGTTCATCATCGCCTTGTTGGACCGCAGGTTGAGCACGATCAGCACGGCGAGCAGGGTGAGCAGGATGCCGATGGGCAGGAAGAGCCAGCCCCAGGCGAGCACCGCGACCACGGTGAGCGCGAGCGGGATCAGCACCGCCGCCGCGGTCAGCGGCGCGAACCACTTGTCCTGCTTGGCGGTGAACTTGAACACCATCCCGATCTGCTTCAGCCGCTGGCCGAACGAGACCTTCTCCTGGGGCTTTGCCATGCCGCAGAGTCTAGTGGTCGGCGCTCGGCCGGTTGATCCGTGGCCACCCGTTCCGTGCGGACCGGTCACCTCGCGACCGCGCGGCCCGGTCAGCGGCGGGGCAGGTAGATCCGCCAGCCGTCGACGGTGACCACGTCGAGCGTGCCCGGTGCGGTGCCGAGCCGCCGGTCGAGCAGCGCGGCAAGTGGCGAGGCGTCCGGGGCCACCCAGCCCGCGTCCGGGTCCGCGGCGACGGCCCGCCGGTACGCCGGCAACCGATCGAAGCCGGGACGCAGCCGGTCGTCGACCACGGCGCAGACCACGTCCTCGCCGGTGGCGAACGCGATCCGGTTGCAGGTCCAGTAGCCGCCCCGCACGTGCCGGACACCGAGCGCGCCGAGCATGTCGACGAGCGCCCGGTGCCGGTCGGCCTCGGCGTGCACGGCGGGCGCCGCCCGGACGGTGTCCACGGTGGCGACCCCGCCGGTCCCGAGCACCCCCACCAGCACCACGACCGCCGCCGTCCCTACCGCCACGGCTCCGGCCGCAGCCGGTCCGGCGCGGTGGCGGGGCCCGACGAGCGGGCGGGCGGCCCGCCACAGGGGCCAGAGCAGGGCGGGTACGGCCACCGCGAGGCAGGACAGGTAACGGCTGCTCTCGACAGGTGTCCGCCCGGCCGCGTCGCTCACCGCGTACGCCGCCAGCACCGCCGCCGCGCCGGCCAGCAGCGCCAGCCGCACTCCGGCCGACACCCGGTGGGCCGGCGGGTCGCCGGGGCGGGGACGGGGGGAGGGCCCGTGATCCGGGACGGCGGACGCGCGGCGGAGCGTGCGCCAGGCGGCGCACGCGGCGATCAGCAGCAGGACCGGGAAGACCGCCGCCCACCAGAGCTGCCACGGTGCGCAGTGACCGGGGGAGCAGAAGCCCATGGCCAGCGACGGGCCGAGGACCAGCCCGCCGTGCAGCCGCTCGGCCCAGCCCGCCGCCACGTCCGAGCCGCTGGCCCGCAGCACCGCGGTGAGCGGGTTGCGACCGTGGCGCAGGCTGTCCAGCACCATCGGCGCGGCGCCCAGCAGCAGCGCGCCGGCGAGCACCGCCCCGGCCCGGCCGGCCAGTTCCCGCCGTCGCCAGGCCAGCAGCAGCGCGCCGAGCGTCGCCACGTACGGCAGGATCAGCGGGTCGACCCAGAGCAGCACCCCGGCGACCAGCCCCCAGGCCGCCCAGCGGGGCAGTCGCGCGCCCGGCCCGCCGACGCACAGCCCGACCGTGAGCAGCGCCAGCGCCGCCCCGGCCGGATTCAGCTCCGGGTAGCCGCCACCGGCGATGAGCTGGTTCTTCACCACCCGGTCCGCGCCGAGCGCGAGCACGGCGACGACCAGCAGGGCGTACCAGCGGTCGCCGCCGAGCCGGCGGGTCAGCCGCCAGGACAGCAGCAGGAACAGCGCGTACAACGCCAGCGTGGGCAGCCGCAGCACCAGCACGGACGGCCCGGCGACCGCGACCAGCGGCGCGGCCAGGTACGCCTCCAGCGTGCCCATGTACGCCTGGCCGTAGAACCAGACCGGGAACGCGTCGCCCCGCGCGATGTGCAGGGCGGCCAGCCCCATGGTCGCCTCGTCGCTGTTGGTGGGCGGCGCGTCGGCGAGCAGCAGCGCCAACCGGTAGCCGACACCGATCCCGCCGATCAGCAGGGCGAGCAGCGTCGGCAGTCGGAGCCGCCGGGGCGTACGCGCCGGGTCGGCCTCGCGTGGCTCCTGGCGTACCCCGGCGGTCATGCCTGCGATCATGGCATCCGGCGGGTGGCCGGCGGTGGGTGACGCGGTCGACGGCCGGCCTCAGCCGGCGACGGCGATCCCCTCGCGGGCGGCGAGCGCCTGCTGGTAGAGGCGGCCGGCCCGGTACGACGAGCGGACCAGCGGGCCGCTCATCACGCCGGCGAAGCCGATCTCCTCGGCCTCCTCGCGCAGCTCGACGAACTCCTCCGGCTTGACCCAGCGGGTGACCGGGTGGTGCCGGGGGGTGGGGCGCAGGTACTGCGTGATCGTGATCAGCTCGCAGCCGGCCTCGTGCAGGTCACGCAGCGCCTGGGAGACCTCGGCGCGCTCCTCGCCCATGCCGAGGATGAGGTTGCTCTTGGTGACCAGGCCATCGGCCCGGGCCTGCCGGATCACGTCGAGCGACCGCTCGTAGCGGAACGCCGGACGGATCCGCTTGAAGATGCGCGGCACGGTCTCCACGTTGTGCGCGAGCACCTCGGGGCGCGAGCCGAAGACCTCGGCGAGCTGCTCGGGCGCCGCGTTGAAGTCGGGGATCAGCAGCTCGACGCCGCAGCCGGACCGCAGGGCGTGGATCTGCCGGACCGTCTCGGCGTAGAGCCAGGCGCCGCCGTCGGGCAGGTCGTCGCGGGCCACGCCGGTGATGGTCGCGTAGCGCAGACCCATCGCGGCGACCGACTCGGCGACCCGGCGCGGCTCGTCGGCGTCGAACTCGGCCGGCTTGCCGGTGTCGATCTGGCAGAAGTCGCAGCGCCGGGTGCACTGGTCGCCACCGATGAGGAAGGTGGCTTCCCGGTCCTCCCAGCACTCGTAGATGTTGGGGCAGCCGGCCTCCTGGCACACCGTGTGCAGCCCTTCGCGGGAGACGAGCCCGCGCAGCTCGGTGTACTCCGGGCCCATCTTGGCCTTGACCTTGATCCACGGCGGTTTGCGCTCGATCGGCGTCTCGGCGTTGCGCGCCTCGATCCGCAGCATGCGGCGCCCCTCGGGCGCGACCGTCGCGGTGGACGCGGGCTGCTGAGTCGTCGGCGCAGAATGCTCGATCGTCACAAAACCGAGCCTACGCCGGTCGGCGACGGTCGATGAACGTCAGGCGACGGCCGTCACGCCGGAAACGTTGTGACGCCGGACACGGATGCCGAAAAAATCCCCGTCACACCGGGGCGGTCGCGGTGCTAGCGTGCCGGGCAGAGCTGCGACGGAGCCGAGTAGCGGACCGACCGCCAGCCCAGAGAGCCGCCACCTGCTGCGAGGCGGTCTGGCGCCGGCCCCGCGAAGACCCTCCCGAGCTGCGGGAAGAACGGCGTCCGCGCCCAGTAGACCCCGCCCGGCTGGCCCCGGTGAAAAGGCGACGAACGAGGCCCCCGCTCCGGCGGGGGCGAAGGTGTGGTGGCACCGCGAGGTTTCCCGCTCGCCCACACCTCCCGGGGATCGCGTTGCGATTGATCGAGGAGGTAACCGCCGTGCAACGCATCCTGTCCACCGAACTCCCCGCCCAGGTCGGCGCGACCGTCCGGCTCGCCGGCTGGGTCCACCGCCGCCGGCTGCTCAAGTCGGTGGCCTTTCTGATCGTCCGCGACGCCACCGGGCTCGCCCAGGTGGTGGTCGCCGCGCCCGCCGTGCGCGCGCAGGTCGAGGCGCTCGGCGAGGAGACCGTCGTCGAGGTGGTCGGCACGGTGGTCGCGAACCCCGCCGCGCCCGCCGGGGTCGAGGTCGTCGAGCCGACGGTACGTCCGCTCGGCCCGCCCGCCGTGCCGCCCCCGTTCGACCTGTACCGGCCGGTGCTGACCGCGAGCCTGCCCACCCAGCTCGACCACGCGCCGACCGCGTTGCGTCATCCGACCCGGTCCGCCGCGCTGCGGATCTCGGCGGCGGCGGTGGCCGGCTTCCGGGCCACGCTCGACCGGCGGCGTTTCGTCGAGGTGCACACGCCCAAGGTGGTCGGCTCGGCCACCGAGAGCGGCGCGAACGTCTTCACGCTGGACTGGTTCGGCCGGCCCGCCTACCTGGCCCAGTCGCCGCAGTTCTACAAGCAGCTCATGGTGGGCGTCTTCGAGCGGGTGTACGAGGTGGGGCCGGTGTTCCGCGCCGAGCCGCACGACACGGTGCGCCACCTCGCCCAGTACACCTCGCTCGACGTGGAGCTGGGCT
Organism: Micromonospora sp. AKA38; assembly: GCF_027925725.1. NCBI lineage: Bacteria > Bacillati > Actinomycetota > Actinomycetes > Micromonosporales > Micromonosporaceae > Micromonospora > Micromonospora sp. AKA38. The sequence continues at coordinate 350,136 of NZ_BNEI01000003.1, read as the reverse complement.
TCGTGACCGACCACCGGGACGTGATGGCCGTGCTGCGGGACACCCTCGCCGGGATGCTGGCGGGCGTCGCGGACCGGGCCGGCGGCGCGCTCGACACGCTCGGTGTGACGGTGCCGCAGGTGCCCGCCGAGATCCCCGCGGTGCACTTCACCGACGCGCTGGCGATCGCCGGGGCGCCGGCCGACGAGCCGGACCTGGCCCCCGCGCACGAGCGGGCGCTGGGGGAGTGGGCCCGGGCCGAGCACGGCAGCGACTTCCTGTTCGTCACCGGCTACCCGATGGCGAAGCGCCCCTTCTACACCCACCCGGACCCGGCCCGGCCGGCGTACTCGAACGGGTTCGACCTGCTGTTCCGGGGAATCGAGCTGGTCACCGGCGGGCAGCGGCTGCACCGGTACGCCGACTACCGGGCCGCGCTGGCGGCCCGCGGCGAGCCGGTCGAGCCGTACGCCGGTTATCTGGACGCGTTCCGGCACGGCATGCCGCCGCACGGCGGGTTCGCGATCGGTCTGGAGCGGTTCGTCGCCCGGCTGACCGGCGCGGCGAACGTCCGGGAGGTGACCGCCTTCCCGCGCGACCTGCACCGCCTCACCCCGTGAGGCACGGCTCCGGCCCAGGAACACGGGGTCCTGGGCCGGAGCGACGTGCGGTACGCGATCAGGTGAAGTTGACGTCACTGCACCACATGTACGCCTGGTCGAGGTGGGATGCCTGCCAGATGACGAACAGGATGTGGTGTCCGGTGTATCCGGAGGTCGAGACGTTGAAGCTGATGTTCTGCGACGGCGCGTACCGGCCGGTCTGCGTGATGTAGTCGAGGTTGCCCCAACCGAGCGTCTGGGTGGTCGGGTTGAACCCCTGCTTGCTGACGTAGACCTTGAAGTAGTCGGCGCCGTGGCTCGCCTGGTCGTAGAGCTGCACGGTGAAGTTGCGGCTGATGTTCGTGGTCTTCCACGCCCCGGGCCGGTTCAGGCTGTCGTTGCGGGACAGCGCGTTGCTGCACAGCTGCCCGTCGGGCGTGCGGGCCTGGAACTGCCCGCCGAGGCCGTCGCGCAGCGCGCTCATCCAGTTCCACATGGTGTCGGCGTTGGCCTGGAACGCCTGCCAACACATGGGGTCCTGCTGCTGCATGGCCGGGTTGGTGTGCTGGCTGCCCCAGGTCTGCCAGCACTTGTAGGCGCGGGTGGCCGGGCTGACGATCGTGCCGTGGGCCTGGGCGGCACCGGGCACGGCCAGGACGCCGGCGATCAGGGCGAGCGCCACGACGAGCGCGCGGACGGCTGATCGTGGTCGTCCGGATTGGTGGTGGGAACGCACGGTTACGTCCTCCTTCGGCGCATAGGATGGGAGTGGGAGCGCTTCCATGCCCAGCGTCGCATTTATGACTCTAGATATCAATGGTCATCTATATCTTTGTCCGCATTGATGGAGTCTGCGCAGGTGACAGCGGTCAGACCTGGGTCAGCGTGGGCAGGTGCCGCTCCACCACCGGCAGCACGTCGGCGACCGTGACCGGTCGTCCCAGCTCGGCGGTGAGCGAGGTGACCCCGGCGTCGCGGATGCCGCACGGCACGATCCGGTCGAAGAAACCCAGGTCGCAGTCGCAGTTGATGGAGAAGCCGTGCAGCGTCACGCCCCGGGCCACCCGGATGCCGATGGCGGCCACCTTGCGGGCCGGGCCCCGGTCGTCCGCCGGCACCCACACGCCGCTGCGCCCCTCGACCCGGCCGGCGGTCAGCCCGACCTCGGCGCAGACGTCGATCAGGAGCTGCTCGGTGCGCCGGACGTACGCCACCACGTCGACCGGGTCGGGCAGACGGACGATCGGATAGCCGACGAGCTGCCCCGGACCGTGCCAGGTGATCTTGCCGCCGCGGTCCACGTCCACCACCGGGGTGCCGTCCATCGGGCGGTCCCACGGCTCGGTGCGCTTGCCGGCGGTGTAGACGCTCGGGTGCTCCAGCAGCAGCACCGTGTCGCCCCGCTCACCGGCCACCACGGCCTCGTGCAGCCGGCGCTGCTCGTCCCAGGCGGCCTGGTAGTCGAGCCGGCCGGCGAGGATGGCGGTCAGTCCGGAAGTCGTCACGCTCACCCGTCCAGCCTAGTCCCGTCGGCCCGGCCGCCCACCCGTGACGCTCGTCGCGTCACGCGCCGGGCACCCGCCACAGCCAGACGTCCTCGACCCGCTCCGGCGGGCCGAGCAGCGCGGTGGCGGTGCGGCGCAGCGCCTCCTCGTCGACGTCGTACTTGGCGCCGTGCACCCGGTCGGCCAGCACCACCACCCGCACCCCCCAGTACCGCAGGTCGGCCCGGGACTCCTCGATGCTGCCCTCGGTGATGATCGGCACCAGCCCGGTCCGCCCGGCCTGGTCCATCAGCGTGTCGAAGGTGCGCGGCACCGGGCCGATCCGGCCCCGGCCGTCCGGGCCGCCCGGGCCGAGGAAGAAGCCGGCCGGGATGCGGAACTCGCCCTGCCGGTGGGCCAGCGCGTACGCCTGCCAGCGCTGCCCGTCCGGATAGACGTCGACGGTCAGCGGCAGCGGCGTGAGCACCCCGTCGGGCGGGACGTAGCGCTGCCAGGCCCCGGTGGTGACGAACGCCGGGACCGGCTCGCGGACGCTGGTCAGCAGCGGGGTGGGCAGCAGCGGCAGCAGCGCGGCGACGAACCCGACGACCCAGGCCGCGGCGGTCACCCGCCGCCGGGGCGGCCGGGCGCGCAGCGCGTCGATCGCGTACGCCAGCAGCAGCCCGATCACCGGCGCGACGACGAGCGCCAGCCGTGACGGCAGCGCCGCGTTGACCACCGGCAGGTTGTCCAGCACACCGAACGGCAGCAGTTGGTCGGTGCGCCGGCCGTTCCACTTCGCCGTCGGCCCCCAGGAGAGCACCGCGAAGACCACCGCGGTCACGCCGAGCGCGAGCAGCGTGGCCCGGAACGCCCGGTCGGCGCGTCGCCAGAGCAGGGCGAAGCAGGCGACCGCGAGCAGCAGCAGCGGCACGCCGAAGAACGAGTTCTCCTCGGTCGGGTTGGGCGCCAGCGACGTGCCGAATCCGGCCCAGCCGGCGAGCGACCGGCGCGGGTACGACAGGTACGCGGCGATGTCCTCGGAGTGGATCAGCGGGTCGAAGCCGGTGCCGTGGAAGCGCTGCGGCCCGGCGAAGTGCAGCCAGAGCGGGTACGCCAGCAGCACGCCGGCCACCAGCGCGGTCACCCCCAGCCCGGCCGCCATCCGGGGCAGCGCGGTCCGGGCCTCCGCGCGCCGGGCCGGGTGCAGCGCCCAGACCAGCAGGAACACGGCGAGCGCCAGCGCGGTGAAGAACAGCCCCTCGGCGGCGATCGAGAACGCGACGGCCACCAGCAGGCCGAGCACGATCCCGCCGGTGACCGCGCGGCCGGGCCGGCGCAGCCGGAACACGCCCCAGATCAGCAACGGCACCAGCCAGCCGGCGGTCCAGTTCAGGTGCGCGTTGGCGTGCGACACCATCGCCGGGCAGTAGGCGATGAACAACGCTCCCACCCCGGCGGCCGTCCGGCTGCCGACCAGGTGCCGGCTGAGCAGCCAGTACCAGGCCACCGCCGTGGCGGCCAGGTTGAGCGTGAGGATCACCAGGAACGTCGCGGGTGGCCCGACCAGGTACGTCAGCGGCGCGAAGACCGCCGCGTACACGGTGATCGAGGTGTTGACCGCGAGGTTCACCCCGTCCGGCACGTTGATCAGGTGGGTGAAGAGCGGGTTCTCGCCATGGGTAAGCGCGTGCCCGCCGAACGCCAGCAGCCACTCGAACAGCGCCTGGTCGCTGGAGTTGACGGTGATCGTGCGGGTGTTCGGGTCCCGCCACATGCCGCTGGTCACCCAGAGCGCCAGCGCGACCGCGGCGAGTGTCACCAGCAGGTCGGCGCGCCGGTCGCGGGCGGCGGTGGCGGGCGGCGGGTCGGCGACCGGGGAGGACGGCACGCAGCGGACGTTACCAACCGGACCCGGGCACACCGCCCGGACGGTGAATGTGTGACCGACAGCCATTACCGTCGATGAAACACGGACGTAACGTTCCGGCAACTCGGAGAGTGACCCAGTTCACATTCCATGATCGGGAGGTCCCCGTGTCCCGCTCCTCATCCCTCATCACCCGTCTCGCCGGGGCGGCGGCCGGGGTCGTGCTGGCCGCGGCCGGCGTCCTGACCGCCGCGCTGCCCGCGCAGGCCGCCTCGCTGACCCAGGTCACCGGCTTCGGCTCCAACCCCGGCAACCTGGCCATGTACGCCTACCGCCCGGACGGCCTGCCCGGCAACGCGCCGGCCGTGGTGCTGCTGCACGGCTGCACCCAGAACGCCTCGACCTACTTCACCAACTCCGGCTGGCAGAAGTACGCCGACCAGTGGAAGTTCACGCTGATCGTGCCGCAGCAGCCCTCCGGCAACAACGCCAACTCCTGCTTCAACTGGTTCGAGACCGGCGACACCGCCCGGGGCCAGGGCGAGGCGCTGTCGGTCAAGCAGATGGTCGACTACGCGAGGACCAACTACGGCACCGACGCCGGCCGCGTCTACGTCAGCGGCCTCTCCGCCGGCGCGGCGATGAGCGCCGTCATGCTCGCCACCTACCCCGACGTGTTCGCCGCCGGTTCGATCATCGCCGGCATCCCGTACCGCTGCGCGACCAGCACCACAAGCGCGTTCAGCTGCATGAACCCGGGCGTGGACAAGAGCCCGGCGCAGTGGGGCGACCTGGTCCGCAACGCGTACCCGGGCTATTCCGGCAAGCGGCCCCGGGTGGCCGTCTGGCACGGCACCAGCGACTACACGGTCAACGTGGCCAACGCGACCGAGTCGCGGGACCAGTGGACCAACGTGCTCGGCGTGTCGACGACCCCGACCAGCACCTCGTCGCTTCCGGGCGGCACCAGCCTGGAGGTCTACGGCAGCGACCAGGTCCGCGTCTACCGGGTCTCCGGCATGGGCCACGGCACCCCGGTCGACCCGGGCTCGGCGGCGGACCAGTGCGGCACCGCCGGGGCGTACTTCCTGGACACCATCTGCTCGACGTACCGTGACGCGCTCTTCTTCGGTCTCGGCGGCGGCGGCACGCCGAGCCCGACCCCGACGGCGACCGCGACCGCCTCGCCCACCCCGACCGCGTCGCCCTCGCCGACGCCGACCACCGCGCCGGTCTGCGTCACCGCCAGCAACTACGCGCACGTCACCGCCGGCCGGGCCTACCAGTCCGGCGGGTACGCCTACGCGCTCGGCAGCGGCCAGCGGATGGGCCTCTACAACACGTTCTACACCACGGTGCTGAAGCAGACCGGGCCCGGCTACTGGGTCATCGGCTGCTGACCCGCCCGCCCGCGCCGCGCCGTCCCCGCCGGCTCACCCGGCGAGGGCGGCGCGCAGCGCGCCCGGCAGATCCGGGTGGGTCCAGGTGAAGCCCGCCTTGCCGAGCACGCCCGGCAGCACCCGGGTGCTGGTGAGCGCCTCGTGCGCGAACCCGCCGAGCACGACCTGCAACGCCAGCGCCGGGATCGGCATGATCGCCGGCCGGTGCAACTGACGGGCCAGCTCCCGGGTGAACTCGGCGTTGGTGACCGGCGCCGGACCGACCACGTTCACCGGGCCGGCCACGTCGTCGCGGGCCAGCAGGAACGCGGTCGCGTCCAGCCAGTCCGGCATCGAGATCCACGGCACCCACTGCCGGCCGTTGCCCAGCTTGCCGCCGAGACCCAGCCGGAACGGCAGGAGCTGCGGCTTGAGCAGGCCGCCGTCGCGGTGCAGCGGCAGCCCGGTCCGCAACCGCACCACGCGTACGCCGGCGTCCTCGGCCGGCCGGGTCGCCGCCTCCCAGACGCGGCAGACGTCGGCGAGGAACCCCTCGCCGGCCGGCGCGTCCTCCTCCACCGTGCGGTCCCCGGTGTTGCCGTACCAGCCGACCGCGGAGGAGTTCAGCAGCGCCGCCGGCCGGTCCGCGGCGGGCAGGCCGGCGATCGTGATGGCGAGCGTGGAGGTGCTGTCCACCCGGCTGGTCCGGATCAGCTTCTTGTAGTCGTCGTTCCAGCGCTTGTCACCCACCCCCGCGCCGGCCAGGTTCACCACCGCGTCGGCGTCCGCGACCAGTTGCGGGTCGAGCTGCGCGGCGGACGGATTCCACTGCCGCTCGTCCGCGGTGCGCGGTGGGCGGCGGACCAGGCGGATGACCTGGTGCCCGTCGGCGGTGAGCCGGTCGACCAGTCGGGTGCCGAGGAAGCCGGACACGCCGGCCATGAGGATCCGCATACTCACATCTTCGGGTACGCGACGCGATCCGGATGCGTGGAGCGAAATCACTCACGCGTCATGCCTGCCGCGCGGCGCGGCGTCGCACGGGCGTGTCGCGCCCGCAGCCGGGACGCCTCGGCAGCGGTATGCCTCAGCGTCATAATTATGACGCTGAGGCATACCGCATTCGCCGAGACATGCCTCCCGTCCGCGACACGCCCGGCCCCGCAGCGGTCGCGCGCACTCGTCACCCTGCCGCACTCACGCGGTCGCCGGGGTGCTGCGCAGGTCGGCGAGGAGGCGCTCCACCTCGGCGAACGCGGCCTCCGGCAGCGGCCCGTGCGCCAGCGCGCCGAGGTTCTCCCCGGCCTGGTCGACGGTCCGGCAGCCGGGGATCGGCAGCGTCTGCGGGCTGCGGGCGAGCAGCCAGCCCAGCGCGCCCTGGGCGAGCGTACGACCGTCGGCGGTGAGCGCCTCCCGGACCCGGGCCACCCGGTCGGCCCACTCGGCGCGCGGGACGCCGTCGCTGAACCAGTCCAGCCACTCGGGCGCCACCCCGCGCACGTCGTCACCGCCGCGGGCGGTCGGCGCGTCCTGGTACTTGGCGGTGAGCAGGCCCATCGCCAGCGGGCCGCGGTTCAGGCTGGCCAGGTCGAACTCCGCGCAGACCGCGAGCATCGCGGCGTTGTCCCGCAGCACCGACTGGTCGTGCTGGATCGCCGCGCAGTGCGGGCCGGCCTCGGCGAACGCGCGCGCCGAGGCGGGGTCGTCGGTGCTCCAGCCGTACGCCCGGATCTTCCCCTCGCCGACCAGTTCCTCCAGCGTCTCGACCAGATCCAGCGCCTGCGGCACCGGCAGGCCGCCCAGGTGCAGCTGGTAGAGGTCGACGTGGTCGGTGCCGAGCCGGCGCAGCGAGCCCTCCAGGCTGCGCCGCGCGTACCCCGGGCTGCCGTCCTCGCCGGTCGCCTGTCGGGTCGCCTCGTCCGTGGGATAACCGAACTTGGTGGCGATCACCGCAAGGTCCCGGCGGCCGGCGAGCGCCCGGCCGAGCACCCGCTCGCTGTGCCCGGCCCCGTAGTTGCTGGAGGTGTCGAAGAGGGTCGCGCCCAGCTCCAGCGCCCGGTGGATGGTGCGGATCGACTCGTCGTCGTCCACCTCGCCCCAGCCCAGGGGCTGGGTGCCCGCCCAGAGCGGGCCGCCGATCGCCCAGCAGCCCATGCCGATCGCGCTGACCTCGATGCCACTGCGGCCCAACCGTCGTGTCGTCGTCGTGGAATCAGTGTCCTGTCTCGAGTGCGCTCGAAGTCGACCCGTTTTCGGCCAGCCGGGGCAGGAGCGGCGCGAGCGCGTCGACGGCGCCGGCGCGTACCACGAAGCGGGTGACGCCCCAGCGGCGCCGGTGCCCGGCCACCGCCGCCACGACCTCGTCGGCGGTCCCGATCAGCACGAACGGGGTGGCCAGCACCTCCGCCGGGGTGAGGCCGGTCTCGGCGGCCGTCTCGGCGGCGACCGCCTCGGCGTCGTCGGTGATCGCGACGTGCTGGACCAGCGCCTCCAGGGCCGGCGGCGTGTGCCGACCGGCGGCGCCGGCCGCCACGTGGGCGAGCTGCGCCTCGAGCTGGTCGGCCCGCCACCGCACCTCGTGCGCGTGCCCGTCCGCCAGCGTGCGTCCGAAGCCGGTCAGGCCGACCACGTCGGCGTGCGCGCCGGCCCACCGCAGCAGCGTGGAGTTGGCCGTGCCGAGGGTGAGCGGGATCCGGTCCTGGACCGGCCGCGGATCGTCGAGGCGGGCGGCGTGCGCGGCCAGCTCCGGCGTGTCGACGGTGACCTCCTCGCCGGCCAGCAGCGCCCGGACCGCCCCGGCCACCGCCAGGCAGCGGCGGACCCGCCCGGCGACGTCGGGGCGCTCGCGCCCGACCGCCCGCCACTCACCCGGCGTGTGCCCGGCGCCCAGGCCGAGCCGCGCCCGGCCGCCGGAGACCACGTCCAGGGTGGCCACATCGGCCGCGAGCAGCATCGGCTCCCGGACCCCGGCGTTCGACACGTACGAGCCGAGGCCCAGCGTGCCGGTCACCGCCGCGGCGGCGGCCAGCGCCACGAACGGGGCCGGGCCGAAACCCGGATGGTCGGCGGCCAGCAGCGCGTCGAAGCCGGCGGCCTCGACGGTGCGGGCCAACTCCACCCAGCTTGTCGCGTCGGTGGGCCGGGCCTGCACGGAGAAGATCGCCATCGGCCCAGTCTCCGGCCCCACCCCGCTTCCCACCGCACCCTTCTGCCCACGGCCGAAGATGTAAGGAGGGGCCCCTGCTTAACGCCTGGTGCATAACAGGGGGCCCCTCCTTACAACCAACCTCAGACCGCGTCGAGCCGCGCCAGGTCGGCGGCGGAGAGGCGGAGCGCGCCGGCCGCGACGTTCTGCGCCAGGTGCGCCGGGTCGCCGGTGCCCGGGATGGCGAGCACGTTCGGTCCCCGGGCCAGCGTCCAGGCCAGCCGGACCTGGGCGGCGGTGACGCCGTGCTCGCGCGCCACCGCGAGCACCTCCGGGTGCTCCTCGCCGGTGACCCCGGCCTCCCGCCCGCTGGTGGCGAGCGAGAAGAACGGCACGAACGCGGTGCCGTGCGCGGCGCAGTCCCGGATCAGCTCGTCGTGGATCCGGCGGTAGCCGAGGCCGTACGAGTTCTGCACGCAGACCACCGGGGCGATCGTGCGAGCCTCGGCGACCTGGTGCCGGCGCACCGCCGAGACGCCGAGGTGCCGGATCAGCCCGGCGTCGACCAGCTCGGTGAGCGCGCCGAAGTGCTCGGCCAGCGGTTCCGGCCCGTGCACCCGCAGGTTCACCACGTCCAGGTGGTCCCGGCCGAGCTGGCGCAGGTTCTCCTCGACCTGCCCGCGAAGCTGCTCCGGCCGGGCCGCCGGCAGCCACTCGCCGGACGGGTCCTTGCCCGGCCCGACCTTGGTCACGATGACCAGATCCTCCGGGTACGGCGACAGCGCCCGGTTGATCAGCTCGTTGGCCGAGCGCAACGGCGAGAAGTAGAACGCGGCCGTGTCGATGTGGTTGACGCCCAACTCGACCGCGCGGCGCAGCACGGCGACGGCCCGGTCCCGGTCGCTCGGGCTGCCGTCGGCGTTCGCGGTCAGCCGCATCGCGCCGAGGCCGATCCGGTTGACGGTCAGGTCGCCGAGCTGCCAGGTGCCGGCCGCGTCGGCGTGGACGGTGTCGATGGTCATGCGGGTCCCCGTTCCTCGTGTCAAGGCCCCATGGTGGGCCCGAGCGGTGACACGCGGGCCGTCCGGAAACGGTTCAACCGCCGGGCCGCCCACCCTCGTCCGGCTGCTCGTGCCAGCGGGCCCGCCAGGCCGCCTCGTGCGCCTCATGGCTGGTCCGCTCCTCGAAGACGAGCTTCCGCAGCGCCTGTCGGCTCTCGCCGAAGACGATCACCTCGGCCGCCACCATGCCCACCGTGACGGCGGTCAACAGCGCCATCGCGATCAGGCCCGGCACCCGCTGCGCGACCGGGATCGCCGCGCCGAGCAGCAGCACCGTCGCGACCCGGGTCCAGCTCACCGTGCGCAACGTCCGCGCCTGGAACAGCATGTTGCCGCAGAGGTAGCAGGCCACCCCGCCGAAGAGCAGCGGCACGGCCGGCCAGTGCGCGGACGCGGTCGGCGGCACCCGCGGGTCGGCGATGTCGTGCACGATCATCTCGGCGCCGAGCGCGAACAGGATGATGCCCGCGATCATCGGCAGGAACAGGTACGCGTACGCGTCCCGGGCCATCGCCACCCGCGGCCCGTCCCGGGCGGCGTGCAGGGCGATCCGCGCGGCCGGCCCGATCATGTCGTAGTGCGCCCACCAGAGCGCCGCGGTGAAGAAGATACCGAGCACCGCCGCCACCACGGCCGGCCAGGTGGGCGGCTGCCCGAGCAGGTTGCTGCCCACGCCCACCGAGATGACCGACTCGCCCAGCGCGATGATCAGGATGAGGTCGTACCGCTCGGTCCAGTGCTCGGCCGAGGCGACGCCCCAGCCCCAGGTGCCGACGAGCATGCCGGTGCCGTACTGGAGCAGGACGACAGTGGCCCACAGCCCGTCCCGGACCACCGCCGCCGAGGCGAGCCCGTCGATCTTCGGCGGCACCAGCGCGGCGACCAGCAGCAGCGCGGTGCTGCCGATCGCCTCCGGGGCGAACCGCATCAACTGCCGGCGCTCGTTCGGGCTGTCCCGCACCACGTGCCGGTAGAGCAGCAGGTGCACCACGCGTAGCACGGTGTAGCTGACCGCCGCGACGATCGGCCCGGCCGCGTTGCCGCGCGGGTCGCGGAACGCGTTCGGCAGCGACAACGCGAACGTGAACAGCGCCGCCATGCCGACGGTCATGAGCACCGGGACGAAGCCCTCGCCGAGCCGGACCCGGGTGGCGACCACGCTGTGCACCACCCACGACCACCACAGCACGGCGAGCACCAGCAGCGCGTGCAGCAGCGCGCCGCCGGTCACCTGGAGCGCGGTGGCCCGGGTGATGATGAAGAACGAGAAGACGAAGACCAGGTCGAAGAAGATCTCGAACCGGTCCACCCGGGCGCCCGGGGCCACCGGCACCGCCGGCCCGAGGCGCCCCCGCCACCCGTACCCGCCCACCGGCCGAGTCTGTCAGCGCGCGGTCCGCGCCGTGGCGGAAACGACGAAGGGGGTACGCGGCCGGTGCCGCGTACCCCCTGTCGCCTCGGGCGTCAGAGACCGAGTTCGGCCTCGAAGTTGCCGGCCTCCAGCCGCTCCTTGACCGCGGTCAGGAAGCGGGCGGCGTCCGCGCCGTCGATCAGCCGGTGGTCGTACGACATGGCCAGGTAGACCATCGACCGGACCGCGATGACCTCGCCCAGCTCCGGGTCGTTGACCACGACCGGGCGCTTCACCACGGCGCCCGTGCCGAGCATCGCCGACTGCGGCGACGGCACGATCGGGGTGTCGAAGAGCGCGCCCCGGCTGCCGGTGTTGGTCAGCGTGAAGGTCGCCCCGGCCATCTCGTCCGGAGTGATCTTGTTGGACCGGGTGCGCTCGGCCAGGTCGGCGATCCGCTTGGCGATGCCGCCCATGTTGAGGTCACCGGCGTTGTGGATGACCGGCACGAGCAGCCCGCGCTCGGTGTCCACGGCGATGCCGAGGTGCTCGGCGGCGGGGTAGGTGATGGTGCCGCCGTCCAGGTCCATGCTGGCCTGGATGATCGGGTAGGTCTGGAGCGCCTCGATGGCGGCGAGCGCGAAGAACGGCAGGAAGGACAGCTTCACGCCGTGCCGGGCCTGGAACGACTCCTTGGCCCGGGCCCGCAGCTTGGCGACCTTGGTGACGTCGACCTCGACGACCGTGGTCAGCTGCGCCGTCTCGTGCAGCGACTGCTGCATCCGCTTGGCGATGGTCGCCCGGATCCGCGGCAGCTTCTCCGTGGTGCCCCGCTTGGCGCTCGGCTGCGGCTTGGCGGCCGGCTGGGCCGGTGCCTTCGCGGCGGGCTGCTGCTCGGCGGCGGCCGGCTGAGCCTTGGCGGCCTTCGCCTTCTCGGCCGCCTCCAGCACGTCCTGCTTGCGGATCCGGCCGCCCACGCCGGTGCCGTTGACCGAGCCCAGGTCGACGCCGTGCTCGGCGGCGAGCTTGCGGACCAGCGGCGTCACGTAGCCGGCGGCCTCCTCGCCGCCGCCCTGGGCCGGGGCGGTCGGGCGCTGCGGCGTGGCGGTCGGCGCGGCCGGCTGGGCGGCCCGCTCCGCCTTGGCCGGCTCGGCGGCCTGCTCCGCCTCGGCGGACGGCTCGTTGTAGGACATGCCCGGGGTGGGCTCCTCGACCTTGGGCTCGGGCTTCGGCTCGGCCTTGGGCTCCGGCTTCGGCTCGGGCTTCGCCTCCGCCTTCGCCTCCGCCTTCGGCTCGGCCTTCGGCTCGGCCGGCGCGGCGCCGGCCGCCCCGACGATCGCGAGCACGCCGCCGACCTCGGCGGTCTCGTCCTCGGCGACCTTGATCTCCAGCACGGTGCCGGCGACCGGCGACGGGATCTCGGTGTCCACCTTGTCGGTGGAGACCTCCAGCAGAGGCTCGTCCACCTCGACGGTCTCGCCGACCTGCTTGAGCCAGCGCGTCACCGTACCCTCGGTGACGCTCTCGCCCAGGGCCGGCATGGTCACCGGGGTGCCCTCGCCGGACGACGCGGCGGGCTGGGCCGGCTCCTCGACGGCCGGCTGCTCGGCCTCGGCCCCGGGCTCCGCGGCGGCCTGTGCGGCCTGCTCCGGCTCGGGGCCGGTGCCCTCGGCGGCGGCGGTCGGCTCGGTGTCCGGCTCGACCTCCTCCTTCGGGGCGCTGCCCGCGTCCTCGCCCTCGCCGGCGATGACCGCCAGCTCGCTGCCGACCTCGGCGGTCTCGTCCTCGCCGACGACGATCCGGCTCAGCACGCCCGCCGCGGGGGACGGGATCTCGGTGTCGACCTTGTCGGTCGACACCTCGAGCAGGGGCTCGTCGACCTCGACGGTGTCACCCTCCTGCTTGAGCCAGCGCGTGACGGTGCCCTCGGTGACGCTCTCGCCGAGCCGGGGCATGGTGACCGATACCGGCATGTTCTCCAGACTCCTTCATTCCCCTGGTGGGATCATCGCCCGTCGCCGGACGCCGCGGTTGTCGTGTCAGGCGTGCGCGTGCAGCGGCTTGCCGGCCAGGGCCAGGTGCGCCTCGCCCAGGGCCTCGTTCTGGGTCGGGTGGGCGTGCACCAACTGCGCCACCTCGGCCGGGTAGGCCTCCCAGTTGTAGATGAGCTGCGCCTCGCCGATCAGCTCGCCGACCCGGGCGCCGACCATGTGCACGCCGACCACCGGGCCGTCGTCCACCCGGACCAGCTTCACGTGGCCGGCGGTCTTGAGGATCTGGCTCTTGCCGTTGCCGCCCAGGTTGTAGTTGTAGGTCTTGATCTTGTCGGCGCCGTACTGCTCCTTGGCCTTCGCCTCGGTCAGGCCGACCGACGCCAGCTCCGGGTCGCAGTAGGTGACGCGCGGGATGCCGGCCTCGTCGATCACGGCGGGGTTCTTCCCGGCGATCTCCTCGGCGACGAAGATGCCCTGCTGGAAACCGCGGTGCGCGAGCTGGAGGCCGGGCACGATGTCGCCGACCGCGTAGACGTTCGGCACGCTGGTGCGCAGCCGCTCGTCGGTCAGCACGTAGCCGCGGTCCATCTTGACGCCCTGCTCCTCGTAGCCGAGGTTGGCGGTGGTCGGGCCGCGGCCCACGGCGACCAGCAGCAGCTCGGCCTCGACCGTGTCGCCGCCCTGGATGGTCAGCTTGACGCCGTTGTCGGTCTTCTCGACCTTCTCGAACGGCTTGCCGACCTTGAAGTTGATCTTCCGCTTGCGGAACGCGCGCTCCAGCGCCTTCGACGACTCCTCGTCCTCGGCGGCGACCAGCCGGGGCAGCGCCTCGACGATGGTCACGTCCACGCCGAAGGACTTCCAGACGCTGGCGAACTCGACGCCGATCACACCGCCGCCGAGCACGATCGCCGACGACGGGACGCGGTCCAGGGTGAGCGCGTGGTCGCTGGTGATGATCCGCTCGCCGTCGACCTCCAGGCCGGGCAGGCTCTTCGCGTACGAGCCGGAGGCCAGGATCACGTTGCGGCCGGTGTAGCGCTTGCCGTCCACCTCGACCACGTTCTTGCCGACCAGCTTGCCGGCGCCGGCCACGAAGGTGATCTTCTTGGCGCTGCCCACCAGGCCCTGGAGGCCCTTGTAGAGGCGGGAGATCACGCCGTCCTTGTACGAGTTGACCGCCGCCATGTCGATGCCGACCAGCTCGGCCTTCACGCCGAACTGCTCGGACTCACGGGTCTGGTCGGCGATCTCGGCGGCGTGCAGCAGCGCCTTGGTCGGGATGCAGCCGTTGTGCAGGCAGGTGCCGCCGAGCTTGCCCTTCTCGATGAGCGCGACGGAGAGATCCAGCTGGGCGGCACGCAGCGCCGCCGCGTAGCCGCCGCTACCACCTCCGAGGATGACGATGTCGAAGGTCGTGTCGTTCGGCTCGCTCACATCCAACTCCCAGGTCGCGTCGCTGCATCGGGGGTTACGGCGGAGTAACAGGCACACCCCACCTCGGTCATCTTGTCACCACCCCGGCCCGAGCGCGTACCGAGGTGCCCAACGACACGTCGGCGGCACGTACCCTTGGCATCGTCTTCGATGACGTCCGGGGGAGGAGTGGGTCCGGTGGCGCTGTTCCGACGACGCAAGCGGGTGGCCGCGGTGAGCCGTGACCGTGCCGCCGAGCGCGCCGATCTGGACCATCTCGAGAACTTCGTCCGCACCCGACGGGGCGTCGAGGCGTTCCTGGAGCCACGGACGACGGTCACCGAGACCACCGTCATGCTGATCGCCGACGACGGCGAGTGGACCCGGCGGCGGGTCGGCAGCCCGGAGGACGCCCGGCGTTGGGCGCACCGGACCGCCATCCCGATCTACGACGTGCGGCTGATGGGCTACCCCCAGCGCATGCGCGACTACAACGAGCGCCGCAAGCGCCGTCCCGAGCTGTTCTGAACGCCTCGGGCCGCAGGTGTCAAAAGGGGCCCCCTGTTATGCGGAATGCGTCAACAGGGGGCCCCTCCTTGCACCTCAGCCGTTGGCGGCTACGTCGTCGACCAGGTGGAGCAGGGTGCGGACCGGCACGCCGGTGCCGCCCTTGGCCCAGTAGCCGGTGGCCTCGCCGGAGTGGTAGCTGGGACCGGCGATGTCGATGTGCGCCCAGGCCACGTCGTCGGTGACGAACTCCCGCAGGAACACGCCGCCCTGGAGCATGTGACCGGCGCGGTCCATCCCGGCGTTGACCTGGGAGATGTCCGCGACGTCGGACTCCATGCCCTTGCGCACGTCGTCCGGCAGCGGCATCGGCCAGGCCGGCTCGCCGGTCGCGTCACCGGCCACCCGGACCCGCTCGCACAGCTCCGGGCTGCCCATCACGCCGGCGATCCGCTTGCCCAGCGCGATCACCTGGCCACCGGTCAGCGTCGAGGTCTCGAACAGGTAGTCGGCGCCGTCGGAGCAGGCCCGGGCCATCGCGTCGGCCAGGATCATCCGGCCCTCGGCGTCGGTGTTGAGCACCTCCACCTTCTTGCCGTTGAACATGCTGATCACGTCGCCCGGCCGGTAGCTGGCGCCCGACGGCATGTTCTCCGCCATCGGCAGGTAGCCGGTGACCGTCACGTTCGGCTTGAGCGCCGCCACCGCCAGCATGGCCGCGCCGACCGCCGCCGCGCCGGCCATGTCCGACTTCATCTCCCACATGCCCTGCGCCGGCTTGATCGAGATGCCGCCGGTGTCGAACGTGATGCCCTTGCCGACCAGCGCGACCCGCTTGCCGTTGCCGCCGCCGGGCGGCGTCCAGGTGAGCTTCACCAGCCGCGGCGGCGCCTCGGAGCCCTGGCCGACGGCGAGGATGCCGCCGTACCCGCCGGCCGCCAGCGCCGCCTCGTCGAGCACCTCGACCTCCAGCCCGGCCTCCCGGGCGGCGGTCGCCACGGCGTCGGCGAACGCCGGCGGGCGCAGCTCGTTCGGGGCGGTGTTGACCCAGTCCCGGCTGGTCCGCACCGCGCCGGCCACCGTCTGCGCGCGCTCGACCTCGGCCAGGGCGGTCGCGTCGGACGCGTCCGGCACCGCGACCAGCAGCTCGGACACCGGCTCGCGCCGGGCCGGCTGCGGCTTCGTCTTGTAGCCGGCGAACCGGTAGCCGCCGAGCAGCGCGCCCTCGGCGACCGCGCGCAGCGCGGCCGGCGCGTCGGCGTCGTCCGGCAGCGGCAGGGCGAGGGCGACGCGGGCCGCGCCGGCCAGCGCCCGGACCGCCGCGCCGGCGGCCCGGCGCAGGGACTCGGGGGCGGGCGCGGCGCCGGCGGGCTCCGGACCCAGCCCGACGGCGGCGACCACCGGGGCGGTCACCGTGCCGAGCGTGGCCAGCTTGATCACCTCGCCGGGGCCACCGGTCGCGCCGAGCAGGGCCAGCGTCTCGGTCAGCTTTCCGTCGAACGCGGCGGCGATGCTCTCCGCGCCGCTGGCCAGCAACAGGGCGCCGGCGGGTGCGCCGTCGCCCGGTCCGTTCGGCTGGCTGTGCACGCCGATCACGATCGCGTCGACGGGAAGTTCGGCGGGGTCGGTGTCGACCAGGCTGAGGGTGGTGCGGGGCGATGTCACGAAAGCTACTCCGGGCGGGCCGGGCCGGCCGCGTCGTCGCGTACCGGCGATGAAGGTCTCTCCGGCGGCAACCTACCCGCCGGAGGCGTGGCTGTCCCGCCGATGCGTACCGACGGGATCCCGCCGATGCTAACCACAGGGGTCCCGGCCGGTAAGTTGCCACCATGACCGAGGTGACCTCCGACGCTGCCGAGACCCGGCTGCGCCGTTCCCCGCTGCACGAGCGACACACCGCGCTCGGCGCGAAGTTCGCCCCCTTCGGCGGCTGGCAGATGCCGCTCGAGTACGCCGGCGGCGGCGTGCTCAGGGAACACACCGCCGTACGGACCGCTGTGGGCGTCTTCGACGTCTCGCACCTGGGCAAGGTCCGGGTCACCGGGCCCGGCGCGGCCGACTTCGTCAACGCCTGCCTCAGCAACGACCTCGGCCGGATCGCGCCCGGCCAGGCGCAGTACACGCTCTGCTGCGACGACGCCACCGGCGGCGTGGTGGACGACATCATCGCCTACCTGCACGCCGACGACCACGTCTTCCTGGTGCCCAACGCGGCCAACACGGCCGAGGTGGCCCGCCGGCTGCACGCCGCCGCGCCGGCCGACGTGACAGTCACCGACGAGCACGAGGCGTACGCGGTGCTCGCGGTCCAGGGACCGGGCTCGGCGGCGCTGCTCGACGCGCTCGGGCTGCCCACCGCCCACGACTACATGAGCTTCTCCACCGCCACGTCGGCCGGCGTCGAGCTGACCGTCTGCCGCACCGGCTACACCGGTGAACTGGGCTACGAGCTGGTCGTGCCCGCCGAGCACGCGGTCGCCGTCTGGGACGCGCTGTTCGCCGCGGGCGACGACGTGCGGGCGTGCGGGCTGGCCGCCCGGGACACGCTGCGCACCGAGATGGGGTACCCGCTGCACGGGCAGGACCTGTCCCTGGAGATCACCCCGGTGCAGGGCCGCTCCGGCTGGGCGGTGGGCTGGGACAAGCCGGCCTTCTGGGGCCGGGCCGTGCTGCGCGCCGAGAAGGCCGCCGGACCGGCCCGTACGCTGCGCGGGCTCGCCGCGGTCGACCGGGCCATCCCGCGCCCCGGCATGGCCGTCTACGCCGGGGACCGCCGGGTCGGCACCGTCACCAGCGGCACGTTCAGCCCGACGCTCAAGCACGGCATCGCGCTCGCGCTTGTCGACACCGACCCGAAGTCGCCCGACGGCGAGGAGTTGACGGTGGACATCCGTGGCCGGCGGGCTCGGATGCGCCTGAGCAGGCCGCCGTTCGTCCAGCCCTCGGTGCGCTGACCGACCCGGGTCAGCCCTCGCCGCGCTCGCCGGCGTCGAGGACGGCCTGGGTCCAGCCGCCCTCCAGCACACCGGTGCCGTCCAGCACGGCCCAGTCGACCACGTCGGACGCCTCGACCACGACCGGCGAGCCGATCCGCACGCTCGGGTCGGTGGTGGCGTCGGTGGCGCTCGCGCCGACGATCCGTTCCGGGGCGTCCCACGAGGTCACCCCGGCCCAGACGTACTCCGGGCCGTCGTCGCCGGGCAGGCCGTACTTGACCACGAGTTGGCTCTCCGCCGGCAGCCCGCCGGCCAGGAACCGGGCCCGGATGTCGCCGAGCGCGGACCGGGCGGTCGCCACCGCCCGGCTCATCGCGTCGTCCGTGCGGGTGTAGCGGACGTCGGGCTGGATGCCGTTGAACAGCGTCGCGCAGGCGGCGGCGAAGTAGCGGCCCGGCGGCCCGGGATGCCCCGGCGGCGGGTTCAGGCTGAGGAACGAGTCGGCGTCCGGGTCGGTGGCCGGGTCCAGTTCCAGCCGGAGCAGCACCGGCGCGGTCGCGCCGTGCTGCTCCGGATTGCCGTACGCGACCGCGATGTCGTGCCCGGTCACCGTGGCCAGCACCGGGAGCTGCACGAACGCCGGCACCTCCTCGCCGGCCAGCCCGTCGGTCCAGTCCCGCAGCAGCCGCCGGGCCGCGCCGGTCATCACCGCGCCCCAGGCCCGGGTGAGGTGGTCCGGCACGCCCTGGGCCTGCAACTCCAGCAGCCCGAACCGGCGCAGCCCCTTGGTGGTGAACCAGAGCCCGTCGGCGTCGGACGAGTAGGGCACCAGCACCCAGTCGACCAGCCGGATCCGGCCCTGCTCGTCCGGCAGCGAGCGCAGCGCCGCCGCCGGGTCGAGGAACTGGAGGCCGAACACGTCGACCACGTCCCCGCCGACCGTCTCGGCGATGGCCGCGGCCACCGCCCGGGCCGCCCACTCGTGCGCCGGCGGCCAGCCGGGCCGGTACTCCGCCTGCACCACCACCAGGTGGGTGGCGGCGGCCAGCCGGGCGAGCTGCTCGTCGGTGGCGCCGAACGCGGCCAGCAGGTCCGGCGGAAGCTCCGGGAACTCGCTTATCGATCGCGTGTCCACGCTCATCAGCGGGCTGTCCAGCATCTGCTTGGCCAGCCCGTGCACCGGCCCGGCCAGCCGGCCGGTCAGCCCCTCCACCGCGGTCTTCGGGCTCACCCGGGGCAGCCCGTCGATCGGCACCAGGTAGGTCGCGTCGAGCGACTCCGGCACCGGTACGGGCAGGAAGTCGTCCGTGATGAGCATGCCGTCTCCCTCGACCACGCCGGTGCACTCACCCGAACGCTACCCGGCCGACCGGGCGACGATCAGCCGGTCAGCACCAGTCCCAGGTAGGACAGCGTGGTGACGACCTCCACCAGGGCCCCGAGGACGTCGCCGGTGATGCCGCCGAAGCGGCGTACCAGGTGCCGGAGCAGCCCGGCCGCGACGGCGAGCGCGCCGAGCACGGCGAGTGGCCCCTGCCACGGGCGGCCCGGCGCCGCCGGCACGGCCAGCAGCGCCACGGCGACCGCGCCGAGCGCCACGACGCCCCACCCCACCGTGCCGGCGACCAGCGCGCCCAGCCCGTCCGGCCGGGCCGCCGGCACGCCACGGCGGCAGGCCAGGGCGACTGCCAGCCGTCCGGCCGCGGTGGCCGCGACCACCGCGGCGAGTGCCGCGACCGCGTCCCGCCCGACCAGCTCCGCCAGCACCGTTGTCTGGAGCAGGAGGACGACCACCAACGCGACCACCCCGAACGGGCCGACGTCCGGCTGCTTCATGATCGCCAGCGCGGCCGGCCCGCGCCGGTACGACCCGAGCGCGTCCACGGTGTCGGCCAGCCCGTCCAGGTGCAGACCCCGGGTGAGCAGCGCGCCCAGCCCGACCGTCACCCCGGCGGCGACCAGCGGCGGGGCGAGCGCCCCGGCCAGCAGCAGCGCTCCGCCGAGCACCGCGCCGAGCAGCGCGCCGACCGCCGGGGCCAGCGCCATCGCGGTGCCGGCGGTGGCCCGGTCGACCCGGCCGGCGCGTACCGGCGCGGTGGTGAACGTGGTCAGCGCCAGCCGGACGCCGTCGGCGAGCCGGCGCTCAGTCGGCACGTCGGCCGGGCGAGACCGGCTGGTCGTACCCGACCGTGGTCGGACCCGGTCCGGCCGGCTCCGGCTCGGCGAAGTCCGGCTCGTCGGACCCGGTCGTGGTCGGGCCCGGTCCGGCGGGCGTCGGCTCGGCGAAGGCCGGGCCGGCCGGCGCGTCGGAGTCGGCGCCGCCCAGCGACGGGTGCACCGGCAGCGAGGCGGCGAGCGTCAGCGCCGAGCGCAGCAGCGGCAGCGCGGCCAGCGCGGTCGCCCCCTCGCCCAGGTCGAGGCGCAGATCCAGCAGCGGAGTCAGGCCGAGCACGTCGGCGGCGAGCCGCACCCCGGGCCGGCCGCCGTGGTCGGGCAGCAGGCACCAGTGTCGGGCCTGCCCGGCCAGGTCGCGGCTGACCATGCCGGCGGCGGTGCCGACCGGCCCGTCGAGCAGCACCGGGACGCGCCGGGCGGTGGCCCCGAGCAGCACGCCGGTGGCTGTCGCGATGTCGCCGCCGCCCAGCTCCGCCAGGATGTCCTTGGCCTCCCGGGGGGAGCGTCGGGTGCGGTGCAGCGCGTCCCGGACCGCCGCGCAGCGGACCATCCAGGCGTTGTCGTCGATCTCGCCCTGGTCGTTCACCACCCGACCGAGCACCGCCGGTGGTTCCGCGCCGGCGGTGGCCGCCAGCACCGCCGCGGCGGCCGCCTCGGCGCCGGCCCCGCACGCCGCCAGCACCAGCAGCTGTACGCCCGCGTCGGCGGCCTGCTCGGCCAACCGCCACCCGTAGCGCAGCGCGGCCTCCACCTGCTCGCCGGTGAGCGCCGGGCCGTCCTCGAACGGCGCCGAGGCGGGTGCCTCGACGACCTGGAGGCTGGCGCCGTTCTCGGCGGCCAGCCGGGCCAGCGCGCCCCGGCCGGCGCGCGCCTGGCGGGCGCGCCGCGCCGACTCGCCGGCCACCGCGCCGGCCGACGCGCCGCCTTCGTGGTCGCCGTGCAGCAGCAGCACCCGGACGGCGGCCCAGGGACGCGGGTTCGCGCTGCCCTGGGTGGCGGCGGCGAAGCCGACCACCTGTTCCAGCACGCCCAGGCCGGCGCCGGGAACGTCGAGCGTGGCGAGCCGGTCGACCGCCTGCGGGCCGGTGTAGTCGTCCGGCATCGGCAGTTCCATGCCCGGCTGGATGACCAGGCCGGTGGCGATCATCGGCAGCGCCATCGTGGGTGCCGCCCAGTCGCCGGCGCCGGCCGGGCCGGCCGGCACGCCGGCCGGTGGCGGCGTCGCGGCCGGGGTGAGCACCTCGGGCAGCGCCACGTCGTCGACGCCCCGACCGACGGCCGCGTGCCGTGGCTCGGGCGGCGCGCCGACCGTGCCGGCCGGGTGGATTCCGCCCGTGGCGGCGGTTACGGCTCCGGCTCCGCCCGTGGCGGCGTCGGTCGCGGCCCCGGCCGGGGCGGTGGCGTCAGCCGGGGCGTGGGCCGCCGGCACGGTCGGGAGCGACGCGGCGGGCGGCTTGAGCCAGGCGGTCTGCCCGGCCACCACGAGCGCGACCGCGTCGCAGGCGTCGGCCACCGCCCGGTTGGTGGCGCCCAGCGCGTCGGTGAACGCCCGGCCCAACGGCGTGGTGGGCACCAGGGACAGGCCCACCTCCGGGCTGACCAGCACCAGCCGGGCCTCGCTCGCCCGCACCGCGGCGGCCAGCTCGGCGACGGTGGCGGTGTCGTCGGCCGGCTGGTGGGCCGGGTCGAGCAGCACGGTGACCCAGCCGCCCAGGTCGTCCACGAGCAGTGTGTCGTTCGGGCCGGCGGCGGTGATCACCTCGGCCAGCCGGCCCGGATCCGTCGCGGTCTCCTCGGTGGTCCAGCTTCCCGGCCGCCGGGCGCGGTGCGCCGCGAGGCGGGTCGCCCACTCGGTGTCATCAGGATCCCCGGCCGGGGCGGTGGCCACGTAGCGGACCATGGGCGCGTCGGCGACCAGGGACTCGGCGAACTCGGACTTGCCGGAGCGGATACCGCCGAGCACCAGGAGGGTGTGCCACCCGTCAACGGACATGCCCGTACCTTAGTTCTCCCGCCCCCGTCCCGCCCCACCCCCTCCCAGCGCCGATCTTGCGGTTGCTGCCCGCCGGACGCGGCAAATGCCCCGTTCTGTCGGGGCAGTAACCGCAAGATCGCGGGAGCGGTGAGGGCTGTGGCGCGACGGGCCGACTAGGCTTGCGGGGGTTTCCGGTCCTGCGGGGCGACGGGCGGCGAGGGGAGACGCGGCATGGCGTGGAGCTGGCGGTACGAGGGCGCGAACGGCGACCCGGTCGACGGGCCGGGCGAGTCGTTCCCGAGCCAGGCGGACGCCGAGTCCTGGATCGGCCAGACCTGGCGGGAGCTCGCGACATCCGGCGTCACCTCCGTCGTGCTGGTCGAGGACGACCGGGTGGACTACCGGATGAGCCTGCAACCCCCGGCCGAATGACGGGCTACGACCGCCCGGGCGACCCGCTGATCCTCGGCGTGCCCCGGGCGGCGTTCCGGCCCAGCCCCATCTTCCTGGCCCTGGTCGCGCTCTTCGCGGCCGGCGGGGTGATGACCTGGAACCGGTACGGCAACGTCCGGTTCGACGTGTTCCTCTTCGTGGTCGCCGGCTGGCTGGTCTCGCTCTGCCTGCACGAGTACGCGCACGCCGTGGTCGCGTACCGGGCCGGCGACCGGGACATCGCCCACCGGGGCTACCTGACGCTCAACCCGCTGAAGTACACCAGCCCGCTGCTGTCGATCGTGTTGCCGGTGGTCGTGGTGCTGCTCGGCGGCATCGGTCTGCCCGGCGGCGCGGTCTGGGTGGACCGGCACGCCATTCCCGGGCGGCTGCGGCACACCCTGGTCAGCCTCGCCGGGCCGGCCACCAACGTGGTGTTCACGCTGGTGCTGGTGGCGGCCGTGACGTGGGGGCCGGCGCTGGGCGGGCCGCTGGAGTTCTGGGCCGGCGTCGGGCTGCTCGCGTTCCTCCAGCTCATGGCCAGCGTGCTCAACCTGCTGCCGGTGCCGGGCCTGGACGGCGGCAACATGATCCAGCCCTGGCTCAGCCCCGCCTACCGGCGGATGTACGACCTGTTCGCCCCGTACGGGTTCATCCTGCTCTTCGCGTTGCTGTGGAGCCCGCGCATCGGCGGCGCGTTCTTCGGCGGGGTCTTCGCGGTCGGTGACGCGCTCGGCCTCCCACCGGACCTCTACCGGCTGGGCCTCTACCTGATCCGGTTCTGGCAGGGCTGACGGGCCCGCCGTCCGGGCGACCGGCCCGGCGGGGTGTGCGCCGGTCGTCCCCGGGCCGACGGCGACGCCGGCCCGGGGACGACTGACGTCACGGACGCCGCGCCGGGCTGTCCGTCTTCGCCGGGTCCCGCTCGACGACCGGCTCGACGATGTCGTCGATCGCCTTGAGCAGGCCGGCGTCGAGCTTCACGCCCGCCGCCTTCACGTTGTCGTGCACCTGCTCGGGCCGGGACGCGCCGATGATGGCCGAGGACACGTTCGGGTTCTGCAGCACCCAGGCGACCGCGAGCTGCGCCATGGTCAGCCCGGCCTGCTCGGCGAGCGGCTTGAGCTGCTGCACCCGGGTCAGCACCTCGTCGGACATCCACCGGGCGATGAAGTTCGCGCCGGACTTCTCGTCGGTGGCGCGGGAGCCGGCCGGCGGCGGCTGGCCGGGCAGGTACTTGCCGGAGAGCACGCCCTGCGCCATCGGCGACCAGACGATCTGGCCGATGCCCAGCTCCTCGCTGGCCGGGATCACCTCGGCCTCGATGACCCGCCACAGCATCGAATACTGCGGTTGGCTGGAGACCAGCGGGATGCGCAGCTCACGGGCGAGCGCGTGCGCCTCGCGCAACTGCGCCGCCGTCCACTCCGAGACGCCGATGTAGTGCGCCTTGCCGGCGTGCACGACGTCGGCGAACGCCTCCATCGTCTCTTCCAGCGGGGTGCTGACGTCGAAGCGGTGGGCCTGGTAGAGGTCGACGTGGTCGGTCTGCAGGCGGCGCAGCGAGCCGTCGATCGACTCCATGATGTGCTTGCGGGACAGGCCACGGTCGTTACGGCCCGGCCCGGTCGGCCAGTAAACCTTGGTGAAGATCTCCAGCCCCTCGCGGCGCTCGCCGGCCAGCGCGCGGCCGAGCACCGACTCGGCGCGGGTGCCGGCGTAGACGTCGGCGGTGTCGAACGTGGTGATGCCGTTGTCGAGGGCGGCCCGCACGCAGGCGACCGCCGCGTCCTCCTCGACCTGCGAGCCGTGGGTGATCCAGTTGCCGTACGAGATCTCGCTGACCATCAGGCCGGAGCGGCCCAGGTGTCGGAATTCCATGGTCCGACCCTAACTCCGCCCGGCGGCGGGCACCCGTTGTGGCTCCCCGGGTCAGAGCACCGGGTTCGCGTCGGCGAGCAGTCGGTCGATCTCGGCGGCCACCGCGGCCCGGCCCGGGTGCACCGGGTCGATCAGCGGCTCGCCGTGCCGGTCCAGCGCGCCCCAGCGACCTGCCTCGGTGGTGACCAGGAACGCCACCGGGTGGATCACCAGCGTCGGGTACGCGGGCGCCACCCGGACCCGGCCGTGCCGGTCCACCACGCCCCGCCGGCCGGCCAGCTCGACCACCGCCAGCCCCTCCTCGGTGAAGCCGTCCAGGTGCCGGCCGTCGGCCAGAAGCGTGCCGAGACCGTGGTAGCGGGTCGGCACCACCACCTCGCCGGCGTGGTCCACCGCCCCCCAGCCGCCGTTCTGCCGCACCGCGGCCAGACCGTTGCGGAACGGCCGGACCTCCTCGTAACCGGGCGGGATCTGCACGATGTTCGTCCGGTCGACGGCCATCCACCGGCCCTTGCCGTCCATGCTCACCCACGACAGGCCCTCGGCGAACGCGCCCACCGAGCGGTAGCCGTTGTTCGCCTCGATCAGCGCCGCCCCCGACGTGTCGATCAACGCCCAGCGGGACGCCTCCGGCCGTCGTACCCAGGCCAGTCCCTCGTGGAACGGCTGCACCTCGGCGTACCGGTGCCGGATCACCAGCTCACCGTCGGCGTCCGCGTACCCCCAGAGCTCCTGCTCCTCGTCGAACGTCGCCACCGGGTACCGCGGCGTGCCGAGCACCTCCGACCGCCCGCGCGGCGCCGGCCCGAACCCGTCGCGCGCCGCCCGCGCCGCGACCGCGTCCAGTGCGACCAGGGTCCGGGCGTTCAGCGCCGCGTCCTCGCCCCGGCGCAGGTCCAGCGCCCGCTCGAAGTGCAGGCACGCCTCGGTCAACCGACCCTGGTCGTAACAGCAGCGACCGGCGTGCTCGTGCAGCAGCGCACGCAACCGGTCCGGCAGTTCCGCCGAGTTGGCCTCGGCGAAGAGCCGGTCGGCCTCCGCGTACTCGCCCCGCCAACGCAGCACCTCGGCCAGCCGGGCGCGGGCCAGCGCGGTCCGCCGCAACTCGCCGGTGGCCTCCGCGTACGTGAGGGCCAGCCGCGCGTCGGCGACCGCGTCGTCGGCGTCACCGAGGACCCGGGACGCCACCGCACGCAGGCTGAGCAGCCGGGCCCGGCTGCGGTTGTCCAGCGCGGTGTCGAGCTTGCCGGTGAGCCCGTCCCGGATCCGCCGCAGCTCCGCCGGATCGGGCGCCTCCTCGCGCAGCGTCTCCGGGTGCAGCCGCCAGCCGACCGCGGCCAGGGCCCGCTCCGGGTCCACCGGACGCGCCGGCGCCGGTTCGTCGCCCGCCGGCCCCGATTCCGGGGTACGCGCGCCAGCCGGCCCGTCGGCCTCGTCCACACGTACCGGTCCGGCGTCGGCACGTGTCGACGCCGGACCGGTCGGCTCGGGTGCGCCCCGCCCTCCGCCGGTCGTGCCGGTGCTGCCGGTGCTGGCCGTGCTGGTCGTGTCGTCGGCTCGGGTCGTGTCGGTGGTGCTGGTCGTGTCGTCGGCTCGGGTCGTGCGGGGGAGAGGGAAGCCGGCGGGCGTGGCGTGGGCCTGGGCCGTGCCGGAGACTTCGGTGCCGGTGCCGATGTCGATGTCGCCGGTCCGGGGCGTGCCGGTGGGGCTCGTGGCGGTCGGGGTCGGGCTGCCGGCCAGGGTCGTGCCGGGGGCACGCGAGCCGGTGGTAGCGCCGTCCATCCGGGTCGGGCCAGCGGGCTCCGGGTCGGTCGCGGCGACGCTCCGGGCGGCGTCGGGCGAACTCGCGGACGCCCCAACCGAATTTTCTCCGGCCGGGGCGGCGCCGCTGGAATCCACGGCGGTCGACAGCAGAGGAGCCGAATCTTCTGCGGCAGCGGCTGGACGACGCGGCTCTTCCTCAGCGCGGGTTGCCCCGACGGGTCGCTCCTCGCCGGCCCTCGTGACACGTCGGTCCGGTACCGGTCGGAAGCCGTCTCCCGGCTCACTGCCGCGCGCGCCGTCCTCGACCGCCCTGTCGTCGCTCGGGGCGTCGCCGGTCAAGCTGTCGTCGGTCGGGACGTCGTCGGGCAGGGTGTCGTCGGTCGCGTTGTCGGCGGCCCGCTCGTCGAGGGTCGGGCCGTCGGCGGCCCGCTCGTCACCGGTCGGGGCGTCCATGATCGGCGCGGAGCCGGGTGCGGCGGCGTCAGCGGGCAGGTCGCCCGGCCCCACCCGCCCGCGCCCGTCGCCGTCCGCACCGGTGCTCCCGGTCCCCGACGACGGCGTGGCCGGGTCCGCTGTCGCTCCCGAAGGGACGGTCATGCCGGCGACCGCCGTGACCTGCGCCGTGGCATCCGGGTACGCCACGGCGTCGGTCCCGGTACCCGGCTGGACGTGGGCGACCGCGTATGCCGTGGCGTCGGTCTCGGTGCGCGGTTCGTCGGCGACGATCGCGTGCGGTGGGTCGTCGGTCACCGCGTCTGACCCGAGGTCGGTGCCCGGGCTCGCGTGCGGCGCATCGTCGGCCACCCTGACCAGCGCGTCGTCGACCACCGTGACCGGCGCGTCGTAGGTGCCCGTGTGTGGCGTGTCGCCGACCAGCGCGCCCGGCGCATCGTCGGCCACCGCGTTCGGCGTGTCATCGGTGCCCGTGCCCGTGCCCGTGAGCGGCGCGTCGTCGGCCACCGTGACCGGCGCGGCGTCGGCCCCGGTGCGGGTCGCCGCGGCATGGCTGGTCGTGCGGGCGTCCCGGTCGTCGGTGAACGCGTCGCTACGGGTGGCGGTGCGGGCGTCCTGGTCGTCGGTCAACGCGTCGACCTGGCCGGGCCTGACGGTGTGGTCCGCGGTCGGCTCTCCGGCCGGTGCCGGCCGGTCGTGACCGGCGGAGGGTACGGAGCCGGTGGTCGGGACAGCCGGCGTGGGGGTTCGAGGGTTGGCAGACGGAGTGGGCGGTGTCGGCGTCGGGGATTCAGCAGGCATCGACGCCGGGGACGCCGACGGACGCGCGTCGGGAAGCGTCACCTCGGTTGCCGCGGCGGCGACCGGTTCGGCCGGCGGGTCGACATGGTCGACGGAGGTGGAGGTGGGCCCGGTGTCTTCGGCTCGTTCGGTGGTCCGGGACGCGGTGCCGATTCCGGACACGACCGCCGAGTCGTTCACGCTCTCAGGTCGATAGCGGTCGCCGGTCACACCCGTCGGTTCGGCGGGCGCGATCGAAGCGACCCGCCGCTCCGGTCCGGCCTGCGCGGCAGCCGGGTTCTCGTCCGCCGGCACGACACCCGGGTCCTGATCCGCCGGTGCGGCAGTCCGGGCCTGGTCGGTCGGTACGGCAGTCTGAAGCCGGTCCGTCGGCGCGTGGCCGGTCGGGGAAGTGGCGGGGACAGGCTCTGCCGGCAAGGTCGCCCCGGCGGAAACGGACGGCGCAGCCTGTGCTTCGGCACGGTCCGTGTCGCTGGGCTGGCCGTCACGCCCGCCGGTCGTCGTCGGCTTGCTCGGCCGGAACCATGCCTCCGAACCGGAGTCCTTCGGCTGCGGTGCCGGATCCGCCTCGGGTACCGGCGGGCGGTACCGGACAGGCTCCCGCCGGTCCTGATCCGGGTCGGCAGCCGTGCCGCCGGTTGTCGCGCCGGTTGTCGGGCGTTCATTCCCGGCCGAAGTGGCCGGCCCGGTGTGGGGCGTTCGAACCTCGGCCGGACCGGAGGAGCCGGATCGGGCCGTGCCACTTTCGGATGTCTGCCCGGATGTGGGGCCGGCATAGGCAGGCGGAGCCGGGCGAGCGGGAGCGGTCGGGGCCGGCGCGTCGGCCGCCACCCCGGGCGCGGACGCCCGTGCCGCGGGTGCCGCCGACCGGCCGGTTCCGGGCACGCCGGTTCCGGGCACGCCGGTTCCGGGCACGCCGGTTCCGGGCACGCCGGTTCCGGGCACGCCGGAAACCGGAGCGGTGGCGGCCGGTCCGGTGGGGACCCGGCGATCCTGTTCGGCAGCCGGCCGGCGGACCTCGTCGTAGCGACCAGGCGCCGGGGGAGCGGACCGCCGTGGCTCGTCGGGTCGGCTCGGCGGTACCGGCCGCGTCGGGGCCTCACCGGCACGGACCGGTGGGTGCTCGTCGGGGCGTACCGGCCACTGGGCCGGCCGAGGCCGGTGGTCGGGGCGCGCTGCGGGCGGTCGGGCATCCCGGGACTCGGGGTGGGGGCGGGCCGGGCCGTCCTGCTCCGGACGGTGGCCGTCGCGGCGCCGGTCGTCGGTCGGGCCGCCCGGGTACCCGTCCCGCGCCGGCCGCTCCGCGTGCGGGCGGGACCGCTCGTCGGGCTGGTACGCGGCCGGCTCGGTACGCGACCGCCGCTCGATCACCGGCCACTCGCCCTGCGGCGCGTGGGTCCGGTCGAGCGGCGGGCGCTGACCGTCCCACCGCTGGTCGAGCGCGGGGCGCGGGTCGCCGTACCGGTCGGTCCCGGTGGGGCCGGCGGCGTCCCGGCGCGGCGTGCCGTCGGCCCACCGTCCACCGGTCGGCTCGCGCCGGTCCGTCGGAGGCGGTCCCGGTTCGCGCCAACCGTCACGACCCGGCTCGCCGCGTGCCGCGGTGCCACGCTCGCGCGCGGGGCCGGCCTGGCCGTGGCGTTCCGTGGGCCGGCCCGGTACGGCATTCCGTCCCGCGTCGGCCGCCGGAGCCCAGCGACCGTCGGGTCCGGCCTCGCGACGGTCGGGTCCGGCCTCGCGACCGTCCACCGGGGCGCGGCGGTCGTCCGCCGGCCGGCGGCGTTCGGACCAGCTCGCGGCGGGTTGCGGGGCCTCGCTCGGCTCCGGCATCCAGCCCGGCGCCGGTGGGGTCGACCGGTGCGACGGCGCCCCGGGGTGGGTCCAGCGCTGGTCGAAGCGTTCGGGTGTCGGGGGCGGGCCGGGCGGGGTCCGGTCCGCCGGCCGAGGCGGTCGGCCGTCCGCGCCGGGGCGGTCCGGACGGCCGCGCCACTCGCCCGCCGCACCGACCGGCCGCTGCCCGCGTCGCTCGTCCGGCCCGGCCGGGCTGACCGGGTACGTCCCGCGCGGCCCGGCCGGGCTGACCGGGTACGTCCCGCGCGGCCCCGCCGGGCTCACCGGGTACGTCTCACGCCGTCCAGCGGGGCTGACCGGGTACGTCCCGCGCGGGTCGGCCGGGCCGGCCGGGTACGCGTCGGTCGGCGCCGGGCTGGTCGGGTGCGCGTCCTCGGGCCCGGGGCTGACCGGGCGTACCTCGGCGCGTCCGACCACGGCCCGGCGACGCGGCGGCGGCGTCAGGTGTTCGAGGCCGATGTCACCCGGGTAGCGCTGCCCGGGGAACTGCGGCTGCCACTCGTGGGTGGGCTCCAGCGCCCAGGCCGGTTCGGCCGGCTCACGCCAGCTGCCCCAGCCACTCATCGGCAGCCCCTTCCGTGGCTCGCGCGGCGCGGCCCCGGAACCGGCTCGCGTCGCTCGCTCACGGCGGTGTCACCTCGTCGGAAATTGTCGCGCTGGGGCGGCGGACGTGCCGGTAGAGTCGCCCGGCCAGCAGGTCTTGGCTGCGGAAGGAGGGTAACGGCGTGGGCTCGGTCACCGCCACTGTGGCGTCACCCACCGACGGACACGTTACCCCATGGTTTCGGACATTCGGCGCGATAGTGGCGGCCGGGTTCCGGCGACACGCCACCTACCGCCAGGCGGCCGTGGCCGGCGTGGTGACCAACACCGTTTTCGGCTTCCTGCGCTGCTACATCTTCCTCGCCGCCACCGACGCGGCCGGCACCGTCGCCGGCTACGACCGGGCGCAGCTCGCCACGTTCGTCTGGGCCGGGCAGGGGCTGCTGGCGGTCATCGCGATCTGGGGCTGGACCGAGCTGGCCGACCGGATCCGCTCCGGCGAGGTGGCCGCCGACCTGCTGCGACCGGTGCACCCGGTGACCAACTATCTCGCCGTCGACGTGGGCCGGGCCGGGTTCGCCGCGCTCGCCCGGCTGGTGCCCCCACTGGTGGTCGGCCCGTTC
This sequence comes from Micromonospora sp. AKA38, assembly GCF_027925725.1. NCBI lineage: Bacteria > Bacillati > Actinomycetota > Actinomycetes > Micromonosporales > Micromonosporaceae > Micromonospora > Micromonospora sp. AKA38. Next base: position 319,917 of record NZ_BNEI01000003.1, on the reverse strand, counting down.
TTCTTCGCGGTGTACCTGCCCCGGCACTGGGCCACCGTGCCGCTGTTCCTGCTCTCCGCGCTGCTCGCGGTGGTGGTCTGTTTCGGCTGCCGCTACCTGGTCAACGCCACCGCCTACTGGTTGCAGGACGTCCGTGGTCCGATGATCCTCTGGACGCTCGGCTCGGGCGTGCTGGCCGGGCTCTACTTCCCGCTCGGCTTCCTGCCCGGCTGGCTGGAGGCGACCCTGCGCTACGCCACCCCGTTCCCGAGCCTCCTGCAGGTGCCGCTGGACGTGCTTGTCGAGCGGGAGCCGATGTCGACGGGTCTCGACCTGGTCGGGCTCCAACTCGGCTGGGCGGTGCTGCTGCTGGCGCTCTGCCGGCTGGTGCAGCGCCGGGCCGAGCGCCGCCTGGTGGTGCAGGGTGGCTGAGCACGATAGTGCGCCCAGGGTGGCCGAGCACGGCAGTGCGCCCAGGGTGGCTGAGCACGATAGTGCGCCCGGGGTGGCCGAGGTCGGCGGCGGGGCGCTGCGGGCGTACCGGGCGCTGCTCGGGGCGCAGGCGCGTTCGCAGGCGGCCTACCGCACGTCGTTCGTGGTCGACCTGGTCGGCAACCTCGGCGCGACCGTGTTCGACGTGGTCACCGTCCTGGTGATCTTCGGGGTGACGCGTGAGCTGGGCGGCTTCACGCTGCGCGAGACGCTTGTCGTGGTCGGGCTGTCGTCGTGCGGGTTCGCCGCCGCCGACCTGCTGGTCGGCAACGTCGAACGGCTGCCCCGGTACGTGCGCGCCGGCCTCTTCGACGCGGTGCTGGTCCGCCCGCTCGCCGCGCTGCCCCAACTGCTGCTGATGGACCTGCCGCTGCGCAAGGTGTCCCGCGCGGTGTTCGGCCTGGCGGTGCTCGGGTTCGCGCTCGCCTCGGCCGGGATCGACTGGACCCCGGGCCGGGTCGCGCTGGCCGTGGTCGCCCCGCCGGCCGCGGTGGTCTTCTTCGCCTCGGTCTTCGTCACCACCGCCACCGTGTCGTTCTACTGGGTCGACTCCGGCGAGCTGGCCAACTCGGTCACCTACGGCGGGCGCGACTTCACCTCGTACCCGGTCACCGTCTACGGCGGGTGGTTCCGCGCGCTGTTCGCGTACGGGATGGGGTTCGCGTTCGTCAGTTACCACCCGGCGCTGGCGCTGCTCGGCCGCGCCGACCCGCTGGGCCTGCCGGCCTGGGTGGGCTGGGCGTCGCCGGCCGTCGCGCTGGTCGCGGCGACGGTCGCGGTCGTGGCCTGGCGCGTCGGGGTCCGTCACTACCGGAGTACGGGGTCATGAACGTCATCGAGATGGACGGGCTGCGCAAGGAGTTCACGGTGCGGGTCAGGACCGGGACGCTGCGCCGCGAGAAACGGACGGTGACCGCGGTCGACGGCGTCGACCTGCGGGTGGAGCGCGGCGAGATGCTCGGCTACATCGGGCCGAACGGCGCCGGGAAGTCGACCACGCTGAAGATGCTCACCGGTGTGCTCATGCCGTCGGCGGGCCGCGCGCGGGTCTGCGGGCTGCGGCCGGTGGCCGACCGGACCCGGCTGGCGCTGCGCATCGGGGTGGTGTTCGGGCAGCGGTCGCAGCTCTGGTGGGACCTGCCGCTGCGGGACTCGTTCGACCTGCTGCGGCACGTCTACCGGGTGCCGGCCGGCGCGCACGCGGCGCGGCTGACCCGCTGCCGGGACCTGCTCGACCTGGACGCGTTCCTGGACACCCCGGTCCGGCAGCTCTCCCTGGGACAGCGGATGCGCGGCGAGCTGACCGCGGCGCTGCTGCACGGCCCGGAGGTGCTCTTCCTGGACGAGCCGACCATCGGGCTGGACGTGGTCAGCAAGCAGGCGGTCCGCGGCTTCCTGGCCGAGCTGGGCCGGGCCGGTGACACCACACTGGTGCTCACCACGCACGACCTGGCCGACATCGAACGGCTCTGCCGGCGGCTCGTGGTCATCGACCACGGCCGGGTGGTGCACGACGGGTCGATCGCGGAGCTGCACCACAGGTACGGCTCACGCCGGATGGTGGTCGCCGAGCTGGGCACCGCGCTGCCCGAGCCGCCGGTGCTGCCGGGCGCGCCGGTGCAGCGGGTGGAGGCGGACGGGCGGCGGCTGGTGTTCGCGCTGGAACGGGCGAGCGTCGCCGAGGTGGTGGCCGGGCTGGCCGGCCTGGCCACGCTGCGCGACATCTCGATCGTGGAGCCGGACATCGAGGAGGTCGTCGCCCGCCTCTACCAGAGCGAAAGGAAGGGCCCCCTGTTAACGCCTGGCGTATAGCAGGGGGCCCTTCTTGACGCGTCGCTCAGACCTTGTCGCCGATGTTGACCCGGGGGGCGGGCGCGCGCATCTTGCGGAACGTGATCGACCGCATGATCGCGTAGAAGTAGAGCGAGCCGAGCTTCTCGGTGCTCTTCGGGAAGCGCTGGCGGACCAGCTTCTTGATCTTCCGGGAGATCAGCACCGAGTCGATCAGGACGCCCAGGGCCAGCGCGCCCCAGAGCAGGTTGGAAAGCAACCGCACGATCGGCGGCATGGCCTGGTTGGAACCGACCAGCACGATCAGCGCGCCGCCGAAGAACCAGGTGCCGACCGTACGCCGGGAGTCGACCACGTTGCGGGCCAGCAGGCGCTCCGGCCCCCGGTCCCGCGGACCGCCCTCGCGGCGGAACTCGGCGGTGGCCTCGGCGCGCGTGGCGCGGCGCTGCTCCCGGGCCTCCTCCTTGGTCAGCGGCCGGACCGGCGCGGCGGCCCGGCGACCGGCGGCCGGACGTTTCGGAGTGGTCCGCCCCAACTCCTTCTTGCTGGGCGTGTAGCCCCGGGGGCGGGCGGCGGCGGACTCCTCGTCGGTCGTCACCGTGGTGACGGACTCCTCGACGGGGTCGGCGGACTTGCGGCGAAACAGCGACGGCACGCCGGCAAGGGTAGCCAACCGGTGCGGCCCGGCGCACATCGCGGTGCGCCGGGCCGGTGACCGGGTGGATCAGGGACGCTCGACGTGGGCGCCCAGGTCAGCCAGCTTGGCCTCGAAGTCCTCGTAGCCCCGGTTGATCAGGTCGACGCCGTACACCCGGGAGGTGCCCTCGGCGGCGAGTGCCGCGATGAGGTGGCTGAACCCGGCCCGCAGGTCCGGAATGACCAGGTCGGCCGCGTGCAGCTTGCTCGGGCCGGCGATCACCGCCGAGTGCTTGAAGTTGCGCCGGCCGAAACGGCACGGCGTGCCGCCGAGGCAGTCCCGGTAGACCTGGATGTTGGCGCCCATCGTGTTCAGCGCCTCCGTGTAGCCGAGCCGCTGCTCGTAGACCGTCTCGTGGACGATCGACAGGCCCCGGGCCTGGGTGAGCGCGACCACCAGCGGCTGCTGCCAGTCGGTCATGAAGCCGGGGTGCACGTCGGTCTCCAGGGCCACCGCGTTCAGCTCGCCGCCCGGGTGCCAGAACCGGATGCCGCCCTCCTGGCCCGGGTCGCCGAGCTTCGGCGGCCGGCTGTCGGTGACCTCGTACTCGCCGCCGACGGAGCGGAAGATGTTCAGGAACGTCATCATGTCGGCCTGCTGCGCGCCGAGCACCTCGACGTGGCCGCGGGTGGCCAGCGCCGCCGCCGCCCAGCTCGCGGCCTCGATGCGGTCGGGGATCGGCCGGTGCGTGTAGCCGTGCAGCTTCTTGACGCCCTGGATCTCGATCACCCGGTCGGTGTGGACCTTGATGATCGCGCCCATCTTCTGCAGGATGCAGATCAGGTCGATGATCTCCGGCTCGACGGCGGCGTTGCGCAGCTCGGTGACGCCCTCGGCCATCACGGCGGTCAGCAGCACCTGCTCGGTGGCGCCGACGCTCGGGTACGGCAGCGCGAACTTGGTGCCGTGCAGCCCGTTCGGCGCCGACAGGTGCAGACCCTCGGGGGTCTTGTCGACGGTCGCGCCGAACTCGCGCAGCGCCTGCAGGTGGAAGTCGATCGGGCGCGGGCCGATGTGGCAGCCGCCCAGGTCGGGGATGAACGCGTGGCCGAGCCGGTGCAGCAGCGGGCCGCAGAACAGGATCGGGATCCGACTGGACCCGGCGTGCACGTTGATCTGGTCGGTGCTGGCGCTCTCGACGTTGGACGGGTCGAAGACCAGCTCGCCGTCCTCGGTGCCGTCGGTCACCTTCACCCCGTGCAGGCCGAGCAGCCCGCGGACCACCTCGACGTCACGGATCCGCGGCACGTCGAACAGCCGGCTGGGTGTGTCGCCGAGCAGGGCGGCCACCATCGCCTTGGACACGAGGTTCTTCGCGCCGCGCACGCGGATCCGCCCTTCGAGCGGAGTGCCTCCGTGTACGACCAGGACGTCGTCGGTCAACGCAACCTCCAGCGCGTTGGGTGTTGCCGTGTAGGTGAGGGCTCGCGATTGGTCATCGCTACCCGGATCGCGGCCATGGGAAAACCGGCACGCGTATGTCGTCGCCCCGGCAGCATAGCCCTCCGTGACGAGAATGGAATCGGTCACATCGCCAGCGGGGGCACGAACCGGGGTGTCCGGTACGTTTCCGTGCCAGCGATCTCACCGAGGGTGATCAGGTGCCGGGCAGTGCCAGCATCTGGTCCAGCGCCGCGCGGGCGTGCCCGGCGGTCTCCGGGTCCACCGTGATCTGGTTGACCACGCGGCCGGCGACCAGCTCCTCCAGCGCCCACACCAGGTGCGGCAGGTCGATCCGGTTCATCGTCGAGCAGTAGCAGACCGCCCGGTCGAGGAACATGATCTGCTTGTCCGGGTGGGCCAGCGCGAGCCGCCGGACCAGGTTCAGCTCGGTGCCCACCGCCCACGCCGAGCCGGCCGGGGCCGCCTCGATGGCCTTGATGATGAACTCGGTGGAGCCCACCAGGTCGGCGGCGGTGACCACCTCGTGGCGGCACTCCGGGTGCACCAGCACGTTCACGCCGGGCACCCGCGCCCGCACGTCGTGCACGCTGTCGAGGGTGAACCGGCCGTGCACCGAGCAGTGCCCGCGCCACAGGATCATCTTCGCGTCGCGTACCTGCTCCGCGGTGAGCCCACCGCCCGGCTTGTGCGGGTCGTAGAGCACGCAGTCGTCGAGCGAGAAGCCCATCTCCAGCACCGCCGTGTTGCGGCCCAGGTGCTGGTCGGGCAGGAACAGCACCTTGCGGCCCTGCTCGAACGCCCAGTCCAGCGCCCGCTTGGCGTTCGACGAGGTGCAGACCACGCCGCCGTGCCGGCCGACGAAACCCTTGATGTCGGCCGAGGAGTTCATGTACGTCACCGGGACGGTGTCCGCCGCCACACCCAGGTCGGTCAGCGTCTCCCAGGCGGTCTCGACCTGCGACAACACGGCCATGTCGGCCATCGAGCAACCGGCGGCGAGGTCGGGCAGGATCACCTTCTGCGCGTCCGAGGTCAGGATGTCCGCGCTCTCGGCCATGAAGTGCACGCCGCAGAAGACGACGTACTCCGCGTCCGGGCGGGCCGCCGCCTCCCGGGCCAGCTTGAACGAGTCGCCGGTCACGTCGGCGAACTGGATCACCTCGTCGCGCTGGTAGTGGTGGCCCAGCACGAAGACTCTGGTGCCGAGCGCGGCCTTCGCGGCGGTCGCGCGGGCCACCAGGTCGGGATCGCTCGGCGCGGGGAGGTCACCCGGACACTCCACGCCACGCTCGGTGGCAGGATCGCTGCCGCGGCCGAGGAGCAGCAGCGCAGTGGCCGTGTTGGAGGGCTCAACCCAGGTCGAAGTCACGTCCCCATGGTCCCACAGCCCGGCCACCGCGCAGCCGCCACGGATGTGGCCTGCCACACTGCTCGGCATGCGGATGCTGCTCTGCCCGGACAAGTTCGCCGGCACCCTGTCGGCCCCGGAGGTGGCCGCCGCGGTGGCCGAGGGCTGGCGGACCGTCGCCCCCGACGACGACCTGCTGCTCCGGCCCCTCGCCGACGGTGGGCCCGGGTTCGTCGAGGTGCTCGCCGGGGCGCTGCCCGGGCGGCGGTTGGCGGTGCCCACGGTCGACCCGCTCGGCCGTCCCGCGGCCGGTGAGATCCTGCTCACCGACGACGGCGTGGCGTACCTGGAGAGCGCGCAGGCGTGCGGCCTGCACCTGCTGTCCGCCGCCGAACGGGACCCGAAGGCCACCACGTCGTACGGGCTGGGACTGCTGGTCGCCGCCGCGGTCGAGGCGGGCGCGCGGACCGTGGTGCTGGGGCTGGGCGGCTCGGCCACCAACGACGGCGGCGCCGGGATGCTCGTCCCGCTCGGCGTCACCCCGCTCGACGCGGACGGCCGGGCGCTGCCGTACGGCGGGGCGGCGCTGGCCGGGGTCGCCGCGCTCGACGGCGTACCCCGGTTGCGGGGCGCGACGCTGGTCGCCGCCACCGACGTGGACAACCCGCTGCTCGGGCTGCACGGCGCGAGCAGCGTCTTCGGGCCGCAGAAGGGCGCCGACCGGGCGGACGTGCTGCTGCTGGACGCCGCGCTGGAGCGCTGGGCGGCCGTGCTGGTCGAGACGCTGCCCGGGTGCCCACCCGACCTCGGCGCGCTGCCCGGCGGCGGCGCGGCCGGCGGCCTCGGCGCGGCGGTGCTGGCCCTCGGCGGCCGGCGCGAGTCGGGCATCGGCCTGGTCACCCGCGCGGTCGGGCTGGACGCCGCGCTGGACGCCGCCGACCTGGTGATCACCGGCGAGGGTTCCTTCGACCACCAGTCGCTGCGCGGCAAGGTGGTCGCCGGCGTGGCCGGGGCGGCCCGCGACCGCGGTGTGCCGTGCGTGGTGCTGGCGGGACGGGTGAGCACCGGGCGGCGGGAGGCCGCCGCGGCCGGCGTGACCGAGGCGCACAGCCTGGTCGAGCACTTCGGCGGTGAGGATCGTGGGGGAGTGGCGGCGGCGATGGAGCGGCCGGCCGAGGGGCTGCGCGCGCTCGGCGCCCGGCTGGCCGGCCAGTGGAGCCGCTGAGGCGTTCCGCTGGTCACGCCGCCGGGTGATCACGCCGACAGCGGCGTACGATCGGAGGCGGACCACCGGGAATACTGGCGGACGTGCGGCGTTGGCCAGTACGTCCGGACCTCATACCGCGCAGGGAGACTTCCACGTGACCACGCCAGCGCAGACCGAGTCGACCGAGGCCAAGGAGGCCCCCAGCACCGTCGTCCTCACCGACGTCGCGGCGCAGAAGGTCAAGGCCCTGATCGAGCAGGAAGGCCGCGACGACCTGCGGCTCCGCGTCGCCGTGCAGCCGGGTGGCTGCTCCGGCCTGCGGTACCAGCTCTTCTTCGACGAGCGGTCGCTCGACGGTGACGTCGTCACCGACTTCGGTGGTGTCGAGGTCGTCGTCGACCGGATGAGCGCCCCCTACCTGACCGGCGCCACGATCGACTTCGCCGACCGGATCGACGCCCAGGGCTTCACCATCGACAACCCGAACGCCGGCAGCTCCTGCGCCTGCGGCGACTCGTTCAGCTGAGTCGCCGGGCCGAAACGCCTGCCGAACGGCGGAACCATCCCTTCCGGGGTGGTTCCGCCGTTTTCGTTACTACGCGAACGTGCGGTGAACGGCCGGTTCACGACCGACATCGGCCGGAGTGCCGGGACGCCCGGTAGTCTGACCGCGCCGTGCTCCCGACCACGAGGGTTGACATGAAGATCGCCGTGACCGGCTCGATCGCGACCGACCACCTGATGAGCTTTCCCGGCCGCTTCGCCGACCAGCTCATCGCGGACCAGCTCGACAAGGTCTCGCTCTCCTTCCTCGTCGACGAGCTGGTGCTCCGGCGCGGCGGCACCGCGGCCAACATCGCGTTCGGCATGGCCCAGCTCGGGCTGCGTCCGGTGCTGCTCGGCGCCGTCGGGGCGGACTTCGCCGACTACCGGTCCTGGCTGGAGCGGCACGGCGTCGACTGCGACTCGGTGCACGTCAGCGACGTGGCGCACACCGCCCGCTTCGTCTGCACCACCGACACCGACATGTGCCAGATCGCGTCCTTCTACGCCGGCGCGATGAGCGAGGCCCGCAACATCGAGCTGGCCCCGGTGGCGCAGCGCCTCGGCGGCCTCGACCTGGTGCTGGTCAGCGCCAACGACCCGGCCGCCATGATCCGGCACTCCGCCGAGTGCCGGGAGCGCGGCTACGCCTTCGTCGCCGACCCGTCCCAGCAGCTCGCCCGCATGGACGGCGCGGACGTGCTCGGCCTGGTCGAGGGCGCCGAGTACCTGATGACCAACGAGTACGAGAAGTCGCTGCTGCAGAGCAAGGCCGGCCTGACCGACGAGCAGCTGCTGGACCGGGTCAAGGTGCGGGTCACCACGTTGGGCAAGCACGGGGTGGAGATCGCCGGCCGGGAGATCGGCACCATCCGGGTGCCGATCGCGCGGGAGATCCAGGCGGTCGACCCGACAGGCGTCGGCGACGGCTTCCGGGCCGGCTTCTTCGCCGCGCTCGACTGGGGCGTCGGGCTGGAGCGCGCCGCCCAGGTCGGCTGCCTGCTGGCCACCCTGGTGCTGGAGAACTTCGGCGGCCAGGAGTACGAGGTCCGGCGGGACCTGTTCGTGAAGCGGCTCGCCGAGTCGTACGGGGACGCGGCCGCCGAGGACGTCCGGCCGCACCTGCTGTGAGCGTCCCGGCCGGCCCGACCGGCGGGGTGGGCCCGGCGGCGGCCCGCCCCGGCTCGGGCGGAGGGCCGCTGCTTGTCGCCTTCGCCGGGCTGCCCGGCGTGGGCAAGAGCACGCTCGCCGTGCGGGTCGGCGCCGCGCTGCGCGTCCCGGTCCTGCCGGTCGACCCGGTCGAGCGGGCCCTGGGCCACTACGGACTGGTCGGCGACGTGCCCGGGATGGCCGCGTACGGCGCGGTCGCCGGGCTCGCCGAGGTGCAGCTCGGCCTCGGGCTGAGCGTGGTGATCGACGCGGTGAACCCGGTCGCGTCCGCCCGCGGCCTCTGGCACGACCTGGCCGAACGGGCCGGCGTCCCGCTGCGGGTGATCGAGGTGCACTGCGGTGACGAGGCGGAGCACCGGCGTCGCGTCGAGGCCCGGCCAGCCGGCGGGCAGGCGCCCGCGACCTGGGAGCAGACGCTGGTACGCCGCGCCGAGTACGAGCCGCTGATCGGCCCCCGCCTGGTGGTCGACACCGCCGTGGCGACCGACCCCCTCCCCGGCATCCTCGCCTACCTCACCTGACCATCCCGGTTAACCGGGGCGCACTCCTCTACCGCAGGCGTTAAGCGGGGGCCCCTCCTTGCGCCCGCACGTCGTAGGCGGGGCCGGCGTCGGGGTGGGCGGCGACGAACTCGTGGCCGCGCATGCGGCAGAAGGCCGGGATGTCCACGGCCGCCGCCGGGTCGTCGGCCAGCACCCGGACCACCGCCCCCGCCGGCAGGTCGGGCAGCCGGCGGGCCAGGTTGATCACCGGCAGGGGGCAGCGCTGGCCCCGACAGTCGAGCACCTCGTCCGGCTCGCTCCCCGCGCTCACCGGCTCGCCTTCGTCCGCGGCTGCGGGGCTCGCCGGACCGGGCTCGTCCGCGGAGTTCACAGGCCGGTCACCCCCGCCTCGGCGCGCAGGTCGGCGACGATGCCGGGCAGTTCGGCCAGGAACCGCTCCACGTCCGCCTCGGTGGTCTCCCGGTGCAGCGACACCCGCACGTTGCCGTGCGACAGCACCCCCATCGCCTCCAGCACGTGCGACGGGCGCAGCGTCGACGCGGTGCAGGACGAGCCGGAGGAGACCGCGAAGCCGCGCCGGTCCAGCGCGTGCAGCAGCGCCTCGCCGTCCACGTACAGGCAGGAGAACGTCACCAGGTGGGGGAGTCGGTCCACCGGGTCGCCGACCACCTCCACGTCCGGCACCTCCGCCGCCACCCGGGCCCGGACCCGGTCCACCAGCGGCGCCAGTCGGGCCGCCTCGGCCGCCGCGTCGGCCACCGCCGCGCGCAGGCTCGCCGCCGCGGCCACCACCGCCGGCAGGTTCACCACCCCCGGGGTACGCCCCGACTCCCGCTCGTCGGCCGGGTACGGCGACTCCCACCGGGTGCCCTTGCGCACCACCAGCAGGCCGACGCCGGGTGGGCCGCCCCACTTGTGCGCGCTGGCGGTCAGCACGGACCAGCCCGCCGGCAGCGGCGCCCGGCCGACCAGTTGGGCCGCGTCCACGTACAGCGGGACGCCCGCCTCGGCGCACACCTCGGCCGCGGCCGGCACCGGCTGCACGGTGCCGACCTCGTGACTGGCCCCGATCAGCGCGGCCAGCGCCACACCGGGGGCGGTCACCGCCGTCGCCCAGGCGTCCAGGTCCAGCCGGCCGAGCCGGTCCACGGGTACGGAGACCGCGTCGCCCCCGCCGGCGGTGTGCCGTTGGGCCGCGTGCAGCACCGCCGAGTGTTCGATCGCCGAGTGCGCCAGCGTCGTACCGGCCCGGCGTCGCCCGGTCAGTCCGCCCAGCACGGCGGCGTGCGCGGCGGCCGTACCGCTGGGGGTGAAGGAGAGTTCGTCGGCGCGGACGCCGAGTGTCTGCGCGGCGGCCTCCCGGGCGGCGTCGAGGAGTTGGCGGGCCCGGCGGGCCGGCGCGTAGAGCCGGGCCGGGTCGGCCCAGCCGTCGTCCAGGGCGGCCAGCAGCGCCTGCCGCGCGACCGGATGGAGCGGGACGGCGGAGGCGGCGTCCAGGTAGACGGGGGAGGCGCTCATGGTCCTCAACGCTATCGCCCGGGTCCGCCCACGATCTCCCCGAAGGGGGCGGACAGTGACCCCAAGACCGCCTGGCCCGCCATGGTCGAGTAATCTGCGACCGTCGGTGACGCCTTTGCCGTCGGTGTCAGGAAAACAACCGCCGCGGCGCGCTAGGGAGGCAGGACCAGGTGGTCGCAAGGAGTTCGGAGGTACGGCCGTCGGCCGTACGGCACAGCGCCTCCCCGGGGGCCGGTGGGCGCCGGCGGCGTGGTGCTGGTCGACTCGCCGGGCTCGGTCTCGGTGGAGCGGCGCTGCTGGTCGCGCTCACCGGCTGTGACGTCGGCAAGACGTTCGGCGGCTTCGGCTGGCCGCAGGGTGGCATCACGCCCGAGTCGCACCGGATGTACGACCTGTGGATCGCGTCCTGCATCGCGGCGCTGGCGGTCGGCGTGTTCGTCTGGGGCCTGATCTTCTGGTGCGTGGTCCGCTACCGCAAGCGCGGCAGCGAGCTGCCGGTGCAGACCCGCTACAACCTGCCGATGGAGTTCCTCTACACCATCGCGCCGATCCTCGTGGTCTCCGTGCTCTTCTACTACACCGCGGTCGTGCAGACCGACGTGAACAAGGAGACGAAGAACCCCGACGTCACCGTCGAGGTCGTCGCGTTCAAGTGGAACTGGCAGTTCAACTACCGCGACGGCCAGGGCCGGGACGCGAACACGGTCGCCTCGACGCTGGGCACCAGCGAGGTCATCCCGGTGCTGGTGCTGCCGAGCGGCCGGTCCATCCGGTTCGAGGAGCAGAGCCGCGACGTCATCCACTCGTTCTGGGTGCCGGAGCTGCTGTTCAAGCGTGACGTCATGCCGGGCAACGTCCGCAACACGTTCGAGGTCTCCAGCATCGACCAGGAGGGCGCGTTCGTCGGCCGCTGCGCCGAGCTGTGCGGCAGCTACCACGCGTTCATGAACTTCGAGCTGCGGGTCGTCTCGCCGGAGAAGTTCGACCAGTTCCTGGCCGCCAAGAAGTCCGGCAACTCGACCCAGGACGCGCTCAAGGCGATCGGTGAGCCCGAGTACGCCACCGAGACCAAGCCGTTCGACACGCGGCGCAACACCGCGAACTTCAACCCGTCCGACGCGTCGGCCGGCGCGGGAAGCTGAGGGGTTCGGCATGAAGACCGAGTGGAAGATCTTCCTCACCATCGCCACGTTCCTTCTCGGCGCGACCGTGCTCTACGGCGCCTGGACGTACGGCGACAGCGGCGGTCACGTCGAGTGGGTCGGCACCGTGGCGCTGCTGCTCTCCTTCCTGCTCTGCGCGATGTGCGGTGGCTTCTTCTGGTTCGTCTCCCGGCGGATCGACCTGCGCCCGGAGGACCGGGCGGACGGCGAGATCGCCGACGGCGCCGGTGAGATCGGCTTCTTCAGCCCGGGCAGCTACTGGCCGTTCGGCCTGGCGCTGGCCGCCGCGATCGCCGGCCTGGGGCTCGTGTTCTGGCAGTTCTGGCTGCTGGGCCTGGGCCTGGTGGCGGTGGTCTTCGCCGCCTGCGGGCTGCTCTTCGAGTACTACTCGGGCACCCGCCGCACCGCCGAGCACTGACCCGCACCAGCTCCGCCGCAGGCCCGCGCCCCCTCCGGGGGTGCGGGCCTGCTGCTTCCCACGCTCCGGCCCCCCAACTCGTCGATCATCAAGATGGCGGCGTCGACTGTCCGAACTGTCGCCGCCAACCTCATGATCACCAACTGCGGGCCGGCTGCGGGGCGGCGCGGGGGTGAGGTCAGGCGGCGTGGCGGTGGGCGGGGCGCGGCACGCGCCGGCGGGACCGCGTCGCGGGGCGGAGCGTGCCGGCGGCGATCAGCACCGCCGCGCCGCAGCCGGTGCAGGCCAGCTCCGGGCAGTCGGCGCCGTGCCCGTCGCCGCAGTGCGGCGTCTCGAACAGCACGACGCCCTCACAGAGGTCGCAGTAGAGCTCGCGGTCCGACACGGGCGTCTCCTCTCGCTCCGGTGCCGGCCGGGGCGGACGCCACCGACCGACAGAGCTATCAACCGAAAACGGAAAATTACTCCCCTGTAGTTTGGCATGGGAGTCCGACAGCCACCGTTCAGGCGGAGCGCGCGACCTCCAGCCAGCGGTCCAGCACCGCTGCGGCGGCGCCCGAGTCGACCGCCTCGGCGGCCCGCTCCAGGTTGACCCGCAGCGCCTCGTGCAGGTCGCCGTCGAGCGGGCCCTGGGTGGCCAGGGCGACGGCGGCGTTCACCAGCACGCTGTCGCGCACCGGGCCGGTCTCGCCGGCCAGTAGCCGGCGGACCACCTCGGCGTTGTGGACGGCGTCTCCGCCCCGCAGGTCGGCGAGGGTGGCCCGGGGCACCCCGAGCTCCGCCGCGTCCAGCACCGACTCCCTGACGGTGCCCTGCTGCGCCACCCAGACCCGGGTCGGCGCGGCGGTGCTGAACTCGTCCAGCCCGTCCTCGCCGCGCAGCACGATCGCCGAGTCGCCGCGGGCCGCGAAGACGGCGGCCATCACCGGCGCCATCCGCCGGTCGAAGCAGCCCACCGCACCCGCGCGGGGCCGGGCCGGGTTGGTCAGCGGGCCGAGGAAGTTGAACGCCGTGGGCACGCCGATCTCGCGCCGGACCGGGCCGGTGTGCCGCATGCCGGGGTGGAAGCGGGCGGCGAAGCAGAAGCCGATCCCGGCCTCGGTGACGCAGCGGGCCACCTGCTCCGGAGCCAGGTCGAGCGGCACGCCGAGCTGCTCCAGCACGTCCGCGGTGCCGCAGGAGGAGGAGGCGGCCCGGTTGCCGTGCTTGACCACCCGGACACCCGCGCCGGCGACCACAAGCGCCGCCATGGTGGAGATGTTGACCGTGTGCGCGAGGTCGCCGCCGGTGCCCACCACGTCGAGCGCGGTGGCGCGCACCTCCTCGGGCAGCTCGACCGGCACGGCGCGGGTCAGCATCGTCTCGACCAGGCCGCCCAGCTCGGCCGGGGTCTCACCCTTGGTGCGCAGCGCCACGGCGAAGCCGGCGATCTGCGCCGGCGTGGCCGAGCCGGCCATGATCTCGCCCATCGCCCAGGCGGTGTCGGCGGCGGAGAGCTCCTCGCCGCGCAGCAGCGCGTTGAGCAGAAGCGGCCAGGTCCGTTCGCCCATGGCGGGCCTCCCGAGCGGCGTGAAGTGAAGCGGTTGGGGGCGCGCCACGGCCGCGTCGCCGTGGCGCCGCAGGGTGGATCAGGCGGCGGCGTGGGTGCGGCGCAGCAGCTCCGCCACGGTGCTGCCGGCGAGCACCGGGTCCAGCGGGTGGGTCAGCGTGGCGTCGACCTCGGCGTACGCGGCGAGCCAGCGGTCCGCGGCGCGGGCCAGCACCACGCAGGTCGGCGGCGCGTCGTCCCGGTCGTCCTTGATCTGCCGGGCGATGCCGATGCCGCCGCCCGGGCTCGCCTCGCCGTCGAGCAGGAGCAGGTCGATCTCGTAGTCGTCGACCAGCCGGACGCAGCCGGCGTAGTCGGACGCCTCGACGAACTCGATCTCGATGCCGGGCGCCGGCCGGGTGCCGACGGCGAGCCGCATCCGGTCCCGGACCTTCGGGTCGTCGCTGTAGAGCAGGACGGTGCAAAGACGATCGCTCATCGTGACGTGGCTCCCACCTCGTAGCTGCCCGCTGATCGTAGCGGTCGTCACATTCCGCCGGTGGGCCCGGTCCCGGCCCCGGCGTTCGCCTCGGCCGCGCGCTGGCGGGCCTCCTGGCGGTCCAGCTCGCGGTCCAGCCGGCGGGCCTCACGCTCCGACTGTTTGATCCACTGCACCACCAGCACGGCCAGCATGGTGACGCTGACGAACTCGCCGCCGGCCCAGAGGACGCCGCCGGCGACCACCTGGTCGTTGCGCGGATCGGACCAGGCCAGGTTCAGCGACGGGTACCAGTCGCCGCCGAGCAGCGTGGTGCTCTGCATGATGGTGAGCCCGAGCACGGTGTGGAACGGCACCGAGAGCAGCATGAGCAGCGCACGGGCCGGGTACGGCCAGCGCCCGGGCAGTGGGTCCAGGCCGAGCAGCGGCCAGAAGAAGACGCAGCCGGTCATGATGAAGTGCGCGTGCACCAGCTCGTGCGCCCACTCGTGGCGCAGCGTGAACTCGTAGAGGTTGGTGAAGTAGAGCACGAACGGGTTCGCCACGAAGATGGCGAACGCCACCAGCGGGAAGGTGTAGACCCGGGCCACCCGGCTGTGCACGACCGCGAGCAGCCGCTTGCGGGGCCGCACCGGCAGCGTGCGCAGCGCCAGCGTCACCGGGGCGCCCAGCGCCAGGAAGATCGGCGCGATCATCGACAGCACCATGTGCTGCACCATGTGCACCGAGAGCAGCGCGGTGTCGTACGCGCCGAGCCCGCTGACCGTGACCGCGGCGATGCCGCCGAGCCCGGGGCCGAGGAACGCGACGGTACGCAGCACCGGCCACCGGTCGCCGCGCAGCCGCAACCGGTGCACCCCGTAGAGGTAGAGCCCGGCGGCGAGCACCAGGCCCAGCGTGAGCCAGCTCTCCAGCCGGGTCTCGGTGAGCACCCGGGCCACGGTGAACGGCGGTGGGGCGGCCTCGCCTCCCGCCGCCAGGGTCGCCGGGGCGGCGGCCGAGGTGACGGCGAGGATCTGATCGACGTGCAGCACGCTTTTCAGGGTAGGTCAGGCGAAGCGGACGACCACGATCGGGCCACTGCGGGCACCGGTTTGCCACCCCGCTGATCGTCGGTCCCGGTCAAGGGCAATAATGACCGCGTGACTGCGGCCCCAGCCATTGACAAGAGCCGGATCCACTCCCTGACGCGGCCGAACATGGTCAGCGTCGGGACGATCGTGTGGCTCTCCAGCGAACTCATGTTCTTCGCGGCGCTGTTCGCGATGTACTTCTCGATCCGCGCGGCGGCGCCGGAGCAGTGGGAGAAGCACACCGAGGTCCTCAACATCCCGTACGCGACCACCTTCACGGTGATCCTCGTGCTCTCCTCGGTGACCTGCCAGCTCGGTGTCTTCGCGGCCGAGAAGGGTGACGTCCACGCCCTGCGTCGGTGGTTCACGATCACCTTCGTGATGGGTCTGATCTTCGTGCTCGGTCAGGCGAACGAGTACCGGACCCTGGTGCACGAGGGCGTCAAGATCAACGAAGACGGTTTCGGGTCGATGTTCTACCTGACCACCGGCTTCCACGGTCTGCACGTGACCGGCGGGCTGATCGCCTTCATCATCTTCATGGTCCGCACCACCATGGGTCGGTTCACGCCGGCCCAGGCGACCTCGGCGATCGTGGTGTCCTACTACTGGCACTTCGTCGACGTCGTGTGGATCGGGCTGTACGCCATGATCTACTGGCTTCAGTGATCTTGGCGCGTTCCGAACCGCGCCGCTGCTCCGTCCCCTGAGACAAGGTCCAACCGGTTAAGGACACAGGTCATGACTTCTGACAACGACCGCCGACGCGGTCTGCTCGCGCGGCTGCGCGGGCGGCCCGTGGCGCGCAGCAGGGGCCGCCGCCGGCTGGGTGCCGCGGTCCGGCTGGCCGCCGCGCTGATGCTGGCCGGCGGCGCCTACACCGTCTTCGCCCCGGGGGTGCAGGCGCAGGACAACCCGCCGCTGACCGCCGCCGGTAACGAGGGCAAGGCGCTGTTCGATGTGAGCTGCGTGACCTGTCACGGTCGCAACGCCCAGGGCGTCGAGGGTCGGGGCCCGAGCCTGATCGGCGTCGGGTCGGCCTCGGTCGAGTTCCAGGTCGGCAGCGGCCGCATGCCGATGGCCCGGCAGGAGGCGCAGGCCATGCGCAAGCCTCCGCAGTTCACCGACGAGCAGGTGCGCCAGCTCGGGCAGTACATCCAGGAGCTCGGCGGCGGCCCGCAGGTGCCGTCGGGCAACCTGCGCGACGGCGCCAACATGGCCACCGGTGGCGAGCTGTTCCGGATCAACTGCTCGCAGTGCCACGCGTTCGGCGGCGGCGGTGGGGCGCTCTCCTCCGGCAAGTACGCCCCGAGCCTCAAGCCGGCCAGCGACCGGCAGATCTACGCCGCCATGCTGAGCGGCCCGCAGAACATGCCGGTGTTCGGCGACAACCAGATCACTCCGCAGGAGAAGGCGGACATCATCGCCTACATCCAGGAGACGCTGAAGAGCGACCAGGACCAGGGTGGTTTCAACCTGGGCCGGTACGGCCCGTCGACCGAGGGTCTGGCGATCTTCCTGGTCGGCATCGTCGCGCTGGTCTTCGCGAGCCTGTGGATCGCGGGCAAGTCGTGACCGAGGCGAACATCTGTATCATTGCCCTGGTGCCGGCCACCGGCGCCACGCGTAGCGAGGTGACGGCATGAGCACCCACACCGAGCACCAGGCCCCGCAGGGTCCGGAGCCGGTCGACGTGTACGACCCCCGGCTCTCCCGGTTCGACATCGTCCAGGAGGGCGCCCGGCGGGACGACATCGAGATCGTCCACTACGAGGAGCAGGTCGTCCCGGGCAGCAAGGCGGAGCGCCGGCTGACCCGCACGGTCGCGCTGATGTTCCTGCTGACCGGCGTCGCCGCCACCGCCTTCCTGGTGATCTACATCTGGTGGCCGTGGCAGTGGGAGGCCGGTCGCGGCGGCGACAAGCTCTACACGCCGCTGCTCGGCCTGACCCTGGGCGTGGCCCTGCTCGGCATCGGCTTCGGCATCCTGACCTGGGGCAAGAAGCTGCTGCCCAAGGAGGTCTCGATCCAGGACCGGCACGACCAGGGCGGCAACCCGGAGGATCGCAAGATCACCGGCGAGACCATGCTCTACCTGGCCGACGAGCTGGGTGTGAAGCGGCGTCCGCTGCTCGGCATCTCGCTGCTGGCCGGCCTGGCGCCGGTCGGCGCGGTCGCCGCGGCGCCGCTGATCGGTGGTCTGATCGAGCAGCCGCACAAGAACAACCAGATGTTCACCACCGGCTTCGCGCCGGCCGAGGGTGGTGAGAAGATCCGGCTGATCCGCGAGGACGGCCGGCCCATCCGCCCGGCGGACGTCAGCGTCGGCGGCCAGCTCACCGTGTTCCCGGGCATCGAGGGCGGCGTCAGCAACCGGCACGCCGACTCCCCGACCCTGCTGATCCACCTGCGCGAGGACGACGCGCAGAAGTCGCGCGCGGCCAACGAGCGCAAGGGCCGCGGCGACTACATGTGGGGCAACTACGTCGCGTTCTCCAAGATCTGCACGCACGCCGGTTGCCCGGCCAGCCTCTACGAGCAGCAGACCAACCGGCTGCTCTGCCCCTGCCACCAGTCCCAGTTCCTCATCACCGACAACGCCAAGCCGATCTTCGGCCCGGCGAACCGGCCGCTGCCGCAGCTGCCGATCGAGGTGGACGAGGAAGGCTTCTTCGTGGCGAGGTCCGACTACACCGAGACCATCGGTCCCGACTTCTGGGAGCGGCCATGAAGCGCCGAAAGTTCGATGCGGCCGCGCTGCCGGCCAAGACCGCCGGGGCGGTGGACGACCGTTTCCAGGTCGCCACGCCGCTGCGCAAGCTGCTGAACAAGGTCTTCCCCGACCACTGGTCCTTCCTGCTCGGCGAGATCGCGTTGTTCTCGTTCGTGGTGCTGTTGCTGACCGGTGTGTTCCTGACCTTCTTCTACGAGCCGGCGATGACCGAGGTGACCTACGACGGCAGCTACGCGCCGCTGCGGGGCACCCCGATGTCGGCCGCGTACGCCTCCAGCCTGGACATCTCGTTCGACGTCCGGGGCGGTCTGATCATGCGGCAGATGCACCACTGGGCGGCCCTGCTGTTCATGGCCGCGATCGTGGTGCACATGCTCCGGGTCTTCTTCACCGGCGCGTTCCGCAAGCCGCGTGAGACCAACTGGATCATCGGCTCGCTGCTGTTCTGGGTCGGCTTCCTGGCCGGCTTCACCGGCTACTCGCTGCCCGACGACGGCCTCTCCGGCACCGGCCTGCGGATCGCCTCCGGCATCATCCTGTCGATCCCGGTGGTCGGTTCCTGGGTCAGCTCGTCGATCTTCGGCGGCGAGTTCCCCGGCATGATCATCATCAGCCGCTTCTTCATCGCCCACGTGCTGCTCATCCCGGGCCTGCTGGTGGCGCTGATCAGCGTGCACCTGGGCCTGGTGTTCAAGCAGAAGCACACCCAGTGGCCCGGCCCCGGCCGGACCAACGAGAACGTGGTCGGCGAGCGGATGTTCCCGCGCTACGCGCTCAAGCAGGGCGGCTTCTTCATGGTCGTCTTCGGCGTGATCGCGCTGATGGGTGGCCTCTTCCAGATCAACCCGATCTGGTATTTCGGCCCGTACGAGGCGTGGGTGGTCTCGGCGGCCAGCCAGCCCGACTGGTACGTCATGTTCCTCGACGGCTCGACCCGACTCATGCCGGGCTGGGAGATCCACATCCCGATCGGCAACGGGTACGTCATCCCGCCGCTGTTCTGGCCGACGGTCGTGCTCCCCGGCATCCTGGTGGGCCTGTCGACGATGTACCCGTTCCTGGAGGCCCGCCGCCTCAAGGACTACAAGCACCACAACCTGCTCCAGCGGCCCCGGGACGTGCCGGCCCGGACCGCGGTGGGCGCGATGGCGGTCGCCTTCTACGTCGTGCTGACGCTCTCCGGCGGCAACGACGTGATCGCCGACAAGTTCCACATCAGTTTGAACGCGATGACGTGGGCCGGCCGGGTCGGTCTGCTGGTCATCCCGCCGCTGGCCTACTACGTCACCTACCGGATCTGCCTGGGTCTCCAGCAGCACGACCGGGAGGTGCTGGCCCACGGCGTGGAGACCGGCATCATCAAGCGGCTGCCCGACGGTCGGTTCGTCGAGGTCCACCAGCCGCTCACGTCGGCGGACGGGCACGACGGCCACGTGCCGGCGCTGGACTACGTCGGCTGGGTGGTGCCGAAGAAGATGAACCGGCTCGGTGCCCTCGGGCCCGCCATCCGGGGCTTCTTCTACCCGATCGAGAAGCCGGCCGAGGCGCCGGTCTCCCCGGGCCACCCGCCGGTCGAGCCCCGAGGAGAGCGGAAGGAGGTCGGCAGCGGCGAGAGCCGACGCTGACCCTTCCGGGTACGACTGACCGTGGCGCCCGCCGGATTCCTCCGGCGGGCGCCACGTCCGTTTCTCCGCCCGATCGGCGGATCGGTGCGCCCCGGACGGGTGGAATCGCAGGAATAACCCCGGTCAGCCGGGTATCCGTGCGGTCCGACGTCTCATGGGGGAGGAACGCATGTGGGGAATCAAACGCCTGGGTCTGCTGGCTGCGCTGGTGGTCGTGGGGCTGGCGCCCGCCACCGCGGCTCAGGCCGCGGCGCAGCCGTCGACGCAGGACACCCAGTATCTGCAGGCGGTGCACCAGGTCAACCTGTTCGAGATCACCGCCGGTAACCTGGCCCAGCAGAAGGGCCAGAACCAGCAGGTCAAGGACCTGGGCAAGATGTTCGTCACGGACCACACCCAACTGGACCAGACGGTCAAGTCGACCGCGCAGCAGCTCAACGTGCAGTTGCCGGCCGACCCGACCGCCGACCAGCAGAAGGTCCTCGACAAGCTGAACGGGCTCAACGGCGCCCAGTTCGACAAGGCGTGGGTGACCGCCCAGCTCGCCGGCCACGTCCAGGCCATCCAGGCCACCCAGACGGAGATCTCGCAGGGCTCCGAGCAGTCGGTGGTGCAGCTCGCCCAGGACGCGCTGCCGGTCCTGCAGGCGCACTACGACGCGTTGGTGGCGCTGGCCCAGACGCTGGGCGTCCCGGTGCCGCAGACCAGTGCCAGCGGTACGGCCAGCCCGGGCGGCACCACGTCGCCGGCACCGGGCGGCACCGAGTCGTCCGCGCCGGGCGGCACCGGAACCGAGGAGCCCGCTCCGGGCACCACGGAGACCCCGGCGCCCGCGCAGAGCTGACCCGACCGCACGACCGACGGTGGCCGGTCCGCCCCTCGCCGGGGTGGGCCGGCCACCGGCGTGTCAGTCGGCGCTGGCCAGCCCGATCGCGAACGCCTCCTCCAGGTCGTGCTGCGAGTAGGCCCGGAACGCGATGTGCGACTCGGTGTTGAGCACACCGGGCACCTTGGAGATGCTCCCGGCGATGACCTGGGCGATCTGCTCGAACTCGCGGACCCGGACCATGGCGATCAGGTCGACGTGCCCGGCCACCGAGTAGACCTCGCTGACGCCGGGCAGGGCGGCCAGGTTCTCGGCCACCTCGGGGATGGAGTCGGTGGCGCAGTCGATCAGCACGATCGCGGTGATCACGGGACGTTTCTCCGTTCGTCGGCGACGAGCCCCATGCTAGAGCCCACGCTGGTCACCGCGCGGCCGGGACGGTCAGGTCGGCGCCGGCCCGGATCACGCCGTCGAGGCGTTCCCCGGCGGCGACCGTCGCGCCCGGCCAGATCACCGACCGGTCGACCGCGCCGTGGACCCGCGCGCCGGCGCCGACCACCGAGCGGGTGACCGGCCCGTCCACCGTCGCGGACGGGTCGACCAGCCCGGCCGGACCGGCGGCGTGCAGGTTGGCGGCCAGGTAGTCGGCCGGTGTGCCGGTGTCGTAGAACGTCCCCCGGTAGCGGACCACGGTCAGCGCCCCGGCCGCCTCGGCCGGCCGCCACACCGCCCGGACCAGCTCGTCGAACGTGGCCGGCAGGTCCCGGACCAGCCGCCAGGGCAGCAGCGACAGACCGGCGAAGCGGTGGCCGGCGAAGGTGCCGGGGGCGGCCGGATCGTCCGCCGGCCGACCGAGCAGGCGTACGCTCCGCCCGTCCCAGCCGTCGCACAGCGCGGCCACGTCGGGGCCGGGTGGCGCCGCCGGGTCGGCCAGGTACGCGTCGGCGTTGGCGACCAGCACGCCCCGCCCGGCGATCCAGTCGCGCAGCCGGCCGACGCCGCCGGCGGTGCCAAGCGGTTCGCCCGGTTCGACGGAGAGGTGGGCCCGGTCGCCGACCCACGCGGTCACCTGGTCGCCCAGGTAACAGGCGTTCACCGCGACCAGTTCGGGGCCGGTCAGGCCGAGGCCGGCGAGCCGGGCCAGGGCCCGGTCGAGCAGCGGCACGTTGCCGACCGGGCAGAGCGCCTTGGGCACCCGCTCGGTGAGCGGGCGCAACCGGGTGCCGGCGCCGGCCGCCAGCACCACCGCGCACACCTCGACCCCGCGTGCCGGACCGGACGAGTCGGGGACCGGTGCGTTCACGCGCTCGGTGGCGTCGCCGGCGGGACCTCGCCGGCGCGCGGGCCGATGCCGTAGTAGGCCAGCAGGTTGGCGGTGGCGCGGCTGAGCCGGGGCAGATCGTCGAGCGGGTGCCAGGCGGCCTCCAACACCTCGGCCCCGTCCACCTTCAGCGTGGTGCTCGACGCCGGCACCGTCACCTCGAAGACCACGTCCACCCAGCCCTTGGCGTGCACCACCGCGTTCGGCACCGCGGGCCGGAGCCGGTCGGGGGAGAGCCGGACGCCGGACTCCTCGTGCAGCTCCCGGGCGGCGCCGACCACCGGGGGCTCACCGCGTTGCAGCAGGCCGGCGGGGAGGCTCCAACTGTGGCCGGGGGGTTGGCGCAGCAGCAGGATCCGTCCCGCGCCGGCGGCCTCCGCGTCCCTGACCAGCGTGACCGCGCCGACGATGTACTTCGGCACGGCCAGCCGGACCAGCCGCCGCCGCAGCGGGACCGGCAACCGGTAGAAGAGGCGGTAGCCGAAGGCCCGTCCGGTGGCACGTGCGCGGGGGATCATGCGTTCAGGCTAGTGGCCGGCGGGTCGGCGGGGGCGAAGGCCCTTCACCTTACTGCCGGTGGTCGACCAGGTCGATGAGCTGCTGGACCACCGCGTCCGGCTCGACCGAGCGGTCGAAGACCGCGACCAGCAGCGTCTCCAGGTCGGGATAGCCCAGTTCCTCGGAGAGCCGCAGCAGGGGCAGGTCGCTGGCCAGGCCCCGGTTGTGCTTGCGCAGCGCCAGGCCGATCGAGGCGCGGCCGAGCCGGACCTTGTCGGCGATCGAGATGCCCGGCTCGGTGTGCTCGGCGAACCACCTGTTGATCTGCATCTGGGCGTGCGGGGACTTGACGAAGCCCAGCCACTCCCGGCGCGGACCGCGGGGCGCGACGTCGGCCTCGAAGCCGCTCTCCGCGTCGCTCTCGGTGAAGATCTCCACCACGTCGCCCTCCTCCAGCTCGGAGGAGAGCGGGGCCAGCCGGCCGTTGATCCGGGCGGCGAGGCAGTGGTCGCCGCGTTCGGTGCCCAGCTCGTACGCGAGGTCGACCGGGGTGGCCCCGGCCGGCAGCACCAGCTGGCGACCGTCGGCGACCACCTGGATCTGCGCCTCCGCCAGGTCACAGCGCAGTGACGCCATGAACTGGGTCGGGTCGACCGTGTCCTGCTCCCAGTCGAGCACCCGGCGCAGCCAGGCCAGCTCGTCCGCCCGGTCGGCGGCCCGGCCGGCGGCGCGCGGGAAACGGTAGTGGGCGGCCACGCCGTACTCCGCGGAGCGGTGCATCTCGGTGGTGCGGATCAGCACCTCGACCGTGCGGTCCTGCGGGCCGCAGACGCTGGTGTGCAGCGACCGGTAGAGGTTGTTCTTCGGTGAGGCGATGAAGTCCTTGAAGCGGCCCGGAACCGGTCGCCAGAGCCCGTGCACGGCGCCCAGCGCGGCATAGCAGTCGGTCGCCGGGCCGTCCACCACGATGGCGATGCGGGGCAGGTCGTACGGGGCGGCGTGGCCGCCGGCGACGGTGTCCTTCCAGATCGAGTAGAGGTGCCGCGGGCGGGGGGAGACGTCGGCGTCCACCCGGCTGCGGCGCAGCGCCGCCCGGGTGCGGGCCACCACGTCGGCGAGGTAGGCGTCCCAGCCGGGCCGGTCGTGCACGAACCGGGCGATCCGCGCGTGCTCCTCGGGCCGCAGGTGCAACAGCACCACGTCGTCCAGCTCGCGTTTGAGCGTCTGGATGCCCAGCCGGTCGCAGAGCGGGACCAGCACGTCGAGGGTCTTGCGGGCGATCCGCTCCCGCGAGGCGGCGGAGCGGACGCCGAGCGTCCGCATGTTGTGCAGCCGGTCGGCCAGCTTGATGACCAGCACCCGGACGTCCTTGCCGGCCGCCACGATCATCTTGCGGACGGTCTCCGCCTCGGCGGCCTTGCCGTAGAACGCCTTGTCGAACTTGGTCACGCCGTCGACCAGGTGGGCCACCTCGCGGCCGAAGTCCTCCTGGAGCGCCTGGAGCGTGTAGCGGGTGTCCTCCACCGTGTCGTGCAGCAGCGCGGCGACCAGCGTGGTGGTGTCCATGCCGAGGTCGGCGCAGATCTGCGCCACCGCGAACGGATGGGTGATGTAGGGCTCGCCGCTCTTGCGGAACTGGCCGCGGTGCATGTTCTCGGCGATCGTGTACGCCCGGCGCAGCACCGAGACGTCGGCGCTGGCGTGGATGCCGCGATGGGCGCGGACCAGCGCGGTGACCGGGTCGCCGTCGGCGGTGGGCCAGGTGAGCAGTGAACGCAGCCGGCGGGTGAGCGGTAGCTCGCCCTGGTTCGGAAGGGCGCCGCCCAGGGCGGCGCCGTGTCCGGCGTCGACGTCCACCTGGGACACCTCCTCACCCGGCCCGCGGTCACCGGGGCCGGTGACCGGGAGCAGACCCGCGAATCGGGCAGTGCTGCACTTCTTCAACAGCCTAAGGGAGTCGGCGTCGTCCGATCGGACACTTGGTCATGAGCGTTCGGTCGAGAGTTGGTGGGATCCGCCGTTCTCGGCCTTCGCCAGAAGGTCGCGGAAGCGCCCCGCGCCGGCCACCGGCGAGGCCCATCCGGCGGTGCTCTCGACCAGTCGCGTCTCCGGCCGCTCCAACCAGGACAGGATCCGCTCGGTCTCCTCGGCGGTGGCCGCCGGCACCGGACCGTGCCCGGGCAGCACCGTCTCGGCGGTGGCCCGGATCGCCGCGATGGTCGGTCGTGGGTGGACACCGGGTGGCGACACGCCGGCCCCGGCGAGCCGCCCGTGTCGGACCAGCGCCAGCTCCCAGCCGCCCCGGGCGGCGGGCCGGGCGGCGGCCAGCTCGGTGATGCCGGTCAACGCCGCCAGGCGCTGCATCCGGACCGCCGCGCGCAGCACCGCGACCAGCCGGCCCCGTGCCACCGCCGCCTCCTCGTAGCGCTGGGCGGCGGACAGCACCTCGATCCGGGCGAGCAGGGCGTCGACCACCACGGCGGGATCGTCGCGGGTGGCGGTGCGGAACGGGGTGGCGGCGGCGTGTTCGTACTCCTCCGGGGTGATCCGGTGCTCGCAGGGCGCCGGGCAGCGACCCAGCTCGGCCAGCGCGCAGGCCGGCATGGTGGTGCGTCGGGAGAGCCGGTGGGTGCACTGACGCAGCGGCACCGCGTCGTGGAAGCCGGCGGCGGCCAGCTCCGCGGCCTGTTTGGACCGGAACGGGCCGAGGTAGGCGGTGTCGGTGGGGCCGAGGTCGCGGACGACCGACAACCGGGGGTACGCCTCGTCGGTGAGCTTCAGCCAGACCTGGCGCTCCGGGTATTTCGACCGGCGATTGTACGGCGGGGCGTGCGCGGCGATCAGCCGCAGCTCGCGGACCTCGGCCTCCAGCGAGTGGGCGCACTCGACCGCCTCCACCCGCTCGGCGGCGGCCAGCATCTCGGAGATCCGGGCCCGTTTCTCGCCGGCGGTGAAGTAGCTGCGCACCCGGGTGGCGATGTCGACGGACGTGCCGACGTAGAGCGGTCGGTCGTCGGCGGCCCGGAAGATGTAGACGCCGGGCACCTTCGGCAGCCCTTCGGCGAGGTGCCGCTTGCGGCGCTGGGTCGGGGTGACCGCCCGCGCGAACTCGATCGCCTCGCCGATCGTGTCGACCCGGTGCCCGCCCAGGCGGCCGATCAGCCCGTGCAGCACGTCGACGGTGGCCTTGGCGTCGTCGAGCGCCCGGTGGGTGGGCTGGGTGGCGGTGCGGAAGTAGCCGGCCAGCGTGCCCAGCTTGCGGTTGGGCACCTCGTCGCGGGTGAGCACCCGCCGGGCCAGCGCGGCGGTGTCCAGCACCCGCGGGTTGGGCCAGCGGTAGCCGTGCTTCGCGCAGGCGGCCTTGAGGAAGCCCACGTCGTACGGGGCGTTGTGGGCGACCAGCACGGCGTCGGTGAGGAACTCCAGGAAGCTCGGCAGCACCTGCTCGATCGGCGGGGCGGGCACCAGCATCGCCTGGGTGATCCCGGTCAGCACGGTGATGAACGGCGGGATCGGCACGCCCGGGTTGACGAGCGTGGCGAGCACGCCCAGCTCCTCGCCGCCGCGGACCTTCACCGCGCCGATCTCGGTGATCCCGCCGCCGTCCGGCGCGCCGCCGGTGGTCTCCAGGTCGACCACCACGAAGGTGGTCGCGTAGAGCGGCAGCGCGGGGTCGACGCCGCCGCCCGCCGCCCGGTCCAGACCGGCCAGCGACTCCTGGACGTACTCCGTTCCCGTCACCAGCGGGACGGTAACGGCACGGTCCGACACTCGCGTCACTCCGGCCCCGCTGATACCACGGGGGTACGATGAGAGATCGGCTCACTCACCGGGCGGTGGGCCCGTTCGGGGTGGGAGACTTGCCACATGCCCCTCACCGAGCCGCACGACGACCGCTCCTCCGCGGAGGAGCCGGTGGTCGGCGCGCCCGAGCCCGGTGAGGACCCGTCGCCGCCCGAGCCCGAGCCCACGCTCCCCGAGCCGGTCCGCCAGCGGATCGTCACGCTGACCGCCGCGGTCCTGCCCGGCCTGCCCGCCGACGAGGTGCCGGTGCCGCTGCGCCGGGTCGCCAAGTTCGCCCCCAACCGCCGTGCCCGGCTCGGCGCTCCGGTGATCGCCGCCCAGCTCACCGCCGACCCGCTGTTCCGGCAGCGGGTCACCGCCCGGGTGCTGGCCGACGCCGGTGACCTCGGCGCGGCGGTGGTGGAGGGCACCGCGCCGGCCGCCGCCGACCCGGTCGAGGTGGCCGCGCTGGCCTACCTGGCCCGGCCCCGGGGCTGGCGCGAGCTGATCGAGGCCAGCGGCGAGGCGGTGCGCGCCGAGGCGGACAGCGCGGTCGTGGCCGAGCTGGTCCGGGAGGCCGAGCAGCGGGCCACCCGCGCCGAGCACGACCGGGCGGTGGCCCGGGTCGAGGCCGAGAAGCTCCGCGACGAGCTGGCCCGGGTCCGCGAGGAGCTGGGCCAGCTCCGCGAGGAGGCCCGGCAGTTGGCCCGTACCCTGCGGGAGACCCAGGCCCGGGAGCGCCGGGCCACCGAGCTGCTGGCCACCGAACGGGGCCGGGCGGCCCGCGCGGCGGCCGACGCGGACGCCGAGCTGCGCCGCGCCCGGGCCCGGCTGGCCGAGGCGGAGGCCGCCGCCGGGGTGGCCCGGGCCAGCGCCAAGGAGGCCCGCTCCGTCGACGACGCCCGGCTGTGGCTGCTGCTGGAGACGATCGGGCAGGCCGCGGTCGGGTTACGCCGGGAGCTGGCACTCGACCCGGTGGACACGCTGCCGGCGGACTTCGTCGCCGACGCGTTCGCCGACCAGCCGGGCGCCGCCCAGGTCGGACCGGCGACCCGGGCCCGCGACACCGACGACCCGGCCCGGCTCGACCAGCTCCTCGCGCTGCCCCGGGCGCACCTGGTGGTGGACGGCTACAACGTCACCAAGCGCGGCTTCGGGGAGATGTCGCTGGAGCAGCAGCGCAAGCGGCTGATCACCGGGTTGGGCGGGATCGCGGCGCAGACCGGGGACGAGGTCACGGTGGTCTTCGACGGCGCCGAGCGGATCCACGGGCTGCCGCCGGCGCCGCGCGGCGTGCGGGTGCTCTTCTCCCGCAAGGGCGAGACGGCGGACGAGCTGATCCGGCGGCTGGTCCGCGCCGAGCCGGCCGGCCGGCCGGTGGTGGTCGTCTCGTCGGACCGCGAGGTCGCCGACGGGGTACGCCGGCACGGCGCGTACCCGCTGGGCGCCGACTCGCTGCTGCGCCGGCTCGCCCGCTCCTGACCCGCTCGCGCCGCTTCGGCGGACTGGTGACTGGATGATCGTTTTCGGGGTGGGTGCTGCCTCGTTGTCCGGTTCTGTCGTACCCGACGCATAGCCTTCCGGTGACCGACGGTGGTGGACCCTTCCCCGACCGCCACCGGCGACCGCGTCAGGAGGCGTTCATGCTCATCGACTGCGACGGCTGCGGCATCCGCGGCGCCGGCTGCGCCGGGTGCCTGGTGACCGCGCTGCTCGACGCCGACTCCCCGGCGGCCGACCTGGGCCCGGCCGAGCACCGGGCGATCGAGGTGTTCGCCCGGGCCGGCTTCGACGTGGAGGTGCTGCCACCGGCGGCCACCCCCGCATCCGCACCCGCACCCCACCGCGCCACCCGCCGCCGGGTGGCCTGACCCCGCCGGCCGTCGTCCACAGCCCCACCCAGGCGGCGGCGCCCGGGCACCGGGCCGTCCCGCCGCGCCCGGGCCATAGGATGGGCGGTCACAGCGGGAGGGAGCGGCATGACGCGGACGGGTGGCGACGGCGGGGTGGGGCGGTGAGCCCGCGCGGCTGGGCGCTGCTGACCCTGGCCGGGCTGGCGGTGGCGCTCGTCGTCACCGTGGCGCTGCTGGTGCCGTGGAGCCGGCCGCCGGCGCCCCGCGCCGACCAGCTCGCCGCGTTGCGGGCGCTCCCGGTCGAGCAGGTGGCCCGAGGCCGGGCGTTCAGCGGCGCGTTGCGCCCGGCCGGCTGGTCGGCGCTCGTGGTCGGTCTGGTGGTGGCGCTGCTGCTCGGGCTCACCCCGCTGGGCGGGCGTCTGGTCGAGCTGGCCGGCCGGCCCTTCGGCGGGCACTGGGTGGCCCAGGCCGTGCTCGGCGGGTTGGGCGTCATGTTCCTCGCCGACCTGCTCACCCTGCCGTTCGCGGCCTGGCGGCGCACCGTGCTGGTCCGCTACGGGCTGAGCACCCAGGGCTGGGGCGGCTGGACGGTCGACCTGCTCAAGTCGTACGCGGTCAGCGCGGTCATCGGCGCGCTCGTCCTGCTCGCCTTCTACTCGGTGGTCCGGCTCGCCCCCCGGTGGTGGTGGGCGTACGGCGCGGCCGGCGCCGCCGCCCTGGTGGTGATCCTGTCGTTCGTGCTGCCGGTGCTCGTCGAACCGGTGTTCAACAGGTTCACCCCGATGGAGCCTGGCCCGCTGCGCACGGAGCTGACCACCATGGCCGCCCGGGACGGCGTCCCGGTCCGCGACGTGCTGGTCGCCGACGCGTCCCGGCGGACCCGGGCGGTGAACGCCTACGTCTCCGGGCTCGGGCCGACCCGGCGGGTGGTGGTCTACGACACGCTGCTGCGCGAGGCGGAACCGGCGGAGGTGACAAGCGTGGTCGCCCACGAGCTGGGGCACGCCAAGGACCGCGACGTCTGGACCGGCACGCTGATCGGCGCGTTCGGCGCCGCCGCCGCGGTGGTGGCGCTGTACCTGGTCGGCTCCTGGGCCCCGCTGCTGCGGCTGGCCGGCGTCGACTCCATCGCCCAGCCGCGGGCGTTCCCGCTGCTCGTCGCGCTGGTCACGGTGGTCGGGCTGGTGGCCACCCCGGTGCAGGCGCTGGTCTCCCGACGGGTGGAGGCCCGGGCCGACGCGCACGCGCTGGCGCTCACCGGCGACCCGGCGACGTTCGAGGCGATGCAGCGCCGGCTGGCCGGGGTGAACCTGGCCGACCCCGACCCGCCGCGCTGGGAGTACCTGTGGTCGGCGTCCCATCCGTCCACCGTGGAGCGGATGGCCGCCGCCCGCGCCTACGCCAGGGAGCACGGCCGATGAGCCGCACCTTGCTGATCACCAACGACTTCCCGCCCCGCCCCGGCGGCATCCAGTCCTTCGTGCACAACCTCGCGGTGCGCCAGCCGCCCGGCTCGGTGGTGGTCTACGCGTCGAGCTGGCGGGACGCGGAGAAGTTCGACGCCGACCAGCCGTTCGAGGTGGTCCGGGAACGCACCCGGGTGCTGCTGCCCACGCCGCTGATCGCCCGTCGGGCGGCCCGGCTGGCCCGGGCGTACGACTGCGACACGGTGTGGTTCGGCGCGGCGGCGCCGCTGGGGTTGCTCGCGTCGGGGCTGCGCCGCCGGGCCGGGATCCGCCGGGCGGTGGCGCTGACGCACGGGCACGAGGTCGGGTGGGCCGCGTTGCCCGGCGCCCGGTCCGCGCTGCGACGCATCGGCCGGGGCGTGGACGTGACCACCTACCTCGGCGAGTACACCCGGGTGCGGCTGGCCCGGGCGTTGGACGGGCTGACCGAGCTGCGCCGCCTCGCGC
The DNA here is from genome assembly GCF_027925725.1 of Micromonospora sp. AKA38. NCBI lineage: Bacteria > Bacillati > Actinomycetota > Actinomycetes > Micromonosporales > Micromonosporaceae > Micromonospora > Micromonospora sp. AKA38. Next base: position 290,031 of record NZ_BNEI01000003.1, on the reverse strand, counting down.
CCGGCGTCGACGTGGAGACCTACCATCCCGGCGTCGACGGCGAGCCGGTCCGGGCGCGACTCGGCCTCGCCGACCGGCCGGTGGTGGTGTGCGTGTCGCGACTGGTGCCGCGCAAGGGGCAGGACGCGCTGATCCGGGCGCTGCCGGAGATCCGCCGCCGGGTGCCGGACGCCGCGCTGCTGGTGGTCGGCGGCGGGCCCTACCGGGCCACCCTGGAGAAGCTGGCCCGGCAGGCCGGGGTGGAGCGGGACGTGGTCTTCACCGGCTCGGTGCCCAGCGCCGAACTGCCCGCGCACTACGCCGCCGGCGACGTCTACGCGATGCCCTGCCGCACCCGCAACCGTGGCCTGGACGTGGAGGGCCTGGGCATCGTCTACCTGGAGGCGAGCGCGACCGGGCTGCCGGTGGTGGCGGGCGACTCCGGTGGCGCGCCGGACGCGGTCCGCGAGGGGGAGACCGGCTACGTGGTCCGGGGACGGGACGTCGCCCAGCTCGCCGACCGGGTGGCGACCCTGCTCGCCGACCGCGACCTCGCCCGTCAGCTCGGCGCGGCCGGCCGGGCCTGGGTCGAGCGGGAGTGGCGCTGGGAGACCCAGGCCGAGCGGATGGCCACGCTGCTCGCCGGCTGACCGGCGCCCGAGCGGTTCACCGGCCACCGCCGTCCCGTCTCCGCCTCACCCGTGCGCCGCTTCCCGCCCGGACACGTCGAGCGCGCCGCCCGCCCGCCCCCGAACCGCGTCCCGCCCCGAGGGCGAGGTCGTGGCACTCCGGGCGGACGGCGCGGGCTCGTCGGCGGCGACGTGTCAGGCGGGGGCCGCTTCTCTCCTCGACGCGGTGGGCGGGGCCTCCTCCTGACGCTCGGCCGTGCGACGCGACAGCCGTCCCGGCCACCAGACACGCACGCCCAGGTCCAGGGTCAGCGCCGGGATCAGCAGGCTGCGAACCAGGAACGTGTCGAGCAGGATCCCGACCGCCACGATCACCCCCATCTGCACCGACGGCACCAGCGGCAGCACCAGCAGGGCGCCGAAGGTGGCCGCCAGCACCACCCCGGCGCTGGTGATCACGCCGCCGGTGACAGTGAGCGCCCGCAGCGTCCCGGGCCGGTGCCCGATCGACGCGGTCTCCTCCCGGGCCCGGGTCATCAGGAAGATCGTGTAGTCCACGCCGAGGGCGACCAGGAACAGGAACGCCTGCAACGGCACGCCGACGAACAGCCGCGGGTGGCCCAACGCGTCGAGCAGCAGCCCGGCGCCGCCCATCGCCGCCGCGTACGACAGCACCACGCTCGCCATCAGCAGCAGCGGCGCGACGAGCGCGCGCAGCAGGAGCATCAGGATCACCAGGACCACGGCGAGCACCAGCGGGATGACCACCCGGTTGTCCCGGTCCACGGTGCGTCGCTCGTCGAGCAGCGTCGCGGTGCGCCCGCCGACGAGCGCCTGCGACCCGGGCACCGCGTGCACGGCGGTGCGCAGCCGGCCCACCGTGTCCCGGGCCGCGGCGCTGTCCGGGGCGGCGGCGAGCACCGCGGTGACGCGTACCCAACGACCGTCGGCGGACCGCTGCGGACCGCCCACCTCCGCGACGCCCGGCACCGCGCGGACCGCGCCCGTGACCAGGTCGGCCGTGCCGGCGGCGGCCAGCACCTCGACCGGCGCGACCGACCCGCCCGGGTAGTGGGCGGCGACCAGCCGCTGACCGGCGACCGAGCCGACCTCGGTGGTGAACGACTCGTCGTCGGGCAGGCCCAGGGTGAGATTGCCGATCCCGAGGGTCAACGCGACCAGGGCGACGGCGGTGCCCACCCAGACCGGGCGCGGCCGGCGACCGACCAGGCCGGCGATCCGCCGCCACACCCCGTGGTCGGCGCCGAGGTCGCGCTCGTCCGCGCCGGGCGTGTGGCGCGGCACGAACGGCCAGAACAGCCACCGCCCGCACACCACGAGCACCGCCGGCAGCAGCGTGGTCATCGCCAGCAACGCGGCCACGATGCCGACCGCGCCGACCGGTCCCAGGCCGCGGGTGGCGGGCAGGTCCGCCGCGACGAGGCAGAGCAGCCCGAGCGCGACAGTCGCCGCGGAGGCGCAGACCGCGCCGTACGACCGGCGCAGCGCCACCGCCATCGCGGCGTGCCGGTCGGCGTGCCGGCGCAGCTCCTCGCGGTAGCGGGCGATGAGCAGCAGGGCGTAGTCCACGCCGACGCCGAAGACCAGCACGGTGAGGATGGTCTGGCTCTGGAAGTCCACCGCCAGGCCGGCGTGCCGGGCCAGCAGGTAGACGGTGGCGCCGGCGAGCTGGTTGGCGACGCCGACCGCGAGCAGCGGCACCAGCCACAGCACCGGGCTGCGGTAGGTGACGAGCAGGAGCAGGGCGACGGTGACGGCGGTGGCCAGCAGTAACGCGCCGTCCATCCCGTCGAACGCGTCCCAGACGTCGCTCTCGGCGACCGCGTCGCCGGTCAGCGCGGTCCGCAGGCCGGGCGCCGCGTCGACGAGCCGGTCCTTCATGGCGCGCACCGCGTCGGCGCGTCGCTCCTCGTCGAGGGTGACCGGGAGCGAGAACAGCAGCGCCCGGCCGTCCGCGCTCGGCGCCGGCGCGGAGACCGCGCCGCCGTCGGCGTACCCGGTGAAGGCCGCCCGGTCGGCGTCGACCCGGGCCCGGTCGGCGGCGGTGAGGCCGGTGTCGCGGACGTACACGGCGACGGCCAACTGCCGGCGGGACTCGGGGAAGGCGGCTTCGGCCCGCTGTGCGGCGCGGCTGCTCTCGACGCCGGGCGGCAACGCGCCGAGCGTCGAGTTGTCCTGCGTCTCGCCCAGCTTCAACGCGAGCGGCCCGGCGACCGCGAGCAGCGCCAGCCAGAGGACGAGGACGGCGTACTTGCCGCGGCGGCCGGCGGGCAGCCGGGCCGTTCGGTGCGGGGACATCAGGGTTCCTCTCACTCGTCGCCCGGCGTGGACCGCGGGCCCTGACTCGATCCTTCGGGCCGGCGGCCCGCCGGTCAGGGGTGCCGCCCCGACTCCACGGGTGGTGCCAGCACCACCGGCGGACCGGCGGTGATACCGGAGAATGGAACTCGTGGACGCATCGGTACGGGTACTGCTCCGGACCCGGCTGCGGCCCGCCGCGGTGACCGCCGCCCAGGGGCTGCTGACCGCGCTGCTGTCGTTGACCACGCACGTGGCCCTGTTCGTGCTGTCGCTGGTCGCGCTGCTGCTGATCCCGGCGTTCGGCGTCGGCTTCGCCCTCTTCCCGGTGGTCACCGGCGCGGTCCGGATCTGCGCCGGGCTGCACCGCCGGCTGGCCCGGTGGAGCGGCGTCGAGATGCCCACGCCCTACCTGCCCGCGCCGGCCGGTGCCCAGTTCGGCACCTGGCGGCGGTTCCGGTGGGTGGTGGGCGACCCGGCGACCTGGCGGGATCTGGCCTGGCTGCTGCCCGGCGCGGTCACCGGCGCGGTGTGCCTGGCCGCGTTCGTCCTCCCGCTGTACGGGCTGGAGGGGTTGATCGGCGTGCCGCTGGTGCTGCGTGCCGCCGGCGTCTGGTACGGCTACGGCCCGTTCTGGCCGCTCGACAACCTCGTCGAGGCGGTGCTCTGCGTCCCGTTGGGCGCGCTGCTGCTGGCCGCCGGGGTGGCCGCCGGGCGCTGGCTGGTCTGGCTGCACGTGACGTTCGCCGGGTTCTTCCTGACCCCGACCCGCGGCGCCGCGTTGGCGCTGCGGGTGCGTCAGCTCACCGTCACCCGGGCCGAGGCGGTGGACGCGCAGGCCGCCGAGCTGCGCCGGATCGAACGGGACCTGCACGACGGGGCGCAGGCCCGGCTGGTCGCGCTGAGCATGAGCATCGGGCTGGCCGAGCAACTGGTCCGTGACGACCCGGAGGCGGTCCGCCGGCTGCTCGCCGAGGCCCGGGAGACCAGCGGCCAGGCCCTGGCCGAGCTGCGCGGGCTGGTTCGCGGCATCCACCCGCCGGTGCTCGCCGAGCGCGGCCTGCCCGGCGCGGTACGGGCGCTGGCGCTGGCCGTGCCGCTGCCGGTGGAGGTCACCGTCGACCTGCCCGGCCGGGCCGCCGCCCCGGTCGAGTCGGCTGTCTACTTCGCGGTCGCCGAGGCGCTGGCCAACGTGGGCAAGCACAGCGGGGCGACCCGGGCCTGGGTGGAGCTGCGGCACGCCGACGGGCGGCTGACCGCCGTGGTCGGTGACGACGGCCGGGGCGGGGCGGCGCCGGCGGCCGGCGGCGGTCTGGCCGGGACCGGACGCCGGCTGGCCGCGTTCGATGGGACGATGGCAGTGACCAGTCCGGTCGGTGGACCCACCGTCATCAGCATGGAGCTGCCGTGCGCGTTGTCATCGCCGAGGACCTCGCCCTCCTCCGGGACGGGCTGACCAGGATCCTGGAGGCGTTCGGCTGCCAGGTGGTGGCCGCCGTCGACAACGGACCGTCAGTGCTGCCCGCGCTGGCCGCGCACCGGCCGGACGTCGCGGTGATCGACGTACGGCTGCCGCCGACGTTCAGCGACGAGGGGTTGCAGGCGGCCGTCCGGGCCCGCGCCGAGCTGCCCGGGCTGCCGGTGCTCGTGCTGTCCCAGCACGTCGAGCAGCTCTACGCTCGTGAGCTGCTCGCCGACCGGCGCGGCGGCGTCGGCTACCTGCTCAAGGACCGGGTGTCGCACGTGGACCAGTTCGTCGACGCGGTGCGCCGGGTCGCCGCCGGCGGCACCGTGATGGACCCGGAGGTGGTGGCCCAGTTGCTGGCCCGCCGCGACGGCGCCGGGCCGCTCGCCGAGCTGACCGCGCGGGAACGCGAGGTGCTCGGCCTGATGGCCGAGGGCCGGTCGAACGCCGCGGTGGCGGCCCGGCTGTTCGTCACCGAGAAGGCCGTCGACAAGCACATCAACAGCATCTTCAGCAAGCTGCGGATGCCGCCGTCCGGTGACGACAACCGGCGGGTGCTGGCCGTGCTGGCCTATCTGGACGGGGCGGACACCCGCCGCCAGGCAGGTTGACCGCGTGCGGCGACCGGGGTGCGTTCACCCAGCTCATCCATCGATGCCCTCGGATTCGGGGCTGGCTCGCCGCCACAGCCAGACACCCACCAGTACGCAGGCGGCTCCAGCCACCGCGATGCCAACCTTTGCCGCACCGGGGACGTCGTCCAGGAAGGGGAAGGCGCGGGAGGCTGCCAGCGCCAGGAACGCGACGACGAAGAGCACGAGGGCAAGAACGCGCTGACCGGTCATGGGTGCCTCCGGGGTCGGGAAAAGGTTCGGCCACGTTGTTGGGCGGGGCCCCCTCCTATACCTGAAGCGTTAGGAAGGGGCCCCTCCTTACGCCGCGGGCGCGCGGGTGAGGTGTTGCCGCGCCGAGCCGGGGCGGCCGAAGTGCCAGCCCTGACCGGCGTCGCAGCCGATGGCGCGCAACCGGTCCGCCTGGCCGGCCGTCTCCACCCCCTCGGCGGTGACCGTGAGGTCCAGGGCGTGCGCCAGCGAGACCAGCGAGGCGAGGATCCGCTCGTCGGTACGGCCGCCCGGGTCGCCGGCCGGCGCGCGCAGCCCGGTCACGAACTCGCCGGCCACCTTCAACTCGGTCACCGGCAGGTCCCGCAGGTACGCGAGATTGCAGTAGCCGGTGCCGAAGTCGTCGATGGCCACCCGGACGCCGAGATCGCCGAGCACCCGCAGGGCCCGGACCGGCTCGACCACGGTGCTCATCATGGTGCTCTCGGTGACCTCCAGTTGCAGCCGTTCCGGGGGCAGGCCGGTGCGGCCGAGCACGCCCCGCACCTCGGGCACCAGGTCGGCCCGGTGCAACTGGCGTACGGCCAGGTTGACGCTGACGAACGGCGCGTCGCCACCCGCCGCCGACCAGGTGCCCGCCTCGCGGCACGCCTCGGCCAGCACCCAGCTGCCGAGCCGGACGATCAGGCCGGTCTCCTCGGCCAGCGGGATGAAGCTGTCCGGCCGGAGCACCCCCAGCTCCGGGTGGCGCCAGCGCACCAGCGCCTCCATGCCGAGCACCCGGCCGTCGCGCAGCGACGTCAGCGGCTGGTAGTCGAGGTAGAACTCGCCCCGGTCCAGCGCGGCCGGGATCGCCGCGGAGAGCGCGTACCGGGCCAGCTCGCGGCGGTTACGGTCGGCGTCGAACAACGACCAGCGGGCCCCGCCGGCGGCCTTGGCCCAGTGCAGCGTGCTGTCCGCGGCGCGCATCAGCTCCATCGGCGAGGTGCCGGCCACCGGCCGCTCCACGATGCCGATGCTCGCCGACACCGTCAGCTCGTGCCCGTCGACGAGCGCGGGCTCGCGTACCGCCTCCAGCGCCGCCTCGGCGACCTTGACCACATCGTCGGTGCCGGCGGTGCGCTCCACCAGGATCACGAACTCGTCGCCGCCCAGGCGGGCCACCAGGTGCTCGCCGAGCGTCCGGCGCAGCCGCTGCGCCACCGCCACCAGCAGCGAGTCGCCGACCTGGTGACCGAGGGAGTCGTTGACCACCTTGAACCGGTCCAGGTCGAGGAAGCAGACCCCGATCCGGTCCGCGCCCCGCCCGGGCGCGACGATCGCGGCGGTCAGCCGCTCGGTGAACAGTGTGCGGTTCGGCAGGTCGGTCAGCGGGTCGTGGGTGGCCTGGTGCCGGAACCGGGCCTCGCTGTCCCGCAACGCCCGTTCGGCCTGGGCGCGCGCCATCATGGCGGCCCGCCGGATGGACTCCTGCTCGTCAAGCGTGCGGTCGCGCAGCGCCCGGGCGTACCCGGTGGCGACGGTGGCGAGCAGCCGGGACATCCGGTCCTCGACGTCGTCGACGTCCAGGTCGAGGTCGCGGACCAGCCGGAGCTGGATCACCTCGACGGTGCGACCCAGGCCCTCGGCGGAGGCGATGTGCGACTGCACCAGCTCCGCGCCCACCTGCTGGCCGATCCGCAGGTCGAACGGGTCGGCGCGCATCGCCTGGGCGAGCCGCTCGGTGAGCCGTTGCAGCATCTCCTCCAGCTGCGCCTGGGTCATCGGCAGGTAGCTGGTCCCGGAGACCGCCTTGGCCCAGGCCCGGGCGAAGACGCCGGGGCGGCAGCGGCCGGCCGTCACGGTGGCCACGTCGTCAGGCACCGAGCCGCCCGACCCCGCCCATGAAGACCGCCCGTTCGGCGTGTTCCGCCTGGTCGGGGGCGTCCGGTCGCCACTGCGGCACCCACACCACACCCGGGTCGACCAGCTCGAACCCGGCGAACAGCGCGGTCAGCTCGGCCCGACCGCGGATGAAGAGCTGGCTGTCGGTGCGCCGGTAGACCCGTTCCGCCTCGGCCCGCTCGCCGGTGCCGTCCCGGCCGTCGTCGCTGGCCTGGGAGAGCACCAGGTGGCTGCCGGGCGCCAGCGCCGCGCGCAGCGTCCGCAGGACCTCCTCCGGGCGGTCGGAGTCCGGGATGAAGTGCAGTACCGCCACGACCATCACCGCGACCGGCTCGGTGAAGTCGATCAACCGGGTGACCTCCGGATGGCGCAGGATCGCCACCGGGTCGCGCAGGTCCTCCCGGACCACGGCGGCCCGCTCGTTGCCGGCCAGGATCTCCTGGCTGTGCGCGACCGCCACCGGGTCCACGTCGACGTAGACCACCCGGGACCCGGGGTCGATGCCCTGGGCGATCTCGTGCACGTTGCCCACGGTCGGGATGCCGGAGCCGATGTCCAGGAACTGCCGCACCCCGGTCTCGGCCAGGTAGTGCACCGCCCGGCGGAGGAAGGCGCGGTTGGCCTGGGCCATCAGCGGGGCCTCCGGCACCGCCTCGACCATCGCCCGCGCGGCGGCCCGGTCGGCCGCGAAGTTGTGCGAACCGCCCAGGTAGTAGTCGTACATGCGGGCCACGCTCGGGCGCTCGACGTCGATGGTCTCGGGTGCCCAGTCCGGCCGCTGCATGTCCCTGCCCCTTGGGTGTCGGCGACGCGCGGCGTCACCGCCGCGCGGATCACCCGGGTATTCTGCCCGGCCGCTGTCGCGGTGCAAAGACCGCCGCCGTTCCGCGTCCGGCCGTTCACCGTACGCGGTCGACCCGCGCCCGGAATGCCGGAGAGGCCCGCGTCCGGCGTGCGGACGGGGCCTCTCCGGCGGTGCCGTCAGAACTTCGGCGCGTCGGGGGCCTCCAGCAGCCCCAGCCGCAGCGCGGTCATCAGCGCCTGGGCCCGGTTGGCCGCGCCCAGCTTCTCGTAGAGCTTGGAGATGTGGGTCTTGGCGGTCGACTCGCTGACGAAGAGCTGCTTGGCGATGCCGGCCACGCTCATGCCGTCGGCGAGCAGACGCAGCACCTGCCCCTCGCGGGGGGAGAGCTGCGGGCCGGACGGGGCCAGCCGGCGCTTCATCGCCTCGGCCAGGTCGGCCGCGGTGAACGCGCTGGGGGAGGAGGCGGCGTGCCGGGCAGCGGCCACCACCTCGTCGGCCGGGGCGGTCTTCGGGACGAACGCGCTCGCCCCCGCCTCCAGCGCGCCGAAGAGCTGGTCGTCACCGGCGTACATGGTGAGCACCACGATGCCCATCGAGGCGCTGGACTTGCGCAGCGCGCGGGTGGCCTCCAGACCGCTGCCGTCGGGCAGTCGCAGGTCCATGATCACCACGTCGGGCTGGAGCGCGCCGGCCTGGCGCACACCCTCCGCGGCCGTGGCGGCCTCACCCACGACCTCGAACTGCCGGTCCCGCTCGAAGGCGTGCCGCAGACCCTTGCGGATCAGGTCGTGATCGTCGACAAGGAGAACCTTGGTCCGGGTGGCCGGTGTCGGGCTAGTGGTCATCCTCGGGTTACTCCCCTTCTGCTGCTGCGGCGCTGCCGCGCACCTTATCGCGCCGGGGCGACGAGCCGAGTACCACCGCCACGGTTGTGCCGCTGGGTTGCCGCGGCCTGATCTCCAACCGGCCTCGGATACGTTCCGCCCTCTCCGCCATGATCGCAAGACCATAGTGCCCCTCGGGCCGCTGGTCACCGATGCCGTGACCGTCATCCGACACTTCGATCCGGGCGTACGGGGGATCCACCTCACAGGTGACCCAGAGGTTCGACGCGCCGGCGTGCTTGCGCGCGTTGGTCACCGCCTCCTGGGCGATGCGCAGCAACTCGGCCTCGGTGGCGGCCGGCAGCCGGGCGGTGGACTCGTCCAGGGACAGGTTCACCCGCAGCCCGCCGGAGGCGCCGACGGTGCGGGCGTACTCGGCGATCGCCGCCGCCAGGCCACCGTGCCGGTCCACCTCGCTGCGCAGCTCGAACAGGCTCAACCGCAGCTCCTGGATCACCCGGGTGACCTCGTGCCGCAGCGTACGCAGCGCCTCGGCGGTCTCCTTCGGGTCCTCGTCGACGTACGCCAGGGCATTGTCGATGCCGTACCCGACCATCACCAGCTCCTGGGCGACCCCGTCGTGGATCTCCCGGGCCAGCCGCTGCCGCTCCTCGTTGGTGGCCAGCGAGCGCACCTCGTCGAAGAGCAGCGCGGCCTCCAGCCGCAGCGCCGCCGGGCCGGTCAGCGCGGTCACCCGGGACACCACCGGCGGCGGGTACGCGGCGCCGGTGTCCGCCTCGATCACCACCAGGCCGACCGTGCGGACGCCGGCGACCAGCGGCACGATCAGCGCGGACACCTCACCGGAGTGCCGGGACCGGGCCTGCGAGCGGGCCGAGACGGTCGGCTGCTGGCTGGCCCAGGCGTCGGCGATGGCCGAGTCGGCGTCGAGCGTGGTCTCCCAGTCGACCCGGTCCGCGCCGATCTGGGCGAGCACCACCAGCCGGCCGCCGCCGCTGGCGGAGAGCACCGCGCCCCGGTCGGTCTTCGCCACCACCCGCAGCTCCTCCAGCAGGTGCTCGGAGATGCCGCCCGGGTCCAGGGTGGCGCCGGGGAGCTGCCGGGCCACCGTCCGGAGCTGGGTCAACAGCCGGGTGGCCTCGGCGTACGGCTGGGGTTTGCCCTCGCCGCGGACCCGCATCACCCGCTGGAGCGTGCCGGCGGTGTAGAGGCCGAGGCCGGCCAGGATCAGCCACTGCGCGCAGACCGCGAGGTAACCGAGCTGGCCGAGCTGCGGCTCGCCGCCGACCTCGGTGAACGCGGCGCTGACCAGCAGCGTCGCCGCGGTGACCGCGAGCAGCGCGGCACCCTCGGAGAACCGGCGGCGCAGCGCGGTCACGGTGACCGGCACGGCCAGGTACGGCAGCACCGCCGACGCGCCCATCCCGTCGGTGACGCCGGTGAGGTGGGCGTCGGCGGCGACCTGGCTGGCGGCCAGCCCGAGCACCACCACCTCGGCGAAGCGGCTGATCGGGGTGAGCAGCCGGTGCTGCGGGGCCAGGACGGCGGGCAGCCCGGCGACGCCGAGCAGGGCGATCCACCAGAGTTCGGTGGCGTCGCGGGTGGCGAACAGGGTCAGGGCGGCGACCAGCGCGAGGAGAACCGCGCGGGCCGCGACCGCGAGGAGCTGCGTCTGCGGCTGTCCGGATGTGGAGGCGGGCACCTGACGGATCGTAGTCAGCGCCGGTAGATCTCCGCGATCTCCGTGGCGTACGTCTTGTGGACGACCTGCCGCTTGACCTTCAGCGAGGGGGTCAGCTCGCCGGTCGCCTCGGTGAAGTCCTGGGGCAGGATCCGGAACACCTTGATCGCCTCGGCCTTGGAGACGGACTGGTTGGCCTGGTCGACCGCGCCCTGCACCTCGGCCCGCAGCGCCTCGTCGTCACGCAGCTCGGCGGCGCTCGTGGTCTCCGGGCGCCCCTGCCCGGCCAGCCACTTCGGCAGCGCCTCCTCGTCGATGGTGACAAGCGCCGCGATGAACGGCTGCCGGTCGCCGACCACCACGCACTGGCTGACCAGCGGGTGCGCCCGCACCTGGTCCTCCAGCACCGCCGGGGCGACGTTCTTGCCGCCGGCGGTCACGATGATCTCCTTCTTCCGGCCGGTGATGCTGAGGTAGCCGTCCGCGTCGAGCTGGCCCAGGTCGCCGGTGCGGAACCAGCCGTCGGTGGTGAGCGCCTCGGCGGTGGCCGCCTCGTTGTGCCAGTACCCCTGGAAGACGATGTCGCCGGAGATCAGGATCTCGCCGTCGTCGTCGATCCGGACGGTGACGCCGGGCAGCGGGCGGCCGACCGTGCCGATCCGGGTGCCGGTGGGCAGGTTCGCGGCGGCGGCCGGCGACGTCTCGGTGAGGCCGTACCCCTCGCAGACGGTCACCCCGACGCCCCGGAAGAAGTGCCCGAGCCGGGCGCCGAGCGGTGCGCCGCCGGAGATCGCGTCGCGGCACCGGCCGCCCAGCGCCGCCCGCAGCCTGCCGTAGACCAGCCGGTCGAAGAGCGCGTGCTGGGCGCGCAGCGCCAGGCCCGGCCCGCCCGGCGTCTCCAGCGCCTCGCTCCAGGCGATGGCGACCTTCTCCGCGCGGTCGAAGATCTTGCCCTTGCCGTCCGCCTCGGCCTTCTGCCGCGCGCCGTTGTAGACCTTCTCGAAGACCCGGGGTACGGAGAGCACGAACGTCGGCTTGAACTCCTGGAGCGCGCCCACCAGGTCGCTGGTGTCCGCGCAGTGCGCCATGGTGGCCCGGGCCTGCACCACGCCGACCTGGATCAGCCGGGCGAACGCGTGGGCCAGCGGCAGGAAGAGCAGGGTGGAGGCGCCCTGGCGGAACAGGTTCGGCAGCACCGGCACCGCGTTGGCGATGTCGGCGTAGATGTTGCGGTGGGTCAGCACGCAGCCCTTCGGCCGGCCGGTGGTGCCGCTGGTGTAGATGATCGTGGCGAGGTCGTCGGCCCGGAGCGTCGAGCGGCGCACCTCGACCTCGGCCGGGTCCACCGAGGCGCCGGCGGTGACCAGCTCGTGCACCGCGTCCAGTTCGATCTGCCAGACCTCGCGCAGGTCGGGCAGCCGGTCCCGGACGCCGGCGACGAGCGTCGCGTGCGCGGTGCTCTCCACCACCACGGCCACCGCGCCCGAGTCACCGAGGATCCAGGCGGCCTGCTCGGCGCTGGAGGTCTCGTAGATCGGCACGGTGACCGCGCCGGCCGCCCAGATGGCGTAGTCGAGCAGGGTCCACTCGTAGCGGGTGCGGCTCATCAGAGCGACCCGGTCGCCGGGGGACACGCCGGCCGCGATCAGGCCCCGGGCCACCGCGACCACCTCGTCGCGGAACTGCCGGCAGGTCACCTCGACCGGCCCCGCGTCGCCGGCCGGCCGGACGAACTGCACGGTGTCCGGGGCGACCTCGGCGTTTTCCCAGACCGGGTCGGTCAGGTTGGCCGCGTCGCCGACGGTGACGATCGGCGGGACGGAGAACTCGCGCACCTGCACTCCCTCGTGCTCGCACCGGCGCCGGGCCGGCCTGGTCGGCTCTGTCGAAACCTACCCGCCCGCCCGGGTGGGGAGCCGGGTAGCCTCCCCCCATGGCGGACTCCTCCACCCAGTCGATCATCGTCGGCGCGTCACCGGAGCAGGTGGCGGCGGTCATCTGTGACTTCCCCCGTTACCCGGAGTGGACCGAGTCGGTGCGCCGGGCCGAGGTGATCGAGGAGTACGAGGACGGCTACGCCAGTCAGGTCCGGTTCACGCTGGACGCGGGCGTGCTGGCCGACGAGTACGTGCTGGCGTACGAGTACGCCGAGGACATCTCCCGGATCGAGTGGCACCTGGTCGCGCCGTCGACGATGCAGCGGTCCCAGCGCGGGTCGTACGACCTGGTCGGCAACCCGGACGGGACGACCACGGTGACCTACACGCTGGAGGTGGAGCTGTCCGTGGCGATGCTCGGCATGTTCCGCCGCAAGGCCGAAAAAATGATCATGGATACGGCGTTGAAGCAGCTCAAGCGCCGGGTAGAAGCACCCGGTGCGGCCAACTGATCCGATCGCCGTCCCGGTCGTCACGCTGGAGGAGCCGAACCATGGGCACCACTGATCCGGGTTCGGCCCGGGAAGAGGCCGAGCGCCTCGTCGTCACGCTGCTGGCCACCGCGCGGATGGCCGCCGCCTCGTCCGGCGCCGGGGACCGCGGCCCGCTCGGTGGGATCCTCTCGGGTGTCCTCGGTCACATCCCGACCGGCGCCGGCGCCGGTTTCGCCACCGGCTCGCCGGAATGCTGCGTCTGCCCGGTCTGCCGGGGGATCGCGGCGTTGCGGGACCCGAGTCCGGAATTCGCCGAGCGGCTCGCCACCGGCGCCGGTGACCTGGCGGCCGGTGTGGCCAGCCTGCTGCGGGCGTTCGCCCCGGCGGAACCGGCCGCTCCGGCGACACCGGCCGACCCGCCGGCCCCGGCGGCGTCGACCGGCCCCGGCGGCCCCGCGCCGACCGGGTCGGGAGATCACGTGTGGCGCGAGGCGACCCGTACCGGGCATGATTCTCAGCCGGCACCCGAGCAGGACGTGTGGTCCGCCGCCACCCGGGGGGAGGGCGCGGCCGATCCGGGTGCTTCCGACGGCTCGGGGTCGCGGCGTGGCGGCAGGCACGCCGAGCCGGAGCCGTCGCAGCCGCCCGTCGACGCCGCCGGGCCGGCGGGGCCGGCGACGAGCCGGCCGCCGGCCGGCCGGCCCACGGTGCCCGCCTCGCGGGCGCCCGGCGAGGCGGGCGCGGACGCACCAGGCGACGGGGCCTGACCACCGGACATCCCGGATCGCACGGCCGGTTCGGCCGGCGCCCGGGGCAGCACAGCAGAGGGGAGTGGCAGCGGTGACGCTGACCATCGGAGTCGACGTCGGTGGCACGAAGGTGGCCGGCGGTGTCGTGGACGACACCGGTGCGGTACTCGTGCAGACGCGACGGGACACCCCCGCCGACGACGTGGCCAAGACCCGGGACGTCATCATCGAGGTGGTCACGGAGCTGACCACCGGCCGGACCGTCGAGGCGGTCGGCATCGGCGCGGCCGGCTGGATCGACGCCACCCGCTCCACCGTGCTCTTCGCGCCCAACCTGGCCTGGCGGGACGAGCCGCTGCGCGAGTACGTCAGCAACGCCACCGGGCTGCCGGTGATCGTGGAGAACGACGGGAACGTGGCCGCCTGGGCGGAGTTCCGCTACGGCGCGGCCCGGGACGCCGACGACTCGATGGTCATGTTCACCATCGGCACCGGCGTCGGCGGCGGCATCGTGCTCGGCGGCGAGCTGGTCCGCGGCGCCAACGGCATCGCCGCCGAGCTGGGGCACATGCTCACCGTGCCGGACGGCCACCAGTGCGGCTGCGGCCGGCTCGGCTGCATCGAGCAGTACGCCAGCGGCAGCGCGCTGGTCCGCTTCGCCCGCGCCGCCGCCCGGCAGGAGCCGCACCGGGCCACCGCGTTGCTGAAGCTGGCCGACGGCGAGGCGGAGGCGATCACCGGTCCGATGGTGACCGCCGCGGCCAAGGACGGCGACCTGGTCTCCACCGAGGCGTTCGCCCAGGTCGGGCGCTGGCTCGGCACCAGCCTCGCGGACATGGCGCAGATCCTGGACCCGCAGGTGCTGGTGGTCGGTGGCGGCGTGATCGACGCCGGCGACCTGCTGCTCGGCCCGACCCGGCGGTCGTTCACCGACGCGCTGGCCCAGCGCAGCCGCCTGCCCGTCGCCGAGGTGCGCCCGGCCGAGCTGGGCAACACCGCCGGCGTGATCGGCGCCGCCGACCTGGCCCGGAGGATCTGACGTGTCGGGTGTGCCGCTGCGGGTGCTGTCCTACAACGTCCACAGCCAGCGTGACGACACCGCCGCGCTGGCCGAGGTGGTCCGCGAGGCCGCGCCGGACGTGGTGATCGTCCAGGAGGGGCCGCGCCGGTTCCGGTGGCGGCAGAAGTGCGCCACGCTGGCCGACTCGTTCGGCCTGGTGGTCGCCGCCGGCGGCCTGCCGTCGCTGGGCAACCTGCTGCTGACCAGCCTCCGGGTACGGGTCACCGAGACCCGGTGCACGCGCTACCCGCTGACGCCGGGCCGGCACCTGCGCGGGGCCGCGTACGCGCGGTGCCGGGTGGGCGGCGTCGACTTCCTGCTGGCCGGCTCGCACCTGTCCACCGACCCGGCCGAGCGGCCGGCCCAGGCGGCGGCGTTCAAGCGGGAGCTGGCCGCGTCCCCGCTGCCGGTGGTGGCCGGCGCCGACCTCAACGAGGGGCCGGACGGACCGGCCTGGCGGACCGTGGCCGAGGGGCTGACCGACACCGCGGTCGCCGCCGACCGGGCCGACCGGCACACGTTCTCCTGCGCCGATCCCCGGCGCCGCATCGACGCGCTCTTCGTCGACCCGCGGATCACCGTGGTCGACTACGACGTGGTGGACACGCCGCGGACCCGCCGGGCCAGCGACCACTTCCCGGTCCTGGTCGACCTGCTGCTGCCCGCCGCCGGCTGACCGCCGCGCCTCGGTGTCCCGGGGTCGCGACCCCGGCCGTGACGGAACGTGAGGTGTCGGCGGCGAGGTGACCATCCCGGTGGCCCCTTTGCTCTGCAGCCCCATACGCATCGGCTACCCGCAGTTATCGGAGCGACGCGGCTCGCCTCACCGACCTTTTCGGACCCGTGCAGCTCACAGGCGGTGCTGCGGTAATGGCTGCAGAGCAAAGGCGCCGGGCGGATGTGACTGCCGCGCCGGTCGACCGGCACACTGAGTGAAGGATCGGTCGGTCACCCAGCGTCAGGCGGCCCACCGCGACGAGCCACGTCGGCGCCGAGGCGGCTGGACAACGGCGGGCATTCTCGGCAGGATTTCGCACCGACCCGGCACGCGTGCCGCACAAAGGAGATTTCCCGGTGTCCTCCTCCACCGATCTCGGCCGCCCCGAACCGGACCCCACGGCCGTCCCGAGCCGGGACGACCGCCCGGTCTCCGACCGGGGCGACACGGTCTGCGTCATCGGCGCCGGCGCCAGCGGGCTGACCGCCGTCAAGAACCTCCGCGAGGCCGGCTTCGGCGTGGACTGCTACGAGCGGGAGACCGGCGTCGGCGGGGCGTGGAACTGGCGGCACGACCGCAGCCCGGTCTACGGCAGCACACATCTCATCTCGTCCCGCCCGTTCACCCAGTTCCCGGACTTCCCGATGCCGGACGACTGGCCGGACTACCCGCACCACAGCCAGCTGCTGTCCTACTTCGAGCGCTACGCCGACCACTTCGACCTGCGCCAGCACGTCTGGTTCGGCACCGAGGTGGTCCGGGTCGAGCCGGTCGAGGGGGACCGGTGGGACGTGACCACCCGCAGCACCGGCGGCTACGGCCCGGAGCGCACCTCCCGCTATGCCGCCGTGGTGCTGGCCAACGGCCACAACTGGTCGCCCAAACTGCCTCGGTACGAGGGGCTGGCGGAGTTCCGCGGCGAGGTCATGCACGCCTCGTCCTACAAGGACCCGGCCCAGTTGCGCGGCAAGCGGGTGCTGGTGGTCGGCGCCGGCAACACCGGCTGCGACATCGCGGTCGAGGCGGCCCAACAGGCGTCCCACTGCTGGCACTCCACCCGGCGTGGCTACTGGTACGCCCCCAAGTACGTCCTCGGCCGCCCGGCCGACCAGGTCAACGACACGTTGCTGGCGTTGCGGGTGCCGCTGCGGGTGCGGCAGTGGCTCTACCACTGGACGCTGCGGCTGACCGTCGGCGACCTGACCCGGTTCGGCCTGCCGAAGCCCGACCACCGGGTGTACGAGACGCACCCGATCGCCAACAGCCAACTCGTGTACTACGTCGGGCACGGCGAGATCACCCCGGTGCCGGACGTGGCCCGCTTCCACGACCGCGCCGTCGAGCTGAGCGACGGTCGACGGATCGACCCGGAACTGGTCGTCTTCGCCACCGGGTACCTGCCGCGCTTCGAGTTCCTGCACGGCCGGGTGCTCGGCGACGAGGACGGCTCCGGCCGGCCCCGCCTGTGGCTGAACGCGTTCACCGCCGGTCACCCCACGCTGGCCGTGGTCGGCCTGGTGCAGCCGGACTCCGGCATCTTCACCATCTCGCACTGGCAGAGCGTGCTCTTCGCCCGGCTGCTCACCCTGCGCATCGCCCGGCCGGAGCGGGTCGCCGCGTTCGACCGGCGGGTCCGCGCCGGCCTCGGCGAGCGGTACTCGGCGAAGGTCAAGGACAGCACCCGGCACTGGTTCGAGGTCGGGCACGCCGACTACCTGCGCGCGTTGCAGCGTGCCCTGCACGAGCTGGAGGACAACAAATGACCAGCGAGCGGGTGCGGGTGGTCCGGGCCTGGGAGTGGGCCCGGCCGGAGCGGCCGGTACGCCGCGAGGTGCTGGCCGCGCTGCCCGAGCAGGAGGAGGCCAAGCCACCGCTGCTGTTCGTGCCCGGCTTCGGCCACGGCGCGTGGGCGTTCGCCGAACACTGGCTGGGCCACGCCGCCGGTCGCGGCTTCCCGGCGTACGCGCTGAGCCTGCGCGGACACGGCGACAGCGGGCCGGCGCCGGACGCGACGCTGCGCGCGTACACCCATGACGTGACGCAGGTGGCGGCGAGCCTGCCGCGGCAGGCGGTGCTGGTGGGGCACGGCGCCGGCGCCCGGGTGGTGGCGCATGCGATGTCCCGCTACCCGGCGCGGGCCGTGGTGCTGGTGGCGCCGGTGCTCGGCGGCTGGGGGACGTTCGGCGCGGCGCTGCGGCGCAACCCGGCCGGCACGGTGCCGGCGGTCTTCGGCGCCGGGCTGCGGCTCAACCGGCGGCAACTGTTCAGCCGGGAACTGCCCGACGCCGACGCGCGCCGGCACGTGGCCCGGCTCGGTCGGGCCGGCCGTCGCGCGCAGTGGCAACTGCTCACCGGCCGGCAGCCGGAGCCGGCGGTGGGCCGGCCGCCGGTGCTGGTGCTCGGTAGCCCCGACGACCGGGTGCTGCCGGCGACGGCGCTCACCCGGGCGGCCCGCCGGTACGCCTCGGCCCCGCTGCTCTTCCCCGGCATGGGTCACGACCTGATGCTCGACGCCCGCTGGCGGGAGCCGATCGACGCGATCCTGGACTGGCTGGACAAGGACCCGGCGCCCACCCCCGGCTGAGCGCCGGACGCCGGGTCACCGCAGGGTGGCCCGGCGGCCGACAAGCGACCCGCTCTCCTCCAGCGCGCTCAGGTAGGACGCCGCCCAGGCGTGGATGTCGTTGTGCGCCAGGTGCTCCCGCATCGCACGCATCCGGGTCGCGACGTCCTCCGGGCCGGCCCGCAGCGCGGCGAGCAGCCCCTGCTTGAGCCCGTCCAGGTCGTGCGGGTTCACCAGGTACGCCTGTTCCAGCTCGGCGGCCGCGCCGGCGAACTCGCTGAGCAGCAGCGCGCCGGTGCCGTCCACCCGGGCCGCCACGTACTCCTTCGCCACCAGGTTCATCCCGTCGCGCAGCGGCGTCACCGCCATCACGTCCGCGACCCGGTAGAGCGCCACCAGCTCGGCCCGGTCGAAGGGCTGGGTGAGGTAGTGGATCGCCGGCTCGCCGACCCGGCCGAACTCGCCGTTGATCCGCCCCACCTGGTGCTCCACCCGGTCGCGCAGGATCTGGTACTGCGCGACCCGGTCCCGGCTGGGCACCGCCACCTGCACCAGCACGGTGTCCCGTACCTTGACGTCGCCGCTGGCCAGCAGTTCCCGGTACGCCTTGAGGCGCTGCTCGATGCCCTTGGTGTAGTCCATCCGGTCGACGCTGAGGATCACCTGCTCGGGCTGGCCGAGATCCTGCCGGAGCCGACGGGCCCGCTCGGCCACCTCGGGTCGGGCGGCGAGCGCGGACATCTCGGCGGTGTCGATGGCGACCGGGAACGCGCCGATGCGCACCACCCGGTCGTCGACGCCGATCCGCCGGTCGCTCGCGGACAGGCCGAGCACCTTGGCGGCGAGCTGGGCGAAGTTGTGCGCGGCCTGGGCCCGCTGGAAGCCGATCAGGTCGGCGCCGAGCATCCCGCGCAGCAGCTCGGCCCGGCGGGGGAGCTGCATGAACAGCTCCGGCGGCGGGAACGGCACGTGCAGGAAGAAGCCGATCCGCAGGTCCGGGCGGAGCGCGCGGAGCATCCCGGGCACCAGTTGCAGGTGGTAGTCCTGCACCCAGACCAGCCCGCTCGGCTCGGCCACCTCGGCGGCGGCCTCGGCGAACCGCTGGTTGACCCGCTGGTACGCCTCCCACCAGCGGCGGTGGTACTCCGGTTGCTCGACCGCGTCGTGGTAGAGCGGCCAGAGGGTGGCGTTGGCGAAGCCCTCGTAGTGGTCGCGGAAGTCCTCGGCGCTCAGCGGGACGCTGCGCATCCGGACACCGTCCACGTCGGGCAGGTCGGGTGCCGGGCCGGTGCCGCCGGCCCAACCCACCCAGGTCGCGGGCGTGTGCCGGAGCAGGGGGTGCAGGGCGCTCACCAGGCCGCCAGGGCTGCGGCGCCACTCGAAGGCGCCATCCGGCGCCACACTGTCGTCGATGGGGAGGCGGTTGGCCACCACCACGAGGGGGCTCTGTCGCATCTCGGGCAATCCGCTCAGCAGGGGTACCGGCCACCGGGGAAAGCGCAAACCGGACAGCCGGTGCGGGACGTGACGTTCAGCGGTATTCCTACTGACCGTAAGTTACACCCCTGTTACCGGATCGCCGCGGGGCGTACCGCGTCCCGCGATCCGGGCAACCGCCGCGGCGGCTCAGACGACCGCGCCGTCGTCCGGGTCGTGGTCGTCCTGGTCGCCGGGGCGCAGCCGCCAGATCAGCATCACGAAACCGGCCAGGATGCCGGTGAAGCCGAGCACGGTCACCACCGACGGGTCGACGAGCGACATCACGGTCGGCGAGAGGAAGAACAGGAACCCGACCACGATGCAGAGCACGCCCAGCACCGCGTACTTCGAGAAGCGCGGCAACGGCGGCGGCGGAGGCGGGGTGTAGTGCTCCTCCTCCGCGTCCTCCGGCAGGTCGGCGCCGAACGTGTCCAGCCCGTCCAGCAGGGACGGCTCGTCGTGCCGACCGCGGCTCACCGAGACGCCGGACACGTCCGCGGCGAACGGCAGGCGGCGCACGTCCGTGGCGGTCGGCCCGGCCGGCTCCTCGGCGCGGCCGGCGGCGGCGCCGCCCGGCGCGGCCGGGTCGTCGACGTCCTCGGCGGCCGGCCAGGGGTGGCTGCCGGCGGCCGGCGCGGTGTGGAAACCCGCCACGATCTTGGCCCACTCGGCCTCGATGTCGGGCTCGTCGGCGCGGGACGGCTCGGCCCCCTCGTCGGCGAGCTGGGTGAGGTAGTCCCGGGCGGTGGTGAGGTGGGACCGGTCGACGTAGAGCCGGTCGACCGGTCGGGCCGGCACCGTGGTGGTGCGGGTCACCGGGTTGAGGTCGGCGGAGGGCTGGAGGTAGGCGGCGATGCCGCCGGCGGCCAGCACGTCGAGCAGGTGCTCACCGACGCGCGGATCCACGTCGCCCGCGACCGCGTACTCGGCCGCGTCGAGCCCGTTGTCCCGCCGCCCTCGACGGGCCCCGCCCCCTGACACCGGCCACCCCCTTCGCCACGGCCTGACGTCGTGCCCTGAATCCTGACACGTCGGAGGCCGGTTCCGGGAGTGCGTTGTGGCGCGGCGTACGTGGTTCGTACCCTCGTCCCGCACGATCCCGCGTGTCGCCACCTCTCCCGGAAGGACCCCGGTGCTGTACTGGCTGCTGAAGTACATCATCCTCGGCCCGTTGCTGCGGTTGGTCTTCCGCCCGCAGGTCGAGGGGCTGGAGCACGTGCCGGCCACCGGCCCGGTGATCCTGGCCAGCAATCACCTCTCGTTCTCCGACTCGATCTTCACACCGTTGATCGTCGAGCGAAAAGTCACCTTCATCGCGAAAGCCGAATACTTCACCGGCAAGGGCCTCAAGGGGTGGCTGACCAAGATGTTCTTCGTCGGCTCCGGCACCATCCCGGTCGACCGCTCCGGCGGCCAGGCCGCCCGGGCGGCCCTCGACACCCAGCTCCGGGTGCTGCGCGCCGGAGGCATCGCCGGCATCTACCCGGAGGGCACCCGATCTCCGGACGGCCGGCTCTACCGGGGCAAGACCGGGGTGGCCCGGCTCGCGCTGGCCAGCGGCGCCCCGGTGGTCCCGATGGCCATGCTCAACTCCGACGCCATCCAACCCACCGGCCAGATCGTGCCCAACCTGGGTCGGGTCCGGATCCGCTTCGGCCCGCCGCTGGACTTCTCCCGCTACGCCGGCCTGGCCGGCGACCGGTTCGTCGAGCGGGCGGTCACCGACGAGATCATGTACGAGTTGATGGAGCTGTCCGGTCGCGAGTACGTCGACACGTACGCGCAGAAGGCGAAGAACCCGCCGCGGCAGCCGGTCCCCGCCTGACGCTCAACCCGCCCCGGCGACCCGGAGCAGGCCGGCGGCGGCGTGCCGGTCCGCGAACGCGCGTACCCGGGCCAGCGTCGCCGCCGCCGCCGGCGGATCCGCCTCGGCCAGCGGTCCCACCGCCAGCGCGGAGGCGATCATCTGATCGGTGACGTCGGTCATCCCCGCGTAGTCCGCCGCCGCGGTGGTGAACAGCCGGCCCGCCCGGGCGGCGTCCCCGTCGCGTCGGGCCAGCGCCGCGTCGGCGGACCGCCCGGCCGCGCGTGCCCAACGGGTGGCGCGCGGGGCGCGGAACAGCAGGTCGCGCACCAGCACCGCCGCGTCGCCGCCGAGCAGGCCGGCGACGTGACCGACCGCCGGCACCCACTCGGCGAACGGGATCATCCGGGTCCGCCGCCAGTCCTCGTCCAGCTCGGCGAGCAACGCCAGCGCCTCGTCCCGCCGACCCTGCACCGCCCGGCAGAGCGCGGCGTGCGCCACGGTGGACCGCAGCACCCGGTGGAAGCCGCTGCGCCGGGCCGCGACCAGCGCCTGGTCCACCAGGTCCGGGGCGGCGTCGCCGGCGTCGGGGTCGTCGCCGAGCGCCCGGATCCAGCCGGAGACCGCCACGATGTGCAGGTCCCACTCGTCGGTCGGCCGCCGCGTGGACCCCTCGGCCATCCGCAGCGCCGCGGTCCAGTCGCCGCGGTAGTACGAGCGGGCCCACTGGTCGCTGAAGCTGGCCGTCAGGCCGTGCTCGTCGGCGAGGTCGAGCGAGCGCTGCTCGTCGACCAGGCGGGCCGAGCCGGCCAGGTCCCCCTCCTCCTGCAACGCCCAGGCCAGGTTGTGCACCGCGCGGCGGCGGCTGGTGAGCCGTTCCACCCGGCACTCCTCGGTGACCTCGGCCAGCTCGGCGTACGCCGCCTCGGCGCCGGCCTGGTAGCGGGCCACCGCCAGCGTGATCCGGGCGTTGGCCCGCGCCTCGCGCAGCTCCAGCCGTTCGGCCAGCTCGGCGGCGCTGCGCGCGGCGGCGCAGGCCGGCTCGGTCTCCGCGTCGAGCATGTGCGCCCGGGCCAGCTCCAGCAGCGCGCCGACCTTGTCCTCGCTGTCCGGCAGTTCGGCGTGCAGCCGGATCGCGCGGTCCAGGCAGCGCCGCGTCTCCGACCGGTCGGCGCGGGCCCAGGCCGCGGTGGACAGCAGCCGCCACGCCTTCGCCGCGCCGGGCAGGTCGCCGGCGTCGGCCAGCCGCCCGGCGAGGCCGGTGAGGAGTTCCGCGCCGCCGTCGACCAGGAAGCCGTCGCGGTCGGTGTAGAACGCCAGCTCGGCCTGGAACAGCTCCAGCGCCGGGTCCGGCCCGCACTCGACACTGAGCGCGCGGGCGACAAGCGTCGCCGCGGTCTCCAGCGCGTGCAGCTCGTACGCCCGGCGGGCGGCCCGGTGCAGCGCGGACCGGGTGGCGACGGCGTAGGGCGCCTGGTCCAGCCCCACCGTCCGGGCGATCTCGTGGGCCGCCCACCGGTGGTTGGCCAGCACCTCGGCCAGGTCGTGCTGCCGGCCGTCGGTGAGCTGTTGCAGCCAGTCGGCGGCGCGTTGGTGCCGGACGACCCGCTCCGCCCGGGGCAGTCGCTGGTAGCAGACGTCCCGGACCAGCACGTGCCGGAAGCGGTACTCCGACTGGCCGGGCATGGTCGAGACCGGCAGCTCGAAGACCAGGTCGCGGCGCTGGAGGCGGTGCAGCGCCCGCTCCACCCACTCCGCCGGCCGGCCCAGGGCCAGCGCCACCGGCGCCGCCCAGAACTGCACGCCGACCACCGAGGCGGCCTGGAGCACCGCGCGGTCCGCCGGGTCGAGCAGGTCCAGCCGGTTGGCGATGACCGCCTGGACGGTACGCGGCATCCCGGCGCCAGCGGCCGGATCGAGCCGCCCGACGCCGGCCGAGCGCTCGACCAGCCCGCCGTCGAGCAGCATCCGGGCGTACTCCTGGGCGTAGAGCGGGTTGCCGTCGGCGAACTCGATCAACGGCGCGCGGGCCTCGCTGGGCAGCGTGGCCTGGCCGAGCAGCAGTGAGTAGAGCGTGTCGATGTCCCCGTCGTGCATCGGCGGCACCGAGATGGACATCGCGCCGCTGATCGTCCCGGTCCAGGCCGGGTGCCGCTCGCGCAGCTCCGGCCGGGCGGTCGCGACGACCAGCAGCGGCACGTTGCGGGCCGCCGCGCCGAGCTGCTCGACGAAGGAGAGCATCGCCTCGTCCGCCCAGTGCATGTCCTCGAAGACGAGCACGGTGGGGCCGGTCGCGGCCAGCGCCAGCAGGAAGCGCCGCCACGCCGCCTCGGTCTCGGCCGAGGTGAGCCGCTCGCCGGAGACGCCGACGAGCGGGCCGAGCGCCTCGGCGAGCCGGACCGCGTGCGGGTCGGCGAGCCGGCCCAGGCGCTCGCGCAGGCGCTCCCGGGTGCCGGCCGGGTCGTCGGCGCCGGTCAGCCCGGCCCAGCTTCGGACGATGTCGGCGAGCGCGGCGTAGGTGACGTTCTCGCCGAACGGCGGGCACTGGCCGGTCAGCCAGGTGACCCGCGCGCCGGGCAGGTTCGCCGCGTGCCGGGCCAGCTCGCGCAGCAGCCGGCTCTTGCCCACCCCGGCCGGGCCGAAGACGGTCAGCAGTTGGGAGGTGCGCTCGGTGACGGTGCGGTGCAGCGCGCTGACCAGCAACCCCCGCTCGTGGTCCCGGTCGACCATCGGAGTCAGCTCGGCGCCCTGCCCGTCGCGCCGGGGCCGGGCCCGCACCGCCAGCCAGATCCGGCTCACCGCCGACCGGCCGCGCAACGTCACCGGGGGCTGGTCGGCGTACTCCATCTCACGTCGGGTGGCGGACCAGGTGCTCTCGTCGACCACCACGCCGCCGGTCGGGGCCAGCGCCTGCAACCGGCTCGCGGTGTTGACCACGTCGCCGGTGACGAAGGCCTGCCCGCCGTCGCGCGCCGCGGCCAGGTCGACAAGGGCCTCGCCGGTGGCGATGCCGACCCGGAAACCGAGCGGCGGGTGCGGGCCGGCCGGCTGCCGGGCCAGGCTCCGTTGCAGCTCCAGACCGGCGCGTACGCAGCGCAGCGCGTCGTTGTCGGTCGCCACCGGCGCCCCGAACAGCGCCATCACCGCGTCGCCGATGTACTTCTCCACCACGCCGCCGTACTGGTGCACCAGCCGGCGCACCGTGGCGAAGTAGACCTGTTGCAGGCCGCGGGCCTGTTCCGGGTCGGCCCGCTCGGCGTAGGTGGTGAAGTCAACGATGTCGATGAAGAGCACGCTGACCTGCCGGCGGTCCTCCTGCACCGCGACCGCGTGGTCGCGCAGCGGCTGGCCGCAGCTGGTGCAGAAGTTGGTGCCGACGTCGTTGGCGTGCCCGCAGCCCGGACAGGCCGCCGCGAGCGGCCGGCCGCACCCGCCGCAGAAGCGGTCGTCCGGCCCAGCGGTCCGGGCGCAGTGTCTACAGGTGAGGTCGATGTCCGGCTCCGTACGCGTGAGGTCCCCATTGTCCCGCGCGGTCGGCCAGTCGGGTACCCGACGGGTCGGCGGGACGTCGCGGCTGTTCGGCCGGGTCTAGTCTCCCCTAGCAGGAAGTCCCGTCGACAGGGAGAGTGCCGTGCACGTCCGGCTTTCCGCCTCATGGACCGATCCACGGGGGACGGTGTGGGCCTCGGGCGACACGGTCGACGTGGACGCCGTCACACTCGCCGAACTGGAGGAAAAAGGCATGGTGGAGCAGCCCACGGGCACCGGATCGACCGAGACCACGACGACCACCACGACCACGCCGCCGAAGAAGACCGACCCGTCGAAGATCGGGCCCGGCCCGAGCGCGCCTCCGGCGGACACCAAGGACGACTGACGCGGCACGACGGTGCCATCGGGTGGGGTCCGGCGGGGTGACCGCCGGGCCCCGCCGTCGTCCGGCGGGCCCGTTCGTCGTCCGGCTGCCGGACCTGGTCGGGCTAGCGGTCGCTCATGCCGGCGCGGCGGCGCAGCGCGGCCACGTCGGTGACCACGATGCGGCGCCCCTCGGTGCGCAGCCAGCCGCGGCTGGCGAACGAGCCGATGGCCTGGTTGACGCTCTGCCGCGAGCCGCCGGCCATCTCGGCGAGCTGGCTCTGGTTCAACTCGATCGTGATCATCGGGGCCTGGCTCTCGCCGGCCAGCCGAACCAGCGTCTTGGCCACCCGGCCGGGCAGGTCGAGGAAGACGTGGTCGGCGTTCTGCTCGGTGAGCCGGCGGATGAGCTGGCCGAGCGAGCGCATCACCGCGTCCAGGATGCGCGGGTTGGAGTGCACCAGCTCCATGAAGGCGGGCCGGGACAGCGCCAGCGCGGCGCAGTCCTCGATCGCCTCCGCCGAGGCCGACCGGGTCGAGGCGTCCAGCAGGGAGACCTCGCCGAGCACGTCCGGGGGTCGGATCACCGACAGTACGGCGCGCTCGCCGGTGGGCGCGGTGCGGAACACCGCCACCGCGCCGCGCCGCAGCACGATCAGCGACTCGCCCGGGTCGTTCTCGACGAAGAGGAGCTGGCCCTTGCGGTACGTGCGCGGCACGGCCGCGGCGATGACCCGCTGCCGCACCTCCGGCTCCAGCCCGGCGAACATCTCCACGCCCGTGAGCGCGTCACCCGGCTCCGGCAGGCGAGACTCCACGGCTCAACCCCTCCCCGGTCAGAAGTCACCAGCTCGCACACCGGGTGAAGCGGTCAGTCCCGGTACGAGGCAGTTCAACCGGTTCGGCGCCCGACGGCGGTACACATCAGATCATGACGCGCCGGTAGCGTGCTGTACACCCCCGGAGACACTTCCGTGACCATGGCCGGCCGGGTGGCCGGTCCGCGCCGACCTCGGTGGACGCCCCGGCGACGGCCCGGCGGAGCCGATGGGCGAGGATGGGACCGATGGTCTACCGCTACTTCTACGACTGCGAATTCATCGAGGACGGCCGCACCGTCGATCTGGTGTCGATCGGCGTCGTCGACGAGTACGGCCGCGAGTTCTACGCGGTCTCCACCGAGTTCGACGACTCCCGGGCGGTGCCCTGGGTGCGGCGCAACGTGCTGGACAAGCTCCCCTCGCCGGCCGACCGGGCCTGGCGTTCCCGGGAGCGGATCCGGGACGACCTGCACGAGTTCCTGCTGGCCCCGGTGCGGGACCGCCCGGGCGAGCAGTTGGAGCTGTGGGCCTGGTACGCCGCGTACGACCACGTGGTGCTGGCCCAGCTCTGGGGCGCCATGCCGGCGCTGCCCCGGGAGATCCCCCGGTTCACCAAGGAACTGCGGCAACTCTGGGACGACCGGGGCCGGCCGCGGCTGCCGGAGGCCGAGGCCGGCCGGCATGACGCGCTCGTCGACGCCCGGCACAACCTGGCCCGCTGGCGGGCGATGACCACGCGCTGAGCGCATGCCCGGTCGGCACGGCATGGGCGAACGCACCGAGCGCAGCGAGGGCCGTGAGGGCATGCCCGGTCGGCACGGCAGGTTTGACCCGTTCTGCCCGGGGCACCGGAGGCGGCATCACGCCGATCCGAGACAGGAGTGCCCCATGAGCAACGAACCGACCAGCGCCGCGGACGCCCGGCGCAAGGTCACCGAGCTGATCCGGGACGCCCGGATCTGCCTGCTCACCACCAGCGCCGTCGACGGGCGACTGGTCAGCCGGCCGATGGGCCTCCAGGAGGCCGACTTCGACGGCGACCTGTGGTTCTTCGCGTACGCCGACTCCGCCAAGATCCGGCAGATCCGGGTGAACCCGCAGGTCAATGTCGGCTTTTCCGACCAGGAGCACAACGCCTGGGTGTCGGTGGCCGGCACCGCCACCGAGGAGTGGGACGCCGACCGCGCGAAGGACCTGTGGAACCCGCTGCTCAAGGCGTGGTTCCCGGACGGCCTCCAGACGCCGGGGATCACCCTGATCAAGGTGCACGCCGGCTCGGCGGAGTACTGGGACTCGCCGAGCAGCACGGTGGTCAACCTGCTCGGTTTCGCCAAGGCGGCGGTGACCGGGAAGCCGCCGAAGGCGGGGGAGAACCACGAGGTCGGCTACTGACCGGTAGCCGGTCCGGCGGGCGGGACGGGCCGGGGCGCGGTGCCGGCGTACACGTGCGCCGACTACAGTTCGCAGTGACGGCCCGCCCCGGGCCGGCAATGGCGCCGATGGTCTGATCCGACACATATCCTGGGGCTTAATCCGGGCTTCACCTGATGCTTCAGGAGGATGAGCAGATCATGCGTATCGGCGTGCTCACCGGCGGCGGCGACTGCCCTGGTCTCAACGCGGTGATTCGGGCGGTGGTCCGCAAGGGCGTCGCCACCTACGGTCACGAGTTCGTGGGCTTCCGGGACGGCTGGAAGGGCCCGCTCGAGGGGCTGACCAAGCCGCTGGGCATCGCGGAGGTGCGCGGCATCCTGCCGCGCGGCGGCACCATCCTCGGCTCGTCCCGCACCAACCCGTTCAAGATTGAGAACGGCGTGGAGCGGATCAAGGAGAACCTGGCCGCGCAGGGCGTGGACGCGCTGGTCGCGATCGGCGGCGAGGACACCCTCGGCGTCGCCACCAAGCTCCACGAGCTGGGCGTCAACGTGGTCGGCGTGCCGAAGACGATCGACAACGACCTGGGCGCCACCGACTACACGTTCGGCTTCGACACCGCTGTCAACATCGCCATGGAGGCGATCGACCGGCTGCACACCACCGCGGAGAGCCACCACCGCACGCTCGTCGTCGAGGTGATGGGCCGGCACGCCGGCTGGATCGCCCTGCACGCCGGCCTCGCCGGTGGCGCCAACGTGATCCTGCTGCCGGAGCGGCAGTTCGACGTCGAGCAGGTCGCCGGCTACGTCGAGAAGCGCTTCCAGCACCAGTACGCCCCGATCGTCGTGGTCGCCGAGGGCGCCCAGCCGCTGGACGGCCAGATGGTCCTGCACAACCAGGAGCTCGACTCCTTCGGCCACGTCCGCCTCGGCGGCATCGGCCAGTGGCTCGCCGAGCAGTTGGAGGCGAAGACCGGCAAGGAGGCCCGCACCGTGGTGCTCGGCCACATCCAGCGCGGCGGCACCCCGACCGCGTTCGACCGGGTGCTCGCCACCCGGCTCGGCCTCCAGGCCATCGACGCGGTGCACGAGGGCGACTGGGGCAAGATGGTCGCGATGCAGAGCACCGACATCGTCCGCGTCCCGCTGGCCGAGGCCACCCGCGAGCTGAAGACCGTCCCGCTGGAGCGCTACGAAGAGGCCGAGGTCTTCTTCGGCAGCTGAGGTGCAAGGAGGGGCCCCTTGTTAACGCCTGCCGCATAGCAGGGGCCCCTTCTAACAGTCGTCTGACGAGGAGGCGCAGTGGGCGGGAACACGGTCGCGGTGATCGGCGCGGGCAAGATCGGCGAGTTGATGCTCTCCGGGCTGCTGCGCTCCGGCTGGCCGGTGGACCGGCTGCTCGCCACCGCCCGCCGACCGGCCCGCGCGCAGGAGCTGACCGAGCGCTACGGCGTGCGGGTGGTGGACAACCCGACCGCCGTGGACGAGGCCGATGTGCTGGCCGTCTCGGTCAAGCCGCAGGACGCCGCCGCCCTGCTCGACGAGATCGGCCCGAAGGTCCCCGCCGGCAAGCTGGTCATCTCGCTCTGCGCCGGCCTGCCCACCGGCTTCTTCAACCGGCGGCTGCCCGAGGGCACCCCGGTGGTCCGGGTGATGACCAACACCCCGGCGCTTGTCGACCAGGCGATGAGCGCGATCTCGCCCGGCGCGCACGCCACCGCGGCGCACCTGGCGCTGGCCGAGGAGATGTTCTCCCCGCTCGGCGCCACCATCCGGGTGCCCGAGTCGCAGCAGGACGCGGTGACCGCGCTCTCCGGCTCCGGCCCCGCCTACTTCTACCTGCTCGTCGAGGCCATGATCGATGCCGGCATCCTGCTCGGGTTGCCGCGTCAGGTGGCGCACGAGCTGATCGTGCAGACCGCGATCGGCTCCGCGATGATGCTGCGCGACTCCGGCGAACACCCGGTGAAGCTGCGCGAGGCGGTCACCTCGCCGGCCGGCACCACCATCTCCGCGATCCGGGAGCTGGAGAACCACGGCGTACGCGCGGCCATGCTGGCGGCGCTGGAGGCGGCCCGCGACCGCGCCCGCGAACTCGCCGCCCAGGTCGACTGAGACCGCGTGAGAGCCGCCTCCGATCTGTGATTCAGTCGATCAGCCGCCCGTCGATGATGCTTTGAGAATCGGGATGGCGTCGATCTTCCGGGCGCTGAGGTTATCCCAGTAGATGCCGGTCGGGCGTGGCCGTCGCCGGCACTCGATCACCTCATCCGGGGTGATGATCAGGTCGAGGCCGACGTCGTGCGACGACTCGGGGAGCGGCCCGTCGACGATCTGCAAGGCGTGGACCGTCGTTGCGACGATGGTGGATGGACCGACCAAGCCAGCCTCGATGAGCAGGGCGACCTCGATGTCCGAATAGCCCGCGCCCTTCCCTATCCGCACGCCGTCACGGTTGACCGCGACGCTGCCACACACCACCAGGTCCACCGGCCGCATCTCGCTGATGCTGACCTTCGGCGCGTGGTCCGCCGCGCCGCTGCCAGTCGTGACGTCGGCGGGAGCTGCGTTCAGGTTGGCGGGATCGAGCAGATAGAAGGGACGGATGTCGGCGATCTTCGGCACCGCCATGTAGAGGAGCTTGCCATCGGCAAGCGCTCGTAGCCTCACCGGCAGTTGAGCCGTGTCCGGGTTGGACTTGATGACGTTGGCACGACGCCACACCTCATGTTGCGCAAGCCGCTCGGCGGCCAGTTGGGCTCCGACGAAGTTGGGGATGCGTCCCTCAGCGCCGGGGGGAAGTGCCTGACCAGCCTGTTCCAGTCGTGACCAGACGGCCTCGCGCACCTCGCGTTTCTCCTGCTCAATGTTCATGCGCTCTCCTCAGGACGCCATCAGGGCGAGCGTCCGGTCCATGATCTCTTCGACGTCCCGCCGGCCCCGCCATGGTCGCAGCTCTCGGCCTGCGGCGAACAGGACGTTGACCGCGCCACCTCCGCGACTTTCCTCGACGGCGTCGATTGCCTGGTGCAGCGTCTCGGTCGCGCCGTCAAGGTCGCGCTGCCTAAGGCGAGCCAACGCGAGATTGCCGAGGACAATGGCATGCGATGGTGGCCGGGGCGCGGCTGCGGCTGCTCGCCGCCGGGGTGCCGGCCGAGCGCATCCACCTGCCGACCGAGCCCGTCGGC
This sequence comes from Micromonospora sp. AKA38, assembly GCF_027925725.1. Taxonomy (NCBI): domain Bacteria; kingdom Bacillati; phylum Actinomycetota; class Actinomycetes; order Micromonosporales; family Micromonosporaceae; genus Micromonospora; species Micromonospora sp. AKA38. The sequence continues at coordinate 259,598 of NZ_BNEI01000003.1, read as the reverse complement.
TGAGCCTATCGTTTTTTTCGTTTTGGCGGCTATCGTGGTGACGAGATCGATCCACGGAGGATCTTGTGACGGTGGTACCGGCAGGCGGGTCGGCGCCCGACGGTGACGAACTGGGGCGCTTTGCCTCGCGATCACTCCGGGGGCGGCGGCTGCAACTGATCGTCGACGGCGGAGAACCGATCGACGTGCCACCCGTGGTGGGCGAGGCCCTCGCCGAAGTCGTGTCGATCCTCGGTAGAGGGCGGCCGGTGCGGGTGATGGCGGAGGACGTCGAGCTGTCGACCGGAGAGGCCGCCGCGATTCTGGGCGTGACCCGCCCGACGGTGGTCAAGCTGATGAACGATGGCGTTCTGCCCTACACCCGTCCCAACTCCAGCCGCCGGGTCGCGTTGCACGACGTGCTGGCCTACAAGGAGCGCCGGTCGAGAGCGCGCCGCGAGGCTCTGGACGAGTTGACGGCGGACGCTATCGACATGGGCGCCTACGACGAGGCGATCAGGCGTGGCCGCCAGCCGTCGGACAACCAGCCGGACGAGTGACGATCACTGATGATCGTTGCCGTGCTGGACGCCTGCGTCCTTGTGCCCAGCGTCCTCGCTGACACCCTGCTGCGCTGCGCCGAAGCTCAGTGTGGACGACGTTCTGAGCGGCCTGGCCGGATGTCGGGCAATCCGGTTCGCGCACCGGGTCTCCCCCCGACTAGCCTCCGGTCGTTGGAACGTCCGCGGTTTGCCGCCGCCCGATTATCATGCACGGTTCTGATGATTGGGTTAGGCATCCTGCCCTGCTGGCGTCGGCCACGTCGACACGGCTACGAGAGGCAGAATGTGTGCCGCATACTGACCCGGTGTTCACTCTCGCCCAGGCGCGACACCTGGTGGCCACCCTGCGTCCCCGCGTCGACGAGCTGATCAGGTTGCGGGCCGACCTCGCCGAGCTGCGGGTCGACCTGGCCGACCACGGCGCCAGCACGCTCGGCGGGCTCGCCGAGGTGAAGGCCATCGAGGCCCGGCTGCACGCCGTGGTGGACGAGTTCCACCAACACGACATCGAGGTCAAGGGCATCGCGCCGGTGCTGCTCGACTTCCCGGGTGAGCGCGACGGCCGCGCGGTGCTCTGGTGCTGGCTGGAGGGGGACACCGACGTCCGCTGGTACCACCGGGTGGAGTGCGGCTTCGCCGGCCGCCGCCCGGTCTGAACCGGCCGCCGCCCGGTCTGAACCGGTCACCGGCGGGCCCGGCGCCGCCCGGCGGCCGGGTGTGACCGGCCGCCGGACGGACGTGCGTCAGCCGTCGGCGTAGCGGCGGGCGGCGGCGAGTGCGGCGCGCAACCGCTGCGCGCCGGCCGGCGCCGGCCGCTCCCAGTCGCCGTCGGTGGCGTAGAGACCGGCGTACGCGGTGGTGTCCCGCTGGAACCGCCAGCCCTCGGCGAGCGGCCCGACGTCGACGGCGTCGTAGCCCAGCGAGTCGAGAAACGCGGTGACGGTGGCCTTGGCGGCCTCGTCGTCGCCGGCGATCGGCAGGGCGGTCCGGTCGGCCGCGCCGGCCGGGCGGCCCAGCGTCCGCAGGTGCTCGAAGTAGATGTTGTTGAAGCCTTTGACCACACGTGACTCCGGCAGGTGCCGCTGGAGCAGCTCGCTGGTGGTGGTCGACTCGTCGTCCAGCTCGGGGACGCTGCCGTCGCGTTCCGGGTAGTAGTTGTTCGTGTCGATCACGATCTTGCCGGCGAGCGGTGCGGCCGGCACCTGGCGGTAGGCCCGCAGCGGGATCGTGACGACCACCAGGTCGCCGGCGGTCGCCGCCTCCTCGGGGGTGGCCGCCCGGGCCCGGGGGCCCAGCTCGGTCACCAGGTCCTGGAGCGTCTCCGGGCCCCGCGAGTTGCTGAGCACCACCTGGTGGCCCGCGTCCACCGCGAGCCGGGCCACGGTGCCGCCGATGTTACCGCTGCCGATCAGTCCCACAGTTGTCATGTCCGGTGCCAACCCGGTCGAGGCCCCACCACATTCCCGACCGCGAAGGTAGGTTGTTCGTCCGGCGGAAACCTTCAGGTTGCTTTCTCGGATCGGCAACGATTTGTAACGACAAGTCTCTATGGGCAGGGACAGCGAATCGATGATCTTCCCTGTTTAGTGATCTCATTGATATCAATCTCTCACCACCACTTCCCACCCCCAGGAGTGCGACGTGCGGAGATCCCGTCTTGCCACCCTCGCCCTGTCCCTGGCCGCCTCGATCGGGGTCTCGCTGTCCCTGGCCGCCGCGCCCGCCCAGGCGTCCCCGTCCGACCGGTACGTCGCGCTCGGCGACTCGTACGCCTCCGGCGTCGGCGCCGACAGCTACACCTCGGAGAGCGGCAACTGCCTACGCAGCACCAACGCCTACCCGGCGCTCTACAACGCCAACATCCGGCCGGCCTCGTACCGCTCGGTCGCCTGCTCCGGCGCCACCACGGCGGACGTGATCAACGGCCAGCTCTCCGCGCTCTCCTCGACCACCACACTGGTCAGCGTCACGATCGGCGGCAACGACGTCGGCTTCGCCAACATCATGAGCACCTGCGTGCTCCAGGGTGAGACGCAGTGCGTGTCGGCCGTGAACGCGGCCATGAACGTGGCCCGCACCCAGATGCCCGGCCGGCTCGCCAACGTCTACAACGGCATCAAGAGCCGGGCCCCCTCGGCGCGTGTCGTGGTGGTCGGCTACCCGGTCTTCTACCAGCTCGGCACCGTCTGCGTCGGGCTCACCGCCACCTCCCGGGCGAAGATCAACGAGGGCATCAACCTGCTCGACGACATCACCCGCACGGCCGCCACCTCCGCCGGCTTCACGTTCGCCGACGTCCGGTCCATCTTCGTCGGTCACCAGCTGTGCAGCTACGGCACCAAGTGGCTGCACGCGTTGAACGTGCTGAACCTGACCATCTCGTACCACCCGACGGTCGCCGGGCAGTCCGGCGGCTACTACCCGGTCTTCCGGTCCGCGGCCGGCTGACCCGCGCACCGCGAGCGGCGTGCCTCCGGCGGGAGGTACGCCGCTGCGGCGTGCGCTCAGGCCGGCAGCACCTTCTCGATCGCCGCCCGCAGCTCGGGATCGTCGGGCGTGACCTGGGGGGCGAACCGGGCGGCCACCGTGCCGTCCGGCGCGACCAGGAACTTCTCGAAGTTCCAGCGCACGTCGCCGGTGTGCCCCTCGGCGTCCGGCGTGCCCACCAGCTCGGCGTAGAGCGGGTGCCGGTCCGGCCCGTTGACGTCGACCTTCTCCGTGAGCGGGAAGGTCACGCCGTAGTTCACCTGGCAGAACTCCTCGATCTCGGCCGCGCCGCCCGGCTCCTGGCCGGCGAACTGGTTGCACGGCACCCCGAGCACGGTGAGCCCGCGCTGCGCGTACGCGTCGGCGAGCGCCTGGAGGCCCGCGTACTGCGGGGTGAGGCCGCAGCGGGAGGCCACGTTGACCACCAGCAGGGCGCGGCCGCGGTAGCGGTCGAGGTCGGCCGGGCCGCCGGTGAGGGCGTCGATCTGCACGTCGAAAACGGTCATGCGACGAGGCTACGGGCCGCTGTCGGCCTCGCCCCGCGCCACCCGTGAAATCGACGCATCTGCATCTTGACGAACTGATGACGGCGTGAGTAGCGTCTCAGCAATCAATTTGGAAAGTTTCCTAACTGTTTGGGGAGACGCCGTATGAAGAGATCGCTCCGCCGGGCCCTCTGGGCCACCGGCGCCGTGGTCGCGCTCGCGGTCGCCGCGGTGCCCATGACCACCGCGTCGGCTGCCGGCAGCGTCACCGCCACGTTCACCAAGGTGCAGGACTGGGGGACCGGTCACGAGGGGCGGGTGACCGTCACCAACGGCACCGGCGCCAGCGTGAACGGCTGGCGCATCGAGTTCGACCTGCCCTCCGGCACCTCGATCAGCAGCTCCTGGGACGCCGACGTGACCCGCACCGGCGACCACTACGTCGCGGTCAACAAGAGCTGGGCCGGGTCGCTCGCGCCCGGAGCCAGCTTCAACTGGGGCTACAACGGCACCGGGGCGTACAAGGGGCCGCTGAACTGCACCGTCAACGGCGGCTCCTGCGCCGGTGGCGGCACCCCGACGACCGCCCCGCCGACCACCACCGCACCGACCACCAAGCCGCCGACGACGACGGCGCCGCCCACCACGGCGCCGCCGACCACGCCGCCCCCCACCACCACGCCGCCGACCGGTGGCAAGAAGGTGGTCGGCTACTTCGCCGAGTGGGGCGTCTACGGCCGCAACTACCACGTCAAGAACATCCACACCAGCGGCTCCGCCGCCAAGCTGACCCACATCCTGTACGCCTTCGGCAACACCACCGGCGGACGGTGCAGCATCGGGGACAGCTACGCCGACTACGACAAGGCGTACACCGCGGCGGACAGCGTCGACGGCGTGGCCGACACCTGGGACCAGCCGCTGCGCGGCAGCTTCAACCAGCTCCGCAAGCTGAAGAAGATGTACCCGAACCTGAAGGTGCTCTGGTCCTTCGGCGGCTGGACCTGGTCGGCCGGCTTCACCCAGGCCGCGCAGAACCCGGCCGCGTTCGCCGACTCCTGCTACTCGCTGGTCAAGGACCCGCGCTGGGCGGACGTCTTCGACGGCATCGACGTCGACTGGGAGTACCCGAACGCCTGCGGCCTCCAGTGCGACGCCAGCGGCCCGAACGCGTTCAAGAACGTGGTCTCGGCGCTGCGGAGCAAGTTCGGCTCCAGCTTCCTGGTCACCGCGGCGATCACCGCCGACGGCAGCAACGGCGGCAAGATCGACGCGACCGACTACGCCGGCGCGGCGACCAACCTCAACTGGCTGATGCCGATGACGTACGACTACTTCGGCGCGTTCAACGCGCAGGGGCCGACCGCCCCGCACTCCCCGCTCTACTCCTACAGCGGCATCCCGCAGCAGGGCTTCTGGTCCGACGCGGCGATCCAGAAGCTCAAGTCCAAGGGCGTGCCGGCCAACAAGCTGCTGCTCGGCATCGGCTTCTACGGACGCGGCTGGACCGGCGTGACCCAGACCGCACCCGGCGGCACCGCCACCGGCGCGGCCCCGGGCACCTACGAGGCCGGCATCGAGGACTACAAGGTCCTCAAGAACACCTGCCCGGCCACGGCCACGGTCGGCGGCACGGCGTACGCCAAGTGCGGCAGCAACTGGTGGAGCTACGACACCCCGGCCACCATCGGCGGGAAGATGAGCTACGCCAACACCCAGGGCCTCGGTGGCGCCTTCTTCTGGGAGCTCTCCGGAGACACCAGCAACGGTGAGCTGATCGGCGCCATCAAGGGCGGTCTCGGCTGAGCCGAGGGCCGACGCACCACCCACCCGGCGGGGAGGGGCCGCACCAGCCCCTCCCCGCCCGCGTGGTCAACCCCGGGCGGCCCGTTGCCGGTGCTCGCCCGGGGACCACCCGTAGGCGCTCCGGAACGCGCGGCTGAAGTGCGCCGGGTGCGTGAACCCGCACCGGGCGCCGATCTGCGCGACGGTCAACCGCCGCAGCGCCGGGTCGGCCAGGTCCCGGGCCGCCCGCTCCAGCCGGCCGGCGCGGATCAGGCCACCGACCGTCGTACCGGTGCCCTCGAAGAGCCGGTGCAGCGACCGCAACGACAGGTGGTGCGCCGCCGCGACGGCGGCCGGGGAGAGCCCCGGATCGGTCAGGTGCCGCCGGACGAACGCCGCCACCCGTACCCGGAGCCCGGTGACCCGGGTGTCGACCGGCAGCTCCCGCGTGACCTCCAGCCGCCCGGCCAGGGCGCCGGCGATCAGGTCCAGCGCGATCCGGTCGAGGTGCGGGACGTCGGCCGTCGCGTACTGCTCCGGGTGCGCGACGATCCGCCGCAGGAACGCGGCGAGCAGCGCGCCCATCCCGGTGCGCGCCGGGATCCCGGCGGCGAACAGCTCCGCCAGCCGGTGCGGGGCCACCGGCAACGCCCGGTGCGGCACCAGGACGGTCAACGTCTCCACCGCCGCCGACGGCGTCGCGCCGTCCGCCCGCAACCGGGAGCCGTGTGGTCGGACGGTGTCGACGAGGGTGAACGCCGACGGGGAGAGCGGCGCCTCGCGGCGCTGCTGGGTCACCACCCCGCGTCCGGACAACGGCAGGGCGAGGTGGTACAACTCCGGATCGCCGCTGTCGATCATGCGCGCGGAGCGGATGAGTTCCAGGGGCGGGTAACGCCACACGCCGAGGCGGAGCGTGCCGAGATCGAGCACGCGGGCCGAGGCGGTGAAGTCGTCCGTGTACGCGCTCCGGATCGTGGCCGTCGTCGACTGCCGCGCGACGAGGTCCTGCCAGAAGTCGAACCGTTCGGCCGGGGGCAGCCACGCGGTGTCGACGGATGTCACGGTGAGGATGGTTCGTCACCTCCGGGAAGCGCGGTCCGGGGGCCGCCGCGCCACCCGAGACTAGTGACCGTCCGGCCGGGCCGCCGCCGGCAGGCGCGCCGCCTGGCCGAACGGGGCGATCGAGGCGAGGATGGGGGAGGCCGACGACCGGCGCGGGTCGGTGTGACACACTCGCCGGCCGGGCACCTCACGGTGCCCCCGGCGCCGATGGGAGGATCGATGGGTCAGCAGCACCGGAGGGTGGTGACCGTCGCCGTCGTGCTCGCGCTCCTGCCGGTCGCGCTGACCGCCTGCGGCGGCGACAAGAGCGCCGGGAGCGCCGAGGGCTCCGCGTCCGCGACCCAGCAGGCGCCGGCGCAGGAGGCGGCCACCAAGAGTCGGGAGCGGGTGCAGGCGTACCTCGACGCGCTGGCCGCCCGCGACGTCGCCGCCGGCCGCAGCCAGCTCTGCGCCCCGCTTCAGGCCGCCTTCGACACGGCCGCCACCGGCCCCAACGGCGACTTCGCCGACCATTTCACGGTCCCGCAGGCCACCATCACCGACGTCCGGACCGGGCCGCGTGGCCAGGAGGTGAGCGCCTCGATCACGGTCGCCGCGGGATCCGAGACGGCCACCCGCGCGCTGCTGTTCACGGTCACCCGCACCGGCGCGGACTGGTGCATCGCCGGCGAGGCCCAGGGCGGCGAATCCGCCCAGCCGGCCGGCACGCCCTGACCCGAGGCGCCGGCTGGCGTGGATCTCCCACGCACCGGAACCGTCCCCCTCGGGGTGGAGCGTCCCGGGCGGTCGCCGTACGCTTCCCTTCATGCGCCATGAGTGGCATCAGCTGAGTCACCCCGCCGTGGGCAGCACCGGTCTGCAGACCAGCCGCCCGACCGCCGACTCCGCCGAGGACGTGGCCCTCGGCCTCGACCGCTGGCGGGAGTTGCCGCGCGCGCAGACCCCGCCGTGGAACGATCCCGCGCAGGTCGCCGAGGTCTGCACCGTGCTCGACACGGTGCCGTCCGTGGTCGCGCCCTACGAGGTCGACCAGCTGCGGCGGCGACTGGCCCTGGTCTGCGAGGGCAAGGCGTTCCTGCTCCAGGGCGGCGACTGCGCGGAGACGTTCGCCGACAACACCGAGAGCCACCTGCTGGCCAACGCCCGCACCCTGCTCCAGATGGCGATCGTGCTCACCTACGGCGCGTCGTTGCCGGTGATCAAGGTGGCCCGGGTCGCCGGGCAGTACACCAAGCCCCGGTCGCTGCCCACCGACGCGCGCGGCCTGCCCGCCTACCGCGGCGACATGATCAACTCGCTGGAGGCCACGCCGGAGGCGCGGGTCGCCGACCCGCAGCGCATGATCCGGGCGTACGCGAACTCGGCCGCCGCGATGAACATGATGCGGGCCTACCTGGCCGGAGGGCTGGCCGACCTGCACGCGGTGCACGACTGGAACAAGGACTTCGTCCGGCAGTCCCCGGCCGGTGAGCGCTACGAGGCGATCGCCCGGGAGATCGACCGCGCCATCGCCTTCATCCGGGCCTGCGGGATGACCGACGAGGAGGCCCTGCGCACGGTCACGCTCTACTGCTCCCACGAGGCGCTCGCGCTGGAGTACGACCGGGCCCTCACCCGGATCTCCGACCGCCGGGCGTACGGCCTGTCCGGGCACTTCCTCTGGATCGGCGAGCGGACCCGGCAGATCGACGGGGCGCACATCGACTTCATCTCCCGGATCGCCAACCCGATCGGCGTCAAGCTCGGCCCCACCACCACGCCGGACGAGGCGATCGAGCTGTGCGAGAAGCTCAACCCGGACAATGTCCCCGGCCGGCTCACGCTGATCAGCCGGATGGGCAACCACCGGGTCCGGGACGCCCTGCCGCCGATCGTCGCCAAGGTCACCGCGACCGGCGCCAAGGTGGTCTGGCAGTGCGACCCGATGCACGGCAACACGCACGAGTCCTCCAACGGCTACAAGACCCGGCACTTCGACCGGATCGTCGACGAGGTGCTCGGCTACTTCGAGGTGCACCGCGGTCTGGAGACCCACCCGGGCGGCCTGCACGTCGAGCTGACCGGTGAGGACGTCACCGAGTGCCTGGGCGGCGCCCAGGGCATCGAGGACCTCGACCTGCCCGACCGGTACGAGACCGCCTGCGACCCGCGCCTGAACACCCAGCAGTCGCTGGAGCTGGCGTTCCTGGTGGCGGAGATGCTCCGTGGCTGACGCGAGGAGTGAGCTTGCGAGCCCCGCAGTCGGCAGCCGAAGGAATGACAGTGGCTGACGCGAGGAGTGAGCTTGCGAGCCCCGCAGTCGGCAGCCGAAGGGAATACCGTGGATAGTGTGATCGATCTTCGGACGGACACCGTGACCCGGCCGACGCCGGCGATGCGGGAGGCGATGGCCAGCGCCGAGGTGGGCGACGACGTCTACGGCGAGGACCCGACCGTCACCGCGCTCGAGGCCGAGGTGGCCGCCCGGTTCGGGCACGAGGCGGCGCTGTTCGCCCCGAGCGGCTCGATGGCCAACCAGCTCGCGCTCCAGTTGCTCGTCCCACCCGGTGACGAGCTGCTCTGCGACGCCGACGCGCACGTGGTCACGTACGAGGTCGGCGCCGCCGCCGCGTACGCCGGAATCTCCACCCGGACCTGGCCGGCGGTCGGCGCGGAGCTGGACCCCGACGTGGTCGAAGGGATGATCCGGCCGGACGGCTACTTCGCGGTGCCGACCCGGGCGATCGCGGTCGAGCAGACCCACAACCGGGGCGGCGGCGGGGTGATCCCGCTGTCGACGCTGCGGCGGATGCGCGAGGTCGCCGACGAGCACGAGGTGGCACTGCACTGCGACGGCGCCCGGATCTGGCACGCGCACGTGGCCGACGGGGTGCCGCTGGCCGAGTACGGCGTGCTGTTCGACACGCTGTCGGTATGTCTCTCCAAGGGGCTGGGCGCGCCGGTCGGCTCGCTGGTGGTGGGCAGCGCCGAGAAGATCGCCCGGGCCCGGTTCCTGCGCAAGCGGATGGGCGGCGGCATGCGGCAGGTCGGCGTCCTCGCCGCCGCCGGCCGGTACGCGCTGGCGCACCACGTCGAGCGGCTCGCCGACGATCACGCCAAGGCCGCCCGGCTGGCCGAGGCGGTCGCCCCGCACGGCGTGCTCGCGGCCGGGGTGCGGACCAACATCGTGCCGCTGGACCTCACCAAGCATCCGCTCGACGCGCACGCCCTCGCGGCCGCCGCCCGGGCGGAGGGTCTGTTGATCTCGATGCTCGGCCCGCGGACCGCCCGGCTGGTCACCCACCTGGACGTCACCGACGCCCAGGTCGACCGCGCCGCCGAGATCCTGACCGCCGTCCTGCGCGCCTGACCGCCGTCAGGCGCGCCTGGCCGGCACTCCGCGCCGCCTCGGTGATCAAGGAGTTCGGGTCGGTTCCGGCGCTGATCGGGACGCGAACTCCTTGATCAACCGGGCGGGCGGCCGACCCGGCCGAGCAAGCGGTGGGTGTCCGCCACCAACGGTCAGGGGTTCAGGCGCCTGAGGGTGGCGATGTCGGCGGCGTGGCCGACGTGTTTCTCCGTGGGCGTCTCCACCAGCACCGGCACGCCGGCGGTCGCCGGATGGCGCATCAGTTCGGCGAACGCCGGCTCGCCGATGCTGCCCTTGCCGATGTTCTCGTGCCGGTCCCGGGTGGAGCCGCACAGGTCCTTCGAGTCGTTGGCGTGCACCAGCCGCAGCCGGTCGGCGCCCACGGTGGCGACCAGCGTGTCCAGCGTGGCGGTCATGCCGCCCTCGGCGGCCAGGTCGTGCCCGGCGGCCCAGGCGTGACAGGTGTCGAAGCAGACCCCGAGCATCGGATGCCGGTCCACCGCGTCCAGGTAGGGGCCGAGGTGCTCGACCCGGGAGGCCAGCGACCGGCCGCCCCCGGCGCTCGGCTCGACCAGCAGCATCGGCCCGCCGACGGCCGCGGTCTCGTCCAGCAGCGGGAGCAGCGACTCCCGGACCTGCCGCAGCGCCGCCTCCGCGTGCCCGGTGTCGACCGAGCTGCCGGCGTGGAACACCACGCCCTCGGCGCCGATGGCCCGCCCCCGGCGCAGCGCGTGGGCCAGCGTCTCGGCCGACCGGTTGACCGTCGCCGGGGTGGGGGAGCCGAGGTTGACCAGCAGCGAGGCGTGGATGAACACCGGCAGGCCACGCTCGCCGCAGCCGTCGCGGAACAACGCGTCCTGCGCCGGGTCGCCCGCCGGCAGCGCCCAGCCCCGCGAGTTGGAGACGTAGACCTGCACCACCTCGGACGCGGTGGCCTCGGCGTACGGCAGCGCCGCCCGCGCCAGCCCACCCGAGGTGGGCGTGTGCGAGCCCACCCGCCGACGCCCGCCGGTCGCCTCCGCCGGGCTCACAGGCAGGTCACCGTGACCGTGGTGCCCGGTGGCACCGGCGTGTTCTCGGCCGGGTTCTGCAGCCGGGCCACGCCGTTCGGGTTGAGCTGGATGTTGACCGGGAAGCCCTGGCTCTCCAGCGTCTGCTTGGCCTGCTGGCAGGGCATGTCGATGACGCGGGGGACGGCCACCTGGGGCGGGCCCTTGCTGATCTCCAGCTTGACCTTCGTGCCCTTCTCCACGCCGGTGCCGTCGGCCGGACTCTGGCCGAGGATCTCGTCCTTCGGCTTGTCGGAGTCCTTGTAGTTCTCCTCCGCCGTCAGCCCGAGCTTCCCGAGGATGCCCCGGGCCTCGTTGATGTTCTTGCCGACCAGGTTGGGCACGGTCACCGGGGCGCGGCCCTTGCTGAGGATCAGCGTCACCTTCGACCCGGGCTTGACCACGGTGCCCACCTTGGGGTCGGTGGCCAGCACCACCCCGGCCGGCAACGCGTCGTCGTAGCGGGAGGCTCCCTTGGCCGGTGCCAGCTTCGCGTCGGTCAGCTCGGTCTGGGCGAGTTCGAAGTCCTTGCCCACCACGTCCGGCACCGGCAGTCGCTCCGGGCCCAGGGACAGCGTCAGCGTGATGGTGCCGCCCTTGACGATCCGGGCGGCCGAGCCCGGCGCCTGCCCGAGCACGGTGTCCTTGGGCACCTTCTCGTCGTAGCGGGCGTCGGCGTAGCGCAGCGTGAAGCCGCCGCGCTGGGCCTGCGCCTCCGCCTGGGCCTTCGTCAGGCTCACCAGTTGCGGCGCGACCGTGTACCGGCCCACCCCGAACCACCAGCCGCCGACCGCGGCCACCAGGCCGAGCACCACGACCACCGCGGCGACCGCCAGCCGACCGCGCGGCGAGCCCATGATCCGGGTACGCAGGGCGGCCAGCCGGTCGCCCGGCCCCGCCGGCTCGTCGGCGCGCCGCCGGTGCGGCTGCTGTGCGCCGCCCCCCTCCGGCAGCCGCGCCCAGGCCGGCCGCTCGGCCGGGCGGACGGCGGCCACCACCTGGGTCGGCTGGCTCAACACGGCCGTGTCGTCGCTGAGCTGGCGCAGCACCGCGGTGTGCGCGTGCGGGTCGCCCAGCTCATCGCGGGCGGACCGCACCTCGGTCAGCAGCGCGCCGGCGTCGGCCGGGCGGGCCGCCGGGTCCCGTCGGGTGGCCCGGGCGACGAGCACGTCGAGGACCGGCGGCAGCGCCGGGACCAGGGTCGACGGCGCCGGCACGTCTCGGTCGACGTGCTGCCAGGCGACCTCCACCGGACGGTCGCCGTCGTAGGGCACCCGGCCGGTGAGCATCTCGAACAGCACGATGCCGGCCGAGTAGACGTCGGTGCGCGGATCGGCGTGCCCCTGGGTGACCAGCTCCGGTGCCACGTAGGCCACGGTCGCCATGAGCTGGTTGCCGTTGTCCTCCTCGGCGCTGGCCTCGACGGCCCGCGCCAGCCCGAAGTCCGCCACCTTGACCACGCTGTCGACGAGGTTGCCGCCGGCGCCGGTGGGCGCCTCGGCGACCAGGACGTTCTCCGGCTTGACGTCGCGGTGCACGAGACCGGCCCGGTGCGCGGCGGCGATCGCGGCGAGCATCTGCTCGGCGATGGCGAGCGCCTCGTCCGGGCGGAGCCGCCGCCGCTCGGCGAGCACGTCGCGCAGCGTGCGGCCACGGACGTACTCCATGACCAGGTACGGCAGGCCGGCGTGGATGCCCTGGTCGTAGACCGCGACCACGTTCGGGTGGGTGAGCCGGGCGATGGTCTTCGCCTCGTCGGTGAAACGCTCGACGAAGCCGGCCATCCGGGCCCGCGCCTGCGGCGCCTGGGTGGGATGAATGATCTTGACCGCCACGGTGCGCTCCAGGCGCTCGTCGGTGGCGGTGTACACGGTCGCCATGCCGCCACGAGCCACGCGACCGCGAATGCGGTAGCGCCCGTCGATCAGCGAGCCCAGCAACGTGTCGGCGACCTGTGTGTCCATCGGCAGGCAGTCTATGTGTCGGGAGGGTGAAGGTTGAACAGGATGCTACCGCCGGGGTACGACGCGGGTGGACCGCCACACGCCACGGGCCGGTCCGGGGGTGCCGTGCGTCGGGTGCGACGGGCACGTGGCAGGGTGTTCTGGTGACCGATTCCGTACCCGCCGAGACCGGTGCCGACCTGCCCGGACCGACCGACCCGGCCGGCTGGCTGGCGCTGCCGGACGTGGCCGAGCGCCTCGACCTGTCGATCAGCAAGGTGCACCAGATGATCCGGGACCGGGAACTGCTCGCGGTACGCCGCGACGGCGTCCGCCGGATCCCGGCCGACCTGGTGGCCAACCACATCGTGCTCAAGCACCTGCCCGGCGTGCTCAACCTGCTCGCCGACGCCGGGTACGACGACGAGGAGGCGCTGCGCTGGCTCTACCGGGAGGACCCGTCCCTCCCCGGCACGCCCGCCGCCGCCCTCTCCGGCGACCTGGCCCGCGAGGTCAAGCGCCGAGCCCAGGCCGTCGCCTTCTAACCCCACCCCACGCCCTCGTCCACCCACCCCACCCACCGGCCCCGCAGATTCACGGAAAGCGTGCCCGTTTCGCGCTCGACAGCCACGCTTTCCGTGAATCTGTGCGGATCTTGGGTGGGGGGTGAGAGGGGGCGGGGCGGGGTCAGTCGGCGCGGCGGGTGGCGGCGATGGCCAGGTCGACCAGGGCCTGGCGGGCCTCGGTGTCCAGGTCGACAGCGGTCAGCGCGGCCAGCGCGCTCTCGGTCAGCGTGGCGATCCGGCGCTCGGTGCGCTCCAGCGCGCCGCTCGTGGTGATCAGCTCGCGGAGCCGGGTCACCCCGGCGGCGTCCAGACCCGGCTCGCCGAGCCCGTCCAGCAGCAGCTCCCGGCCGGCCGGGTCGAGCGTCTCCAGCGCGGCCGCCACCAGGTACGTCCGCTTGCCCTCGCGCAGGTCGTCGCCGGCCGGCTTGCCGGTGCGCTCCGGGTCGCCGAACACCCCCAGCACGTCGTCGCGGAGCTGGAACGCCTCACCCAGCGGCAACCCGTACGCCGAATAGGCCGCGTGCACCTCGGCCGGGGCGTTGGCCAGCGCGGCGCCCAGCAGCAGCGGACGCTCGACGGTGTACTTCGCCGACTTGTACCGGGCCACCTTGCCGGCCCGCTCCAGCGAGGTGTCGCCGGTGGCCTGGGTCAGCACGTCCAGGTACTGCCCGACGGTCACCTCGGTGCGCATCTCGTCGAAGACCGGCCGGGCCCGCGCCACCGTCGCCGGGGGCAGGCCCGCGGAGTGCAGCAACTCGTCGGACCAGACCAGGCAGAGGTCACCCAGCAGGATCGCGGCGGCGTCACCGAAGGAGTCGGCGTCGCCGCCCCAGCCCGCCTCGCGGTGCCGGGCGGCGAACCGCCGGTGCACCGCCGGCTCCCCCCGCCGGGTGTCCGACCGGTCCATCAGGTCGTCGTGGATCAGCGCGCTGGCCTGGACGAACTCCAGCGCGGCCAGGGTGGCGACGACCTGGTCGGAGTCGACTCCGCCGGCCCCCCGGAAGCCCCAGTAGCCGAACGCCGGGCGCAGCCGCTTCCCGCCACCCAGCACAAATGCCTCGATCGCCTCGGCGACCGGCAGCAGACCGTCGTCGACGGTGGTCAGCCAGGCGCGCTGGCCGGCGAGGAACTCGGTGAGCGCCTTGTCGATCCGCTGGCGCAGGCCGGCACGGTCGACGGGGGAGACGGGAGCAGCGTGGGTCACGCCACGACGCTAGTCGGTTCCCGCCTGACCCGCCTCGTCGCCGCCCCGGCGCGCCGTCCGGCGCGGGACGGCCCGGGCCCGCCCCGACCCGGGCCCGCCCGGCTGCGGGGGCCGGCCGGTACGGGCGGGTGGACGCGGGCGACCCCGGCGGGCGCCGGAGTACCGAGCCGGGCAACCGGCGGCCCGGGTGCCGCCACGGGCCCGCGCGGGCCGACCGGCCGCATCGGTCGCACCGGCGGGTCCGGCGGCCGGCTCGGGCAGGTGACCGGCGGTGTCGGTCGCACCGGCGGGTCCGGTGGCCGGCTCGGGCAGGTGACCGGCGGTGTCGGTCGCACCGGCGGGTCCGGTGGCCGATTCGGGCCGGCGACCGGCCGGCCCGCGGCGGAGTCGGCGGCTGCGGGCCGCGGCCTCGGTGATCAGCTCGCCCGGGACGCCGAGGACCCGGGCCAGCCAGACGGACCAGAAGTCGCCGGGGAGCCGGAGTTGGCGCTCCCACCGGGACACCTCGTGCCGGGTGAGCGTGGGCACGCCGGCGGCGGCGCACAGCTCGGCGGCGATCCGCTGCTGGCTCCAGCCGCGGGCGGCCCGCAACTCGGCCAGGAGCGGCCCGAGCTGGCGGGGGCCGGACGGCGGGGACGGGGACATCGGGACCTCCGGGGCGACGGCGCGGTGGCGACGCGGACGCCCGGCCGTGCCGCACCGGCGCGTCGCCGTCGGGGCGACCCCCGCGCGGGCCCCCGGGCCGGCCACCCGCCGTCCCGCCGCGCTGCCGTCGTTCCTACTCCGGGGGTGCGACGTTCCGGTATCGACCCGTTCGTGGACTGGGAAGGTTCTCGGCACAGCGGCCCGGTCCGGCTACAGTCGGTCCGTGGCGCTCGGTCTACCCTCGGTCCTCCCCAACCCCCAGCCGGCCATCGGGGAGCTGATCCGTGACGGCCAACCGACCTTCTCGTTCGAGTTCTTCCCACCGAAGACCGACGCCGGGGAGAAGCTGCTCTGGCAGGCGATCCGCGAGCTGGAGTCGCTGCGTCCCTCGTTCGTCTCGATCACCTACGGCGCCGGCGGCTCGACCCGGGACACCACGGTCGCGGTGACCGAACGGATCGCCACCGAGACCACGCTGCTGCCGATGGCGCACCTCACCGCCGTCAACCACTCGACCGCCGAGCTGCGTCACGTGATCGGTCGGCTGGCGTCGGTCGGGGTGCGCAACGTGCTTGCCGTGCGGGGCGACCCGCCGGGCGACCCGGGTGGCGAGTGGATCGCGCACCCCGAGGGCGTCCGGTACGCCGAGGACCTGGTCCGCGTGGTCCGCGACAGCGGTGACTTCAGCGTCGGTGTGGCCGCCTTCCCGTACAAGCACCCGCGCTCGCCGGACGTGGACAGCGACACCGCGCACTTCGTCCGCAAGTGCCGGGCCGGCGCCGAGTTCGCCATCACCCAGATGTTCTTCGACGCCGACGACTACCTGCGGCTGCGCGACCGGGTCGCCGCCGCCGGCTGCGACACTCCGATCCTCGCCGGGGTGATGCCGGTGACCCAGATCGGCACCATCGCGCGTTCGGTGCAGCTCTCCGGCGCGCCGTTCCCGCCCGCGCTGGCCGAGCGGTTCGAGCGGGTGGCCGACGACCCCGAGGCGGTCCGCCGGCTCGGCGTCGAGCAGGCCGGGGAGATGTGCGGGAAGCTCCTGGACGAGGGCGTGCCGGGGATCCACTTCATCACGCTCAACCGGTCCACCGCGACCCGCGAGGTGTGGCAGCGGCTGCGGGCCGACGCTCGGGTGTGACGACCACCCGCCACACACGACACCCGGGCCACCCTTCTACGGTTGATCCGTGGTGGGCACACAGCTGAACTGGGACCAGTACGCGACAGCGTGGGCGCGGCTGCACGGTGGGTTCGATCCCCGTGGCGCCGCGCCGGTGGTGCGCGCCTGGCTGCGCTTCGCCTATCACGTGGGCTTCGTGCTGGGCCGGCTGCGCGTCGGCCCGACCGCGGTGACCGTGTTCGGGGTGCTGCTCTGCTTCTGCGTACCCCTGTTGGTGGGGCGGGCCGGCGACGGGCCGTTCCTGGGCGCGTTGTTCGTGCTGCTGGCCGCCGTGGCGGACAGCGTCGACGGCGCGGTGGCGGTGGCCACCGGCCGCACCACCCGGCTGGGCTACGTCTACGACTCGGTCGCCGACCGGCTCGGCGAGGTGGCCTGGCTGGTCGCGTTCTGGCTGCTCGGTGCGCCCGGCGCGTTGGTCGCGGCGGCCGGCGGCCTGTCCTGGCTGCACGAGTACGTGCGGGCGCGGTCCGTCTCGGCCGGGATGCGGGAGATCGGCGCGGTCACCGTGGGGGAGCGGCCCACCCGGGTCTCGGTGGCCCTGGTCGGGCTGCTGGTCGCCGGGCTCACCGGGCTGATCGACGCCGACCTGACCGCCGGCACCATCACCATGGCCACCACGGTGTGGGTGCTGCTCGCCGGCTTCGGGCTCGGGCAGTTGCTCGCCGCGGTCCGCCGCGCCCTCGTCGACGCCGGCTGACCCCTGCCGAGGTGGTGAGAAGGGGCCCCTTCTCTACCGGAGGCGTTAATAAGGTGCCCCTCCTTTCACCAGGCCGGGCCGATGGCGGTGGCGACAATCTCGGCCGAGAGGGTCACCATGGGGAGGCCGCCGCCGGGGTGGGTGGAGCCGCCGACCAGCCACAGGCCGGCGGCCGGGCCCCGGTTGGCCGGGCGCAGCAGCCCGCCCGCGGTGCCGTAGATCGCCCCGCCCGGCGCGCCGGTGGCCGCGTCCAGGTCGGCCGGGGTGCGGATCTCCGAGAACACCAGCCGGTCCCGGACGTCCACGCCGCGCTCGGCCAGCACGTCCAGGACGCGGTCCGCGTACGCCTCGGCCAGCCCCGGCCGCCGCCAGTCCACCGCGTCCGGGGCGGTGCCGTGCCGAGGTGCGTTGACCAGCACGAACCACGCCTCGTGGCCGTCCGGCCGGACCGCCGGGTCGTCGGCGGCGGTGACGAACACGGTCGGGTCGGGCGCCGGGCGGGCCCGTACGCCGCGACCGGGAGCCCCGAACACGGCGTCGAACTCGGCGTCGTAGTCGCGCGGGAAGAAGACGTTGTGGTGGGCCAGCCCGGAGTCGCCGCGCACACCGAGCAGCAGCACGAAACCGGCCAGGCTGCGGTCGGTGAGCGCGGCCAGCCGGCGCGGGTCGGGCAGCAGGTCCCGGTAGACGGTGAGCGCGTCGGTGTTGGCCACCACCACGTCGGCGGGGACCGGCGCGGCCGACCCGGCGACGCGTACCCCGTGCACCCGGCCGCCGGCCGCGTCGATGCCGGTGACCGCCGCGCCGGTGCGGATCAGCACGCCCAGGTCCAGGCAGCGCGACAGCAGCGCGTCGGCGAGCGTGCCCAGCCCGCCGCGCAGGTACCAGCCGCCGTACGCCAGCTCGGCGTAGGGCACGGCGACCAGCGCGGCCGGCGCGCGGCGCGGGTCGGCGCCGGTGTAGGTGGCGTACCGGTCCAGCAGCATCCGCAGCCGCCGGTCGGACAGGTAGCTGCGGCCCAACCCGCGCAGCGTGCGGCCGGGGCCGATGGCGGCGAGGTCGCCCAGCCGCCAGGCCAGCGCGGCCAGGTCGCGCGGCGAGTCCACGGTGCGGCGCAGGATGTCCCGGTGCGAGGCCGCCCAGACCCGCTCGGCCCGGCGCCACAGCCGCCGCCAGTCGGCGGCGGACCGGTCGCCGAACACGGCGCCGATCCGCGCGGCGAACTCGTCCGGGTCGGCGCAGGAGTCCAGCGCGGGACCGCCGCCGGGGAAGACGTGCCGCACGATCGGGTCCAGCGGGACCAGGTCGAGGTACTCGTCGAGCTTCGCGCCGGTGGCCTCGAACAGGTCGGAGAAGACCTGCGGCAGGGTGACCAGGCTCGGCCCGGTGTCGAAGCGCCACGCCCCCTCCGGGGTGTGGTGCGTGTAACGGCCGAGTTTGCCGCCGACCGTGCCGGCCCGTTCCAGGACGGTGACCTCGTGCCCGGTGACCGCGAGCCGGGCGGCGGTGGCGAGCCCGCCCACGCCGGCGCCGATGACCACGATGCGCGCCATGGGGTGCCCCTCCTAGGTGACCGGGCGACCCCGCCAGGTGAGCCGGCGTCGCTTCCGCAGATGGTACGACCGGACGGTCAGCCAACCCAGGACCACGACCGACACGGGGTGCGCCAGCGCGTCGGGCCAGGCCCGGCCGCCGGTGGCCCGGGCGCTGACCACGCGTCCCGCGACGCCGGCCAGGTAGGCGCCGAACGCCACCCCGGCCACCGTCGGCGCGCCGGCCACCAGCGCGGCCACGGCCAGCAGCGGCGGCGCGGTGTAGAGCAGGAGCAGCAGGGCCAGCACGACGGCCGCGCCGGCCGGATGCCCGAACGAGGCCCAGAGCGACTTGGTGTAGCCGTCGCGTAGCTGCGGCCAGTCCTCGTACATCCGGCAGGAGGCCAGCCGGGAGCCGTCGGCCAGCGCGATCCGCCCGCCGGACCGCTTCACCGCCCGGGCCAGCTCGATGTCCTCCAGCACCTTGTCGGCCACCGCCGCGTGCCCGCCGGCCCGCAGGTAGCCGGCCCGGTCCACGACCAGGAACTGCCCGCCGGCGGCGGCCAGCGAGGGCCGCCGCGAGCGTTCCATCGCGCGCAGCGGCAGGAACGTCAGCCACAACCACTGCAACAGCGGCTGCACCAGTCGGTCGGCCGCCGTCCGCACCACGATCCGGGGGTACGGCGACAGCAGCGTCGCGCCGGCCGCGCGCAACTCGGTCACCGCCGCCGCGACCGCGTACGGGGTGAGCACCACGTCGGCGTCGACGAACGCCAGCACGGTCGGCTCCGGGTCGGCGCGGGTGGCGAGCTGCCAGCAGGCGTGCGGCTTGCCCAGCCAGCCGGGCGGCGGCGCGACGCCGGTGAGCAGCGTGACCCGACTGTCGGCGCCGGCCACCGCGCGGACCACGTCGGCGGTGCCGTCGGTGGACCCGTCGTCGAGCACCACGATTCGCAGCCCGGGCACGCCGCGTTGGGCGAGCAGCGCGCGCAGGCACGGGGTGACCCGGTCGGCCTCGTCGCGCAGCGGCAGCAGCACCGCCACCGGCTCGGTCACCTCGGCCGGGCCGCCGGTCGGGCGGCGCAGCCAGGCGACGGCGTTGACGAGCGTGTGCCCGGTGAGCGCGGCGACCGCCACCACCAGCGCGAGCGCGGCGGTCATGCCGGCGCGTCGACCCGGGGCGCGGCATCCGGGGCGGCGGCGCGGTCGCGTCGGGCCCGCCACAGCACCACCGCCAGCGGCACCGCGGCCACCGCCATGCCGGCCGCGCCCCACAGCGCGGACGCGGGCAGCCGGAGGAAGACCGCGTGCGCCAGCACGCTGGAGGCGTACGTCCAGAGGTAGAGCGCGAACATCGGGCCGTCCCGGCCGTCCACCCGGTCGACGGACGGCCCGGCGAGCGGAGGCAGCGCGGCGGCGAGCAGCACCGCGAAGCCCAGCCAGCCGAGATAGTTGCTGACCGGGATGCCGGGCAGGCCGGGCAGCGCCGGGGTGGCGTCGAGCCAGGTCCAGTAGCCCTCGGCCACCATCTGCGGGTCGAGGAACAGATCCCACGCCGCGAGCCCCACCGCCGCCAGCGCGACCCGGGCGGCGCGGGAGCGGGTGAGCCGGACCGCGGTGAGCCACGCCGGCCAGGCCATCCAGGTCCAGGCCAGCGGGATGATCAGTGGCACGCCGGCCAGCTTCGGGCCCAGCTCGCCGGAGTAGTCGTAGCTGCCGAACGGGAACCCGGTGGCCACGCCGAGCGCCTCGACCGCGAACCCGCCGCCGGTGACGAGCGCGACCAGCGCGGCGGCGACCCGGGCGCCCCGGGTGAGCAGCGCGTGGCCGACGGAGAGCAGCCAGCCGAGCACCACGGTGGCCACGGTCAGCCCGGCGCGGGTCGTGCCGCCGGTGAGCGGGTAGCAGATCTGGGCGAGGACCAGCACGGCCAGCAGCGCCCAGGGCACCCGGGCGCGGCTCATGTCGTCCCCGGCTCGGGGGCGGGCAGCGGCAGGTCCCGGCCGAGCACGCCGAACGGCCGCTCGTCGCCGGGGAAGTGGAAGTGCCGCAGCACGTCGACGAAGCCGAACCGGCGGTAGAGCCGCCACGCCCGCGACGCCTGCTCGTCCGCCTCCGGGGTGGAGAGCAGGGTGGTGTCGCCCTCGGCCATGGTGAGCAGCGCGCGGAGCTGACGGGCGCCCACACCGTGCCCCTGCGCGGGCGGGCGGACGTGCAGTTCGACCACCTCGAACGGGCGGGCCAGCCAGCGTTGCCGGGCCTGCGCGTTCAACGCCCGGTACACCTGGTCGTGCCACCACTGGCCGGTGGCGCCGAGGTAGCCGTACCCGAAGCCGGCCAGGTGCCCCTCGGTGGTCAGGCTGGCGACGGCCCGGAACCCGGGTCGGCGGACGTGGGTGGCGATGTAGCCGCGCCGGGCCTCCAGCAGGTCGGCGCGGTAGCCCATCGCCTCGCCGTAGACGGCGACCACGTCGTCCAGCCGCCGGACCAGGTCGTTTGGCGTCCACCGCACCAGCCTCATGCGTTCCCTCTCGCGGAGTCGGGGTCGCCCTCGGCGGCGACCCAGCCGAGCACCGTACGGTCGCCGCGGACGTCGCCCACCGCGAACCGCGCGAACAGTTCCTCCGCGTACCAGCCCTCGGTGGGGGTACGGGTGATCGCGGCGCGGTGCTCGGGGGAACGGTACGCGAACGCGACGAGGTCCGCCGGATCACGCCACACGCTCACCGTGCCCTGCCAGCCCAGCGGCGCCTCGCCGACGCCGAACCGGGCGAGCAGCCCCGGCGCGGCGTGCAGCTCACCGGCGACCGGCGGGATGGCCCGCCAGAACGTGGCCGCCCGACGGGCCCGCAGTCGGGCCCGGGTCAGCGCCAGCACCGGCCCGGTGACCCGCCCGCCGGCCGGGGCGCCGAACGGCTCCCGGCCGGACCACCGGCCCCGGCTGGTCAGCGGGCGCAGGTCCACCCGGACGGCGGCGTCGGCGATCCGGGCCCAGGAACGGGCGACCGGGGAGGTGTCGAAGCGGGTCGCGTCGGCCGGGGAGTCCCAGACCACCAGCGCGGCCCACCGGGTCAGGTCGGCGTCGCCCGGCCCGAAGCCGGTGCCGGTCCCGGTGCCGAGCAGCTTGGCGAAGCGGACACCGGACAGCCGGCGCAGCCGCGCCGGGTGGGTCGCCATCCGGGCCAGCGCCCCGGGCACGGCCCGCCGGGGGACGCGCCACACGTGCAGCGTGACCAGGTCGGGGTTCACGCCACCCCGGCCGGGTCGCCGCCGGTGATCCGCAGCAGTTCCGCGTACGTGGTGGGGAACACCGCCTGCGGCACGCCGCCGGCCGCCCACAGCTCCGGGTACCCCTCGAGGGCGGTGTCGACCAGGGTGCGCAACGGCCCGGGGTGGCCGACCGGGGCGACCCCGCCGATCACCTGCCCGGTGTGCCGTTTGACGAAGTCGGGGGTGGCCCGGCGCAGGTGGGTCACGCCCAGCGTGGCGGCCAGCCCGGCGGTGTCCACCCGGTGCGCGCCGGAGGTGAGCACCAGCAGCGGCTTGCCGTCCGCGTCGAAGACCAGTGAGTTGGCGATGGCGCCGACGTCGACGCCGAGCGCCGCGGCCGCCGCGGCGGCGGTGTGCACCGCCTCGGGCAGCAGCCGGACGGCGCTGGCCCGGCCGGACCCGTCCCGTGCGCCCGCGTCGTCGAGCGCCCGCTGCACCGCCCGCACGTTCGGATGTGGTTGTGACTGCATGCCCCGATTCTCCCCCCACCCGGTCCCCGGCCGGACCCGGGTGTGTTGATCATGAGGTTGGCGGTGTCGCCCCTCGGCGTGTCGGACCGTCAACCTCATGGTCGACCGGTGGGTGGCGGGTGGAGCGCGGGTGCGGGGTGCGGGTGTGGAGCAGGGCCTGGATGCCGTCGAGGATGCGGGCGAGGCCGAAGTCCAGGGTGGGGTCGGGGGTGGTGGGGGAGTCGCGGGTGGGGGCGGTGGACCGGGGGGCGGGGTCGGACAGGGCGGCGGCGAGGGCCGGGAAGCGGTCCTCGCGGCCGTGCACCAGCGCGCCGAACGCCGCCTCCCGGCCGGACCCGGGCGGGAGGCCGGCCAGGTTGCGGGCGTGCCCGACCAGCAGCGTGGCCACGTCGAGCCGCTCGGACGCGGTGAGCCCGGTGCCGGCGAGCGCGGCGACGACGCGTTCCACCCAGGCCAGCTCGTTCGGGCCGGGCAGCCGCGCGCCGACGGCTGCCGCCTGCGCCCAGGGATGCCGGCGGAACCGCTCGACCAGCCGCCGGGTCCAGTCGTCGAGCTGCCCGCGCCAGCCCGCCCCGACCGGCGCCGGGGGCGCGGCCCGGTCGGCAGTCGGGGCCGGCGTCGGCTCACCCCGCGCACCCGGCGCCGGAACGTCGGGTGCGGCCGGGTCGACGGCCGGGGCCGGAGGCGGCTCGCCCAGCGCCGCGTCCAGCATCAGGGCGACCAGCTCGGCCCGGCCCGGCACGTAGCGGTAGAGCGCCATCTTGGTCACCGCCAGCGACTCGGCGACCCGCTGCATGGTCAGCCCGTCGAGCCCGTCCGCGTCGGCGACGGCGATGCCGGCGCGGGCCACGACGGCGGGTGAGAGCGTGGGACGCGGCCCGCGCCGGGGCCCGACGGGCGTGCCCCAGAGCAACTCGAACAGCCGCTTCTTGTCGACCTCACCGGTCCCCACGAGTTCATCCTCCCCGGCATCCGTCCGTCAGCGGAGAAGATACGGCCCGGGAGCCGGGCCAGCCCGGGGTGGCCCGGACCCGGCCGGCGGCGTCCACCAGCAGGGCCGCGTACCCGTCCAGGGTGGCCAGCCAGTCCAGCGCGTCCGTGCCGCGGGCGACGGCCGCGGTCGCGTACACGTCGGCCCAGAGCAGTTCGGGACCGACCACGGTGACCGACCGGACCGCCTCGGCCGGCCGCCCGGCGCGCGGGTCGGTGATGTGCGCGCCGCGCCGCGCGGTGCCGGAGGTGGCGATTGCGCCGGCGGCCCGCTCGACCACGTCGAGCACCAGGTCCGGACGGTCGGGGTCCTCGATCCCGATCCGCCAGGCCGGCCGGCCCGGCCCGGCCCGCAGCAGCACGTCCCCGCCGGCGTTCAGGCACAGGTCGTGGTCGGCCAGGTCGGTCAGGTGCCGGGCGGCCCGTTCCACCGCCCAGCCCTTGACCAGGCCGGACGGGTCGTAGCCGGTGCCGCCCCGCGGCAGCGGCAGGCGGCGGGCGTCGAACCAGCCGCCGGTCCGCACGCGGGCCGTCTCGCAGAGCCCGGCCACCTCGCGCACCAGCGGGTCGGCGGTGGCCGCCGGACCGGGCGGCGCGCCGCGCAGGCGGCCCAGCACGCTGTCCGGCCGGTACGTGCTGAACACCGCGTCGACCGCACGCAGCTCGGCGAAGAGCCGGGCCACCCGCTCCTCGACCGCCCCGGTACGCACCCGCGGGCCGCGCAGGTGCACGCTGACCGGTAGCCCCATCACCTGGGCCACCCAGGCCCGCCGGTCGCTCATCCGAGGTGCGCCGCGTCGATGGCGGACTGGAGCGACTCCCGGTAGCCGTCGCTGGTGACGGTGGCTCCGGAGACGCTGTCGATCCGGGCGCTCTGCGCCGCGAGCGCCTCCTGCCGCAGGATCGGCACCGCGTAGTCGTTGATCTCCTGGTCCCGCCGGTTGCCGTCGGGCACCTGCACGGCGGTGACGTCGGTGATCTTCCCGCCGGAGACGGTGATCTTCACCTGCACCGGCCCCCACCGGGTCTGCGCCACCGACCCGGTGGCCGTGCCGCTGTCGCCGCCGGTGGGGCTGCCGGTGCCGCCGTCGCCGGTGCCGGTGCCGCCGTCGGTGGTGGCGCCGCCGGCGGACGGGTCGGCGCCGGTGCCGCCGTCCGTGCCGCTCCACGAGCCGCCGCCCGGGTCGGTCCCGGCCGCGACCGCGCCGCTCTCCCCGGCGCCCATGGTGCTGGTCCGGTAGCTGAACAGCAGCACCAACGCGGCCACGGTGGACAGCAGCCAGATGGTGATCCGTCGCACGGATCCTCCCTTCGCGCCTGTCACCAGGCGAACCGTTCGTGATGGACGTGCGCGTCGGGCACTCCGGCCGCGCGGGTCGCGGCGCGGACGGCGTCGACCCAGCCGTCCGGGCCGCAGAGGAAGACGTCGTGCCCGGCCACGCCGGGGGAGAGCCGGCGCAACGCCTCGGCCTCGGCGAGCCCCTCGGCGTACGCCGGCAGCCAGGACGGCCGCGCCGCCCGGGGGCCGACCAGGTGGTGCACCACCAGCCCGCGCTCCGCGACGAGCCGGTCCAGCTCGGCGGAGAAGGCCAGGTCCTCCCCGGTACGCGCGCGGTAGGCGAGCACCGCCTGCCCCGGCGCGTACGGCAGCTCCCAGAGCAACGCCAGCAGCGGGGTGAGGCCGACGCCGCAGGCCAGCATGGTGATCCCGCCGCCCCGCCAGTGCTGCCCGGTGAGCCGCCCGTACGGCCCCTCGATCAGCACCCGGGTGCCGGGGCGCAGGGCGGCCACCCGGGCGCTGTCGTCGCCCAGGTCCTTGACCGTGATCCGCATCAGGTCGCCGCGCGGCGGCGCGGACAGCGAGTACGGGTGGGCCCGGGACCAGCCCGGCCCGTCCAGGAACCGCCAGAGCAGGAACTGCCCGGCCCGGACCGGCAGCCGGTGCAGGTCCCGCCCGCGCAGCCAGACCGAGGTGACCCCGGGCGCCTCGGGCACCACCGCGGCCACCTCGATCCGGTGCCGCAGCGAGCGCCAGGCCGGCAGGCCGAGCCGCCAGATCAACACGCTGGCCAGCGCCAGCAGGTAGACCGTCCACCAGTAGGCGCGGGCGAGCGGCGAGGCGATGAAGTCGGCGCCGGTCCAGAGCTGGTGCGGCAGCGCCAGCGCGACGCCCAGGTAGGCGTAGAGGTGCAGCAGGTGCCAGGACTCGTAGCGCAGCCGCCGTCGGGCCGCGCGGACCGAGGTGACCACCACCAGCACCAGCAGCGCCAGCGCCGCGGTGGCCAACAGCATCCCCGGGTACGTGACGACCAGGTCCCAGGCTTCGGCGAGCACCCCCTGGCGGGCGGTGCCGGCGTACCCGAGGACGGTCAGCAGCACGTGCGCCAGGAGCAGGTGGAACGAGGTGAAACCGGCGAGCCGGTGCCAACGGGCGATCCGGTCCTGGCCGAAGCGACGCTCCAGCAGGGGCACCCGGGCCATCAGCACCACCTGGATCAGCATCAGGTCGGCGCTGACCAGGCCGGTGAGCCGGCCGAGCGAGGTGAGTCCGGAGGCCGTGCCGGCCAGCAGCTCCTGCACGCCACGGTCGGCGGTCCAGAGGGCGGTGACGACCAGCAGGCTGAGCGCGGCGAGGCCGCCGGCGACGTCGGCCCACCAGGCGGGGGCGGCCGGCGGGGTGCGGCGCACCGTGCGCCGGCCGGCCACGGTGGCGGTCACCGGAAGGGCTTTTCGGTACGGCTGACGTTCATGGGGGTAACCCTGGTCCGACGAGTTCCGGGCCGCCTTTGCCGCGGCTGTGCGCCGGCTGGGAATCCGGCCGCCCGCCCGGCGTGTCCCGGGCACGTCACACGTTGCGTTTTCGTCGGTGGGGAGGTGTACTGTCAGGGTAGTTAGAACGAGTGTTCGATTGGATCGCGTTTGACGCGGGTCGCGGTTGACCCGCTCCGTACGCGCTCGGGTCGCCCACCCGTTCTCCAGCTCCGGAAGCGGTGTTTCGCGGCGCCGACTTCCGGACAAGGTGCGGCTCCGCGGGCCGCACCGGGCTTCGGACAGTCGCGAGTCCGAGCCCGTCAGGCAGGTCGTCGCCCGCCGCCCACGACCCCCGGGCGGCGGGCGACGGACCCGCCGGCACGCCGGCCGGGTGTGGGTGTGGGGAAGCGTCCACATCCGGCCGGCCGCCACCTGAGGTGCGTCTTCCTCCGCACCGACCGCTCCGGGCGACCGGGCGACGGTTTCCCCCGTCGCGCGACCGCCCGCCCCGGCCACACGCGGAGGAGAGACCCATGCCGACCAGTCCGGCCCAGGCGCCCACGGTGCCCGCGCACGTGCTGCCGCACCGCACCCCCGCCCAGTTGCTCGCGGTGGCCCGCGAGGGGTTGGCCGAGGCCGCCCGCACCCGCCCCGACGGTCTCCGGTACGCCGCCGCCCACCTCGCGGCGCTGCGCGCCGCCGCCGCCGTGCTGGCCGCCCGGGCCCGGCCCGCGCCCACCCGGCGCAACCGGATCACCAGCGTCTGGGTGCTGCTCGCCACCGTCGCCCCCGAGCTGGACGAGTGGGCCGCCTACTTCGCCGCCGGCGCCGGCAAGCGAGCCGCCGCCGAGGCCGGCATTCCCCGGGTGGTCACCGCCCGGGAGGCCGACGACCTGCTCCGGGCCGCCGAACAGTTCGTGACCGTGGTGGAGACCGCACTCGGCCGGCCGCACCAGCCGGCACTCGACGGCCTGCCCCGGCCCCTGCACCTCGGCGGCTCCGACACCGCGCCGCGCTCCGGGTCGGCTGCCGCGCCGCGAGCCGGG
Source organism: Micromonospora sp. AKA38 (assembly GCF_027925725.1). Taxonomy (NCBI): domain Bacteria; kingdom Bacillati; phylum Actinomycetota; class Actinomycetes; order Micromonosporales; family Micromonosporaceae; genus Micromonospora; species Micromonospora sp. AKA38. Next base: position 232,539 of record NZ_BNEI01000003.1, on the reverse strand, counting down.
GCGGCCGCCGCCTGAAGTCGTGGCGTCCGGCCGCCATCGGCGGGACCCGGGGGGCCGGACGCCGCACCACACGGTCCAGCGCACCACATGATCCACAGCACCAACCACGGGCCGGCCCGTGGCGAAAACACGACGGGGGGTTGGTCCGATGGCGGGCCGCATGGTGGTCGGCTCCGCCGCCCTGGCCGAACTGGTGCGTCCGGCGAGTGCGCCCGACGCGGCCGGTGGCCACCGGGTGCTCCCCGTCCGGGCCGAGCTGACCGGGCTGCTGCCCAACCGTGGGCTGCGACGCGGCAGCACCGTCGCGGTCGGCGTCGGCCGACCCCGGCACAGCGGCGCCACCTCGCTGATCCTCGCGCTGCTCGCCGAGGCGTCCCGGGCCGGCTCGTGGTGCGCCGTGGTCGGTGTGCCCACGTTCGGGGCCGGCGCGGCGGCCGAGGCCGGGATCGCCCTGGACCGGCTCGCCCTGGTGCCCGATCCCGGGCCGGAGTGGCCCACCGTCGTCGCCGCGCTCATCGACGGGGTCGACGTGGTGGTCACCGCCGTGCCGGCCTCGGTCGCCGCCTCGGTCTCCGCCCGGCTGGCCGCCCGGGCCCGGCAACGTGGCAGCGTGCTGGTCCCGTACGGCCGGTGGGACGGGGCGGACGTGACGCTCCAGGTGGTCCGGGGCGTCTGGCAGGGGCTCGGGCCGGGGCGCGGGCGGCTGCGCCGCCGCGAGGTGACCGTCTCGGCCCGTGGCCGGGGCGCCGCCGCCCGACCCAAGGAGATCAAGGTGTGGCTGCCCGGCGACGAGCTGACCCGGGTGATCCCCCGCTCGGCCGGGTCCGGCGCCCCCGCCGCCCCGGGCCGCCGGCTGCGCGTGGTCGCCCCGGTGGCCGGGCCGTGAGCGCCCCGGCGCGGGCGCTGCTGCTGTGGTGCCCGGACTGGCCCGTCCTCGCGGCCGAGATCGTCGACGGCGTGCCCGCCACCGACCCGGTCGTGGTGCTGCACGCCAACCGGGTGGTGGCCTGCTCCGAGCGGGCCCGGGCCGAGGGGATCCGGCGCGGGCTGCGCCGGCGGGAGGCCCAGGGACGCTGCCCGCAGGTCACCGTGGTCGACCACGATCCTGGGCGGGACGCGCGGGCGTTCGAGCCGGTGGTGGCCGCCGTCGAGGAGGTGGTCGCCGGCGTCGAGGTGATCCGTCCCGGCGCCTGCGCGACGGCCGCCCGGGGGCCGAGCCGCTACCTCGGCGGTGAGGAGGCGGCGGCCGAACGGATCGTCGAGCACGTGGCCCAGAGCTGCGCGGTGGAGAGCCAGGTCGGCATCGCCGACGGGGTCTTCGCGGCCGGCCTGGCCGCCCGGGAGGGGCGGATCGTGCCCCCGGGCGGCACTGCGGCGTTCCTGGCCACCCGGCCGGTGGAGGCGCTCGGCCGGCCCGCCCTGGCCGACCTGCTGCGCCGCCTCGGCGTACGCACCCTCGGTGACTTCGCCGCGCTGCCCGCCGGGGACGTCCTGGCCCGGTTCGGCTTCGACGGGGCGTTGGCGCACCGGCTCGCCGCCGGGCGGGACGACCGACCGCTCGCGGTCCGGCGACCGCCCGCCGACCTGACCGTCACCGCCGAGCACGACGAGCCGATCGACCGGGTCGACGCCGCCGCGTTCGCCGCGCGGACGCTGGCCGAGCGACTGCACGAGCGGCTCGCCGCGTACGGGCTGGCCTGTACCCGGCTCGGGATCGAGGCGGTCACCGCGCACGGTCAGGAACTGCACCGGGTCTGGCGGCACGACGGCCTGCTCACCGCCGCGGCCATCGCCGACCGGGTCCGCTGGCAGCTCGACGGGTGGCTCTCCGGCAGCAACGGCCGGGGTGGGGCCCGTCCGGCCCGCCCGACCGCCGGGATCATCCGGCTGCGGCTGGTGCCGGACGGGGTGCTCGCCCAGGCCGGCCTGCAACCGGGGCTGTGGGGGGAGACCGGCGCGGAGCGGGAGCGGGCGCACCGCGCGTTGAACCGGGTGCAGGGCATCCTCGGCCCCGAGGCGGTGGTCACCGCCGTCCTGGGTGGGGGTCGCTCCCCGGCCGACCAGGTGCGTCTGGTCCCGTGGGGCGACGAGCGGGTGCCCGCCCGTCCCGGCCCCACCGTGCCGGGGCCGGCCCCGTCCGTCGGGCCGGCCTCCTCCGTCGGGTCAGGGCTGTCCGCCGTGCCGGCTCCGGCTGCCGGGTCGGCCCTCGCACCGGTCGGGTCCTCCGATCCGGGCCGGACGGCGGTGCGGACCGGTCGCCCGGCTGGCAAAAGCGGTCGGGCTGGCCGGGTCAGGGCGGTGCCCGAGCCGCCGTGGCCGGGGCGGATCCCGCCGCCGGCACCGGCCGTGGTGCTGCCCACCCCGCTGGCGGCCGAGGTGCACGACGCGGCGGGGGAGCCGGTCGTGGTGAGTGCCCGGCTGGCGGTCAGCGCGGCGCCGGCCCGGCTGACCGTGGGCACCGGCCGGCCGGCCGAGATCACCGGATGGGTCGGCCCGTGGCCGGTGGACGAGCGCTGGTGGGCGCCGGTCGAGGCCCGCCGTCGGGCCCGGTTCCAGGTCTGCCTGGCCGACGGCTCCGCCCTGCTGCTCGCCGTCGAGGGCGGGCAGTGGCTGGTGGAGGCCATCTATGACTGAGCAGCCCGCCCCGGTTCGGTGGCGTGCTGCCGTGCCGCGCCGACTTCTATCCGCCGGTGGCCACAAACTTGCCGGTGGCTACGAACTTGATGGCGTAAACGGATCGTGGCCCCTGACCGCTGTCGTCGTCGCCGTGATCCATCCGTGCCATCAAGTTCGTAGGCACTCGTGGGTCGACCCTCGGCCGGTGCACGTGGTTGGCGCGGGAGATCTGGGAAGCCCGTGGCCCCTCTGGGGGCCGAAATCTTCCAAGATCTCGACAGATCGCGCGCGGGGGAGCGCGGCATGAGCTTCCACAACCCGAGGATGCCCTGGTCGAAGCTGGAGCAGGTGCTCTCCGGACGGGCGAAGGGTGAGGGAGCCCGCGGTGAGCGGCACCTGCACGTGGTGGAGCCGCAGGTGGTGGACCCGCTCGCGGTCGACGCCGACGGCGGCGACGCCCCGGCCTGGAGCCGCAGACGCGAGGAGTACCGGCCGCCGGAGCTGACCCGCCCGGACGGCACGGTGCCCTACGCGGAGCTGCACGCGCACTCCAACTTCAGTTTCCTCGACGGGGCCAGCCATCCCGAGGAGCTGGCCGAGGAGGCGGCCCGGCTGGGGCTCACCGCGCTCGCCGTCACCGACCACGACGGCTTCTACGGCGTGGTGCGCTTCGCCGAGGCGGCCCGCGCGCTGCGGCTGCCGACGATCTTCGGGGCGGAGCTGTCGCTCGGGCTGCCCGGCCCGCAGAACGGCGAACCCGACCCGCTCGGCCGGCACCTGCTGGTGCTCGCGCACGGCCACGAGGGGTACGCGCGCCTCGCCGCCACCATCTCGCGGGCCCAGTTGCGCGGCGGTGAGAAGGGCCGCCCGGTCTACGGCGAGCTGGAGCAGATCGCCGCCGAGCTGAGGGACCACGTGCTGGTGCTCACCGGCTGCCGCAAGGGGCACGTGCCGGCCGCGCTGCTCACCGACGGGGTCGACGCGGCGGCGCGGGAACTGGACCGGTTGACCGCGTTGTTCGGCGCGGAGACGGTGGCGGTGGAGCTGACCGACCACGGCCACCCGGTCGACGCCGACCGCAACGACGCGCTGGCCGACCTGGCCGCCGCCGCCGGGCTGCCCACGGTGGCCACCAACAACGTGCACTACGCCACGCCGGGGCGACGTCGGCTGGCCACCACCCTGGCGGCGGTGCGGGCCCGGCGCAGCCTGGACGAGATCGACGGCTGGCTGCCCGCCGCGGCCACCGCCCACCTGCGCAGCGGCGCGGAGATGGCGGCGCGGTTCGCCGCGTACCCGGGGGCGGTGGCGCGGGCCGCCGAGTTCGGCGCGGAACTCGCGTTCGACCTGCACCTGGTCGCGCCGCAACTGCCGGCGTACCCGGTACCGGCCGGGCACACGGAGATGAGCTGGCTGCGGCGGCTGACCATGGACGGCGCCCGGGAGCGCTACGGCCCGCCCGAGGCGTACCCGGAGGCGTACGCGCAGCTGGAGCACGAGCTGCGGATGATCGACGAGCTGGGCTTCCCCGGCTACTTCCTGGTGGTCTACGACATCGTCACGTTCTGCCGGCAGCAGGACATCTACTGCCAGGGGCGGGGCTCGGCGGCCAACTCGGCGGTCTGCTACGCGCTGCGCATCACCAACGTGGACGCGGTCCGGCACCGGCTGCTGTTCGAGCGGTTCCTCGCCCCGGAACGGGACGGCCCGCCCGACATCGACGTGGACATCGAGTCCGACCGGCGGGAGGAGGTGATCCAGCACGTCTACGCCCGCTATGGCCGGGAGCACACCGCCCAGGTCGCCAACGTCATCTCGTACCGGCCCCGGTCGGCGGTGCGGGACGTGGCGAAGGCGTTCGGCTTCTCGCCCGGCCAGCAGGACGCCTGGAGCAAGCAGATCGACAGGTGGGGCTCGGTCGCCACGGTCGACGTGGCGGACATCCCCGAGCAGGTGGTCGCGTACGCGAACGAGTTGCAGACGTTCCCCCGGCACCTGGGCATCCACTCCGGCGGCATGGTGATCTGCGACCGGCCGGTGATCGAGGTGTGCCCGGTGGAGTGGGGTCGGATGCCCGGCCGCAGCGTGCTCCAGTGGGACAAGGACGACTGCGCCGCGGTCGGGCTGGTCAAGTTCGACCTGCTCGGCCTCGGCATGCTGTCCGCGCTGCACTACGGCTACGACATGATCGGGATGAGCCTGGACCTGGGCGGGATGACGCTCGACGACCCCGAGGTCTACGACATGCTCTGCCGGGCCGACTCGGTCGGCGTGTTCCAGGTGGAGAGCCGGGCCCAGATGGCCACGCTGCCCCGGCTCAAACCCCGCGAGTTCTACGACCTGGTGGTGGAGGTGGCGCTGATCCGGCCCGGCCCGATCCAGGGCGGCTCGGTGCACCCGTACATCCGGCGCAAGAACGGCCAGGAGCCGGTCACGTACGCGCACCCGCTGATGCGCAACGCGCTGGAGAAGACGCTCGGTGTGCCGCTGTTCCAGGAGCAGCTCATGCAGCTCGCCATCGACCTGGCCGGCTTCGACGCGGCCGGCGCGGACCAGTTGCGCCGGGCCATGGGCGCGAAACGCTCGGTGGAACGGATGGCCCGGATCGCCGACCGGCTCTACGCCGGGATGGCCGAGCGGGGCATCACCGGTGAGCTGGCCGACGACGTCTACCGCAAGCTCACCGCGTTCGCCAGCTACGGCTTCCCGGAGAGCCACGCGATGAGCTTCGCGTACCTGGTCTACGCCAGCTCGTGGCTGAAGCGCTACCACCCGGGCCCGTTCCTGGCCGCGCTGCTCAACGCGCAGCCGATGGGTTTCTACTCGCCGCAGACGCTGGCCGACGACGCCCGCCGGCACGGGGTGGAGGTACGCCGGCCGGACATCAACGCCAGCGGCGCCAGGGCGGTGCTGGAGTCGACGCCGGAGACCCGGTGGGGGAGCCTGCCGGGGGAGCCGCCGCACGCCTGGGGGCTGGGCGGGCCGGCGGTCCGGCTCGGGCTGGGCAGCGTCCGTACCCTCGGCGACGACGCGGCCGAGCGGATCGAGGCGGAGCGGGTCGCGCACGGGCCGTACCGGGACATGCCGGACCTGGCCCGACGGACCGGTCTGACCGCCGCGCAGCTGGAGGCGCTGGCCACCGCGGACGCGTTCGCCGGTTTCGGGCTGACCCGGCGGCAGGCGCTCTGGGCCGCCGGCGCGGCGGCCCAGGACCGGCCCGGCCGGCTGCCCGGCACGGTGACCGGCGCGGACCCGCCCACGCTGCCCGGCATGGCGGCGGTGGACCGGCTGGTCGCCGACGTCTGGGCCACCGGCCTGTCCCCGGAGAGCCACCCGGCCCGGTTCATCCGGGGTCGGCTGGACGCGCTGGGCGCGGTGCCGATCGCCCGCCTCGGCCAGGTGCCGCCCGGGCAGCGGATCCGGGTCGGCGGGATCGTCACCCACCGGCAGCGGCCGGCGACCGCCGGCGGGGTCACGTTCCTCAACCTGGAGGACGAGACCGGCATGCTCAACGTCACGTGTTCGCCGGGGCTGTGGCAGCGCTACCGTCGAATCGCCCGCACCAGCGGCGCGCTGGTGGTGCGGGGCCGGTTGCAGCGGCACGAGGGCGTCACGAACCTCACCGCGGACCGGCTGGACGCGATCGAGCCGCCCGTCACGCCGGCGTCCCGGGATTTCCGTTGACCGTAGTGATCCACATTACGGTTTCCCGGGGCCGGACACGGGAGACTCCCGGACACGGGTGGGCAGAGCGGCCCACCCGGGTATGGGGGATGAACCAGATGACCTTTCACAGCACGTACCCCGGTGGCGTGGCCAACGTCCGACGGACCCGGCTCGGCGCCGGGTGGGCGCCCACCCACGAGATCGAGCCGCGCGAGCACCAGGTGACCGACGGCCCGGTGGCCAACGCCCAGCGTTCCCGCGCCGAGGAGGACCCGGCCGGCGGCGGCGAGTCCTGACCCCTAGGCTCGGCGGGGTGGAGCAGACCCGAACCCTCACCCCCCGCACCGCCGTGATCTGGTCGGTGCTCCGGGCCGAGCTGAGCCGGCGGGCCGACGAACGGCTCGCCGTGCTCGACGTCGGCGGCGGGACCGGCGGCTTCGCCGTCCCGCTCGCCGAGGCCGGCCACCGGGTCACCGTGGTCGACGCCAGCCCCGACGCGCTCGCCGCGCTGACCCGCCGGGCCGCCGAGGCCGGGGTCGCCGATCGGGTACGCGCGACGCAGGGCGACGCCGACGCGCTCGCCGGGCTGGTCGAACCGGCCTCGGTGGACCTGGTGCTCTGCCACTCCGTCCTGGAGGTGGTCGACGACCCGCAGCCGGTGACGGCGGCGCTGGTCGCCGCGCTGCGTCCCGGCGGCGCGGCCAGCGTGCTGGTCGCCGCGCGGGCCGCCGCGGTGCTCGGCCGGGCGATGAACGGGCAGCTCGACGCTGCCGCCGCGCTGGCGGCCGACCCGCACGGCACCGCCGGGGGCCGGGACACGCTGCGCCGCCGCTACGACGCCGACGGCGCGACCGCGCTGCTCACCGCCGCCGGGCTCGTCGTCGAGGAGATCCACGGCGTACGCGTGCTCGCCGACCTGTTGCCGGCCGCCGTGGCCGACGGTCAGCCGGCCGCCCTGGTGGAGTTGGAACGGGCCCTGGCCGGTCGGTCGCCGTACCGGGACCTGGCCGCCCAACTGCACCTGTTCGCCCGCCGCCCGGCATGACCGGCCCCGTCCCGGCCCCACTGGACCGGGTCGCGCCCCGATACGACGGCGGCAGCCTGGTCGACGTGCTGCCCAGCGCGCTGTCGCTGCTCGGCGTGCCCGGCGCGGTCGACCGGCTCGACCTGACTCCCCGGCTCGCCGGGGTCCGCCGGGTCGCCGTGCTGCTCGTCGACGGCCTCGGCTGGCACCAGATCCCCACCGCCGCCCGGTACGCGCCGACGCTGGCCGGGCTGGCCGCCACCACCGGCACGCCGCTCACCGTGGGGTTCCCCTCCACCACCCCGACCAGCCTGGTCGGCCTCGGCACCGGCGCCCCGTCGGGCGCGCACGGCGTGCTCGGCTTCACGGTCCGGGTGCCCGGCACCGACCGGGTGCTCACCCACGTCGACTGGGCCGGCGATCCCGACCCGTTCCGCTGGCAACCGGTCCCCACCTGGTACGAGCGGGCCCGCGCCGCCGGCGTGGCGGTGACCGTGGTGAGCCGCCCCGAGTTCGCCGGCAGCGGCCTGACGCTGGCCGCCAACCGGGGCGGCGACTACCGGGGCGCGGCCGGGATCGACGCGCTCGCCGCCCGGATGCTCACCGCGCTGGCCGCCGGCGTCGGGCCCACGCTGGTCTCCGGCTACCACCCCGACCTGGACCGGCACGGGCACCTCAGCGGCGTCGACTCCGCGCCCTGGCGGACCGCGGCCACGGAGGTGGACGCGCTGCTGGCCCGCCTGCTGGACGGGTTGCCGCCGGACGCCGCGCTGCTGGTCACCGCCGACCACGGCCAGCTCGACATTCCCGCCGGGCACCGGATCGACCTGGACGCCGATCCTCGGCTGCGGGCCGGGGTGCGGGTGGTGGCCGGCGAGCCCCGGGTCCGTTACCTGCACGTGGAGCCGGGCGCCGAGGCCGACGTGGTGGCCGCCTGGCGTGGGGTGCTGGGCGGGGCGGCCGACGTGCTGACCCGGGCGGAGGCGGTGGCCACCGGCTGGTTCGGGCCGGTGCCGGAGGCACACCTGGCCCGGATCGGTGACGTGGTGGTGGTCTGCCGGGACACGTACGCGGTGGTCGCCACCCGGTCCGAGCCGCCGATGGTGTCGCGGCTGGTGGCGTACCACGGCGCGGACACCGCCGCGGAGATGACCGTCCCGCTGCTGGTGGTCCGGGGCTGACCGGTCCGGCCGGGCCCAACCGGACGGGGCTGACCGGTGGGGTTGTCGGACCGGCGGGCTAGCCTGCGGGCATGGGCCGCAGCCAGTCGTTGCCCCGGGGCGGCGGTGACCCGCGCTTCGGGCCGGACGCCGACGACACCGGCTGTTCCATCCTGCACGTCGACATGGACGCGTTCTTCGCCTCGGTGGAGGTGCGTCGCCGCCCCGAGCTGCGTGGCCGGCCGGTGGTGGTGGGCGGCGTCGGTCCACGCGGCGTGGTCAGCTCCGCCAGCTACGAGGCCCGGGAATTCGGGGTCCGTAGTGCGATGCCCACCGCCCGGGCGCGGGCGCTCTGCCCGGGCGCGGTCTACCTGCCGCCCGACTTCACCGCCTACTCGGCCGCGTCCCGGGCGGTCATGCAGATCTTCCGGGACGTCACCCCGCTGGTCGAGCCGCTCTCCCTGGACGAGGCGTTCCTCGACGTGGCCGGTGCCCGCCGGCTGTTCGGGCGACCGGCGGCCATCGCCGCGCTGATCCGTCGCCGGGTGGCCGAGGAGCAGCGGCTGACCTGCTCGGTCGGGGTGGGGCCGACGAAGTTCGTGGCCAAGCTGGGCTCCACCCGGGCCAAGCCGGACGGCCTGCTCGTGGTGCCCGCCGACCGGGTGCTGGACTTCCTGCACCCGCTGCCGGTGTCGGCGCTGTGGGGGGTGGGGGAACGCTCGGCGGAGGCGTTGCGCCGGCTCGGCCTGCGTACGGTGCGCGACCTGGCGGAGGCGCCGGCCGGTCTGCTGCGTCGGGCGGTGGGCGAGGCGTCCGCGACGCACCTGCACGAGCTGGCCCGGGGGCGGGACCCGCGCGGGGTCTCCCCGGAGCAGGTGGAGAAGTCGATCGGGGCGGAGGTCACGTTCGACACCGACGTCACCGACCCGGTCGAGATCCGGCGCGCGCTGCTCGCCCTGGCCGAGAAGGCGGGCGCCCGGCTGCGGGCGGCCGGTCAGGTGGGTCGCACGGTGTCGCTGAAGGTCCGGTTCGCCGATTTCCGCACGATCAGTCGTTCCCGCACGCTCGGCGTGCCGACCGATACCGCACGGGAGATGTTCGACACGGTGTGGGCGCTCTGGCTCGCTCTCGCCCCTGGCGAGGCGGTTCGCCTGGTCGGCGTACGGATGGAGGGGTTGGCCGCGGCGGAGGAGACGCCGCAGCAGCTCACCCTGGGTGCGCCGGAGCGGGGGTGGCGGGAGGCGGAAGCGGCGGCGGACGCGGCGGCCGCCCGTTTCGGGCGGTCCGTCATAGGTCCGGCCAGTCTTCTCGGCCGGCGCGATCCACGACAAGTCGAAAAACCGACCCGGCCGTAGGTCGTCCCGCTTTCCGACGCGCGAGCCCCCTCGTAGACTTGCGGGTAAGCAGCCGGTTGGCTGCCACGGTCTGTCGGCCCGACCGGGCCGACCAACGTGACCGGGGAGGAGTGCCGTGCCGCTCTCGGAGCACGAGCAGCGGCTGTTCGAGCAGATCGAGCGGTCGCTTGCCGAGGATCCCAAGTTCGCCTCGGCCGTGCGCGCCAGCGACCCGCGTTTCCACGCGCGGCGTCGCGTGCTCGTCGCTGCCGGCGTGGTCGTCGCTGGTCTGGCACTGTTGATCTACGGTGCCGTGATCAAGATTCCTGCGGTGGCCGTGGCGGGCTTCGTCGTCATGCTGGCCTCGTTGGGCTACGCGGTGCAGTCGCACCGCCGGTCCCAGTCGCCCGACCTGCACGTGGTGGGCGGCACAACGACAAGTCGGCGTCGTCCCCGTGGCCGCAGTGGCCGCCGGGGCTCCTTCCTCGACCGGATGGAGGACCGCTGGCGGCAGCGCCCGGAGGGCCACCGCTGACCACGCCCCGCCCCTGACCCGGGCGGGGCCGCGACGGACGCTTGCCGGCTGTGCCGGCAAGCGCATTCGCCGCGTCACCCCCCACCCCGTGCGTTGTCCCCCTGATTGACGGAAAGAGTGGTTATCCGGGCCCGGATAACCACTCTTTCCGTCAATCAGTGACGGGGGAGGGGAGAGGGAGGGGGAGGGGTCAGCGGGCGGGGCGGTTGGCCAGCAGGCGACGCGGGTTCCAGCGCAGCATCCGCTGCCGGGCCTGCCCGGTGACGGTGACCAGGCGGGCCGACCGCTCGGCCAGGGCGGTCTGCCACCGCGCCAGCACCGACGGCGGCAGCACCGCCGCCAGCAGCCGGGTCCGCCGGTCCGCCCGGGCGGCGAGCGCTCCCCGGACCGTCCGCAGGGCCGGCTGCAACTCGGCGTCGGTCAGCGGGTCACGGGCGTACCGGGCCCGCTCCTCGGCCCGACCCAGCAGCCGTACCCCGGTCACCGCGCCGGCGTCCTCGACCAGCGCCTCCCGGCTCAACCGCTCGGCAGTGGCCCGCGGCGTCTCCGTGCCGTCCACCGGCACATGGAAGTCGACAAGCGTGTCGAGCAGTTCGTCCCAGGCGGCGTGCGCGTCGGCGCGGGCCGCCTCGGCGTCCACCCCGACCACCATCTCGGGGCCGCGGCCCCGCTGCCCGGGCACGGCCATCGCGGTGGCCGCCGGCAGAGTCGCCCGGACCCGCCGCCGACGACGCAGCGCGGAGCGGCGCAGGGCCGGCGCGGCCAGCAACGCCAGCAGCGCGAGCACCCCGGCCAGCCACCACGGCCAGACCCGGTCCTGCCGGGTCGGCCCGTTGTCGCCGACCGCCAGGCCCTGGTCGGCGTCCTTGTCCAGGCGGTCCGGTTCGTTCGGGCCGGCCGACGGGTCGGTCGCGTCGGGCGCGGCGCTGCTGCCCGGCGCGGGGGTGATCTCCTCCGGGGCGTCGGTGTCCGGGGCCCAGGCCGACCGCACCGAACCCGGGATGCTCGCCGCCGGGGTGGCGTCGAACGGCACCCAGCCGATGCCGCCGAAGTAGACCTCGGTCCAGGCGTGCAGGTTCTGGTTGGTCAGCACGTAGGAGCCGTCGCCGCCGTTGCTGCCGTTGGTGAACCCCACCGCCACCCGGGCCGGTACGCCGGCCGCCCGCACCAGCCAGGCCATGGCCGCCGCGTACTGCTGGCAGTAGCCGACCTTGGTGGCCAGGAAGTCGGTGATGTCGTCCCCGCTGCTGCCGGCGCGGGTGGAGAGCGCGTAGGTGAACCCGTTCTCCACCGAGAAGTAGTCGTAGACCGCCCGGACCTTGTCGTAGTCCGTCTGCCGGCCCTTCACCAGCCGCTCGACCAGCCGGTCGACGGCCGGGACCGACGGGGTGACGGTCTGCTGGCGCAGCACCGCGCTGTCCGACGGCAGGGACGGCGCGGCGCGCAGCGCCGCCGGGCTGAACGTCGACCGCACGTAGTCGAAGGAGTAGCGCTTGCCGCGGGCGTTGTCCCGGCTGGAGAAGACGATCTGCTGCTGCGGGTCGTAGCGCCAGTTGCCGGCCAGGTCATCGGTCTTCACCGGCTCGGCGTAGACCGGCATCAGTGGCATGTTCAGGTTCTTCGTCACCTCGACGGTGGCGCGGTAGCGCTGCTGCTCGACCCCGCGGGGCGCGCGTTCGGCCGGATCGGGCAGGCCGCGGGTGACCGGCTGCCCGCTGGGCACGCGCGCCTGGAAACCGCTCGGCCGCAGATCGTCCACCACGCCGAGGCGCAGGTAGAACGGGTTCGGCTCGTTGGTGGTGACCTTGACCAGGTCGAACCGCTCGCTCTGGTTGAGCTGCCCGCTGAGCGCGGCGAACAGGTCGATCCGGCCCGTGCTGCCGCCCTGGCCGGGCCGCCCGTTGCCGTCGCCGGGGCCGCTGCCGAGGTTGCTCATCAGACCGCCGGTCATCCCCGGCACGGCCAGCGGCAGCGCCACCGCCACCACCACCCCGACCACGGCCAGCCGGCGGCCGGCCGCGGCCAGCGGCGACGCCTCCCAGACGTCGACGTCGCGGCCCTCGCCGGTGAACCGGCGCCCGAACCGGCGCACCCGGTCGACGTTGTCGGTGACCAGCAGCCACAGGTAGCCGGCGGCGCCCACCACGAACGGGGTGGCCGGGACGCTGTCCACGTAGACCGCCACCGGCACCGAGTAGATGGCCAGCATCGGCAGCCCGGCCAGCGCCGGCCGGCGCAGCCCGACCGCGAGCACGTCCACCACCACGGCCACCGCGCCGATGCCGAGCACGGCGAGGAAGAGCAGCGAGTCGACGTCGGGCACCTTGACGCCGTAGCCGCGCATGTCCTGCAACGAGGTCTGGAGCAGGTCGCCGAAGTGGGCGAACGTGGCCGGGGTCGGCACGAACGCGAACGCCTCGGTGCCGCCCGGGAAGACCCACGTCAGGCCCAGCGTCAGGCCGGCCAGCATGGCCAGCAACTGGCCCCAGAGCGGGGCCCGCCCCAGCCGGGCCAGCGTCGCCGCGCCGGCCACCACGGCGACCACGATGGCCGCCTGGACCAGCCACGTCCAGCGTTCGAAGATCGCCGACAGCGGAGCCGCCGCCAGCAGCGTCGCCGCCGCGGCGACGAAGCCGATGTTGCGGTGCGGGATCACCGAACCACCCTTCCGGTCATCGCATGCCTCCGGCGACGGTCTCGGCCAGCGCCGCCCGCAGGGCGAAGCCCTGGGAGCCGCGCCCGGCCTGCGGCCACAACGCCGGCAGTCGGTTGCCGTGCTCCACCCCGATCACCCGCCAGCCGCTCTGCAGCAGGGCGAGCGCGGCACTGCCGTGCGCCCGCTCCGCCTCGGCCCGTGCCTTCGGCGCCAGGTTCAGCCAGGTGTTGCTGTCGAGCAGGAACGCCACGCAGGTGGCGCCGTTGCCGCGCAGCCCGGCCAGCAGCTCCGCCTCGGCGTCGCCGAGCGTGCCGAGCAGCGCGATGATCAGGCCACCGTCGGCCCGCTGCCGGACCTGCTGCACCAGCGCGGTGATCTCGCCGCGTCGGTCGAGGTGCACCTCGGCGAGGTGATCGAGGAGCACCCCCTCACCACCGGCCTCGGTGGCACCCACGTCGGCGCCGTTGCCGGTGACCAGGCGCAGCTTGTAGCCGGCCTGGCGCAGGTGCACGGCGATGCTGGCGGCGGCCGAGACGGCCCACTCGAAGCTGGCCGTCGGACCCTCGCCGCGATGCCCGGCGGCGCGGGTGTCCAACACCACCGTCGCCCGGCTCTCCCAGGGCTGCTCCTCGCGGCGCACCATCAGCTCGCCGGTGCGCGCGGTCGACTTCCAGTGCACCCGGCGCAGGTCGTCGCCCATCCGGTACTCCCGGGTGGCGGCATCGTCCTCGCCGTGCACGGCCACCGAGCGGGCCCGGCTGTCGCCGCTGCCGGCGTACTCGCCGGGCAGCCGCACCGCGGGCAGCGGGGTGACCTGGGGGATCACCGTGAGGTGGTCGGTGCTGGGGAACGAGCGGGTCAGCTCGCACAGCCCGAACGGGTCGGTCAGCCGGATCACCAGCGGGCCCACGTCGTAGCGGCCCCGCACGTCGGCCCGGACCGTGTACGCCACGGAGCTGGCCTGGTGCGCGCCGAGCCGTTCCAGCACCACCCGGGGCCGGCTGCCCAGCGCGTAGGGCAGCCGGTCCTCCAGCAGCAGCGTGCCGGTGGGCAGCCGGGACAGGTTCTGCAGCCGCAGCACCACCCGGGAGCTGGCGCCCACCGGCACCCGGTGCGGATCGAGCGTGCGGTTGCAGGCCAGCTTGTAGCGGCTGCGGCCGACGTACGCGGCGGCCAGCAGCGGCAGGACGGCGAGCAGGACGGCCACCCGGAGCAGGTCCTTCTCACCGAGGATGGCGGCGGAGAGCGCGGCGGCGACCGCGGCCGCCAGGAAGGAGCGCCCGCGGGTGGTCAGCCCGCGCAGCCCGTCGCGCACGTCACGGCCTCCGCGGCTCGTACGGCCCCCGGCCGTTGCCGTTGCCGGCGCCACCGCCGGGCCGGGTGTCGTACGGGGAGCGCTGCCGGTCGTGCGGCAACGGCAGGCGGTGCACCAACTCGGCGACGATCGCGTCGGTGGTGCGTCGGGCCAGTTGCGCGTCCGCGGTCGGGATGATCCGGTGTGCCAGCACCGGCACCGCGAGGGCCTGGAGGTCGTCCGGCAGGACGTAGTCGCGGCCCTCCAGCGCGGCCACCGCGCGGGCGGTGCGCAGCAGTTGCAGCGTGGCCCGCGGGGACGCGCCGAGTCGCAGGTCGGGCGCCTCTCGGGTGGCGGTCACCAGGGCGATCGCGTACTGCTTGACGGCGTCGGCGACGTGCACCTGGCGGACGTGGCCGATCAGCCGCCGCACGGTGGCCGCGTCGGAGACCGGGCGCAGGCCGGACAGCGGGTCGGTGGCGCCGTGTCCGTCCAGCATGGCCAGCTCGGCGTTCGGGTCCGGGTACCCCATCGCGATGCGGGCGGTGAACCGGTCCCGCTGCGCCTCGGGCAGCGGGTAGGTGCCCTCCATCTCGATCGGGTTCTGCGTCGCGATCACCATGAACGGCGTCTGGAGCTGGTAGGTCACCCCGTCGACCGTGACCTGCCGCTCCTCCATGCACTCGAGCAGGGCCGACTGGGTCTTCGGCGAGGCCCGGTTGATCTCGTCGCCGACCACCAGGTTGGCGAAGACCGCGCCGGGGCGGAACTCGAAGTCGTGGGTCTCCTGGTTGTAGACGCTGACGCCGGTGACGTCGCTGGGCAGGAGGTCGGGGGTGAACTGGATCCGGCGGACCGAGCAGTCGATGGAGCGGGCCATCGCCTTGGCCAGCTTGGTCTTGCCGACGCCGGGAACGTCCTCGATGAGCAGGTGGCCCTCGGCGAGCAGCACCGCCAGGGCGAGCCGGACGGTGGCTGTCTTGCCCTCGATGACCTGCTCGATGTTGGCCACGACGGCCTCACTGGCGGCACGGAACTCGTCGTGCGGCAGCAGACCGCCCACCTCGTCCCAGGTCTGTTGTGTCACGGGCCTCCTCCTCGTCGCCGGAACGGCAGCTCTGTATAGAGCACCTGGACCCGCCGTTGGGTTCGCGACGCCGAGCCTCGTCTGCCGCACGCATCTCACTGGCCTCTCAGGCTAACCATGTTTGCCGGGAACGCCGACTCCCGCAGGTGGTCGGTCGGTTACGCCCGGAATATTCGCCGGACGGGGGACCGGGGTACACTGCGACCCATGGCCGGAGTCTTCCTGCTTCTTACCGAGCCGTGCTGATGCGCTGAACGCGCGACAGCACGGCCGCCCCTCCTGCGCGAGGGGCTTTTTTGTGCCCCCAGCAGACCTGAGGAGACGCCATGAGTGAGGCAGCCGCACCGGCCACCGACATTCCCCCGTTCCGGTACACCGCCGCCCTGGCCGAGGAGATCGAACACCGCTGGCAGGACACCTGGGAACGGGAGGGCACCTTCCACGCCCCGAATCCGACCGGCCCGCTGGCCGACCCGGGGCACCCCCGAGCCGGCGCCGAGAAGCTGTACGTGCTGGACATGTTCCCGTACCCGTCGGGCGCGGGCCTGCACGTCGGTCACCCGCTGGGTTACATCGGCACCGACTGCTACGCCCGCTACCAGCGGATGGCCGGGCACAACGTGCTGCACGCGATGGGCTTCGACGCGTTCGGCCTGCCGGCCGAGCAGTACGCGGTGCAGACCGGCACCCACCCGCGGACCACCACGGTGGCCAACATCGAGCGGTACAAGGCGCAGCTGCGCCGGCTGGGGCTGGGCCACGACGAGCGGCGCTCGGTCGCCACCATCGACACCGAGTTCTACCGCTGGACGCAGTGGATCTTCCTGCAGGTCTACAACTCCTGGTACGACGCGGACGCGCGCCGGGCCCGCCCGGTGGCCGAGCTGATCGCCGAGTTCGAGGGCGGCACCCGGCCCACCCCGGACGGCCGCCCCTGGGCGGAGCTGACCGTGGCCGAGCGCCGCCGCGTCGTCGACGACCACCGGCTGGCGTACGTCTCGGAGGCGCCGGTGAACTGGTGCCCCGGGCTGGGCACCGTGCTGGCCAACGAGGAGGTCACCGCCGACGGTCGCTCCGAGCGGGGCAACTTCCCGGTCTTCAAGCGCAACCTGAAGCAGTGGATGATGCGGATCACCGCGTACGGCGACCGGCTGCTGGACGACCTGGACACGCTGGACTGGCCCGAGCCGATCAAGCTGATGCAGCGCAACTGGATCGGCCGGTCCACCGGTGCGCACATCGACTTCCCGACCGCCGCCGCCGCGGTGCGGGTGTTCACGACCCGGCCGGACACCATCTTCGGCGCCACCTACCTGGTGCTGGCGCCCGAGCACGAGCTGGTCGACGCGCTGGTGCCGGCGGCCTGGCCGGTGGGGACCCGGGACGCCTGGACCGGCGGACACGCCGGCCCGCGCGAGGCGGTCGAGGCGTACCGCAAGGCCGCCGCGGCCAAGACGGACATGGAGCGGCAGGCCGACACCCGGGAGAAGACCGGCGTCTTCACCGGCGCCTACGCCGACCACCCGGTCACCGGCGCGCCGGTGCCGATCTTCATCGCCGACTACGTGCTGGCCGGTTACGGCACCGGCGCGATCATGGCGGTGCCCGCCGAGGACGAGCGGGACCACGCGTTCGCCGAGGTCTTCGAGCTGCCCGTGGTGCGTACCGTGCAGCCGCCGGAGGGGTTCACCGGCGGGGCGTACACCGGGGACGGGCCGCGGATCAACAGCGCCGCACCCGCGGCCGGCCTGGACCTGAACGGCCTGGGGCTGGCCGACGCGAAGGCCCGGGCCATCGGGTGGCTGGAGGCCGAGGGGCGCGGCGTCGGCGCGACCACCTGGCGGCTGCGGGACTGGCTGTTCTCCCGGCAGCGCTACTGGGGCGAGCCGTTCCCGATCGTGTACGACGAGACCGGGGCGCCGATCGCGCTGCCGGAGTCGATGCTGCCGGTCGAGCTGCCCGAGGTGGACGACTTCTCGCCGAAGACGTTCGACCCGGAGGACGCCGCCAGCAACCCGGAGACCCCGCTGTCGCGGCGGCGCGACTGGGTCGAGGTGGAGCTGGACCTGGGTGACGGGCCGAAGCGGTACACCCGGGAGACCAACGTGATGCCGCAGTGGGCCGGCTCCTGCTGGTACGAGCTGCGCTACGTGGACCCGACCGCCGCCGACCGTTTCGCCGAGCCGGAGAACGAGGCGTACTGGATGGGCCCGCGGCGGCCCGGCGACTGCGGGGGCACCGACCTGTACGTCGGCGGCGCCGAGCACGCCGTGCTGCACCTGCTGTACGCCCGCTTCTGGCACAAGGTGCTGTTCGACCTGGGGCACGTCTCCTCGTTCGAGCCGTACCGCCGGCTGTTCAACCAGGGCTACATCCAGGCGTACGCGTTCACCGACCCGCGCGGCGCGTACGTGCCGGCCGAGGAGGTCGTCGAGGTCGACGGCCGGTGGTTCCACGGCGAGACGGAGGTCCGGCGCGAGTACGGCAAGATGGGCAAGTCGCTGCGGAACGTGGTCACCCCGGACGAGATGTGCGCGGCGTACGGCGCCGACACGTTCCGGGTGTACGAGATGTCGATGGGCCCGCTGGAGGTGTCCCGTCCGTGGGAGACCCGGGCGGTGGTCGGCTCGTACCGGTTCCTGCAGCGGGTCTGGCGCGCGGTGGTCGACGAGGGGACCGGCGCGTCGCGGGTCACCGACGCGCCCGCCGACGAGGCGACCCGGCGGCTGCTGCACAAGGTGATCGACGGGGTCCGCGCCGACATGGACGCGATCCGGTTCAACACCGCGATCGCCAAGCTGATCGAGCTGACCAACGGCCTGACGAGGCTGGCGGAGACGCCGCGCGAGGTGGCCGAGCCGCTGGTGCTGATGGTCGCCCCGTTCGCCCCGCACATCGCCGAGGAGCTGTGGCGCCGGCTGGGCCACGACACCTCGCTGACGTACGCGGACTTCCCGGTGGCCGACCCGGCCCTGCTGGTGGCCGAGTCGGTGACCTACCCGGTGCAGGTCAACGGCAAGGTCCGGGGCCGGGTCGAGGTGCCGGCCGACGCGCCCGAGGACGTGGTCCGCGCGGTCGCGCTGGAGGCGGTCGCCGGCGCGCTGGCCGGCAAGGAGCCGCGCAAGGTGATCGTGGTGAAGGGCCGGATGGTCTCGGTCGTCGCCTGACCCGAGGTCGGGGGTCGTTGCCGGTCGCCGCCCGGGACCGCAGAGGTGACTCCGCGGAGCCTACGAACTTGATGGCGTGGATGACTCGCCGGCACCACACGCCGGGAGGCGTCGTGGCTGAGCCACCTACGCCATCAAGTTCGTAGGCACTCCCAGGCGCAGGCCGCACCGGGGACGTGTCTCCACGCGACCCGGGGCCGCGGGCCGGTGGCCCGCCGCGAGTGCGCAACCGGCGCGTGCCGGGCCCTCGTAGGCGTCGCAGAGCAGCCGGCAGCGACGGCCCTGTTCGTCCACCCCGAGGTACGCGGGCGCGATCCCGGGCGCGGTCGACGCCAGGTGACCCAGCAGCGCGGCGACGAACCCGCCGGGCAGCGTCCCCCCGGTGCCGGCCACGTCAGCTCGGACCGAGCCGGCGTTGTCGCTCGGCCCGCCACCAGCGATGGATGATCAGCACGCTGGCGATCAGGCCGAGGCTGGCCGGCGCGGCGGCGTACCAGTTGATCGAACCGGGGCTGGTCACCGCCGCGCCGATCGCGGCGTAGCCGATGGCGGTCGGGGCGGAGGCGATCACGCTGCCGGCCAGGAACGGCAGCACCCGGGCCGCGGTGGTGCCGTAGCCGTAGCTGACCAACCCGAAGCCGGCGATCGGCAGCAGCCGGACGGTGATCACCCCGAACACGCTCTGCCGGGCGAACCAGCCGTCCAGCCGGGCCAGCCGGCCGCGGACCCGCTCGGCCACGAAGTCCCGGCCCAGCAGCCGGCCGACCGCGAAGCCGAGCGCCGCCGCGAGCAGCGCCGCGCCGAGCGCGTACGCGGCACCCTGCACCGGCCCGAAGATCGCGCCCGAGGCCAGCGTGACGAACGTCCGGGGCACCAGCGCGACCAGCAGCAGCGCGCCCCCGACCACGGCCGCGACCGGGGCGTACCCGCCGAGCGAGTCGGCGAGCCGCGGCAGGTCGGCCGCGTCCGGCCGGGGCACCAGCAGCAGTGTGACGCCGAACCCGGCGAGCAGCAGGAGCAGCAGCCCGAACCGGCGCGCCGACGGCTGCCCCAGTAACCCGACGAGGCGGCGGACCGCCGGTCGCCGCCCCGGCCGGGCGGCCCCGGTCATGCCCGGGCGGCGGCGGCCACCGCGGCGCGGCGCTCGGACCGGAGCCGGTCGGCCCAGGTGTCGTCGAGCGGGGGGAGCTGGTGGATGCCGGTCGCCCAGCGCAGCAGCAGGTCGGCCAGGTCCGGGTTGCGGGCCAGCGCCGGGCCGTGCGAATAGGTGCCGAGCAGCTTGCCCCGCCACGCGCCCTCGGTGGCGCCGTCGTTGCCGACCCCGGTGGTGACCCGGGCCAGCGGCGACACGCCCGGACCGAGATGGGTGCGGCCACCGTGGTTCTCGAAGCCGGTCAGGTGCGGGATGCCCAGCCGCGGGTCGACCTCGCCGGCCAGCTCGCCGACCGCCCGGGTCGGACCCCGGTCGGAGGAGAGGTCGAGCAGCTCCAGCCCCTGGCAGCGGGTGCCCTTGGCGAAGAACGAGGTGCCGAGCAGTTGGTAGCCGGCGCAGACGCCGAACACCACCGAGCCCTGGGCCACCGCCCGGTGCAGACCGCCGTCGGCGAGCAGGCGCTGGGCGCCCAACGCCTGCGGACCGTCCTCCCCGCCGCCGATCAGGTAGATGTCGGCGGTGGCGGGCAGCCGCTGGTCGGAGCGGACCTCCAGCACCTCGACCGGCATGCCGCGCAGCTGGGCCCGGCGGGCCAGGATCAGCGCGTTGCCCCGGTCGCCGTAGGTGGACAGCAGGTCGGGATAGACCCAGACGATGCGCAGGCTCTCAGTTGACACGGTCCAGCTCCGCTCGGATGTCCTGGAAGGCGGTGTAGTTGGCGATGACCTCCAGCCGGCCCGGCGGCACCGCGCGGACCGCCTCGTCGAACGTGCGCACGTGCCGGAACGGCACGCCGTTGACGTCGAGGCGCACCGCGAGGTCGTACGCCCGGTCGCCGGTGATCAGCACCTGCCGGCCGGCCAGCGGGGCGAAGTCGACGTCGAACAGCCACGACGTGTCCAGCCCGTCGGGGTCGCGCGCGTTGATGGAGAGCAGGGTCGGCGCGACGTCGGCCATGTCGAACGCCTCCAGCCAGCTCGCCGGGTTCTTGGCCAGCAGCAGCCGGATGTTGCGCCCGTCCCGGTCGACCTGGGCGTAGCGGCCGGCCACCGAGGTGACCGAGCCGAGCCGGGAGACCGCGTCCACCGGGCGGACGCCGAACTCGGCGGCGACCGCCAGTGCGGTGGCCGCGTTGCCGAGGTTGACCGTGCCGGGGAGCTGGAGCTGGATCTTGTGCCAGGCGCCGGTGGGGTCGAGCACGCCGTCGTCCTCCACCGTCCACTGCGGCTCGGGGCGGCGCAGCGGGCAGCCGGTGCACCACCACTGGCCACCGGAGCGCTGGATGGTGGAGCCGCACTCGGGGCAGACCCACGAGTCGTCGTGCCAGCGCTGGCCGGCGCTGAACCAGGTGACGTGCGGCGGCACGTGACCCTGGGCCGGGTCGGCCGGCGGGGTGGCGGCCCAGACCACCATCGGGTCGTCGGCGTTGGCCACCACCCGCACGTCGGGGTGCCGGACCAGGGCGGCACGCCAGAGCTGCGCCATCATGGCGACCTCCTTGGCGCGGTCGAGCTGGTCGCGGGAGAGGTTGAGCAGCGCCACCACGTGCGGCTCGGTCGCCTCCAGGACCTGCGCCAGGTAGTGCTCGTCCACCTCCAGCACCGCGTACGGCGTGCTGCCGGCCTTGGCCAACGCCGAGGTGTGCCCGGTGGGCATGTTGGCGCCGAAGGCGTTGGAGGCGACCCGGCCCAGCACGCCGACCGCGGCGCTGGTGAGCCGGGTGGTGGTGGTCTTGCCGTTGGTGCCGGACACCAGGGCGATGGCCCGCCCGGCCGAGAGGTGGGCGAGCAGGTCCGGGTCGATCTTGAGGCCGATCCAGCCGCCGATCACCGAGCCGTCGCCACGGCCCGCGGCCCGCGACAGCGCCGCGGCGGTGCGCGACACGGAGCTGGCCACCTTTGCCCGCAAGGGCATCTTCGCGTCCGTCACCCGAGCGAGGTTACCGGACCACGGTCTCCGCCAGATCGCCGCCGACGGCGAACCGTTCGGCCGGGGACGGCACGGCGGACGGCCGGAGCGCGCTCGGCCGGACGGGGGCGGCCGATGTCGGGTAACGGACCGCCGCCGGGGACGGTCACCCCCCTCCACTGGGCCCCACCCGCGTTGACGTGCGGTTTTGCGCGCGGAAACGCCGCGCCGACCAGGCGATTCTGGTTGCAGGTGGAGGGAAGTGGAGTAGAGTGGGGCGCGATGGTGAGGCCGGGAGGGCCACACCGGCCCGGGGGGTCAGCGGCGCCGCGAACGCCGCTCAGGGCGAGGGGGTTGGGCCGATGTTCCTCGGCACCCACACCCCGCGCCTGGACGACAAAGGCCGGTTGATCCTGCCGGCCAAGTTCCGGGACGAGCTGGCGGGGGGTGTCGTGATCACCAAAGGGCAGGAGCGCTGCCTCTACGTCTTCCCGATGCCCGAGTTCGAGCGGATCGCCGGCCAGTTGCGCGCGCAGCCGATGACCAGCAAGGCGGCCCGGGCCTACAGCCGGGTCTTCTTCGCCAGCGCGCACGACGAGGTGCCGGACAAGCAGGGTCGGGTCACGATTCCCGGGCACCTGCGGTCGTACGCGGCCCTCGACCGGGAGCTGGTCGTGATCGGGGCGAGCACCCGGGTGGAGATCTGGGACAGGGCGGCCTGGGAGGCCTACCTCGCGGAGAGCGAAGACGACTTCGCCGACATCGAGGAGGGGGTGCTGCCCGGCGGTCTGTAGGGCGTGACGGCGCCCGACGTACTGCGAGATCTCCAGCCGCTTTCGAGTTCCTGGCACCCCTTCCCCGGTGCCAGGCGCACGATCCGAGACGGAGGGCCGCGGCCTCCGGCGGGCGGGAGCGGATGGGGATCTGGCGGTATGGCGAGGCGTCGTGGCGACGACGGACACGTGCACACAGACGGTTTTCGAACGGTGGGGGTCGACATGGGGGAGCTTCGCGGCACGCACGTGCCGGTGCTGCTCGAGCGGTGTCTCGAGCTGCTGGCCCCCGCGCTGGACCGCCCCGGCCGGACCGTCCACGTCGACGCCACGCTCGGCCTGGCCGGGCACGCCGAGGCGGTGCTCACGGCACACCCGGACACGGTCCTGATCGGCCTGGACCGGGACACCGAGGCGCTCGCCCACGCGCGGGTCCGCCTGGCCCGGTTCGCCGACCGGATCCACCTGGAGCACGCCGTCTACGACGAGCTGCCCGAGGTGCTCGACCGGCTCGGCTACCCGGCGATCGACAGCGCGCTGTTCGATCTCGGCGTCTCGTCCCTGCAACTCGACGCGCCCGACCGCGGGTTCGCGTACGCGCAGGACGCGCCGCTGGACATGCGGATGGACCAGACCCGGGGGGTGACCGCCGAGGAGGTGGTCAACACCTACTCCCACCCGGATCTGGCCCGGCTGCTGCGGGTGTACGGCGAGGAGAAGTTCGCCGGGAAGGTCGCCTCGGCGATCATCCGGGAGCGGGAGCGGTCCCGGATCACGTCGTCGGCGCGGTTGGCCGAGCTGGTGCGGGACGCGATCCCGGCCCCGGCCCGACGAACCGGCGGACACCCGGCAAAGAGAACGTTTCAGGCTTTACGGATCGAGGTAAACAGAGAGCTGGCGGCGCTGGAGACGGCGCTGCCGGCCGCTCTGGACAAGCTCACCGTGGGCGGCCGCCTGGTGGTCCTGTCCTACCACTCGCTGGAGGACCGGCTCACCAAGCAGGCGCTCGCCGACCGGGTCCGCAGCAAGGGCCCGGTCGACCTCCCGGTCGAACTGCCCGGGTCGGGTCCGACGTTCCGGCTGCTGAGCCGGGGCGCGGAGCTGCCCGGGGAGGCCGAGGTGGCCGCGAACTCGCGGGCCGCCTCGGTGCGGCTGCGGGCCGCGGAACGGCTCGACCCGGAGGCGACCCGGCAGGGGCGTACCGACCGCGAACGGTACCGCCGCCGGGTGAAGGCGATGCACCAACCGGGGAACGGGACGGACGAGGAGGGGGAGGGGACATGAACGTCGAGAAGCGCGACGGCCGGGGGGCCGTCGGGCAGCGCGCACCGCGGTCGGGGGGCCGGACCACGGCGCGCACCATGCGAGACACCACGACGACCGCGGCCGACCGTCGGGAGGGGACCCGCGCCCGGGGGACGCGCGAGTACCCGACCGAGGGCAGCGCCGCGCTGCGGCCGGCCGAGCGCACCCGGGTCGCCCCGCCGACGGCGCCGCGGCTGCGGGTCGCCCCGCCGCCGCCGATCCGGGTGCCGCGGGCGCCCTTCGTCGGGCTGATCCTGGTGCTCGTGGTCGGCGGGGTGCTCGGCATCCTGGCGGTCAACACCAAGATCAACGAGAACGCCTTCCGGCTGGAGAAGCTCGAGCAGCAGCAGGCCAAGCTCGACGTGGACGAGCAGGAGCTGAAGAAGGAGATCGCCGAGCAGAAGGCGCCGGGCAACCTCACCGCCAACGCCCGCAAGCTGGGCCTGGTCGAGTCGGCGGACCCGGCCTACATCCGGCTGCCGGACGGGCGGACGATCGGCGTGCCGCACCCCGCCGAGGGTGCTCCCACCGGCGTCGGCCAGCAGGGCAACGGAGGCTGATCGGTGCCACCGAGATCGGACGAACCGCGCCGGGACCCCACGGGCTCCCGGCGCGGCTCGTCGCGTGGGGCCGAGCCGCGTGAGCCGGGCGTCGGCGGGATCTCCGACGCGCGGGCGTACACCCCGCGCGGCCGGACCATCCGCGAGGGCGGCGCGGAACAGCGGCGTACCCCCCGCAGCACCCGGTCCGGTGACCCGTTCCGGCCGGCGTTGCAGGTGCTCGACGGCGGCCGGGCCGGGCGGGCCGGCCGCCGGGAGCCGGCCGCCTCCGGCGAGGGCGCCCGCGCCGGCCGCCGGGCGGCGGCGGCCGGCGGACGCGCCGGCGTGGTGCGGACCGTCTCGGCCCGCCCGGTCGGGGAGCCGTTCGACGACGAGGAGGACGCGCCGCCGCGCCGCCGGCCCGGCCCGCGTCGGCCGGCGGCCCGCCGGCCGGTCCGCAAGCCACGTCGCCCGCCCCGGCTGGGCGACCCGCGCCGGCGGCTGCGGCTCGCCACCGTGCTGGCGCTGACGCTGTTCGCCAGCATCGGCGTCCGGCTGGTCTACCTCCAGACCGTGGACACCCCGGCGTACGCCGACGGCGGCCTGCCCAAGCGGCTCGCCGTGGTCGAGTTGCCGGCCCCGCGCGGCGCCATCCTCGACCGCACCGGCGAGCCGCTGGCGCACAGCGTGGAGGCCCGGTACGTCTTCGCCGACCCGACCCGGGTCAAGGACCGGTTCGCCACCGCGCGGGCGTTGTCCCCGCTGCTCGGCGTGCCGGCCTCCGACCTGGCCGACAAGATGAAGCCGAGCAAGCTGCCCGGCACCGACACCGACCTCCAGTTCGTCTACCTGGCCCGGGGCGTCGAGATCGGCACCGCGAAGCAGATCATGGCGCTCGACCTGGCCGGCATCGACGTGCACCGCGACGAGCGGCGCGAGGTGCCCGGCGGTGACCTGGCGGCGAACCTGCTCGGCTTCGTCAGCCAGGACATGAACGGCCTGGAGGGCCTGGAGGCGAAGTACGACGACCTGCTGCGCGGTCAGGCCGGCAAGCGGACGTACGAGGTGGGCCAGGGCGACCTGGCCGCGCCCATCCCGGGCGGCTACAGCAGCACCACCCAGCCGAGGCCGGGCAGCTCGTTGCAGCTCACCCTGGACCGGGACCTCCAGTTCATGACGCAGCGGATCCTGGCCAAGCAGGTCGCCCAGGTGAAGGGCAGCGTCGCCGCCGCCGTGATCATGGACGTCCCGACCGGTGAGGTGCTGGCCCAGGCCAGCCAGCCCACGTACGACGCGGCCGATCCGACGAAGGTCAACTCGCCCGCCGACCGGGACGACGCGGCCACCAGCTTCGTGGTGGACCCGGGCTCGATCCACAAGGCGATCACCTACGGCGCCGCGCTCCAGGAGGGCGTGATCACGCCGAGCACCACGTTCCCGGTGGCGAACACGATCGTCCGGGGCGGCGTCACGTTCCGCGACACCCACCCGGCCGACGGCCGCACCATGAGCGTCCCCGGCATGCTCGCGTTCTCGTCCAACGTGGGCACCATCGAGATCGCCGAGAAGCTCGGCAGGGACCGGTTGATCGACTACCAGAAGCGGTTCGGGCTGGGCCAGCCGACCGGTGAGGGCCTGCCGGGCGAGGCGCCGGGCCGGATCCTCCCGGCCGACCAGTGGAGCGGGTCGGCGTACGGGTCGGTGCCGATCGGGCACAGCGTGGACGCCACGCCGTTGCAGATGGCCGCCGCGTACAACGCGGTCGCCAACAACGGGACGTACGTGCAGCCGCGCCTGATCAAGGAGACCATCGGGCCGGACGGCACCCGGACGCCGGGCGCCGCCCCGACCTCCCGCTCGGTGCTCAGCCCGGCCAACGCCGCCGCGCTGCGCCGGATGCTGGAGGCGGTCACCACTGTCGACGGCCCGGACGGGCGGGCCACCGGCCTGGCCGCCGCCGTGCCGGGCTACCGGGTGGCCGGCAAGACCGGCACCGGCCTGCGCTACGACAACGGCAAGCAGCAGCCCGGCGAGGTCGGCTCGTTCATCGGGATGGCCCCGGCGGAGAAGCCGCGCTACGTGGTGGCGGTCTTCGTCTGGAGCCCCGACGGCGGGGGCGGCGCGGTCGCCGCGCCGGCGTTCCGGGAGATGATGGGCTTCACGCTCCGGCACTACCGGGTGCCGCCGTCGCTGACCGACAAGTCGCCGAAGTTCGAGGTCTTTCCGCGCTGAGCGGGCCGGGCGCGACATCATCGGTGGGTGGCGACGAACCACCGGGGCGGCTGTGCGGTCGGAACCGGACGACCGGGTAGGGTCTGACGCCGTGCCCGGCAATCCACGTCCCACCACCGTGCTCCCCGTCCGGCTCGGCGACCTCGCCGACCGACTGGCCGTTCCCACGCCGGAGGGGGCCGCCGAGTTGGCCGTCACCGGGGTGACCCACGCCAGCCACGAGGTCCGCCCCGGTGACCTGTACGCCGCCCTGCCCGGCTCCCGCCGGCACGGCGCGGAGTTCACCGCCGCCGCGGCCGCCGCCGGCGCGGTGGCCGTGCTTACCGAGCCGGCCGGGGTGCCGCTGGCCGCCGACGCCGGCCTGCCCGTGCTGGTCGTCGACGACGCCCGCGGGGTGCTCGGCACGGTCGCCGCCACCATCTACGGCGACCCGACCGCCGGGCTGACCGTGATCGGCGTGACCGGCACCGCCGGCAAGACCTCCACCAGCTACCTGATCGAGTCCGGGCTGCGCGCCGCCGGGCACGTCACCGGCCTGATCGGCACCGTGGAGACCCGCCTCGGCGACCTGGTGGTGGACAGCGTCCGGACCACCCCGGAGGCCACCGACCTGCACGCCATGCTCGCCGTGGCGCGGGAGCGCGGCGTGGACGCCGTGGTGATGGAGGTGTCCAGCCACGCGCTCGTGATGGGCCGGGTCGGCGGCGTCCGGTTCGACGTCGGCGGCTACACCAACTTCGGCTCCGACCATCTCGACTTCCACGCCGACGAGGCGGACTACTTCGCCGCCAAGGCCCGGCTCTTCGACGGGCGCTGCCGGGTCGAGGTGCTCAACCACGACGACCCGGCGCTGCGCCCGCTCCACAAGCCCGGCACGGTGACCTACTCGGCGGCCGGCGACCGGGGCGCGACCTGGTGGGCCGACCAGGTCTCCGGCGAGGGGTACGCGCAACACTTCACGCTGCACGGCCCGGACGCGGTGGCGCTGCCCACCGGCGTGGCGCTGCCGGGCCGGCACAACGTGGCCAACGCGCTGCTGGCCGTCGCCACGCTGGTCGCGGCCGGCGTCGACCCGGACACCGCGGCGCGCGGCGTGGCCGCCTGCGGCGGCGTGCCCGGCCGGCTGGAACTGGTGAGCGGTGACGCCCCGGTGCGCGGCGTGGTCGACTACGCGCACAAGGCGAACGCGATCGAGGCGGTGCTGACGGCGCTGCGCGGGCTCACCGGTGGGCGGCTGGTCTGCGTGCTCGGCGCCGGCGGCGACCGGGACCGGGGCAAGCGGCCGGTGATGGGCGAGGTGGCCGCCCGGGGCGCCGACGTGGTGCTGGTGACCGACGACAACCCGCGGACCGAGGACCCGGCCACCATCCGGGCCGAGGTGCTGGCCGGCGCGTACGCGGCGGCCACCCCGGCCCGCGTCATCGAGGTGCCCGGCCGGCGGGCGGCGATCGAGGAGGCGGTCCGGGTGGCCGAACCGGGTGACGTGGTGGCGGTGCTGGGCAAGGGGCAGGAGCGCGGCCAGGAGATCGGCGGCGAGGTGCTGCCGTTCGACGACCGGGTGGAGCTGGCGGTGGCGCTGCGGGCCCGCTTCGGGGACCTGGTGGGTGGCCGATGATCCCGCTGACGCTGGCCGAGGTGGCCGCCGTGGTCGGTGGCCGGCTGGCCGGGGCCGACCCGGACGCCCGGGTCACCGGCACGGTGGAGTTCGACTCCCGCAAGGTGACCTCCGGTGGGCTCTTCGTGGCGTTCCCCGGCGAGCGGGTGGACGGCCACGACTACGCGGCCGGGGCGGTGGACGCCGGCGCGGTCGCCGTGCTCGGCTCCCGCGAGCTGCCGGGCGTGCCGATGGTGCTTGTCGACGACGCGCTCGACGCGCTGGGCCGGCTGGCCCGCGCGGTGGTCGACCGGCTGCCCGCACTGACCGTGATCGGGCTGACCGGCTCGTCCGGCAAGACCACCACCAAGGACCTGATCGCCCAGCTCGCGGTCCGGCTCGGCCCGACCGTGGCGCCGCCCGGCTCGTTCAACAACGAGCTGGGGCACCCGTACACGGCGTTGCAGGCCACGCCGGAGACCCGCTACCTGGTGATGGAGAAGGGCGCCCGCGGCGTCGGGCACGTCCGCTACCTGTGCGACGTGGTGCCGCCGCGGATCTCGGTGGTGCTCAACGTCGGGGTGGCGCACCTGGGCGAGTTCGGTTCGGTCGACGCCATCGCGCTGGCCAAGGGGGAGCTGGTCGAGGCGCTGCCCGCCGACGGGCTGGCGGTGCTGAACGCCGACGACCCGCGGGTCGACGCGATGGCGGCCCGGACCGCGGCCCGGGTGGTCCGGTACGGCGAGTCGGCGCAGGCCGACGTGCGCGCGGTGGACGTGACGCTGGACGGGCGGGGCCGGCCGTCGTACACGCTGGTGACGCCGGAGGGGAACGCCCCGGTGCGGCTCGGGCTGACCGGCCGGCACCAGGTGTCCAACTCGCTCGCCGCCGCGGCGGTCGCCCGCGAGCTGGGCCTGCCCCTGACCGAGCTGGCGGCGGCGCTGGGCGAGCTGGGCCTGGTCTCCACCCGCCGGATGGACGTGTTCGAACGCCCCGACGGCGTGGTCGTGATCGACGACTCGTACAACGCCAACCCGGCCTCCACCGGCGTGGCGCTACGCGCGCTGGCCAGCATGCGCGGCGCGGGGCGTACGGTCGCGGTGCTCGGCTACATGGCCGAGTTGGGCGACTTCGAACGGGAGGGACACCAGCAGGTCGGCCGACTCGTGGCCGAGCTGGGAATCGACCGGCTGCTCGTGGTGGGCGAGCCGGCGGCGCCGATCCACGAGGGCGCGACAGCGGTAGGCAACTGGGGAGGAGAGTCGGTGCTGCTCACCGATCAGGCGGCGGCCGTCGAGGTGCTGCGGAGCGAGCTGCGTCCGTCGGACGTGGTGCTG
The DNA here is from genome assembly GCF_027925725.1 of Micromonospora sp. AKA38. NCBI lineage: Bacteria > Bacillati > Actinomycetota > Actinomycetes > Micromonosporales > Micromonosporaceae > Micromonospora > Micromonospora sp. AKA38. The sequence continues at coordinate 203,159 of NZ_BNEI01000003.1, read as the reverse complement.
GTGAAGGGCTCCCGGTACCGGACCTGGGACGTGGCCGACGCGCTGCGCGCGGACGCCCGGGAGACGGCGACGGAGGGCGGCGCCGCATGAGGGCGGTCATCGTCGCCATCGGCGTCGCGTTCCTGATCTCGCTGTTCTGCACCCCGATCGCGATCAAGGTGTTCGCCCGGCTGAAGGCCGGCCAGCCGATCCGATCGAACCTCGGGCTCGCCAGCAACGAGGGCAAGAAGGGCACGCCGACGATGGGCGGCGTGGTCTTCATCCTGGCCACCGTCATCGCGTACGTCGCCGGGCACCTGGCCCTGACCACGCTGCCGGACGCGCAGATCGCGCAGGTCGAGCCGACCATCACGGCGCTGGTGCTGCTGGGGCTGATGGTGTTCTCCGGCGCGGTCGGCTTCGTCGACGACTTCCTGAAGGTCCGCAAGCGGCACAGCGGCGGCCTGAACAAGCGCGGCAAGCTGGCCGGGCAGATCCTGGTCGGCGCGGTCTTCGGCGTGGTGGCGCTCTACTTCCCGTCGAGCATGACCGACGTCAGCGGCAACGCGACGAACACCGCGACGGTGGGCAGCACCACGCTGAGTTTCATCCGGGACATCCCGGCGCTGGAGATCGGCAAGATCGGCGCGGTCATCGTGATCATCATGGTGGTGATGGCGGCGACCAACGGCGTCAACCTCACCGACGGCCTGGACGGCCTGGCCACCGGCGCCTCGGTGATGGTGCTCGCCGCGTACGCGCTGATCGCGTTCTGGCAGTACCGGCACTGGTGCGCGGACCCGAACTACACCGAGGCGTACTGCTACACGGTGCGTGACCCGCTGGAGATCGCGCTGATCGCCGGCGCGGCGGCCGGGGCCTGCGTCGGCTTCCTCTGGTGGAACACCTCGCCGGCCCGGATCTTCATGGGGGACACCGGCGCGCTGGGGCTGGGCGGCCTGATCGCCGGCATGGCGATGTCCACCCGGACGATCCTGCTGCTGCCGATCCTGGGCGGCCTGTTCGTGATCATCACGATGTCCGTGGTCATCCAGATCATCTCGTTCCGGACCACCGGCAAGCGGGTGTTCCGGATGTCGCCGCTCCAGCACCACTTCGAGCTGGCCGGCTGGAGCGAGGTCAACATCGTGGTCCGGTTCTGGATCATCGCCGGCATCGGTGTGGCCATCGCGCTGGGCCTGTTCTACAGCGAGTTCCTCGCCGCGGTGAGCTAGCGGTGTAAGGAGGGGCCCCCTTTTAACAGACGTCTGTTAAAAGGGGGCCCCTCCTTCAGATCCGACACGCCGACCGTGGGGTTGCGCCACGGGCGGGCGGGTCGAGCCGCCATGATGAGCGGGTGGGGGAGGGACGAGACATCCAGGTCAGCACCGAACCGCCGGCCCGCCGCGCGCCCGCGGCTACGCCGCCGGGCGATCCGCCGGCCGGCGCGCGCTGGGACCCGGCGGGCGGCCTGGCCGCGCTGCGCGGCCTGCTGGCCCGTCCGCTGGCCTCCTACTACCTGCTGCTCTCCAGCGCCGGCCTGCTGCTGCTGATCGGCCTCACCATGGTCTTCTCCGCGACCAGCGTGCGGGACTACGCCGAGGGCGGTGACGCCGCCGCCTCGCTGACCAAGCAGACCGTGTTCGCGGTGATCGGCGTCGGCGCGTTCTGGGCCTGCCAGCGGCTGCCCGCGCGCACGTTCCGGGCGGTGAGCCGCCCCGCGCTCGGCGTGGCGGTGGCGCTGCTGCTCCTGCTGAACCTGCTGGTCGCGCTGGAATCACTGTTCGGGGTGGCGTCCATCGGGCCGTTGAAGGGCGAACTCCTCTCGCTCTCCCTCGGCCCGATCTCGCTCCAGCCGGCCGAGGTGGCCAAGTTCGCGCTGGTGTTGTGGGCGGCGCACGTGCTGGCCCGCAAGGGGGCCGCGCTGGGCTGGTGGCGGGAGCTGGCCACGCCGCTGTTCCCGGTGGTCGGCCTGATCTTCGTGCTGGTCGGCTACAACGACCTGGGCAGCATGCTCTGCCTGCTGGCGCTCGTGGTGGGCCTGCTCTGGGCGGCCGGCGTCCGGACCCGGGTCTTCGCCGCGCTCTCCGCGATCGGCCTGGCCGGCATCGGCCTGCTGGTCGCCGCCGCCTCGCTCGGCGCCGGCTCCGGTTCCCGGGACGCCGACAACTACCGGCTGGGCCGGCTCACCATGTGGCTCGACCCGCCCGATCCGCAGACCTGCATCGAGCTGAAGCTGGAGAACTGCTACCAGCCCATCATGGCCCGGTACGCGATCGGCAACGGCGGCTGGTTCGGCGTCGGCCTGGGCCAGAGCGTCTTCAAGTGGGACTGGCTGCCCGAGGCGCACAACGACTTCATCTTCGCCATCGTCGCCGAGGAGCTGGGCGTGGTGGGCTGCACCGTGATCCTGGTGCTCTTCGCCGTGCTGGCGTACACCGGCATGCGCATCGCCCGCCGGGTGGAGGACCCGTTCCGCCGGCTCGCCGCGGCCGGCGTGACCGCCTGGCTGGTCGGTCAGGCCGTCATCAACATCGGCGGCGTCACCGGGCTGCTGCCGCTGACCGGCGTGCCGCTGCCGTTCATCTCCGACGGCGGCAGCGCGCTGGTGGTGACGCTGGCCGCGATCGGCATGCTCGCCTCCTTCGCCCGCGCCGAGCCGGACGCGGCCCGGGCCCTGAACGCCCGTCCGCCGGCCCGATGGGTCCGACTAGTGTGGGCCCCGTTGCCGCCGCTTCCCGGCCGGCGTCGCCGACCGGCGCCGCCTCCGGCGGACCGAGGGCCCGTGCCCCGGTCCCGACAGCGTCGGCAGGACGATCAGGCCGCGACCCGCGGCGCCCGGTCCGACCGGGCGCGCGCCGGCGCGGCGAACGAGAGGAGACGCTGATGGGTCCGCTGCGTTCGGTGGTGCTCTGCGGAGGGGGCACGGGTGGGCACATCTACCCGCTGCTCGCCTTCGCCGACTGCCTGCGCCGACACGACCCGAGCGTCCGGATCACCTGCCTGGGCACCCCGAAGGGGCTGGAGAACGAGCTGATCCCGCCGGCCGGCTACGACCTGCGGCAGATCCCGGCCTACCAGCTGCCCCGCTCGGTCAACATGAGCCTGGTGCGCACCCCGGACCGGATGTGGAAGGCGGCCCGCGCCGCGGGCAAGGTGATCGACGAGGTGCGGGCCGACGCGGTGGTCGGCTTCGGCGGGTACGTCTCGGTCCCCGGTTACCTGGCTGCGTGGCGGCGCGACCTGCCGATCGTCATCCACGAGGTGAACGTGCCGCCGGGCGTGGCGAACCGGATGGGCATGAAGTTCACCAAGCACGTCGCGGTGGGCTTCCCGCACCAGCCGGCCCAGTCCGAGGCGCTGCGCGACGCGCGGGTGGTCGGGGTGCCGCTGCGCCGGGGCATCGCCGGGCTGGACCGGGCGGCGCTGCGGGACGCGGCCCGCGCGCACTTCGGGCTCCGTCCCGACCTGCCGGTGCTCTTCGTGGCCGGCGGCTCGCAGGGCGCCCGCTCGATCAACCTGGCCGTCTCCGGCGCGGCGAAGGAGCTGGCCCGCAACGGCGTGCAGGTGCTGCACGTGATCGGCGCCCGCAACGAGCCGGTCTCCGTCCCCAGCGACCTACCGGTGCCGTACGTGACGCTGCCGTACCTGTCCGAGATGGAGCTGGGCTACGCGGCGGCCGACCTGATGCTGGGCCGGGGCGGCGCGATGACCTGCGCCGAGGTGGCCGCGATCGGCCTGCCCACGGTGTACGTGCCCTACCCGCACAGCAACCAGGAGCAGAAGCGCAACGCGCTGCCCGTGGTGGAGGCCGGCGGTGGGCTGCTCGTCGACGACGCCGAGGTGACCCCGGCCTGGGTGGAGCGCACGGTGATCCCGCTGATCCGGGACCCGCGACGCCTCCACGCGATGAGCCACGCCGCGGCCGGCTACGGTCGCCGCGACGGCGACGTGGCGCTGCTGAACTTCGTCTACGAGGCGGTGAGCCGGTGAGCGCGAGGAGTGAGCTTGCGAGCCCCGCAGTCGCGAACAACGGTGGCTCCGTAATGGGCGTCGCCGCGACGGGAAGGTACCCCTCATGAACACCGCGCAGTTCACGCCCGCCGGCACGATGACCGCGGAGGACCTGGGCCGCATCCACCTGATCGGGGTGGGCGGGGTCGGGATGGCCGGGCTGGCCCGGCTCTTCCTCACCCGTGGCCTGCCGGTCTCCGGCAGCGAGCTGCGGGAGTGGCCGTCGCTGGCCGGCCTGCGCGCGCTGGGCGGGACGATCCACTCCACCCACGAGGCGGCCAACCTGGACGGGGTGGACACCGTCGTCTACTCCTCGGCCATCCCGCAGGACCATCTGGAGCTGGTCGAGGCGCGTCGGCGGGGCCTGCGGGTGCTGCACCGCTCCGAGGCGCTGGCGGCGGCGATGACCGGTCGGCGCACGGTGGCGGTGGCCGGCACGCACGGCAAGACGTCCACCACGTCGATGGTGACCATGGTGCTCCAGCAGGCCGGCACCGATCCGTCCTTCGTCATCGGCGGGGAGATCTCCGAGGTCGGCTCCGGCGCGCACCACGGCACCGGCGAGCACTTCGTGGTCGAGGCGGACGAGAGCGACCGCTCCTTCCTCATCTACCGCCCGTACGTGTCGATCATCACGAACGTCGAGGCGGACCACCTCAACACGTACGGCGACCTGGCCACGCTGGAGGCGGCGTTCGCCGAGTTCGCCCGGCTCACCGACCCGGACGGCTTCGTCGTCACCTGCGCCGACGACGCCGGTGGCCGGCGGCTGGCCGAGACGCTCCGGGCGGAGGGTCGTCGGGTGTGGACGTACGGCGAGTCCGCCGACGCCGACCTGCGGATGAGCGACGTGGTCTCCTCGGCGCAGGGCGTGCGCTACCTGGCCGAGGTCGAGGGCCGGTCGCTGGGCGAGATCCGGCTGCCGATGCCGGGCCGGCACATGGCGCTCAACAGCGCCGCCGCGGTGCTCGCCGCGTACCTGCTGGAGCTGCCGGTGGCGGCGGCGGAGGCCGCGCTCGGCGCGTTCCCCGGCGTGCGGCGGCGGTTCGAGCGCAAGGGCGTGGCGGACGGCGTGCTGGTCTACGACGAGTACGCCTACCACCCCACCTCGATGACGCTGGCCTTGCAGACGCTGCGCGAGGTGGCCGGCGACGGCCGGCTGATCGTGGTCTTCCAGCCCTACCGGCTGTACCGCACCCGCGACCTCCAGGCGGAGATCGCCGCCGCGCTCGGCATCGCCGACGAGTTGGTGCTGCTGGAGGTCTTCGGTCCCGGCGAGCCGCGCCAGCCCGGTGAGGGGTCGGTCGCGCTGATCGAGGCGGTGCCGCTGCCGGCGGACCGGAAGGTCTTCGTCGAGGCGTGGGACGACGTGCCGGCCGAGGTGGCCCGCCGGGCCCGGACCGGCGACGTGGTGGTGACCATGGGCGCGCCGCCGATCTCGCTGATGGGTGACCAGTTGCTGGACGCCCTGCTGGCCCGCACCGGCGGCGCCACGGCGCTCCGCGCCGGCGTCGGTCCGGACGGCGCGGCGGCCACCGCCGGATGAGTCCCGGCCCGGCCCGGGGCCGCACGCCCGGCCAGGACGGTGGCGCGGGGCGGCGCAGCCCGGTCCGGCGCTGGCAGCTGGTCCGGGCCGGGGCGGACGCCGTGCCGCCGTCCACCCGTCGGTTCATGGCCCGGGCCCGGCAGCGGCGGATGCGCGCCGCGTTGCCGTGGGCGTTGGCCGCGGCGGTGACCGCGTTGGCCGCGCTTGTCGCCTGGACGGTGCTCGGCACCGGGCTGTTCGGCGTCCGTGAGGTGCGGGTGGTCGGCGCGCGGCTGGTCACGGCGGTGGAGATCCGGGACGCCGCGGCGGTTCCGGACGACGCGCCGTTGGCCCGGGTGGACCTGGCCGCGACGGCCCGCCGGGTGGGCACGTTGCCGCCGGTGGCCCGGGCCACGGTGGAGCGGGACTGGCCGGCGACGCTGGTGATCCGGGTCGAGGAGCGGGTGCCGGTGGCCGCGGTGCCGCAGGGCGGGCGCTTCGCCGTGGTGGACGCCGCCGGCGTGGTATTCCAGCGCCTGGACCAGGCCCCGGCCGGGTTGCCGCTGGTCCGGGTGGCCCGGCCGGGGCCGGACGATCCGGGCACCCGGGCCGGGTTGGCGGTGCTCGCCGCGCTCGGGGAGAAGCTGCGCGCGGAGCTGGTCACGGTGGACGTGGCCGGGCTGGCCCGGATCACGTTGCTGCTGCGCGACGACCGGCAGGTCTTCTGGGGGGACGCCGCGCGCAGCGCGGACAAGTCGGCGGTGGCGACCGCGTTGTTGCCGCGCCGGGCGGACCGGATCGACGTCAGCGCGCCGGACGTGGTCACGTTCCAGTGACCGGTCACTCAGCGAACGGGCCTGTGTGACCGGTCGCTCGGTCGGCGACACGCCGGAAAGGGTCCTTGGCTCCTGGCGCGGCGGCGCATACGTTGCCCCGAAGAGATCAGTGGTTGACATAACTCTAAGCCTCTAGTAGAGGGTGAGGGTTCTCCTCTGGTCCGGCCAAGCCGTGTGGGGTCGGCCCATGCCAATCTCGAAGGGAAAGGACCGGAGATGACACCTCCGCACAACTACCTGGCGGTCATCAAGGTCGTCGGCATCGGGGGCGGCGGCGTGAACGCCGTCAACCGGATGATCGAGGTTGGGCTCAAGGGCGTCGAGTTCATCGCGATCAACACCGACGCGCAGGCGTTGCTGATGAGCGACGCCGACGTCAAGCTCGACGTCGGCCGGGAACTGACCCGGGGGCTGGGCGCCGGCGCCAACCCGGACGTCGGCAAGAACGCCGCCGAGGACCACCGCGACGAGATCGAAGAGGTGCTCAAGGGCGCCGACATGGTGTTCGTCACCTGCGGCGAGGGTGGCGGCACCGGCACCGGCGGCGCGCCGGTGGTGGCGAACATCGCCCGCAAGCTCGGCGCGCTCACCATCGGTGTGGTCACCCGGCCGTTCTCGTTCGAGGGCAAGCGCCGCCAGGTGCAGGCCGAGGCGGGCATCGAGGAGCTGCGCAACCAGTGCGACACGCTCATCGTGATCCCGAACGACCGGCTGCTCGCGCTCGGCGACCGCAACATCTCCATGATGGACGCGTTCCGCACCGCGGACCAGGTCCTCCTCTCCGGTGTCCAGGGCATCACCGACCTGATCACCACGCCGGGCCTGATCAACCTCGACTTCGCCGACGTGAAGAGCGTGATGAGCGGCGCGGGCAGCGCGCTCATGGGCATCGGCAGCGCGCGGGGCGAGAACCGCGCGGTCGAGGCGGCCGAGGCGGCCATCTCCAGCCCGCTGCTGGAGCAGAGCATGGACGGCGCGCGGGGCGTGCTGCTCTCCATCGCCGGCGGCTCGGACCTCGGCCTGTTCGAGATCAACGACGCGGCGCAGCTGGTCACCGACGCGGCCCACCCGGACGCCAACATCATCTTCGGCGCGGTGATCGACGACGCGCTCGGCGACGAGGTGCGGGTGACCGTGATCGCGGCCGGCTTCGACGGTGGCACCCCGGCCTACAAGGCGGTCGACCCGCCGCGCAAGAGCAACCAGAACCCGCCCACCCAGCCGAACGCGCCGGCGAACCCGCCGGCCACCATGCCGGCGCCGCAGCAGCCGTCCCGCCGGGTGCTCTTCGACGACGTCGACGTGCCCGACTTCCTCAAGAACGGGTCCTGAACCCCGCCGATGACGGATTCATCCACCGCGGTGCGACCCGAGCGTCGCGCCGAACTCGCGGCCGGGCTGGCCCGGGTCCGGGCCCGGATCGCCGACGCCTGCGTGGCGGCCGGCCGCCACGCCGACGAGGTCACCCTGGTCGCGGTGACCAAGACGTACCCGGCCGCCGACGTGGTCGCGTTGGCCGGGCTCGGCGTGACGGACGTGGGGGAGAACCGGGACCAGGAGGCGGCCGGAAAGGCGGCGGCGGTGGCCGGTGCCGGGGCGGTGCCGCGCTGGCACTTCATCGGGCAGTTGCAGCGCAACAAGGCCCGCTCGGTGGTCCGGTACGCCGACGTGGTCCAGTCGGTGGACAGCGTGCGGCTGGCGGCCGCCCTGGACGCCGCCGCGACCGGTGCCCGGGACCGCCCGCTGGATGTGTTGGTGCAGGTGAGCGTGGACGGTGACCCGGCCCGGGGCGGCGCGCTGCCGGGCGTGGCCGACCCGGAGCGGGGCCTCGACCCGGTGGCCGCCGCGGTGGCCGGGGCGGGTGGGCTGCGGCTGGCCGGCCTGATGGCGGTGGCCCCGCTGGGCTGGGAGCCGGACCGCGCGTTCGCCCGGCTGGCCGAGGTGGCGGCGCGGCTGCGCGCCGACCATCCGGGCGCGACGGTGCTGTCGGCGGGGATGAGCGGCGACCTGGAGAGCGCGATCGGCCACGGCGCGACACATGTCCGCGTCGGCAGCGCGTTGCTCGGAATGCGCCCCACGCTGGGGTAGCCTGGCCCGGACGGAAGCAAATTACATCAGTGTTGTTCAGGACGGCGTCTCCCGAAGCCCGGGGGCCGTGGCGGGCGGGCCGCGAACCGCACGTCAGGGGATTGCCGGTCCGGTCCGGTGGGCATGATCGTCCACTCGTGATCAAGCGACACGGCACGGGGGCGCGTGCCGCATGGCGGACGGAAGGGCGCGGGGATGGGTGCACTGCGCAAGGCGGGGGTCTGGCTCGGTCTCGTCGAGGAGGACGACGAGCGGGCGTACGAGGACGGTGGCTACGACAAGGGTGGCTACCGTGACTCGTCGCGCTACCGGTCGAGCCGGTACGCCGAGGAGTTCGCCGACGAGGACGACGAGGAGTCGGAGGAGCCGCCGGCACCCCGGACCCGGGCCGGTGAGCGAGGCCGGTTGACCGAGCGCGCCACCAGCCGCGCGGTCGACGCCGACCGCTCCGAGGTCGAGCGCCCGGAGCGTCCGGAGCGGGCCGAGCGGTCCAGCAGTGTCCGCTCCATCACCCGTTCCTCCGCCGGCGAGGGTTCCGGCGCGTTGTCGTACCACACCCGGGACAATCTGGCCCTGGCGCCGCAGGCCCCGCCGCGCGAGCGGACGGTGGTCCCGGAGGACGAGCAGCGCTACCAGATCACCACGCTGCACCCGACGACCTACCGCGAGGCGCGGACCATCGGCGAGCACTTCCGGGACGGCGTTCCCGTGATCATCAACCTCACCGAGATGGACGAGGCGGACGCCCGCCGACTGGTCGACTTCGCCGCCGGGCTCGCGTTCGGCCTGCGCGGTACGATCGAGCGCGTGACCAACCGGGTGTTCCTGCTCTCACCGGCCAATGTCCAGGTCACCGCGGAGGACAAGGCCAAGATCGCTGAGGGCGGCTTTTTCAGCCTGAGCTAGCCCGCACGACCGAGGGACGTCGCCTGCTGTGTTGTCGATCCTGTTCCAGGTGCTCTACCTGCTGCTGTATTTCTTCCTGCTTGTCCTGTTGGCTCGATTTGTCCTCGGGGCCGTGCTCGCCTACGGCCGTCGCTGGCAACCCGGCCGGGGGGCATCGGCGGGACTGGAAGTCGTGTGGAGCGTCACTGATCCGCCCCTGCGAGCGTTGAGGCGTGTGATCCCACCACTGCGAATTGGTACCGTGAGCATCGACCTGGCCTCCCTTGTGCTCCTGGTTATCCTGTTCGTGCTGATGGAGTTCGTGTTACAGCGCCTGATCGTGGCGTTCGCCTGACCAGAGCGCTTTCGCGGCCGCAACTGACCCGAGGAGTTTCGATGCCGCTGACCCCGGCCGACGTCCACAACGTCGCCTTCAAAAAGCCGCCGATCGGCAAGCGGGGGTACGACGAGGAGGAGGTCGACGCCTTCCTGGACGAGGTCGAGCGTGAGCTGGCCCGTCTGATCGAGGAGAACAACGAGCTGCGCGCCCAGGTGGAGCGCGGCGGTCGGGGTGGCGCACCCGCCGGCCCCGGCGGCGACGCCCGGCTCGCGGCGGAGCTCAACGACGTCAAGGCCCAGCTCGACCGCGTGCAGCGCGACAAGGCGGCCGCCGAGCAGGCGGCCCGCGCGATGCAGGCCGAGCTGGAGCAGGTCCGCACCCAGGGCAGCCCGGTGGGCGTGACCGGGGACGGCGAGCAGCAGGCGCTGCGGGTGCTGATGATGGCCCAGCGCACCGCCGACGACCACGTCTCCGACGCCCGGCGCGAGGCCGACAGCCTGCTCTCCGAGGCCCGGTCCAAGGCCGAGGAGGTCACCCGCGAGGCGCGGGCCAAGGCCGACGCCCTGGAGCGGGACGCCCGCCAGCGGCACCAGGAGGCCATGGGCGGCCTGGACGCCAAGCGCACCGCGCTGTCGAAGCACATCGAGGAGCTCAAGCAGTTCGAGCGTGAGTACCGCACGCGCCTCAAGGCGTACCTGGAGAGCCAGCTGCGGGACCTCGACGGTCGTGGCCAGGGCATCGAGGTCGAGATGAACCGCGAGGGCACCCGTGCCGTCGGCGGCAGCAACGGCCTCGCCACCGCCGGCCTCGCCGGCTCCTTCGGCGGGGGCCGCGGCGCCGGCTCGCTCGAGTCCGGCCGCTGATCCCACGTCGGTGGCCGTCCCCGTGGCGGCCACCGATGGCACCAGTCCGACACGACGCGGCCGGGGGTGAGCCGTGATAGCCGCCAGCGTCCTGCTCATCCTCGTCGCGGTCGTGCTGCTGGTGGTCGGGCTGGCCGGTGGGTCCAGCTCGCTGCTGATCGTCTCGATCGCGGCCAGCCTGCTGTCCGCCGTCGCCTTCGTCGTGTTCGCCCGCCAGGCGGCCGCGGCCCGGGCCGCGGCGGGCCGGGACGCCGGCCCGCGTTCCCGGACCGTTCCCGCCGGCCCGTCCCCGGACGAGCCGGTGAGCCCGGTCCCGCATCACACGTCCACGGTCGGTGCCGGTGGACCCGGGTGGCGGCAACCGCCCGGGCCGCCGGCGGCCGAGCCCTACGCGCCGCCCGCCCGCGCCTACTCGCCGCCGGACGAGCCGTCAAGCGGGGTCTACCCGCCGCCGGACGAGTCGGACGCCCGTGGGTTTCCACCGTCGGACGGGCCGGATGCCCCGTCGACCGGCGACTATTCCTCGCCGATGGGGCTGGACGTCCCGTCGTCCGGCGCCCACTCGTCGCCGACGGGGCCGGATGCCGCGCCGTTCGTGGCCTACTCGCCGGTCGAGTCGGAGGTCGCGCCGCCGTCGGCCGAGCCGACGCCCACCTCGCCCGCCCCGGGCGGGCCGCTCGCCGGCGATCCGTCGGCCGAGTTCCTCTCCGCCGGGGAGATCGCCCGGCTGGTGCGACTGCCCGACGAGGTTCAGGTGGTCGACGGCCATCCCCGCTTCCACCTGGCCGACTGTCCCCACCTGGTGGGCCGGCCGGCCGAGTCGCTGCCGGTCGCCGAGGCGGTCGGGCTCGGCTTCACGCCGTGCGCGTACTGCGCCGCCGCCACCACGCTGCTCACCGACGCCCGGCCACGCTGACCATGACGACCGCGGACACCCCGCTCACCGTCGCGGTGCGCGTGAAGCCCGGCGCGGCCCGGGCCCGGGTGGGCGGCCGGTTCGACGGGCCGTACGGCCCGGCCCTGGTCGTCGCCGTGCACGCGCCGGCGGTGGACGGCCGGGCCACCGAGGCGGCCCGGCGCGCGCTGGCCGACGCGCTCGGCGTCCGGCCGGCGGTGGTGTCGCTGCGGTCCGGCGCCGCCAGCCGGGACAAGCTCTTCCTGGTCGAGCGCCCGGCCGACCGCCTGCCCGAGGTGCTGCGTCGGCTGCGCGACGGCAGCGCGGAATGAGGGTCCGGCGGGCCGGTACGCGATGACGCCGGGGCTGAACCTCGCGCTGCTGGTGGGCGCCGCCGTGCTGCTGGTCGCGGTGGGCGCGGTGCGCTTCTCCACCCGGCTCGGCGTGCCCAGCCTCCTGGTCTACCTGGCGCTCGGCGTGCTCATCGGCGAGGCCGGCCTGGGCATCCGCTTCGACGACGTCGAGTTGACCCGGGTGCTGGGCTTCTGCGCGCTCATCGTGATCATCGCCGAGGGTGGCCTGAGCGCCCGGTGGAGCACGCTGCGGCCGGTGCTCGGCCTGGCGGCCGTGCTCTCCACGGTCGGCGTGGTGGTCAGCATCGTGGTCGTCGGCGTGGTGGTGCACCTGTTGCTCGGCCTGGACTGGCGGCTGGCCCTGCTCTACGGCGCGGTGCTCTCCTCCACCGACGCCGCGGCGGTCTTCGCCACGCTGCGCCGGCTGCGCCTGCCGCCCCGGCTGGTGGCCACGCTGGAGGCCGAGTCCGGGATGAACGACGCCCCGGTGGTCCTGCTGGTGCTGCTGCTGTCCCGGGCCGGCGTGGCGGCGGCCCACCCCTGGTGGTACGAGGCGCTGCTGCTCGGGTACGAGTTGGGTGCCGGCGCGGCGGTCGGCGTGGGCGCGGGCCTGGCCGGGCGGTACGCGCTGCGTCGCGCCGCGCTGCCCTCGGCCGGCCTCTACCCGATCGCGGTGGTGGGCTTCACCGTGCTGGCGTACGCGGCCGGTTCGGTGCTGCACGCCTCGGGCTTCCTCGCCGTCTACGTGGCCGGGGTGCTGCTCGGCAATTCGAACCTGCCGCACCGGCAGGCCATCCTCGGGTTCGCCGACGGGCTGGCCTGGCTGGCCCAGATCGGCCTGTTCGTGCTGCTCGGGCTGCTGGTCTCGCCGACCCGGCTGGACGCGGCGGTGCTGCCGGCCGTGATCACCGGACTGGCCCTGCTGTTGTTCGCCCGGCCGCTGTCGGTGGCGGTCTCCGCGCTGCCGTTCCGGGTCTCCCGGCGCGAGCAGATCTTCCTCTCCTGGGCCGGGCTGCGCGGCGCGGTGCCGATCGTGCTGGCCACCATCCCGCTCTCGCTGCGGGTGCCGGGCGCGGACCGGCTCTTCGACGCGGTCTTCGTGCTGGTGGTGATCTTCACGCTGCTCCAGGCCGGCACGCTCGCTCCGGCCGCCCGCCGGTTGGGCGTGACCGCGCCGGCGGAGGCGAGCGAGATCCTGCTGGAGACCGCGCCGCTGGAGCGGATGCGGGCCGACCTGCTCCAGCTGGAGGTGCCGCCCGGCTCCCGGCTGGGCGGGGTGCACGTGGACGAGCTGCGGCTGCCGGTGGGCGCGGCGGTCACGCTGGTGCTGCGTGACGGGGTCGGGTTCGTGCCCGGCCCGGACACCCGGCTGAAGGTGGGGGACAGCCTGCTCATCGTGGCCACCGCGGGGGTGCGGGACGCCGCGGAGCGGCGGCTGCGGGCGGTCAGTCGTCGCGGTCGCCTGGCCCGGTGGTTTGGGGAGTACGGCGAGGACCGGACCGGCTGATCTGCTAGCGTTCCTTTTGCCCCGATAGTTGGCACTTCGGGGCGGAAACCCGGAGCGACGGTGCGGCACGTTGTCGGACGCCTGTACGTTCCGTATTCTTGCCAACCTCCGGAGTGCACGGCGGGGCGCCGTGTGCCCCGTTCCGTTCGCGGGGGACGCGCCGGTGCCCCCTGCCCACGTACCGCTGACCGCCGCGCCACTGCGGCTGAGGGAGCTGACGATGGCGAAGCCAGCCGACACCAGGACCGCCGGTCGCAAGCCGGTGGCGAAGGCCACCCGCAGCGCGACGGAGACCGAGAAGATCCGGGCCGCGCTGGCGGCGCGGCGGGACGAGCTCAACGCCGAGTACGATCAGACGCTGAGCGAGATCACCGAGCTGCAGCGCGACCGGCTGACCGACTCGGCCGGGGACGACCAGGCCGACACCGGCACCAAGACGTTCGAGCGTGAGCAGGAGATCTCTCTCGCCAACAGCATCAAGGAGCGGATCACGCAGGTCGAGCGCGCGTTGGAGCGGCTCGACGAGGGTGGCTACGGCTGGTGCGAGCGGTGCGGCAACCCGATCCCGGTGGAGCGGCTCGCCGCGTTCCCGTCGGCCACCCTCTGCGTGAGCTGCAAGCAGCTGGCGGAGCGGCGCTGACGTCGTCCGCTCCCCGGCGGCCGAACCGCAGACGGTGACCGCCACCGTCGCGAACGTCGATGGGGAGCAGATGACCGCAGCACCGCCCGCCGGGTCCGGCACCACCGAGTCGGGGGCCGGCGCGCCCCGCCGCACGGCGGTCGGCCTGCTGCTCGGCGTCGCCCTCTTCTCGCTTCTTGCGGACCTGGGCACGAAGCAGCTCGCGCTCAGCGAGCTGCCCGGCCGGGAGGAGCCGCTGTCGGTGCTCGGTGGCGCCGTCTACTTCACCCTCACCCGCAACAGCGGGGCCGCCTGGAGCATCGGCGCGGACCACACCTGGATCTTCCCGCTGATCACGTTCGCGGTGATCGGGTGGATCGGCTGGATGGCGCTGCGGCTGCGCTCACTGCCGTGGGCGGTGTCGCTGGGCCTGGTGCTGGGCGGGGCGCTGGGCAACCTCACCGACCGGATCTTCCGGGCGCCGGGGCACTTCGTCGGCCACGTGGTCGACATGATCAGCCTGTTCGGCCCGTACGGCGAGCACTACCCGGTGTTCAACCTGGCCGACAGCTCGCTGGTCTGCGGCGTGGTGCTGGCGGTCTTCCTGGAGCTGACCGGCCGGCAGCGCGACGGCTCCCGGGCCGGCGCGAAACCCACCACCGACGACACCCGGGCCGACGAGAAGGAGCGCGCGTGACCGCCGCGTACGCCACCGGTGGCGACCACCGCTCCCTGCCGGTCCCGGACGGGCTCGACGGCATGCGGCTGGACCAGGCCGTGTCCCGGCTGTTCGGGCTGTCCCGCACCGCCGCGGCGGCGCTCGTGGACGCCGGGGACGCGCTCGTCGACGGCATGGCCCGGGCCAACTCGCACAAGGTGAAGGCCGGCGCCTGGCTGGAGGTCACGCTGCCCGCGCCGGCCGCCCCGCCGACCGTGGTGCCGCAGGCGGTGCCCGGCCTGACCGTGGTCTACGCCGACGACGACATCGTGGTGGTCGACAAGCCGGTCGGGGTGGCCGCGCACCCGAGCCCCGGCTGGACCGGCCCGACCGTCATCGGCGGGCTGGCCGGCATCGGCCACCGCATCTCCACCAGCGGCGCCGCCGAACGGCAGGGCGTGGTGCACCGGCTCGACGTGGGCACCACCGGGATCATGGCGGTGGCCAAGAGCGAGCTGGCCTACACCGCGTTGAAGCGCGCCTTCAAGGAGCGCGAGGTGGAGAAGCGTTACCACGCCGTGGTGCAGGGCCACCCGGACCCGCTGCGCGGCACCATCGACGCGCCGATCGACAGGCACCCGCACCACGACTACCGCTGGGCGGTGGTCTCCGGCGGCAAGCCGAGCATCACGCACTACGACACGCTGGAGGCGTTCCCCTCGGCCAGCCTGCTCGACGTGCGGCTGGAGACCGGGCGTACGCACCAGATCCGGGTGCACTTCTCCACCCTGCGGCATCCCTGCGTGGGCGACCTGACCTACGGCGCGGACCCGACCCTGTCGGCCCGGCTCAAGCTGTCCCGGCAGTGGCTGCACGCCCGCTCGCTGAGTTTCCGGCACCCGCGCACCGGCGACGAGGTCACGTTCGTCAGCGACTACCCGGACGACCTGGCCCGGGCGCTGGAGATCCTGCGCGACTGACCGTGGACGACGACGACACCGCGCCGCCGCGCCGCGCGCGTGCCGCGGCGCTCACCTGGCTCGCGCTCGGCTGCGCGCTGCTGGTGCTGGTGGTGGCCGTCGCGCAGCGGCGGGACCGGCCGGTCGGTGACCGCACGGTCGGCGAGGTGACCCGCGTCGGGGTGGCCGCCGGCGGGTCCGTTCCGGCGTACCAGCGGGCCGCCGGCGCGGAGCTGGCCCGGCTGGACGCGCCGGACGGCTGGGCGCTCGTCACGTTCGCCGCCTACCTGACGCCGGCCCGGGTGGCGACCGCGTTGGCCGGGACGCCGGTCTCGGCGGTGATCGCGCGCGTGCCGCTGCCCGGCCGGCAGACCGAGATCGTCCGGATCGCCGCGCTGCGGCTGCCCGACGACGTGGTCGGCGGGATGGCCGGGGTCGCCGCACGCAAGGACCGGGAGGCCGCCGACTACCGGGCCCGCGCCGCCGCCCCGGCGGCCACCGCCGATCCCGGGCTGCGTCGGGAGTACGACACCGGCGCGGCGGTCGCGGCCCGGGAGGCGGCCGGCTACCGGGCCGGGTGCGCCTGTGTCTACGCCGCGGTGGTCCGGGCCGCGCCGGACGCGCTGCGCTCGCTCGCCGACCGTCCCGGCGTACGGGTGGTGGATCCGGCGCCGGAGGTGACCCGGTTGGACCGGACCGTGTTCACCCCGCCGCTGCCCGAGCAGCGGGACGTGGCCCGGCCACCGGCCGACACCGGCCCGACCGGGGACGGCGGAATGGGCGATTCGTCGGAAGCCGCACCGACAGTGAGCGGACCTTCACCGGCCGGTCGGTCGCCGGTCCCCGGCTCCGCTCCGGCCAATCCCACTCCCACCTCCTGAGACGCCCGGATGCGCGCCGGTCCGCCGGGTGCCACGGTGAGCAGAGCCACCGGGCGATGTGCGGCGCGGGGAGTGGTCCGAATAGGGTTTCGTTCGTAGCCTGTCAGGCGTCAGATCGATGGGCTGGGGGAGGGCGAATCCTTGGACGGCAGCGAGACCGGCTGGGGTCGGCAGGGTGAGCCGGCACCGCGGTGGCGGGCGCTGCTCGACCGGGCCCGGCTCGGCGGTCGCGGCGCGGAGCACGCCGACGCCGACCGGCACGCCGAGGAATCCGTGCCGCCGCCCCCCGAAGCGCTGCCGCGCCGTGGCGCGGGCACCGGCTGGACCGGCCGCGCCGCCGCCGTCGGTCGCGCCGCCGACGGGTCGTACGTCGCCGAGCCCGGCTACCGGGCCGAGGCCACGTTCCGGGTGGACCCGGCCTTCCGCGCCGACCCGCGACTCGACGGCGAGCCGGCGTACCGGGCGGAACCGGCGTACCGCACCGATCCGGAGCCGGTGGCCGAGCCGTCCTGGCGGGCCGAACCCTCCTACGCCCCGGAGCCGCGCGAGCCGTCCTGGCGCGTCGACCCGTCCTACGCCACGGAGTCCCCGGTCGAGCCGCGCGCGGAGCCGTCCTGGCGACCCGAGCCGTCGTACCCCGCGGAGCCGCCGGTCGAGCCGTCCTGGCGGGCCGAGCCGGAGCCGCGCGGGCGGGCCGAGGCGCCTGTCGAGTCGCGATACTCCCTGCTCGACGGCGGCTACCGTCCCGCACCGCCGCCCGCGGAGTCCCGTTACGCGTTGCTGGACCGCGGCCGGTACCGGCCCGGCATCCCGCCGCCGCCGGAACCACCCGTCGTGCCCACCCCGCGCCGGCCGGTCGAGGCACGGCCGGGCCGGATCGAGGCGGCCCCGGCGCGGTGGCGCGCCCCGGCGCCGGACGCCGAGCTGGAACGGGCCACCGGCGTGCTCCGCCGCGAGCTGGGCACCCCCCGGGTGCTCGCGTTCGCCAACCCCAAGGGCGGGGTGCACAAGACCACCGCCACCGTGCTCGCCGCCGCGACCGTGGGCAGCGTGCGCGGGCGCGGCGTGCTCGCCTGGGACGACAACGAGCTGCGGGGCACGCTGGGCCTGCGGGCCGGCAGCGCCCGACACGCCCGCACCATCCGCCACCTGGTCCACGACCTCGCGCAGATCGAGATCCTCGACGGCGACACCCTGCTGTCCCACCTCGACGACTACCTGCGGCACGCCGCCGACGGCTCGTACGACGTGCTGGCCGGCGAGGAGAGCCCGCGCTTCGCCCAGCGACTCGACCAGTTCACCGTGAAGCGGGTGCTGGAGCTGCTGCGCCGCACCCACGAGGTGGTCTGCGTGGACACCGGCAACAACGTGGAGAGTCCGAACTGGCGCACCGTCATGCAGGCCGCCGACCAGCTCGTGGTGACCACCGTGCCGCGTGAGGACGCCGCCTTCAGCGCGGACTGGATGCTCGATCTGCTGCACGAGGTGGGCATGGGCGAGCTGGCCGACAACGCGGTCACGTTGATCTCCTGCCCGACGCCGGGGCGCACCTCGCTCCAGGACGACCTGGAACGGCACTTCGCCACCCGTACCCGGGCGGTCACCGTGGTGCCCTACGACCCGGCGCTGGAGACCGGCTCCTCGATCGAGTACCACCAGCTCCAGGCCGAGACCCGGCACGCCTGGCTGAAGGCGGCGGCGGTGATGGTGGAGCCGTTCGCGCGCTGAGCGCCCGACCACCGCCCCACGCCGTGCCCGGGCCTGAGAGGATCACCGGGTGAGCCCGGACACCCCTGACCCCGAGCGGACCGCCGACCGTCCCGGCGCCGCGGAGCAGCCGCCCGCCGAGCAGCCGTCCGGCTGGCCCGGTGGCCTTCCGGTGCCCGCCGGCACCCCGGTCACCGCGCCCGGCGCGGCCCCGCTCGCCGGCCATCCGGACGTCGTCCAGGAGCTGCCCGGCGCGCGCCGCGACGGCGGCCGGCCGGTGGCGACGGTCCTCGGCGTGGCGGCGCTGCTCACCGCGCTCGGGGTGCCGCTGGGTCTGCTGTGGGCGTGGGCCGCGCCGGGCACGCCGGTGCGGCAGACGCCGGACGGCGCGGTGTACGCGGTCCCGCAGCCGGAGCAACCGATCGCGGCCGACGGCTGGTTCAGCCTGCTCGCGCTCGGCTTCGGGGTCCTCTCCGCCATCGCGCTGTGGGTGCTGCTGCGCCGCCGGCGCGGCCCGGCCGGCCTGCTCGCGGCGACGCTGGGTGGCCTCGGCGCGGCGGTGGTGGCCTGGCAGGTGGGCCGGCGGATCGGGCTGGGCACCTTCCAGCGGCTGCTGGACACCGCGCCACCGGGCACCGACTTCACCAAGCCGGCCGACCTGCGCGCCGGCGGTGTCGACTGGTTCGGTCCGCTGCCCCTGCCGCACGGCAACCTGCTGCTCGCGGCGTTCGGCGCGGCCGTCACGTACACGTTGCTGGCCGGCTGGTCGCGATGGCCGTCGCTGCGCCCCGAGCCGGAGCCCGGTGCGTGGCCGGCCCCGCCCGGCCCGGACGGCGGGTGGCCGGCCCCGCCCGGCCCGGACGGCGGGTGGCCGGCGGCGTCGGGCCCGGACGGCGGGTGGCCGGCGGCGTCGGAGAGCGCTGGCCCCGGGCCGGCCGGCCCGGGGCCGAGGGACGGCGACCGGTCGGACCCGCCGGGGTTCAGTTCGGCGCCGGAAGACCCGCCAGCTCGCTGAGCGGCACCGGCACCGCCCGGACCTGGCGCAGCAGCGCCGACTCGCGGTTGAGCAGGCGCAGCTCGGCGCGGAGCCGACCGGGGGTGTCGTCGATGGCGAGCAGTCGCTGCCGGTCGGCGACGGTCAGCGCGGCGGTCGCCGCGACCAGGTGCGACAGCACGGTCGGGTCCTCCGGGAGCTGCTCGGAGATCTCCTCCTGGTCCGGCCGGATCAGGCCGAGATAGTTCCGGAACACCGAGATCACCCGGGCCGCCAGCACGTCGGCCACCTCGTCCGGACCGGTCGGCTCGGGCAGCCACTCCACCTCGGCGGTGAGGTACGGCTCGGCGTCGTCGTCGATCTCGGCGATGCGGAACCGGCGCCGGCCCACCGTGACGATGTCGAACCCGCCGTCGGCCAGCTCGGTGACCTGCCGCAGCTCGGCCGTGCAGCCCACCTCGTGCAGGGTGATCTCGCCGCCGGCCAGCCCGGAGCGGCCCGGCGGCCCGGCCGGCGCGACCTCCCAGCCGGCCTGGATCGCCACCACGCCGAACTCGCGTGGCGCGCCCTCGGGCAGCCCGACCAGGTGGCGGACCAGGGCTCGGTAGCGCTCCTCGAAGATGTGCAGCGGAAGGACCAGCCCGGGGAAGAGGACGGTCCCGAGCGGGAACACCGGCAGCCGTGCGCTCACGTGATCGAGCGTAGCTCCCCCGCGCCCGGCCTGGGTGTCCCGGCTCACCGTCCCGGCGTGCGGGCGGCCCCGGCCGGTCCGATCGGCGGCGGCCTAGACTCGCAGGTGTGCTGAATCGGATCGACCTGCGCGGCGGGGTGCCCGACCCGCGCCGCCTGCTGCCCCGTGCCCAGCTCGACGTCTCCGTCGCGGTCGAGCGGATCCGCCCCCTCGTCGAGGCGGTCCGCGAGCATGGCTACCCGGCGATCCGGGAGGCCAGCGAGCGGTTCGACGGCGTCGCGCCGGAGCATCTGCGGGTGCCGGTCGAGGTGATCCGCGCCGCCGAGGGCGAGCTGGACCCGCAGGTCCGCGCCGCGCTGCTGGAGTCGATCACCCGGGCCCGCAAGGTCCACGCCGACCAGCGCCGGACCGACCACACCACGACCGTGGTGCCCGGCGGCACGGTGACCGAGCGGTGGGTGCCGGTCGACCGGGTGGGCCTCTACGTCCCCGGCGGCCTGGCCATGTACCCGTCGACGGTGGTGATGAACGTGGTCCCGGCCCAGGCGGCCGGGGTGCGCTCGCTGGTGGTGGCGAGTCCGCCGCAGAAGGACAACGACGGCCTGCCCGACCCGCGGGTCCTCGCCGCCTGCGCGCTGCTCGGCGTCGACGAGGTGTACGCGGTCGGCGGCGCCCAGGCGGTGGCCATGCTCGCGTACGGCGCGACGGTCGACCCGGCCGGCGACGAGCGCTGCGACCCGGTCGACATGATCACCGGGCCGGGCAACATCTGGGTCACCGCCGCGAAGCGGCTGCTGCGCGGCGTGGTCGGCATCGACGCCGAGGCCGGCCCGACCGAGATCGCCGTCCTGGCCGACCACACCGCCGACCCGGCGCACGTCGCCGCCGACCTGATCAGCCAGGCCGAGCACGACCCGCTGGCAGCCAGCGTGCTGGTCACGCCGTCGACCGAGCTGGCCGACGCGGTCGACGCCGAGCTGGCCCGGCAGGTGCCGGCGGCCAAGCACGCCGAACGGATCGGCACCGCGCTGCGCGGCGAGCAGAGCGGCGTGGTCCTCGTCGACGACCTGGCGGCCGGGCTGCGGGTGGTCGACGCGTACGCGGCCGAGCACCTGGAGATCCAGACCGAGAACGCCCGCGAGTGGGCGCTGCGGGTGCGCAACGCCGGTGCGATCTTCGTGGGCGCCTGGTCGCCGGTGTCGCTCGGCGACTACTGCGCCGGCTCCAACCACGTGCTGCCCACCGGCGGCTGCGCCCGGCACTCCTCCGGGTTGTCCGTGCAGTCCTTCCTGCGCGGCGTCCACCTGGTGGAGTACACCGAGCAGGCGCTGCGCGAGGTGGCCCCGCACGTGGTCACGCTGGCCGGCGTGGAGGACCTGCCGGCGCACGGCCAGGCGGTCCGCGTCCGCTTCCCCGGAGACGACTCGTGACCACGCTCGACGACCTGCCGATCCGGGACGACCTGCGCGGACGCTCCCCGTACGGCGCGCCGCAGCTCGACGTGCCGGTGCGGCTGAACACCAACGAGAACTCCTACCCGGTGCCCGAGCCGGTGGTCGAGGCCATCGGCAAGGCGGTCGCAGCCGAGCTGCGTGACCTCAACCGCTACCCGGACCGGGACGCGGTGGCGCTCCGCGCCGACCTGGCGGCGTACCTGGGCCACGACCTCACCGCCGACCACGTGTGGGCGGCCAACGGCTCCAACGAGATCCAGCAGCAGTTGCTCCAGGCGTTCGGCGGCCCCGGGCGCACCGCGCTCGGCTTCACCCCGGCGTACTCGATGCACCCGCTGTTGGCGCTCGGCACCGGCACCCGGTGGATCCCCGGCGTCCGGGGCGCCGACTTCGGGCTGACCGCCGCCGACGCGGTCGACCAGGTTCGCGCGCACCGCCCGGACGTGGTGTTCCTCTGCTCGCCGAACAACCCGACCGGCACCGCGCTCGACCCGGCCGTGGTCGCCGCCGTGCTGGCCGAGGCGCCCGGCATGGTGGTGGTGGACGAGGCGTACGCGGAGTTCGCCCGGCCCGGCACGGTCAGTGCGCTCGCCGTGCTGCCCGGCCACCCCCGGCTGGTGGTCACCCGCACCATGAGCAAGGCGTTCGGGTTCGCCGGCGGCCGGCTGGGTTACCTGGCCGCCGATCCGGCGGTGGTGGCGGCGGTGCAGCTGGTCCGGCTGCCGTACCACCTCTCCGCGCTCACCCAGGCCGCCGCCCGGGCGGCGCTGGCGCACCGGGACGCGTTGCTCGGCACCGTCTCCGCGATCATGGTCCAGCGCGACCGGATCGTCGCCGAGCTGCGCGCGCGGGGGCGCCGGGTGGCCGACAGCGACGCCAACTTCGTGCTGTTCGACGTCGGCGGCGACCAAGGCGTCGCCTGGCGTACCCTGCTCGACGCCGGCGTGCTGGTCCGCGACGTCGGCCTGCCCGGTTGGCTGCGGGTCACCGCCGGAACCCCGGCCGAGACCGACGCCTTTCTGTCCGCGATGGAGAAGTTGTCATGAACCGCACCGCCCGGATCGAGCGGGTCACCAACGAGACCAAGGTGCTCGTCGAGATCGACCTCGACGGCACCGGCAAGGCCGACATCGAGACCGGCGTCGGCTTCTACGACCACATGCTGAACCAGATCGCCCGGCACGGCGGCTTCGACCTGACCGTGCACACGGTCGGCGACCTGGAGATCGACGCGCACCACACCATGGAGGACACCGCGCTCGCGCTGGGCTCGGCGTTCGACCGGGCGCTGGGCGACAAGGCCGGCATCCGGCGGTACGGCTCGGCCACCGTCCCGATGGACGAGGTGCTGGTGCGGGCCGCGGTCGACCTGTCCGGCCGGCCGTACGTGGTGCACGACGAGCCGGCGCTGTCGCCGTACATCGGGCCGGTCTACCCGACCAGCATGACCCGGCACATCTGGGAGTCGTTCGGCCAGTCGGCCCGGGTCACGCTGCACGTGGACGTGCTGCGGGCGGCCCGGCCCGGCGGCCACCCGGACGCGCACCACGTGGTCGAGGCCCAGTTCAAGGCCGTGTCCCGGGCGCTGCGTGAGGCGACCGCGATCGACCCGCGCAGCGCCGGCGTGGTGCCCAGCACGAAGGGCGCCCTGTAGCGATGAAGGTGTTGCCGACGCTGCTGCTGATCCTGGCCGGGGTGCTGGTCGGCGGGACGTGGTCGCTGTACAAGCAGGGCGCGGCCCGCGCCGCCGTGGTGGTCACCGGCCTGCTGGCCGTGCTGGCCACCGCCGGCGGGCTGCTCTGGCTGCTCCCCGGGGAGGGCTGATGGCCCGGCGGGTGGTGGTGCTCGACTACGGCTCGGGCAACCTGCGTTCGGCCGAGCGCGCGCTGGAGCGGGCCGGTGCGGACGTCACCGTGACCGACGACCTGACCGCCGCCGCCGGGGCCGACGGCCTGGTGGTGCCGGGCGTCGGCGCGTACGCCGCGTGCATGGCGGGCATCGAGGCGCTCGGCGCCGGCCCGGTGATCGCCGAGCGGGTGGCGGCGGGCCGCCCGGTGCTCGGCATCTGCGTCGGCATGCAGGTGCTCTTCGAGCACGGCGACGAGCACGGCGTCGTGACCAAGGGCCTGGGCCTGCTGCCCGGCGGGGTGACGAAGCTGCCCGCGCCGCGCCTGCCGCACATGGGCTGGAACACGGTGCGCCCGCCGGTCGGGTCGGTGCTCTTCGCCGGCCTGCCGGCCGACGCCCGGTTCTACTTCGTGCACTCCTACGGGGTCACCGACCCGGCCGCGCTCGCCGCCGCCGGCGCCGTCGTGACCACCGCGCACCACGGCGGCGACTTCGTGGCGGCGGTGGAGCGGGGGGCGCTGTCCGCCGCCCAGTTCCACCCGGAGAAGTCGGCCGACACGGGCGCGGCGCTCCTGCGCAACTGGCTCGGCACTGTTGAGTAAGGAGCGGGCCCGCCGTCGGGCGGCCCGCGAGGCCGAGCAGGAGCGGGAACGCGCCGTCCGGGCCCGGCGGGTGGCCCGTCGGGAGCGGCGCCGGGCCTGGGTACGTCGGCTGACGCCCCGGCTGCGGCGGGGGCGCACCGGTCGGCTGCGCCGGCACAGCCGGCGGGAGCGGGCGGCCATCGTGCTGCTCACCGCCGTCGCGGTGATCGGCATCTGGAGTTTCGTCGACGACCTCGCGCTGCGTCTGGCGTTGGTCGTGTTGTTGCTGCTGGTCCTGCCGGCGATCGTGGTGATCGCGTTGGACCGTCGTTGAGGATGCGAGGAGACAACCGTTGAGCCTTGACCTGTTGCCCGCCGTGGACGTCGCCGACGGCCAGGCCGTCCGGCTCGTGCAGGGCGCCGCCGGCAGCGAGACCGCGTACGGCGACCCGCTGGAGGCGGCGCTCGCCTGGCAGTCCGACGGCGCGGAGTGGATCCACCTGGTCGACCTGGACGCGGCGTTCGGTCGGGGCTCCAACGCGGCGCTGCTCGCCGAGGTGGTCGGCAAGCTCGACGTCAAGGTGGAGCTGTCCGGCGGGATCCGCGACGACGAGTCGTTGCGGGCGGCGCTGGGCACCGGGGCGGCCCGGGTCAACATCGGCACCGCCGCGTTGGAGGATCCCGAGTGGTGCGACCGGATCTGCGGCGAGTACGGGGACCGTGTGGCGATCGGGCTGGACGTGCGCGGGCGTACCCTCTCGGCGCGGGGCTGGACCCGCGACGGCGGTGACCTCTACGACGTGCTGGCCCGGCTGGACGCGGCCGGCGCGGCGCGGTACGTGGTCACCGACATCACCAAGGACGGCACCATGCGGGGGCCGAACCTGGACCTGCTGCGCGAGGTGTGCGCCCGCACCGACGCGCCGGTGATCGCCTCCGGCGGGGTGTCCACGCTCGACGACCTGCGGGCGCTGGCCACGCTGGAGCCGGTCGGCGTGGAGGGCGTGATCGCCGGCAAGGCGCTCTACGCCGGCGCGTTCACGGTCGCCCAGGCGCTCGCCACGCTGCGGACCGGCGCGTGACGATCGAGGTGGGCGGGTCGCCGGTGGTGACCCGGCTCGGCTCGGGCGGCCCGTGGGAGGCGCTCTACGGCTACTCCCGGGTGGTCCGGGCCGGCGCGCTGGCGATCACCGCCGGCTGCACCTCCACGGTGGACGGTCGGGCGGCGCACGTGGGGGACGCGGCGGCGCAGACCGCGCAGGCGATCCGGATCGGCCTGGACGCGCTGGCCGAGGTGGGCGCGGAACCGGCCGACGTGGTCCGGACCCGGATGTACGTGACCGACCGGCTCTACGTCGACGAGGTGGGCCGGGCGCACAACGCGGTGTTCGGCCCGGTTCGTCCGGTGGCGACCATGGTGGTGGTGGCCGGTCTGCTCGACCCGGAGCATCTGGTCGAGATCGAGCTGGAGGCGTACGTCCCCGGGCCCTGAGCCGGCCCGCCCGGCCCTACCTCTCTCCGACCCGGAGAGAGGTAGGTCGTGAGGCGCTACCAACTTGATGGCGTGGATGGGTCAACGCCTGTGCGCCCGATCTCCGGCGCGTTGAGTCGTTTACGCCATCAAGTTGGCAGGGCCGCTCGCTCGTCCTTCCGCCGAAGCGGCGGCTATAGGTTGTGCACAACTTGATTGCGCGCTACAGTTCGACGGGTGACCGATGATCTGGTGCTACGCCGGCAGGTGTGCTTCGCGCTCTACGCGGCGTCGCGCGCCCTGACCGACGTCTACCGGCCCATCCTCGACGAGCACGGCCTGACCTACCCGCAGTACCTGGTGCTGCTGGTGCTCTGGGAGCGCGACGACGACGCCCCCACGGTCTCCGAGCTCGGCGCGCGGCTCCGGCTCGACTCCGGCACGCTCTCCCCGCTGCTCAAGCGGCTGGAGGGGGCCGGCCTGGTGGTGCGAACCCGCTCGGCCGCCGACGAGCGCCGGGTCGAGGTGGGCCTCACCGATCGCGGCCGGGCGCTGCGGGAGCGGATGGCGGACGTGCCGATGCGGGTGGCCGTGGCCACCGGCCTCACCGCGGCCGAACTGGTCAATCTCCGCGACACGCTCACCCGGGTCACCGAGACGATCCACCGACAGAAGGAGCAGTGACAATGCAGGTCCTCTACACCGCGTCCGCCAAGGCCACCGGCGACGGTCGCGACGGCCACGTCCGCACCTCCGACGGCACCGTCGACCTGAACCTCGCCGTGCCGAAGGAGATGGGCGGCGCCGGCGGCGCGGCCAACCCCGAGCAGCTCTTCGCGGCCGGCTACGCCGCCTGCTTCCACTCCGCGCTGCGCATCGTCGCCCGCCAGGCCAAGGCGGACGTCGCCGGCTCGGTCGTCGAGGCCGAGGTGGGCATCGGCCCGAACGGCAGCGGCGGCTACGGCCTGACCGTGACACTGGTGGTTGACCTGCCCGCCGTCGAGCGCCCGGCCGCCGAGAAGCTGGTCGAGGCGGCCCACCAGGTCTGCCCCTACTCGAACGCGACCCGCGGCAACATCGAGGTCGCGCTGACCGTCCGGGAGGCCCTGTGAGCGCGAGGAGCGAGCCGGGTTTGCGAGCCCCGCAGTCGCGATCGAAGGAGGCCCTGTGAGCAGCGTGAACCGGGAGATCCACCTGGCGTCCCGC
Source organism: Micromonospora sp. AKA38 (assembly GCF_027925725.1). Classification (NCBI taxonomy): domain Bacteria; kingdom Bacillati; phylum Actinomycetota; class Actinomycetes; order Micromonosporales; family Micromonosporaceae; genus Micromonospora; species Micromonospora sp. AKA38. The sequence continues at coordinate 176,805 of NZ_BNEI01000003.1, read as the reverse complement.
CCCGAGGGCTGGCCGACCGCCGACAACTTCCGGCTGGTCACCACCGACGTGCCGACGCCGGGGCCGGGTCAGGTCGTGGTGCGCAACCAGTTCATGTCCGTCGACCCGTACATGCGGGGACGGATGAACGACGTCAAGTCGTACGTCCCGCCGTTCGCGCTCGACGCCCCGCTCGACGGCGGCGCGATCGGTGAGGTGGTGGCCGGCGAGGCCGCGGGCGTCAAGCCCGGCGACATCGTGCTGCACGGCCTGGGCTGGCGCGAGTACGCGCTTGTCGACGCGACGGCCGTCCGCAAGGTCGACGCCGGCCTCGCGCCGGTCAGCGCCTACCTGAGCGTGCTCGGCATGACCGGGCTGACCGCGTACGCCGGGCTGCTCGACGTGGCCGCCATGAAGCCGGGGGAGACGGTCTTCGTCTCCGGCGCGGCCGGCGCGGTGGGCTCGATGGTCGGGCAGATCGCGAAGCTGCGCGGCGCCGGCCGGGTGATCGGCAGCGCCGGCTCCCGGGCGAAGGTCGAGCGGCTCGCCGCGCTCGGCTTCGACGCCGCCTTCGACTACCACGACGGGCCGGTGTACGAGCAGCTCAAGGCCGCCGCCCCGGACGGTGTCGACGTGTACTTCGACAACGTCGGCGGGGAGCACCTGGAGGCCGCGATCGGGGCGATGAACCTGCACGGCCGGGCCGCCATCTGCGGCATGATCGCCCAGTACAACTCGGCCGAGCCGCCGGCCGCCCCGCGCAACCTGGCGCTGGTGATCGGCAAGCGGCTGACGCTGCGCGGCTTCCTCGTCGGTGACCACGGTCACCTGCGCGAGCAGTTCGTGCAGGAGGTGGCCGGCTGGCTGCGCGAGGGTCGCCTGTCGTACGACGAGACGGTGGTCGACGGCATCGAGCAGGCCCCGGACGCCTTCCTCGGCCTGCTGCGCGGCGAGAACCTCGGCAAGATGCTCGTCCGCCTCTGACCCCCCCCACGGAAGCGGCGGTGACCGGCCTCACCGGCCGGCCACCGCCGCTTCCGCGTTGGCTAGGCTTTCCGGCATGACGGTGGCGGTGCGGGTCATTCCGTGTCTGGACGTGGATGCCGGACGGGTGGTCAAGGGCGTCAACTTCGTCGACCTGCGCGACGCCGGCGACCCGGTGGAGCTGGCGGCGGCGTACGACCGGGCCGGGGCGGACGAGCTGACGTTCCTCGACGTCACCGCGTCGTCCAGCGACCGCGGCACGATGCTCGACGTGGTCCGGCGCACCGCCGAGTCGGTCTTCATCCCGCTCACCGTGGGCGGCGGCGTCCGGCAGGTCGCCGATGTCGACACGCTGCTGCGGGCCGGGGCGGACAAGGTCGGGGTGAACACCGCGGCCATCGCCCGCCCGGAGCTGATCGCCGAGATCGCCGACCGGTTCGGCCGCCAGGTGCTGGTGCTCTCGCTGGACGTGCGGCGCGCGCCGGCCGGGGTGACGCCCAGCGGCTTCGAGGTCACCACGCACGGCGGCCGGCGCGGCACCGGCCTGGACGCGGTGGCGTGGGCCGCGCGCGGCGCCGAGCTGGGCGCCGGCGAGATCCTGCTCAACTCGATGGACGCGGACGGCACCAAGGCCGGGTTCGACCTGCCGCTCATCCAGGCGGTCCGGGACGTGGTCGAGGTGCCGGTGATCGCCAGCGGTGGCGCGGGCGCGGTGGCGCACTTTCCGCCGGCCGTCGGCGCGGGCGCCGACGCGGTGCTCGCGGCCAGTGTCTTCCACTTCGGCGAGCTGACCGTCGGCGAGGTCAAGGACGCGCTGCGCGGCGCCGGGCACCCGGTGCGCTGACCCGGCCGGGCCCACGGGTCACTGCCGCCCGGAGCGACCCTCCGGGGACCGCCGGGGCATCGGGATGGAGCGGACCACGTACTCCTGGACGGCGGCGGCGTGGTCATCCTCGGCGAGCTGCCACTCGGACTCGCCCGGCGGGTGCCGGCGGGTCAGCACGCCCTGCACGGTGTCGACAGTGGTGCCGAGCCCGGCGCTGGGCCGGGTGCGCCAGAGCCGTTCGCCATCAGGGGTGACCCGGAACCAGCCGTCGGCGACGCTGACCAGGCCGGCGCCGACGAGCCGCCGGACCGCCCCCTCGACCTCGTGTCGTTCGGGAATGGCCTGGTTGAGGTGGTCGGCGGTGGAGAGGACGTCGGCGAGGCGTACCCCCTCGGGGCGGCGTGTGGCGGCGGCCCGGCGGTGCCGGCCGGCGCCGCTCGCGATGACCAACGCCACGAAGATCCAGGCGTCGCTCCAACGCCATCCGTTGTCCCCCATGCACGAATGATGCCCGCCCGCGACGGCGGAGAAAACACCCGGTTTTGCCGGCGCGCGTCGTCGCAGCTCAGCGCGCTCCGGGCCGGCCCGTACGATGGCGGTCGGCCCGAACGCGCTCACGCAGCGTAGGCGCGGACCGGTCGGGCCGGGATCGCGAAGATCGGGATGAACAGTTGGGCGAGCGGCCCGATGGCGAGCGCGTAGGCCACCGTGCCGAGACCGACGGTGCCGCCGAGCAGCCAGCCGAGGGCGAGCACGCTCACCTCGATGACGGTCCGGACCAGCCGGATCGACAGGCGCGGGCGGCGGGCGACCAGGCCGGTCATCAGGCCGTCGCGCGGGCCGGGGCCGAGCCCGGCGCCCAGGTAGAGGCCGGTGGCGGCGCCGTTGGCGACGATGCCGACCACGAGCAGCGCGGCGCGTACCGGCAGGCCCTCGCCCGGCGGCAGCACGGTCAGGGTGCCGTCGACGACCAGCCCGATCACCACCACGTTGCTGATCGTGCCGAGCCCGGGGCGCTGCCGCAGCGGGATCCAGAGCAGCAGCACCACGGCGCCGACGGCGATGGTGACCGTGCCGAAGGAGAGGCCGGTCTGCCGGGCCAGCCCCTGGTGGAACACGTCCCAGGGATCCAGGCCCAGCCCGGACCGGATCATCAGCGCCATGCTGAGCCCGTAGAGGACCAGGCCGGCGTAGAGCTGGGTGAGTCGCCGCATCGGCCGGTCCCGGAGATTGCCAAGCTGTGCCATGCATGCCACCCTAGGGTCCAATCGACCGAGCCGGAGAGGCCAATCGGGGAGGAGTGGCCATGACCAGCCAGGTGCGCGGTGTCCAATTGGCGCGGCTGCTCGGCCAGTGGCACGCGCTGCCCGGCCGGCGGCGCAGCCCGGACTACGTCGCGCTCTCCGCCGCTGTCCGTGGCCTGCTCGCCGATGGCCGGCTGCCCCTGGGGGTACGCCTGCCGGCCGAGCGGGAACTGGCCGAGGCGCTCCGGATCAGCCGGACCACCGTCACCGCGGCGTACCGGGAACTGCGGGAGAGCGGCCACCTGGCGAGCCGGCGCGGCGCTGGGAGCTGGACCATGCTGCCGGGCACCCACCGGGTGGCCAGCACCGGCCTCTGGACGCCGCTCGACGACCGGGACATGATCGACCTCGGGGTCGCCGCGCTCTCCGCCCCGCCGCAGCTCGTCCCCGCCGCCCGCGCGGCGGCCGAGGACCTGCCCCGCTATCTCGGCGGCGCGGGCTACCACCCCACCGGCATCATCGAGCTGCGCGAGGCGGTGGCCCGCGGCTACACCGAGCGTGGCCTCCCCACCAGCCCCGAGCAGATCATGGTCACCAGCGGCACCCAGCACGCACTGGACCTGGTGCTCCGGCTGGCGCTGTCCCCCGGCGGCGGGGTGCTCGTGGAGTCGCCCACCTACCCCAACGCGCTCGCCGCGCTCGCCGCCCGGCGGGCCCGGATCGCCACGCACGGGCTCTCCGACGACGGCTGGGACGCCGACCTGCTGCTCGGCAGCCTCCGGCAGACCCGGCCCAAGCTGGCGTACGTGATCCCGGAGTTCCACAACCCGACCGGTCACCTGATGGCGGCCGACCTGCGCGAGCGGCTGGTCGGCGCGGCCCATGCCGCCGGCACCGACCTGGTGGTGGACGAGTCCTTCGTCGACCTGCCGCTGGACGACACCCCGCTGCCGCCGCCGGTGGCGGTCTTCGACAGGCACTCCCGGGTGATCAGCATCGGCGGGATGAGCAAGCCCTACTGGGGCGGGCTGCGGATCGGCTGGGTCCGCGCCTCCGCGCCGCAGGTGCAGCGACTGGCCGCGGCCCGGGTCGGCGTGGACATGGCCAGTCCGGTCCTCGACCAGCTCGTCGCGGTGCACCTGCTGGCCCAGGCGCCGGCCATCGTGGCGGCCCGCCGGACCCAGCTCGCCGGCCAGCGGGACGCGCTGGTCGCCGCGCTCGCCGACCGGCTGCCCGACTGGCGGTTCCGGGTGCCGCGGGGCGGCGTCACGCTCTGGGCCGAGCTGGACGGCCCGATCTCCAGCGCGTTGGCCCGGGCGGCCGAGGAGGTCGGCGTACGGCTGGCGCCCGGCCCACGGTTCGGCCTGGACGGCACGCTGGAGCGGTTCCTCCGGCTGCCGTTCACGCTGCCCGCCGCGGAGCTGGCGGAGGCGGTCGGGCGGCTCGCCGCGGTCCGCTACGACCTGGACCGGGCCGGCCGGCCGCAGTGGCGGGAGCCGAGCGTCATCGCCTGAGCGACCGTTCCCGTTCCGGTGGTTGCCGGCGGAACCGGGTCCGGCGACGGCGTCGTGCCCGCAGACTGCCCGGGTGGGGAACCGGAGCGACGCCCGCTGGTCGTGGGCGATACGCGCAGCCGCGCCCGGCTCCCGCACCACCCGGCTGGAACTCTTCTACGACCTGGTCTTCGTCTTCGCGTTCCTCAGCGTCACCACGCTGACCGCCACCGTACTGACCCCGGTCAACCTCTACCGCTTCCTGCTGGTGCTGGCGCTGCTCTGGTGGTCGTGGACCGGCTTCGCGCGGGTGGGCAACGCCTGCCGCGCCGACCAGGGCATGCTGCCGCTTGTCGGCTTCGTGACCGTGGCGGCCACGTTCCTGCTCGTGCTCAGCGCGCCCGGCGCGTTCCAGGACCGTCCCGGCGGCCTGCCCGGCCCGCTGGTCTTCGCCGGCTGCTACTTCGTGATCCGGATGGCCCAACTCACCGTGTTCGGCCGGGTGGACCGGGCCGACCCGGTGCGTCGTCGGCGGTTCCTGCTGCGCGTCCTGGTGCCGGTCGTGGCCACCGTGCTGCTCGTGCTCGCCGGCGTCGTCCGGGCCTGGCTGCCCGACGGCCGGTTCGCGGTCGGGCTGCAACTGGCGCTCTGGACGCTCGCGGTGCTTGTCGAGTACGGGGTCGGGACCACCGTGGCCTGGCACTGGTGGGTGGTGGTCTCCGCCGGGCACTGGGCGGAACGGCACGCGCTGATGGTGCTCGTCGCGCTCGGCGAGTCGATCATCGCGCTGGGGCTCGGCCCGAAGACCGGGCTGCCGCTGACCGGTCCGGTGGCGGTGGCCGCGCTGCTCGGCATCGCGATCGTGGCGGCGCTGTGGTGGGCGTACTTCGACACGCTGGCGTTCGCGCTGGAGCAGGCGCTGCACCACGCCCGGGACCGGAACGCCCGGCTGCGGCTGAGCCGCTCGGTCTACACGTTCCTGCACCTGCCGATGGTCACCGGGACGATCCTCTACGCGCTCGGCCTCAAGGACCTGCTCGCCGAGGTCGCCGACCCGGACACCCCGCCCTGGGGGTGGCCGTTGGGCGACTTCTGGGGTGGCGTCCTCTTCGGCGGGGTGGCGCTCTACCTGCTCAGCATCGCCGGCTGCTGGTGGTTGGCGGTGCGCGAGGTGCACCGTCCGCTGCTGGTCACGGTGGCGGCGCTGGTCGTGGTCGGCCCGTTCGCGTTCCGGATCTCGGAGGTGGCCGCGCTGGGCGTGCTGGCGGTGCTCGCCGGCGCCGGCGTCACCTGGGAGACGCGCAGCGAGGACGGCCGCCGCCGCCGGGTGCGTCAGCTCGCGCTGGAGGAGCAGGTGGCCGCCGAGACCGAGCAGAGCCGGTGGCGCCGGGAACACCTGTGACCGGCGCGGGCCGCGGGGGCCGGTCCCGCGCGGGCCGTGCCCCGGGACGGTGGGGCACGGCCGGCGCGGCGCCGGGGGCACGTCACAGCTCGGCGAGCGTGCCCTCGTACATCTTGTCGATCTCGCCGGCGAAGTTGGTCTCCACGCTGCGGCGCTTGATCTTCAGCGACGGGGTGACCTCGCCGTCGGCGATGGTCAGGTCGCGGGGGAGGATCGTCACCTTCTTGATCGTCTCCCAGCGGTTGAGCTTGGCGTTCAGCTCGTCCACGTAGCCCTCGACCATCGTCCGCGCCTCGGGAGAGGTGACGATCGTGGTGTAGTCGCGCCCCTCCAGCGGGGTGCCGGCGGCCCAGCCCTTGATCGCGTCCGGGTCCAGCGTGACCAGCATCGTGCAGTAGTTGCGGGCCTGCCCGATCACCACCGCCTGCGAGGTGTACGGGCAGATCGCCTTGAACATGCCCTCAATGTGCGACGGCGCGACGTACTTGCCGCCGGACGTCTTGACCAGGTCCTTCTTGCGGTCGGTGATGCGCAGGTAGCCGTCGTCGTCGAGCGTGCCGATGTCGCCGGTGCGGAAGTAGCCGTCGTCGGTGAACGCCTCGGCGGTCTCCCCGGGCAGGTTGTGGTAGCCCCGCATCACCGGCCGGCCCCGGACCAGGATCTCGCCGTCGGTGTCGATCCGGCACTCCAGGTCGCCCATGGCCCGGCCCACGCTGCCGATCTTGAGACCGTCCGGCGGGTTGACGAACGCGCCGGCGCTGGTCTCGGTGAGGCCGTACCCCTCCGAGATGGGCAGGTTGGCGGCGGCGAAGAAGGTGGCGATCTCCTTGCTCAGCGGCGCCGCGCCGGAGACCAGGACCCGCATCCGGCCGCCCAGCCGGGCCTGGAGCTTGCTGAAGACCAGCTTCTCGGCGAGCGCGTACTTCATCCGCAGCCCGGTCGGGACCGGCTTGCCGGCCTGCTCCAGCGCGACCTTCTCCTTGCCGACCGCGACGCCCCAGCCGAAGATCTTCGCCTTCGCGCCGCCCGCGCCCTGCGCGGTGGTGACCGCCTTGTTGTAGACCTTCTCGAAGACCCGGGGCGCGCCGCACATCAGCGTCGGCCGGACCACGCCGAGCAGGTCGACCAGCCTGTCCACCCGCCCGTCGACGTAGGTGGGCAGCCCGACGTGGGTGGCGCCGCAGAGCAGCGTCTTGCCGAACGAGTGGGACAGCGGCAACCACAGGTACTGCAGGTCGTCGACGCGCAGCAGGCCCAGCTCGGCCTGCGCGACGCCCTCCCAGCACCACCCGCCGTGCAGCAGCTCCACGCCCTTGGGCCGGCCGGTGGTGCCCGACGTGTAGATCAGGGTGGCCAGGTGGTCCGGGCCGATGCCGGCGACCAGCTCGTCGATCAGGCCGGGCGTGGCGGCCAGCGCGGCGGTGCCGCGTTCCTCCAGCTCGGCGAGCGTGAGCTGGGGAACGGTGGCCGCCGGGTCGGCCGCGCCGTCGAGGAGCACCACGTGGGTCAGCGCCGGCAGCTCCGCGCCGGCGATCTTCGCGGCCTGGGCCGGGTTCTCCGCGAACAGCACCCGCGACCCCGAGTCGGCGAGAATGTACGCCGCCTCCTCGGGCTCGGTGGTGGGGTAGACGGTGGTGGTGGCCCCGCCGGCGCACATCACGCCGAAGTCGGCGAGCACCCACTCCAGCCGCGTGTTGGCCAGGATCGCCACCGGGTCCTCGAGGCCCACACCCAGCCCGTGCAGCCCGGCCGCGATCGCCTTGGCGCGCTGCCCGACCTGCTCCCACGTCAACCAGACCGGGCCCGAGTCGTCGGGTGCGGGGTGGGCGAAGGCGTGCCGGTCGGGGGAGTCCGCCACGCGCTTGAGGAACATGTCCGGTACGGAACGGTACGGTACATCGAGAGCCATCGTGGAAGCCGCCTTCAGGGGTGGAGGGACGTGACGGGGGTCACGCCGGTCTGCGGTTACCGAAGAGTATTGCCTGCACCGGGGCAGCGGCTAGTGCGGATCGGCCGGGGTTCGGGCTCAGGCGTACCGGGTGGCGGCGCGGGACCAGTCGTAGGTGGCCCGGATCCAGTCCCGGCGGGTGGCGAGGAACGCGCGTACCCCGTCGTCGGCGGCGACGGTCAGCGCCTCGTCCCGTTCCGCGTACGCCGCCAGCGCCGCGTTGAACCGGGTCGCCGCTGCGCGCAGCGCCGCCGCCTCGTCCTGACCGGTCTCGCCGGCGATGGTGGTGACCAGGTTGTGCGCCGGCGGGGCGACGCCGCGCTCCTTGCCGTAGGAGAACAGGTCGTTGCACCAGCAGACCAGGTCGGCGGCGAGGGCGTCCAACGCGGCCAGCGCCGGATCGGCCCGCCGGGCGGGGCCGGGGCGCGCCGGGTGGGCCAGGTCGGTCACCGTGAAGCCGGGGCGTACGCCGCCGGTGTGCCGGCGCATCTGCACGTACTCGGCCACCCCGGGCACCCGCCGGTGCTCCCGGTTGGCCGCCTCCCAGAGCAGCGCCAGCAGGTATTCGCGCAACTGGCCGACCAGGCGCAGCAGCAGCGCGGGCCGCTGCACGTCGCGGGCCCGCCGGCACAGGTCGTCGAGCGCCACCGCCAGCGGGCCACCGGCCGGGACGGGCGCGGCCGGGTCGCCGTGCCGGTCCAGCACGCTCAACAGCGCCGCCACGGTGGGGGCCAGCCGGGTGGGGTCCGCGCCCAGGCCGTCGTCGTCGCAGGCGTCGTCCACCACGAACAGCCAGTTGATCAGGTCGGTGAGCAGGCGCAGGCCCGCCGGGGAGGCCTCCGGGCCGGCCCGTCCGGCCAGCTCCGCGGCGTGCGCGCCGGCCAGTCGGCGCCGCCCGGCCGGGTCACGGACCAGGCCGAGGTCGCGTACCCAGCCGGCGCTCTCCGCGGTGACCCGCTCGACGGCAGGGTGCCGCCGCGCCGGGAAGGGCGGTTCGTGCAGCGCCGAGAGCGCGAAGCCACGCATCCGAGCCCCCTGTCCGCCGCCCGCGAAGCGGGGCGGCGGGCAGGAGCGTACGGCAGAATTGATCGGCAATCATCACTGGGATGTGCGCTTTTCGTGATAGCGCGGTAACGGGATGCCTACGCTGCGTCAAAGCCCCAGCTCGGCCGCGCGCAGCCGCTCCGCCGGCCCGGCCGGGCCCTCCACCTGGACCCGGGCCACCCGCTGCCGGCCGGTGAGGAACAGCACCAGCTCGCCCGGCGCGCCGACCAGCCGCAGCCGCTCGCCGCCCCGGCCGACCCGCAGCTCGCCGTGCCCCGGCGCCTGCACCAGCACCTCGGCCGGAAACCGCCGCAGCGCCATCCGGGCCAGCAGGGCGACCCGCTTCCAGAGCACCGCCTGCTGCCCGGCCGGCAGGTCGCGCGGGTGCCAGCCGGGCCGGGCGCGGCGCACGTCCTCGTGGTGGATGAAGAACTCCATGCCGTTGGCCAGCTCGTCGGTGAGCGGATTGCTCACCGGGCTCCACACCGGCGGGCGGCGGACCCGGGCGACCAGGTCGGCGTACGGACCGGCGGCGACCCGCAGGCGCACCGCCTCGGCATACCCCCGCAGCGGCGGCAGCAGGATCCCGCCGGCCGCGTCCGGCCGGCGCTCCCGCACCAGCAGGTGCGCCGCCAGGTCACGGGTGGTCCACCCCTCGTTGACCGTCGGCGCGTCCGGTCCCAGTTCCAGCATCAGATCGGCGAGCGCCTCGCGCTCCGCTCGGGCGTACCGCGGCATGGCCCGATCGTAGGCCCGCCGGGCCCGATCGGCGCGCCATGGCCGACGCGGCGTTCCCGGGCCGCCGGTCGCGGCCCGCCGTCCGGCCCCGGTCGGCGCGAACGTGACGGCGGACATATCCCGGCCGGGTCGGCGTACGCGGCGACGAGCGGTAAGGATGGGGGAGAAAACTGTGGCTTACGGCGGGGGAGAGCGTGGCGAGCGGGACAAGTCGGGACGTGCTCGGCAAGGGGCTCAGGGTGCTCGGCCGGGCGATCCGGGAGCAACCACGGATCTTCGCGGTGGCGGTCAGCGGCAGTGTGCTCTTCGGCCTCCTCGTCATCGCCAGCGCGTACGTGGTCGGCGCGGTGGTCGGCGACGTGGTGGTGCCGGCGGTCGAACGCGGCGCGGTGGCCGGCGGCGCCCTCGCGCTCGCCGCGTCGGCGCTGTTCGGGATCAGCGTGCTGCGGGTGGTCGGCATCTTCGGCCGGCGGCTCGGCGCCGGTTACATGCAGTACCGGCTCCAGGCCGCCTACCGTCGCCGGGTCACCCGCCGCTACCTCGACCTGCCGCTGGCCTGGCACCACCGCAACTCCACCGGCACGCTGCTGTCCAACGCCAACTCCGACGTGGAGGCCGCCTGGTACCCGATCGCGCCGCTGCCGTTCGCGGTCGGCACGCTGGTGATGCTGGTCGGCGCCGTGGCCTCGCTGTTCGTCACCGACTGGGCGCTCGCCCTGGTCGGCCTCGCCGTCTTCCCCGCGCTGTTCGCCCTCAACGTGGTCTACTCCCGCCGGATGGCACCCCGCCAGGCTCGCGCCCAGCGGCTGCGCGCCGAGGTCAGCGGCATCGCGCACGAGAGCTTCGACGGCGCGTTGGTGGTCAAGACCATGGGCCGGGAGTCCCAGGAGACGGCCCGCTTCGCCGCCCGCGCCGGTGACCTGCGCGACGCGTTGATCTCCGTCGGCCGGCTGCGCGGCGTCTTCGACCCGATGCTGGAGACCCTGCCCAGCCTCGGCACGCTCGCCGTGCTGGTGGTCGGCGCGGTCCGGCTCCAACAGGGCGCGATCACGGTGACCGAGCTGGTCAGCGTCGCGTTCCTGTTCACCGTGCTGGCCTTCCCGGTGCGGGCGATCGGCTGGGTGCTGGCCGAGCTGCCGCGCAGCGTCGCCGGCTGGGAGCGGGTCAGCCGGGTCCTGGACGCCACCGGCGAGATGCCGTACGGCGACGTGACGCTCGACCCGGCCCGCCGGGAGCCGGCCACGCTGGGCTTCGCCGACGTCCACTTCGGGTACGAGCCGGCCGAGGCGCACCGGCCCGGCACGGAGGTGCTCGGCGAGGTGACGTTCACGGTGCCGGCCGGGAAGACGGTGGCCCTGGTCGGTCCGACCGGCTCCGGCAAGTCCACCATCGCGTCGCTGGCCGTGCGGCTGGTCGATCCGGACCGTGGCCGCGTCACGCTGGACGGCGTCGACGTGCGCGAGCTGACCGCCGCCTCGCTCGCCGCCACGGTGGCGCTGGTGGCCCAGGTGCCGTTCGTCTTCGACGACACGGTCCGGGCCAACATCACGCTCGACCGGGCCGGCGTCGGCGACGACGAGGTGTGGGCCGCGCTGCGGCTGGCCGAGGCGGACGGCTTCGTCGCCGCCCTGCCGGACGGGCTGGACACCATGGTCGGTGAGCGGGGCACCTCGCTCTCCGGCGGGCAGCGGCAACGGCTCACGCTGGCCCGGGCGCTCGCCGGCCGGCCCCGGCTGCTGGTGCTCGACGACGCCACCAGCGCCGTCGACCCGCGGGTCGAGGCGGCCATCCTGGCCGGCCTGCGCGCCCCCGGCGACGGGGGCGCGTCGATCCTGGTGGTGGCGTACCGGCGGGCCACCATCGCGCTCGCCGACGAGGTGATCTACGTGGAGCAGGGCCGGGTGGTCGCCCGCGGCACGCACCCCGAGCTGCTGGCCACCGTGCCCGGGTACGCCGACCTGGTCACCGCGTACGAGCAGGCCGAACAGGAACGCGAGCAGAACCGCACGTACGACGAGGTCACGCCGGTGCCGTCCGGTCTGGAGATGGAGGTGGACCGGTGAGCGCGAGGAGTGCAGCGAAGCGGAGCCCCGCAGTCGCGAACGGAAGGCGGGTCCGGTGACGAGCACGATCACGGCCGAGCGGTCTGAGTCGACCTGGGGGACGCTGCGGCGCGGGTTGGCGCTCTCGCCGGAGCTGAAGACCGGGCTGGCCGGCACGTTGGCGTTGGCGCTTGTCTACATGGTCGGCCGGGTGGCGGTGCCGGTGGCGGTGCAGCGCGGCATCGACCACGGCATCGTCGGCGGGCTCGACCTGGGCGTCATCTCGCTGACCGTGGCGGTCACCGTCGCCGTGCTGGTGGTCACCACCGCCTGCGGCTACCTGATGATGCGTCGGCTGTTCACGGTCAGCGAGACCGCGCTGGCCGGCGTGCGGACCCGCGCGTTCCGGCACGTGCACGACCTGTCCATGCTGCACCAGCAGTCCGAGCGGCGCGGGTCGCTGGTCTCCCGGGTCACCAGCGACGTCGACCAGATCACCCAGTTCCTCCAGTGGGGCGGCGTGATCCTCCTGGTCAACCTGGGGCAACTGCTGGTGACCACCGCCGTGATGCTGGCGTACTCCTGGCAGTTGACGCTCGTGGTGCTCGTCGCGTTCGCGCCCGCGGTGCTGATCATCCGGCTGTTGCAGCGCCGGCTGGCCGGCGCGTACGGGCTGGTCCGGCAGCGGACCGGCACGCTGCTCGGCGCGATCGGCGAGAGCGTGGTCGGCGCGCCGGTGATCCGGGCGTACGGGATCGCCGGGCGCACCGCCCGCCGGCTGGACGCGGCGATCGACGGGCAGCGGCTGGCCCAGCAGCGGGCCATCCGGATCAGCATCCTGGGCAGCTCGGTCGGCGAGCTGGCCGCCGGCCTGGCGCTGGCCGGCGTGGTGGTGGTCGGGGTGAGCCTGGGCGTCGACCGGACGCTGTCGGTCGGCCAGCTCACCGCGTTCCTGTTCCTGGTCACGCTCTTCATCCAGCCGGTGCAGATCGCCACCGAGGTGCTCAACGAGGCGCAGAACGCGATCGCCGGCTGGCGTCGGGTGCTCGACGTGCTGGACGTCGAGCCGGACGTGGCCGACCCGGGCGAGCGGGGCCGGGAGCTGCCGTCCGGTCCGCTCGACGTCCGCTTCGCCCAGGTGACGTTCGCCTATCCGGGCGGGCCGCCGGTGCTGCACGACGTGACGCTGGACATCGCGGCGAAGAGCCGGGTGGCGGTGGTCGGCGAGACCGGCAGCGGCAAGACCACCTTCGCCAAGCTGCTCACCCGGCTGATGGACCCGACCGAGGGCGAGGTGCTGCTCTCCGGCGTCGACCTGCGTCAGGTCCGCTTCGACTCGCTGCGCGCCCGGGTGGTGATGGTGCCGCAGGACGGTTTCCTGTTCGACGCCACGGTCGGGGAGAACGTCCGGTTCGCCCGCCCGGAGCTGTCCGACGCCCGGCTCACCGCCGCCTTCACCGAGTTGGGCCTGGCCGACTGGCTGGACGGGCTGCCGGCCGGGCTGGACACCCCGGTGGGCGAGCGCGGCGAGGCGCTCAGCGTCGGCGAGCGGCAGCTCGTGGCGCTGGCCCGCGCGTACGTGGCCGACCCGGACCTGCTGGTGCTCGACGAGGCGACCAGCGCGGTCGACCCGGCCACCGAGGTGCGCCTGCAACGCACGCTGGACGCGGTGACCCGGGGGCGCACCACGCTGGCCATCGCGCACCGGCTCTCCACCGCGCAGGCGGCGGACGAGGTGATCGTGGTGGACCGGGGCCGGATCGTGCAGCGCGGCTCGCACGAGGAACTGGTCCGGGACACCGACTCGGTCTACGCCCTGCTCTACGCCTCCTGGCTGGAGCAGACCCGCTAGCCGGCGTCGGTCGGCCCGCCCGGGGCCAGCGGGCCGGTGAGGTAGCGCTGCACGGTCGGGCCGATGGTGGCGGCCAGCGTGTCCGGGGTCGCGGAGGCGACCGGTTCCAGGCGGATCACGTAGCGCATCATGGCCAGGCCGGCGACCTGGGTGGCCACCAGCGCGCCCCGCAGCGGCTCCTCGGCCGGGTCGAGGTCGAGCTGGTCGACGACCCGGCGCAGGATCTGGGTGGTGAGGAACTCGCGCAGCAGGCGGGCGGTCCACTGGTTGCTCACCGCGGAGCGGAGCAGCGCCACCGCGGCGGCGCCGGCCGGCGAGTCCCACACGCTCAGGAACGTGCGGACCAGCCGTTCGCCGACCTCGTCCCGGCCGCCGGCCAGCACCCGGGGCACCAGCTCGGCCGGGTCGACCGGGATCGCCATGGCGGCGCGGAACAGCTCCTCCTTGGCGCCGAAGTAGTGGTGCACCAGCGCCGGGTCCACGCCGGCGGCGGCGGCGACCGTCCGGATTCCGGTGGCGTCGAAGCCGCGCTCGGCGAACGCGTCCCGGGCCGCGGCGAGGATCGCCTCCCGGGTGTCCGGGTTGCCGGGCCGCCGCCCGGTGCGACGCGGTCTTCTCGGCTGCGCCGTCGGCTCGGCGTCGCGACGCGGGGTCATCCGCTGCGCCGGCGCAGCGTCGCGGCGGCCAGCACCAGCGCGACCACCGCCGCGCCGGCCACGATCGCCACGTCGCGCCACATGGTGCCGGTCGGCTCGGCGTGCGCGCCGACCTCCTGGAGCGCTTCGACCGCGTACGACAGCGGCAGCACGTCGCTGACGGCCTGGAGCCAGCCGGCCATCTGGCCGCGGGGCACGAACAGCCCGCAGAGCAGCAGTTGCGGGGCGACCACGACCGGCATGAACTGCACCGCCTGGAACTCGGTGCGGGCGAACGCGGAGCAGAACAGGCCGAGCGCCACGGCCAGCACCGCGTTCACGCCGGCGATCAGCACGACCAGCCACGGGCTGCCGGCGGTGTCCAGCCCGAACACCTGGTAGGCCACCAGCGAGGCGACGGTGGACTGGAGCACCCCGGCCAGCCCGAACGCGATGCCGTAGCCGAAGAGCAGGTCCAGCTTGCCCAGCGGCGTGGTGAGCAGCCGTTCCAGCGTGCCGGTGGTGCGCTCGCGGAGCATGGCGATGCTGGTCACCAGGAACATGATGATGAACGGGAAGAAGCCCAGCATGATCAGCGCGACCCGGTCGAAGGTGCGCGGCGCGCCGGGCGGGGTGGGCTGGTCGACGTACATGAAGTAGACCAGCGTGAGCAGCACCGCCGGCACCACGACGAGCAGCGCGACGGTGCGCCTGTCGTGCCGGAGCTGACGCAGGATCCGCCCGGTCGTGGCGGCCAGGATGCGCCCGTTCACGAGGTGGCCTCCGATTCGCCGTCGCGGATCAGGCGCAGGAACGCCTCCTCCAGGTCGTCCACGCCGGTGGCGGCGCGGACCGCGGCCGGGGTGTCGTCGGCGACCAGCCGGCCCTCGCGGATCAGCAGCAGCCGGTCGCAGCGGGCCGCCTCGTCCATCACGTGACTGGAGACCAGCAGCGTGGTGCCGGTGGCGGCCATGGCGTGGAAGCGGGCCCACAGGTCGGCCCGCAGCACCGGGTCCTGGCCGACCGTGGGCTCGTCGAGGACGACCAGCTCCGGGTCGCCGACCAGGGCACAGGCGAGCGACGCGCGGCTGCGTTGGCCGCCGGAGAGCGTGCCGACCAGTTGGTCGGCCGCCCCGGCCAGCCCGACGTCGGACACCGCGCGGTCGGCGTCGGCACGGCCCCGGCCCTGGAGCACGGCGAAGTAGCGGGCGTTCTCCCGGACCGTGAGGTCGGCGTAGACGCTCGGCGCCTGGGTCAGGTAGCCCACCCGGTGGCGCAGCTCGGCCGTGCCGGCGGGCCGACCGAGCACGTCGACCGTGCCGGCGTCGACCGTCTGCACGCCGACCACCGCGCGCATCAGCGTGGTCTTGCCGCTGCCGCTGGGCCCGAGCAGCCCGGTGACCGTGCCGCGGGGCACGGCGCAGCTGATGCCGTGCAGCACCCGCCGCCCGCCCCGGTCGACCACCAGGCCACGGACCGCCACCGCGTCGTCCATGTCCGCCTCCGACAATTCATCTACCGTTGAAATCAACGGTAGATGAATTCCATCGGCCGGGCAATGCTGTTGACTTCGAGTGGGCTCGAACTGGAAGCCTGAATCGGTGGACATCGGTATCCGGGAGAAGAGCCTCAGCGTCGGCGAGGCGGCGCAGCGGGTCGGCCTGACCACCTACACGCTGCGCTGGTACGAGCAGGAGGGGCTGGTCGCGCCGGTCGGGCGGGACTCCGCCGGCCGCCGGCGCTACACCGAGGCGGACGTCAACTGGCTGTTCCTGCTCCTGCGGCTGCGCCGGACCGGGATGCCGGTGCGCGACATGCGCCGCTACGCCGAGCTGGCCCGGCAGGGCGACCGTACGCTCGGCGCGCGGCGGGCGCTGTTCGAGGCGCACCGGGCCCGGGTGCTGGCCCGGATGGCCGAGCTGACCGAGGATCTCAAGGCCCTCGACCACAAGATCGACCTGTACCGGCAGGCCGAAGAGGAACTGGGCTAAGCCACCCGCACCGGACACCCGGTCCGCCATCGGGCATTGCGCTTGAGATCGGACTTCCGGCACCATGTCGCGGTGGGTCCCGCTTCGTTGCCCGAGTTCCGATTCCTCGACGACTGGGCCACCCGCCTGCGCCGGGCCGCGAACCGACCGGTCGTCGGGATCATGCTGCGCGGCAGCCACGCCCGACGGGCCGCCACCGAGCACAGCGACGTCGACGTGGACGTGCTCGTCGCCACCGACGAGGAGCGTCCCGCCTCGACGGCCCCGGCCCGCCCCACCGGCGCGTACGCGAGCCGGGACGCCTACCTGGCCGAGTTCGACGGCCGGCTGGTGCACGTCTCGGTGGCCTCCCGGGACGTCCGCTCCTGGGTGCGCCGGCTCGGGCAGCCCGCCGACTGGGCGTTCGGGCTGCCGGTCACCGCGCCCGCCCGGCTGCTCTGGGCGGTGCCGGAGTGGCGCCGCCGGATCGACCTGCCGGTGCTCTGCCAGCCCGCCGACGAGCCGCGCCTGGAGGACCTGGTCGCCACGCTCGGCAAGGTGGCCGGGGCGCACTGGGCCGGCGACGCCCCCGGGGTCCGGCTCGCGGCGGCCGACCTGGCCCGGCTCTGCCCCTCGGTGCTCCGGCTGGCCAACCCGGCCGTCCGGGTGGTGTCCCGTCGGGCCGCGCTGACCGCCGCGCTGGACCTGCCGGTGGCCCCGCCCGGCTACCGCGCCGACATGCTGCTCTGCCTCGGGCTGCGCGCCGGTGATCCGGCCGAGGTCGGGGCCGCCGCCGGCCGCCTGGTTACCGGCATCGTCCCGCTGGTCCGCCCGTACGCCGGGGAGGTCGCCGCGGTGGCCGGCGCGGACCTGGCCGAGGCGCTCGCCGACGGTCGGGTGGACCGCTACCTCGGTCAGCTCAGCCGGACGCTGCACGCGGCGCCACCGGCGACCCGGGACACGTCGACGGTGCCGGCGCCACGTGCGGGAGAATGGTCAACCGTGCCCGCCTCTGACGCGCCCGTGACCGGCGCCTCCGCCCGCTCCGCCGCCGGCCCGGCCCGGCCCTCCCAGCTCGACCCGGCCATCGCGGCCAGGCTCCGCCGCACCCCGGACGGTCTGGTCGCCGCCGTGGTCCGCGCCCACGACTCGGGTGAGGTGCTGATGGTCGCCTGGATGGACGACGAGGCGCTGCACCGCACGCTCACCAGCGGCCGGGCCACCTACTGGTCGCGCAGCCGGGGGGAGTACTGGGTCAAGGGCGCGACCTCCGGCCACCACCAGTACGTCCGCTCGGTCGCGCTGGACTGCGACGGCGACGCGCTGCTGGTCAGCGTGGAGCAGGTGGGCGCGGCCTGCCACACCGGTCACCGCACCTGCTTCTTCACCGAGTTGCCGGTCAGCTCGCCGGGGGTGACCCCGTGACCGACACCGCGGTCGGCCCGCCCGCCGTCCGGGGCCGGCGCGAGCTGGCGTACGCGGTGCTGCTCTGCCTGGCCGGCGCGGGCCTGGCCGCCTGGGCGGTGACCCGGAGCTGGTCGACCGACCCGACCGCCGGTGGTTCCCTCGCACCTGGGCGGTCGGGCCGCACCGGCGCGGACCTGCTGCCGTGGGTGTCGGCGCTGGCCTACGTCGGGTTGGCCGGCGGCGGCGCGGTGCTGGCCACCGGGGGGCGGCTGCGCCGGCTGCTCGGCGTGCTGCTGGCGGTCGTCGGGCTGGCCGTCGCGGTCGGTGGCGGGGTCGGTCTCGGCGAGCCCGGGGTCAGCCGGCTCTGGCCGGCGCTGGTGCTGGTGGGCGGTCTGGCGCTCGCGACCGGCGGGGCGTTCACCGCGTGGCGGGCCGGGCGGTGGCCGGCGATGGGCGCCCGGTACGAGCGGCGGGCCGGGTCGACCGGCCTCGCCGACGCGGACCGGCCGGCGGTCGAACGGGGCACCCGGGACGCGTGGGACGCGCTGGACCGGGGCGAGGACCCGACGGTCAGCTGACCGGCTGGGCCTCGCGCGTCGCCCGGCGGTCCCGGGCCGCGGCCCGGGCGGCGGCCAGCTCGGCCACCAGCCGCTCCAACTCGCGGCGTTGCGCGGCCCGGGCCCGGTCGGCGCAGACCGCCTCCCAGGCGTTGCCCCGGGCGGTACGCGTCCGGCCGTCACCGGCCACCGCGCGTTCGAGCGTGTGCACCACGCCGACGGCGAGTGAGGCGACGGTTCGGGAGACGGTGGTCAACCCGATGTTCTGGTGCGGCCCGTTGGCGCTCATGGTTCACCCCACACGAGATCGTTCGGCTTCGGTCGGCAGCGGCCTCGTCGAGTCTGCCCTGCGACGATGGTGTCCGGCTCACGTTTCGCCACCGTGAAGCGCAGGTCAACGCTCCCGCACGCGGGGCGACCTGCACAGGGGCGGAAGTCCTTGACCTTGGTCACAGCGGGCCGGACGTCGGGCTGCGAGGTCGGGCCGGGCGTGGTGAGATGGGTCATGGGCGATGGTCGATGCATGCGGTGGCGCTGCGTGACACCGCGTTCACCCGAAGTCGGCCATCATGCCACAGCCCATGTCGTGAGGTGCGCCATACCCCCCGGCACGTGTCGCCAGGTGGCGCCACCTAGCATCGGCCCATGACACCCGGAGAGGGGAGTCCGTTGGTGACTGCTGAGCATGCGCACGCGGAGGGGGACGACGCCGGAGCGGCGCCGTCCGCAGGGGTGCTCGACGAGATCCTGGCCGGGGTGCGCGAGGACGTGGCCCGGCGGCAGGAACAGCTCCCGCTGGAGCGGATCCGTGAGCTGGCCGCCGCCGCGCCGCCACCGATCGACGCGTACGCGGCGCTGCGCCGACCCGGCGTGGCCGTGATCGCGGAGGTGAAGCGCTCGTCGCCGTCCAAGGGGCGGCTGGCCGAGATCGCGAACCCGGCCGACCTGGCCAGCGACTACGCGGCCGGTGGCGCGCGGGCGATCAGCGTGCTGACCGAGGGCCGCTGGTTCGGCGGGTCGCTTGACGACCTGGCCGCGGTCCGGGCCGCGGTGAACGTGCCGGTGCTGCGCAAGGACTTCGTGGTCTCCAGCTACCAGGTGCACGAGGCCCGCGCGCACGGCGCCGACCTGGTGCTGCTGATCGTCGCCGCGTTGGAGCAGAACGCGCTGGTCGGGCTGCTGGAGCGGATCGAGTCGCTGGGCATGACCGCGCTCGTCGAGGTGCACACCGAGGAAGAGGCGGACCGGGCCCTGGAGGCCGGCGCGCAGGTGATCGGCGTCAACGCCCGCGACCTGCGTACCCTGGAGGTCGACCGGTCGGTGTTCGAGCGGATCGCGCCCGGGCTGCCGAGCCGCGTCGTCAAGATCGCCGAGTCGGGCGTGCGCGGTCCGCACGACCTGATCCGGTACGCCTCGGCCGGCGCCGACGCCGTCCTGGTTGGCGAGGGCCTGGTCACCCAGAAGAGCCCCCGCGAGGCGGTCGCCGAGCTGGTCAACGCCGGGAACCACCCGGCCACGCCCCGCCCGGTGCGCTGACCCGCGCCGGGCCCACCCGAACCGAGAGGACGCCCGCGATGAGCGCCGCACCCGCTGCCGGCCAGGTTCCCGACGCCGCCGGCCACTTCGGCCGGTTCGGCGGCCGGTTCGTCCCCGAGGCGCTTGTCGCCGCGCTCGACGAGCTGGACGCGGCGTACCGCAAGGCGATGGGGGACGAGGAGTTCCTCGCCGAGTTCGACGCGCTGCTGCGCGACTACGCCGGCACCCCCTCGATGCTGTACGAGGCCCGGCGGCTCTCCGCCCAGGTGGGGGCGCGCGTCCTGCTCAAGCGGGAGGACCTCAACCACACCGGCGCCCACAAGGTCCGCAACGTGCTCGGCCAGGCGCTGCTCACCCGGCGGATGGGCAAGCGGCGGGTGATCGCGGAGACCGGCGCCGGCCAGCACGGCGTGGCCACCGCGACCGCCGCCGCGCTGTTCGATCTCGAGTGCGTGGTCTACATGGGCGCGGTGGACACCGAGCGGCAGGCGCTCAACGTGGCCCGGATGCGGATGCTCGGCGCCACCGTGATCCCGGTGACGGCCGGCTCGCGCACGCTCAAGGACGCGATGAACGAGGCGATGCGCGACTGGGTCGCCAACGTCGAGGACACCCACTACCTGATCGGCACCGCCGCCGGGCCGCACCCGTTCCCGGAGATGGTCCGGGACTTCGTGCGCGGCATCGGCGTGGAGGCCCGCCAGCAGTGCCTGGACCTGACCGGCGCGCTGCCGGACGCGGTCGCGGCCTGTGTCGGCGGCGGCTCCAACGCGCTGGGCATCTTCCACGCCTTCGTGCCCGACGCCGGGGTGCGACTCTACGGCTTCGAGGCCGGCGGCGAGGGTGTGGAGTCCGGCCGGCACGCGGCCAGCATCACCGGCGGCTCGTCGGGCGTGCTGCACGGCACCCGCACCTACGTCCTGCAGAACGCCGACGGCCAGACCATCGAGTCGCACTCGATCTCGGCCGGTCTGGACTACCCGGGCGTCGGGCCGGAGCACGCCTGGCTGCACGACACGGGCCGGGCCACCTACCTGCCCGTCGACGACGCCGAGGCGATGGCCGCGTTCGAGCTGCTCTGCCGCACCGAGGGGATCATCCCGGCGATCGAGAGCGCGCACGCGCTGGCCGGCGCCCGCAAGATCGCCCCGGAACTCGCCGCCGAGTTGGGCCGGGAGCCGGTGATCGTGGTCAACCTCTCCGGCCGTGGCGACAAGGACGTGCACACCGCCGGCGCGTACTTCGGCATCCTCGACAAGGAGTGAGAGCGTGAGTCGCATCGGGGTCGCCTTCGACAAGGCCCGGGCCGACGGGCGGGCCGTGCTGGTCGGCTGCATGCCGGCCGGCTTCCCCACGGTCGAGGGCAGCATCGCCGCCATGACCGCCATGGTCGAGGCGGGCGTCGACGTCGTCGAGGTGGAGATCCCCTACTCCGACCCGGTGATGGACGGGCCGGTCATCCAGAAGGCCAGCGACATCGCGTTGGCCGGCGGCGTGCGCACCGCCGACGCGCTGCGCGTCATCGAGGCGGTGGCCGCGACCGGCGCGCCGGTGGTCACCATGACCTACTGGAACCCGATCGAGCAGTACGGCGTCGACGCGTTCGCCCGCGACCTGGCCGCCGCCGGCGGCACCGGGCTCATCACGCCGGACCTGATCCCCGACGAGGCGGCCGAGTGGCTGGCCGCCTCCGAGGCGCACGGCCTGGACCGGACGTTCCTGGTGTCGCCGTCCTCCACCGACGCACGCCTGCGGATGACCGCCGAGCACTGCCGCGGTTTCGTCTACGCCACCGCGATCATGGGCGTGACCGGCGCCCGCGCCCAGACCTCCGAGGCGGCGCCGGTCCTGGTCTCCCGGCTGCGCGAGGTCACCGACCTGCCGGTCGGCGTCGGGCTGGGCGTGGGCACCGGCGCGCAGGCCGCCACCGTCGCCGGGTACGCCGACGCGGTGATCGTGGGCAGCGCGCTGGTCCGCTGCGTGCTCGACGCGCCGGACGAGGCCGCCGGCCTGGACGCGCTGCGCACGCTCAGCACCGAACTCGCCGAGGGCGTCCGCAACCCCGTTCGCTGACCCCCGTCGTCGGCCTGTCGTCGGTCCCTGCCGCAGCTCGCCGTCGGTCGATCCCGGCGGTGATTCGTGATGCGCTCGCCCCGACGCGGTCCATGCCGTCCGGCTCTTCGGCGTGGGCAGGACGGGGATGCCAGTCTTCGCCTACGAACTTGATGGCGTGGATGGGTCAGGCGTGCCGGACCACGCCGACGGTGCGTTGTGCGTTGAGTCACCTGTGCCATCAAGTTCGTAGGCACTGGAAGCACTGACGGCGGGTGCGCGTGGCGCGCCGCGCCGACGACCGGACAGGCCGGACCGGGGTGCCGCGCACACGGTCCGCACCGGTACCGTGTGCACCCGTGACCCTCGCCCCGATGACTCCCCTGGCGGCCATGCCCAGCCCCAGCACCGCCGTCTGGCAGCTCGGTCCGGTTCCGATCCGGGCGTACGCGCTCTGCATCATTGCCGGCATCGTGGTGGCCTGCGTGGTCACCGAGTACCGACTGCGTCGCCGCGGCGTCGCACCGGGCGCCGTGCTCGACATCGCCGTCTGGGCGGTGCCGGCGGGCATCATCGGCGCCCGGCTCTACCACGTGATCACCTCCCCGGAGAAATACTTCGGCGCCGACGGCCAGCCGCTCAAGGCGTTCGCCATCTGGGAGGGCGGGCTCGGCATCTGGGGCGCGGTGGCCGGCGGCGCGGTCGGCGCCTGGCTCGCCGCCCGGCAGCTCGGCATCCCGCTCTCCGTGGTCGCCGACGCGCTGGCCCCCGGCATGCCCCTGGCGCAGGCCGTGGGCCGGCTGGGCAACTGGTTCAACAACGAGCTCTACGGCGGGCGGACCAGCCTGCCGTGGGGCCTCGAGGTGCACGTGATGGACCCGGACAATCCGGGTCGCGCGCTGCGCGACGACGCCGGCAACCCGGTCCTGCAACCCGGGCTCTACCATCCGACGTTCCTCTACGAGGCGCTCTGGAACGTCGGCGTCGCCGCGTTGGTGCTGGTGC
Source organism: Micromonospora sp. AKA38 (assembly GCF_027925725.1). Taxonomy (NCBI): domain Bacteria; kingdom Bacillati; phylum Actinomycetota; class Actinomycetes; order Micromonosporales; family Micromonosporaceae; genus Micromonospora; species Micromonospora sp. AKA38. The sequence continues at coordinate 154,091 of NZ_BNEI01000003.1, read as the reverse complement.
TCGACCGCAGGCTGCGGTTGGGCCGGGGCCGGGCGTTCGCGCTCTACGTGATGGGCTACACGGCGGGCCGGTTCTGGATCGAGCTGATGCGCACCGACGAGGCCAACCACATCCTCGGCGTACGCCTCAACGTCTGGACGGCGGCGCTGGTCTTCCTCGGCGCGCTCGCCTACTTCGTCCGGGTCCGTGGCCCCCGGGAGTACCTCGTCCCGATCGGTGAGCCGACGGTACCGGCGACGCCGGCCGGCGACGTGTCCCAGGTCGACCTTGCCGCCCGCGAGCCCGCCGCGGCCACGGTGGCGCCGGAGGGCTACCGGGTGGTGACCGAGGACCAGTTCCGCGCGTACCGGGAGACCGGCGCGCTGCCCCCGACGGAGCCCACGGCGGCCGACGACGCCGACCGGGCCGACGACGCCGACCGGGCCGACGACGCCGACCGGGCCGACGACGCCGACCGGATCGACGACGCCGACCGGATCGACGCGGACGCCGGGCGGGCCGCCGACGCCGACCGGGCCGACGCGGACGCCGGGCGGGCGGACGGCGGCGGGCGACCGGCGGACCGGGACAGCTGAGCGGGGGAGTCATGCGCAGCGCGGTGGTGGTCGGCGCCGGCCTCGGCGGAATGGCGGTGGCCGGCGCGCTGGCCCGCTCCGGGTGGCAGGTCACGCTGCTGGAGCGGGCCGACCGGGTCCGACCGGAGGCGACCGCCGTGGTGCTCTGGCCGAACGGGGTACGCGCGCTGCGCGCGCTGGGCCTCGGCGCCGGGCTGGACGCGATCGCCACGCCGCTGCCCGACGGCGGGATCCGCCGCCCGGACGGGCAGTGGCTGGTGCAGCCCCGCCCCACCCCGGCCGAGCGGATGCCTGTGGTGGTGCACCGGGAGGACCTGCACGACGCGCTCATCGCCGGGTTGGGCGAGCGGGTGGAGCTGCGTACCGGCGTGACGGTGCGCAACGTGCGCGCGGTCGCCGGCGAACGGCCGGCGGTGGACGACGGCCGGCACACGTTCTCCGCCGACCTCGTGGTGGCCGCCGACGGCACGGACAGCGAGATCCGGCGGCAGCTCGCCCCGGAGACCGCCGTGGTGAGTTCCGGGTGTGCCGCCTGGCGCGCGGTCATCCCCTGGTACCGCGCCCCGCAGCTTCCCGACGACCAGCCGGTGCACGGCGAGACGCTTGGTGCCGGTTACCGGTTCGTGGCCGCCTCGCTCGGCGAGCGGGGCACCGCCGGGGCGTCGCGCCGGGGCGGCATCTACTGGGTGGCGACCGCCGCCGGCGCGCCCCGGCCCGAGCCGCCGGAGATCCAGCTCGCCCTGCTCAAGCGCTGGTTCGCGGGTTGGCCCGCGCCGATCGCCACGCTGCTGGAGGCCACCGACCCGGTCGACGTGGTGCAGCAGGAGGTCCGCGAGCTGCGGCCGTTGCCCCGGTCGTACGGTTTTCCGGTCGGCCCGGGCGGCGTGGTGCTGCTCGGTGACGCCGCGCACGCCATGCCGCCGCACCTCGGGCAGGGCGCCTGCCTGGCGTTCGAGGACGCGGCCACGCTCGCCGGGCTGCTGCGCGAGTCGCGGCTGCCGGACGCGGTGACCGCGTACGACCGGCTGCGCCGTCCCCGGGCGGCGACCATGGTCCGGCAGACCCGCCGGATGTCGGCCGTGTTGCAGACCCGGGGTCGGCTGGCGCTGCGCGCCCGGGACGCCGCGCTGGGCACGATCAGCCCGCGGCTGCGCAACACCGCCGCCGCGGCGGCCGCCGACTGGCAACCCCCGTCCTGACCGCCCCGGCGCGGGCTGCGCCAGGGCCGCCGGGGGTGCTCAGATGACCGCGGCCGGCTCGGCGATGCAGGCGGTGCCGACCCGGCGGAAGCCGACCCGCAGGTAGACCCGGGCGATGTCCTCGCTGCCCGCGCTCAGGAAGACCAGGTCGGTGCCGGCGGCGCGCAGCTCCCGGGCCAGCGTGGCGGTCACCGCGGCGCCCAGCCCGCGTCGTCGGGCGGACGGCAGGGTGGCCACCCCGGCGATCTCCGCCACGTCGCCGACCCGCATCGCCATGCCGCTGGCCAGCGGGCCCTCGGCCGGGGTGCCGGCGAGCACCGAGACGCGCCGGCCGTCGGCCACCCGGGCCGCCTCCTCGTCCAGCGCGTCGACGTCCAGCCGGGCGAGCGCGGCGTCCCGTTCGGCCGGCCCGGCGTCGCCCCGGGCGGTGCCGCCGTGGGCGAAGCCGACCGCCGCGACGGCCCGGCGCAGCGCGATGTCCGCCGCGAAGCCGGGGTCGTCGGGGTCCAGCACCCGCATCGGTACGTCGCTGAGCGTGCCCGGGTCGGGCAGCCGCTCCGCCTCCAGCAGCATGAGCGGCGCCTGCAGCACGGTCAGCCCCGCCGAGCGGGCCACCGCCAGCAGGCTCGGCTGGTGCTCGTGCACCCACTCGAACGCCTCCGGCAGGCCCAGTTCGCGCTGCCGTTCCCGGACCGCGGTCACCTCGGCGAGCGTGGCCGCCTCGGTGGCGCCCGGCCGGGGGCGGGCGTAGAACGGCCAACCGGCCCCGTCCCGGACGAACAGCACCAGGGTGTCGAACTCCTCCACCCGGGCCGCGTCCCGGGGCACCGCGTCGTAGAACCGCTCCAACCGGTCGAGCACGTCAGTACGCACGAGATCCACCGCGCGAGACTACACGTCCCAGCATCTGGAAGTGTGATCAATCTGAACTGGCCTTGCGCGGCACGCCCTAACGTAGACTCAATAAACCCCAGCGGGCCGACGTCGTCCCCTCCATGATCCATCCTGAGTGACGACAGGAGGCCCGGTGGCCTTTCCGTACCCTCTCAGCCCGCAACCGGCCCCGCCGACGACGGGGCTGTACGACCCCGCGTACGAGCATGACGCCTGCGGCGTGGCCTTCGTGGCCGACCTGCACGGGCGGCGTTCGCACCAGGTCGTCGCGAACGGCCTCGGGGCGCTCTGCCGGCTGGACCACCGGGGCGCCCGGGGCGCGGAGCACAACACCGGGGACGGCGCCGGCATCATGATCCAGGTGCCGGACGCGTTCCTGCGCGCGGCCGTCGACTTCCCGCTGCCCCCGCCCGGCCAGTACGCGACCGGCCTGGTCTTCCTGCCCGACGACGACGCCGCCGAGGCCCGCGCCCGCCGGGTGGTGGACAAGTACGCGCTGGTCGAGGGCGCCGACGTGCTCGGCTGGCGGGAGGTGCCGACCGACCCGTCCGGCCTGGGGGAGACCGCGCTCGCGGCGATGCCCCGGGTGCGGCAGCTCTTCGTCGCCGCGCACCGGCTGACCGACGCGCCCGCCGGCCCGGCCGGCTCGCCGCTGACCGGGCTCGACCTGGACCGGGTGGCGTTCTGCCTGCGCAAGCAGGTCGAGCGGGAGACCGCCGAGCGGGGTGTGCCCGCCTACTTCCCGTCGCTGTCCGGCCGCACCATGGTGTGGAAGGGCATGCTCACCCCCGACCAGCTCCCGGCGTTCTACCCGGAGCTGACCGACGAGCGCGTGGTCAGCGCCATCGCGCTTGTGCACTCGCGGTTCTCCACCAACACGTTCCCGTCCTGGCCGCTGGCGCACCCGTACCGCTTCATCGCGCACAACGGCGAGATCAACACGATCCGCGGCAACCGGAACTGGATGCAGGCAAGAGAGTCGATGCTCAGCGGCGGTTCCGCTGCCGCCGGCGGAGCCGGCGGGCACCTGTCTGGCAACATCCGCCGCGTCTTCCCGGTCTGCACCCCGGCGGCGTCCGACTCGGCCAACTTCGACGAGGTCCTGGAGCTGCTGCACCTGGCCGGGCGGAGCCTGCCGCACGCGGTGCTCATGATGATCCCGGAGGCGTGGGAGAACGACCCGGACATGCGCGCCGACAAGCGCGCGTTCTACCGCTTCCACGCCAGCCTGATGGAGCCGTGGGACGGCCCGGCCTCGGTCGCGTTCACCGACGGCGAGGTCGTCGGCGCGGTGCTGGACCGCAACGGCCTCCGTCCGGGCCGTTGGTGGCACACCAGCGACGGCCTGGTGGTGCTGGGCAGCGAGGCGGGTGTGCTCGACCTCGACCCGGCCACCGTGGTGGCGAAGGGCCGGCTCCAGCCGGGCCGGATGTTCCTGGTCGACACCGTCAACGGCCGGATCGTCTCCGACGACGAGATCAAGACCGAGCTGGCCGCCGCGCAGCCGTACCAGGAGTGGCTGCACGCCGGCCTGATCGAGCTGGACGACCTGCCCGCCCGCGAGCACACCGTCTACACCCACGACTCGGTCCGCCGCCGGCAGCAGACGTTCGGCTACACCGAGGAGGAGCTGAAGATCCTGCTCGGCCCGATGGCCCGCAGCGGCGCGGAGCCGCTCGGCTCGATGGGTACCGACACCCCGATCGCGCCGCTGTCCACCCGGCCGCGGCTGCTCTACGACTACTTCCACCAGCTCTTCGCCCAGGTCACCAACCCGCCGCTGGACGCCATCCGGGAGGAGCTGGTGACCAGCCTGGCGTCCACCATCGGGCCGGAGGGCAACCTGCTCGACCCGGGCCCGGCGAGCTGCCGGCAGATCGTGCTGCCCTACCCGGTGATCGACAACGACGAGCTGGCGAAGATCCTCTCCATCGACGAGGACGGCGACCTGCCCGGCTTCAAGGCGGTCCGGGTCTCCGGTCTCTACCGGATCCGCGACGGTGGCGCCGGCATCAAGGCCCGGCTGACCGAGATCTGCCGGCACGTCTCCGAGGCGATCGAGGACGGTGTGCGCATCCTGGTGCTCTCCGACCGGGACTCCAACGCCGACCTGGCCCCGATCCCGTCGCTGCTGCTCACCGCCGCGGTGCACCAGCACCTGGTGCGTGAGCAGACCCGCACCCAGGTGGCGCTGGTCGTCGAGTCCGGCGACTGCCGCGAGGTGCACCACGCGGCCGTGCTGATCGGGTACGGCGCGGCGGCGGTCAACCCGTACCTCGCGTTCGAGTCGGTGGAGGACATGATCTCCACGGGCATCCTGGCCGGGGTGGACCGGGTGAAGGCGGTCCGCAACTACGTCAAGGCGCTCGGCAAGGGCGTCCTGAAGATCATGTCCAAGATGGGCATCTCGACCGTGTCGTCGTACTGTGGCGCGCAGGTGTTCGAGGCGGTCGGCCTGGACACCCGCCTGGTCGACCGCTACTTCCGCGGCACGCCGAGCACCATCGGCGGCATCGGGCTGGCCGAGATCCACGCCGAGGTGGCCGCCCGGCACGCGCTCGCCTGGCCGGCGCCCGGCGTGCAGCCAACCGACCGGCTGGAGGTCGGCGGGGAGTACCAGTGGCGTCGCGAGGGCGAGCTGCACCTGTTCAACCCGGAGACGGTCTTCCTGCTCCAGCACGCCACCCGCAGCCGCCAGTACGACGTGTTCCGGCAGTACACCGCCAAGGTCGACGAGCTGGCCGCCAAGGCGGGCTCGCTGCGCGGGCTGTTCACGTTGCGCACCGGCGTCCGTCCGGCGGTGCCGCTGGACGAGGTCGAACCGGCCACCGAGATCGTCAAGCGCTTCGCCACCGGCGCCATGTCGTACGGGTCGATCTCGGCGGAGGCGCACGAGACGCTCGCGATCGCGATGAACCGCCTCGGCGGCAAGTCCAACACCGGCGAGGGCGGCGAGGACGTCGAGCGCCTGCACGACCCGGCGCGGCGTTCGGCGGTCAAGCAGATCGCCAGCGGCCGGTTCGGCGTGACGAGCGAATACCTGGTCAACGCGGACGACCTCCAGATCAAGATGGCGCAGGGCGCGAAGCCCGGCGAGGGCGGGCAGCTCCCCGGCAACAAGGTCTGGCCGTGGATCGCCCGGACCCGGCACGCCACCCCGGGCGTCGGCCTGATCTCCCCGCCGCCGCACCACGACATCTACTCCATCGAGGACCTGGCCCAGCTCGTCCACGACCTGAAGTGCGTCAACCCGGCCGCCCGGGTGCACGTCAAGCTGGTCAGCGAGGTCGGGGTGGGCACCGTGGCGGCCGGCGTGGCCAAGCTGAAGGCCGACGTCATCCTGATCTCCGGGCACGACGGCGGCACCGGCGCGTCCCCGCTCAACTCGCTCAAGCACGCCGGCACCCCGTGGGAGCTGGGCCTGGCCGAGGCGCAGCAGACGCTGCTGCTCAACAAGCTGCGCGACCGGGTCACCGTGCAGGTCGACGGCCAGCTCAAGACCGGCCGGGACGTGCTGGTCGCGGCGCTGCTCGGCGCCGAGGAGTTCGGCTTCGCCACCGCGCCGCTGATCGTCGAGGGCTGCGTGATGATGCGGGTCTGCCACCTGGACACGTGCCCGGTCGGCATCGCCACCCAGAACCCGGTGCTGCGCGAGCGGTTCACCGGCCGGCCGGAGTTCGTGGAGAACTTCTTCCTCTTCCTCGCCGAGGAGGTCCGCGGGTACCTGGCCGAGCTGGGCTTCCGCAGCATCGAGGAGGCGATCGGGCAGACCGAGCTGCTGGACGTGGTCGGCGCTATCGACCACTGGAAGGGCCACGGGCTCGACCTGAGTCGGGTCCTGCACCTGCCCGAGCTGCCCGAGGGCGCGGCCCGGCGCGGCGTCCGGCCGCAGGACCACGGCCTCGACGTGGCGCTGGACAACCGGCTCGTCGAGCTGGCCGGTCCGGCGCTGCGCGACGGCACGCCGGTCCGGGTCGAGGTCGAGGTGCGCAACGAGCACCGCAGCGTGGGCGCGATGCTCGGCGGCGAGGTGACCCGCCGGTTCGGCGGCGCCGGGTTGCCCGACGACACCGTCGAGTTCCTGCTGCGCGGCACCGCCGGCCAGTCGTTCGGCGCGTTCCTGCCGCGCGGCGTGACGCTGCGCCTGCACGGTGACGCCAACGACTACGTCGGCAAGGGCCTGTCCGGTGGGCGGATCGTGGTCCGGCCGGACGCCGCCGCGCCGTTCGTCGATCACGACGCCGAGCCCGGCCACCGCGCCGAGGACCAGATCATCGCCGGCAACACCATCCTGTACGGCGCCACCGGCGGCGAGGTGTTCCTGCGCGGTCGGGTCGGGGAGCGGTTCGCGGTGCGCAACTCCGGCGCGGTGGCCGTGGTCGAGGGCCTCGGCGACCACGGTTGCGAGTACATGACCGGCGGCACGGTGGTGGTGCTCGGGCCGACCGGGCGCAACTTCGCCGCCGGCATGTCCGGTGGCACCGCGTTCGTGCACCGGCTGGACCGGCGGCGGATCAACCCCGAGCTGGTCGACCTGTCGCCGCTGCGCGACGAGGAACGGGACCGCCTGCACGAGCTGGTCCAGCGGCACTTCGCCGAGACCGACTCGGCGGTGGCCGAGGCGCTGCTCAAGCGCTGGCCGGAGGCGGTGGAGGAGTTCACCGCCGTGGTGCCCCGGGACTACCGCCGGGTCATGGAGATCATGCGGGCCGCCGAAGCCGCCGGCCGCGACGTCGACGACGCGGTGATGAGTGCTCTCACCACACCTTCGACCGCGTCCGTGCCGCCCGCGCCGCGGGTGGTCGCCCAGGAGGTGGCCCGTGCCTGACCCGAACGGTTTCCTGCGCTACGACCGGCGGCTGCCCGCCCGCCGTCCGGTCCCGGTGCGGATCACGGACTGGCGGGAGGTCTACCCGCCGGCCGGCGAGGAGCTGATCCGCGAGCAGGCCACCCGGTGCATGGACTGCGGCATCCCGTTCTGCCACGACGGCTGCCCGCTGGGCAACCGCATCCCGGACTGGAACGACCTGGTCCGCACCGGCAACTGGGACGCCGCGGTGGAGTCGCTGCACGCCACCAACAACTTCCCCGAGTTCACCGGGCGGCTCTGCCCGGCGCCCTGCGAGGCGGCCTGCGTGCTCGGCCTGGGCGGCCAGCAGCCGGTCACCATCAAGCAGGTCGAGGTGGAGATCGCCGACGCGGCGGTGGCCCGGGGCGGGCTGCGTCCCCGGCCCGCGTCCGCGTCGACCGGCCGATCGGTGGCGGTGGTCGGCTCCGGCCCGGCCGGCCTCGCCGCCGCGCAGCAGCTCGCCCGCGCCGGCCACACGGTCACCGTGTACGAGCGCGACGACGCCGTCGGCGGCCTGCTCCGCTACGGCATCCCCGACTTCAAGCTGGAGAAGCAGCACGTCGACCGCCGGGTCGCCCAGCTCACCGCCGAGGGGGTGCGCTTCCGCACCGGCGTCGACGTCGGCGTCGACGTGACCGCCGAGCAGCTCCGCGCCGAGCACGACGCGGTGGTGCTGGCCTGCGGCGCGTTGCAGGGCCGGGACACCCTCCAGACGCCGGGGCGGGCGCTGCGCGGCGTACACCAGGCGATGTCGCACCTGGTGGCCGCGAACCGGGTGGTGGCGGCGGCCGGCGACGGGCGGCCCGCGCTCGCCACGCTGCCGGACGGCACGCCGATCGACGCGGCCGGCAAGCACGTGGTGATCATCGGCGGTGGCGACACCGCCGCCGACTGCCTCGGCGTGGCCCACCGGCAGGGCGCGGCCGGCGTCCACCAGCTCGACCTCTACCCGCAGCCGCCGACCGAACGCGACGGCGCGCGGGACCCGTGGCCGACCTGGCCGTGGCTGCTGCGTTCCTACCCGGCGCACGAGGAGGGCGGCGAGCGGGTCTTCGCGGTGGCGGTGCAGGAGTTCGTGGACGACGGCACCGGGCAGGTCCGGGCCGTGCGGATCGCCGAGGTGACCGTGGAGAAGGTCGACGGCCGGCGCATCGTCACGCCGCTGCCCGGCTCGGAGCGGGAGATCCCGGCCGACCTGGTGCTGCTGGCGATCGGCTTCGAGGGCACCGAGGAGCAGCCGCTGCTGGCCCAGTTCGGGGTGGCCCGCAACGCCCGGGGCGCGATCGACGCCCGCCCCGACTGGCAGGCCGCCGACGGTGTCTTCGTCGCCGGCGACATGCACCGGGGCGCGTCGCTGATCGTCTGGGCGATCGCCGAGGGGCGGGCCGCCGCCGCGGCCGTGCACGCGTACCTGGGCGGAGCGGGCGACCTGCCCGCCCCCGTCGACCCGGCCCGCCAGCCGCTCGCCACCCGGTAAGGAGGGGCCCCTTCCTAACGCCTGCGGTAGAGGCGGGGGACCCGCTTGACATCGGCCGGGCCCGCTCCCCAATGGGGAGCGGGCCCGGCCGGCCTGGTCAGCGGGCAAGCAGCTCGTGCGCCGACCGGATCTTCGTCCAGGAGGCCGGCTGCGCCGGCGCCGCCGAGGTGCGCGCGGTGGCGCCCAGCTCGGGTCGGCCGGCGGTGAACAGCCAGGTGGTGAACACCGCGTCCAGGTCCCGGCCGGAGATCCGCTCGGCGAGCGCCTGGAACTGCTCGATGGTGCCGTTGCCGTACTGCCGCTGGGCCGTCCAGGTGCGCAGGATCCGGAAGAACGCCGCGTCGCCGACGGCCAGCCGGATCTGGTGCAGCGCCATCGCCCCCCGGTCGTAGACCGCGTCGTCGAAGACCCGGCCGGCGCCCGGGTCGCCGGGCAGCACCTGCCAGAACTCCGAGTCGGCCGGGTAGCTGTCGTAGGTGAAGTCGAACAGCTCCTGCGCGGTGCCCTCGTCCTGCTCCTCGGACCAGAGCCACTCGGCGTACGAGGCGAAGCCCTCGTTCAGCCAGATGTTGCGCCAGGCCGCCACCGACACCGAGTCGCCGAACCACTGGTGCGCGTTCTCGTGCACCACCACGTACGGGTTGGCGCCCCGTCGCCAGAAGCCCGGCCCGTAGACCGGTCGGGTCTGCGTCTCCAGCGCGAAACCGATGCCGTCGACCGGGCCGGCCACGCCGCCCTGCGCCTCGAACGGGTACGGGCCGAACACCCCGCTCTCCCAGTCGACGATCTCGGCGGTGCGTTCGATGCTGGCCCGGGCGGCCGGCAGGCGCTCGCCCAGCGTGGTGCTGTACGCGTTCACCACCGGCTGCCCGTTCGGCGCGGTGTCGGTGACGATGTCGTACTGCCCGATGGCGAGGAACGCCTGGTAGGTGGCGCCGGGCTTGACGCTGCGCCAGCTCCACCGGGTGCGGTTGCCGGCCTCGGGCAGCGGGTCGCGCGGCTGCACGCCGTTGCTGACCACTTCGAGGCCGGTCGGCACCGAGACGGAGATGTCCCAGGTGGCCTTGTCCTTCGGGTGGTCGTTGCTCGGGTACCACCACCAGGCCGACTCGGGTTCGTTCACGGCGAGCGCGCCGTCGGCGGTGCGGGTCCAGCCGGTGTAGCCGTAGACGGTGGTCTCCGACGGGACGCCTGCGTACTTCACCACGACGGTGAGCTGCTGGCCCTTGGTCAGCGGGCGGGCCGGCGTGACGACCAGCTCGTGGTCGCCGGCGCGGGCGAACCCGGCGGTCCAGCCGTTGACCCGGACCGACTCGACGGCCAGCGCGAAGTCGAGGTTGAACCGGGACAGGTCCTTGGTGGCGGTGGCCAGGATCGTGGTGGTGCCGCTGAGCCGGTCGGTGGCCGGCTCGTAACGCAGCCGGATGTCGTAGTGGTCGACGTCGTAGCCGCCGTTGCCGTAGTCGGGGAAGTAGCTGTCGCCCAGCCCGGGACCGCCCGGCGTGGGGGTGGCCGCCGAGACGTGCGGGCGGCCCCATCCGGTCGGGGCGGCCTGGCCGGGGGCGCCGGTCACGGTGGTGACGGCGGTGGTGAGGGTCAGGGCGGCGATCGCCGCCGAGAGTGCGCGTGGCACGGGTGGGACTCCCTCCGTCGGGTGTACGCACCGCCAACCTAATCGACACATGTAAACGGATCTGCCCCGAGTCGGCGGCCAGGGCTATTCAAATAGTGTCGATGTTTCGATAGCATTACCGACTAGTAACAAGCACCGTCCCCTCGACCACGCGCGCGGTCAACGGGCTCCACCACCCCTGTCCCGTGGAGGTCCCCTCATGCCCCGTCGCGTCCGTACCGTCTTCGCCGCGGTCCTGGCGGCCGTCCTCGGCGCCGTGCTGCTGCCCGGCGCCGCCCGTGCCGCCACCGTCAACTACGTCGCACTCGGCGACTCCTACTCCTCCGGCGTCGGCGCCGGGCCGTACGACCTCTCCACCTGCCTGCGCAGCCAGAAGTCGTACGCCCCGCTCTGGGCCGCGGCGCACGCGGTCGAAAGCTTCCGCTTCCCGGCCTGCGGCGGCGCGGTCACCGCGGACGTGCTGAACAACCAGGTCGGTCAGCTCAGCACCGCCACCACACTGGTCACCATCACCATCGGCGGCAACGACGCCGGCTTCGCCGACGTGATGACCGGTTGCCGCTTCGGCAGCACGTCGAGCTGCGAGAGCGCGGTGGCCGGGGCCAAGGCGTTCGCCACCGCGACGCTGCCCGCCCGGCTGGACGCCACCTACGCGGCGATCCGGGACCGGGCCCCGAACGCCCGGCTGGTGGTGCTCGGCTACCCGCGGCTGTTCGAGACCGGCTCCTGCGGCCTGCTCGCCATGAGCAGCTACAAGCGCACCATCCTCAACCAGGCCGCCGACGTGCTCAACGGCGTCACGGCCGACCGGGCCGGCGCGGCCGGGGCCACGTTCGTCGACGCGCGGCCGTTCTTCACCGGGCACGGGGTGTGCGCCGCCGACCCGTGGATCCGCGACGTCAGCGGCGTGATCGAGGCGTACCACCCGAACGCCAACGGCTACCGCTACGGCTACCTCGCCGCCCTCACCGCCGCCATCGGCTGAGGTGTAAGGAGGGGCCCCCTGTTAACGCATTCCGCATAGCAGGGGCCCCCTCCTAACAACTCACCGGCCGCCGGGTCAGCGGCCCACCGGCGCCAGCCCGCCGACCGCCTGCGGCAGCGCGGTCGCGGGGGCGGGGGCGTCGGGCGTCACCTGCGGCGGCGCGACCTCCGGCGTCGGCCCGGTGTGCCGCCGGGGCTGGGCGCGGCGGCCGGAGGGCACGGCGAGCGCGGCCAGCGCGGCGGCGAGGGAGATGCCGGTGAGCAGCAGGAAGCCGGCGGTGAAACCGGCCTCCCGGGGCAGCCCGCTCGGCTGCGGGTTGGCGGTGATCACGGTGCTGGCCAGCGCCGCGCCGATCGCGCCGCCGATGGTACGGATGTTGGCGTTCATGCCGGTCGCCGCGCCGGTCTGCGAGGCCGGCACGTTCCCCACGATCAGGTTGGCCATCGAGGCGAACGCCAGCCCGATGCCGAGCCCGACCAGCCCGCCGGCGAGGCCGACCTGCCAGCGGGTGTCGTGCGCGGCGGTGAGCATCGCGGCGGCGGCCACGTTGAACACCGCGCCGGTGCCCAGTTGCGCCTTGGCGCTGAACCGGGACTCCAGCCGTCCGGCCAGCAGGCCGGCGGCGAACATGCCGACCAGCATGGGCAGCATGAGCAGCCCGGCCTGGGTGATGCTGGCGCCGAAGCCGTAGCCGGCGCTGGTCGGAATCTGCGCGAACTGCGGCAGGAAGGCGTAGACGGCGAACATCGAGGCGCCGTAGAGCAGCGCCACCAGGTTGGTGGTCCAGACCGCCGGCAGCCGCATCATCCGCAGGTCGATCAGCGGGTTCGCGGCCCGGGCCTCGACCGCCAGCCAGACGGCCAGCAGCACCGCGGCCACGATCAGCAGACCGGTCACCCGGCCGGAGGCCCAGCCCCAGGCGGCGCCCTTGCTGACCGGCAGCAGCAGCGCCACCAGCCAGCCGGAGAGCAGGACGGCGCTGAGCCAGTTGATCCGCCCCGGGGTGCGGACCGGCGAGCGGGGCACGAACCGGTGCGCGGCCAGCGCGGTCAGGCCGACCACGACCAGCGGGATCCAGAACAGCCAGCGGTAGCCCAGCGTGGCCACGATCGGCCCGGCGAGCACGACGCCCAGGCCGCCGCCGACGGCCACCACCGCCGAGATCGACGCGACCGCCGAGCTGACCCGGGCGGCGGGGAACTCGTCGCGGATGATGCCGAACGACAGCGGGAAGACGGCGCCGCCGATGCCCTGGACCACCCGGGCGGCGATCAGCACGCCGATGTTCGGCGCGACGGCTGCCACCAGGCAGCCCAGCGCGAGCGCGGCGAGCGAGACGACGAGCATCCGCTCCTTGCCGACCATGTCGCCGACCCGGCCGAGGATCGGCGTGAAGATCGACGCGGAGAGCAGGTAGGCGGTCAGCACCCAGGTCACCGTGTTCGGCGAGGTGTGCAGGTCGTGCTGGATGGTGGGCAGCACCGGGGTGATCAGCGACTGGAGCATCGCGAAGAAGCCGGTGCCGGCCGCGAGGACGAGGAACGTCATCCGGCGCGAGCCGCGCCGGAAGGTGTCGATCATGTGGGAGAACTCCCGTTCGGTACGAGTCGGTGGCCGCTCGCGCGGTGGGCGGCGATGGCGGCGCGTCGGGCCGGGGCCCGCCGGAGTACGCTATCCGGAGGGGTGCCTCCACCAACGTAATGGAGGGGTGCCTCCGTTTGCAAGACGGAAGGAGTGACAGGCGTCATGTCCAGCGCCGACCAGTCGACCGAGGTCTTCGCGCGCCGCCCCAAGCGGGCCGACGCCCGGCGCAACTACGACGCACTGATCGCCGCCGCCCGCGACGTGTTCGGCGAGTGCGGCGCCGGCGCGTCGCTGGAGCAGATCGCCCGCCGCGCCGGCGTCGGCATCGGCACGCTCTACCGCAACTTCCCGCAGCGGCGTGACCTGTTCGAGGCGGTCTACGTCGAGGAGGTGCGCGCGCTCAGCGCCTCCGCCGCCGACCTGGCCGACCTGGACCCGTGGGACGCCCTGGTCGGTTGGCTGCACCGGTTCGTCGCCTACGTCGGCGCGAAGCGGGCGCTGGCCGAGGAGTTGGTGCACGACTCCGACGTGTTCCGGAGCTGCCGCACCGAGATCTACGCGGCCGGTGAGCCGCTGCTGCGCCGCGCCCAGGCCGCCGGGGCGGCCCGCCCCGACGCCGACTTCGACGACGTGGTGCGCCTGATCAGCGGCCTCGCCGCGTACCAGTTCCCGGACCCGGCACAGCGCGACCGCGTGCTGGCCATCGCCCTGGACGGCCTGCGCCCGCCGACCAGGTGAGTCGCTCCCCGGAGTGCCCGCGCGGTCAAGCGGGGCGCGTTCCTATGCGTGAGGCGTTAACAGGGGGCCCCTCCTTGCATCCCTGGGCGGTTGCGTGGCGAGTCGACAATGGTGAGACACTCGCCGTCACCTGGAGGTGACCATGCGCGAACCGGTGACCCGGCCGCGGCCTGCCCGCGAGCAGCTTCCGGCCGGCGGTCTGGAGCTGCTCACCCTGCTGGCCCGGCTGCTGCGCCGACCGCGTCGCGGGGACCGTCGGCTCCCGCTGCTCTGGCTGCTCCGGCCGGCCGACGACGGCGCGGTAGCCGGCCTGCTGCGCCGCTTCGCCGGCCGGGGCGCCGGGCGCCGGGTGCCGCACGCGGTGCTGGACCTGACCGACCGGCCGCCCACCGACGACGTCGCGACCGCGTTGCGCGAGCTGCACCGGCAGCTCTCGCTGGAGGCGTTCGGCGCGCCCCGGCTGCGGTTCCGGCACTATCCGCTCGCCGACTGGCTGATGCACCAGACGCTCGCGGTCGACGTGGACGCCGCGGACAGCGGCCGGGCCTCGCTGGTGCGCCGGCTGCGCGACTGGCGGGGGCGACGCGTCGGCGTCGGCGAGGACCCGCAGGTGGGCGGCGGCTCCGGGCTCGGCACCGCGCTCCAGGTGTTGCTCTGGCTGCTGCGCCGGGCGGTACCCAGCGTGGTGTTCCGGATCGCGGTCTCCGGCCGGGTGCCCCTGGTCGGCCGGCAGTACCGCTGGTTCATGCGCCAGCAGTATCTCGCGCCCCGGCAGTCGGTGACGTTCCTCGGCTTCGCCGAGCGGCTCACCGCCGGCTGGCGCGACGGCGAACACCCCGCCCAGGTGGAGAAGCTGCTGCTGCACGCGTTCCTGGAGGACCTGCGGCTGGCCTACCGGCGGCGGTTCTGGCGACCGGACACGGTGCGGGCGTCCCGGTCCGGCACCTGCACCCAGTCGACCTGGTAGCGGGTGCCCGGCGTGGTGGCCTCGGACAGGTCGGCCACGTGCCCGTCGCCGCGCCGGCAACGCATCGCCTCCAGGGTGCCGGCGGTGGCGCCGTCCGGCCGCTGGGCGAGCGCCCGCAGCGCGCCCTTGCCGGCCCGGAAGCCGGGCGGCGGCGTCCACCGGAAGTAGAGCCCGTTCGGGCCGCTGGCGTCCTCGGTCAGGTAGATCGAGTGGGTGTACGGGTCGACCGCCACCGCCTCGTGGGAGTAGCGGCCGAGGAACGTCAGCGCCACCGGGTCCGTGTTGGCGGACCGGTCGTGCGGGTCGACCTCGAAGACGTACCCGTGGTCCTTGAGGAACTGACCGCCGGCCCGCTGCTCGGTCTCCTCGCAGGTCAGCCACGTGCCCCACGGCGTGATGCCGCCGGCGCAGTTGTTGTGCGTGCCGGCCACGCTGACGTATTCGCGCAGCCGCCGGCCGTGCTTGTCCACCTCGATGGTGGTGGTGCCGCCGCGTGCGCCCGGGTCGTAGGTGAGGCCGGGCAGCGCCGGCACCGGGTAGGGCTCGCTGCCGCCGATCTCGTGGTTGTTGACCAGCACCGAGCCGCGCGGGCCGCGGAAGCAGCCGGTGCCGTCGGCGTCGCTCGGGGTCGGCTGCCCCGATTCCAGCAGCGTCGCGCCGGCCTGGGCGACGACGGTGTACGAGAAGCCGGGCGGCAGCGCCAGCAGGCCGGCCGGGTCCGGCACCAGGTCGCCGTAGCCGACCGCGGGCCGGCACGCGGCGCGGGCCGCCGCCGGCCCGGCGATGGCGTCCAGGTTGCCGGCCACCACGATGCCGAGGCCGCCGGCCGCGCCGCCCAGCAGCGACCGCCGGGAGAGGGGTGAGTTGGAGGTCACGTCGTCGCCTTCCTGTGCAGTCGAGGTTGCACTGGCAGGCAAGTCGGGCCGCGGGAACGGCGGGCGGCGGGACTGTCGGCGGTGGGGTGAACAGTGGACGAATCCCGGGTGCCGAGCGCCCCGTGCTCCGATGGCGGGCGTCCGTTAGGGTTCCCTCGATCGCAGACGGCGTCGGAGGGCGGACGGTGAACAGGTTCGCGGCGGCGTACCGGCAGGCGGTCGAGCGGCACCGGGCGGCGCGGCGCCACTGGGCCGCCGCCGGGCGGCTGCTGGGGGCGGCCGGGCCGGCCCCGGTCGGCAGCCCCGAGCTGGTCGCCCGACTGGCCCGCCTGGGTGGGGAGCTGGCCGCCGCGGTGCCCGGCACCGCCCGCGTCGCGACCCACCCCGTGCCGGTACGCCTCGGCGAGGCGACCACCGTCGACGGCGTGTTCCCGGTGCTGGTGCCGGTGGGGGCGGGCGCCCACCTGGCGGTCGACGTGGACGCCCGGGACCCGCGCGTCGGCGAGCTGCTGCGCGCCGTGGTGGTCCGGCTGCTCACCGCCGCCCCGGCCGGCGCGGTCCGGGTGGCCGGCATCGACCAGGCCGCGTTCGGGGCGGCGTTCCTGCCGCTGCGCCCGCTGCACGACGCCGGGGTGCTCGGCGCGGCGGCGACCACCGAGGCGGAGACTGCCGCGTTGCTGGACGCCGCGGAACGACACGCGCGTACCGCCCAACGGGCCGACCCGGAGGACCGGGAGCTGCTCGTGGTGGTCGCCGCGTCGACGCTGCCGGCCCGGGAGCTGGCCCGGCTGGCCGCGCTCACCCACGCCGGCCCGGCCGCGGCGGTCTGCGTGCTGCTGGCCGGCTACGCCTCGGCCGGTCCGGGCGCGTCCGTGCCGCCGCTGGGGGCCACCACCCAGCTCCGGGTCACCGAGCGCTACACGCTCGTCGGTGACCCGCCGGGCCGCCCGTTCAGCGTCGACGGCAGCGGGCTGGCCGCGCCGGTGGTGCTCGACAACGACCCGTCGCACGCGGTGGTGACCGCGTTGGCCCGCCGGCTCGCCGAGGCCGCCGACGACAGCTCCGCCGTCACGTTCGCCGACCTGCTCCCGGCGCGGCGGTGGACCGAGTCGGCCGGCGCCGGCCTGCGCACGGTGCTCGGCCGCGCCGGGAGGAAGCCGCTGACCGTCGCGTTCGACGACGCCACGCCGCACTGGCTGGTCGGTGGGCGTACCGGCGCCGGCAAGACGGTGCTGCTGCTCGACGTGCTCTACGGGCTGGCCGCCCGCTACTCCCCGGCCGAGCTGCGGCTGATGCTGCTCGACTTCAAGGAGGGTGTCAGCTTCACCGAGTTCGTGCCGACGCCGCGCGACCCGTCCTGGCTGCCGCACGCCCGCGCGGTCGGCATCGAGTCCGACCGGGAGTACGGCGTGGCCGTGCTCCGGGAGCTGCGCGCCGAGCTGACCCGGCGCGCCGAGCTGCTGAAGCGGCACGGTGTCAGTCGCCTCGCCGACCTGCCGCCGAACGCCCGCCCGCCCCGGATCGTCACCGTCGTGGACGAGTTCCACGTGCTGTTCGCCGGCAACGACGCGTTGGCCCGGCAGGCCGTCGACCTGATCGAGGAGCTGGCCCGCAAGGGCCGCTCGTACGGCCTGCACCTGGTGCTGGCCAGCCAGAGCACCACCGGCATCGAGGCCCTGTACGGCCGGGCCGAGGCCATTTTCGGCCAGTTCCCGCTGCGCATCGCGTTGCCCGGTGGGGACGCTGTGCTGGACCCGCGCAACGACGCCGCGCGGGGGCTCACGGTCGGCGCCGCCGTGGTGAACACCGCCGCCGGCGCGCCCGGTGCGGACACCGAGGTGGACTTCCCGGACGCGCACGCCGCCGCGGCCGACCTCGCGGCGCTGCGCCACGAGCTGCACGCGGCCCGCCCGGAGGGCGCCCCGCCGCCGGCGGTGTTCCGCGGCCACGAGACGCCCCGGCTCACCGACGATCCGGCGTGGGCGGCGCTGACACCCGGCGCCGACCCGCCGTACGCGCTCCTCGGCCGCGTGGTGGATGTCGCCGGCAGCCCGGCCGGCTTCGCGCTCGACGCGAGCCCGGGCCGGCACCTGGCCGTGGTGGGCACCGCCGCGACCGGCGCGGAGGTGCTCCGCTCGGCTGTCCTGGCGCTGGCCCGGCAGCACGCGCCGGGCACCGCCCGGTTCCTGTTCGCGCCGTTGGCGCCGGGCACCACCGACCTCGCCGACGACCTGGCGATGACGCTGGCCGCCGCCGGTCACCCGGTCCGCCGGCTGGACGCCGACGCGCTGCGCGCGCTCCTCGCCGAGTTGGCCGGCGACGCCTCCGGGCCGGCGCGCACCTACCTGACGGTGTTCGGGATGGACGCCGCCGCCGGCACGCTGGCCGCCACCGACCCGGGCACGTTCCGCTCCGGGCACGACGACCTGCGCGCGGTGCTGCGGCACGGTCCGGCGCGCGGCGTGCACGTGCTCGGCTGGTGGCGGGGGCTGCGCCGGCTCGCCGACGACCTCGGCGGCAGCGGGCACCGCGACGACGTGACCGGGCTTGTCGCGTTGAACGTGCCGGCCGCCGACCTCGGTCTGCACCTCGGCGTGCACGACCTCGCCTACCAGCCGCGCGACGGCCGCGCTCTGCTGGTCGACCGGCACGAGCACCGGACCGCCCTGATCGTGCCGTTCGCCCCCGAGAGCGACAACCCATGAGTGGATTCGACGAGTACGCGGCCCTGATCCGGGAGCTGTCCACCCGGCAGCGGGGCGGGGAGCGGGCCATCGCCGCCGAGGCGGAGCGCCGGCGTGGCCTCCAGTCCGGAGTGGACGAGGTCGGGCGGCGGCTGGCCGCGCAGGGGGAGCGCCTGGACCGGCTCGGGCAGGCGGTCGGCGTACCGATGGGGTCGGTTCCGGACGCGGCCGGTGACCCCGCCGGGCCGGGGAGCGTGCCGCCCGGCGATCCGGCGGCGGAGCTGGCGGCGGCCGGGCGGCTGGCCGACGAGGCGGACCGGCTCGGGCAGGAGGCGGAGGCGTTGGCGCGGCGGCCGGTGCTGCTGCCCACCTGGTCCGCGCCGGCTCGGGCGGTCGCGGTGTACGCCGGGTGCGCGCTTGCCGGCTCGGTGCTCATGCTGATCGCGCTGCTCGGCTCGCCGTTGCCGGTGTCCGGGATGGACCTGGTGGCGGCGCTGTCCTGCGCCGGCGTCCCGTTGCTGTCGTTCGTGGCCGGTCAGGTCGTGCTGGCCCGCTGGGGCCGCCCCGCGCTGCCCGACCCCGAGACCCCGGCCGGCCGGTACGTGCCGATGGGCTTCGTGATCTGCGCCCTGGTCTCCCCGTCCCTGTTCTGCCTCTACCTGATCCTCTTCCGCCTCCTCCGCTGACCCGCCCGGCCCGGCCTGGCCCGCGATCTTGCAGTTGCGGCCCGGGTGATGCGGCTTGTGCGGCTTTTGTCGGGGCGGCAAGTGCAAGATCGCGGAGGTGGGTGGGGCGGTAGGGTTGGTGGGACGGGTGGGGTGGGGAGGGGAGGGCTTGTGAGTGCGGCGGAAGTGATTGCCAGGCTGGCGGCGGCGGCACGGAAGCTGGACGAGGCGAAGGCCCGTACGGCCGCTGCCGCGCAGGACGCGGCCGAGGCGCGGGCGCTGGTGGCCGGCGCGCTCGAAGGCGCGACGGCCGGGCCGCTGATCGGGGTGATCGACGCCTACCGGCAGGCGCTCGCCCAGGCCGCGCAGGGCGGCGAGCCGGCCCGCCAGCACGTCCAGGAGACCATCGCGAAGGTCCAGGCGCTGGGAAACTGACCGGCCGGGGCGGGCGTCACGGGTCGGTCAGCAGCAGCCAGTCGTCGTCGCGGCGGGTGACGGCGGTGTCGGGCGGCCAGACGTGGCTGACCGAGGTCGAGGCGCGGGCCTGGTCGACCAGTGCCCGGCGGGCCAGTGTCGCGCCCTCGAAGCGGGCCCGCCCGTGGAACACGGCCCGGCCGAAGTTGGCCGCGCCCTCGAAACGGGCCCCCTCGAACCACGCCTCCGCGCCGAACTCGGTCCAGCGGAACAACGCCATGTCGGCGAAGCGCGCCCGGTGGAAGCCGGCGTACCCGACGAATGTGGTGTGCTCCATGGACACCCCGCCGAGGAAGACCGTTTCCCGGAAGCTGGCGCTGTCGGTGAACCTGGCCCGGTCGAAGCTGATCGGCTGCCGCACCGTGGCGTCCCGGAACGAGACCGGTCCGAGGCTCGCGCCCCGGCAGGACAGCTCGCCGCCGAGGTCGGCCCGGTCGAAGCTCACCCGACCGGTGAGGCGGGCGTCGTCGAGGACGATCTCGGCGTCGCCGGTGAGGTCGTCGAGGACGACGTCGGCGAACTCGGCGGTCAGCCGCAGCCGGCCGTGGGTGACCGCGCCGGCGAAGCTGGTGGTGCCGGTGCAGACCGCGCCGGTGAGGTCGAGGTCCACGAGCGTGCAGCCGGCGGCGTCGAAGTTGTCCAGCCGGGCGCCGGTCAGGTCCAGCGCGATGCCCGGCCACCAGCCGTCCTGGTCCGCGCGCAGGTGCCGGGTCAGCATCCGTTGCGCGGTGCGCCGCACCTCGGTCTCGCGCCTGTCGTCGGGCGCCGGCATCCGCAGGTACGCGCAGATCACCGCCACGGTTGTCGGGCGCTGCGCCGGGTTGTCCTGACCGAGCCGTTCCAGGGCGTGCAGGCCGCCGAGGCGGACCGCCGGGTGGTCGCTGCCGATCAGCTCGATGGCCCGGACGTACAGCTCGGTGAGCCGCCGTTCGGCGGCGTCGTGCTCGGCGGCGGCGGCCTGCCGGTCCTGGTGGCGGGCGGCGGTCTCGGCGACCACTTCGGCGTGCGCCTGCACCCGGTCGCGGTGCGTCTGGTCGCGGGCGGCGACCGCCTCCTGGTGCCGCTGGCCGCGTTCGCTGATCCACTGTCGACGGGCGGCGAACAGCAGCGCCACCCCGCCGCCGGTGCCGGCGACCACGGTGAGGCCGGTGCGGATGGCGTCGACGCGCAGCGTGGCCCGGGTGTCGGGTTGGCCGGCCCGGTCGGCCTCGGCGAGCAGCCAGTCCAGCACCAGCCAGCCGAGCAGCACGGCCAGCAACAGCCCGAGCAGCGCCGACCACCAGGGCATCACCCGCAGTGGCTTCTCCGGTGGCGGTGGTGGGGTGGGCACGGCGCCCAGCATGCCATCGCGGCCCCGGTCGGTGGGGGGCGCCGGCCCTGTCCCGAATGCCGGTTCGTGCGCCAGGTGGAACAACTGGTTACCGGCGCGTAACTTTTCATTGACGTGTGTGAAATCAGACACGCATCATCGTTCCCACGATCGATCGGACCCCACCCGCCCCGCCCGGTTCCCGCCGGGTGCCCCTCCCATCGGAGGTGCAGCCCATGCTGCTCCGAACGATCCTGGCCGCCACCGTCACCGCCACCGCGCTGCTCGTCCCGGCCACCGCCGCCCACGCCGCCGCGCCACCCGCCGCGCCGAGCCCGGCCACCGAAGCCGCCGCCGCTCCAGCCAGCACGGTCACCGCCGCCGAGCGGGCCGCCGCCGCGGCGGCCGACCCGGTGATCGTGGTCGGCGGCCTGATCGGCGTCTCCATCGCGTACGAGCCGATCGCCGCCCGGCTGCGCGCCGACGGCTACCGGGTCTCCATCTACCAGCTACCGAACCTCGGCTTCGGCGACATCCGCGAGTCCGCCCGGGCCCTGTCGTCCTACGTGGACCAGGTCCGCGCCGCCACCGGCGCGAGCCGGGTGGACCTGGTCACCCACTCCGAGGGCGGGCTGGTGAGCCGCTGGTACGTGAAGTTCCTCGGCGGCGCCGCCGCGGTCGACCAGTACGTCAGCCTCGGCAGCCCGCAGTACGGCACGTACGTCGCCAACATCCTCGCCGTCGTCGGCCTGGGCAGTTGCGCCGGCATCGTGGCCTGCCAGCAGATGACCATCGGGTCGAGCTTCCTGGCCGACCTCAACGCCGGCGACGACACCCCGGGACCGGTCCGCTGGACCACGCTGCGCACCTGGCAGGACGAGCTGGTGCGTCCGGTCGACAACGCGGTGGTCGCCGACGGCGCGACGAACGTGCTGGTGCAGGCGTGGTGCCCGCTGCGGGTGGTCGGCCACCTCGGTCTGGTGCTCGACGGCACCACCTACACGGCGGTGCGGCAGGCGTTGGCCGGCGTCGCGATCCGGCCCAACTGTTTCGCGGTCTGAGCCGGCCCGGGCCCGCCCCCGGGTGGGCCCGGCCCGACCGCGCTCACCCCCGGATCAGGTCGGCGGCCCGCCAGGCCAGCGCCGTCACCGGCGCGCTGGTCCAGCCCGCCACCATCGCCGGCAGCACCGACGCGTCCACCACCCGCAGCCCGTCGACGCCGCGTACCCGCAGCTCGGGGTCGACCACGTGATCGTCGTCCGCGCCCATGGCGCAGGTGCCGACCGCGTGATAGCCGCAGTAGCCGTGCGCCACCGCCGCCTCGACGATCTCCTCGTCGGTCCGCGTCGTCAGGCCGGGCACGGTCTCGACCTGGAGCCGTTTGGCGATCGGCCCGGAAGCGAAGAACTCCCGCATCCGGCGGAACAGGTCCACCGCCGTCCGTCGGTCCTGGTCGGTGGTCAGGTAGTTCGCCACGATCGCCGGCGGGACACGCGGATCGGCGTCGGTGACGGTGAGGCTGCCCTCGCTGTCCGGCCGGGTCACCGTGCCCAGGCACATCACGCCCGGCTCCCGCTCCAGCTCCAGCGCCCGGCCGGGGCGGGGCGGTGCGGCCGAGAACGGCGCCATCAGCAGGTGGCCGTCCGGCCGGTCCAGATCGGGCCGGGACTTCACGTGCGCCGCGACGTCGAGCACCGGCAGCGCCAGCGGCCCGCCCCGGGTGAGCAGCCAGCGCAGCGTGGCGCCGGCCTGCCCGAGCGGGCTCGCGAGCCGGGCGTTGTAGCCGCCCGGCTCGGCGAGCCGGTACTGCAACGCGATCGACCGGTGCTCCCGCAGGCCGGCGCCCACCCGGGGACGGTCGAGCAGCACCGGCACGCCGGCGGCGCGCAGCGTGTCGGCCGGCCCGATGCCGGAGACCTGCAACAGCGCCGGGGTGGCCAGCGCGCCGGCGGCGAGGATCACCTCACCGGCCGCCCGGTGCTCGACCTCCCGGCCCCGGTGCGCCACCCGTACGCCGACCGCCCGGCCGCCCTCGACCAGCACGCGCAGCACCACGGCGTCGACCACGACGGTCAGGTTGGGGCGGCGCCGCGCCGGGTGCAGGAACGCGTCGGCGGCGCTGACCCGACGGCCACCGTGGATGGTCGCGGTCGGGTAGCCGATCCGCTCGTCGTCGTCGGCGTCGAGATCGTCCACCCGACGCCAGCCCAGCTCGACGCCGGTCGCCACCATCTCCTCGGCGAGCGGGTCGGTACCGGTGGCGACGGAGAGCCGCACCGGCCCACCGACGCCCCGGTGCGGCGCCGGCCCCAGCGGATGGTCCTCCAGCCGCTGGAACACCTGCCGCATCGTCGACCAGCCCCAGCCCAGCGGCGCCAGCGTGTCCCAGTCCCGGGCCGCGCCGCGGCTCCAGATCATGCCGTTGACCGACGTCGAGCCGCCGATCATCCGGCCGCGCTGCCACGTCTCCCGCCGGCCCGGCCCGGTGGCCGCCGGATAGTGCCAGGCGGTACGCGGGTCGTCCATCAGCCGGGAGAACGCCTTCGGCACCCGCACGAACGGGCTACGGTCCCAGCCACCCGCCTCGACCAGCAGCACCCGGGTGCCCGGGTCCTCGGTCAGCCGGTCGGCCAGCACGCACCCGGCCGCGCCGGCGCCGACCACGACGTAATCGAATTCCACCACTGAGCGGACCCCCATCGCGAGAATCCTTCTGACAGTAGTTTCTCGATCACCGTTGGCAAGTGTCGGGTTTCAGGCCGCCTTCGCCAGCGCCTCGTACTCGTCGTCGGTCAGCTCCACCTCGGCCGCCGCGATGTTCTCCTCCAGGTGCGCCACCGACGACGTACCCGGGATCGGCAGCATCACCGGCGACCGGCGCAACAGCCACGCCAGGGCGAGCTGCGCGGGGCTGGCGCCGTGCCCGGTCGAGATCGCGTCCAGCGGACCGCCCGGCCGGGCCAGGTTGCCGGTGGCGATCGGGAACCAGGGGATGAACGCCAGGTCGTTGCGCTCGCAGTGGGTCAGCACGTCCTCGGCGCTGCGGTCGGCCAGGTTGTAGAGGTTCTGCACGGACACGACCGGGGTGATCGCCCGCGCCGCCTCGATCTGGTCCACCGTCACCTCGGAGAGCCCGATGTGCCGGATCTTGCCCTCCTGCTTGAGCAGCGCCAGCTCACCGAGCTGGTCCTCCAGCGGCACCTGCGCGTCGATCCGGTGCAGCTGGTAGAGCGGGATCGACTCCAGGCCCAGGTGGCGCAGGCTCAGCTCGCACTGCTGGCGCAGGTACTCCGGGCGCCCCACCGGCCGCCAGTCGCCCGGGCCGGACCGGGTCAGCCCGGCCTTGGTGGCGATCACCAGGTCGTCGGCGTACGGGTGCAGCGCCTCCCGGATCAGCAGCTCGCTCACGAACGGCCCGTACGAGTCGGCAGTGTCGATGAACGTGACCCCCAGCTCGTACGCGCGGCGCAGCACCCGCACCGCCTCCGCCGGGTCCTTCGGGTCGCCCCAGACGCCCGGGCCGGTGAGCTGCATCGCCCCGTAGCCGAGACGGTCGACCCGCAGGTCACCGCCGATCCGGTAGCTGCCCGACGCCTTGGCGGGCTGGTTGCTGGTGGTCATCATGGTCCTCCTGAGGTGGGTGGTCCGCCGACCCGAGGATCATTCCCCGAACCGGGCCGCCGAAGCCTGCTCAGCCGAGGTGCCGCAGCACCACCAGCGCCTGGTCGTCCTCCGAGCCGGCCAGGTCGCGCAGGAGCGCGTCGGCGATCGCCTCGACCGGCTCGTCCCGCACCGCGACCAACGACCGGTGCAGCGCCGCGATGCCCTCGTCGTACGGCTGGCCGCGCCGCTCCACCAGCCCGTCGGTGTACGCGACCAGCACGTCCCCGGGGCGGAACGCGGCGGTGGTGACGGTCATCGGCCGGTCGACCATGCCCAGCGGCATCGCGTTGGCGGTCTGCACGGTGCGCGGCGGCTGCCCGGCCGGCAGCACCACCGGATGCGGGTGCCCGGCCCGGGCCACGTGCGCCACGCGGTCCGCCGGATCGACCACCACGACCAGACAGGTGCCCAGGAACCCGACGCCGAGCAACTCGGTGAGCCGGAGGAACACCTCCTCCAGCGGCACGCCCAACCGGATCAGCGTGTTCAGCACGGTGCGTAGCTGGGCCATGTCGGCGGCGGCCTCGACCTGGTGGCCGACCACGTCGCCGACGACCACGGCCAGCCGGTCGCCGTCCTGGCGGACCAGGTCGTACCAGTCGCCGCCCAGGTGCAGGCCGCTCATCGCCGGCCGGTAGCGGGTGGCGATCTCCAGGTTCTTCGGGACGGCCAGCTCCGAACTGCGCAGCCGGCCGGCCAGCCGGGTCACCAGGTTGTGCTCGGCGGCGGCCAACCGGACCCGCTCCAGCGTCTGCTCGCACAGGTCGGCGACAGTGTCCAGCAGCGCCAGGTCGCTGTCCCGCAGCGGGCGCTCCCGTCGCCAGCCGAAGCCCAGCGCGGCGATCGGGCGGCGTTCGGCGCCGAACAGCGGCAGCGCCACGGTGGTCACCATGCCGTGCCGGCCGACCGGGTCGGGCAGGCCGGGGAACCGGGTGGCGAAGTCGGCGCGGTCGCGCAGCACGATGCGTTCCCCGTGGTGCAGCGCGCGGACGATCGGGCGCGGGTCGTCGACGGTCAGGTCGCGGAACGTGGCGGCCAGCTCGCCCGGCACGTCGTCGTGGTACCAGAGCCGGACCCGGCGGCCCTCGTCCCGCATGGCCAGGCCGGGCAGCTCCGCGCCGAACGCGGTGGTGGCGGCGTCCAGGATCACCTCGATCGCCTCGGCGGTGGACCGGGTCATGCTCAACCGGGCCGCGAACCCGGCCATCGCCTGCGCCGACCCGGTCAGCTCGGCCCGTTGCAGCGCCTGACTGCACAGCGCGGCCACCGCGTCGAGGAGACTGTGCAGCGCCTCGTCGTCGGCGACCGGGTCGGCCCAGCGCACCTCCAGCACGCCGAGCGCGCCGCCGTCGCCGTCCCGCAGCGGCAGGCAGACCCCGGTGGCCCGGCCGTCGCCCAGCGGCAGCGCCGCGTTGTCGCGTACCGCCCGGGCCAGCGGGACGTCGGCGTCGACCGGCAGCCGCTCGGGCGAGGCGCCGGCGCCGGCCACGTCGAGCACGGTACGGCCGGGCAGGGCGATCGCCACCCGCAGCGTGGTGGCGTCCACCACGGCCGGGGCCACCGTGGTCACCACCTCGACGATGGCGTCCCGGCCCCGGGCCGAGCTGAGCGCGCCGGCCAGCCGGGCGAGCGCCTCGGCCCGCCGCAGCGCCTGCTCCGACCGGACGCGGAACAGCCGCAGCTCGGCGCGGGCGGCCGCCAGCTCGGCGCGGGCGGCGTCGAGTCCGGTGGGGTCGGCGTCCGGTTCGGCGGGGTCGGCGGAGCGCGGGGCGGCGCACTCGGTGCCGACGGTGAGGGCGCCCGCCGGCCGGCCCGACTCGTCCGT
The DNA here is from genome assembly GCF_027925725.1 of Micromonospora sp. AKA38. Lineage (NCBI taxonomy): Bacteria > Bacillati > Actinomycetota > Actinomycetes > Micromonosporales > Micromonosporaceae > Micromonospora > Micromonospora sp. AKA38. The sequence continues at coordinate 127,695 of NZ_BNEI01000003.1, read as the reverse complement.
CACCGGCGTGTGGGCGAAGGTGAACCAGCGGTCCGCCCCGCCGTCGTGCGCGTGCCGCACCGGCACGTCCCGGCTCTCGGCCGCGCCCTCGCCGGCGCGCACGCCGGCGAGCAGGAGAGCGAGCGCGTCCGCGTCGCCCGGCCACACCTCGTCGACCGGCCCGCCGGGCGCGGCGCCCGGACCGAGCAACCGCCGGTACGCGTCGTTGGGCAGCGGAGTGTCGCCCCACCAGAGCACGGCCGGGCCGGGAAGGTGCAGGCAGAGTGCCAGCGCGGTGCGCAGGCTCTGCGGCCACCCGGCGATCGGGCCGAGCGGGGTCCCCGTCCAGTCACGCTCCGTGATCACCCTGCCCGCGTCCCCGCCGGTGGTGTCGAGGACGTCCGGCCACCGGGCGTCGTCGGGTCCGGTGCTGCTCACCCGGGACCTCCGCTCGGGCATGGACGTCGGCAGTACCCGAAACGTACCAGCGGCCCGCCCTGGCGGCGATCGTCACGCCGTCCGGTCGGGACCCCGTCCACGGGCGAGCGCGTCCACCGCGGCGAGATCCCCGGCGGGCGCGTCCGCCAGCGCCAGGTCGTGGAGGAACCGCACCCACACCGGCTCGATGCCCGGCGCGTCGGCGAACAGTTCCGCGGTGACGTGTCCGCTCGCGTACGCCACCGTGCGCCGGACGAGGTCCTGTACCTCGTCCGGGGTGTGCCACCGGACCTCGCGGGCCGCCGCCGGATCCGGCCGGACGGTTCCGGCGACCACCGCCCGGTAGAGGAACCAGTGGTGGCCCGTGCCCCGCGGGCCGGCCGGTCGGCGGCAGGCGTTGGGCCGCCAACCCTCCGCCACGAGGTCCAGCGTCCGGACGGTCAGGCCCACCTCCTCGGCGACCTCCTGGCGGGCCGCGTCGGCCGGGGTGCCGTGGTCGTCCACGTGACCGGCGACCGGGGCCACTCCCACCGGCGGGGTGGCCCGGCGCAGCAGCAACAGCCGCCCGGCCGGATCGGCGATGAGCACGCCGACGCTCGTGTTGTCGCAGCGGCGCGGTGGGCCGGCGACCGGCGGCGGGTCACCCCGGTGATTCGTCATCTCTTATCCGATCTACTGTCGCAAGTCAATGCTTGCGCGCAATTCAATTCCGTATACGCTGGCACCGGCTTTATGATAATTGCATCCCGAGTGCCTCCCACGGTGGTGACGGCACTGTTGAATTCGCACCCCTATATCCGACCCTTATCGCGTGCGTCGCGACCCCTGTTTTCGTACGCGGCAACCCCTGAAGGAGTGGGAGTATGAGCGGTCCGTCGGTCGCGGAGCCCGCCGCGAAAACGGTGCCAGACGATTCCGGCACGGCCGGTCCGGAAGGTCCCCACCGTTTCCGCGACACCGCGAAGATGATGCGTTTGTCGCAGGGCAACTGGCGCGAGGCGGAGAGTGGGGGTCTGATCAACCTGCACCTCGACTGCCGGCCCGACGGCACCCTGCACGACCCGGAGACGGGCCGCTCGTTCCGCAACCTCAGCTCCTACTCCTACCTCGGGCTGAACACGCACCCCGCGGTGGTGCAGGGGGCGATCGACGCCCTGACCGCACAGGGGTGCGTCGGCCTGGGCATCACGCCCACCCGGATGCGTCCCTCGGTGCTGCGGCAGGCCCAGGACCAGCTCTCCGAGATCTGGCGGGCGCAGTGCCTGCTGGCGCTCTCGTGCAGCGTGGCGACCGCCGGACTGCTCCCGTTGGTGTCCTCGGGGCATCTCGTCGACGGCCGCCCCCGGGTCACCGTGTTCGACAAGCGCAGCCACTTCTGCATGGACTACGTGAAGCCGATCTGCGCCGACGAGGCGCCCGTGCTGGTGGCCCCGCACAACGACATCGACTTCGTCGAGGACGCGTGCAAGAAGTACGGACGGGTGGCCTACGTCGCCGACGGCGCCTATTCCATGGGCGGCCTGGCGGATCTCGACGGCCTGTTGCAGCTCCAGGACCGGTACGGCCTCTTTCTGTGGATGGACGATTCGCACGCCATTTCCGTCATGGGTGACCGGGGAGAGGGCTACATCCGATCGGCGGTGGACCGGCTCAACGACCTGACCCTCATCACCGGATCGCTGGAGAAGGGCTTCGGGTGTTCCGGCGGCGTGGTGATGCTTCCCGACTCCGTCGACCCGGCCCTGGTCAACACGTTCGCCGGGCCGATGTGTTGGTCGCAGTCCCCGAGCGTCGCCAACATGGGCAGCGTCCTGGCCGCCGCCCGGCTGCACGCCGGCCCGGAGCTGAACGTCCTGCAGACCCGGCTGCGCGCCAACCTCGACTACTTCGACTCACGGGTGCCCAGCGAGTCCGCCGGCAGCATCCTGCCGGTGCGGGCGCTCCCGGTGGGCGACCGCGACCTGGCCGTGGACCTGTCCCGCCGGCTGCTGGCCGAGGGCTTCTACTGCGCGCCGGTCTACTTCCCGGTGACCTCCCGGGGCCGCGAGGGACTCCGCGTCATGATGCGGGCCAACCTCGGCGAGGACGACCTGCGCCGCTTCGTCGACCTGCTCGTCGACTGGGTGGTGCCCCACCTGGTGGGGGCGGACGGCGCGGTGGCCGCCGGGGACCCGAGATGACCCTTGTCGAGGGCGTGCCCCGCAGCCGGTCCCGCGGGATCTGTCGCTGCCTGCTCGTCACGCCGGCCACCCGGATGGAACGGTTCCTCGGCAGCGCCGCGGGAGCCGCCGACATCAACCTGCTCGACCTGGAGGACTCCGTGCCGGCGGAGGCCAAGCACGGCGCGCGGCAGGCGGTGGGCCTGCTCGACCCGGCGGAGGTGCCGGACGGATACAGCCTGCGGGTCAACCCGGTCCGATCCCCGGAGGGTGTGCGCGACCTGCACATGGTGCTCGACGCCCGGACCGCCCCGGACATGATCGTGCTGCCGAAGGTGGAGTCGCCGCACGACGTCGAACTCGTCGACGAGGTCCTGGCCGGCGCGGGGATCGACACCGTGCTGTGGGCGATCCTGGAGACCGCGGCCGGGCTGGAGAACGCGATGGCCGTCGCCCGGTCCCGTCCCCGCCTCGTGGCGTTGACCTTCGGCGCGGCCGACTTCTGCGCCGACACCGGCACCGCCATGGAGTGGGAGCCCCTGTTGATGGCCCGGTCCCGGGTCGCGCTGGCCGCACGCTCGGCGGGGATCGAGGCGGTGGACGGGCCGACCTTCGACCTCGACGACGCCGCCGCGCTCGAGTCCGACGCCCGTCGCGCCGCCGGCCTCGGCTACACCGGCAAGGTGGCCGTGCACCCCGGCCAGGTCGACGCCATCAACGAGGTGTTCACGCCCAGCGCGGCCGACGTCCACCGGGCCGACCGGATCGTGGGGGAGTTCCGCCGCACCGGCGCGAGCATCATCACCATGGACGGCCGGATGCTCGGGCCGCCCTTCCTGCGGCAGGCCGAGAGCACGCTCGCGCGGGCGGGGCGGTCGCGGTGAGGCCGCCGCGCGCCTTCACCGAGGTCTCGCCGGGCCGGTACCGCGAGTCCCGCGGCCTCTACTACGACGAGTTCGACGTCGGTGACGTCATCGAGCACCGACCCGGCCGGACCGTCACCGACGCCGACAACATCTGGATGTCGCTGCTCAGCCTCAACGCCCACCCCCTGCACATCGACGCCGCCTACGCCGAGCAGACCGAGTTCGGCCGGCCCGTCGTGTCGAGCCTGGTGACGCTCGCCATCGTCGGCGGGATGAGCACCAACGGCACCAGCGCGCGGGCGGTGGCCAACCTCGGCTGGGAGGAGATCCGCCTGACCACGCCGGTCTTCGTCGGCGACACCCTCACCGCCGAGTCCGAGGTGGTGGCCAAGCGCCTCTCCCGGTCCCGCCCCGGCGCCGGTGTCGTGACGTTCCGGACCCGCGGGCTCAAGTCCGACGGCACCCCGGTCATGACCTTCACCCGTAGCGCGCTGATCCCGTGCGCCGACGGGAGCGGCGCGGCGTGAGCGAAGAGACCGGTCTCGTCCCGCTGGTGCTCGACCGCCGCGCGGTCACCGCCGCGGCCGACCTGCCCGCGCTGGTCGAGGAGCTGCGCCAGGGGTACGCCGAGGGTCGGCGCGCCGCCGCCCGTACGCCACTGCGGACCACGGTGACCACCGCGGACCCGCCGGCGATGTTCGGCGTCATGCCCTCGGTCAGTGCCCGGGACGGTCTCTTCGTCACGAAGCTGGCCGCGCTGGTGCCGGACCGGCCGGCGGGGGAGCCCGCGATCCACGCGCTCTCGGTGGTGATGTCGACCCGGACCGGGCGACCGCTGGCGGTGCTGGACGGTGCGGCCGTGACCGACCTGCGGTGCGCCGCGGTCACCGCGCTGGTGACCGACGTCTGCACCCCCTCCCGGCCGCTGCACGTCGGCCTGATCGGCAGCGGGGTGCTGGCCCGGCAGCAACTGCGGGGGACGATCGCGGTACGGCCGATCGCGTCGGTCCGGGTCGCCAGCCGCCGCGTGGAGAACGCCGAGGCGTTCGCCAGGTGGGCGGTCGGCCTGGTCGGCCCGGAGTGCCCGGTCGAGGTCGCCGAGGGGCCGGACGACGTGCTCGTCGGGCGCGACGTGATCTGCACCGCGACCGGCTCGGCCGAGCCGCTGGTCAACCGGCTGCCGGCCGGGCCGGTGCACGTCAACTGCATGGGCGCGCACGCGGCGGACCGCCGGGAGATCGCCGCCGACCTGCTGCGGGAGCACCTGGTCCTGGTGGAGGATCTCGACCTGGCCCTGGCCGAGGCGGGCCCGGCGCACCGGGACGCGATGGATCTCGGCACGCTGCTCGCCGACGTCCCGGCCGACCTGGCGTCCCGCACCACCGTCTTCAGCTCGACCGGCGACCCGTGGGCCGACCTGGTGACCGCCGGGCACGTGCTGCGCCTCGCCCGCGACCGCGTGGCGGTCGGCTGATGCGCGTCCTGGTGACCGGCGCCGGGGGCCGGCTGGGTGGGGCCTGCGTCGCGGCCCTGGCCGACGCCGGACACGACGTCCGCGCCCTGAAGCACCGGCGTCCGGTGGCGCCGGTCCCGGGCCGGCGGATCGAGGTGCGGCAGGGCACGCCGGTGGATCCGGCGACGGCGGCGGACCTCACCCGGGACGTCGACGCGGTCGTGCACTGCGCCTTCCGGTTCGCCCCGCACCCGCCGGCCGACTACCGGCGGGACAACCTGGACGCCGCGCTGCGGCTGATGGAGCACGGACGCGCGAACGGGGTCCGGACCTTCGTGCAGGTGTCCAGCGTGATGGTGTACGGGCTGGACCCGGGCGTCGGCACGGATCCGGTGCCCGAGACGCGGTCACCGGCCGACGCCGCCGAGGTGCTGGACCCGTATCCGGCGATGAAGATCGAACTGGAGCGCCGGCTGCGCGAGTCGTCGGAGCGGCTCGGCGTGAACCTGGTGGTGGTGCGCCCGGGGATCCTCTTCGACGACCGCACCCCGCCGGTCGTCCGTACCGTCGGCCGGGTCGGCCTGCTGGTCGGCGCCGGCCGCAACCACCTGCCGTTCGTCCACACGGCGGACGTCGCCGACCTGGTCCGGCGGGCGGTGGAGGACGGTCGCCCGGCGGTGTACCACGCCGCGCCGGTCCGACCGGCACCGGCGCTGCCGTTCGCCCGCGCCTGGTGCCGCCGGCACGCGCCCGGCCTGCGGGTGCTGCCCGTGCCGAGGTCGGCCTACGCGGCGCTGGGCCTGCTGACCTGGTCCGCCGCCCGGGCCCGGGGCCGGCCCGCCCGGTGGCCCAACCTCCGCTACGGGGTCCGCCGCGCCACCCGCGACCTGCGGTACGACGTGACCCGCGCCCGCGCGCTCGGCTGGGTCGACACGCACACCCGGACCGTCCAGGAAGGAACCGACCGATGACCGGCACCTGGCCGTTGAGCGAACCGACCCCGGTCACCGACCGCCTGGACGAGGCGTTCCGGCACGTCGACTTCGCCGGCTGCCAGGTGTTCGTCCTGCTGGGGCACCCACGTTCGGACATCGGCAAGGGTCAACTGGTGGCGCGGCTGGCCGCGATCGCCCCCGGCCCGGCGACGGTGGTCAAGTTCGACGGCATCCTCAACACCAACGAGCGCGGCAACCATCCCTCGCCGAACGACGACCTGGCCACCTACCGGCGGTTCCTGCCGGGCATCGTGATGGGCTGGCCGAACCAGATCCTCGGCGGCGACGTCCTGCTCTCGTTCCTGCGCGAGTTCGGCGGCACCGACTGGGAACATCTCAGCTTCGTGCCGCACCTGAGCCGGTTCTTCCTGCTCACCCTGCACCGGGCCTGGGTCGACGCGGGTCGTCCGGACCACCTGTTCGTGGAGCTCGGTGGCACGGTCTTCGACCAGGAGCTGACCACGTACGTGCTGCCGGCGCTGTCCATGCTGGGCACGCCGACCAACGCCCGGGTGACCACCGCGCTCCTCTCCGAGCTGCCGGGCGGGTTCGTGGAGCCGAAGACGCGGTCGCTCCAGGACTGCCTGACCGGCAGCCTCCGCTTCGGCCTCCTCTACGACGTGCTCTTCCTGCGCGTGCCGGAGCGGGATCCCGGCGACGACGAGCTGGCCGCCCTGGAGGCGGCCGTCTCGGCGAAGCTGCGGCGGCACCTGGTCCACCGGCCCACGCCGCCCCGGCTGGTGGTCGTCCCGACCTTCGAGGGGCCGGCCCTGGACGGGTATCTCGACTACCTGCACCGCCGGCGACACCTCGTCGCCGACCTCGGCCGGCCGGCGGCCGGCGTGACCATCACCGGCGGGTCGGGGCGCCGGTCGGAGGAGACGAGAGAGGGAACGGTCCCATGTGCGGGATAGCTGCCGCCTTCCCCGCCGACCGGGCCGCCGTGGAGGCGGCCCTGGCCGGCATGCGCCACCGCGGCCCGGACGCGACGGCGGTGCTCGACGACCCGCGGTTCACCCTCGGGGTGGTCCGGCTCGCCATCACCGACGTGGCGCACGGGGACCAGCCGCTGCGCTCGCCCGGCGGGCGGGCCTGGGTGGCGTTCAACGGCGCCGTCTACAACCATCGCCGGGTCCTCGACGAGTTGGGCGTGCGCCCGCCGTCGGGCAACGACGGCCACGTCGTGGGCGTCCTCTACGAGAAGTACGGGCTGCGCTTCGCCGACCACCTGGAGGGCATGTACGCGGTCTGCCTCTACGACGTGGAGCAGGACGTCCTGGTGGTGGCGGTGGACGGCATCGGGATCAAGCCGCTGTACGTGGCGCGCGGGGGCGGGTCCACGTTCGTCAGCAGCACCCCGGAGACCATTCCGGCCGAGCTGCGACCGTTCGCCTGCCGGGTGGCCCCGGGGACCGTGTGGTCGTCGCGCGGGGAGGTCGTCGCCATCGAGCCCCGCCCGCGCGAGGGAACGCTGCGGGACCTGGTGGTGACCGCCGTACGGGATCAGATCCCGACCGAGGTGCGGTGGGGCTGCATGCTCAGCGGCGGCCTGGACAGCTCGCTGCTGACCGCGATCGCCGCCCGGGAGGCGGGCCGGGTCAGCACCTTCACCGCCGGCATCGAGGGCAGCCCCGACCTCGACGCGGCGCGGGAGGTGGCCGAATACCTGGGCGCCGACCACCATGAGGTGATCTTCGACGAGACGGAGATCCCCGACCTGCTCGACGCCGTCGTCACGCACACGGTCAGCCCGGACGTCTTCACCGTGCTCGGCGGCGTCGGCACCTGGCTCACCGCCCGCCTCGCCCACGCCGCCGGGGTCAAGGTGCTGCTCTCCGGCGAGGGCGCGGACGAGCTGTTCGGCGGCTACGGCTTCTACGCCGACCTGCCACCGGCCATGGTCGAGCCGTGGATGCGGTTCGAGCAGCAGGACCTGGGCGCGCGGGAGTGCCTGCGGCTGGACCGCTGCGCCATGGCGCACCACGTCGAGGCGCGGGTGCCGTACCTCGACTCGGCGGTGATCGCCCACGCGCGGGCCCTGCCGCCGGCCCGCAAGATCGACCGTTCGGTGCGGCCGGTGCGGCAGAAGGTCGCGCTCCGGGAGGTCGCGGAGGAGTTCCTCCCGTCCCACCTGGCGCACCGGGTCAAGATGCCGTTCCCCGACGGCGCCGGGTACCTGCACGCCGTCGGGCGCTTCGCGGCCGGCCGGATCACCGGCGCGGACCTGGCCGAGCTGTTCGAGCAGCCGGAGGCCGCCGCCTTCCTCCAGGCCGCGCCGGAGATGCAGGGGTACGGCCTGCGCACCGCCGCCTACCTGTGGCAGCGGTGGAGTGAGCGCTTCGGAGACCTGAGCGCCGACTACCGGGGTCTGGTCCGGCGGGGACTGCTCCGGCGCACCCTTCGCCACGGCGCCTACACCCGGGCGGACTTCCTCGCGGCGCTCGGGTCGTCCGGTCCGGCGGTCGATTGAACACCTACAATTCCCGGTACGAAAGGGACGGACGGCGCGCCCAGGCCGTCGGTGACGAGAGAGGCTTGCCGTTTCATGCACGCTGCGCAGGACAGCTCGCTGATGGACCCACCGGCCGCGGCGGGTCCGGACGATCCGGCCGACGGCGGGCCGGACAACGCCTCCCTCGCGGCCGCCCGTAAGCGGTCGCTGGCGATCGAGCAGGAGTTGCGCGAGGACCCGTCCCGATTCCGGGTGCTGACCGGCGACCGGCCCACCGGCCGGCTGCACGTCGGTCACCTCTTCGGCTCGCTCGAGAACCGGGTGCGGTTGCAGGACGCGGGGGTGGAGACGTTCGTCATCATCGCCGACTACCAGGTCATCACCGACCGGGACGCGGTCGGCCCGGTGGGGGAGCGGGTCCTGTCGCTGGTCACCGACTACCTGGCGGTGGGGCTCGACCCGCGTCGCTGCACCATCTTCACCCACTCCGCCGTGCCGGCGCTCAACCAGTTGATGCTGCCGTTCCTCGCCCTGGTCACCGACGCCGAGCTGCGCCGCAACCCCACGGTGAAGGCGGAGCTCGCGGCGACGAACGGCCGGCCCATGTCCGGGCTGATGCTGACCTACCCGGTGCACCAGGCCGCCGACATCCTGTTCTGCAAGGCCAACCTGGTGCCGGTGGGCAAGGACCAGTTGCCGCACGTCGAGCAGACCCGGGTGGTGGCCCGCCGGTTCGACGAGATCTACGGCCGGGCCGACAAGCGGCACGCCGTGTTCCCCCGCCCGGACGCCCTGCTCTCCGAGGCGGTGAGCATCCTCGGCGTGGACGGGCAGAAGATGAGCAAGTCCCGGGGCAACGCGATCGAACTGGCGATGAGCGCCGACGTCACGGCCAAGCTGATCCGCCGGGCCGTCACGGACAGTGAGCGGACGATCACCTGGGAGCCGCAACGTCGTCCCGAGGTGGCCAACCTGCTGTTGCTCGCCGCGCTCAGCAGCGGCCGGTCGCCGGAGGCCATCGCCGACGAACTGGCCGGCGCCGGCGCCGCGGGGCTGAAGGCCGTGGTCACCGAGGCGGTCAACGAACGGCTCGCCCCGATCCGCAGCCGGCGCGCGGAGCTGGCCGCCGACGAGGGTTACCTGCGGTCGATCCTGGCCGAGGGCAACCGTCGGGCGAACGAGGTCGGCGACGCCACGCTGGCCGAGGTCCGCGACGCCATGGGGATGGTCTACTGAGCCCTCGGGGAGGGGACCCGGTGCACGCTTCGACCGGATCGATCGCGTTCGTCAGCATGGGCCACTACCCGTCCGGCTTCCGGGTGGGGGGCATCTCCAACGTCATGGCCGGTTGGGCACAGGCGCTCAACGGGCGCTACGACGTGCACGTCGTCGCCGTCTACGACACGGTGCCCGACGACCTCGACGAGGCGTTCGCCGCGCACGCGCACCGGTTGGCCGGGGTCCGCAGGCACGCGGTGGGCAGCCCGGCGGAGGCCGCCGAGGTGGTGGCCGGGATGGATCTCGTCTCGCTGCACCAGGAGGCGCACTGGCTGCCGTACCTCCCCCAGGCCGGCCTGATGATGCACAACCCGCCGTGCTTCACGCCCGGCCGGGTGTGGCCGCCCGCCGCCGGCCCCGGGGCGCTGCGCGCGGCCATCGCCGGTGCGCCGTCGCGGCAGGCCTGCTCGCGGTGGCTGGCCGGGCTGATCGAGGCCGAGGTCGCCGCCGGGGTGGACGTCGTCACCCCGTTCGTGGCGGCGGAGTTCGTCGGGCAGCCCCGCGTCGAGAAGGGACGGCACGTGGTGTGGGCGGGACGACTGGTGGCGAACAAGGGCCTGGCCGACGCGGCGACGGTCGCCGGTCGTCTCGGGGTGGAGCTGCGGGTCACCGACGTCACCCCCGGCGTGCTCGACCCGGAGACCGCCGGGTTCCGGGACCGGCTGCGTCGGCTGCCCGGCGTCCGACTGGTCCCGCCGCCGTCGTCCCCCGCCGAGGTGGCCGGCCTGTTCGCGGCGGCCTCGGCGGTGGTCCTGCCGTCGGTCGGCGAGCCGTTCGGCATGGTCTCCATCGAGGCGCAGGCCAGCGGCACGCGGACGGTCGTGTACGCCGACGCGGGCCTGCCGGAGACCGTCGGGCCGGCGGCCGTCGCGGTGCCCGTGGGTGACCTCGACGCGCTGACCGGAGCGGTGCGGGACGCGTTGGACGCGCCGGAGGTGCCGGCGGGCAGCCGGGCCTGGGTCGCCGAGCGGTTCAGCCTCGACCGCTCACTCCGGGCGCTGCTGCGCAGCCTCGGTGGTGGTCCCGACCCGGTCGGCGTCGGCGCCCCGGTGCCCGCCCGGACGCCCGGGACGATCGGATGAGCGGCCCGGGCGGTACGCCGCTGCGACTCGGGCTGTACGCGCTGCCGTTCGGGTACGGGCCGGCGAGCAAGGCCGTCGCCGTCGCCCAGGCGGTCCACCGGCGGCTCGGCGACGGGGTGCGCTGGACGTTCGTGTCCAGCGGCCTCGGACTGGAGCTGCTCCGGCGCACCGGGCTGCCGGCCCGGGTCGTGGACACCGGCAGCGTCCACGAGGCCGAGCAGGTCGGCGGTGAGCTGCGGCCGACCCTGGACGCGATGATCGTGGTGATGCACCGGCCGTTGGCCGCCCGCCTGGCGCCGGAGCTGCCGGTGTTCTGCGTCGACAGCCTGGCCTACATGTGGCGGCCGGACTCGTTCGCCGGTTTCCCCGGCATCCGGTCGGTGCGCCGCTACTGGGTGCAGGATCTCTTCGACTCCGTCGAGGTGATGGCCCGCACCGGGGTGCCGAACGTCCGGGCCGTCCCGCCGATCACCGACGTCGGGCCGGAGCCGGCCGACGCCGGGCCGGCGGACCGCGCCGGAGCGCCGTGGGTGGCCAGCCTCGGTGGCCTGCTCAACCCGTACCCGGGCAGCCAACACGTCTACCTCGCGCAGGTGCTGCGCCTGGTCGCCGACGCGTCGGCCGGCCCGCCGGTGGTGCTCACCAGCGCGGGCGCCATCGACCGGTTCGGTGACCTCTTCGCCGGGGTCGACGCCCGTTCGCTCAGCCACGACGCGGCGCTCGCGTTGTTCCGGCGGGCCGGCGCGGTCCTGGCACCCCCGGGGCTGACCACGATCCTGGAGCTGGCCCAGCTCGGCCGTCCGATGCTGCCGCTGCCACCGGAGAACTACTCGCAGGTGCTCAACCTGCGCCGGTTGCTGCGCCACCACGGCACGGAGCTGGGCCCCGCCTGGCGGGTGCTGGACGCCGCGTACCGCCCGATCGGGGCCGACCTCCCGGAAGGCGACGGGGTCCGGGCGGTGCACGACCTCAACGAGCGGGTGCTGCCCGATCCGGCCTTCGGCGCGGCGCTCGCCGAGGCGTGGCGGCACCCCGACCAACGGGACCGGCCGCTCCCCGCGGCGCTGCGCGCCCCGGTCAGCGGCGCCGCGGTCATCGCGGCCGACCTGGCGGACTGCCTCCGGCGCTGACGCCGCCCACCGGCACCGGCACGGCGGGCGGCGGCGCGGGGGCGTCGGCCCGGTAGCGGCGGCGCACCCGGGCCAGCGCGATCGCCGCCAGGGCGGCCAGCGGCAGGAACACCAGCGGCCCGAGCGGGCTCACCAGCGGAGCGACCACGGTGCTGCCGAGCGCCACCGCGCCGGTGTTCGTCGCCATCGTGACCGCGGCCCCGGTCGCCTGGTCCGCGTCGCCGGCCTCGCCCATCACCAGCGAGGTCAGCGCGGCGTGCGCCAGCGGCAGCGACGCGCCGACCAGCGCCCCGCCGACGATCCAGGCCGGTACGCCCAGCGTGCTCGCGGTCGCCCAGGTGAGCAGGCCGGTGGCGAGCAGGCCGAGCCCGAGCTGGGCCAGCCGGCGGTCCGGTATCCGCCGCCGGGCGGCCACGGCCGCCGCGCCGGCGGCGGTGAGCGCCACCACCGAGACGGTCACCGAGAAGACCACGGCGGGCAGGTCGGCGGCCCGGATGAGGCGTGCGACGTAGAGCCGGGACGTGTCGCTGGCCAGCGCGTATCCGGCGGCGGCAAGCACGGCGGTGGAGCCGAACAGCCGCCAGGAGGGCCGGGCCGTCGGCGCGTCGGCCGGCCGGGGCGGCGGCGGCCCGACGCCGGGCGTACGCGCCGCGGCCAGCATGATCACCGTGACGGCGAGGAAGGTGACGGCGTTGGCCACCGCCGCGACCGGCACCGGATGGGCGACGGTGGCGATCAGGAGGGCCGCCACGGGCGGCCCGGCGGTGCGGCCGAGCTGGAACTGGATGCTGTCCAGCAGCAACTGGCGGGTCCGGCTCGCGCTGCCCGGCCAGGCGCCTACCAGGGCCAGCCAGGACGGACCGCCGAAGCCGACCGCGAACGGCGTGACCGAGCAGACGACCGCCACCAGCAGCGCGCGGCGGGTGGACAGGCCGTCGCCGGTGTCCCAGGCGGCCACGGCCACCGCCAGACAGCTCGCCGCCTCGACCGCGGACGACCACACCAGGGTACGGACGGGTCCGAGCCGACGGGCCGCCCGTGCCCCCAGCAGCACACCGGGGATCGTGCCGAGCAGCGCGGAGATCTGCCACACGGCGAGCACCGCCGCCGGCAGGCGGTTGTCGCCCAGCGCCCAGGCGATGTTCACCCACTGGGCCGACGCCGCGGTGTTGGACAGCAGGGCGAAGCACCAGAAAACGGGGAAGGGCACCACCGGGCGAGCCTACCGGCCGGCGGGCCGGACATCGGTTCCCGTCGCTGCCGGATAGGGGTCGTGCGGGGTTGGCAATCCGGCCGCCGTGTCCGAAGCTGGCAGCGGCGCCACCGCCGGGCGCGCCCGGACGACGATGGGAACGCGGTGCACTTCGGACTCGGCTTCGACGAGGCGTACGTGCCGCACGCACGGGTCCTCATCGAGAGCATCCTGCGCGAGGGCGCGCTGGCGGCGCCCACCTTCTGGCTGGTCACCGATCACGATCTCGGGTCGGACCTGCGCGACGCGGTCCGCCGGCAGGTCGGCGACCGCGGCGAGGTGCGCTTCCGGCCGGTGGACCGGGTGGCGCACCTGCCGCTGTCCACCCGGGACAGCGCGCGACACATCTCCCAGGGCATGTACCTGCGGCTGTTCCTGCCCTGGCTGGTGCCGGTCGAGCTGGACCGGCTGGTCTACCTCGACTGCGACATGCTCTGCACGGGGTCGCTGGCCGGGCTCGCCGACGTCGCGCTCGGCGAGGCGGTGGTCGGTGCGGTGCGCGACGCGTACACCCGGCGGCTGGCCGACGGGGGCGCGCTCCCGGGGCTGCGGGAGGAGGCCACGCTGGACCCGCAGGCGCCCTACTTCAACTCCGGCATGTTGCTGATCGACCTCGCCCGGTGGCGCGACGCGGACGTCACCGGCCGCGCGCTCGACTACATCGAACGGCACGCGGACGCCGCGCGCTACCCCGACCAGGACGCGCTGAACCACGTCCTGTTCGGACGCTGGCTGCGGCTGTCGCACCGGTGGAACCACATGATGGGCTGGCGGCTGGAGCCGGTCTACGGCGGTGACCCGGCGCAGGTGTCCCTGGTGCACTGCGTCGGGCCGAAGAAGTTCTGGACCGACGAGTTCCCCGACTTCAGCGAGTTCGGCCGGCGCTACTGGAAGTACCGCGCGGAGCTGGACGGCTGAGGCGGCCCGGCTCAGGCGAGGAACGGCAGCCGCTCCGCCAGGACCGGATCCGCCGCCGGCAGGCCGCGGACGAACCGGTCCACCTCCTCCACCGCCTGGTCGCCGAGCCGGCGCAGCTCGCTGCCCTGCGCGCCGGCGACGTGCGGGGTGACGAGCACGTTCGGCAGGGTGCGCAGGGGATGGTCCAGCGGTAGCGGCTCGGGGTCGGTCACGTCCAGCACGGCGGAGAGCCGGCCCGTACGCAGGTGCCCGAGCAGCGCCTCCTGGTCCAGCAGCCCGGCCCGGGCGGTGTTGATCAGGGTGGCGCCGTCGGGCAGCAGCGACAGTCCGGCCGCGTCGATCATCCCGGCCGTCTCCGGGGTGAGCGGGGCGTGCAGGCTGACGATCGACGACTCGCGGAGCAGGTGCGCCAGCTCGACGGGCCGTACCCCGAGCCGCTCCGCGTCGTCCGGTTCCAGGAATGGGTCGTGGCAGAGCAGCCGGAAGCCGAGGTCCGACAGGCGGGCCGCCACCAGCCGGCCGACCCGGGACGCGCCGACCAGGCCCACCGTCCGGTCCGCGTTGCCCGTCGCCGGGTAGCCGGTGAGCAGGGCGCGGCGGTCCAGGCTGCGCCGGTAGCGGTCGGCGGCGGCGAGGACGTTCTTGCCGGCCAGCAGCACCATCGCCACCGTGTAGTCGGCGACCGGCACCGCGTTGGCCCGGGCCGAGGTGGTGACCCGGACGCCGCGCTCCCACACCGCCGGGTCGAGCAGTTCCTTGACCGAGCCGCCGGTGTGGACCACCGCCCGCAGGCGGGGCATGGCGGCCAGCTCCGCCACGCCGAGGCGTGGGCAGCCCCAGCCGGTCAGCAACAGCTCGGTGCGGCGCAACGCCGCCGGGGTGGCGTCGGACCAGCCGGTCCAGGGGCCCGGGGGGAGGCTGACCAGCCGGTCCAGCCGGGCCCGGCTGGTGGGGGTGAAGAGCTGGTCGGGCAGGTCCGCGCGCATCAGCAGGGCGGCCGGGAGCATCCGCGTCCTCCTCAGTAGGCGAAGCTGACGCTGCGGGGCCGGGGCCGGGCCTTGTAGCGCGGCTGCTGCCCCTTCTTCCACAGCAGGCTGGCCAGCTCCACGGGGTGCACCGGGTCGCCGGCCGCCGCCGCCCGGTGGGCCAGTCGCTCACAGATCTCGACCGCCGCGGCCCGCAGTTCGACCTCCGCCGGGCTGCCGTGCGCCAACGGCCGGCCGGCCCGCAGCGAGTCGGCCAGCTCCGCGTCGATCTCCAGCAGCCCGTCCTCGATCAGCACGTGCGGGATGAGATTGTCCGCGAACGCGGTCAGCCGGCCGAGGTCGGCGAACCGTCGCGCGCCGCCGGGGTCGTGGCACAACGACAGGCCGTACGTCGCGAGCTGGGCCCGCTTGTGGAACGGCACGTCCAGGTCGCCGTGGCGGGAGACGTCCCGCCAGTGCGGCATCCCGGCCAGGATCGCCACCATCGCCGTCGGCGACCCGGCCGCCTCCTCCACCAGCGCCGGGTACTCCCCACCGAACCGGTCCCCGGTGTACGCGCCCAGCTCGTTCCAGGCGGTGGCGAACATGGTCATCAGGGTGAACGCCGGACCCCGCGTGGGTTGGCCGAACATCTCCGCGCAGGCCCGCCCGTCCAGCCCGGCCAGGTACGCGGGGGTCGGCACGCCGTCCCGGCGCACCCGGTCGAGCAGGAGCTGGCCGATGGTCCGGGCGCCGGACAGGCCGGGCAGCTTCACCAGGTGCGGGTGCAGGCCGGAGCCGAAGTTGACGGCGTCGCGGACGATCACGAAGCCGATCCGGGTCCGTTCGTCCGGCAGCCGGGCCAGCCCGGACTCCACCGGCGGCTGGCGGCGCAGCTCGTCGAGGTAGCTGGCGTCGACCGGGCGCGCCGAGGGCCGGGCGTGGGTGGCCCGGGCCGCCACCGAGGCGGCGGCGACGCGCAGCGCGGCCGGGTGGTCGACGGTGTGGTCCGGCGACGCGGTCCGGTCGGTGGTCTGGTCGGTCATCCACTCTCCTCAGAGCTTCGCGGGACCCAGGGACTCCAGCGCGGCGAGGTGCGACTCCGCCACCCGGGCCCAGTCGTACGTGGCGCGTAGCCGTCCGCTCGCGGCGCGGGCCCGGTCGAGGCGGGCGTCGTCCAGCGAGTCCAGGCAGCGGGTCAGGTCCTCCCGGGTGCGGCCGTACGGGATGGCGGACCCGCCGAGCATCTCGGTGAGGAAGGGCCACGGCGACACCAGCGCCGGCAGCCCCCGCCCGATCGCGTCGGCCACGGTCCCGGTGGCCAGCATCTCGCCGTCGCGGAACGGCAGCACCAGCACGTCGATCGCGGCGAGCCGCCGGTTGTACTCGCGGCGGGGCACCAGATCGTAGGGCACCACCCGGATCCGGGGGTCCGGTGACCGGGGCAGCTCCGGGGTGCCGGAGAGGACCAGCAGTTCGATGTCGTCGCGGGCGGACGCGGCCACCGCGTCGATGACCAGCGCGGTGTCCTTCTCCGGGCGGGGCGCCCCGATCACGCCCAGCCGCAGCGCGCCCGGCCGCAGGCCGTACTCCCGCTCGGTGCGGGCCCGGTCGTCGGCGCGGATGTCGGTCATCAGGTCGCCGAAGTGCCCGTGCGGAACGACCCAGTGGCGGGCGTCGTCCGGGTAGGGCAGCACGTCGCGCGCCCGGTCCCGGCCGCGCGCGCTGTGGTGCACCACGCCGTCGGCGGCCGCCGCCCAGGCCTGGTAGACCGGCCGCCACCGCGGCTGCCGGTCGTGCGGCGTGAGGTTGTGCTGGGTGAGCAGGAGCCGTACCCCGCTGTCCCGGATCGCGTCGATCAGGGCGAGGTGCCCGGCCAGCTCCGCCGGGAGCAGCCGCTCCGGCCAGTGCAGGTGGAACACGTCGACGTCGGCCAGGATCTCCCGGTGCCGGTCGAGCTGCCCGCGGCCCAGCGCCACCTCGTGCACCCGGTCCCGCAGCGGACCGTAGAGCAGGGCGTCGTAGTGGTGGCCGTACGCCGAGCTGGCCACCCGCAGCTTGGGCGTCACCGACCAGGTGAACGCCATCCGGGTGGCCGGCGCCACCTCCACCTGGTGCACGACCGGCAACTCGCCGAAGTAGCTGCGGTAGGCCGACACGCCCGCCACCTCGACGGTGGTGACCACGTCCGCCGGGCCGACGCCGAACTCGACCCGCAGCGGCCGGGCCGCCGCCTCCGTCACCTGGAGCGCGACCGCCTCCGGCGGCTGGTCGAAGCGCAGCTCCTCGTGCACGTGCAGGGTCCGGCCGCGCACCTCGTACCGGGCTCGACGCGTCGCGGGCACCGGCGGGAGGTCGGCGGGTGTCTGCCGCCGTCCGGGCTCCTGCCAGCGGTGGTGGACCACCTCCAGGCCGCCCGGCCGGTGGACCACCCGGTCGGGCCGACCGGCGGGCACGACCGTACGCCCGTCCCGCACCGCCACCGGCACGCCGGTGGCGAGGGCGCTGTCCACCGGCACCTCGAACAGGCCGGGCCACTGCGGGGCGGGCAGGTAGTCCGAGACGGTGGACCCGACCAGCGGCAGCACGAACGCGGTCTGCGCCGAGCGGTACGACCAGACGCCGGCGTGGCGGGCGCGGTCGAAGAAGAAGACCGCGTCGCGCGGCCGGCGGGGCGTCGGGCCCGGCATCGGGACGGAGTCCAGCGAGTTCGCCGCGTCCAGCAGCTTGCCGAGGCAGTCGAGGGTCATCTGGAGCCGCCGTGCGGGACCCCGGTACGCGTAGGTCGACCGGTACCGGTGGGCCTGGATCAACCCCTGGTCGAACCAGGGGCGGAGCGCGTCGAACGCGTCGCGGGCCCGGGCCGCCCACTCGTCGCGGCCGGTCGGGGACAGCTCGGGGCGGCGCGCGACCAGCCCGGCCAGTTCGACGGTGAGGCAGCGGGCCAGCGCCCCGGCGGAGCGGCCCCAGGCGACGGCGCTCCCGCTGTCGGTCACCACGAGATCCACCAGGGCGAGCGCGTCGCGGGCGCCCGCCGCCCAGACCGGGCCGATCCGGGCGGCCAGCGGCTCGGCGACCGGATACAGGGCCGGGCCGTAGATGTCGAACCGGCCGGAGCCGTCGGTGGAGTCGTCCAACTGCCGACCCGGCGTCTCCTCGATCAGGTCGCGGGTGCGGCGGACCAGGTCGTCCAGCGCCGCGGCGTCCACCGGCAGCCCGAGCTCCGCCCGGGCGTGCTCGCACCGGGCCAGCACCGCCGCGTAGTTGCGCGGCGTCCGGGCGTCCAGCCAGCTCTCGTGCGGACCGGTGTCCACGGCGGCCCGCAGCTGCTCCCGCCGCTCCGGCGGCAGTCGGGGGAGCAGCGCGTTGTCCGTCCACGGGCCGAACCGGCGCAGCGTCTCCGCCACCCGGTAGGAGGCGAACGTGTGGGTCCGCTCGCCGTCGACCGCGCCGAGCACGGTCAGCAACGCGTCGTCGATCGGCGTGCCGGCGAGCCGGGTCACCCCGCCGGCGTGCAGCAGCCCGAGGACGTGGGCGAGGTCGGCGTGCACGTCCGCCTGCACCGGGAACCCGGCGAGGACGCGGGGCACCCGGAAGCGCGGCGTGTAGCGCGTCACGAACTCGGTGAGCGTACGGGTCGCGAACCCGCGGAGGGCCTGCCCCAGCGAGGACGGCTCCGGGTCGACGTCGGCGTCGCCCGGCGGGCCGGCCAACCACGGTGAGGCGGCCGCGGCCGAGCCCCGGGCGATGTGCACGCGGAAAGATATCAATGCCCTGAAGGCGCTGGCAACGGCGGGACGAACGCCCTGTTCCGGCGGTGACCCGGGGCAGTTGCGGCGAGCGACCCCGCGGTGACGCGGCCCCGTGCGAGGCTGGACGCGACGGCGGTCAGGAGGTGCGCATGGGCCCCACGCCCCGGCTCGACTTCGCGTTGGACACCTACGAGTGCATCGTGCTCTACCCCGGACCCTCCGGTCGGGCGCTGCCGGAGGAGACCGTGCAGCGGTTGCAGTCCGAGCACCTCCGGCACATGCAGGCGTTGCAGCGGCGCGGCATCGTGCTGATCGACGGCTCGGTGGACGGGCCGGCCCGGGAACCCGACCCGCCGATCGGCTTCGGCCTGGCCCGGACCGGCTCGGTGGACGACGTACGCAGCGTCATGGAGGCCGACCCGGCGGTGCAGGCCGGGCTCTACCGGGTGGAGGTGCTGACCTTCCTCTGCCCGGCCGGCTCGCTGGAGTTCCCGCTGGTCAAGGCGGAGAGCTGAGGGACTGACCGCAGCGGCCGGCGCGGTCAGCCCGCCGTTCTCGGCGATCGCGCCGCCCACTTCCACGGCGCGGCGGCCCGGGCGCCGGTCGGCGGGACCGCCTTCGGGCTGCGTGCCGACCACCTGCCGGTCGAGATCATCGCGGTCCGGACGCCGGGCGGGGACCCGGCGCCGCACCGGGCGTGGGCCGAGCGCACCGCGGCGGCGCGGGCGCCGCACGCGCTGCCCGGCGGCCACCCGAACCTGCTCGCGCCGGAGGAGACCGACCGGGTCCGGCTCGCCTACGGGCCGGTCCGGGACCGGCTGCGCCGGGCCAATCACCGGTACGACCCGCACGAGGTGTTCTCCGCCGTGCCCACGCCGCCGGCCGGCCGGCCCGGACCCCGCGTCGGGCGGTGACGACGGGCGGTACGATTTCCGCCGCGCGGTCGCCGATGCCCGCCACACGACGTTCCGGTGCGGTACGCCTACCGCCCGCCCGCGCGTTTGTTCGCGCATCGTTGGACAACTGTTCCGCAAGTCCGCAAGGGGTCGGCTGGTGAGCCGACCCGGAGGAGAGACTAGCCTGATGGGCGTGACACGCCGCGCGAAGATTGTCTGCACTCTGGGCCCCGCCACCTCGTCCCCGGAGCGCATCCGGGGGCTCGTCGAGGCCGGCATGAACGTGGCGAGGCTCAACTTCAGCCACGGCAGTCACGCCGACCACGAGTCGGTCTGCCGGCTGGTCCGGGAGGCGGCCGAGGCCGCCGGGCAGCCGGTCGCCGTGCTCGCCGACCTCCAGGGCCCCAAGATCCGGCTCGGGCGCTTCGCCGACGGGCCGCACGAGTGGCGCACCGGTGACTCCGTGGTGATCACCGGCGACGACATCCTCGGCACCAAGGAGCGGGTCTCCTGCACCTACCGCAAGCTGCCGCAGGAGGTGAAGGCGGGCGACCGGCTGCTGATCGACGACGGCCGGGTCGCGGTCGAGGTCAGCGACGTCACCGGCAACGACATCCGCTGCCTGGTCACCGAGGGCGGTCCGGTCTCCAACAACAAGGGCGTCTCGCTGCCGAACGTGGCGGTCAGCGTCCCGGCCCTGTCCGACAAGGACGCCGAGGACCTGCGCTTCGCCCTCGGCCTCGGCGTCGACCTGGTGGCGCTCTCCTTCGTCCGCTCGCCGGACGACATCAAGCTCGTCCACTCGATCATGGACGAGGAGGGTGTCCGTCGCCCGGTGCTCGCCAAGGTCGAGAAGCCGGAGGCGGTCGACCACCTGGAGGCGATCGTGCTCGCCTTCGACGGCGTCATGGTCGCCCGTGGCGACCTCGGCGTGGAGCTGCCGCTGGATCAGGTCCCGCTGGTGCAGAAGCGCGCCGTGCAGCTCTGCCGGGAGAACGCCAAGCCGGTCATCGTGGCCACCCAGATGCTCGACTCGATGATCGAGAACTCCCGCCCGACCCGCGCCGAGGCCTCCGACGTGGCCAACGCCGTGCTCGACGGCGCGGACGCGGTGATGCTCTCCGGCGAGACCAGCGTCGGCAAGTACCCGGTGCTCACCGTCAGCACCATGGCGAAGATCGTCACCACCACCGAGGCCGGCTCCATCGCCGTGCCCCGGCTCCAGCACGACCCGCGTACGCACGGCGGCGCGCTCACCGTCGCCGCGTCGTCGATCGCCCGCGCCATCGGCGCCAAGGCCATGGTGGCGTTCTCGCAGACCGGCGACACCGTCAAGCGGCTCAGCCGGCTGCACTGCGACCTGCCGCTGCTGGCGTTCACGCCGGTGCCGGAGGTGCGCAACCAGCTGGCGCTCTGCTGGGGCGTGGAGACGTTCCTGATGCCGTTCGTGCAGCACACCGACGACATGTTCCGCCAGGTCGACCAGGCGCTGCTCGGCCTGAACCGGGCCAACCCGGGCGACTACGTGGTGATCGTGGCCGGCAGCCCGCCCGGCACCCCCGGCTCCACCAACACGCTGCGCGTGCACCAGCTCGGCTCGCTCGTCGACGCCGCGGCGGCCCGGGCCCTCCAGTGAGTGACGCTCCGGTGGCGACCGGGCAGGCCGCCGTCGACCAGCTCCTGGAGGTGCTGGACCTCGCGCAGACCGGCGAGATGGCCTTCCGCGGGATGAGCCCGCAGGTGGGCCCGCAGCGGGTCTACGGAGGCCAGGTCGCCGGTCAGGCGCTGGTGGCGGCCGGCCGCACGGTCGGCCCGGAGCGGGCCGTGCACTCCCTGCACGGTTACTTCGTGCGGCCCGGCGACCCGGCCGAGCCGATCGACTACCAGGTGGAGAACGTCCGCGACGGCCGGTCCTTCTCGGTGCGCCGTTCGGTGGCGCTCCAGCACGACAAGCCGATCTTCTTCATGTC
Source organism: Micromonospora sp. AKA38 (assembly GCF_027925725.1). Taxonomy (NCBI): domain Bacteria; kingdom Bacillati; phylum Actinomycetota; class Actinomycetes; order Micromonosporales; family Micromonosporaceae; genus Micromonospora; species Micromonospora sp. AKA38. Next base: position 106,110 of record NZ_BNEI01000003.1, on the reverse strand, counting down.
GGCGTCGTTCCAACGGCAGGAGGAGGGGCTGGACCACCACGCCCCGCTCCCACCCGACGTGCCCGGCCCGGACGACGTGCCCACCATGACCGACCGGCTGTCCCGCTACCCGGAACGGCTCGGCATCTGGGGGCAGATCCCGCGCCCGATCGACGTCCGGTACGTCGGCGAGCCCGGCTGGGTACGCCCCGGCGACCGCCCGGCCGAGCCGCACCAGCGGGTCTGGATGCGCATCGACGGCAAGCTGCCGGACGATCCGCTGCTGCACGCCTGCGCGCTGACGTACGCCTCGGACCTGACGCTGCTCGACTCGGTGCTGTCGGTGCACGGCGAGGTGTGGGGGCCGGGCGGGGTGGTGGGCGCGAGCCTCGACCACGCGCTCTGGTTCCACCGGTCGTTCCGCGCCGACGAGTGGTTCCTCTACGACTGCTGGAGCCCGTCCGCCTCGGGCGCCCGGGGCCTGGCCACCGGCCGGATGTTCACCACCGACGGCCGGCACATCGCCAGCGCCGTGCAGGAGGGGCTGCTGCGCCGGGTGGGTGGCTGACCCGGCAACCGTGACCGTTCGGCCGAGGGTCGGGAGACCGGGCGGCTGAACAGGCGACTAACCTTGCCGGCATGCGTCTCTCCGCCCGGGTCGACTATGCCCTCCGTGCGGCTGCCGAGCTGGCCTCGGTCGCCGAGGGCACGGTCGCCGAGGGCACGGCCGCCGGGCGGAGCCGGCCGGTGACCGCCGAGCAGATCGCCCGCTCGCAGGACATCCCGCCGAAGTTCCTGGAGAGCATCCTGCTCCAGCTCCGCCGGGGCGGCATCGTGCACGCCCAGCGAGGCCCCGAGGGGGGCTACTGGCTGGCCCGTCCGGCCGGGGAGATCTCCCTGGCCGAGGTGATCCGGGTGATCGACGGGCCGCTGGCGCACGTCCGCGGCCACCGCCCGGAGCAGCTCGGCTACCAGGGCGCGGCCCGCGCGTTGCAGGACGTGTGGATCGCGCTGCGGGCCAGCGAGCGGGAGATCCTGGAGCTGGTCACGATCGCCGACGTGGCCACCGGCACGTTGCCCGCCCGGGTCAACGAGCTGGCCGCCGACCCGCGCGCCTGGAGCTGACGGCCGTCCGGCGTGTCCCACCAACCGGATGGGGGACTTGACCCGGGGTGCCTCCGTGCCGCATTGTCGACCAAGTTGATAGGAGATACCGAAAAGTCAGGGGGCGCTCGTGCGCAAGCTGCTGGTACTCGCCCTCGTCGGGCTCCTCGCGCAACTTGTCGACGGCGCGCTCGGCATGGCGTACGGGCTGACGTCCTCGACGCTGCTGCTCTTCGCCGGTGTCGCGCCGGCCGCGGCCTCCGCCTCGGTGCACCTGGCCGAGATCGGCACCACGCTTGCCGCCGGCGTGTCGCACTGGCGCTTCGGCAACGTCGACTGGAAGGTGGTCGGCCGGATCGCGCTGCCCGGTGCGATCGGCGCGTTCGCCGGCGCCACGTTCCTGAGCTCCATCTCCACCGAGTCGGCCGCCCCGTGGATGGCCGCCATCCTGTTCACCCTCGGCGCGTACCTGCTGATCCGCTTCTCCCGGCCGCTGCGTGCCAACCGCGCCGCCGGCCGGCTGCGTAGCCGATTCCTGGCCCCGCTCGGGCTGGTCGCCGGCTTCGTCGACGCCACCGGCGGTGGCGGTTGGGGTCCGGTCGCCACCCCGGCGCTGCTGGTCTCCGGCCGGATGGAGCCCCGCAAGGTCATCGGCTCGGTGGACACCTCCGAGTTCGTGGTGGCGGGCGCGGCCAGCGTCGGCTTCCTGATCGGCCTCGGCTCGGAGGGCTTCCTGCTGCCCACCGTCGCCGCGCTGCTGATCGGCGGCCTGATCGCCGCGCCGATCGCGGCCTGGCTGGTCCGCATCGTGCCCGCCCAGGTGCTCGGCGCCGTGATCGGCGGCGTGATCGTGCTGACCAACGCCCGCACCCTGCTGCGTGCCGGCGAGCTGGGCGGCCCGGTGCCGGCCCTGGTCTACGCCGTGCTCGGCGCCGGCTGGCTGGTCGCCATGGTGCTGGCGGTACGCGCGCTGCGTCGCGCCCGCCGGGCCCGGGCCACGGTCGAGGCGGCGCTCGCCGCGGCGCCGGCTCCGTCGGTCGCGGTGGCTGACGCCTCGGCTCCGCCGGTCGAGGCGGGGGAGCCCCGGCCGCTCGCCGCCGCCGTCGAGGGTTGAGCCTCCCACGTCGGGGGTTGAGCCTCCCGGGTCGAGGGTTGAGCCGCCGGCGGCGCTGACGAGCGGCATCCCGGCCGGCGCGCCGCGTTCGTCGGCGTGTCGCCGGCCCTTGGTGGATGCACTCGCGCGCGATATACCGCTCCGTCATATTTATGCCTCAGTGGTATATCGCCGTCCCGCGAATTGTGGTACTGAGACGTCACTCTCCGTGTTCAGAGCGGCGGGCGAGGTTCCGCCGGGGCGCGGCGTGCTTGTGGGGGTGCGCGGTGGTGGCTACGCTTGCGGAGCGCGGAGCCTAATCATCAACGTCGATGCGTCGACGTTCCCGTCGCGTCAGCGCACGTGCACACTCCCGCCGGTCCGGGCAGGCCGGCGTCGCCGCGTGCCCGACCTTCGCGAAAGGCAACCCCCGTGCACCACACCACCTCACGCCGGCTCGCCCTGCTCGCCGCGGTCTCGGCGGCCACGCTGGCGGCCGGCGTGCTCACCACCGTCACCGCCTCGGCGGCGGCCGCCGCCTGCCGGGTCGACTACCGGATCACCAACCAGTGGGGCGGCGGCTTCGGCGCCGACGTCACCGTGACCAACCTCGGCGACCCGGTCGACGGCTGGACACTCGGCTGGAGCTTCGCCGCCGGTCAGCAGGTCGCCCAGGCGTGGAACGCCACGGTCAGCCAGTCCGGCGTCCAGGTCACCGCCCGCGACGCCGGCTACAACGCCGCCATCGGCACCGGTGGCACCGCGAACTTCGGATTCAACGCCTCCTGGAACAACGCCAGCAACCCGGCCCCCACCACGTTCACCCTGAACGGCACCACGTGCACCGGCGCGCCCCCGACCGCGACGCCGACGACGTCCGGCCCGACCACGCCGCCCCCGACCACGCCGCCGCCCACCACCCCGCCGCCCACCACTCCGCCGGCCGGGGCGAAGCAGATGGAGAAACTCGACCGAGGGCTGGTCAGCGTCCGCTCCGGCAGCGGGAACCTGGTCTCCTGGCGGCTGCTCGGCACCGAGACCTCGGGTGTGTCGTTCAACCTCTACCGCGGCGCCACCAAGGTCAACACGAGCCCGATCACCGGCGCCACCAGCTACCTGGACGGCGGCGCGGCGGCCGGGTCCGCGTACACCGTGCGGGCCGTGGTGAACGGCGCCGAGCAGGCGGCGTCCGCCCCGGCGCTCCAGTTCGCCAACGGCTACCTGGACGTGCCGATCCAGGCCCCGCCCGGCGGCACCACGCCGAGCGGCGAGGCGTACAGCTACTCGGCCAACGACGCCGGCGTGGGCGACCTCGACGGCGACGGCCGCTACGAGTTCGTGCTCAAGTGGGACCCGTCGAACGCCAAGGACAACTCGCAGTCCGGCTACACCGGCAACGTCTACGTGGACGCCTACACCCTGACCGGCGCCCGGCTGTGGCGGATCGACCTGGGCCGCAACATCCGCGCCGGCGCCCACTACACCCAGTTCCAGGTGTACGACTACGACGGCGACGGGGACGCCGAGGTGGCCATGAAGACCGCCGACGGCTCGCGCTCCGGCACCGGCCAGGTGATCGGCTCGTCCTCGGCCGACCACCGCAACTCCAGCGGCTACGTGCTCGCCGGCCCGGAGTACCTGACCATGTTCGACGGGCGCACCGGCGCGGCGCTGTCCACCGTCGACTACGACCCGCCGCGCGGCACGGTCTCCTCCTGGGGCGACTCGTACGGCAACCGGGTCGACCGGTTCCTCGCCGGCACCGCCTACCTGGACGGGCAGCGCCCGTCGCTGATCATGGCGCGCGGCTACTACACCCGCGCGGTGATCGCCGCCTGGGACTTCCGCGACGGCACGTTGCGCAAGCGGTGGACGTTCGACTCCAACGTCTCCGGCAACGGCGCCGCCGCCGGTCAGGGCAACCACCAGCTCTCGGTGGCCGACGTGGACAACGACGGCCGTCAGGAGATCGTGTACGGGGCCGCCACCATCGACGACAACGGCCGGCTCCTCTACTCGACCGGCAACGGGCACGGCGACGCGCTGCACGTCGGCGACCTCGACCCGTCCCGCGCCGGCCTGGAGGTCTTCAAGGTCGACGAGGACGGCAGCAAGCCCAGTTCGTGGATGTCCGACGCGCGTACCGGTCAGCTCCTCTGGCAGACCGCGCCGAACGGCGACAACGGTCGCGGCGTCTCCGACGACATCTGGGCCGGCAGCCCCGGCGCCGAGTCCTGGTCCTCGGCGGTCGACGGCCTGCTCAACACGCGCGGGCAGAACGTCGGCCGCAAGCCGTCCTCGGCCAACTTCCTGATCTGGTGGGACGGCGACCCGGTCCGCGAGCTGCTCGACGGCACCAAGATCGACAAGTACGGCACCGGTGGCGAGACGCGACTGCTCACCGGCAGCAACGTCGCGTCCAACAACGGCACCAAGTCCACCCCGGCGCTCTCCGCCGACCTCCTCGGCGACTGGCGCGAGGAAGTGGTCTGGCGCACCGCCGACAGCTCGGCGCTGCGCATCTACAGCACGCCGGTCACCACCGGCCTGCGCCTGCCGACGCTGATGCACGACCCGCAGTACCGGGTCGCCGTCGCCTGGCAGAACACCGCCTACAACCAGCCGCCGCACCCGGGCTTCCACCTCGGGGACGGCATGAGCACGCCGGCCGCGCCGAACATCTACCTGCGCTGAAACGGCAGGCACCGGGTCGCCGGCCGCGGAATCCGCTCAGCCGGCGACCCGGTGCACCACACCGCAGCATTCCCGACCCGTCCCGACCGGGAATGCCGTACCACCACCGGGGACAAAGCTATGCGTCCCACGCGACGCTGCGGTGACGTGGCTATGAAGAGCGTGTTTCAGCCTTCGCGGCGCAGGCCACCGGACACCTTCTCGGCGATCAACTCGAACGAGCGGACCCGGTCGTCCACGTCGTAGACCATCGCGGTCAGCATCAGCTCGTCCGCGCCGGTGCGCTCCAGCAGCGTCCCGAGCTGCCGGGCCACCGTCTCCGGCGAACCGGTCGCCTGACCGTCGCGACGCTGCGCCACGAAGTCCCGCTCCAGCGCGGAGTACGGATAGGCCGCCGCCTCCTCCGGCGTGACCAGCGGCTCCGGCCGCCCCGACCGCAGCTTCAGGAACGACAGCCCGGCCGGCCCGGCCAGCCACTCCGCCCGCTCGTCGGTCTCCGCGCAGACCGCGTTGACCGCCACCATCGCGTACGGCCGGTCCAGCCACTGCGACGGCCGGAAGTGCTGCCGGTAGAGCTGCAACGCCGGGACGGTGTTCTGCGCGCTGAAGTGGTGCGCGAACGAGAACGGCAACCCGAGCAGGCCGGCGAGCTGGGCGCTGAAGCCGCTCGACCCGAGCAGCCACACCTGCGGCGACTGCCCGCGCCCCGGCGTCGCGGTGATCGGACCCGGCTCGGCGCCACTGAAGTAGTTCATCAGGTCGGCCAGCTCGCGCGGGAAGTGCTCGGCGGACAGGCCCTCCATGGTGCGGCGCAACGCCAGCGCGGTCCCCTGGTCGGTGCCGGGCGCCCGCCCGATGCCCAGGTCGATCCGGCCCGGGTGCAGCGCGTCGAGCGTGCCGAACTGCTCGGCCACCACCAGCGGCGCGTGGTTGGGCAGCATCACTCCGCCCGAGCCCAACCGGATCGTGCTGGTGTGCGCGGCCAGGTGCGCGAGCAGCACCGCCGGCGCCGAACTGGCGATCGCCGGCATGTTGTGGTGCTCGGCCACCCAGAACCGGCGGTAGCCCAGCTCCTCGGTGCGGCGGGCCAGCTCGGTGGTGTGCCGCAGCGCCTCACCGGCGTTGCCGGCCGCGGCCACCGGGGCAAGGTCAAGAACAGACATCGGTACGTCGATCACGCGATGGTGCAACCGGCGACGTGCCGGAATTGTTCCGCCGAGTGGGTCAGCCCATACCCCGCGCCTGCTCGAAGATCAGACTGGTCTGGGTGTGCTGCACCGCCGGATCGACCGCCAGATGGTCGAGCACGAAGTCCCGCAACGCGTCCCCGGACGCCGCCCGCACGTGCAGCACGTAGTCCTCCGCGCCGGCCACGTGGAACACCGACACCACCCCGGGCAGCCGCACCGACCGGGCCCGGAACGCGTCCACCGCGGCCCGTTCGTGCGCGGTCAACCGCACCGACACCAACGCCTGCAAAGGCAGGCCCACCGCCGCCGGGTCCACCTCGGCGTGGAACCCGCGGATCGCCCCGCACTCCCGCAGCGCGCGGGTACGCGTCAGGCACGTCGACGGCGCCACCCCCACCCGCTCGGCGAGCGCGTTGTTCGGCAGCCGCCCGTCCGCGGTCAGCTCGGTGAGGATCGCGCGGTCGACGTCGTCGAGGGCGGAGAACGGCCGTACATCGTTCGGTGCGAGAGGCATGCCGACATCCTCCACCGAACAAGCTCCGGGCGGAAGCGAGATCATCAGAATCTTCTTCGCTCCCCTTGCCCTGACCCGTCGTCATGTTCGACGCTTCCCGGCATGACCGCCGTGGACACCGCAGCCGTGCACGCCGGGCGTGACGACCTCGCCGGGCTCGGCGTCCACGTCCCGCCCATCGACCTCTCCACCACCAACCCGCTGCCCTCGGTCGCCGGCGGCGGCGACGACTACGAGACGCTCGCCACCGGCAACCCGCTCCCGGCCGGCGGCAGCGCCGTCTACCAGCGGCTCTGGAACCCCACCGTGGCCCGCTTCGAGACCGCGCTTGCCCACCTCGAGGGCACCGCCGAGGCGGTCGCCTTCGCCAGCGGCATGGCCGCGCTCACCGCCACCCTGCTCGCCGCCACCCGCGACGGCAAGCGCCACGTCGTCGCCGTCCGCCCGCTCTACGGCGGCACCGACCACGTCCTCGCCAGCGGCCTGCTCGGCACCGAGGTCACCTGGGCCCGCGCCGACGACGTCGCCGCCGCGATCCGCCCCGACACCGCGCTCGTCGTGGTGGAGACCCCGGCCAACCCGACGCTCGACCTCGTCGACATCGCCGCGCTCGCCACCGCCGCCGGCCACGTCCCGCTGCTCGTCGACAACACCGTGGCCACGCCCGTCCTCCAGCAGCCCACCCGGCACGGCGCCGCGCTCGTCCTGCACAGCGCCACCAAGAGCATCGGCGGCCACGGCGACGTCCTCGCCGGCGTCGTCGCCTGCGCGCCCGACTGGGCCGCCCGGCTGCGCCAGGTGCGCGCCGTCACCGGCGCCGTCCTGCACCCGCTCGGCGCGTACCTGCTGCACCGCGGCCTCCAGACCCTCCCGCTGCGGGTCCGCGCCCAGCAGGCCGGCGCCGAGAAACTCGCCGCCTGGCTCGCCGGTCACCCCGCCGTCGAACGGGTCCACCACCCGTCCCGGCACGACCCGGCCGGGCTGGTCGGCCGCCAGATGTCCGGCGGCGGCAGCCTCCTCGCCTTCGAGGTACGCGGCGGCGCGCCCGCCGCGGCCACGGTCGCCGGCGCCTGCGAACTGATCACGCACGCGGTCTCGCTCGGCGGCGTCGACACGCTCATCCAGCACCCGGCGTCGCTGACGCACCGGCCGGTCGAGGGCGACGCCAAGCCGGGCGGCGCGCTGCTGCGCGTCTCGGTCGGGCTGGAGGACCCGGAGGACCTGCGCGCGGACCTGGCGCGGGCGCTGGCGTCCACCTGACGCGACGCCGCCGCGCGTCCGGTCGAGGCGTGCGCTCGGCCGTGGCGTCCGGTCAGGACTTCGGGCCGACGTGCCGGTCCAGCGAGGCGACCGCCTCCCTCCGAGCGACCGAGAGGGACCACGGCAGGTTCATCCGCCAGGCGATGCCGAGCAGGTCGAGGGCCCACTGGCACAGCGCCATGATGTCGGTGGAGCGGTTGGAGAACATGTAGCGGGGATAGACGTACTCCTTCCCGCGGACCACGACCCGGTTGGCGAAGCGGCAGCCGTCGGAGTGGAAGAGGCCACGCAGAAAGCCGCCCGCCTGGGCCTCGACGATGCTCCGCTGCCAGTCGGCCAGGACGATCGGGCGTTCGTGCTTCTTGCCCGGCCCGTGCTGGGGAAACAGGCACGGCCAATGAAGTGCGGTGCTCTGCACGGCGACGCAACCTCGCTTCTGGATGCGCTGCACCTTGTTGGCCAGGACGGCGCGCATCGCGGCGTCGCACAGGTCGATCAGGTTCGGCCAGGTGTCCGCGCAGTAGACGCGGAGCACCGGCGTCCGGTCGGTGGTGACGAGATGACCGTCTCCCAGGTAGAGCCCGAGCAGGTAGGCGTAGGCGGCCGGATCGGTTGGACTGTCCTGGCCGGGTCGACAGCGGAAGCATCGGACCGCGCTACCGAAGACGGTCGGCTCCGGCCGGTCGACGCACCAGTGCCAGACGGTGGTGTAGGGCAGGGACAGGCTGCGGGCAACCGATCGGATGTTGTGACCCCGGGCACGGAGGGCGCGGGCCCGTGCCCGCATTTCGGGAGGATGCACAGCGACATCTTCGAACAGGCGTATGACAAAAGTGCCGGGAGCGGGATTCGAACCCGCAAGCCCTTTCGGGCAGAAGTGTTTGAGACTTCCGTGTATGCCGTTCCACCATCCCGGCGGGGTGGGGTAACTGTACCCGACTACGCTCATGCGGGAGCATGGGTGGTGACCGTGCCGGGATCGATGGTGGGAGTGGCTCGTGGGCGAGATGCAGACGGATGCCGAGCGCAAGCGCGTTCTGATCGCCGAGGACGAGGCGCTGATCCGGCTGGACCTGGCCGAGATGCTGGTCGAGGAGGGCTACGAGGTGGTCGGCGAGGCCGGCGACGGGGAGACCGCCGTCAAACTCGCCGAGGAGCTCAAGCCCGACCTGGTCATCCTCGACATCAAGATGCCGATCATGGACGGGCTGGCCGCCGCCGAGCGGATCGCCGGCGCGCGCATCGCCCCCGTGATCATCCTGACCGCGTTCAGCCAGCGTGACCTGGTCGAGCGGGCCCGGGCAGCCGGTGCGATGGCGTACCTGGTCAAGCCGTTCCAGAAGAGCGACCTGGTGCCGGCGGTGGAGATCGCGCTGTCCCGGTACTCGGAGATCTCCGCCCTGGAGGCGGAGGTGGCCGGCCTCACCGACCGGCTGGAGATCCGCAAGACCGTCGAGCGGGCCAAGGGCGCGCTGATGACGACGTACGGCATGACCGAGCCGCAGGCGTTCAAGTGGATCCAGCGCACCGCGATGGACCACCGGATGACCATGAAGGAGGTCGCCGAGCGGATCCTCGCGGAGACCGCCGGCGGAGAGGTGGCGCAGCCCGCGTCCTGAGCCACCCGCCGGCGACGAACGGCCCGCCCGGGAGGACTGCCGATCGATAGGATCGGATGCATGCCTTCTTCGCGCCTCAGGTCGGTGCTCGCCGTGGTGGCCGGCGTGGCGGTGCTGCTGACCGCCTGCCGGTCGACGCCGGAGCGGCCCGCTGATCCGGCCCCGGTGCGCCCGGCCTGGCGGGCTGTCGAGTTGCCCGTGCCGGCGGGCGTCGCGGGTCGGCCGCTGCTGCGCGACGCGGCGCACTGCGGGAACCACTGGTACGCGGTCGGCGGGCTGGTCGACGGCGCGGGGGAGACCCGGCCGGCGGCCTGGTCCAGCGCGGACGGGCTGAGCTGGTCGGCGTTGCCGGTGCGGGCGCAGACGTTCTACGGCCGGCAGCACGTGCTCTACGCGGTGGCCTGCCGCGACGACGGAATGGCGGCGCTCGGCGCGAAGACGGGCGGCGTGCACGGCAATCCGCGTACCGGAACCTGGGTGTGGCGTCCGGGCGGGCCGGTGCGGGAGGTGCCGGCGGCGTTCGAGTTGTTCGGCGGGCCGCGCGCGGTGAGCGCGGCGCGGCTGGCGGCCGGGCCGGCGGGCTGGTTGATCGCCGGGGCGCGTGTCGACGGGGCGGCGGTGTGGTCGTCGCCGGACGCCGGAGGGTTCGCGTTGCGCGACGGGGTGCCGGAACTGGCCGGCGACGCCCGGGGCCGGACGGCGGCGTACGACGCGGTGGCGGTGGGTTCCGGCTGGCTGGTGGTGGGGTCGTTGCTGCCGACCGGCGGCGCCGCCCTGATGCCGTTGGCCTGGTCGTCGGTGGACGGCCGGTCGTGGCGGCGGTCGGCCCTGCCGGTGGCGGCGGGCGGCGGGGCGGCGGAGCGGGTGGTGACGCGCGACGGCGCGCCGACCGTGGTGGGTCCGGTCCGGGACGGCTTCGCGGTGTGGCGCGCGCCGGCGGGGTCGTCGGACGGTTGGCAGCGGGTGGGCGGGTTCGGCGCGGCCGGTCCCGGGGTGCTGTCGGTGGCGGGCCTGGTGGGCGTCGACGGCCGGCTGTTCGCGGCGACCGGGGACGGCGCGGATCGGCGGCTGTGGATCTCGGGTGACGGTGGCGCGTCGTGGCGGCCGGTGATCGTCCCGGCGTCGGTGCCGGACCGCGGGGACGCCGCGCTGGCGGTGGCCGCCGACAAGGCCGGATTGCTTGTGGTCGCCGACGACGGGAAAAGCTCCCGTGCCTGGTGGGCGGCGTTGCCGGCCGTCGATGAGTAGCGGGTGATGGCGGGTTCACCCGTTACCGATGAAACCTCGGTGAACGCCCTGCGTCGCCTTCGGTTCTTACGGGAAGCGTCGGGAATCCGCCACGGCGTGTAACGGTTCGGTCAACCCCGCTTTCCGGGTCTTACGCCACCGCTGGCCGGTGGGATAACGTCCCGGCCCAGACCGGCGACGACGGTCTGGTTCGTCCGCCCCCCGCAAGTGCCAATCAGCAGCGGGTGGTTCGGACCATGGACGGAGGAGGGTTCGGGCCTTGAGGCAGAAGCTCGCACGCGTGATCGGCGGGGTCGCCATGCTGGCGCTCGTCGCCGGTGGTACCGCTTGTTCCAGCGGCAGCGACGACGAAGCGTCCGGGGGCAGCGCCTGCGGGAGCAAGATCGCTTTCTTCGGCGCGCTGACCGGTAGCTCGGCCGCGCTGGGCATCAACGAGAAGAACGGCGTCAAGCTGGCGGTCGACAAGTACAACAAGGAGAACGCCGACTGCAAGGTGGAGCTCGCCGAGCTCGACTCGCAGGGCAGCCCGGACCAGGCGCCCGGTCTGGCCCAGAAGGCGATCGACGACGCCAAGATCCTCGGCGTGGTGGGTCCGGCCTACTCGGGTGAGTCGGAGGCCGCCGGTCCGCTGTTCAGCGAGGCCGGCCTGGTCACCATCACCCCCTCCGCGACTCGGCCCAGCCTCGCCGAGCAGGGCTGGAAGACGTTCTTCCGCGCGGTCGGCAACGACTTCAGCCAGGGCCCGGCCGCCGGCAACTACATGAAGAACGTGATGAAGGCCGACCGGGTCTACGTCATCGACGACCAGTCGGCGTACGGCGCGGGCCTGGCCGACGAGGTCAAGAAGGTGCTCGGCCCGGCGGTCGTGGGTAGCGACAAGGTCCAGGGCGAGGGCAAGCAGACCGAGTTCTCCGGCGTGGTCACCAAGGTCAAGGCCGCGAACGTCAAGGCGGTCTTCTACGGTGGCTACTACCAGGAGGCCGGCCTGATCCGCAAGCAGCTCACCGCTGCCGGCGTCACCGCCCCGCTGGTCGCCGGTGACGGCGTCAACGACGGCGCGTACATCACCTCCGCCGGCGCGGCGGCTGCCGAGGGCACCATCCTCACCTGCCCCTGCCAGCCGTCCACCGAGGCGCGCGGCACCTTCGCCGCCGACTACAAGGCGCTCAACGGCGCCGACCCGGGCACCTACAGCGACACCGCGTTCGACGCGGCGAACATCCTGCTGGCGGGCATCAAGGCCGGCAAGTCCTCCCGCGCCGACCTGCTGGAGTTCGTGAAGGGCTACAGCGGCGAGGGCGTGGCGGCCAGCTACAAGTTCGTCGAGGGCGGCGAGCTGGACCCGGCGCAGGTCAAGGTCTGGGCGTTCAAGGTGCAGGGCGGCAAGGTCGTCCCGGACCAGGAGATCCCCAAGTCCTGATCGGTCGATCGCTGCGACTGGCGATTGAGTTGTGAATCGCGGGTGCGGCCGGGAGCTGGCTCCCGGCCGCACCCCCTTTTTCTCTTCAGCGACGGAGCGTCCCTCCCTTGAACTTCGACGGACTGTTCTCCAACTTCGGGGAACTCACCACGACCGGCCTGACGCAGGGTGCGATCTACGCCCTGGTCGCGCTCGGCTACACGCTTGTCTACGGCGTGCTCAGGCTCATCAACTTCGCCCACTCCGAGGTCTTCATCGCCGGCGCGTTCGCCGCGATCTGGACCTGGAACGGCTTCGGCCTCGACCAGGACTCGCAGGTCAGCGGCGTCGGCTCGATCTTGTTCTACCTGCTGGTGGCGATGATCGTGGCGGCCATCGCCTCGGCCGGCACCGCGACGGTGATCGAGCGGGTGGCGTACCGGCCGCTGCGCAAGCGCAACGCGCCGCCGCTGGCGTTCCTCATCACCGCGATCGGCGCCTCGATCGCGATCTCCGAGGCGTTCGGCGTCTACACCCGACGCCTGCCGCAGGGCGCGCCGTCGCTGGTCAGCTCCAAGCCACTGTTCCACGTCGCCGGTGTGCCGATCGACAGCATCCAGCTGCTCACCATCGGCGCCGCGTTGGTGATGATGTTCGCGCTGGACCAGTTCATCAACCGCAGCCGCACCGGCCGCGGTATCCGGGCGGTGGCCCAGGACGCCAACACGGCGGCGCTGATGGGCGTCAACAAGGACCGGATCATCCTGATGGTCTTCATCGCCGGCGGCACCATGGCCGGTGTCGCGGGCCTGCTCTACGACGTCCGGATCCAGACGCTCACCTACAGCGTCGGTTTCCTGCTGGGCCTCAAGGCGTTCACCGCGGCGGTGCTCGGCGGCATCGGCAATCTCCGCGGCGCGCTGATCGGCGGCCTGCTGCTGGGCGTCGTGGAGAACTACGCCTCGGGCCTGTTCGGCAGTCAGTGGAAGGACTTCGCCGCGTTCGCGGTGCTGGTCGTGCTGCTGATGTTCCGGCCGACCGGTCTGCTGGGCGAATCACTGGGGAGGGCACGCGCATGACGACCACCATTGACCCGCCGGAGCGGCGGGAGACGGCGGTGGACAAGCTGCGGCACGGCCGGGCGGCGATCTCGGATCGTTGGCACCACGCTCCGCGCTGGGTGCGCTGGGTGCTGCTGGCCGCGGTGATCGTGTTCTTCTACGCGTTGCCGAACAAGGAGTTCTACCAGTACCTCGGGCCGATCCCGACGCCCGGGGCGAACTTCACCCAGGTGCTCTTCACCGTCTCGATCTACGTGTTGCTGGCGGTCGGGCTGAACATCGTGGTCGGCTTCGCCGGCCTGCTCGACCTGGGCTACTTCGGCTTCTTCGCGGTCGGCGCGTACACGGTCGCGGTGTTGACGTCGCCGAGCAGCAACATCAAGACGCTGTGGCCGTGGCTGCTGGTGGTGCCGATCGCGATCGCCCTGACCATGGTCTCCGGCGTCATGCTGGGCACGCCGACGCTGCGGTTGCGCGGCGACTACCTGGCGCTGGTGACGCTCGGCTTCGCCGAGATGATCCGGATCGCGGCGGTCAGCTCCGAGTTCCTCAAGGGGCAGCGGGGCTTCAACCAGATCCCGCACCCGCCCGGCAAGTACGCCGACGGCAAGCCGTTCTTCGGTGTGCTCGACGCCCGCCCCTACTACTGGCTGGTGCTCACGCTGATCATCCTGGTGGTGATCGGGGTGCGGAACCTGACCCACAGCCGGGTCGGCCGGGCCTGGATCTCGATCCGGGAGGACGAGGACGCGGCCCAGCTCATGGGTGTGCCGACGTTCAAGTTCAAGCTGTGGGCGTTCGCCTCCGGCGCGGCGATCGCCGGCCTGGCCGGCGCGTTGTTCGCCGGCAAGCAGAACTTCGTCAACTCGCAGAACTTCGAGCTGCTCAACTCGATCATCATCCTGGCCGCGGTCATCTTCGGCGGCTCCGGCAACATCGTCGGCGCGATCGTCGGCGGCGGCCTGGTGGCGTACATGATCGAGCGGTTCCGCGGCATCGAGCTGTTCGGCGTCGAGCTGTACGAGTACCGGTTCCTCTTCTTCGGTCTGGTGCTCGTGGTGATGATGATCTTCCGGCCGCAGGGCCTCATCCCGAACCGGCGACGAGCGGCGGAGTTCAAGGACCGTCGCAAGGAGGTGATCGTCGGTGAGTGACACCGAACAGACCCCGGCCGTTCCGGCCCAGGCCGCGGCGCCCGCCGTCGAGACGGTGGACAAGCGCGAGCCGTTGCTGGAGGTCGACCACGTCACGCTGCGCTTCGGCGGTGTGGTCGCGCTCAACGACGTGGACTTCACGCTCTACAAGGGCGAGATCCTCGGGCTGATCGGGCCCAACGGCGCGGGCAAGACCACCTGCTTCAACGCGATGACCGGCATCTACCAGCCCACCGAGGGGCAGATCCGGTTCCGGGGCGAGAAGATCAGCGGCAAGAAGCGCCACCAGATCACCCGGATGGGCATGGCCCGCACGTTCCAGAACATCCGGCTCTTCCCGGAGATGACCGCGCTGGAGAACGTCCAGGTCGGCGCGGACGCGCACCACAAGACCAGCGTGCTCTCCGCGCTGCTGCGGCTGCCGCGGCACTGGAAGGAGGAGCGCGAGGGCCGGGAGAAGGCCGAACGCCTGCTGGAGTTCGTCGGCATCCTGCCCCGGATGCACGAGTTCGCCCGCAACCTGTCGTACGGCGAGCAGCGGCGCCTGGAGATCGCCCGGGCGCTGGCCACCGACCCGGTGCTGCTCTGCCTGGACGAGCCGGCCGCCGGCTTCAACCCGGCGGAGAAGGAGGAGTTGCTCCAGCTCATCCGGCAGATCCGCGACACCGGCGTGACGGTGCTGCTGATCGAGCACGACATGCGCCTGGTGATGGGCGTGACCGACCGGATCGTGGTGCTGGAGTTCGGAAAGAAGATCGCCGAGGGGCTGCCCGCCGAGGTGCGGGACAACCCGAAGGTGATCGCGGCGTACCTGGGGGTGCCGGACGATGCTGCTTGAGATCGAGGACGTGAGCCTGCTCTACGGGCGGATCCAGGCGCTGCACGGCATCAGCCTGACCGTGGACGAGGGCGAGATCGTCGCGCTGATCGGCGCGAACGGCGCCGGCAAGTCCACCACCATGCGGGCGATCTCCGGCATCCGGCCGATCGCCACCGGCAGCATCAGGTTCGCCGGTGAGGACATCTCCAAGCTCCGGGCCGACCTGCGGGTCCGGCGCGGGCTGTGCCAGGCGCCCGAGGGCCGGGGCATCTTCCCCGGCATGACGGTGCTGGAGAACCTCGACATGGGGGCGTACACCCGGCGGGACAGGGCCGGCATCGCGCAGGACCTGGCGCGGGTGCTGGAGCTGTTCCCCCGGCTGGCCGAGCGGCGCAAGCAGCCCGGTGGCACGCTCTCCGGCGGCGAGCAGCAGATGCTCGCGGTCGGCCGGGCGCTGATGAGCCGGCCGAAGCTGTTGCTGCTCGACGAGCCGTCGATGGGTCTCGCGCCGATGCTCATCCAGCAGATCTTCACCATCATCACGGAGATCAACCAGCAGGGCACCACCATCCTGCTGGTGGAGCAGAACGCCCAGCAGGCCCTGGCCCGCGCACACCGGGCGTACGTGCTGGAGACCGGCCGGATCGTCAAGAGCGGCACCGGCGCCGACCTGCTGCACGACCCCTCGGTCAAAGAGGCCTACCTCGGCGTGGCCTGACCGACGCCCCCCTCGCAAAAGGAGTACCCCATGTTCCACCCCAGCCCCGGCCGTCGGGCGGCGCTCGGCGTCGCCGGCGCGGCCGTCCTCCTGCTCTCCCTCGCCGCCTGCGGTGAGGAGGAGCAGACCGAGCAGCCCGGCGGCGGCGCGAGCGTGACCGCCACGGCGGATTCCTCGCTGGCCGCCAAGGTGCCCGACGCGATCAAGTCCGACGGCAAGATCGTGGTCGGCACCGACTCCACGTACGCCCCGGCCGAGTTTCTCGACTCCGACGGCAAGACCGTCATCGGCTTCGACGTCGAGCTGTTCACCGCCGTGGCGGCCAAGCTCGGCCTGAAGGCGGAGTTCGTCTCGGCGCCGTTCGGCGACATCATCAACGGCGTCAACTCGGGCAAGTACGAGGTCGGCGTCTCGTCGTTCACCGTCAACGACGAGCGCAAGGGCCAGGCCAACATGGTCAGCTACTTCCAGGTCGGCACCCAGTGGGTGACCAAGAAGGGCAACCCGGCCGGGGTGGCGCTGGACAACGCCTGCGGCAAGAAGATCGCGGTGCAGAAGGACACGGTCCAGGTCGAGGACATCCAGAAGCGTTCCAAGACCTGCACCGACGCCGGCAAGCCGGCCATCACGATCGACCAGTTCCCGGGTCAGGACGCGGCCACCGCCGCGGTCGTCTCCGGCAAGGACGACGCGATGCTCGCCGACTACCCGGTCGGGGTGTACGCGGTGACCCAGTCCAAGGACGCCCTGGAGCTGCTGGACAAGCAGTACGAGGCGGCCCCGTACGGCTACGTGGTGGCCAAGGAGCAGGCGCAGTTCGCCGAGGCGGTGCGCGACGCCACCAAGGCGCTGATCACCGACGGCTCGTACAAGCAGGTGCTCGACAAGTGGAAGGTGGGGGACGGCGCGATCACGGATCCCGCGATCAACCCGTGACGACATGACCACCGAGGAAGCGACAACCGCGCGGGCACGGCCGGAACCGATCAAGGCCGTGCCCGTGCGGCACCCGGGACGCTGGATCGCGGTGGCGGTGCTCGCCGTGCTGACCGCGATGTTCGTCCACCTGTTGGTGACCAACAAGGCCTTCAACTGGTCCTTCATGGTCGACAAGATGTTCCGCCCGCCGATCATCGAGGGGCTGCTGCGCGGCACCGTGCTGATGACGGTCAGCGCGATGCTGATCGGCGTCACGCTCGGCGTGGTGATCGCGGTGATGCGGCTCTCCGACAACCCGATCCTGCGCGGCGTGGCGTGGCTGTACACCTGGTTCTTCCGGGCCGTGCCCCGGCTGGTGCTGCTGGCCGTCTTCGGCAACATCGGCATCCTGTGGAGCCGGGTCGAGTTCGGCGTGCCGTTCGACACCCAGCTCGGCCAGTTGTTCGGCATCGACAACCTGCAACTGCGGTTGTTCGGGTTCTCCTCCCGGGACATCCTCACCGGCTTCATGGCCGGCCTGCTCGGGTTGGCGCTCTCCGAGGCCGCGTACATGGCGGAGATCGTCCGGGCCGGCATCCAGTCGGTGGATCCGGGACAGACCGAGGCGGCCCAGGCGCTCGGCCTGAGCCGGGGCCAGTTGCTGCGCCGGGTGGTGCTGCCGCAGGCGATGCGGGTGATCATCCCGCCGACCGGCAACGAGACCATCGCCATGCTCAAGGACACGTCGTTGCTGCTCTACGTGCCGGTCAGCGTAGAACTGTTCTTCCAGCTCGACGCCGTCGGCAAGCGGACGTTCCAGATCTTCCCGATGTACGTCGCCGCCTGCCTCTGGTACCTGTTCCTGACCAGCATCCTGCTGGTCGGGCAGTATTTCCTGGAGCGCCACTTCGGCAAGGGCTACGGGACCACGCAACGGGCCCGGGCGCGGCTGCGCACGCTGGCCGCGGAGACCGGTGGCGGCGGCGCCGGAGGGGCGGGAACACCATGACCGAGCTGATCGTGCCCACGCAGGCCACCGCGCCGACGGCCGAGTCCGGTCTGATGGTGCGCGCCGAACAGGTGCACAAGTCGTTCGGGCCGCTGGAGGTGCTCAAGGGCATCGACCTGGAGGTCCGCGCCGGCGAGGTGTGCTGCCTGCTCGGGCCCTCCGGCTCCGGCAAGTCGACGTTCCTGCGCTGCATCAACCACCTGGAGAAGATCGACGCCGGCCGGATCTGGGTGGACGGCGACCTGATCGGCTACCGGGAGCGCGGCGGGAAGCTGCACGAGATGCGGGACAAGGAGGTGGCCGCGCAGCGCCGGGCGATCGGCATGGTGTTCCAGCGGTTCAACCTGTTCCCGCACATGACCGTGCTACAGAACGTGACCGAGGCGCCGCTGCTGCTGCGCCAGGTGAAGAAGGCGCAGGCCCGGGAGCACGCCGCGGAGCTGCTGGAGCGGGTGGGGCTGGGGGACAAGCTCGGCGCGTACCCGGGTCAGCTCTCCGGCGGCCAGCAGCAGCGGGTGGCGATCGCCCGGGCGCTGGCCATGCGGCCGAAGCTGATGCTCTTCGACGAGCCGACCAGCGCGCTCGACCCGGAGCTGGTGGGCGAGGTGCTGGATACGATGAAGGACCTGGCCCGCGACGGCATGACGATGATCGTGGTGACCCACGAGATCGGCTTCGCCCGGGAGGTCGGCGACCACCTGGTCTTCATGGACGGCGGGGTGGTCGTCGAGCAGGGCGACCCGCGTGAGGTGATCTCGGCGCCGAAGCACGAGCGGACCCAGGCGTTCCTGGCCAAGGTGCTCTGACGGGTCCGGTGCGGCGTGGGCCGCACCGGACCCCGCCGGTCAGTTCACGAAGCCCCGGAGCAGCCAGCCGGGACTCTGCGACTCGCAGACGTACGTCTGGTAGATGCCGCTGCTGACCCGGGACTGCCCGACCGAGATGCACTTCGACTGGGTCGCGTAGACCCCACCGCTGACCCAGCCGGCGAACGCCGGCGCGCTGAACGCGGCCACCATGCCGGCGGTGGCGAGCGCCGGCGCCAGGATTCGGACACCCCATCGTCGCATCGGGTCCTCCTTGTGAAATGCCATCGACTGATCTCCATACCGTAGCGGCCCGGTCGCGATCCGTGGGGGCTGCTGGTGCCGGGGATGTCGGGGTCACGGACTAGAGTCGCTGCCGTGACAGCTACGACGCCGCGCCTGCTCCTCGTCGACGGACACTCCCTGGCATATCGGGCGTTCTTCGCCCTGCCGGTGGAAAACTTCTCCACCACCACGGGGCAGCCGACCAACGCCGTCTACGGCTTCACCTCGATGTTGATCAACGTGTTGCGCGACGAGCAACCGACCCACATCGTGGTGGCGTTCGACGTCTCCCGCCGCTCCTTCCGCACGGAGAAGTACTCCGAATACAAGGCCGGCCGCAGCGAGACCCCGACCGACTTCAAGGGCCAGGTCAGCCTGGTCAAGGAGGTTCTCGCCGCGCTGCGGGTGCCGGTGGTCGAGAAGGAGGGCTACGAGGCCGACGACGTCATCGCCACGCTCGCCTGCCAGGCCCGCGACCAGGGCATGGACGTGCTGATCACCACCGGCGACCGGGACGCGTTCCAGCTCGTCGGCGACCAGGTCACCGTGCTCTACCCGCGCAAGGGCGTCTCCGACCTGGCCCGGATGGACCCGGCGGCGGTCGAGGCGAAGTACGGCGTCACCCCCGGCCGCTACCGCGACCTGGCCGCGTTGGTCGGCGAGACCAGCGACAACCTGCCCGGCGTGCCCGGGGTCGGCCCGAAGACCGCGGCCAAGTGGATCAACCTGTACGACGGGGTCGAGGGCGTGGTGGCGCGCGCCGACGAGATCAAGGGCAAGGCGGGCGACAGCCTGCGCGAGCGGCTCGCCGACGTGATCCGCAACTACGAGATCAACTGCCTGGTCACCGACCTGGAGCTGCCGGTGCGTCCCGAGGACGCCCGCTGGCAGGGCTGGGACCGCGAGGCCGTGCACCAGGTCTTCGACACGCTCCAGTTCCGCATCCTGCGCGACCGGCTCTACCAGTACCTCGAAGCCGTCGAGCCGGAGGCCGAGGCCGGCTTCGAGCTGGCCGGCGAGGTGCTGACCGAGCCGGGCGCGCTCGCCGGCTGGCTCGGCACGCACGCCCCGGCCGGCACGTCGGTCGGCCTGGCGGCCACGCTCGACACCGGGCCCAACCGCCGGCACACCGCGACCGTGACCGGGATGGCGCTGGCCACCACCGACGGCGCGGGCGCCTGGTTCGATCCGAGCCGGCTGGCCGCCGACGACGAGGCCGCGCTGGCCGGCTGGCTGGCCGACGCCGGGCGGCCCAAGGTGCTGCACGACAGCAAGCCGGCGGTGCTGGCGTTCGCCGCGCACGGCTGGGAGCTGCGGGGCATCGCCCGCGACACCCAGATCGCCGCCTACCTGGCCCGTCCCGACCAGCGTTCCTACGACCTCACCGACCTGGCGCTTCGATACCTGCACCGGGAGCTGCGCGTCGACGCGCCGGAGACCGGCCAGCTCACCCTGGACGGGTTCGGCGACGAGGACGCGGCCGAGCAGAACCTGATGCTCCAGGCCCGGGCCACGCTCGACCTGGCCGACGCGATCGACGCCGAACTGTCCCGGGACGGCGAGCAGTCCGCCCGGCTGATGGCCGAGGTGGAGCTGCCGCTGATGCGGGTGCTCGCCGCCATGGAACGCACCGGCATCGCCGCCGACACCGACTACCTGTCCGAGCTGGAGGCGCACTTCGCCGCCGAGGTGAAGGCCGCCGCGCAGAGCGCGTACGCCGTGGTCGGCCGGGAGTTCAACCTGGGCTCGCCGAAGCAGTTGCAGGAGATCCTCTTCACCGAGCTGGCGCTGCCCAAGACGAAGCGGATCAAGACCGGCTACACCACCGACGCCGACGCCCTCCAGTGGCTCTACGCGCAGACCGAGCACCCGCTCCTGCACCACCTGCTGCGCCACCGCGACGTCGCCAAGCTCAAGTCGACGGTCGACGGGCTGCTCAAGTCCGTCTCCGACGACGGCCGGATCCACACCACGTTCAACCAGACGGTGGCCGCGACCGGGCGGCTGTCGTCCACCGAGCCGAACCTCCAGAACATCCCCATCCGCACCGAGGAGGGGCGGCGGATCCGGCGCGCGTTCGTGGTCGGCGAGGGCTACGAATGCCTGCTCACCGCCGACTACAGCCAGATCGAGATGCGGATCATGGCGCACCTGTCCGCCGACGAGGCGCTTGTCGAGGCGTTCAACTCCGGGCACGACTTCCACGCCGCGACCGCCTCCTCGGTCTTCACCGTCGAGGTCGGCGACGTCACCGCCGACCAGCGCCGCAAGATCAAGGCGATGAACTACGGCCTGGCGTACGGGTTGAGCGCGTTCGGCCTGTCCCAGCAGCTCGGCATCTCCGCCGAGGAGGCCCGCGGGCTGATGGAGAACTACTTCGCCGGGTTCGGTGGCGTCCGCGACTACCTCCACGAGGTGGTGGCCCGGGCCCGGCAGGACGGCTACACCTCCACCATCCTGGGTCGCCGCCGCTACCTGCCCGACCTGGTCAGCGACAACCGGCAACGCCGGGAGATGGCCGAGCGGATGGCGCTCAACGCCCCGATCCAGGGCTCGGCGGCCGACATCATCAAGGTCGCCATGCTGCACGTCGACAGCGCGCTGCGCGACGCCGGGCTGCGTTCCCGGATGCTGCTCCAGGTGCACGACGAGCTGGTCTTCGAGGTCGCCCCGGGGGAGCGGGAGGCGCTGGAGGCGCTGGTGCGCAAGGAGATGGGCGCGGCGTACCCGCTGTCGGTGCCGCTGGAGGTGTCGGTCGGCGAGGGCCGCGACTGGAACAGCGCCGACCACTGACCGCCCCCTCCTTGACCCTGCCGTCGACGGCAGGGTCAAAAACGGTTGGACGCTCAGCCCTTGAGCGGGTCGTGGCCCCAGTTCATCAGCGACCAGCGCCACCTCGTGTCGCGCACGTCGCCGGACGGGCGCTGGGCCAGGTGCCGGTGCACGTAGCCGACCACCTTGCGCATGTGCTTGTAGTCGGCGGCGGTGAGCTGGTCGCGCTTGCGGCGCAGCAGGTCCA
Source organism: Micromonospora sp. AKA38 (assembly GCF_027925725.1). NCBI lineage: Bacteria > Bacillati > Actinomycetota > Actinomycetes > Micromonosporales > Micromonosporaceae > Micromonospora > Micromonospora sp. AKA38. Next base: position 84,220 of record NZ_BNEI01000003.1, on the reverse strand, counting down.
CGATCCGGCGGCCGGAGTCGTGCCCGACCGATTCGCCGCCCTTGGTGCCCGGCTTGTGCCAGCCGACGTGCTTGGACTCGTCGGTCTCCAGCCAGCGGGTCAGCTCGGCGGGTTTCATGTTCACCGCGTCGGTGAACTCGCGGTACGTCTGCTGCGGGTCCTCACTGCGACTCATCGCGGAGCACCTCCGGTCGGTGGGCGACGTCGCGGCCGGAGTCGTCGTTGGTGATCCGGTACTGCGGCTGCTCCGGCGACGCGTGCACCGGATGCCCGCGGACGTGGGTGCGCTCGGTCAGCTTCTCCTTGACCACGCCGTACGCCCGACCGCTGTGGCTGGCCCAGGAGACGTGGTCGCCGGCGCGGAACTCCTTCTCGGCCATGCCGGCGGTTACCCGCCGGCATGGCCGAGTAACGCCTGCGGTCAGGGCCGGATCTCGGCGATCGGCAGCTTGATGTCGAACGGCTCGGCCAACTCGACCACCTCGCTGCCGTCGGCCACCAGCTCGTACTGGCGCTCGCCGCCGGGGCCGATCCGGTCACCGAGGCGGTACGCGTACAGGTGCACCGGGTCCTGCTCGATCCGCCAGTAGAACGGGATGCCGGCGGCGGCGTACTCGCCCGGCTTGGCGAACCGGTCCACCCGCCGGGTGCCGGGCGAGACGATCTCGACGGCCAGCACGACGTCGGCCGGGCGCAGGCGCGACCGGTCGTTCGGCAGCCCGGCGTGGTGGAGCAGCACGTCCGGTTGCCGGCTGGTGTTCGGACTGAGCCCGACTCCGACCGCTTGGGCGACCCGCAGGTGGGCCGGCGCGTGGGACCGAAGCCAGAGCCACAGCAGGCTGGAGATGCTCTGGTGGCCCAGGGTGGGGGAGGGTGTCACCTGGATGACTCCGTCGACGAGTTCGACGCGGGGGGCGTCGTCCGGCAGGGTGAGCAGGTCGTCCAGCGTGTAGTCCGCACGCTGCTGCCGCATCGGGTCCGGACACCAGGGGCCAGGTGATGTCGGGACGGGCTCGGCGCTCATGCGGTGAGCGTACCGCCGGTGGAGCGGGCCGGGTCGGACCGGATGTGCGACGCGCTCAGGTCGTCGGCTTCTCCGTCACGAAGATGGCGGTGCCGGGGAAGAGCCGGCCACGCAGCGGGCTCCACTGGCCCCAGATCCCCTCGTGGCCGGCCGGCCACTCCGGCTCCACCAGGTCGAGCAGGCGGAACCCGGCGCCGACCAGCTCCCGGATGCGGTCGCCCAGCGTGCGGTGCTGCTCGACGTAGGTGGCCACGCCGCGCGCGTCCTGCTCGACGTAGGGGGAGCGGTCGAAGTACGAGTGCACGGCGGTCAGCCCGCCCTCGCCCGGGTCGTCGAGGAAGATCCAGCGCATCGGGTGGGTGACCGAGAAGACCCACCGGCCGCCGGGGCGCAGCACCCGGGCCACCTCGCGCATCGCCGCCGCCGAGTCGTCGACGAACGGGATCGCGCCGAACGCGGTGCAGACCGTGTCGAAGGCGGCGTCGCCGAAGGGCAACGCCAGCGCGTCGGCCTGGACCAGCGGCACGCGTACCCCGCTGCGGTCGGCGGCGTCGGCGGCGTGCCGCAACATGCCGGCGGAGAGGTCCAGCGCGACCGGCCGGGCGCCCTGGGCGGCGAGCCAGCGGGCGGCGGCGGCCGCGCCGGCGCCGAGTTCGAGGATCCGGCGGCCGGTGACGTCGCCGAGCAGTCGCGCGTCGGCCTCGCGCAGCCCTTCCGGGCACCAGACGAAGTCGACGTCACCGAGGAACGTGCCGTGCTCGGCCTGGTAGGCGTCGGCGTCGGTGTCCCACCAGCCGCGGTTGGCCCGGCGGATCTCGGCGGCCCCGACCCGCCGGCGGGTCACCCTGTCGTCGTCCACGGAGTCCACGCTAGGGCCGGTCGGGCGCCGCGTCGCGGGCGGGCCGGCGTGTTGCGGGTGGGGCGGATGTGACGGACGAGACAGGAGTGGCCCCTTACCGCGCGAAATCTCCGCTTTCGCAGCGGATGAGGTCGCACGGACCCGGGAGGGCTTGCACGCTGTGGTAATACAGCGGGTAGGCTAGACGATGCGCTCGCGGATCGTGTGCCTCGGCAGGGAGCAGGTGTGCGGTCACCGGAGCCACTAATGATCTTCTTGCGTCGATCGTTCGGTGTGCCCGGCGACGGATCCGCTGGCGCGGAAGAGTCACCGCGACACCCATGCCCGCTGTGACAACCCATCCGACCGGAGCAACCGCCCACATGACGAGCAGCATCGAGGCCACCTCGAGCGCCAACAAGGTCACGCACGACGATCTCGGCTCTGAGGAAGCATTCCTCGCCGCTATCGACGAGACCATCAAGTACTTCAACGACGGCGACATTGTCGAAGGCACCGTCGTCAAGGTCGATCGGGACGAGGTCCTGCTCGACATCGGCTACAAGACCGAGGGCGTGATCCCCTCTCGGGAGCTGTCGATCAAGCACGACGTGGACCCGGCCGAGGTTGTTTCGGTCGGCGACCACATCGAGGCCCTCGTCCTCCAGAAGGAGGACAAGGAGGGTCGGCTGATCCTCTCCAAGAAGCGGGCGCAGTACGAGCGGGCCTGGGGCACGATCGAGAAGATCAAGGACGAGGACGGGGTCGTCCGCGGCTCGGTCATCGAGGTCGTCAAGGGTGGTCTCATCCTCGACATCGGCCTGCGCGGCTTCCTGCCCGCGTCGCTTGTCGAGATGCGGCGGGTGCGTGACCTCCAGCCGTACGTCGGCCGCGAGCTCGAAGCCAAGATCATCGAGCTGGACAAGAACCGCAACAACGTGGTCCTGTCCCGCCGGGCCTGGCTGGAGCAGACGCAGTCCGAGGTGCGCACCGAGTTCCTCAACAAGCTCCAGAAGGGGCAGGTCCGCAAGGGCGTCGTCTCCTCGATCGTCAACTTCGGCGCGTTCGTCGACCTGGGCGGCGTGGACGGCCTCGTGCACGTCTCCGAGCTGTCCTGGAAGCACATCGACCACCCGTCCGAGGTCGTCGAGGTGGGCCAGGAGGTCGAGGTCGAGGTCCTGGACGTCGACCTGGACCGCGAGCGGGTCTCGCTGTCGCTGAAGGCGACCCAGGAGGACCCGTGGCGTCAGTTCGCCCGCACCCACGCGATCCAGCAGATCGTGCCGGGTAAGGTCACCAAGCTGGTGCCGTTCGGCGCGTTCGTCCGGGTGGACGACGGCATCGAGGGCCTGGTCCACATCTCCGAGCTGGCCGAGCGCCACGTGGAGATCCCGGAGCAGGTCGTGCAGGTCGGCTCCGAGGTCATGGTCAAGGTCATCGACATCGACCTGGAGCGCCGCCGGATCTCGCTGTCGCTCAAGCAGGCCAACGAGGGCTTCGTCGAGGGCGAGGAGCACTTCGACCCGACCCTCTACGGCATGGCCGCGACGTACGACAACGAGGGCAACTACATCTACCCGGAGGGCTTCGACCCGGAGACGGGCGAGTGGCTCGAGGGCTACGACAAGCAGCGCGAGACCTGGGAGAACCAGTACGCCGAGGCGCGTCAGCGCTGGGAGGCCCACACCAAGCAGGTGCAGACCTCCCGCGCCGCCGACGCCGAGGCCGCGGCCAACCCGGCTCCGCCGGCCACCAGCACCACCACCTCGACCTCGTCGGCCCCGAGCCGTCAGGCCGAGGAGCCGGCCGGCACGCTGGCCACCGACGAGGCGCTCGCCGCACTGCGGGAGAAGCTCGCCGGCGGCAAGTGACCGGTCGCTGACGCCGGTTCGTCCATCCGGACGCACCAGCGGCTGCCTCTGACGACGGGCCCCGTCCCCGCGTTCCGCACCAGCGGAGCGCCGGGGGCGGGGCCCGCGTCGTGGACACGTGCGGACGCCGCTCGCGTGCCGTCCCGGTCGACGTGGAGGCGGCGGCCTGTTTGGCATGTGTCCGGTGATCCGGTTGACTGTCCGGATGCTGAAGGTGGGGCTGACGGGCGGGATCGGATCCGGCAAGAGCGCGGTGGCGGCCCGCCTCGCCGCGCTCGGCGCGGTGGTCGTCGACTCGGACCGGATCGCCCGCGAGGTGGTCGCGCCCGGCACCGAAGGGCTGGCCGAGGTGGTCGCCGCGTTCTCCGACCGGGTCCTGGGCCCGGACGGCTCGCTGGACCGGGCCGCGCTGGGCGCGCTGGTCTTCGCCGACGAGTCCGCCCGACGCCGGCTGGAGGCGATCACCCATCCCCGGGTCCGGGCGCGGGCCGCCGCGCTGGTCGCCGCCGCGCCCGCCGACGCGGTGGTGGTCAACGACGTGCCACTGCTGGTCGAGGTCGGGCTCGCACCCACGTACCACCTGGTGCTGGTGGTGCAGACGGCGGTGCCGACCCGGCTGGCGCGGTTGTCCCGGGACCGGGGCATGGACCCGGCCGAGGCCGAGCGGCGGATCGCCGCGCAGGCCGATGACGCCCGCCGGGCGGCGGTGGCGGATGTGCTGCTCACCAACGACGGCACACTGACCGACCTGCACGACGCGGTGGACGACCTCTGGCGGCACCGGTTGCTGCCCTACGAGCGCAACGTCCGCGAGCGGCACGCCGTCCGGGCCGAGCCGTCGACGTTGACCGAGCCGGATCCGACCTGGCCCGCGCAGTACGCCCGGCTGGCCGCGCGGATCCACCACGCGGCCGGTGGCGACCTCCGGGTCGACCACGTCGGCTCCACCGCCGTGCCCGGCCTGGCCGCGCCGGATGTCATCGACATCCAGCTCACCGTCCCCTCGCTGGCGGAGGCGGACGGTCCGCTCGCCGACCGGCTGGCCGAGGCGGGCTTCCCCCGGCTGCCCGGCGAGTGGCGGGACGCGCCGCGTCGCCCCGACCGGGTGCGGTGGGTGAAGCGGCTGCACGGCGGCGCGGACCCGGGTCGCCCGGTGCTGCTGCATCTGCGGGTGGCCGGCTCGGCCGGTTGGCGGTACGCGCTGCTGATGCGCGACCACCTCCGCGCGGACCCGGCGCGCCGGGCCGCGTACCTCCAGGTGAAGCGGGACCTGGTGGCTGCCGCGCCGGACAGCGCGGCGCACGGCACGCTCACCGACCCCTGGTTCGACGAGGAGCACCTGCGCGCCGAGGACTGGGCCGCCCAGACCGGCTGGCACCCCTGACCTCCACCCCTCCCGCCCCGCCGCCCCGCTGGCCCCAGATTCACGGAAAGCGTGCTCATTCCGCGTCGGATGGCCCCACTTTCCGGGAATCTGCGCGCTTCGGCGGGGTGGAGGTGAGGGTGAGGGTGAGGTGGATCCACACGTCTTCGGGGGTGCGTAGTTCCAGGCGGTGGGGCAGTCCGGCCCGGTCCAGCCACCAGCGCAGGCCGCCCGGCACCTCGATGACGTCCACCGCACGGCCTGCGGTCGCGTCCGCCCGGATCCGTAGCGCCGGTCGGTCCGGTGGCCGGGTGCCGGCCCGCAGCGCGGCCTCGAGGAGCCGGTCGAGGGCGTCGGTGGGCGGCCGGGCGGCGGCCGTGAGCAACCCGCCGGGCGTCGGCGGCGGCGTGCCGGGCCCGTCGGGGGACGCCTGCGCGTGGGCCACCCCGCCCGGTCCGGCCCGTCGCAGCGTACGCCGGCCGGTGTCGTCGTCGGTCACCGTGAGGTACGCCGACGGCGTCGACCAGCTCAGCGTGCCCACCCCGTGCAGGGTGGTGGACGGGTCGAGCGGGGCGGCCACGGTCACCGCCGCGCCGCCGGCGCGCCGCAGCCGGGCGGGCAGCCCGGCCAACCGGTCCGCCTCGTCGTCGGTCAGCGGCCGGGGCTGCCCGGCCCGGCCGCCGAGCGCGTCCACCGGGTGCGGGGCGGGCCGGTCGGCACGCTCCAGGTCGACGGTGACCGGCGTGCCGTCGGGCAGCCGCCCGGCCAACCGGTGCAGTCGGGCGTCCCGGTCCAGCCAGAGCGTCGGCCGCGGGTCGCCCGACGGGGCGGCCAGCGGTGCCCGGAGCACGTCCACCGGGACGCCGGCGAGGCTCTCCCGGCGCAGCCAACGGCCGTCCCGCGCGACCGGGTCGAGCCGGTCCGCGCCCAGCCCGAGCAGCAGGTCGCGGACGGCGGCCAACCCTCGGCCGGCCGGCGGTTCGCGGAGCCGCCACCGGTCGGGCGGCGGCACCAGCGGTGGTCGCGCCGGCCTGGGCGGCGCGGCCGGGGCCGGGCGGACCAACAGCGCCGCCGTGGTGGCCTGGACGAGCCCCCGGTCGGCGCCCGCGCCGGGTCCGCCGACGTCCAGGTAGAGCAGCGGCCGGGCCCAGTCGACCCAGCCGAGCAGTTCGATCCGGTCCCGGCCGGCGCCGACCGTGCCCCGGACGCCGGCGCGCAGGTCCCGTACGTTGGTCACCCGCAGCGCGGCCACCCGCTCGGCCTCGTCGGCGGTGAGCGGGCGGTCCGCCGGGCCCGACCGCGGTGGGGACGCGCCGGGCAGCCCGGCGACCAGGAGGGTCGCCGAGGCGGCGGCGGCCAGCACGAGCGAGGCCAGCGCGGCGCGTCGGCGGGTAGGTCGGTCCGGTGGGTCGCCCGCCCCGTCCAGCGCGGGATCGTCGCCCGCTCGGGCGGTGCCGGCCGGTCTCGGGCCGGTCGCGGCGCCGCCGCGCCGCCGGCGGCCGGCCGTGGTGCCGGGCCGGGTCGGGACACTGGTGCGGGATCGGCGGTGGCCTCGGCCGGGCTCGCGCGGCACGTGCTGGTCGGCGTCGCCGCGCGCGGTGACCCGGTGCGGGCGCGGCGGTGCGGGCGGCCGGCCCGGCTCCGGCGGCGGGGTGGACGCGCCGGTGCCGGGCGCGCGGTCACGGCGCGGCCGGCGGTCGGGAGAGGGCTCCACGAGGGGACAACGCGGCTGCGGGGTCACGGGTGACGACGCAGGGGCGCTCGCGGCGGCCGGTGAGCGCCTCTCGGCGCGACCACCATGGGCGCGCACGCCGGTCGTCCCGGGTGCTGCGGCCTTCGGCGCCGGGGGCGGCCGGGCCCCCGCGAGGGAGGCGGCCACCGGCCCGGTCGGCCGCCGCGAGCGGCCTACGGTACGAGGGTAGTCCGGTGAGATGAGCCACACAATGGGAATATCGAAGCCGGTCAGGGACGATCCGTGGTCGGCGGGGAAGTGTCGGACCGCGGGCGTACCGTTGGTGACATGGCGCTCGACATTCCCCGGCTCGACGGCCGCTTCCAGGTGGTCAGCGAGTTCCAGCCGGCCGGCGACCAGCCGGCAGCCATCGACGATCTTGAGCGTCGCGTGCGCCGCGGCGACCGCAACACGGTGCTGCTGGGCGCGACCGGCACCGGCAAGAGCGCCACCACGGCGTGGCTGGTCGAGCGGCTCCAACGGCCCACGCTGGTGCTCGCCCCCAACAAGACGCTCGCCGCCCAGCTCGCCAAGGAGTTCGGCGAGCTGCTGCCGCACAACGCGGTGGAATACTTCGTCTCCTACTACGACTACTACCAGCCCGAGGCCTACATCCCGCAGACCGACACCTACATCGAGAAGGACTCCTCGATCAACGAGGAGGTGGAGCGGCTGCGGCACTCGGCGACCATGTCGCTGCTCACCCGACGCGACGTCATCGTGGTGGCCACCGTGTCGGCGATCTACGGCCTCGGCACGCCGGAGGAATACCTCGACCGCGCGGTGCGGGCCAAGGTGGGGCAGGAGCTCGACCGGGACCAGTTGCTGCGCCGGCTGGTCGACATCCAGTACACCCGCAACGACATGGCCTTCCAACGCGGCACGTTCCGGGTCCGCGGCGACACACTGGAGATCATCCCGGCGTACGAGGAGCTCGCCGTCCGGATCGAGCTGTTCGGCGACGAGATCGAGAAGCTCTACTACCTCAACCCGTTGACCGGGGACGTGGTCCGCGAGGTCGACAGCCTGGTGATCTTCCCGGCCACGCACTACGCCGCCGGCCCGGAGCGGATGGAGCGGGCGATCCGCGACATCGAGGCCGAGCTGGCCGAGCGGCTGGCCGAGCTGGAGCGGCAGGGCAAGCTGCTGGAGGCGCAGCGACTGCGCATGCGCACCACCTACGACATCGAGATGATGCGTCAGGTCGGCTTCTGCTCCGGCATCGAGAACTACTCGATGCACATGGACGGCCGGTTGCCCGGCAGTCCGCCGCACTGTTTGCTCGACTACTTCCCCGACGACTTCCTCACCGTGGTCGACGAGTCGCACGTCACCATCCCGCAGATCGGTGGCATGTACGAGGGCGACGCCTCCCGCAAGCGGATGCTTATCGACCACGGCTTCCGGCTGCCCAGCGCCGCCGACAACCGGCCGCTGCGCTTCGACGAATACCTGGAACGGGTGGGTCAGTCGGTCTTCCTCTCCGCCACCCCGGGCCCGTGGGAGCTGGAGCAGGCCCAGGGCGAGTTCGTCGAGCAGGTGATCCGGCCCACCGGTCTGATCGACCCCGAGGTGGTGGTGAAGCCGACCAAGGGGCAGATCGACGACCTGATGCACGAGATCAAGCTGCGCACCGAGCGCGACGAGCGGGTGCTGGTCACCACGCTGACCAAGAAGATGGCCGAGGACCTCTCCGACTACCTGCTGGAGAACGGCATCCGGGTGCGCTACCTGCACTCCGAGGTGGACACGCTGCGCCGGGTCGAGCTGCTGAGTGAGCTGCGCAAGGGTGACTACGACGTGCTGGTCGGCATCAACCTGCTCCGGGAGGGCCTCGACCTGCCCGAGGTCTCGCTGGTGGCGATCCTCGACGCCGACAAGGAGGGCTTCCTGCGCAGCGGCCGGTCGCTGATCCAGACCATCGGCCGCGCGGCCCGGAACGTCTCCGGCCAGGTCCACATGTACGCCGACAAGATCACCCCGTCGATGGCGTCGGCGATCGACGAGACGAACCGGCGTCGGGCCAAGCAGATCGCGCACAACGAGGCCCACGGCATCAGCCCCGAGCCGCTGCGCAAGAAGATCCACGACATCCTCGACGACATCTACCGCGAGGCGGAGGACACCGAGGCCACCACCGTCGGCGGCGCCGCGCGGCAGCTGTCCCGGGGCAAGGCGCCGGTCAAGGAGACCCGCAGCCGCGGTGGCCGGGGCGGCGCGGCGACCCCGTCCCGGGAGGGGATGGCCCGGGCCGATCTGGCCAACCTCATCCAGGAGCTCAACGACCAGATGCTGGCCGCCGCCCGGGAGCTCCAGTTCGAGCTGGCGGCGCGGATCCGCGACGAGGTCGCCGACCTCAAGAAGGAGTTGCGCGGGATGGACGCGGCCGGGGTGCGGTGAGCGGCCTGCCGGCCGGGAGGGCGGGATGCTGACCGAGGCGGTCGTCGGGCGTCCCGACGCGCGGCTGCGTCCCTGGGTGGACCGGTACCTCGGCTACCGGGAGGACGCGCCGGCGCCGCTGGTGCGCCGCGAGGTGGCCGGCGCGTTCGTGGTGCTGATCCTGGGCTGGGGCGACCCGCTCGACGTGCACGATCCGCGGGGGGCCGGCCGCGGCGTGTCCGGCAACGCGTTCCTGGCCGGCCCGTTCGACGGTTGGTGCGCCACCCGTACCGCCGGCACGGGAGTCGGCGTGCAGGTGGTCCTGACCGCCCCGGCGGCGCGCCGGGTGCTCGGGCTGCCGCTCGGCGAGTTGGCCAACCGGGTGGTCCCGGTCGACCGGGTCGCCGGCTGGCTGACCGACCTGCGGGACGCGCTGGCCGGCGCGGCCGGCTGGGCGGAGCGCTTCGCCCGGCTCGACGCCGCCCTCGCCGCCCGGCTGGCGGCCACCGACCCGGTCGACGGTCGGCTGCGGGCGGCGTGGCGGCGGCTCGACGTCAGCGGGGGAGCGGTCGGCGTCGCCGCGCTGGCCGACGAGATCGGCTGGTCCCGTCGTCACCTGGCGGTCCGGTTCCGTCAGGAGTTCGGGCTGCCGCCGAGGACGGTGGCCCGGCTCCTGCGCTTCGAGCGGGCGTACGCCGGTCTGGGTCGCACGGTGCTCACCGCGCCGGCCGCCGGCGCGGGCGGGGCGGGTTGGGCGGAGCGGGCGGCCCGCTGGGGCTACTACGACCAGTCGCATCTGATCCGGGAGTTCCAGGCGTTCGCCGGGGCCACGCCGGCGGTGCTGGCCCGGCCCGGATCACATCCGTCCTATCCGGGCTGACCGGCGCGCGGCAGGCTGGTGCCATGCGAAGCATCTACCCGGTCCTCCGGTACCCCGACGTCCACGCCGCTGTCGACTTCCTCCGGTCGGCGTTCGGTCTCACGGTCCACGAGCTGCACTCCGGGCCCGACGGCGCGGTGCGCCACGCCCAGCTCGGTCACGGCGACGGCCTCGTCATGGTCGGGCCGGGGCCCGCACCGGCGAGCCGCCCGGCCGACGACGACTACCGCGTCTACCTGGCGGTCGACGACGTGGACGCGCACCACGAGCGGGCCCGCGCGGCCGGCGCGGAAATCGTCAGGTCGCCGTTCGACACCGATTACGGCTCCCGCGACTACGCCGCCCGTGACCTGGTCGGCATGGTCTGGTCGTTCGGCACGTACCGTCCCTGACCCACCCGGCGTCTGTTGCTCTGCGCAAGCGAGGTATTGCCGTGTGTGATGGTCATGCGTACGCTCCCACCCTGGGAGGAGCGCATGCCGATGTCAGCAAGTCCGGTCGTCCGGCGGGTGCGGCTCGGCGTCGAGCTGCGCCGGCTGCGCCGCCGTGAGTCACTGACGCTCGAGCAGGTCTGCGCCCGGCTCGGTTGGGCGTCCACGTCGAAGCTGTCCCGCATCGAGCTGGGGCAGAGCCGGCCGGACCTGGCCGACGTGCTCGACCTGCTCGACGTCTACGCGGTCCCGCCGCACCAGCGGGACGATCTGATCGTCATCGCGCGTGACGCCGCCACCGGGCGTGGCTGGTCCAAGGCGCTGGGCGAGATGGGCGAGCGGCAGCGGGCGTACGCGGAGCTGGAGGCCGGCGCCGAGCGCATCGTGGAATACCAGCCGGCGCTCGTGCCCGGCCTGTTACAGACCCCGGCGTACGCCCGGCTGCGGGTGTCGGCCGGCGCGTCGGTCGCCGACGGGGTGGACGTGGAGGCCGACGTCCGCGCCCGGGCGGTGCGCCAGGAACTGCTGGTCCGGCCGGACCCGCCGCACTACACCGCGTTGATCGACGAGCGGGCCTGCGAGCCGGGCGGCCTGCCGGCCGAGGTGTGGCGGGAGCAACTACGGCATCTGCTGGCGCTGGCCGAGCGGTCGCACGTCACGGTCCGGGTGCTGCCGCGGGACGCCTCGTCCGGCGACGACCTGCACCCGCTGGCGCCGTTCTCCTACTACGCCTATCCGGACCCGGACGATCCACGCACCGTGCTGGTGGAGACGCTCACCACCGACCTGCGCCTGGTCGGCGAGGCGGATGTGGCCCGCTACGAGCAGGTGATCGAGCGGCTGCTCGCGGCGGCGCTGCCGGAGGACGCGACGGCCGAGCTGCTGGCTCGGCGGCTCGGCCCCGCGCCGGTGCCCCGGCCCCGCGATGCGCGCGAGCCGGGGTGAGGGGCGCCGCGCGCCCACCGGGCTGAACCGGGGCCGCCGCGCGCCCACCGGGCCCGGCGCCCCCGTTGCCCGTCGGGACCGGTGACCGCGCGTCGCGCGCAGGCTACGCGTGGGGTACGACAGTTCAGGCCGGCACGTCGACGAAGTGCTCGACCAGCGGCGGGCCGGCGAAGTACGGGCCGATCAGCCCGCGCCACCGCCCGAAGCGCTCGGTCTGCCGGAAGTTCACGTCGTGCGCCTCCACCGAGTCCCACTCGACCAGCAGCACGAACCGGGTGGGCGACTCCACCCCGCGGGTCATCCGCACGGAGCGGCACCCCTGCACCTCGGCGAGGATCGGCCGGGCCTGCGCGTAGGCGGCGGCGAAGTCGTCCTCGTGTCCGGGCGTCACGTCGATCAGCGCGACCTCAAGAACCATGCCCGAAGCCTCCCATGCCCGGCCACCCCCGGTACGCTCCGGGGGCGCTCCGGCGGCGGGGGAGGGACACCCACATGCTCGACTGGCTCACCGGCACCGCGTTCACCGTGTTCGGCGCCGGCACCACCTGGGCGGAGCTGCTCGGCTTCGGCACCGGCGTGGTCAACGTCTGGTTGGTCGCCCGCCAGCACATCGCGAACTGGGCGGTCGGCATCGCCAACGTGCTGCTGCTGATGGTGCTGTTCTGGACCGCCGGCCTGTACGCCGACGCCGGCCTGCAACTCGTCTACGTGGTGCTCGGGATCTACGGCTGGTGGCACTGGCTGTTCGGCGGGGCCCGGCGCAGCCGGCTCACGGTGGCCCGCACCGGGCGGCGGGAGTGGTGGGCGCTGGGCCTGGCCGGGCTGCTGCTCACCGCCGGGCTGTGGGCGCTGCTGGACCGGGCCACCGACTCGACCGTCCCGCTGGCCGATGCGGTCACCACCGCGTTGTCGCTGCTGGCCACCTACGGCCAGACCCGCAAGCTGGTGGAGAGCTGGTGGCTGTGGATCGCCGCCGACCTGATCTACATCCCGCTCTACGCGTACAAGGGGCTGTGGCTGACCGGCGGCCTGTACCTGATCTTCCTGGCCCTCTGCGTGGTGGGGTTGCGGTCCTGGCGGGCGGACCTGCGTCGGCGCGCGGCGGCCACGCCGGTGCCGCCCGGCCCGGCACCGGTGGCTGCGTGAGCGCGAGGAGTGAGCCGGGTCTGCGAGCCCCGCAGTCGCGAACTCTGGTTGCGACGTGAGCGCGACCGGGGCGGGCCCGTGCCGGTTCCGGCACGGCCTGGTGGTCGGCAAGTTCTATCCGCCGCACGCCGGGCACCATGCGCTCGTCGAGGCCGCCGCGGCCCGCTGCGCGGCGGTGACCGTGGTGGTGGCGCCGTCCCGACGCGAGTCGATCCCGCTGGACCTGCGGTTGGCCTGGCTGCGCGAGGTGCACGCCGGCACGCCGTGGGTGCGGTTCGTCGGCCGGTACGACGACCATCCGGTCGACTACGCCGACCCGGCGGTCTGGGACCTGCACTGCGCGGTGTTCGCCGACGCGCTGGGCGGCGAGTCGGTGGACGCCGTCTTCTCCTCCGAGGCGTACGGCGGGGAGCTGGCCCGCCGGTTCGGCGCGGTCGCGGTCGACGTGGATCCGCGGCGGCGGGCGGTACCGGTCTCCGGCACCGCGGTGCGCGCGGACCCGGCGGCGCACTGGCGGTGGCTGAGCGCGCCGGTGCGGGCGTGGCTGGTCCGCCGCGTCGTGGTGGTCGGCGCGGAGTCCACCGGCACCACGACCATGACGCAGGCGCTCGCCGAGCGCTTCCGCACCGCCTGGGTCCCCGAGTACGGCCGTGAGCTGACCGCCCGCAAACTCGCCACGCTGCGCCGCTCCCGACCGGACGCGACCGTCTTCGACGTCACCTGGGACCGGGACGACTTCGTCGAGGTGGTACGCGAGCAGCAGGCCGCCGAGGACGCCGCGGCACGGGTCAGCGGCCCGCTGTTGTGCTGCGACACCGACGCCCGGGCCACCGCGCTCTGGGAGGAGCGCTACCTGGGGTCGTCGTCGGCCGAGGTCCGGGCCGCCGCCGGCCGCCCGGCGCTCTATCTGCTCACCGACCACGAGGGGGTGCCCTTCGCCGACGACGGCCTGCGCGACGGGGAACACCTGCGGGCGTGGATGACCGGGCGGTTCCGCGTGGAGCTGGCCGCCAGCGGGGTGCCGGTGGTGGAGCTGCGCGGCACGCACGAGGAGCGGCTGGCCACGGCGGTCGCCGCGGTCGAGGATCTGCTCGCCGCCGGGTGGGCGTTCACCGACCCGCTGCTGCCCGCCCACTGAGGCCCCTCGTCCGCACCGCACCGGAGTGTGCCGGGCGCGCCGGCACCCGGCGGTGCTGCCCGCATCCGAGAGCCGCTGGCGCGAGGAGGGTAAGGCTAGCCTCCTAGGACGTCCCGCGAATACGTGAGGAGCGGCACCCGATGACGGCAGATCGGCGCCCGGAGATGCGCTACCGGGCCGGCATGGTGAACAATGGCGGCCGAGGAGGGGAGTATTCCCCCGTGACGGAGTCGTCAGCACGGAAGAGCGCCAGCACCCCCGGTCGCTCGACCCGGCTCCGTCGGTCGGAGTCCACCCGGGCGCCGGCGGAAGAGACCTCCGACAGTCACCACAGTCAGCGTCGACGCACCCCGGCCCAACACCCGGCGTACGGTGTGCCCGACGCTGCGTGTCTGCCGGAGGATGGATTTGAACGTGTCCGCATTGGTGTGGGCGGTAACCCTGACCGCGATGATCGCGGTCCTGCTCGCCGACCTGTTCATCATCGGCCGCCGCCCGCACGAGCCCAGCGTCCGCGAGTCCAGCCTGTGGGTCGGCTTCTACGTGGTGCTGGCGCTGCTCTTCGGCGTGGTGCTCTGGGTGACGGCCGGGCCGAGCGTGGCCGGCCAGTTCTACACCGGCTGGCTGACCGAATACAGCCTCTCGGTGGACAATCTCTTCGTCTTCGTGATCATCATGGCCCGCTTCGGGGTGCCCCGGCAGTACCAGCAGAAGGTGCTGCTCATCGGCATCCTGTTGGCGCTGGTGATGCGCGGTGGGTTCATCGCCGCCGGCGCGGCGCTGATCTCCCAGTTCTCCTGGGTGTTCTACATCTTCGGCGCGTTCCTGATCTACACGGCGGTGAACCTGGCCCGACAGGGCGAGCCGGACGAGGACGAGTTCAGCGAGAACCTGTTGATCCGGTGGAGCCGCAAGGCGCTGCCGCTGTCCCGGGACTTCGACGGGGCGAAGATGACCACCCGGGAGAACGGGCGGCGACTGTTCACCCCGATGCTGATCGTGATGATCGCGATCGGCACCACCGACCTCATCTTCGCGCTCGACTCGATCCCGGCGATCTTCGGGATCACCCAGGAGCCGTACCTGGTGTTCACCGCGAACGTCTTCGCGCTGATGGGGCTGCGGCAGCTCTACTTCCTGCTGGGCGGTCTGCTGGACCGGCTCATCTACCTCAGCTACGGGCTGGCCGTGGTGCTCGGCTTCATCGGCGTGAAGCTGGTGCTGGAGGCGTTGGCCGACAACAACCTGCCGTTCATCAACGGCGGTGAGCACGTGGCGTGGGCGCCGCACATCCCGATCTGGCTCTCGCTGACGGTCATCCTCGGCACGCTGGCCGTGGCCACGGTGGCGAGCCTGGCCAAGTCGTCGCGGGACCGGCGCCGGGAACTGGCCGAGGCGCGTCGCTGACCGCGCCGGTGTCCGGGGCGGACACGCCCCGGACACCGGGTCAGACGCGGTGCGCGCCGACCAGGGTGGCGACCCGGTCCGGGGGCAGTTCCTCCTCGACCACCCGGCGGGTGAGGTAGCAGGCGTGCAGCATCCGGCGCCGGCCGCCGTGCGGCTCGGCCGTGACGATCCCGACGTGGTGGATGCGCCGGCCGGGGCGGGCGAAGAAGTAGAGGTCGCCGGGGCGCTCGTCGTCCAGCGCCAGCGGCGTGGTCGCCTCGGCCTGGTCGTCCGCGTCGCGGGGCAGCGTGACGCCGTACCGCCGCCAGGCCAGGTGCACCAGACCGGAGCAGTCGATGCCGTCGGTGGACAGGCCGCCCCAGATGTAGACCAGGTCGCGCAGCCGCTCGGCGACCGCGAGCACCTCCTTGGCCTGGGGCCGCTCGGCGGGCAGCGGCACCAGGTCGCCCTCCGGGGCCCAGAGCGGCTCGACCCGCCCGGGCGCCCGGACCGGCCGCCAGCCGTCCGCCGGCCGGCCGGCGGAGGTGAGGTGGGTGCCCAGGGTCACCCCGGTGAGCGCCGGCGACCCGCCGGCGGCCTCGTGCAGTGTGGTCCGGCGGACGTCGACCACCAACGCGGACCCGGTCGGACCGGTGTCGGCGGGCGCGGCCAGGTGGGCCGACCGCATCCAGCCCGGGTAGCCGCGAGGGTCCAGCTTGGCGGCGGGCTGCCCGAGGGCGACCACCCGGACCCAGCCGTCCGGCCCGGCCCCGGTGACCAGCACCGGCTCGCCGAGCAGCAACTGGGTCAGGACGCAGTCGCCGACCCACTGGTCGCGATCCATCCCGGCAACCCAGGCGGCGACGTCGGGGCGGTCGCGCAGGGCGGGTCCGTCGATCGGGCGGACCGCGTCGGGGTCTGCCCACAGGGTCGCCACCGGGACCCGTACCACGGCCTGGTGGCCCGGTTGAGGCGTCATCCGCACCCCTCCTCCCACGCTCCTGTGGGGGACCCTATGAAAAAATCCAACCTCACTCAACCGTGGCGCTGAACTTTAGCTTCATTCACGTCGGCGATGCCGAGCCCCGGGGCGTCCGGCAGCAGCACGTCCGCGCCCTCGTACCGGAGCCCGCCGGTGACCGGCGACCAGGCCAGCCACCAGGCGGCGTCGAGATCCGACACGGCGGTGGTGCCGTGCGCGGCGGCCAGGCTGGCCGCGGCGCCCACGCCGACCGGACCCTCCATCATCGAGCCGACGATCGTGCCCATGCCGTGCGCGGCGGCCAGGTCCAGCAGCGTGCGGGCCGGTTGCAGGCCGCCGCACTTGGCCAGCTTCACGTTGACCATGTCGGCCGCCCGACGGCGGATCACCTCGACCAGGTCGCGCACGTCGAAGACCGACTCGTCGGCGAGGATGGGCACCGCCACCCGGTCGCTGACCCAGGCCAGCCCGTCCAGGTCACGGCGGTGCACCGGCTGCTCGACCAGCTCGACGTCGAGCCCGGCGTCCTCGATGCCGCGGATCACCCGGACCGCCTCGCGCGGCGTCCAGCCCTGGTTGGCGTCCAGCCGGATCCGCGCGTCCGGGCCGACGGCGGCGCGCACCGCGCGGACCCGGTCCAGGTCGCCGTGGGCGTCGGTGCCGACCTTGAGCTTCAGCACCGTGAAACCCTCGGCCCGGCGCCGACCGGCCGCCGCGGCCAGGTCGACCGCGTCGCCGGCGGCCAGCGTGACGTCCGTCGGGACGCGCAGCGCGGTGCCGCCGAGCAACCGCACCAGGGGTACGCCGAGCCGCCGCGCGGCCAGGTCGTGCAGCGCCACGTCGACGGCCGCCTTCGCCGACTCGTTGCCCACCACGGCCCGGCGCACCTGTCGGCAGCGGGCCTGGAGGTCGTCCGCGTCGCGACCGGTCAGCAGCGGGGTGAGCAGTTCGCGGACGCACGCCTCGGCGCCGCCGATCGACGCGCCGGTGACCTGCCAGACCTGCGGGGCCTCGCCGAACCCGGACCGGCCGTCGCTGTCGATCACCTCGACGATCAGGGTCTCCACGGAGGTGGTGCTCCGCAGCGCGGTGACGAACGGGGTGTGTAAGGGGGCCGAGAGCCGGTGGGTGCGTACCGCCGCGATCGTCATGTGGGGCACCCTATAGGCACTGGTGGCGAGCAGGGGAGGGCCGATGACCGGGCGGGACTGGGAGCTGGTGGGCGCGCCGAACGCCCGTGACCTGGGCGGGCTGCCGACGACCGACGGGCGGCGGGTCCGTGCCGGGCGGCTCGTCCGGACCGCGGCGCTGGGCCGGCTGACCGACGACGATCTGCCGGTGCTGGGCAAGCTCGGCACGGCCTGCGTGGTGGACCTGCGCGCCGTGCAGGAGCAGGAGGTGGCGCCGCCGGACCGGCTGGTGGGCGCGCCCCGCGTGGTGCACCTGCCGGTGTACGACGCGGCCCACCCGGTGTTCACCTACGTCTCGGCCGTGTTGCAGGGGCACGACCTGGCGGCGTACGCGGAGTTGGCCCGCGAGGGCATGCCGGGGGCGATGACGGCGATCTACCGCTGGTTCGTCACCGGGGAACCGGCGCGGGCGGGGTTCGGCGCGGCGGTGCGGCTGGCCGCGGACGGCGCGAACCTGCCGTTGCTGTTCCACTGCTCCGCCGGCAAGGACCGCACCGGATGGCTGTCGGTGGTGCTGCTGACCGCGCTGGGCGTGCCGGAACCGGCGATCCGGGCCGACTACCTGCGGCACAACGAGCTGACCGAGAGCCTGCGCGAGGTGCTGCTGACGGCGATGACGCGCCGTCGGCCGGACCTCGACCCGGCGGTGGCCCGGCCACTGCTGGAGGTGCGCGCGGAGTACCTGGACGCCGCGTACGACGAGGTGCGCCGGGCGCACGGCTCGTTCGAGGCGTACCTGCGCGACGGGCTGGGCGTGACCGACGAGGTCCGGGCGGGGCTGCGGGAGCAGTTGCTGGAGTAGCGGCTCAGCCGGCCAGCTCGTGCCGGGCGTCCCACACCCGCGCGGAGACGTGCGCGATGAGCCGGCACGCGTCGTCCTCGACCTGCTCGCCGTCCGCGCCGCCGTCGGCCAGGTCGGTGGTCGTGCACACCACGATCGCGTACGGCGGCGCGTCGTCCGGGAAGACCACGCCGGCGCCGTGGCGGACGCCGCGTACCCAGCCGTTCTTGTGCGCGATGCGGGTGCCGTCGGGCAGCCCGGCGGCCAGGTCCTCACGGTGTTCCTGGGCGACGAGCACGTCGAGCATGGCGGCGCAGCCGGCCGGCGAGGCGAGTGGGCCGGGCCGGCTCGCGCCCAGCGCCAGCTCGCCGAGGAGGGCGGCCAGGTCGGCGGCGGTGACCAGGTTGTCGATGCCGGCGTCGCGGGCGGCGAAGTCCTCGATGCCGCGGCCGGTGACGCTGTGCCGCGCGCCGGCCCGCGCCCAGGCCTCCGCCACGGCGGGCAGCCCGACCTGGCCGACGCACAGGTTCGTGGCCAGGTTGCTGGACCGGATGATCATGCGTTCGGCGAGCCAGCGCAGCGGCGCGGTACCGCCGACGGCGTCCCAGACCGCCTCGTCGTTGTCGTAGTCGCGGGCGTTGGCGAAGCGGGGCGCGCCGGGCTGGGCGGAGTCGAACGCGTTGCGCACCGGCACCGCCGCGTCCAGGTCGAGCCGGCCGGCCTCGGCGGCCCGGTGCAGCGCCACCAGCACGGCCACCTTCATGGTGCTCGCCGCGTAGTGGGTGGCGTCGGCCTGTCGGGTCCAGACGGGCCGGGCGCCGGGACGTCCCACGTACGCGGAGACGGTGCCGGGCACCCGGTCCAGGTGCGCGTCGAGCTCGTCCCAGATCATGGGCCGACCGTAGCCGATCTTCTCGACGCGCGGGGCTGCGGCGCGGCCGGTACGGCGTTAACGTGCCAGGATGGCGACCGCTTTGTACGACGACATCGCCGACTGGTACGAGGAGTACGCCACGGTCGGTTCGGCGACCTACATGGACCGGGTCCAGTCGGTGCTGGCGGAGCTGTTGGGCGGCGGCCCGGGTCGCTGTCTGGACCTGTGCTGCGGCACCGGGGCGCACGCCGCCGAGCTGGCCCGGCTCGGCTGGACGCCGGTCGGCGTGGACCTGTCGGCCGGGCAGCTCCGCCACGCCCGGGCCCGGCTGCCGGTGGCCCGCGCCGACGCGACCGCGCTGCCGCTGGCCGACGGCGCGGTGCCGGCCGCGGTCTGCGTGCTGGCGCACACCGACATGCCGGACTATCCGGCGGCGGTCGCGGAGATGGCCCGGGTGCTGGCACCGGGCGGCCGGCTGGTGCACGTCGGGGTGCATCCGTGCTTCTGTGGCGCGTTCGCCGACCGGTCCGACCCGGAGCGGGTCGTGATCGACGGCGGTTACGCCGAGCCGGAGCACACCTTCCGGTCCTGGAACTCGCACGGGGTGCGGGCCCGGGTGGGCGCCTGGCACCTGCCGCTGGCCGACCTGCTCACCGCCGTCACCGCCGCCGGCCTGGTGCTCGACCGGGTGGTCGAGTCCGGCTCCGCCCCGATCCCCGACGTCCTCGCCCTCCAGGCCACCAAGCCCGCCTGACCCCCACCCGACGGGGGAGACGGCGGAGCCCGGTCCGCCAGGGGGCGGGCCGGGCTCCGGTGGTGTGCGGGGTGGGTCAGCCGGCGTGCTTGCGGCGGGCGGCCATCCGGCCCCGCTGCGTCTGGTCGAGGATCACCTTGCGGATGCGCACCGCGGTCGGGGTGACCTCGACGCACTCGTCCTCGCGGCAGAACTCGAGGGCCTGTTCCAGCGACAGCTTGCGCGGCGGGATCAGCTTCTCGGTCTCGTCGGAGGTCGACGCCCGCATGTTGGTGAGCTTCTTCTCCTTGGTGATGTTGACGTCCATGTCGTCGGAGCGGGAGTTCTCCCCGACGATCATGCCCTCGTACACCTCGGTGGTCGGCTCGACGAAGAGCTGGCCCCGCTCCTGCAGGTTGATCATCGCGAACGAGGTGACCGCGCCCGCCCGGTCGGCGACCAGCGAGCCGTTGTTGCGGGTACGCAGCTCACCGAACCACGGCTCGTACGACTCGAAGACGTGGTGCAGGATGCCGGTGCCCCGGGTGTCGGTGAGGAACTCGGTGCGGAAGCCGATCAGGCCGCGCGCCGGGACCAGCCACTCCATCCGGATCCAGCCGGTGCCGTGGTTGACCAGCTGCTCCATCCGGCCCTTGCGGGTGGCGAGGAGCTGGGTGATCGCGCCGAGGTACTCCTCCGGGGCGTCGATGGTCAGCCGCTCGACCGGCTCGCAGGTCCTGCCGTCGATCTCCCTGGTGACCACCTGCGGCTTGCCGACGGTCAGCTCGTAGGACTCGCGGCGCATCTGCTCGACCAGGATCGCCAGGGCCAGCTCACCGCGGCCCTGCACCTCCCAGGCGTCCGGCCGCTCGGTGGGCAGCACCCGCAGCGACACGTTGCCGACCAGCTCCTTGTCGAGCCGGTCCTTGACCATCCGCGCGGTGACCTTGGCACCCTTGACCCGGCCGACCAGCGGCGAGGTGTTGGTGCCGATGGTCATCGAGATGGCCGGCTCGTCCACCGTGATCAGCGGCAGCGGGACCGGGTTCTCGGCGTCGGCGAGCGTCTCGCCGATCATGATCTCCGGGATGCCGGCGACCGCGATGATGTCGCCCGGCCCGGCGGACTCGGCGGGCTTGCGCTCCAGGCCCTCGGTCATCAGCAGCTCGGAGATGCGGACCCGCTGGGTGCTGCCGTCGGTACGGCACCAGGCCACGGTCTGACCCTTGCTGATCGTGCCCTGGCGGACCCGGCACAGCGCGAGCCGGCCCAGGAACGGCGAGGCGTCGAGGTTGGTGACGTGCGCCTGGAGCGGCGCGTCCTCGTCGAACGCGGGGGCCGGGATGGTGTCCAGCAGGGTACGGAACAGCGGCTCCAGGCTGGTGCTGTCGTCCGGGATCGCGCCGTCGGCCGGCTGGGTCAGCGAGGCGATGCCGTCGCGGGCGCAGGCGTAGACGATCGGGAAGTCGATCTGCTCCTCGTCGGCGTCCAGGTCGAGGAAGAGCTCGTAGGTGTCGTCCACGACCTCCTTGATCCGGGCGTCCGGGCGGTCCACCTTGTTGATCACCAGGATGATCGGCAGCCGGGCGCGCAGCGCCTTGCGGAGCACGAACCGGGTCTGCGGCAGGGGGCCCTCGCTGGCGTCGACCAGCAGCACCACGCCGTCGACCATGGTCAGGCCGCGCTCGACCTCACCACCGAAGTCGGCGTGGCCGGGGGTGTCGATGATGTTGATGGTGACCGGGTCGCCGTCCGCCGGCAGGTATCGCACGCCGGTGTTCTTGGCGAGGATGGTGATGCCCTTCTCCCGCTCGAGGTCCATCGAGTCCATGACCCGCTCGGTGTCCTCGCCGCGGGCGCCGTAGGCGCCGGCCTGCCGCAACATGGCGTCGACCAGGGTCGTCTTGCCGTGGTCGACGTGGGCGATGATGGCGACGTTGCGGAGGTCGGTGCGAAGCTGCATACCCTCCATACTCCTGTCTGCGGTTGCCGGGGCACGCCTCGGGGTCACCCCGAGATGGCCCGGATCTGTGTCGAAAGTGCTGGGCCGACCGTTCCAGCCACTGGCATGCTGGCTCCCGTGCGGGGTGCCGAATGCCTGATCTGCTGAACTGGCTGCAGGAGCTGCCGCCCCTGCTGATCTACCTGGTCGCCGCGATGATCGTCGCGGGCGAGACCGCGGTGATCTTCGGGCTGCTGGTGCCGGGCGAGGCGACCCTGCTGCTGGTCGGCTTCCTAGCGTACGCGGGGACGCTACGGCTCGCCCCCGCGCTGGCGGCGATGGTGGCCGCCGCCGTGATCGGAGACACACTCGCCTACCGGGCCGGGCGGCGTCACGGGCCGCGGCTGCGCGCCTCCGGGCTCGGCGCCCGGATCGGCCCGCACCGGTGGCGACGCGCCGAGGAGTTGCTGGACCGGCTGGGCGGGCGCGGCATGATGGCCGCGCGCTGGGTCGCGTTCGCCCGCACGCTGGCGCCCCGGCTGGCCGGCGGCGCCGGGATGTCGTACCGGCGGTTCGCGCCGTGGAACCTGGCCGGGGTGGTGAGCTGGGTCGGCGCGTCCGTGCTGGCCGGTTATCTGGCCGGCGAGTCGTACCGGCGGGTGTCGGACCTGCTCGGCCGCGCCACCGGCGCGGTGCTGATGCTGCTGCTGTGCCTGCTCGGCGTGGTGCTGGCCGGCCGTTGGCTCGGGCGCAATCCGGACCCGGCCCGGGCGTTGGCGGCCCGCGCCGCCGCGCTGCCACCGCTGCGCTGGCTCCGGGCCCGGTACGGGGTGTTGTTCCTCCTGCTCGGCATGCGCGTCGGTCCGGTCGGCG
Source organism: Micromonospora sp. AKA38 (assembly GCF_027925725.1). NCBI lineage: Bacteria > Bacillati > Actinomycetota > Actinomycetes > Micromonosporales > Micromonosporaceae > Micromonospora > Micromonospora sp. AKA38. The sequence goes on along the minus strand of NZ_BNEI01000003.1, from coordinate 61,712 downwards.
CGTGGCTGGTCAACCTGGCGTTCGGGCTGGCGCTGCTGTTCGCCGCCGGGCTGGCGGTGGCGGCCCTACTGGCGGCGGTGGTCCGGCACAGCGGGCTCGGGGTGCTCGACGGGCTGGTCGGCGACTGGTTCGCCGCCCGGCGTACCCCGGGGGTGGCGGACGCGGCGCTGGCCCTCGTGTCGGTGCTGCGCGGCTGGGTGTTGATCACCGCGGTGGCCCTGGTGGCGGCGGTGGTGGCCCGGCGGCACCGGCCCTGGCGGGCGGACCTGCTCGGGGTGGTCGGCACGGTCGGTGCGGCGGTGCCCTTGGTGCTGCTGGTGGGGGTGGTCGACCTGACCGGTCCGGGCGTCCCGGAGCGGGTCCGGGACCTGTTCCCCGGCCAGAACGCGGTGGTGACGGCGAGTTTCGGCACGCTGGCCTGGCTGCTGGCGCGCGGCGCGCGCTGGCCGGTCGGGGTGGCGGTCTGGACGGTCGCTTCGGCCGGGGTGGTGGCGGTCACCGGCGCGCGGCTCTACCTGGGCTGGAGCGCGGCCAGCGGCACCGCCTCGTCGGTGCTGCTGGGCGCCGCCTGGACCGCCGTGTTCGTGATCGCCTGGTCGACCCGGAACCGGGCGGCGAGCGGGGACGGCCGGCTCGACCCGGCTGCGGGCGTCGACCCGTCCGACCCGGCTGCGGGCGTCGACCGGTCCACCCTGGCGGCGGGTGCTGATCCCGCCAACCCGGCGGACGCCGGCCCGGACGGCCCGGACGCGGGAGAGGGGCCGCCGCGGCCCCGGGCGCACCGGCCGGCGTCGCGGGGGCCCCGGACCCCCGTCGATCCCTGCTAGGGTGCGCCGGACGGGGGACCACGGGGAGGATCGATGCGGCGAGGAGTCGGCCGGTGGGCCGCGGCTGCGGTGGCGGCACTGCTGGCGGCGGGCACGGTGACCGGGTGCGGCGGCGAGGAACGGCCGGTCCGCGAGGTGGCGGCGGAGCTGCCCACGGCGGGTCCGGTCGAGGAGCCGGCGGAGGCGCCGGCCGACGCGCCGAGCGAGGCGCCGCCGGCGGTCGAGGCGATCGGTGGCAAGCCCAGCCCCAGCGCGAAGGCGAGCGGGAAGCCACGGCCGAAGCCGTCCCGCACGTCGACGGCGCCGTTGGCCCGGCCGAAGCCGCCGACCGAGACGCGGGTGCCGCCGCCCCCGCCGAAGCCGGCGCCCAGCGGCTGCAAGCCCACCCACCGGGGCACCAAGGCGACGCAGAGCCAGGTCAAGGCGGCGCTGGCCGACGCGGCGGCCCGCACCTACTGGCCCACCTCCGCGCCCGACATCCGCGTCCCGTCGGCGCTGATGAAGGCGACCGCCTGGCAGGAGAGCGGCTGGCAGTCGACAATCGTGGCCTGCGACGGCGGCGTCGGGCTGATGCAGGTCATGCCGGCCACCGCGGAGTGGATGAACCAGCGGTTCGAGCAGTCGTACGACATCGACGACTACCGGGACAACGCCTACCTGGGCGGCACCTATCTGGCCTGGTTGACGAAGTACATCGGCGACATGTACTTCGAGTCGGACTACCGGCTGGACGCCTCGCTGTGCACCGCCGAGCTGAACTCCTGCCTGCTCAACGCCGTGATCTCGGCGTACAACTACGGGCACGGCGCGGTGGCCCGGGAGGGGCAGCCGCTGGCGATCCCCAACCCGCAGTACGTCCACAACGTCCGCGAGCTGATGACCAGCTGCGAGTGCCTCGGTTTCTGAGCGGCCCGCGGCGACCGGGCGTCGGCGTGCTGCCGACGCCCGGTCACCTGGTCAGTCCCGCGCGGTGACCGGCTCGGCCGGTGCGTGGGCCGCCTCGGTGGGCGCGTCCGGGTCGCGGGTGATCCGCCCGGGCCACCAGAACCGGTCGCCGAGCAGGAACGCCAGCGCCGGCACCAGCACGGTACGGACGAGCAGCGTGTCCAGCAGCACGCCGACGCAGACGATGATCCCGATCTGGGTGAGCGTGATCAGCGGGAGCACGCCGAGCACCGCGAAGACCGCGGCCAGCAGCACGCCGGCGCTGGTGATGACGCCGCCGGTGACCCGCAGCGCGGACAGCATGCCGTCGCGGGTCCCGGTCCGACGGGCGTCCTCCCGGGCCCGGGTGACCAGGAAGATGTTGTAGTCCACGCCGAGTGCGACCAGGAACACGAACGCCAGCAGCAGCACGCCGCTGTCCAGCGCCGGGAAGCCCAGCACGTGGTCGAAGAGCAGCCAGGCGGCGCCGAGGCTGGCGAAGAACGACGCGATCACGGTCAGCACCAGCAGCAGCGGGGCCAGCAGGCCACGCAGCAGCAGCACCAGCACGGCGCCGACAAGCAGCAGGATGATCGGCAGGATCAGCCGCAGGTCCCTGGTGTTGGCCTGGTCGGAGTCGTAGGTGGCGGCGACCGTGCCGCCGACCAGTGCGCCGTCCGGGGCGTCCGCCCCGGCGACGGTGGGGGGCGCGGAGTCGGGCACGGCGGCGACCGCGTCGCGCAGCGCCGTCACGGCCCGGTCGGAGGCGGCGGTGCCGGGCTCGGCGGTGAGCACCACGTCGACCTGGGCGACCCGGTCCCCGGCGAGGCCGGGCCGGGCCGAGGCGACACCGTCGACCGCGCCGGCGGCGGCGAGCACCGCGGGTGCCGCCTGCGGGTTGGTGAGCACCGCGACCGGCTGCGTGCTGCCGGCCGGGAAGGCGCGGGCGAGCGTCTCCGCGCCGGCGACCGCCTCGGGCCGCTCCCGGAACTGCTCGGTCTCGGACAGGCCGGTGCGGATGCCCAGCCCGCCGAGCGCGAGGCCGGCGAGCAGCAGCGTGGCCAGCACCGCGACCGGCAGGGGCCGGCGGACGACCAGCTCGCCGAGGCGGCCCCAGAGCCGGCCCTCCCGGGCGGCGCTGCCGACGCGCGGAACGAACGGCCAGAACAGGCCCCGGCCGAACAGCACCAGCGCGGCGGGAAGCACGAACAGGGCGGAGAGCATGGCGAACACCACACCGATGGCGCACGCCACCGCGAGTGCCCGGTTGGTCTCCTGCTCGGACAGCAGCAGCGTGAGCACGCCGAGGACGACGGTGCCGCCGCTGGCCAGGATCGGCTCGGCGGTGCGGCGCAGCGCGGCCCGCATGGCGGTGAACCGGTTCTCCTCGCGGCGCAGCTCCTCGCGGTAGCGGGCGATGAGCAGCAGGGCGTAGTCGGTCGCGGCGCCGAAGACCAGCACGCTGGCGATGCCGGTGACCTGGCCGCTGGGCAGGTAGATCCCCAGCGCGGGCACGACGGTCTCGACCGTGCGCAGGGTGAACTGCTCGGCGGCGGCCACCACGAGCAGCGGCACGAGCCACAGGAACGGGCTGCGGTAGGTGATCAGCAGCAGCAGCGCCACGACGGCGGCGGTGACCAGCAGCAGTGTGGTGTCGGCGCCCTGGAAGACCTTGCTCAGGTCGGCGGTGAAGGCGGGACCGCCGGTGACCTCGACGGTCAGGTCGTCGGGCAGGTCGGCCACCGCGTCGCGCACCTTGCCCACCTCGTCGACCACGGCCTGCTGGTCGCCCGCGGTGGACAGCGGCACGGCGACCAGCGCCACGGTGCCGTCGGGGGAGAGCTGGGCGGGGGCGACCCGGCCGCCGACGGCGAGCGGGCCGAGCTTGCCGGCCGCGGCGTCCAGCGCGGACCGGTCGGACGCGCTGAGCGGAGCCCGGTCGGCGCGGCTGACCACGACCAGCGCGGGCTGGGTGTCCCGCGACGGCAACTGGTCCTGGAGGCGCTCGACCTGGGTGGACTGCCACTCGACGGAGAGGCCGGTGGCGGAGACCGGTTCGGGGTTGTCCGGTCGGGGTAACCCGAAGACCACCGCGCCGACGACGAGTGCGGCGGCCACGGTGAGCCAGGCGGCCAGCCGGCCCCGGGCTACGCGGGTGAACAGTGACATCGGATGCCCTCTTGATCCTGCGGGATGATTCTCGCCAGCCGAGTATCTTGATGAGCGAGATTATCCGGCAAGGCTCTATGCTGCAAGCCGGACCGAGGGGATGGCGGCGAGCGGTGACGGGGCACGGCATGTACCGGCGACGGAGCGACCCACGGGGGCGCATGGTCGCGGAGATCACCAACGACCTGCGTCGTTACTCGGCGGACGCCCAGCACGTCGGGCACGCGTTCGCCGGGCTGCACGGGTTGAACCCCACCGATCTCCAGGCGCTGATCGCGGTGATGGAGGCCGAGCTGGTGGGCGAGCCGATCACCCCCGGCCGCCTCGGCGAGGTGCTCAACCTCTCCTCCGGCTCGGTGACCGCGCTCGTCGACCGGCTGGAGCGCGCGGGGCACATCCGGCGCGACCGGGACACCACCGACCGCCGCAAGATCCTCCTGCACTACGCCGACCGCGGCGCGACGCTGGCGCAGAGCTTCTTCGGCCCGCTGGGCCGGCGTACCGACCAGGTGATGGACCGGTTCACCGACGAGGAGTTGGCCGTGGTGCACCGGTTCATGGGCGAGATGGTGCACAGCATGCGGGCGCACCGCGACGAGGTGCGCGCCGCCCGCGGCACCACCACCGAACCGTCCGGCGACCGCTGACCGTGCGGCTCGTCACCCGGCTCGCCGCGGCCGTGCTGCGGCTGCCCGCCGCCCGCGTCGGCCGGGTCACCGTCACCCGGGACGCCCCGGTGCGGGTCCGCGACGGGGTCACCCTGCGCACCGACCACTACGCGCCGGACCTGCCGGGCGCGGCCTGCGTGCTGATCCGTACCCCGTACGGGCGGGGCGGCCCGATGCGGCTGCTCGGTCGCCTGGTCGCCGAACGCGGTCATCACGTGGTGATCCAGTCCTGCCGTGGCACGTACGGCTCCGGCGGCGAGTTCGACCCGCTGGTGCACGAGCGCGACGACGGTCTGGACACGCTCGACTGGCTGCGCCGGCAGCCCTGGTGGACCGGCGTGTTCGGCATGTTCGGCGCCAGCTACCAGGGCTTCGTGCAGTGGGCGGTGGCCGCCGAGGCCGGTGACGAGCTGCGCGCGATGGTCGCCGTGGTGACCGCCTCGGCCACCCGCGACTCGACGTACGCGGGCGAGTCGTTCGCGCTGGACACGGTGCTCACCTGGGCGGAGCTGCTCCAGGCGCAGACCGTGCCCTGGCTGGCCCGGCAGTGGGAACTCAAGCGCGGCCAGCCACGGCTCGTCCGGGCGCTGGCCCACTTGCCGCTGGTCGAGGCGGACCGGGTGGCCACCGGCGTGACCGTGCCGTTCTTCCAGGAGTGGCTGCGCCACCACACGCCGGGCGCGGACTACTGGCGAGCCCGGGTCTTCGGCGACCGGATCACCGAGGTGCGGGCGCCGGTCGCGATGGTCAGCGGCTGGCAGGACATCTTCCTCCCGGCCCAGCTCGACGACTACGCCCGGCTGCGCGCCACCGGCGCCCGGCCACGGCTGACCGTCGGCCCGTGGACCCACGGCAGTCCGGGTCTGCTGGTCGCGGCGCTGCGCGAGGGGCTGGACTGGTTCGACGAGCACCTGGCCGGTCGACCGGCGTCCCCCGGCGCGGAGGTGGCGCGCGCGCCGGTGCGGGTGCACGTGGGCGGCGTCGGGGGCGGGTGGCGTGACCTGCCCGACTGGCCGCCGCCCGGCACGCCGACGCGCTGGCACCTGCGTCCGGGTGGTGGCCTGTCGCCCGCCCCGCCGGTGGGCGGCCCGCCGGACCGGATCCGGTACGACCCGGCCGACCCGACCCCGTCGCTGGGCGGCCCGCTGCTGGTGGCCCAGCGGGCGGGCGCGGTGGACAACCGGCCGGTGGAGTCCCGCCCGGACGTGCTGACCTACACCGGTGAGCCGCTCGACGACCCGGTCGAGGTGATCGGGCCGGTGCACGCCGAGATCCACCTGCGCAGCGAGCTGTCCTACCTGGACGTGTTCGTGCGGCTGTGCGACGTGGACCGGCGCGGCCGGTCCTGGAACGTCTGCGACGGCCTGGTCCGCGTCGAACCGGGCCGGTTCCCGGCCGGCGCGTCGGGCGTGGTGCGGGTGCCGGTCACGCTCTGGCCGACCGCGTACCGGTTCGCGTCGGGGCACCGGCTGCGCCTCCAGGTCTCCGGCGGCGCCCACCCGCGCTGGGCGCGCAATCCCGGCACCGGGGAGCCGCTCGGCACTGCTGTCACGCTGCGTGCGGGATGGCGCGAGGTGGTGCATGATCCCGAGCATCCCTCGGTGTTGCTGCTGCCGGTCGCGCGGCTCGACGGATAGTCACCAATAACGTCTTTGAGCTGGGCATTCCTGCCAATGAGGGATAGGCTTCCCGCAAGTGCCCGTTGCTGTGCAGCCATCCGGCAGGGGCGCGTCCGCAGATCTCAAGCCATCACACGTAGTGATGATCGCTCCCTTGTCGACATCGCTCGAAAGGGGATCCGCCATGACGTCGGCTCCGGCGAACCTGCTGGCCGTCCGCAGCCTGTTACTCACCTACCTCAACGTCGACAAGAACGTCGTCCGGGATCAGGATCTCGAGCCGGCGGAGGTCGGCATCGTCGGTGATCCCAGCCACCGGGGCGGCTACCACTGCGGCTCGGACCGGGTGGTGACCAACGACTACTCGGTGGTGGAGTCCACCCGGGACCGTTCCGGGCTGACCCTGTACGCGTCCGCGTTGGACGTCGGCACGTTCTCGGTCCGCTCCGGCGGCGCCACCCACACGTTGCGCACGTTCTCCACCTGGCTGGTGGCGCAGTGCGCGGCGAACGCGGCCGACACCCGGGACATCCGGGAGGTCATCTACTCCGCGGACGGCCGCACCGTGCGGCGCTGGGACCGGCTGGGTCGGCGCACCAGCGGCGACAGCAGCCACCTCTACCACACCCACATCAGCTTCTTCCGCGACTCGACCAGGGCGGGCCGGGACCAGACCCCGTTGTTCCGCCGCTACCTCACCGCCATCGGGCTGATCGCCCCAGTGACACCGGAGGACGACATGGAACAGACCGACAAACTCGTCGGGAACACCGGCTCGACCAGCCGTACGGTCGGCGACGTGCTGGCCGACCTGCAGAACCTGCGTAACTGGCTGATCTCGCCGGTCAACACGGTCGGGTTGGTCAACCCGCCGCTGGCGAACTCCCCGCTCCAGCAGATGCTGGCGATGCTGCGGGCCTGGCCGGCGCTCGTGGCGCAGGTGACCGAGCTGTCCGGCAGGGACTTCACCGACGAGCAGCAGATCGTCACCGGCGTGCTCGCCGGGCTGCCGCCGGAGAAGATCGCCGAGGCCATCCCGCCGCAGATCGCCCGCGACGTCGCCGACGAGCTGTCCCGGCGGCTGACCGCCTGACCCGGCCGCGCCGCGACGACTGCCGCGTCGCGGCGTCGGGCATTCGGCAACAGTCATTGCGCAACAGCTCTTGCGAATGTCAGAGCGTCCCGGCCCGGCCGTGACCGCCCCGGCCGGCGCCTCCGCGCCGCCCGCGGTCGCGCCGTCCGGCGGCCTGTTCCGGCACCGCGACTTCCGGCTGCTCTGGACCGGCCACACCGTCAGTGCGGTGGGCAGCAACATGACCGCCGTGGCGTTGCCGCTGGTCGCCGTGGCGGTGCTCGACGCCAGCACGTTCCAGGTGGCGGTGCTGACCGCCGCCGCCTGGCTGCCCTGGCTGCTGGCCGGCCTGCCGGTCGGAGCGTGGGTCGACCGGGTCCGTCGTCGGCCCGTGATGATCGCCGCCGACCTGGTCGCCGCCGCGTTGTTCGCCGGCGTCCCGGTCGCCGCGCTGCTCGACCTGCTCACCGTCGGGCACCTGCTGGTCGTGGCGCTCGGCGCCGGCCTGGCCCGGGTCTTCTTCGAGACCGCCGACCAGGTCTACCTGCCCACCCTGCTGCCGCCCGAGCAGGTGCCCCCGGCCAACGCCCGGCTGCACGCCACCCAGACCGCGAGCTACCTGCTAGGCCCCGGACTGGCCGGGCTGATCGCCCAGCTCGCCGGCGCGGTGACCGCGGTGGCGCTGGACGCGGTGAGCTTCCTGGCGTCCGCGCTGTGCCTGCACCGCATCCGCGCGGTCGAGCCACATCCGCGCCGGGCCGCCGGGACGGTGTCCCTGCGCCGGGACGTGGCCGACGGGCTGCGCTTCGTCACCCGGGACCCGTACCTGCGGGTGCTGACCGTCTTCGGCGCGGCGAGCAACATCGGGCTCACCGGCTACCAGGCGGTGCTGGTCGTCTTCCTGGTCCGCTCGGCCGGGCTGCCGCCCGGCCTGGTCGGTCTCCTGATCGGCCTGGCCAGCGTCGGCGGGGTCGTCGGCGCGGCGCTGGCCGCCCGGCTGGCCCGGCGGCTCGGCACCGCCCGCGCGCTGCTGCTCGCCGGCGCGCTCACCGGGCCGCCCGCGCTGCTGATCCCACTTGCCGGCCCCGGCGCGCGGGTGGCCTGGCTGGTGCTCGGCGGCGCGCTGGTGAGCCTGGGCGTGGCGGTCGGCAACGTGGTCAAGGGCAGCTTCCGGCAGACGTACACGCCGCACCGGCTGCTCGGCCGCGTCACCGTGAGCATGCACCTGCTCAACTACGGCACCATCCCGCTCGCCGCGCTGCTGGCCGGCATGCTGGGCGCCGCCTGGGGGCCGGCGGGCGCGATCCGGCTGATGACCGCCTGGCTGGCGCTCACCCCGTTGATCCTGCTGATCGGGCCGCTACGCCGGCGACATGAGCTGCCGGCGGCACCCGCCTGACGACGCGCTGCGGCGGCGGTCGGAGCCCGACCGCCGCCACCGGCACTACGTCACATCGGACGGACGTTGTCCGCCTGCGGGCCCTTCTGGCCCTGCGTCACCTCGAACTCGACCTTCTGGCCCTCGTTCAGCTCGCGGTAGCCGCCGCTCTGGATGGCCGAGTAGTGGACGAACACGTCCGGGCCTCCGCCGTCCTGCTCGATGAAGCCGAAGCCCTTTTCCGAGTTGAACCACTTGACCGTGCCGGTTGCCATGCGTCTCTCCCTGTTCAATGCGGGTGAGCACCGACCCGCGGTCGGTGATCGCCCCTGTACCTCCTCGACAGTAACCGCCCGAACCCGGATCCGCTGGCGGAAGTGCCGGCGTGGCTCACGAATACCTGCGAACCGGAAACCCTCCCCGACCCGACCCGGGGCACGGCATGCTTGCCCGGATGAGCACAACAACGGCGCTTGCCGACCTGGAACGGGAGATCACGGCGCCCGGTGCGGGCCCCGACCGCCTGCGCCTGGTGGCCACGCCGTTCGTGCCCGAGGTGCGGCTGCACCTGGCCGAGGACGCGATCCTGTGGTGGGCGCGGATGGAGGCCGCCGCCGGGCGGTCGCTCCCACCGCCGTACTGGGCCTCGGTCTGGGCCGGTGGGCAGGCGCTGGCCCGGCACCTGCTCGACCACCCCGAACTCGCCGCCGGGCGGCGCGTGCTCGACCTGGGCGCCGGGTCCGGGCTGGTCGCCATCGCCGCCGCGCTCGCCGGGGCCGACCGGGTGGTCGCCAACGACGTCGACCCGTACGCGGTGGCCGCCGTCACCGTCAACGCGCGGGCGAACCGGGTCCGGGTGGCCGTCGACGGCGACGACCTGCTCGACGGGGTGGCCGGTGTCGACCTGCTGGTCGCCGGCGACGCCCTCTACGACGCCGAGCTGGCCGCGCGGATGCTGCCCTACCTGCGACGTTGCGCGGACCAGGGCGTCGAGGTGCTGGTCGGCGACCCGGACCGGGGCCACCTGCCGCCGGCCGGGCTGGAACTGGTGGCCAGCTACCCGGTGCCCACCACCGAGCCCTCGGTCGACTCCCCGGTACGCCGGGTCCAGGTGCTGCGCCCCCGCTGACCCTCGGGGATCGTCCGGAGATGATCTCCGGGGCGGCTGGGGGATCACGCCCGATGTGCCGGGTGGTCGGCCGGGCATAGCGTGCTCGGCATGACGGCCCCGCTGATCCGGTTCGGGCAACCGCCCACCACCCCGCTGACGGGCCTGCTGGGCGTGGTGATGCTCGCGGACGGCGTACCCCTGCTCGGGCTGCTGGTGCCCGGCGACGCCGCGACCCTGGCGGCGGTCGGCGCGGGCCGGCCGGCCGGCGGCGCGGCGACCGGCTGACCGGGTCGGGTCCGGCCGCCACGGGGGAGGCCGGACCCGGCGCGGGTCACCAGCCGCGGGCCCGCCACTGCGGCACGGCGGGCCGCTCGGCGCCGAGCGTGCTGTCCTTGCCGTGACCCGGGTAGAACCAGGTCTCGTCCGGCAGCCGCTCGAAGAGCTTCGCCTCGACGTCGTCGATGAGCCGGCCGAACCGCTCCGGGTCCTGGTCGGTGTTGCCGACCCCACCGGGGAAGAGCGAGTCCCCGGTGAAGAGGTGCGGGGTGCCGGACGGGTCGCGGTGGAGGAGCGCGATCGACCCCGGCGTGTGCCCGCGCAGGTGGATCACCTCCAGCTCGCAGTCGCCGACCCGGACCGTGTCGCCCTCGTGCAGCGGCTCGGCGGCGATCGGCAGGCCCTCGGCGTCGTCGGCGTGCACCAGCGCGCGGGCGCCGGTCTTCGCGACCACCTCCTCCAGCGCGACCCAGTGGTCCATGTGCCGGTGGGTGGTCACCACCGTCGCCAGCCCGCCGTCGCCGACCAGCTCCAGCAGCCGGGGCGCCTCGTTGGCGGCGTCGATCAGCGCCTGCTCGCCGGTGGCGCGGCAGCGCAGCAGGTAGGCGTTGTTGTCCATCGGGCCCACCGACAGCTTGGTCACGGTGAGCCGGTCGAGTTCGCGCACGGCCGGCGGGCCGCCGGGCGTGACGTCTCCGGTGTAGGTCATGACGGGGTTCAGATCCATTCCGGTGGGTTCGGCAGGGGGCCGTCGGGATCGACGGTGAGCAGCTCGCCCGTGCCCCGGCCGGTCAGCCAGGCGGCGAGTTCCGGCGCGGGGCCGGTGATCGTGGGCGCGCCCTCGGGGTCGCCCACGACGAGGTCGCGCGCCGGGCCGTCGGGCCGCAGCAGCATGGCCGGCGCGGTCGGGTCGTCGGCCAGCCCGGTGGCCACCTCGTGCAGCAGCCGCTGGGCGAACGCCTCCGGCCAGTCCGCCGGCCGGTAGCCGGCAGCCAGGTCGACGTGGTGCACCTCGATCTCGCGCAGCCGGGCCCAGACCAGCAGCGCCGCCGGCCACGGCCCGCGCCGGGTCTGCACCGTGGCGCCCCACGCCCCGGGCGGCATCTCCGCCACCGCCACGTCGAAGCGCTGGCCGCTGCGACGCAGGTCGTCCAGGAGGTCGGCCGGGCCGCGCCCGGCGCCCGCCTCGATGTCGGCGTTCCGTGCCTCGACCGAGGCGTACATCGGGATGTCCGCGCCGGTGCGCGCGGCGGTGAGCAGGTTGACGAACCCGTCGGCGTTGCGGGCCAGGTGGGTGAGCACGTGCGCGCGGGTCCACCCCGGCAGCAACGACGGCGCCGCGACGTCCGCGGCGGCCAGGTCGGTCACGGTACGCAGCAGCCGGTCGTTCGCCTCGGCCAGCTCGCCGGTCAGCAGCAGGGGGTCAGTCGTCATCGGGTTCGACAGTAGCGGCCCGGCCCGCGCCGCGCCGCCGGGGAAATCGCTTTCGGCGCGTCGCCGCGCGTCCTACCGTCGGGGCCGACGGCTTCACGCCGTGACGCCGGGAGTCGGAGGGAGGTGGTGCGCATGCCGGTCCCCGCGCGTGTGTCCGCCCTGATCCCACGACCCCGATGAGGACGCCATGACCCTCGACCTGACCGCCCTCGGCTGGGACGCCGACTGGGCGACCCACCTCGATCGACGCGCCGACCACCGACCCGGGCGGGTGGCCCGGGTGGACCGCGGCGTGTGCACCGTGCTGCGCCCGGAGGGGCCGGTACGGGCGAGCCTCGGCGGCGGCGTGCTCGCCGCCGCGGCCCGTGACCTGACCGCGTTGCCCTGCGCCGGTGACTGGGTGCTGCTGGCCACCTGGCCGGACGGCCCGGTCACCGTGGAGGCGGTGCTGCCGCGGCGCACCGCGCTGGTGCGGCGTACCGCCGGCAAGGACGCCAGCGGCCAGGTGCTGGCCGCCAACCTCGACACCGCCGCGGTGATCGAGGCGGTGCACCCGGCGCCGGACGCCGCCCGGATCGAGCGCCTGCTCTCCCTCGTCCACGAGTCCGGCGCCGAGCCGCTGGTGGTGCTCACCAAGGCCGACCTGGCCGCGGACCCGGCCGCGGTGGCCCGGCAGCTCGCCGAGCTGGCCCCGGGGGTGCCGGTGCTGCCGGTCAGCGCCGAGCGCGGCACCGGCCTGGCGCCGCTGCGCCGGCACGTCGCGCCGGGGCGCACGCTGGGCCTGCTCGGCCCGTCCGGGGCGGGCAAGTCGAGCCTGGTCAACGCGTTGGCCGGGGCTGCCGTGATGCCCACCCAGGCGATCCGCCGGGTGGACGGCAAGGGCCGGCACACCACCACCTGGCGGGCACTGGTGCCGGTCCCGGGCGGGGGCGCGGTGCTGGACACTCCCGGCGTCCGGGCGGTCGGCCTGCTGGACGGCGCCACCGGCCTGGACCGGGCGTTCGCCGACATCGCCGAGCTGGCCACCGGCTGCCGGTACGCCGACTGCGCGCACGACGCCGAGCCGGCCTGCGCGGTGCGGGACGCGCTGGACAGCGGCGCGTTGCCGGCCCGCCGCTGGGAGAGCTGGCGCCGGTTGCAGCGGGAGCTGGCGTACGAGAGCGGTCGTCGCGCGGCCCGGGTGGCCGCCGAGCGGCGGGGCGGCTGGCGCGGTGGGCGGCGACGCACCGGGCGTCCGGCGACGCCGCCCACTCCCGGCGCCCTCTGAACTGGGGGAATGTCCGCGCACCGGAAGTTGTCACACCTCGGGGCTAGAGTTGCCGGGGCGCTTTCCCTGCGCTTCGGTGACTGGGGAAATCACCCAGACACCTCGTGAAATCCACCCAGACCCGTCGTCTGGTGAACAGATCCGCCTCACATTCTTCTTCCGGGAGCACACGCACCGTGGCCGACCGTCTGATCATCCGTGGCGCGCGCGAGCACAACCTGCGTGACGTCAGTCTCGACCTGCCCCGGGACGCCCTGATCGTCTTCACCGGGCTCTCCGGCTCGGGCAAGTCCAGCCTGGCGTTCGACACCATCTTCGCCGAGGGGCAGCGCCGTTACGTCGAGTCACTGTCGTCGTACGCCCGGCAGTTCCTCGGCCAGATGGACAAGCCCGACGTCGACTTCATCGAGGGCCTCAGCCCCGCCGTCTCCATCGACCAGAAGTCCACCTCGCGCAACCCGCGCTCCACCGTCGGCACCATCACCGAGGTCTACGACTACCTCCGGCTGCTCTTCGCCCGCATCGGCGAGCCGCACTGCCCGGTCTGCGGCGAGCGGATCTCCAAGCAGAGCCCGCAGCAGATCGTCGACCGGGTCCTCGCGATGGCCGAGGGCACCCGGTTCATGGTGCTCGCGCCGGTGGTGCGGGGTCGCAAGGGCGAGTACGTCGACCTCTTCGCCGAACTCCAGGCCAAGGGCTACGCCCGGGCCCGGGTCGACGGCGTGGTGCACCCGCTGACCGAGCCGCCCAAGCTCAAGAAGCAGGAGAAGCACACCATCGAGGTGGTCATCGACCGGCTCAGCGTGAAGCCGAGCGCCAAGCAGCGGCTGACCGACTCGGTCGAGGCCGCGCTCGGCCTCTCCGACGGCCTGGTGCTGCTCGACTTCGTCGACCTGGCCGAGGACGACCCGGCCCGGGAGCGCCGCTACTCCGAGCACCTGGCCTGCCCGAACGACCACCCGCTCGCGATCGAGGACCTGGAACCCCGGGTCTTCTCCTTCAACGCGCCCTACGGCGCCTGCCCGGAGTGCACCGGCCTGGGCACCAAGAAGGAGGTCGACCCCGAGCTGATCATCCCGGACCCGGAGCGCACGCTGCGCGAGGGCGCGATCCAGCCCTGGGCCACCGGGCACAACCTGGAATACTTCCTGCGCCTGCTGGAGGCGCTCGGCGAGAGCCAGCACTTCGACGTCGACACGCCGTGGCGCGCGTTGCCGTCGCGGGCGCAGAAGACCATCCTGCACGGCTCCGACGACCAGGTCCACGTCCGCTACCGCAACAAGTACGGTCGGGAGCGCTCCTACTACACCGGCTTCGAGGGCGTGGTGCAGTGGATCGAGCGCAGGCACACCGACACCGAGTCCGAGTGGTCCCGCGACAAGTACGAGGGGTACATGCGGGACGTGCCGTGCGCGGCCTGCGGCGGCGCCCGGCTCAAGCCGGAGGTGCTCGCGGTCACGCTGGCCGGCAAGAGCATCGCCGAGGTCTGCAACCTCTCCGTGGGCGAGGCGGCCGACCTGCTCGCCGGCATCGAGTTGACCGACCGGCAGAAGATGATCGCCGAGCGCGTGCTCAAGGAGATCAACGCCCGGCTGAAGTTCCTGCTCGACGTCGGTCTGGACTACCTGTCCCTGGACCGGCCGGCGGGCACGCTCTCCGGCGGCGAGGCGCAGCGCATCCGGCTCGCCACCCAGATCGGCTCCGGTCTGGTCGGCGTGCTCTACGTGCTCGACGAGCCGTCGATCGGCCTGCACCAGCGGGACAACCACCGGCTCATCGAGACGCTGCTGCGGCTGCGCGGCCTGGGCAACACGCTGATCGTGGTCGAGCACGACGAGGACACCATCCGGGTGGCCGACTGGATCGTCGACATCGGCCCGGGCGCGGGCGAGCACGGCGGCAAGATCGTGCACAGCGGCTCGGTGCCGGCGCTGCTCGACAACGAGGAGTCGGTCACCGGCGCCTACCTGGCCGGTCGCCGGGCCATCCCGACGCCGGCCACCCGCCGTCCGCAGACGCCGGGCCGGGAGCTGGTGGTGCACGGCGCGCGCGAGCACAACCTGCGCAACCTCACCGTCAGCTTCCCGCTGGGCCAGCTCATCGCGGTCACCGGGGTCAGCGGCTCGGGCAAGTCGACGCTCGTCAACGACATCCTCTACACGGTCCTCGCCAACCAGATCAACGGCGCCCGGCTGGTGCCCGGCCGGCACACCCGGATCACCGGCCTGGAGCACGTGGACAAGGTCGTCGGCGTGGACCAGTCACCGATCGGGCGCACCCCGCGCTCCAACCCGGCCACCTACACCGGCGTCTGGGACCACGTCCGCAAGCTCTTCGCCGAGACCACCGAGGCCAAGGTCCGGGGGTACGGTCCGGGCCGGTTCTCGTTCAACGTCAAGGGCGGGCGCTGCGAGGCGTGCTCCGGCGACGGCACCATCAAGATCGAGATGAACTTCCTGCCGGACGTCTACGTCCCCTGCGAGGTGTGCAAGGGCGCGCGGTACAACCGCGAGACGCTCGAGGTGCACTACAAGGGCCGCACCGTCGCCGAGGTGCTGGACATGCCGATCGAGGAGGCGGCCGAGTTCTTCTCCGCCATCCCGGCCATCCACCGGCACCTCAAGACGCTCGTCGACGTCGGCCTGGGCTACGTGCGTCTCGGCCAGCCCGCGCCGACGCTCTCCGGCGGCGAGGCGCAGCGCGTGAAGCTCGCCTCCGAGCTGCAGAAGCGCTCCACCGGGCGGACGGTCTACGTGCTCGACGAGCCCACCACCGGCCTGCACTTCGAGGACATCCGCAAGCTGCTCATGGTGCTGGAGGGCCTGGTCGACAAGGGCAACACGGTGATCACGATCGAGCACAACCTCGACGTGATCAAGACGGCCGACTGGCTCATCGACATGGGCCCGGAGGGCGGTCACCGAGGCGGCACGGTTCTCGCCACCGGCACCCCGGAGGAGGTCGCCGAGGTGTCCGAGAGCCACACCGGCGAGTTCCTGCGGCCGATCCTCAAGCTGGCCGGCGACGCCAAGGGCGCCAAGGCGGCCACCACCCGGGCGGCCAAGGCCAACGGCGCCACCAAGTCGCGGGCCCGTAAGGTGCCGGCGGGGGCACGCTGACCGACGCGTACGCGCGGACGGGCCGGACCCGGCCCGTCCGTGCTGGCCGACGCGGGCCCGGACGGGCCGCCACGGCTGGTCCGGTCGCGGGATACGCGGTTCGTGACGCGCCGGTATGAACCGCGCGCCACCCTGGTGCGTGTACCGCAGTGTGGCCACGGATCATGAACCGGTGGCGACAGCCGAGAGAGAGGCCGGAGATGACTGACGACCAGGTGCCGACCGGACCGGTCACCCAGAGCCGTCGGGCCCTGCTCGCGGGCGCCGGCGCGGTCGGCGCGGCCGTGGTGCTGGCGGGCTGCGGCGACGACGACGCCACCCCGGGAGCGGCCCCGACCAGCGGCGGACCGCCCGGCGCCAGCGCCACCGGCGACGCCGGCGGCGGCAACCGGGACAGCAGCGGTCCGCTGGCCCGCACCACCGACATCCCGGTCGGCGGCGGCGCGGTGTACGCCAGCAAGGGCGTGGTGATCACCCAGCCCGAGGCGGGCCAGTTCAAGGGCTTCGACCCGATCTGTACGCACCAGGGCTGCCCGGTGTCGAACGTCGACGGCGGCACCATCAACTGCACCTGCCACAACAGCCGGTTCTCGATCAGCGACGGGTCGGTGAAGGCGGGCCCGGCCACGAAGCCGCTCGCGGCCAAGGAGATCAAGGTCAGCGGCGACCAGATCACGCTGGCCTGACCGGGCGTCGCGCCCCGCCGGCCGGGCGGGGCGCGGCGACGGTGGGGTGTCGGGGGTGCGGACTACGCTTGGCGCGTGGCTGACCCCTCGACCTACCGTCCCGCGACCGGCACCATCCCGGAGTCACCAGGGGTCTACCGGTTCCGCGACGGCACCGGCCGGGTGATCTACGTGGGCAAGGCGCGCAACCTGCGCAGCCGGCTCAACTCCTACTTCGCCGATCCGGTCAACCTGCACCAGCGCACCCGGCAGATGGTCTTCACCGCCGAGTCGGTCGACTGGATCACCGTCGCCACCGAGGTGGAGGCGCTCCAGCAGGAATACACCTGGATCAAGCAGTACGACCCGAGGTTCAACGTCCGCTACCGCGACGACAAGTCCTACCCCTACCTCGCGGTCACGCTCGACGAGGAATACCCGCGCCTCCAGGTGATGCGCGGCGCGAAGCGCAAGGGGGTGCGCTACTTCGGGCCGTACTCGCACGCCTGGGCCATCCGCGAGACGCTCGACCTGCTGCTCCGGGTCTTCCCGGCCCGCACCTGCTCATCCGGGGTGTTCAAGCGGGCCGGCCAGGTCGGCCGGCCCTGCCTGCTGGGTTACATCGGCAAGTGCTCGGCGCCGTGCGTCGGCACCGTCACCGCCGAACGGCACCGGGAGATCGTCACCGGCTTCTGCGACTTCATGGCCGGCCGGACCGACACCATGGTCCGCCGGCTGGAGAAGGAGATGCTCGACGCCAGCGAGCAGTTGGAGTTCGAGCGCGCCGCCCGGTTGCGCGACGACGTGGCCGCGCTGCGCCGGGCCATGGAGAAGCAGACAGTGGTGCTCGGCGACGGCACCGACGCCGACGTGGTGGCGTTCGCCGACGACCCCCTCGAAGCCGCGGTGCAGGTCTTCCACGTCCGCGACGGCCGGGTGCGCGGCCAGCGCGGCTGGGTGGTGGAGAAGACCGAGGAGCTGACCACCGGCGACCTCGTGCACCACTTCTGCACCCAGGTCTACGGCGGCGAGCAGGGCGAGGCCGACGTCCCACGGGAGCTGCTCGTCCCCGAGCTGCCCGGTGACGCCGACGCGCTCGCCGACTGGCTCTCCACCCGCCGGGGGAGCCGGGTCTCGCTGCGGGTGCCCCAGCGCGGCGACAAGCGGTCGTTGCTGGAGACCGTCGAGCGCAACGCGAAGGACGCGTTGACCCGGCACAAGCTCAAGCGCGCCGGTGACCTGACCACCCGCGGTCAGGCCCTCGACGAGATCGCCGAAGCGCTCGACATGCGGACGTCGCCGTTGCGCATCGAGTGTTTCGACGTCTCCCAGATCCAGGGCACCGACGTGGTCGCCAGCATGGTGGTGTTCGAGGACGGGCTGCCCCGCAAGAACGAGTACCGCCGATTCATCGTGCGCGGCGCCACCGACGACCTGTCCGCCATGTCCGAGGTGCTGCGCCGGCGCTTCGCCCGCTACCTCGACGCCCGCGCCGAGACCGGGGAACTGGGCGAGGAGACCGCCGCCGACCCCGACCGCCCCGGCATCGACCCGACCACCGGGCGACCGCGCCGGTTCGCGTACCCGCCGCAGCTCGTGGTGGTCGACGGCGGCCCGCCGCAGGTGGCCGCCGCCGCGAAGGCTCTCGCCGAGCTGGGCATCGACGACGTGGCGTTGTGCGGGCTGGCCAAGCGGCTGGAGGAGGTCTGGCTGCCCGACGACGAGTTCCCGGTGATCCTGCCGCGCACCTCGGAGGCGCTCTACCTGCTGCAACGGGTCCGCGACGAGGCCCACCGCTTCGCCATCACGTTCCACCGCCAGCGGCGTTCCAAGCGGATGACCGAGTCGGCGCTCGACAACGTCCCCGGCCTGGGCGAGGTCCGTCGCAAGGCGCTGCTGCGGCACTTCGGTTCGCTGAAGCGGCTGTCCGGGGCCACGGTCGAGGAGATCACCGAGGTGCCCGGCGTCGGCCGACGTACCGCCGAGGCGATCCTCGCCGCCCTCGACAGCGACCCCGCCACCGCCCCGTCCTGACCGCCGCCCTCCCACAGCCTGTTGATCAAGGGGTTGACGTCACCGCGGCGAGCGGCTGGCACACCAACCCCTTGATCACGGCCGCACCCCGCCCGGCCTGCCCGTGTCCGGGCCGGCCCCACCTGTGCCCGGCTCGGCAACCCGGTCCTCCGGTGATCATGAAGTTGGCTGCCGTGCTGTCGGCATGTCGGCCTGCCAACTTCATGATCGACGGGGTAACCCGGTGGGGTGTGGATGCTTCATTCGGGAGATTCTCGCTTTATGGGATGATTGTTCTGAATGGCGGGAACGGTGGAGATCTTGGAGCGTTTCGGCCCCCGGAGGGGCCGTTCGGTACCAAGATCTCCCGGCGCTCGGTTCGGGCAGGCTCACCCAGGGGGGCCGTCTGGGTGGGGGTGTCGGGTTTGGGTCGGTGTGGGGTGGTCGGGGTCACCGGCTCGGGGGAATCGGGGCCGGGGGCGGGGTGTTATACCTGGCAGACCGCGTGGAGCCCGGCCCCCGGGCAGCTGGCAGCCCCGGTCGGAATGACCGGCCACCGGCCGTCGTTACATCCCCCGAGCCGCCGACCCGGCCACCCCGTGTGGCCCCGGTCGCGCCGGGCCCCTGAGCAGGCCACCTGATCGGCCGCCGGGCCCACCGCACACTTCCCCCGCACGCAGGCGTCCCCCGCGCCCGCGTATCCCCCACCCCCCTGGGAGGCATCATCATGGCTACCACTGTGCTGCGTAAGACTGTGCTGACCGCTGCCGGTATCGCCGCGACCGCCGGTGGGATCGCCGGCCCCGCGATCGCCGCCCACGCCGCCCACGCCGACAAGGCCACCGTGGTGGCCGACCGTAAGAGCGGCGAGCGGGAGTTGGACGTGCGCTACGAGGCGCAGCCGAACTTCTACTACTGCGGCCCCGCCGCCGCCCGCAACGCCATCAGCGTGCTCGGCAAGAACATCGACGTGCACGCGATGGCCAAGGAGATGGGCACCACCGAGAACGGCACCAACAGCATCAACGACATCACCCCGGTCCTGAACAAGGAGACCGGCAAGCCCTACCGCTCCGTCGAGATCAAGGACCGCAAGGCCGACGACAAGCAGACCGACAAGCTGCGCGCCGACATCGTCCGCACCGTCGACGACGGCCGCGCCGTGGTCGCCAACATCGCCGGCACCGCCACCGACACCGACGGCACCACCCACTCCTTCGAAGGCGGCCACTACATCAGCGTCGTCGGCTACCAGAACAACGGCACCACCGTCACCATCGCCGACAGCGCCAACCCGAACACCGCCTCCTACCGCATCAGCGTCGACAACCTCGCCGACTGGATCGCCACCCGCGGCTACAGCACCAGCTGAGCAACACCCGAAGGGCCGGCCCCGACAGTGGGGTCGGCCCTTTTGTCACCCCTCCGCGAGTACGGCGAGGATGGCCTCGCCGTACTTGGCGAGCTTGTTCTCGCCCACGCCGTTGAACCGGGACAGCTCGGCCAGCGAGGTCGGTGGCTCGGCGGCGATCTGACGCAGCGTGGCGTCGTGGAAGACCACGTACGCGGGGACGCCCTGCTCCTTGGCGGTGGCGGCCCGCCACGCGCGGAGCCGCTCGAAGACCGGTGCGGCGGCGGGGGAGAGGTCGGCGACGACGGTGGCCGCACCCCGTGGCTTCGCGGCCCGGCCGGACAGCGGCCGCTCCGGCTCCTTGCGCAGGGTGACCGTACGCCGCCGGCCGAGCACGTCCGCGCTGGCCTCGGTCAACGCCAGCGTGCCGTAGTCGCCCTCGACCGCGAGCAGACCCTCGGCGAGCAGTTGCCGGACCACGCCGCGCCACTCGGTGTCGCGTAGCTCGGTGCCGATGCCGAACGTGCTCAGCGCGTCGTGCCCGTGCTGGTCGATCTTGTCGGTGTGCTTGCCGAGCAGGATGTCGATGCTGTGCCCGGCGCCGAACCGCTGGTTGCGCTCCCGGTCGAGCCGGTAGACGGTGGAGAGCAGCTTCTGCGCGGCGACCGTGCCGTCCCAGGACTCCGGCGGGTCCAGGCAGGTGTCGCAGTTGCCGCAGTTCGACGCCCCGGTCTCACCGAAGTATTCGAGCAGTTGGGCCCGGCGGCAGCGGACCGTCTCGCAGAGCGCCAGCATCGCGTCGAGGTGGGCGGCGAGATTGCGCCGGTGCGCCAGGTCGCCCTCCGACGTCTCGATCATCTTGCGCTGCTGCACCACGTCCTGGAGCCCGTACGCCAGCCAGGCCGTGGACGGCAGCCCGTCACGGCCGGCACGACCGGTCTCCTGGTAGTAGCCCTCCACCGACTTGGGCAGGTCGAGGTGGGCGACGAAGCGTACGTCGGGCTTGTCGATGCCCATGCCGAACGCGATGGTGGCCACCATGACCAGCCCGTCCTCGCGCAGGAAGCGCTGCTGGTTGGCGGCGCGGGTCGCCGCGTCCAGGCCGGCGTGGTAGGGCAGCGCCGGGACGCCGTTGGCGACCAGGAACTCGGCGGTCTTCTCCACCGAGGCGCGGGACAGGCAGTAGACGATGCCGGCGTCACCCGGGTGCTCGTCGCGCAGCAGGCTCAGCAACTGCCGGCGCGGTTCCCGCTTCGGCACGATGCGGTACTGGATGTTGGGCCGGTCGAAACTGGCCACGAAGTGCCGGGCGTCGGTGAGTTGGAGCCGGGTGGCGATCTCGGTGCGGGTGGCCCGCGTCGCGGTGGCGGTCAGCGCGATGCGCGGCACCTGCGGCCAGCGTTCGTGCAGCATCGACAGGTTGAGGTAGTCGGGGCGGAAGTCGTGCCCCCACTGGGAGACGCAGTGCGCCTCGTCGATCGCGAACAGCGCGATCCTGCCGCGTTCCAGCAGGCCGAGCGTGGAGCGCACGGCCAGCCCCTCCGGGGCGAGATAGAGCAGGTCCAGCTCGCCGGCGAGGTAGGCCGCCTCGACCCGGCGGCGCTGTGCCGCGTCCTGGGTCGAGTTGAGGAACCCGGCCCGCACGCCGACCGCGGTGAGCGCGTCGACCTGGTCCTGCATGAGCGCGATCAGTGGCGAGACGACCACCGCCACGCCGTCGCGGACCAGCGCGGGGATCTGGTAGCAGAGCGACTTGCCGCCCCCGGTGGGCATCAGCACCAGCGCGTCGCCGCCGGCCACCACGTGCTCGATGATGTCCTGTTGGACACCGCGGAACGCGTCGTAACCGAAGACCCGGCGCAACACGTCCAGCGCGCCCTCGACCCGTTGCTCGGTGGGGGAGACCATCCGCGCAGTCTACGAGCGCCCGCCGACACGGCCCGCACCACCGGAGGGGCGTGGCGGGGCCGTCACCGCCCGCCTTCGGTGTCCCCGTCGCCCCACCGGAGCCCGTCGAGGCCGGCCGCGCGGTGGAAACCGGGGTGCCCGGTGACGTCCGCGCAGACCTCGTCGTCGGGGCCGACCCGGCCGCAGAAGACCGGCTCGATGTGGTTCCAGGCGTCGGCCCGGGACAGCAGCGCGCCGGTCGCGGGCACCTCCGGCCGCAGGATGGTCAGCCCTTCGGTGTAGACGACGGCCTGGTCGCGGGCCTCCTGCGCGTCGGCCGCCAGGTAGGTCAGGTGCAGCGTCCAGCGGCGCGGCATCCGGTAGGCGCCGGCGGGTGCCCCGTTGCGGCCCGACCGCCGCTCGCGCCCGGTCGCCCACGCGAGCAGACCATTGAGGTACGGGGAGAGCGGATCGGCCTTCGACAGCGCGTGGGCGATGGCGGCGCGGACCCGCTCGGACACGTCGGCACCGTCGAGCATGGCGGCCAGCTCCTGGTGGAAGTCGGGCTCGGGCCGGTCCCGCCGCAGCGGTCGATCGTCAGTCACCGAGTTCTACCTCTCCGTAGGCGTGTGATTGCTAAGAGCGTGGGCCATGCCACCAAAAAACACAACGTCGCACTTCTCTTGCATTCTTGACTGCGAGGGGAGAAGAATCGACTACTCACGGTGGAAGGGGTGGTGATGGCACAGGTGCCGAGCCCGACGATCAGAGCCCGTCGGCTGCGACGGGAGTTGCGTCGCCTGCGGGATCGCGCCGGGCGCACCGCCGAGGAGGTGGCCAAGATCCTCGGCTGGCACCGCACCAAGGTCATCCGGATGGAGCAGGGGCACTCCCGGGTGATGCCGAAGGACATGCCACCGCTGCTCGACCTCTACGAGGCGTCCGAGTCCGAGCGAGAGTCGCTGACCGCGCTGCTTCGCCAGTCCCGGCAGAAGGGCTGGTGGAGCGCCTACGGCGACGTGCTGCCGGACGACTACGTCGGCTTCGAGGCGGAGGCCACGTCGATCAGCGCGTTCGAGAGCCTGTACGTGCCCGGCCTGTTGCAGACCGAGGAGTACGTCCGCGCCATCGTCCGGGCCGGCCGCAGCACCGCCGACCAGGACGAGACCGACCGGGTGGTGGCGGCGAGGCTTGCTCGCAAGTCTCTGCTGTTCCGGGACCTGCCGCCCTCGTTGTGGGTTGTGTTGGACGAGGCGGTGCTCCGGCGGATGGTCGGGGGCCCGATGGTGATGCGGGCTCAGCTCGCGCGCCTGGTCGAGGCGTGTGAGATGCCAACGGTGGAGATCCAGGTCCTGCCGTTCACCGCCGGAGCGCACGCGGCGATGGGCGGAGCCTTCACCCTTCTGAGTTACGACGATCCGGTGCTCGACCCGGCGGTCGTCTACCTCAGCAACGACACCAGCACGCTGTTGCTGGAGGAGAGCCGACAGGTGGCGCGCTATAGACTCATGTTCGACCACCTTCGGGCCAAGGCGCTCGACCCTGACCGGTCTGCGGACCTCCTCACCCGGGTTGCCGCCGAGGTGCCGGACTGACTCCAACCGTTGGAGCGCAACCGATGGACCGTTCGGATCTGGCACAGGCTGTGTGGCGTAGGAGCAGCCGGAGCGGTGCGAACGATTCGAACTGCGTCGAGGTGGCAGACCTCTCCGGTGTGTCGGTGGTGCGGGACTCCAAGGACCCGGACGGCCCGGTGCTGTTCTTCGACCGGGGAGCCTGGTCGTCGTTCGTCGTCGGCCTGCGGCGCGGCTGATCGATCGCGGCTCGGCTCGCTGCCCCGATGCCGGCGGCATCGCCCCTGTCCGGTTGGATGACCGGATGGCGGTGAAAATCGACATCGACGCCCTGCGGGACGTGGCCGGGTCGGTGGCCTGTGCCACGGCTGACGAGTGGCGAGCCGCCGGTCAGCCGGCAGAGTTCGTGCCGGTCGGCGGGGGAGCGTCCGGCGTGATCCGGGAGGTCGGGAAGCCGCCGATCGAGGTCTGGGTGGGCGTGACGGCGGACGGCTTCACCGCCGAGTGCGAGTGTTCGCCCGGCGCGCGGCTGTGCGCCCACGCGGTCGCCCTGACCCTCCTTGCCCTGGAGAGCGGGTTGTCCTGGGCCTCGGCGGCCACCCCGCCGTCAGCCGTGGCCGTCGATCCCCGGGTCGCTGAACTGGCCGCACTCGCGCGGAGCATCCCGGTGCGGCGGCTGGCGTTGCTGGTCGCCGAGTGGGCGGCCACGGATCGGGTCCTGGAGAGCGGGCTGCGGGCGCAGGCCGGCCAACTGGAGGCGCTCACCGCCGGCGAGTTGGCCCAGGTCCGTCGCACGATCGACGACCTGGCCGGTGAGGCGACCAGCGGCCAGCAATGGGATCTGCACGACGTGGAGAAGGCCGGCCGGGCGATCGTCGAGGAGATCGAGGTGCTCGCCCAGCGGCCACCGACGGAGGAGGCGTTGCTGCTGGTCGAGCGGGCCGCCCGCGCCTGGGACGGCCTCTCCGGCTACCTGTACGACGCCTGGGAGACGTACGAGGAGGAACCGGCCGAGATCGGCGGCGCGCTACGGGCGGTCCACGTCCGCCTCTGCGAGCAGGTGCAGCCGGATCCCGACGAGTTGGCGGCCCGGCTTGCCGAGATCATCGCGGCGGCCGAGGTCGACTCCTGTCTCGACGAGCCATGGGACTACCTCGCCGCGCTCGGCCGTCAACGGGTCAAGGCGCTCATCCGTCGCCACTGACCCTCCGACCCGGTCCCCAGCGGGGGAGACGGAGCGCGGGGAGACGGACGAGCAGGTGTTCCGGGGGTCACCCCGTGGAATCCCGCCCGGGGTCGCAGCCGTTAGAGTCGTCGACTGACCATGCGCGGCCGACCGGCCGCGGCGCCACGGCTTGGGGGTACATCGGGTGAGCGAGGCGCGGACGGCGGAGACAGCGGTGGGGCGGCCGGCGCCGACCGAGGCGGAGACGTCCCTGGTGGTGGTGACCGGCCTCTCCGGCGGTGGGCGCAGCACGGTGGCGCGGGCGCTGGAGAACGTCGGCTACTACGTGGTCGACAACCTGCCCCAGGCGCTGCTGCTGGACATGGCCGAGCTGGCGTTCAAGGCCGGCGGCGCGGCCCGGCGTACGGCGATGGTGCTGGACGTGCGGTCGCGCGCGTTCTCCACGGACCTGGCCGGCGCGATCCGGGAGCTGCGCGAGCGTGGCTTCTCCCCCCGGGTGGTCTTCGTCGACGCCGACGACGAGGTGCTGATCCGCCGGTTCGAGAGCGTGCGCCGCTCGCACCCGTTGCAGGGCGACGGACGGCTGGCCGACGGCATCGCGGTGGAGCGGGCGCTGCTGGAGGAGGCCCGTGACCAGGCCGACGTGATCATCGACACCAGCCACCTGAACGTCAACCAGCTCCGCCGCCGGGTCGAGGAGCTGTTCGGCGGCGAGGACGCCCGCCGGCTGCGGATCACCGTGCTCTCGTTCGGCTTCAAGTACGGCCTCCCGCCGGACGCCGACTTCGTGATGGACGCCCGCTTCCTGCCCAACCCGTACTGGGTGCCGGAGCTGCGTGAGCACACCGGCCGGGAGGAGGCCGTCAGCGCGTACGTGCTGGGGCAGGAGGGCGCGGACGCGTTCGTCGCCGGCTACGCCGACCTGGTCAACGCCACCACGGCCGGCTTCGAGCGGGAGGGCAAGCGCTACCTGACCGTGGCCGTGGGCTGCACCGGCGGCAAGCACCGCAGCGTGGCGATCGCCGAGGAGCTGGCCGTGCGGCTGCGCGCGTCCGGCATCGCCGCCAACGCGCAGCACCGGGACCTGGGGCGGGAATGACCCCGACCAGGGTGGTCGCGTTCGGCGGCGGGCACGGATTGTCCGCGTCGCTGCGGGCGCTGCGGCACTGCGTACCCGGACTGGACCTGGACATCACCGCGGTGGTCACGGTCGGCGACGACGGCGGCTCCAGCGGCCGGCTGCGCGCCGAGCGCGGCGGCCTGCCCCCGGGTGACCTGCGGCAGGCGCTCGTCGCGCTCTCCGGTGACCATCCCGCGACCCGGCGCAGCGCGGCGCTGTTCCAGCACCGCTTCGCCGCCGCCACGCCCGCGCCGGCGCTCGGCGCGCCGCCCGCCGCGGTGGGTGACCCGCTCGCCGGCCACGCGGTCGGCAACCTGCTGCTGCACGGGCTGACCGAGCTGCTCGGCGATCCGGTGGCCGCGCTTGACCACGCCGGGGCGATGCTCGGCGCGGTCGGCCGGGTGCTGCCGATGTCCCGCCAGCCGGTGGGCATCGAGGCCCGGGTCCGCGGCGTCGACCCGGTGCACCCCGACGAGGTACGCACGGTGCGCGGCCAGCACCAGGTCGCGGTCACGACCGGCATGGTGGAGTCGCTGCGGCTCACTCCGGCCGCGCCGGCCGCGTGCGCCGAGGCGGTGACCGCGGTACGCGCCGCCGACTGGTTGATCTTCGGACCGGGGAGCTGGTACACCAGCGTGCTGCCGCACCTGCTGGTGCCCGGCCTGGCCGACGCGATCGTGTCCAGCCCGGCGCGGCGGCTGGTGACGCTGAACCTGGTGGCCGAGAAGGAGACCTCCGGGCTCTCCCTGCCCGACCATCTGGACACCCTGCGGCGCTATCTGCCCGAGCTGAAGGTGGACATGGTGCTCGCCGACTCGACGGCGGTGGGTGATCCCGCGGCGGTCGAACGTGCGGCAGAATCGCTTGGTGCCCGGCTGGTCCTCGCCCCCGTCGCCGTCGTCGACGGCACGCCCCGTCATGATCCGGCCGCCCTGGGCGCCGCACTGGTGCCGGTCCTGGGCGCCGATCGTTAGACACGTACGTAATCACCGGCGACACGCCGGAACCGGTCCGTGAGGGGGCGCTGGAATGGCGATGACGGCTGCGGTCAAGGACGAGCTGAGTCGGGTCGACGTGCCCAAGCCCTGCTGCCGGCGGGCGGAGATGGCTGCCCTGCTGCGCTTCGCCGGCGGCCTGCACATCGTGTCGGGGCGCGTGGTGGTGGAGGCGGAGCTGGACACCGGCGCGGTGGCCCGCCGGCTGCGGCGGGAGATCGCCGAGGTCTACGGCTACCCGAGTGAGATCCACGTGCTCGCCTCGGGCGGCCTGCGCAAGGGCAGCCACTTCATCGTGCGGGTGGTCAAGGACGGCGAGGCCCTCGCGCGGCAGACCGGCCTGCTGGACGTGCGGGGTCGCCCGGTGCGGGGCCTGCCGCCGCACGTGGTGGCCGCCAACGTCTGCTGCGCGGTCTCCGCCTGGCGCGGCGCGTTCATGGCGCACGGCTCGCTGACCGAGCCGGGCCGCTCCAGCGCGTTGGAGATCACCTGCCCCGGCCCGGAGTCGGCGCTCGCGCTGGTCGGCGCCGCCCGCCGGATCGGCATCACCGCCAAGAACCGCGAGGTGCGTGGCGTGGACCGGGTGGTGGTGAAGGACGGCGACGCGATCGCCGCGCTGCTCACCCGCATCGGCGCGCACTCCAGCGTGCTGGCCTGGGAGGAACGCCGGGTCCGCCGCGAGGTGCGCGCCACCGCCAACCGGCTGGCCAACTTCGACGACGCGAACCTGCGCCGCTCGGCACGCGCCGCGGTGGCCGCCGCCGCCCGGGTGACCCGGGCGCTGGAGATCCTCGCCGACGACGCGCCCAACCACCTGACCTCGGCCGGCCGGCTGCGGCTGGAGCACCGCCAGGCGTCGCTGGAGGAGCTGGGCGCGCTCGCCGAGCCGCCACTGACCAAGGACGCCATCGCCGGCCGGATCCGCCGGCTGCTCGCGCTCGCCGACAAGCGGGCCCGTGACCTCGGCATCCCGGATACGGAAGCGGCCGTCACGCCGGACATGCTCGTGGTCTGATAGGACGGAGGGGGCGACGTCACGCGACCGGGATCACCACCCGCCGCAGCGCGCCGCCACGCGCTCGGATAGGGTCGCTGCGTACGGCAAGGGGGCCGGCACAGGCACTCCTCGCCGCACTCACCGCCTCGGGCGGTCAGGTCTGGAACGGACCGCGGCGGGGTGGCCGAGATGACATCGTCAACGGCCGGCTCCAACGGTCGGCGCACACACCTCCGCCGGCTGTGGTCTGACGCCGGCGGACCAGAACGCGAGGAGATGGGACCTGTGACCATCCGGGTTGGCATCAACGGCTTCGGCCGAATCGGCCGTAACTTCTTCCGGGCGGTGCTGGCGTCCGGCGCCGACATCGAAATCGTCGCGGTCAACGACCTGACCGACAACGCGACGCTCGCCCACCTTGTCAAGTACGACAGCATCCTGGGTCGCCTCCCGCACGAGGTGAAGGCCAGCGCCGACGAGATCACCGTGGGCGGCAAGGCCATCAAGGTGTTCGAGGAGAAGGACCCCGGCAAGCTGCCGTGGAGCGAGGTCGGCGTCGACGTCGTCATCGAGTCCACCGGGTTCTTCACCGACGCCACCAAGGCGAAGGCGCACATCGACGGCGGGGCCAAGAAGGTCATCATCTCCGCGCCGGCGAAGAACGAGGACGTCACCGTGGTCATGGGCGTCAACCAGGACCAGTACGACCCGGCCAAGCACAACATCATCTCGAACGCGTCCTGCACCACCAACTGCCTCGCCCCGATGGCGAAGGTCCTCCAGGACACGTTCGGCATCACCAAGGGCCTGATGACCACCATCCACGCGTACACGCAGGACCAGAACCTGCAGGACGCGCCGCACAAGGACCTGCGCCGGGCCCGGGCCGCCGCGCTCAACATCGTGCCGACCTCGACCGGCGCCGCGAAGGCCATCGGCCTGGTGCTGCCGGAGCTGAAGGGCAAGCTCGACGGTTACGCGCTGCGGGTGCCGATCCCGACCGGTTCGGCCACCGACCTGACCGTCGAGGTCGGCCGGGAGACCACCGTGGACGAGGTCAACGCCGCGATCAAGGCCGCTGCGGAGGGCCCGCTCAAGGGCGTCCTGGTCTACAACGAGGACCCGATCGTCTCCGCCGACATCGTCACCGACCCGGCGTCGTGCATCTTCGACGCGCCGCTGACCAAGGTGATCGGCAACCAGGTCAAGGTCGTCGGCTGGTACGACAACGAGTGGGGTTACTCCAACCGCCTCGTCGACCTGGTCAAGCTGGTGGGTTCCTCGCTGTGACGATTCGTAACCTCGACGACCTGCTCGCCGAGGGGGTGTCAGGTCGGCGCGTGCTGGTGCGCGCCGACCTGAACGTCCCGCTCGACAAGCAGACCGGTGACATCACGGACGACGGGCGCATCCGCGCCGTGCTGCCGACGCTGAGCGCGTTGGTACAGGCCGGTGCGAAGGTGGTCGTCTGCTCGCACCTGGGCCGTCCGAAGGGCGCGCCGGACCCGCAGTTCAGCCTCCGCCCGGTCGCCGGGCGGCTCGGTGAGCTGCTCGGCGCCCCGGTGCACTTCGCCGAGGACACCGTCGGCGACTCGGCACAGTCGACCGTGGCCGACCTGGCCGACGGTCAGGTCGCGCTGCTGGAGAACCTGCGGTTCAACAAGGGCGAGACCAGCAAGGACGAGGCCGAGCGGGGCGCGTTCGCCGACCAGCTCGCGGCGCTCGGTGACGCGTACGTCGACGACGCGTTCGGCGCGGTGCACCGCAAGCACGCCAGCGTGCACGACGTGCCGGCCCGGTTGCCGCACGTGGCCGGCCGCCTGGTGCTGCGCGAGGTGGAGGTGCTCAGCAAGCTGACCGGGGCGCCCGAGCGGCCGTACGTGGTGGTGCTGGGCGGCTCGAAGGTCTCCGACAAGCTGGCCGTGATCGAGGCGCTGCTGCCCACCGTCGACCGGCTGCTCATCGGCGGCGGGATGTGCTTCACGTTCCTCAAGGCCCAGGGCCACGAGGTGGGCACGTCGCTGCTGGAGGAGGAGATGGTGGAGACCTGCCGGAACCTCCTGGAGCGCTCCGCCGGCAAGATCATGCTCCCGGTCGACGTGGTGGCCGCGGACGCCTTCGCCCCGGACGCCGCGCACGACACCGTGCCGGCCGACGGCATCCCCAGCCACCGGCTGGGGCTGGACATCGGCCCGGAGACGGTGGCCGGCTTCGCCGCCGCGCTGTCCCAGGCGAAGACGATCTTCTGGAACGGTCCGATGGGCGTGTTCGAGATGGCGGCGTTCGCCAACGGCACCCGCGGGGTGGCCGAGGCGATCACCAAGACGGACGCGTTCAGCGTGGTGGGCGGCGGTGACTCCGCCGCGGCGGTGCGCGCCCTGGGTCTGGACGAGTCCTCGTTCGGGCACATCTCCACCGGTGGCGGCGCCTCCCTGGAATACCTGGAGGGCAAGACCCTCCCCGGCATCGCGGCTCTGGAGAACTGAATGGCGAGCACCACCCGCCGGCCGCTGATGGCCGGCAACTGGAAGATGAACCTCAACCACCTCGAGGCGAACCTGCTGGTGCAGAAGCTGGCCGCGAGCCTGACCGAGAAGCAGCTCACCGACGTCGAGTGCGTGGTGCTGCCGCCCTTCACCGACCTGCGCACGGTGCAGACCGCGGTGGACGGCGACAAGCTGCTGATCGGCTACGGCGCGCAGGACCTGTCGCCGTTCCCGTCCGGGGCGTACACCGGTGACATCGCCGGGCCGATGCTGTCGAAGCTGGGCTGCGGGTACGTGGTGGTCGGCCACTCCGAGCGGCGGCAGTACCACGGCGAGGACGACGCGCTTGTCAACGCGAAGGTGGCGGCGGCGCTGGCGAACGGGCTCACGCCGATCCTCTGCATCGGTGAGGGCTTGGAGGTGCGGGAGCAGCTCCGGCAGGTGCCGCACTGCTGCGACCAGCTCGACGGCGCGCTGAAGGGCCTCACCGCCGAGCAGGTCACCCAGGTCGTCGTCGCGTACGAGCCGGTCTGGGCGATCGGCACCGGCAAGACGGCGACGCCGGAGGACGCGCAGGAGGTCTGCGGCGAGGTGCGCAAGCGGCTCGTGGAGACCTACGACGAGTCCACCGCCCAGCAGGTCCGGATCCTCTACGGCGGGTCGGTCAAGTCGTCGAACGTCGCCGCGATCATGGCCCAGCCGGACGTGGACGGGGCCTTGGTCGGGGGCGCCAGCCTCGACGCGGAGGAGTTCGCGCGGATCTGTCGGTTCCCGGAGCACACGGCCCGCTGATCGCTCGCTATCCTTGACGCTGCCCGTCCACCGGTCGGTGCCGCAGTGCCCGACAGGTCCGGGCAGTGATCGCAACGAGAGGACTGACCCCCGCCATGCCGATCTGGTTCGCCTACACGATGATCACATTGCTGGTCATCACCAGCGTGCTGCTCACCCTGCTGATCCTCCTGCACCGCGGTAAGGGCGGCGGCTTGTCGAGCATGTTCGGCGGCGGCGTCAGCTCCAGCCTGGCCGGTTCCTCCGTGGCCGAGAAGAACCTCGACCGCTACACCGTTCTGGTGGGGATCGTCTGGTTCGCGTGCATCGTCGGGCTCGGCCTCTGGCTGCGCCTCCAGATGGCCAGCGGCACCTGAGCGAGCGCGTCTACGCGTACAATCTGCGCGCGGTCCGTCACGGACCGCGCGCAGTTTTGTTCCGCCGCCCGTCGCCCGCCGCCGACCCCTTCCGGCGGCGGCCCCTCCGACGACAGGGAGCGCGCAACGTGCCCAGCAACAACGTCATCCGCGGCACCCGGATCGGGTCCGCCCCTGAGCGTTTCGACCAGCGGGCCGAGCCGGCGCCGCGTCGGCCGGTCGTCTACTGGTGCCGCCACGAGCACCGGGTCGAGTTCCTGATCGCCGCCGAGGCGGAGACGCCGGCGTCGTGGGACTGCCCCCGCTGCGGCGAGCCCGCCGGTCCCGACCCGGGCAACCCGCCGGGCCGCACCCGCGCCGAGCCGTACAAGACCCACCTGGCGTACGTGCAGGAGCGGCGTACCCCCGAGGAGGGCGAGGCGCTGCTGGCCGAGGCCCTGGCCGCCCTGCGCCACCGCCGAGGCCGCGCCTGACCCGAGGCGTCAAGAAGGGGCCCCTTCTCTACCGGAAACGTTAAGAAGGGGCCCCTCCTTACACCTCAGCGGAGGCTGCGGGCGCGGGGTGGGACGTTGGTCGCGGCGGCGCGGTCGAGCAGCCAGAGGGTACGGGAGACGCCGTGCACGCCGGCCGCCGGCAGTTGCACCGACCCGGCCCCGGCCAACGCCATGCCCACCGCCCGGGCCTTGTCCGTCCCGGCGGCGATCAGCCACACCTCCTCGGCCGTGTTGATCGTCGGCAACGTCAGCGTGGTCCGCACCGGCGGCGGCTTCGGGCTGCCGCGTACCGCGCTGACCGGGCGGCTGTCGTGGTGCACCGGGTGCTCCGGGAACACGGACGCCACATGCCCGTCCTCACCGACGCCGAGCATCAGCACGTCGAAGTGGGGGAGCGTGGCGTGCCCCGGCCGGGCGGCGGCGGCCAGCTCACGCGCGTACCCGGCGGCGGCGGCCTCCGGGTCGTCGCCGGCCGGCCCGTCCGACGCCGGCATCGGGTGCACCCGGGCCGGGTCCAGCGGCACCGCGTCCAGCAGCGCCGCCCGGGCCTGGGTCTCGTTGCGTTCCGGGTCGCCGGCCGGCAGGAACCGCTCGTCACCCCACCAGACGTCGACCCGCGACCAGTCCACGGCGTCCCGCGCGGGGAGCTGGCCGACCGCCCGGTACACCGCCGCGGCGATCCGCCCGCCGGTCAGCACCACCGACGCCTGACCGCGCTCGGCCTGCGCGTCGAGCAGCTTCACCACCAGCCGGGCCGCCACCGCCTGCGCCAGCAGGTCGGGGTCGGCGTGTACGGCGACACTCGCCTCAGTCATCCGTCGTGCCCTCGTGTCTCTGTGTGTCCGGTCGCCCGGTCCGGGCGGTCACTCGTTCGCGGTCGCGCCCGCGTGCGCGGTCACGCCCGCCTCGGCCCGCTGGGCGGTCGCCGGATCCTTCCACACGTGCACCCGCTGGGCCGCCTGCTGCTCCAGCCCGGTCAGCCCGGCCGTCGCGCCGAGCGCCTCGGCGTACACCTGGTCGGCGTCGAGCCGGCGCAACTCCTCGGCCAGCTCGTCGCCGAGCGGCCGACGGACCAGCGGCAGCGTCCGGTCCTCCTGCCCGGTACGCCGGAACCGGGCCACGCTGTCGTCCCGGGTGAGCGTCAGCTCGTCGCCGTTGGCGCAGCGCAGCTGGACCTCACGCATGCGCGGGAACCCGTCGATGTGCTCCCAGGCCGGCTCGATGCCGAGGCGTGCGGTCAGCCAACCCCGCATCAGCGCCGCGGTCGGGTCGGTGCGCGGCGCCACCACCGTCGCCTCGGTGACCCGGGCCTGGGTGGTGTCGAACGCGCCGGCGACAAGCGTGCGCCACGGGGTGATCCGGGTCCAGGCCAGGTCGGTGTCGCCCGGCGCGTAGTCGCAGGCCCGCTGCCGCAGCGCGGCGATCGGGTCGGCGGCCTGCGCCGAGTCGGTGATCCGCCGGTCGGCCACCACGCCGAGGAAGTCGGTGGCGATCTCCTCCGGCGGCTCGCCGTGCCACCAGGTCACCACCGGCACGTCCGGCACCAGCAGCGGCATCACCACGGACTCGGCGTGCAGCGCGAGCCGGCCGTACATCCGGGTCACCACCGCCTCGCAGGGGCCGAGCCGGCCGCCCACCACGATCTCCGCGTCCAGCCGGTTGCGGTCCCGCTCGATGTCGGAGCGGACCACCACGAGCAGCCGGCAGGGGTGCGCGGCGGCGGCGATGGTGGCCGCCGCCTCGGCCTCCCGGACCCGCTTCTCGTCCACCACGACGATGAGCGTGAGCGCCATGCCGCTGGCCACCCCGCCCGCGCTGCGCCGCTCGGCGGCCAGCGCCTTGACCACCTCGTTGCCGGTGGTGTCCCACAGCCCGATCATCGGAGCCTCCTGGTTCGCTCGCTCTGCCCGCTCACGCTCTCCGCCATGCCCGGCCCTCGTCGGCCAGCATCTCGTCGGCGGCCCGGGGACCCCACTCGCCGGCCCGGTACGGCTCCGGCGTGGTGCCCTCCCAGGCGTGCTCCAGCGGGTCCACCACCTGCCAGCTCTGCTCCACCTCGGCGGCGTCCGGGAACAGCGTCCGGTCGCCGATGAGCACGTCCAGCACCAGCCGCTCGTACGCCTCGGGGCTGGACTCGGTGAACGCCTCGCCGTACTGGAAGTCCATCGCGATGTCGCGGACCTCCATGGTGGTGCCCGGCACCTTGGAGCCGAACTTCAGCACCACGCCCTCGTCCGGCTGCACCCGGATGACGAGCTGGTTGGCGCCGAGGGACTCCATGTCGGCCGGGTTGAACGGCAGGTGCGGCGCCTTCTTGAACATGATGGCCACCTCGGTGACCCGCCGGGGCAGCCGCTTGCCGGCGCGGATGTAGAACGGCACGCCGGCCCAGCGCCGGTTCTGGATGGCCAGCTTCACCGCCACGTACGTCTCGGTGGTGGAGTCCTCCGGGACGTCCTCCTCCTCCAGGTAGCCCTTGGCGCGCTCGCCGCCCACCCAGCCGGGCAGGTACTGCCCTCGCACGGTGTCCCGGGCGACGTCCCGGGGCACGGCGATGGCCTTGAGCACCTTCAGCTTCTCGGCCCGGATCTCGTCGGCGTCGAAGCTGGTCGGCTCCTCCATGGCGACCAGGGCGAGCAGTTGGAGCAGGTGGTTCTGGAGCACGTCGCGGGCGGTGCCGACCGAGTCGTAGAACGCGGCCCGGGTGCCGATGCCGACGTCCTCGGCCATGGTGATCTGCACCGAGTCGACGTACTTGGAGTTCCACAGCGGCTCGAACAGGTTGTTGGCGAACCGCAGCGCCAGGATGTTCTGGACCGTCTCCTTGCCCAGGTAGTGGTCGATCCGGAAGACGTCCTGCCGGGTGAAGACGTCGTCGACCAGGTCGTTGAGCGCCTTGGCCGAGGGCAGGTCGTTGCCGAACGGCTTCTCCACCACCACCCGCCGCCAGCCGCCGGACTTCTCGTTGTCGGCCATGCCGGTGCGGGCGAGCTGCTTGAGCACCACCGGGAAGGCGGCCGGGGGGATGGAGAAGTAGAACGCGGCGTTGCCGTGGATGCCGTGCGTGTCGCGCAGCTCGTCGAGCGTGGTGGCGAGATGGTCGAACGCGGCGTCGTCGTCGAACGAGCCGCCGACGAACTTGATGTTGCCGACCAGCCGGGCCCAGACCTCCTCGCGCCACGGGGTGCGGGCGTGCTTCTTGGCCGCGTCGTGGGCCAGCGACTCGAAGTCGCCGTCGCCCCAGTCGCGCCGGGCGAAGCCCAGCACCACGAAACCGGGCGGCAGGAGCCCCCGGTTGGCCAGGTCGTAGACCGCCGGCAACAACTTCTTGCGGGCCAGGTCCCCGGTGACCCCGAAGATCACCAGGGCGCACGGCTCGGGGATTCGCGGCAGCCGCCGGTCCTGGGGGTCGCGCAGCGGGTTCACCGGGCCACCTCCTCCTGCATCTCGGTCCACTGATTCCAGGTCATTGATCGTCACGTACGTGTCCGTCCGGCCGTATCCAGCAGCTGGGCGACGCCGGCCGCCCGCTCGGTCAGGTGTAGTCGCAGCACCGGTCGCTCCCGGCCGGTCAGGGCCCGCCGGTCGCCGGCGGCCTGGGCCGCCTGGAGTTCCGCGAAGGTGTACGGGCGACCCGGCACCTCCAGATCATCGGTGACCGCACCGGTGATCTGGAGGTGCCGGGCGCGCCCGTCGGGGTGGCCCGGATGGCGGGGGCCCCACCCGAACGTCACCGGCCGCCCGGTGACGCGGGCCAGCAGCGGGCGCAGCCCGGCCACCGCCGCGTCGACCCGCCGGTCGAGGTACGCGGTCACCGCGAGGTGCTCGTCGGGGGCCAGCCCGTCGGTCAGCCACCGCAGCGCGCCGGCCAGGTCGGTGGGGGCGCCGGCCGGGGCGTACACCTCGACCGCGCCGTCGACCGACGACGGCGGTCCGTCCGCCGGCGCGGGCACGTCGTCCTCGGCGGTGCCCACCGGCTCCGCGAACGGGTCGACCCGCAGCGCCACCGCGGCGGTCGCGGCAGCGTACTCCCAGGTGAGGAACTGGGCGCCGAGCGGCCCGTTGACCGCCACGTCGGCGGCCACCCCGGGCCCCACGCCCGCGCCGAGCGCGCCGCCCAGGCCGATCGTCAGCACGCCCGGGCCCTCGACGCCGGGCGCGTCCGGGGACTCCGCCGGGACCGGCAGCAACCGCCCGCCGGTCGCGCCGGCGAGCAGCGCGCCGGCCCAGTGGCGCAACCCGTCGAGGCCGGTGCCGTCGGGCACCAGCGCGACGGTGGACCGACCGTGCTCCGCCGCCCCGGCCAGCGCCGCGCCGAGCGCGAGACCGGGATTGTCCCGCTCCCGGTCGAGCGCGCCGGCCAGCGCCGCCGCCTCGTCCAGCAACTCGGTCACCGGCGCGCCGGCGAGGGCGGCCGGGACCAGGCCGAACGCGGCGAGCGCGGACCAGGGCCCACCCACCTGCGGGTCGGCCGGGATCAGCACCGCGCCCAGCTCGTCGGCGAGCGCCTCCAGCGCCGACCCGGGCGGGGTGACCACCACCAGGTGCCGGGCCGCCTCCGGCCCGGCGTCGTGCCAGGACTGCCGGAACGCCCGCAGGTGGGCGTCGGTGGTCCGGTCCAGGTCCCGGCCGGCGAGCACCAGCACGGTACGCGCCGGCCGGTCGGCCAGCGCCGCCCGGACCGGCCCCGGATCGGCCGTGTCGAGCACGGTCAGCGGCCGGCCCAGGCAGTCGGCGATCACTCCGGCGGCCGACGTGACGCCGCCGGGGCCGGCGAGCACCACGTGGTCCAGGTCGCCCAGCTCGGCGGTCAGTTCGGCGAGCTGGGGGAGCAGCTCCCGGCTGCGGCAGTGGGTGTCCAGCCAGCCCAGCCGGGTGCGGGCCGCCGCCTCGGCCCCGGGGCCCCAGAGGGTCGGGTCCTGGGCGGCCAGCCGCGCGGGGACGTCGCGGGCGACCAGCGCGGCGCGGGCGGAGCGGTCCACCGCGTCCGCGCCG
Source organism: Micromonospora sp. AKA38 (assembly GCF_027925725.1). Lineage (NCBI taxonomy): Bacteria > Bacillati > Actinomycetota > Actinomycetes > Micromonosporales > Micromonosporaceae > Micromonospora > Micromonospora sp. AKA38. The sequence continues at coordinate 24,937 of NZ_BNEI01000003.1, read as the reverse complement.
TGCACGGCCAGGCCGGCGGCGGCGTCCGCCGGCCCGGCGAGCAGGTCGTCCACGTGATCACCTCACCCGTTCCACGGCACGGCGGGACGCGTCCCGGGGCCGGACCCCGGGACGCGTCGGACGCCGTCGGTCACGCGTTACCGCCGGCCTGCTGGGCGTTGCGCGCGTTGCCCTCGGCGGCCCGGTGCGGGTTACCGGTGCCCTTGGCCGCCTCGGCGAGGGACTTCTTGACGCCCTCCAGCAGCTCCAGCCAGCTCGCCTCGAACTTCTCCACGCCCTCCCGCTCCAGCGTGGCGATCACGTCGGCCAGGTCCACGCCCACGGACTCCAGGCCGGCGAAGACCTGCCGTGCGTCGTCGTACGCGCCGGTGATGGTGTCCGCCCGGGTCTCGCCGTGGTCGGCGTAGGCATGGATGACCGGTTCCGGCATGGTGTTGACCGTGCCGGGGGCGATCAGCTCCTCGACGTAGATGACGTCCCGGTAGTCCGGGTTCTTCGTCGAGGTGGAGGCCCACAGCGGGCGCTGCGGGTGGGCGCCCGCGTCGGCCAGCTTCTGCCAACGCGCGGAGGAGAACACCTCGCCGTACCGCTCGTACGCCAGCCGGGCGTTCGCCACCGCGGCCTTGCCGCGCAGCGACTTGGCCTGGTCGGAGCCGATCTTCTCCAGCCGCTTGTCGACCTCGCTGTCGACCCGGGAGACGAAGAACGAGGCGACCGAGCCGATCTTCGACAGGTCGTGCCCGTTGGCCTGCGCCTGCTCCAGGCCGGCCAGGAACGCGTCCATGACCGCCGAGTAGCGGTCCAGACCGAAGATCAGCGTGACGTTCACGCTGATCCCCTCGGCCAGCGTCGCGGTGATCGCCGGCAGGCCCTCCTCGGTCGCCGGGATCTTGATGAAGAGGTTCGGCCGGTCGACCAGCCACCACAGCGCCTTGGCCTCGGCGACCGTCCGCTCGGTCTCGTGCGCCAGGCGCGGGTCGACCTCGATCGAGACCCGGCCGTCCACCCCGGCGCTGCCGTCGTACGACGGGCGCATCACGTCGCAGGCCCACCGCACGTCGTACGTGGTGAGCATGCGGACCGCCTCCTCGACCTCCAGGCCGCGGGCGGCCAGGTCACGGAGCTGCCAGTCGTACTCGTCGGCGTCGCTCAGCGCCTTGGCGAAGATCGTCGGGTTGGTGGTCACCCCGGCCACGTGGCTCTCCCGGCGCAGCTTGTCCAGCCCGCCGGAGCTCAGCCGTACCCGGGAAAGATCGTCGAGCCATACCGCCACGCCCGCGGCGGTGAGTTCGTTCAGCCTGTCAGTTGTCATACCGTTCCCGCTCCCCTCAACTGCCGGTCGTGAAACCGGTGACGTCGCCCACCCGGGCCAGCGCCGCGTGCGCGGCGGCCACGATCCGGTCGGGGGTGAAGCCGAACTGCTCGAACAGCACGGTGTGCGGGGCGCTCGCACCGTAGTGCTCGATGCTCACGCTCTCGCCGCTGTCGCCGACGACGCCACGCCACGACATCGCGACGCCCGCCTCCACGCTCACCCGTGCCTTTACCCCGCGAGGCAGCACCGACTCCCGGTACGACTCGTCCTGCTCGTAGAACCACTCCTGGCAGGGCATCGAGACGACCCGGGTGGGGGTGCCGTCGGCCTCCAGCCGCTCCCGGGCGGTGAGGCAGAGCTGCACCTCGGAGCCGGTGCCGACGATGATCACCTGCGGCTTGCCGTTGGACGCCTCGGCCAGCACGTAGCCGCCCTTGGCGGTGCCCTCGGCGGAGCCGAACTCGGTGCGGTCGATCGTCGGCAGGGCCTGCCGGCTGAGCGCCAGCGCGGTCGGCCGGTCGGTGTGCTCCAGCGCCTGCCGCCAGGCCCAGACCGTCTCGTTGGCGTCGGCCGGGCGGACCACGTCCAGGCCGGGGATGGCCCGCAGCGCGGTCAGGTGCTCGATCGGCTGGTGGGTCGGGCCGTCCTCGCCGAGGCCGATCGAGTCGTGCGTCCAGACATAGGTCACCGGCAGCTTCATCAGCGCGGCGAGCCGCACCGACGGGCGCATGTAGTCGCTGAACACCAGGAACGTGCCGCCGTAGGGGCGGGTGCCGCCGTGCAGCGCGATGCCGTTGAGGATCGCGCCCATGCCGTGCTCACGGATGCCGAAGTGCAGCGTGCGGCCGTACTCGTCGCCCGGGAAGTCCTTGGTGGCGTGCCCGGCCGGGACGAACGACGGCTCGCCCTTCATGGTGGTGTTGTTGCTCTCGGCCAGGTCGGCCGAGCCGCCCCACAGCTCCGGCAGCACCGGGGCGAGCGCCTCCAGGACCTTGCCGGAGGCGGCCCGGGTGGCGACGCCCTTGGCGTCCGCCGGGAAGGTCGGCAGCGCGTCGGTCCAGCCGGTCGGCAGCGTACGGGTGGCCATCCGCTCCCACAGCGCCTTGCGCTCCGGGTTCGCCTGCGCCCAGGCGTCGAACCGGGTGTCCCACTCGGCCTGCGCCTCGGCGCCGCGCTCCAGCACCTGGCGGGCGTGCTTGAGCACCTCCTCGTCGACCTGGAAGGTCTGCTGCGGGTCGAAGCCGAGGATCTCCTTGGTGGCCTTGACCTCGTCCGCGCCGAGCGCCGAGCCGTGGATCTTGCCGGTGTTCTGCTTGTTCGGCGCGGGCCAGCCGATGATGGTGCGCAGCGCGATGAACGAGGGCCTGCCGGTCTCCGCCTTGGCGGCCAGCAGCGCCTGGTAGAGCGCTTCCACGTCCTCGTGGTAGTCGCCCTGGTCGGCGTCGCCGGTGCGCCAGTCGACGGTCTGCACGTGCCAGCCGTACGCCTCGTAGCGGGCCGCCACGTCCTCGCTCTTGGCGATCCGGGTGTCGTCCTCGATCGAGATCTCGTTGTCGTCGTAGATCACGCAGAGGTTGCCGAGCTGCTGGTGGCCGGCGAGCGCGCTCACCTCGTGGGTGATGCCCTCCTCGATGTCGCCGTCGGAGGCGATGCACCAGATGTCGTGCCGGAACGGCGAGTCGGCGCGGTCCGGCTCGGGGTCGAACAGGCCCCGCTCGCGGCGCGCGGCCATGGCGAAGCCCACCGCGTTGCCGAGCCCCTGGCCCAGCGGCCCGGTGGTGGTCTCCACGCCCGGGGTGTGCCCGTGCTCCGGGTGACCGGGGGTGAGCGAGCCCCACTGGCGCAGCGCCTTGAGGTCGTCCAGGGCCAGCGGGTAGCCGGAGAGGAAGAGCTGGATGTAGAGCGTCAGGCTGGAGTGCCCGGCGGACAGCACGAACCGGTCCCGACCGGGCCAGTTCGGGTCGGCCGGGTTGTGCCGCATGACGCGGTTGAAGAGCAGGTACGCCGCCGGGGCGAGGCTCATCGCCGTGCCCGGGTGGCCGTTGCCGGATTTCTCCACGGCGTCCATGGCCAGCACGCGGACCGTGTCGACGGCCCTGCGGTCGAGGTCGGACCAGTTGAGAGCGGGAAGCTCGGGTCGTTTCGCAGCCACGATGGTTGTGCTCCTCGGCAGATGGGCGGAACCCTCACTGATGACCCTATCGAGCGGCGCTAAACGTCCGCCCGGGGATCTCGGCATGGTCTTCTCTACGGGCGCGGCCGGCCCGGTCGTTCAACCCCGGGTGTGACGGCCCGCACCGTTGCCGGGTCTGCGGGGCAGCCAAAACGACGACGCGTAGTGTGTGGGGCGGTGTGTGGACCCGGGCTCGGGTCCGGGCCGATCGATCTCCCTTGCCGAAGCCGGAAGGTGGCAATCCGTGAGCATGATCACCGAGCGCCCCGTCAGCAACCCTGCCGGGAAGTCGCCGGTGGGCTCGGTGACGGAGGCGTCGGCGACCGACCGGCGGGACGTGCGCGGCGTGGTGGCCGCGTACGTGGCGCTGACCAAGCCGCGGATCGTCGAGTTGCTGCTGGTGACCACCGTGCCGGCGATGATGCTCGCGGACGGCGGCATGCCGTCGCTGTGGCTGGTGGCCGTGGTGCTGATCGGCGGCTCGCTCGCCGCCGGCGCGGCCAGCGTCCTCAACTGCTACATCGACCGCGACATCGACCAGTTGATGCGGCGCACCAAGCGTCGGCCGCTGCCCGCGCACACCGTGTCGCCGCGCAACGCGTTGGTCTTCGGGCTGGTGCTGGCGGTGGTGTCGGTGGCGCTGATGGCGGCGACCACCAACTGGCTGGCGGCCGGCCTGACGCTCGCCGCGATCGCCTACTACGACCTGGTCTACACGCTGTGGCTGAAGCGCACCACGGCCGCCAACACGTTCTGGGGCGGCGTCTGCGGGGCCGCGCCGGTGCTGATCGGCTGGGCCGCGGTCACCGGTTCGCTGTCGCCGGCCGCGTGGGGCCTGTTCGCGGTGGTCTTCTTCTGGCAGATGCCGCACTTCTACGCGCTGGCCATCAAGTACAAGGACGACTACGCGCGGGCCGGTATCCCGATGCTGCCGGTGGTGGCGTCGGTCCGGCGGGTCAACGTGGAGATCATCGCGTTCTCCTGGCTGACGCTGTTGTCGTCGCTGGCGGTCTGGCCGCTGGGGATGAGCCCGATCTACGGCGTGACGGCGTTGGTCGTCGGCGGGATCTTCGTGGTCGAGGCGCACAAGCTGTGCCGGCGGGCGGCGCGTGGCGAGGCGGTCAAGCCGATGCGGCTGTTCCACTGGTCCACCACGTACCTCACCATCCTCTTCGCCGCCGTCGCGCTGGACGCGCTGATCTGAGCCGGCCCCGCCCCTCGGCCGGGGCTCGCCCGTCCGCGATATTGCTCTGTTCCGCCGCGGGACGGGTTCATCAGAATTTCTTCCCGCGTGCCCCCGCAGGGGAGCAACCTGGACAGACCGTGACGATCCCCGGCGGTCATTCTGTCCGTTAATAGGCGGGCAAGTCCCGACAAATTTCCTGTGCATCTTCTTAAACGCTCGGGTAATTGGCATCACAATCAGTTCATGGTTCTCGCACATCCGGGTGGAAGTCTGCATAGGCTTCGCGTCATGGCAGATGGTTCCGATACGACGCTGACGGTTGAACAGACCGCCGAGCAGGCCTCCAACAGCCTGGTCGCGGGCATCAAGTCGTTCGCCGCCGGGCACGGCGGCGCGAAGGCGGTCATCGAGTACGTCGGCAAGCGCGGCGCACGGATCGTCCTCGTGGGTTCCGACGGGGTGTGGGCCGACCAGTTCGCCGACGGCACGGACGTCGCGCGGCAGGCCTGCGCCAAGGCCGGAGTCGACGTCGAGAACGCCTGGGAGCGTGAGCTGATGGACCAGATGCGTCCGAGCAACGACCTCTGGCGGTCGATGGCCCGACGCACGATGGCCCGTTGACACACATAACCGCATGACCGACCACCACCAGTCGACCCGGGGGGAACCCCGGGTCGCTTTCGTCACCTGCTCCGCACTGCCCGACCTCGACCCGGACGACCGGCTCGCGCTCGGCCCGCTCGCCGCTCGCGGTGTCGCCGTCGACGGCGCGGTCTGGGACGACCCGGCCGTGGACTGGTCCCGGTACGACCTGGTGCTGCTCCGCTCGCCCTGGGACTACGCGCTGCGCCGCGACGAGTTCGTCGCCTGGGCACGTGGCGTGCCGACCCTGCTCAACCCGGCCGACGCGGTCGCCTGGAACACCGACAAGCGTTACCTGGCCGAGCTCTCCGCCGCCGGGGTGCCCACCGTGCCGACCACCTGGCTCGCGCCGGGGCAGAGCTGGGTGGCGCCCGGCGACGGCGAGTTCGTGCTCAAGCCGGCGGTCAGCGCCGGCAGTCAGGACACCGGCCGGTACGACCTGGCCGACCCGGAGCACCGTGAGCTGGCGGCGGCGCACGTGCGGCGGCTCGGTGCCGCCGGGCGGGTCACCATGGTCCAGCCGTACCTCGACGCGGTGGACACCGCCGGGGAGACCGCGCTGCTCTTCCTGGCCGGCCGCGACGGCCTGGCGTTCAGCCACGCGATCCGCAAGGGCCCGATGCTGACCGGCCCGGACCGGGGCGAGGCCGCGCTCTACAAGGAGGAGCGGATCGACGCCCGGACCGCGACGCCGGCGCAGCGGGCCGTCGCGGAGCAGGCGCTGGCCGCCGTCCCGGGCGGTGCCGACCGGCTGCTCTACGCCCGGGTCGACCTGATCCCCGGCCCGGACGGCGCGCCCGTGCTGGTCGAGCTGGAGCTGACCGAGCCGAGCCTGTTCGTCGGGTACGCCGAGGGCGCGCCCGACCGGCTCGCCGACGCGGTCACGTCCCACCTGAGCCGCCGCCCCTGACCGCGCCACCGCCCGCCGGCTGAGCGGGGACGTCAGTCGCGGTCGGTGTGGTTGCGGTCCCAGCGTCCGCCGATCGGCGGGGTGTCCAGCCGCACCGCGGCCACCGTGCCGGCCAGGTCGTTGTCCTCGACCGCGCACGACACGCAGCTACCCGCCTCGGTGATCCACAGCCCGTACGCCTGGGTGTCGGCGTCCCGGTGCCAGATCCGGTTGTCGCGCACGGTGGCCGAGTCGAACGGGGCGGCGACGGTGATCCCGGCGCAGGCCGGCGGCCCGGCGGGCAGCTCGTACGCGGAGCCCGGGGCCGGGGTGGCCTCGTTCCAGCCGGTGGCGCCGTCCGGGCGCACCTCGGCCAGGGAGAGCCGGTCGGCGGTGTTGTCGGCGACCACCGCGCCCCGGGTGCCGACCCGGACGACCTTCCCGCGGTGCCCGCCGGGCGGCCAGTCCGCGTGGGCGTCGGTGACCTCGCGTGGGCCGTAGCGCACCGCGTCGCCCGAACCCCGGTGGGCGGGCGCGGACCGTTGCCCGTTGTCCCGGATGCGGTTGCCGACGATCGACGCGTCCAGCATCGGCCGGTCGATCCGGATGCCGTCCAGCGCGTTCTCCCGGATGTCGTTGTCCTGGATCACCACGTCCGCCGCCGCGCCCCGGTAACCGTGGCCGAGGTCGTGCTCGTGGTAGCCGTACCCGCCGTTGTTGCTGATCCGGTTGCCCTGCACCGCGTACGGGCCGGGAGTGTTGCCCATGCTGATGCCGTCGCCGACGTTGCAGTCGATCACGTTGCCGGTGAGCAGGCCGCCCCGCCCGGCGACCCCGGCGGTGCCGTTGGCCGAGACGTCGAAGCCGGCCTCCAGGTTGTTGGTCATGGTGCAGCCGGAGACGATCAGCCCGTCCGCGCCCCAGTCCGAGATGCCGAACCGGTTGGCCTGGCTGTGGCAGCCGATGATGCGGATGCCGCGCGGCGGGTCCCAGTGGTCCTTCTGGAGTTCCAGGAAGATCCCGTTGGTGCCGTTGCCGACCGTGGTGCAGTTGGCGATGGTGAGGCGCTCCACGGCGCCCCAGCCGCCGATGCCGACCCCGATCCCGGCGCCGCCCATCTGCTGGCCGTTGTCCAGCCGGCCGCAGCCCACCACGACCACGCCGTCGATCAGGCTGTCCTGGAGGAAGTCGCAGCCGAGACCGGTGGCGCCGGTGTGGTGGATGTAGAGGTTGCGGAACACGCCCCGCACCACGTACTGCAGGCCCAGGCCCTTGGCCAGGTAGTCGTACTCGGCCAGGCCCACGCCCGAGCCGTCGATCTCGAAGTCGGCGAACGTGCAGTCGGCGATGTGCCGGTCCCGGTCCGCGCCGTGCTGCACGGTCGTCCAGTAGGCGAGCGGCACCGGGGCGGCGCGGTTGCCCTCGTTGCTGAGCAGGAACCGGGTCGCCGCCGAGCCGGCGCCGATCAGGGACACCCCGCTGCGCCAGACCGTGCCGGCGTCACGGATCGAGTAGAGGCCGGGCGGGCAGTGGATGACCCGGGCCCGGCCGTCGGCGTCGTAGCCGGCGCCGAGGCGGTCCACCAGCGCGGCCAGGGCCGGCTGGTCGTTGGTGACCCCGTCCCCGGTGAGGCCGTGCTCGCGGGCGTCGCACCACAACGGCGCGCCGGCCACCGGCGTCAGCCGCTGCGGCGTGGACGTGGCAAGCCCCTTGCGCGACACCGGCGGCTCCCCTCGGGCGTACGGTCCGTCGTCCGGACCGCATTCCCGCTCCCGCCGGGCGGTAACGCCCGGTCCGGCCTCAGGCGGCGACGCCCACCGGCTCGGCGGCGGACGCCGCCGGTGTCTCCGGCGCGGCCGGGAGCCGCTCCCGGGTGGCCCAGAGCACGCCCAGCGTGGCCAGCAGCACCAGGCAGGAGCCGAGCATGTGCGCGGCGACCAGCACCGCCGGCAGGTGGGTGAAGTACTGGACGAAGCCGATCAGGCCCTGGCCCAGCTCGACCGCGAGCAGCACCCCGGCGGCCCGCGCGGCCCGCGCCGCGCCCACCGCCCGGAACGCGAACAGCAGCGCCACCGAGAGGCCGATCAGCAGGAAGACGCCGTCCGCGTGCACCTGCGAGATCGCCTCCGGGTCGAGCCCGTTGCGGGCCGCGCCGTGGTCGCCGGCGTGCGGTCCGCTGCCGGTCACCCAGGTCCCGACCACCAGCACGGCCGCGCCGACCACGACGGTGATCCGGGCGAGGGTACGCAGCGGCGCCGGCACGGTCGGCGTCACCGGCCCGTCCGGCTCCACGGTGCGCCGCCAGAGCGCGTACGCGGCGGCGATCACCACCATCGAGGCCAGGAAGTGCAGCCCGACCACCCACGGGTTGAGGTTGGTGAGCACGGTGATCCCGCCGATGACCGCCTGGGCCGGGATGCCGAACAGCACGCCGAGGGCCAGCGGCAGCAGTCCCCGCCGGCGCGGGCGCTGGGCCAGCACGGCCAGCACCACGGCGAGCGCGATGATCCCCACCGCGAACGTCAACAGCCGGTTGCCGAACTCGATCACCCCGTGCACGCCCATCTCGGACGTGGTGGTGTAGGACTCGTCGGTGCACCGGGGCCAGGTGGGGCAGCCGAGGCCGGACGCGGTGAGCCGGACCGCCCCGCCGGTGACCACGATCGCCACGTTCGCGATGATCGAGGTGTACGCGAGCCGACGCAGCAGCGTGGGGGAGACCGGGAACCGGACGGAACGCTTCACCCGGCGAATCCTACGCACCGTAGTGGACCACGATCGGGCGACTCCGCCGCTGCGGTGTTCGGGATCACCGGACCCCGGGTTTGCGGGCCCCGGCCGAATTACGTAACGTTGCTGTTGTGAAAAACGCGGCAGCGCTGTCCGAGGGGCCGGTGACCGGTACGGTCGTCGGCGCGCCGGCCGCTGCCGACCTGTCGACCCGGGACCGGGTCACCCAGCTCCTGCTGGAGCGGGGCGCGACCACCGCCGCGCAGCTCGGTTCGGCGCTCGGCCTCAGCCCGGCCGCGATCCGCCGCCACCTCGACGCGATGCTCGCTGACGGTGACGTGCTCGCCCGGGAGCAGGCCGTGCGCGGCAGCCGGGGGCGGGGCCGGCCGGCCAAGGTCTTCGCGCTGACCGAGGCGGCCCGGGTGCGTTGCGGCACCCACCACTACGACAACATGGCCACCGCCGCGCTGCGGTGGATCGCCCGCACCGGTGGCGCCGAGGCGGTCGCGGAGTTCGCGGCCGACCAGGTCGCCGCGCTGGAGAACCGCTGCCGGGCCGCCATGGAGGACGCCGGTGACGCCCCGCTCGCGCGGGCCGAGGCGCTCGCCGGGGCGCTGACCGCCGAGGGTTACGCTGCCAACGCGTCCACGATCGCCTCCGGCGGCCAGCTCTGCCAGCACCACTGCCCGGTGGCGCACGTGGCCGCCGAGTTCCCCCAGCTGTGCGAGGCCGAGACCGCGGTGATCTCCCGCCTGGTCGGCACCCACGTGCAGCGCCTGGCCACCATCGCGCACGGCGACGGCGTGTGCACCACGCACATTCCCGCCCAGTCCGGTTCCACCGTCACCACTGTGAGGACAGATAGATGACCGAGCAGATCGTCCAGCCCCTGACCCAGGAGGAGCAGCTCGCCGCCCTCGGTCGTTACGAGTACGGCTGGTCCGACCCCGACGTCGCCGGGTCGTCCGCCCAGCGCGGCATCAACGAGGCGGTGGTGCGGGACATCTCGGCCAAGAAGAACGAGCCGGCCTGGATGCTCGACCTGCGGCTGAAGGGCCTGCGGCTGTTCGGCCGCAAGCCGATGCCGGCCTGGGGCGCGGACCTCACCGGGATCGACTTCGACAACATCAAGTACTTCGTCCGGTCCACCGAGAAGCAGGCCACCAGCTGGGAGGACCTGCCGGAGGACATCAAGAACACCTACGACCGGCTGGGCATCCCGGAGGCGGAGAAGCAGCGGCTGGTCGCCGGCGTCGCGGCGCAGTACGAGTCCGAGGTCGTCTACCACAAGATCCGTGAGGACCTCGAGGAGCAGGGCGTCGTCTTCCTCGACACCGACACCGCGCTGCGCGAGCACGAGGACATCTTCAAGGAGTACTTCGGCACGGTGATCCCGGTCGGCGACAACAAGTTCGCCGCGTTGAACACCTCCGTCTGGTCCGGTGGCTCGTTCATCTACGTGCCGAAGGGCGTGCACGTGGAGATCCCGCTGCAGGCCTACTTCCGGATCAACACGGAGAACATGGGCCAGTTCGAGCGGACGCTGATCATCGTCGACGAGGGCGCGTACGTGCACTACGTCGAGGGCTGCACCGCGCCGCTCTACTCCTCCGACTCGCTGCACAGCGCGGTCGTGGAGATCGTGGTCAAGAAGAACGCGCGCTGCCGCTACACCACCATCCAGAACTGGTCGAACAACGTCTACAACCTGGTCACCAAGCGCGCGGTGTGCCACGAGGGCGCGACCATGGAGTGGGTCGACGGCAACATCGGCTCCAAGGTCACCATGAAGTACCCGGCGGTCTACATGACCGGCGAGCACGCCAAGGGCGAGGTGCTCTCGGTGGCCATGGCCGGCGAGGGCCAGCACCAGGACGCCGGCGCCAAGATGGTGCACGCGGCGCCGCACACCTCCTCGACCATCATCTCCAAGTCGATCGCCCGGGGCGGTGGCCGCACCTCCTACCGCGGTCTCGTGCAGGTGCTGGAGGGCTCGCACAGCAGCCGCAGCACGGTCAAGTGCGACGCGCTGCTGGTCGACACCATCTCCCGCTCCGACACCTACCCGTACGTCGACATCCGCGAGGACGACGTGTCGATGGGGCACGAGGCGACCGTCTCCAAGATCAGCGACGACCAGCTCTTCTACCTGATGAGCCGCGGTCTGAGCGAGGACGAGGCGATGGCGATGATCGTGCGCGGCTTCATCGAGCCGATCGCCAAGGAGCTTCCGATGGAGTACGCGCTGGAGCTGAACCGCCTGATCGAGCTGCAGATGGAGGGCGCGGTCGGCTGACGCCGCCCGCGTCGGGCCGGGCCTCGTGCCCGGCCCGTCTCCGGTTCCACTGACACCGCCGTCGCTGAACAGACCAAGGAAGAGATGACTACCCAGGCTTCCGCGCCGCCCACGACCAAGTCGCAGGCGCTCCGCTCGTACGACGTCGCCGACTTCCCGGCCCTGACCGGCCTGGAGGAGGAGTGGCGCTTCACCCCGCTCAAGCGCCTCCGCGGCCTGGCGGGTGACGGCTCCGGGGTGGCGCGCGGCACGGTCCGGCACGAGCACGGCGACCTGCCCGAGGGCGTCGCCGTCGACCGGATCGGCCGGGACGACCCGCGGGTGGGCAGCGTGCTCACGCCGTTCGACCGGGTCAGCGCGCTGGCCTACGGCGCGGCCGAGGACGCCCTGCTGGTGACCGTCGCCCGGGACGCCGTGGTGGACGCGCCGGTGCGCCTGCGGGTGGTCGGCGAGGACGCCGGGGCGCTGGCGTTCGGGCACACGTTCGTCGAGGTGGGCCGCTTCGCCGAGGTGACGGTGGTGCTGGAGCACGTCGGGTCCGCCACGCTCGCCGACAACGTCGAGGTGACGGTGGCGGACGGGGCGAAGCTGACGCTCGTCACGCTCGCCGAGTGGGCCGACGACGCGGTCCAGGCGCAGCACCTGAAGGTCCGGCTGGGCCGCGACGCCAAGGTCGTGCACGTGCAGGTGAGCCTCGGCGGTGACCTGGTCCGGCAGCACACCACCGTGGAGTACACCCAGCGCGGCGGCGAGGCCGAGCTGTACGGCCTCTACTTCGCCGACTCCGGCCAGCACCTGGAGCACCGGCAGCTCGTTGACCACACCGTGCCGGACTGCCGCAGCAACGTCGGCTACCGCGGCGCGCTCCAGGGCGACGACGCGCACACCGTCTGGGTCGGCGACGTGCTGATCCGGGCCGAGGCGACCGGCACCGACACGTACGAGATCAACCGGAACCTGTTGCTCAGCGACGGCGCCCGGGCCGACTCGGTGCCCAACCTGGAGATCGAGACCGGCGAGATCGCCGGTGCCGGGCACGCCAGCGCGACCGGCCGGTTCGACGACGAGCAGCTGTTCTACCTGATGGCCCGCGGCATCCCGGAGTCCGAGGCGCGGCGCCTGGTGGTGCGCGGCTTCTTCGCCGAGCTGATCAACAAGATCCCGGTCGAGGACCTGCGCGAGCGCCTCGGTGACGCGATCGAGGCCCGCCTCACGAAGGCCGGCGCCTGATGATCAGGATCTGTTCGACCGAGGACGTGCCGAAGGGCGCGGTGATCAGCGCCGACGTGGACGGTGTGCAGATCGCGGTCGTGCACGGCGAGGACGACGCGTTCTACGCCGTACGCGACGAGTGCTCGCACGCCGCCGTGGCGCTCTCCGAGGGCGAGGTCTCCGGTTGCACGCTGGAATGCTGGCTGCACGGATCCCGTTTCGACCTGCGTACCGGTGAGCCCACCGGGCTGCCCGCGACCGAACCCGTACCCGTCTACCCCGTCGAGGTCCGCGACGGCGAGATCTACGTCAGCATGACGCCGAGCAATGGAGTGACGCGATAATGAGCACCCTGGAGATCCGCGACCTGAAGGTGTCGGTCAAGCTGCCCGAGGGTGAGCTCAAGCCGATCCTGCACGGGGTCGACCTGACCGTGCGCTCCGGTGAGACGCACGCGATCATGGGCCCGAACGGCTCCGGCAAGTCGACGCTGGCCTACTCGGTCGCCGGCCACCCGAAGTACGAGATCACCGGCGGCGAGGTGACGCTCGACGGCGAGGACGTGCTCGCCATGTCCGTCGACGAGCGGGCCCGCGCCGGCCTCTTCCTGGCCATGCAGTACCCGGTCGAGGTCCCCGGCGTGTCGGTGGCCAACTTCCTGCGTACCGCCAAGACCGCCATCGACGGCGAGGCGCCGAAGCTGCGCACCTGGGCCGGCGAGCTGCGTGGCGCCATGGAGAAGCTCCAGATGGACCCGGCGTTCGCCCAGCGCAACGTCAACGAGGGCTTCTCCGGCGGCGAGAAGAAGCGGCACGAGATCGTGCAGCTCGAACTCCTCAAGCCGAAGATCGCCATCCTCGACGAGACCGACTCCGGCCTCGACGTGGACGCGCTGCGCGTGGTCAGCGAGGGCGTCAACCGGGTCCGCGACACCGGCGACACCGGGATGCTGCTGATCACCCACTACACCCGGATCCTGCGCTACATCAAGCCGGACTTCGTGCACGTCTTCGTCGCCGGCCGGATCGTCGAGCAGGGCGGTCGGGAGCTGGCCGACAAGCTCGAGGAAGAGGGCTACGAGCGGTACGTCGCCGGAGCCGGCGCGGCGCGGGCCTGAGTCTCGACATGACCTCCTCGATCGCGATCCCGGCGGGCATGCCGCAGTACGACGACGTGCCGCGCTTCGACGTGGCGGCGGTGCGGGCCGACTTCCCGATCCTGGATCGGGAGGTCAACGGCCACCCGCTGGTCTACCTGGACAGCGCCAACACCTCGCACAAGCCGCGTCAGGTGCTCGACGTGCTCACCGAGCACTACGCGAGGCACAACGCCAACGTGTCGCGCTCGGTGCACACGTTGGGCACCGAGGCGACCGAGGCGTACGAGGGCGCGCGGGCGAAGATCGCCGCGTTCGTCCACGCGCCCAGCGTCGACGAGGTGGTGTTCACCAAGAACTCCACCGAGGCGATCAACCTGGTGGCGTACGCGTTCTCCAACGCGTCGCTGCGTGCGGACGCCGACCCCCGGTTCCGCATCGGTCCGGGTGACGAGATCGTGATCTCCGAGATGGAGCACCACTCGAACATCGTGCCGTGGCAGCTCCTCGCCGAGCGCACCGGCGCGACGCTGCGCTGGTTCCCGGTGACCGACGGCGGCCGGCTGGACGAGTCGGGCCTGGACGACCTGGTCACCGAGCGCACGAAGATCGTCTCGCTGGTGCACACGTCGAACATCCTCGGCACGGTCAACGCCACCGCTCGGATCACCGAGCGGGTCCGTCAGGTCGGCGCGTTGCTGCTGCTCGACTGCTCCCAGTCGGTGCCGCACCAGCCGATCGACGTGGTCGACCTGGACGCGGACTTCATCGTCTTCACCGGCCACAAGATGTGCGGTCCGACCGGCATCGGCGTGCTCTGGGGCCGGGGCGAGCTGCTCGCCGCGATGCCCCCGGTGCTGGGCGGCGGCTCGATGATCGAGACGGTGACGATGGCGCGGTCGACGTTCGCCGCGCCGCCGGCCCGGTTCGAGGCGGGCACGCCGCCGATCGCCGAGGCGGTCGCGCTCGGCGCGGCGGTGGACTACCTCAGCGGCGTCGGGATGCGGGCGATCCAGTGGCACGAGAAGGAGCTGACGGCGTACGCGCTGGACGCCCTCGCCACCGTGCCCGGGCTGCGGATCTTCGGCCCGTCGGTGCCGGTCGGCCGGGGCGGGACGATCTCGTTCGCGCTCGGTGACGTGCACCCGCACGACGTCGGGCAGGTGCTCGACTCGCTCGGCGTGCAGGTGCGGGTGGGCCACCACTGCGCCAAGCCGGTGTGCACCCGCTTCGGGGTGCCGGCCATGACGCGGGCGTCGTTCTACCTCTACACCACCACGACGGAGATCGACGCCCTGGTGGCGGGTCTGGAGCAGGTGCGGAAGGTGTTCGCGTGAGCGGCGACGCAGGAGCCCGCGAATCGACGGGAGTTCAGCGTGATGCAACTTAGTTCTCTCTACCAGGAGATCATCCTGGACCACTACAAGCACCCGCACGGCCGTGGCCTGCGGGACGCGGCGGACCCGGCGGCCCGGGTCGGCGAGGCGCACCACGTGAACCCGACCTGCGGTGACGAGATCACCGTACGGGTGGCGACCGACGGCACGGTGTTCACCGACATCTCCTACGACGGGATGGGCTGCTCGATCAGCCAGGCGTCGGCGAGCATCCTGCACGAACTGCTGCGCGGCCGGGCCGCGGCCGACGCCACGGTGGTGCACGAGGCGTTCGTCGAGTTGATGTCCGGACGGGGCCAGGTCACGCCGGACGAGGACGTGCTCGGCGACGGGGTGGCGTTCGCGGGTGTCGCGCGCTACCCGGCCCGGGTCAAGTGCGCGCTGCTGTCGTGGATGGCGTTCAAGGACGCCGCGGCACGCGCCGGGGTGGGCGTGGGCCCCGAGGCGAAGGCGAATCATCAATACAGCCCGGCGGCGTCCCAGGCCGGTGCCGGGCGAAGCGAGGGGGCGGCATGAGCGAGGACGAGACCACCACGACGCCGGAGACCGGCGCGGTGGCGACCGACAGCCCGGTGACGCCGGCCAACGGCAAGGCCGCTGTCGGCGACATCGAGGAGGCGATGAAGGACGTCGTCGACCCCGAGCTGGGCATCAACGTGGTCGACCTGGGTCTGGTGTACGGCGTGCACGTGGACGACGAGAACGTCGCCACGCTGGACATGACGCTGACCTCGGCGGCGTGCCCGCTGACCGACGTGATCGAGGACCAGACCCGGCAGGCGTTGACCACCGGGCCGGGCGGCGGTCTGGTGAACGACATCCGGATCAACTGGGTGTGGCTGCCGCCGTGGGGCCCCGACAAGATCACTGACGAGGGGCGGGACCAGCTCCGTTCACTCGGCTTCAACGTCTGACCCGTTCCACGGGTCACCAGGCGAGGGCGCGGCACCCCCTTTCGGGGCGCCGCGCCCTCGCCTTTCCACCCCACCCCCACCTCTCCGGCCCGCAGATTCACGGAAAGAGGCCCTTCTGGAAATGGGTGGTGGGGGTGGTGGGATGGGGGGAAGGATGAGCGGGTGATCGAGGCGTACCCGAAGCAGGTTCCTGTCCGTGCGGCCACCACCGCGCGTCGACAGCGCACCGCGCGGCGGGTCGCCTCGCGTCCCCGTCCACCGTCGTGACCGGGGCGTTCCTCGCCGGTCTGCTGGCCGGTTACGGCGTCGCCGTGCCGGTCGGCGCGATCGCGATCCTCATTCTCGGGCTGAGCGCCCGTCACGGGTTCCGGGTCGGCGTGGCCGCGGCGCTCGCGGTGGCCACCGCGGACGGGCTCTACGCCGCGCTGGCCACGCTGGGCGGGGCCGGACTGGCCCGCGTGTTGGCCCCGGTGGCCGGGCCGCTGCGGGTGGTCGCCGCGCTGGTGCTGCTCGGCATCGCCGCCCACGGCCTGTGGCGGGCCTGGTCCGGCCGGCGGGCCCGGGAGGTCGCCGAGACGCCGTCCGGGCGTGGCCTGCACACCCCGGCCCGGGCGTACGCGGCGCTGCTCGGGCTGACGCTGCTCAACCCGGCGACGGTGCTCTACTTCGCCGCGCTGGTGCTCGGCCGCCGGGATGCCGCCGACCCGGACCCGACCGCCGCCGCGTCGTTCGTGACCGGCGCGTTCCTGGCGTCGGCGAGCTGGCAACTGCTGGTGGCCGGTGGCGGGTCGATGGTCGGGCGCGTGCTGGCCGGCCCGCGCGGTCGGCTGGTCACCGGGCTGGTCTCCAGCGCGCTGATCGCCGCCCTGGCGGCGGCCACCCTGCTGTCCGGCTGAACCGCGTACCGTCGTGGCATGAGCAGCCGACCCGCAGCCGGGGGTGGCCGGTGGGTGGAGGTCGATCCGGGCCGCGTCCTCCGCTGGGTCGAGGGCTTCGCCGACCGGCACGGCCCACCCGTCACCACCGTTCAGGGCTACGGGCTGCTGCTCACCGCCCCGGACGGCGCCACCGCCGAGCTGCACACCCCGCCCGGCGCGCGTTCCACACCGGACCTGACCGCGTTCGCCGGTGTCGCCGCCGCGCCGCGCCGGATCGGCCTGCTGCTGGCTCGCAAGGGCGCGGTGGCGGTCGGGGTGGCCGACGGGGCCGAGCTGGTGACCTCCAAGGTCGACACCCGGTACGTGCAGGGCCGCACGGCCGCGGGGGGCTGGTCCCAGCAGCGGTTCGCCAGGCGGCGCGACAACCAGGCGAAGGCGGCGCTGGGCGACGCCGCTGATCTCGCCGTACGCCTGCTGTTGCCGGCCGCCGGCACGCTCACGGTGGTGGTCTGCGGCGGCGACCGGCGCGCGGTGGACACGGTGCTGGCCGACCGGCGGCTGGCCCCGCTCGCGGCGCTGCGCGCCGGTCGCCTCCTCGACGTGCCCGAGCCCCGGCACGCCGTCCTGGTCGCGGCCGTCAGCGCCGCCCGGGCGGTCCACATCCTGGTCCGGTGAACGGGAAAGATCACATCAAGACGGTCAATCCCGCGCGCCCCTAGTGCATCGAATCGACTCGATGCATAAAGTCGGTGTACGAAGTGGTGGGTCTCCGGGCGACCCCAGGGCAGCTTCGCCTACGCCGTTCACGCACCGACATCGTCAGGAGAAGGCATTTCATGAACGGACATCAGGGCGGCCGGCTGCGGGCCCGGTGGCGCAGTGCCACCAGGCTTCTCGCCGCCGCGGCGGCGATGTGCACCGGAAGCGTCGTGCTCACCGCCGCACTCACCACGGGCCCGGCATCCGCCGGCCCCACCGAACGCGTCGCGCTGGCCGGCGCCGCGGCCACCAGCGTCACCACGGGCGGCGCGCACACGTGTGCGATCCGTGCCGACGGGGCGCTGCTGTGCTGGGGCTCCAACTACAGCGGCCAGCTCGGTGACGGGACCACCACGAACCGGGGGACCCCGGCGCGGGTCGGCACCGCCACCTGGACCGGCGTCGA
Source organism: Micromonospora sp. AKA38 (assembly GCF_027925725.1). NCBI lineage: Bacteria > Bacillati > Actinomycetota > Actinomycetes > Micromonosporales > Micromonosporaceae > Micromonospora > Micromonospora sp. AKA38. Next base: position 7,044 of record NZ_BNEI01000003.1, on the reverse strand, counting down.
CGCGGGCACCGGCCACACCTGCGCGGTGCGGACGGGCGGCACGCTGTGGTGCTGGGGCTCGAACTTCCGGGGCCAGCTCGGTGACGGAACCACCACCAGCCGCAGCACCCCGGTGCAGGTCGGCACCGCCACCACCTGGGCCCGGGTGGACGCCGGCCCGGCGCACACCTGTGGCGTCCGGACCGACGGCACGCTCTGGTGCTGGGGCTTCAACCGGACCTCGCAGCTGGGCGTCGGCACCTCGCCGTACACCGCGACCACCCCGTTGCAGGTCGGCACCGCGACCAACTGGGCGAGCGTCTCGACCGGCTTCGCGCACACCTGCGGTGTCCGCACCGACGGCACGCTGTGGTGCTGGGGGCTCAGCTCGGACGGTCAGCTCGGTCTCGGCACGCTGGGCTCCCAGACGACGCCCGCGCAGGTCGGCACCGCGACCACCTGGACCGGCGTCACGACCGGGTACGCGCACACCTGCGGCGTCCGGTCCGGCACGCTGTGGTGCTGGGGTGAGAACGGGTACGGGCAACTGGGCGTGAGCGGCAGCTACCAGACCGCGCCGGTGCAGGTCGGCACCGCCGCCACCTGGAGCCGGGTCGCCGCCAGCGGTGACGCGACGTGCGCGTCCCGCACCGACGGCAGCCTGTGGTGCTGGGGCAAGAACGCGACCGGGCAGGTGGGCGACGGCACCACCACCCACCGGTCCGCGCCGACCCGCGTCGGTACCGCCACCACCTGGACGGGGGGCCTCGCCGCCACCGACCACAGCTGCGCCATCCGGACCGACGGCGGCCTGTGGTGCTGGGGCGACAACAGCGGGGGCCAGCTGGGCGACGGCACCACGGTCGAGCGGTCCAGCCCGGCCGAGGTGACGCTGCCGGCCTGATCCGCCGGAAACACGACGTCGGGCCGTCGGCCGGCGCCGCTGGGTGTTCCAGCGTGCCGGCCGACGGCCCGGCGGGGGAAGCGGCGGTGCGGTCTACTTGCCGGCGCCGAAGGTGTCGCAGGCCTTCGGGTCGCCGGTGGAGAAGCCCTTGGTGAACCACTGCTTGCGCTGTTCGGAGCTGCCGTGGGTGAACTCGTCCGGGTTCACCGGCCGGCCGGAGCGCTGCTGGATGGCGTCGTCGCCGATCTTCTCGGCGGTGTCGATCGCCTGCTGGATGTCCTGGTCGGTGATGCTCGTGAAGATCTTCTGGCCCTGCTCGTCGGCGGTGCCGGTGGCGTTCTTGGCCCAGGCGCCGGCGTAGCAGTCGGCCTGGAGTTCGAGCTTCACCGAGAGCGCGTTGGCGCTCTCCGGGTCGCGCTGCTGCTGGCGGCGCATCTGCGCCTCGGTGCCGAGCAGGTCCTGCACGTGGTGGCCGTACTCGTGGGCCAGCACGTACGGCTGGGCGAACTCGCCCTCGGCGCCGAGCTGGTCGGCGAGCAGGCGGTAGAACGTGAGGTCGATGTAGACCAGGTCGTCGGCCGGGCAGTAGAACGGGCCGACGCCGGAGTCGGCCGCGCCGCAGCCGGTGCTGACGTTCTGGCTGAAGAAGACCGTCTTGGACGGCTTGTACTGCTCGCCGAACACCTCCGGCATGGCGGTGCGCCAGTACGCCTGGATCGAGTTGACGTAGAGCGCGTTGCGGCAGTCGAGCTGCTTCAACGCGTCGTCCGCCGAGCACTTCTGCTCCAGCGAGGTGTTGTCGCCCTGCGCCGGGTCGTCGCCGCCGTTGGTGGCCGCGTTGAGGCCGAAGCCGCCGCCCACCAGGGCGACCAGCACGGCGATGATGATGCCCACGATCCCGCCACGACCGCCGCCGGTCGGGATCGGGATGCCCATCCCGCCTCCCCCGCCGGACCCTCGCCGGTCGTCCACCTGGCTGGTGTCGACCCGCGCGTTCTCATTCAGCTCCATGTTGACCCCGATCACCGATCTGTCCGTGTGTGGTGGTTGCGGTACCGGACCGGGTCCGGACGGCGAATTCGGTACCCGATGATCTTGTGCGGTAATCCGGCGGGACGACCACGGCGCGCCCGGTACACTGGAACCGTGCTGCGCTGCGAAGGCTGAACGGCCCCGCGCCGACGGGAGAACGAGACCCGCCGGCGCTTTCGCGTGCCCTGAGTCAGCCCTTCCGGACCCCGAGAGCGAGTACTCCGAAATGATCACTGCCACCGGCCTGGAACTGCGCGCCGGTTCCCGGATCCTGCTGTCCGACACCACCCTGCGGGTGCAGCCGGGCGACCGGATCGGCCTGGTCGGCCGCAACGGCGCCGGCAAGACCACCACGCTGAAGGTGCTCGCCGGGGAGGGCCAGCCGTACGCCGGGCAGCTCGACCGGCGCAGCGCCATCGGCTACCTGCCGCAGGACCCGCGTACCGGCGACCTGGAGGTCACCGGCCGGGACCGGGTCCTCTCCGCACGCGGCCTGGACGTGCTCATGGCGCAGATGAAGGAGCTGGAGGACAAGCTCGCCGAGGGCGCCGACGACGAGCGGCTGGTCCGCCGCTACGGCGCGTTGGAGGACCAGTTCGCCTCGCTGGGCGGCTACGCGGCCGAGGCCGAGGCGGCCCGGATCTGCGCCAACCTCGGCCTGCCCGACCGCGCCCTGGCGCAGACCATCGGCACGCTCTCCGGCGGTCAGCGCCGCCGCATCGAGCTGGCCCGGATCCTGTTCCGGGACGCCGGCGAGAACGGCGGCGGCATCCTGCTGCTCGACGAGCCCACCAACCACCTCGACGCGGACTCGATCACCTGGCTGCGCGGCTTCCTCGCCAACCACAAGGGCGGCCTGATCGTGATCTCCCACGACGCGTCGCTGCTGGAGGCCGTGGTCAACAAGGTCTGGTTCCTGGACGCCACCCGGGCCGTCGTGGACACGTACAACCTGGGTTGGAAGGCGTACCAGGAGGCGCGGGAGACCGACGAGCGCCGCCGCCGCCGGGAGCGCGCCAACGCGGAGAAGAAGGCCGGCGCGTTGATGGCGCAGGCGGACAAGATGCGGGCCAAGGCCACCAAGACGGTCGCCGCGCAGAACATGGCCCGCCGCGCCGAACGGCTGCTCTCCGGCCTGGACGAGGTCCGGGTCGCCGACAGGGTGGCCAAGGTGCGCTTCCCCAACCCGGCGCCGTGCGGCAAGACGCCGCTGACCGCCAGCGGCCTGTCCAAGTCGTACGGGTCGCTGGAGATCTTCACCGACGTGAACGTCGCGGTGGACCGGGGCTCCCGGGTGGCCATCCTCGGGCTCAACGGCGCCGGCAAGACCACGCTGCTGCGGATGCTCGGCGGCCTGCTGGAGCCGGACACCGGCGAGGTGCGCCCCGGGCACGGCCTGCGGCTCGGCTACTACGCCCAGGAGCACGAGACGCTGGACGTGGACCGGACGATCCTGGAGCACATGCGCAGCGCCGCGTCCGACCAGACCGACACCGACCTGCGCAAGATCCTCGGCGCGTTCCTGTTCTCCGGCGAGGACGTCGACAAGCCGGCCGGCGTGCTCTCCGGTGGCGAGAAGACCCGGCTGGCGCTGGCCACGCTGGTCTGCTCCGGGGCCAACGTGCTGCTGCTGGACGAGCCCACGAACAACCTCGACCCGGTCAGCCGGGAGCAGGTGCTCGACGCGATCGCCCGCTACCCGGGCGCGATCGTGCTGGTCACCCACGACCCGGGGGCGGTCAGCGCGCTCAAGCCGGACCGCGCCATCCTGCTGCCCGACGGCGACGAGGACGCCTGGTCCGACGACCTGCTCGAACTGGTCGAGCTGGCCTGACCCGGGGCCGGCGGCCGGCGGCGCGGTTCAGCCGAGCAGGTCGGCGAGGCGGGGGAGGACGCCGGAGGTGAGCAGGATGGTCGCGCCGATGACGATGAAGATCGCCGGCACCAGCCAGTGGCCGGCGCGGCCGACCAGCGACACCACCCGGGGGTGGCCGCCGAGCGCGGCGGCGACGGCGCACCACACGGCGACCAGCACGGCGAAGACCAGCAACCAGACCAGGCCGGTGAGCGGGTCGAGGGCGCGGAAGACCGGCACGTAGACCGCGATGTTGTCGGCGCCGTTGGCCACCGTGACCCCGGCGACGCCGAACAGGGTGCCGACGACCACCGGCGGGTCGTCGTCCCCGGCCCGGTTCCGCAGCGCGCGGACGCCGAGCGCGATCGGCAGCAGCCCGAGCAGCCCCGGCCACGGGTCGGGCACCACCAGCAACCCGGCGGCGGCCACCACCGCGACGGCGACCAGCGCGCCGATGCCCGCGTACTGACCGGCGACGATCTGCCAGGGCCGCGGCCGACCGTCGGTCCGGGACGCCACGAAGAGCACGGTGAGCACGACGACGTCGTCCAGATTGGTGGCGGCGAACACTCCGGCGGCACCGGCCGCGACGGCGATCAGATCGGTCACCGGGGGCACGATACGACCCGGTCGGTACGGATCGGACGGCCGGGAGGATCACTCTATCGGGAAGCTGACATTGCGTAGCGTGTCGGTTGGCGAATAGTTGATATCTGGCGCATGATCGTTCGAGGCGGTCTAATAGGTGGGACCGTATCCGAACCGCACAGTCTGGGACGTGAGGAATCAGCATGGCAGCCACCGGCACAGCCACCAGCACTGAGAAGGGTCGCCGGATCGTCGGGGCCGAGCGTCAGACGCTCGCCAAAGACCTGGTAAAGCGGTACACCGGGGGTGAGAGCATTCGTGCGCTGGCGGCCTCGACCGGCCGCTCGTACGGGTTCATCCACCGGGTGCTCACCGAGTCCGGGGTGCAGCTGCGGCAGCGCGGCGGTGCCCGGCGCCGCAAGAAGGCGTGACCCGCCCCCCAGCGTCGTCCATCAGCGTCGCGCTCCGGGTGGTCCGGTGACCACCGAGACGACCGGAGTTCGACTCGACTGCGACGGGCCGGTCGCGACGGTGACGTTGTGCCGGCCCGACGTGCTCAACGCCCAGACCCCGGCGATGTGGCGCGCCATGAGCGACTTCTCCCGGGACCTGCCCGGTGACGTCCGGGTCGTCGTCGTACGCGGCGAGGGGCGGGCCTTCTCCGCGGGCCTGGACCTCGCGGTCGCCGGTGCCTCCGGGCCGGGTTCCTTCGCCGAGCTGGCCACGCTCTCCGAGTCCGAGTGCGCCGACCGGATCGCCGCCTACCAGGCCGGCTTCACCTGGCTGCACCGGCCGGACGTCGTCTCGATCGCCGCCGTGCAGGGCCACGCGATCGGCGCCGGCCTCCAGCTCGCGCTCGCCTGCGACCTGCGGGTGCTGGCCGCCGACGCGAAGCTCTCGATGGCCGAGGTGACGCTCGGGCTGGTCCCCGACCTGGCCGGCACGCGCCGCCTGGTGGAGCTGGTCGGCTACTCCCGCGCCCTGGAGATCTGCGCCACCGGCCGTCGGATGGACGCCGCCGAGGCGGACCGGATCGGCCTGGCCACGCTCGTGGTGCCCACCGACGAGCTGGACGCCGCGGTGCGCGACCTGGCCGCCGGGCTGCTGGCCAACAGCCGGGACGCCGTCGTGGAGATCAAGGCGCTGCTCGCCGGCGCGGCCGAGCGCTCGCACGCCGAGCAGCAGCGCGCCGAGCGGGAGGCCCAGACCCGCCGGATCCGGGACCTGGCCGGGCGCGGCGAATAGCGGTAAGGACCCCGAGGGAAGATCTGGGTTACTCGCGAGGTTGTCACAGGCGTCGGGAGAATTGACTCCGGCGGTTCACGCCGCCCGACGACCCGGAGGTGACGAGTGTCCAACCCCATGGCCGGCGGCGGCATGGGCGGCTGGAGCATGCTCCGGTCCCTGCGCAACCGCGACGAGGTGTCCGCCCACCGGCTCAAGCGGGGCACCGCCCGGCGGATCGTCGCGTTCGCCCAGCCCTACCGGCGCGACATCGTCGTCTTCCTGCTCACCGTGATCGTCGCCGCGGTGATCGGCGTGGCCACCCCGCTGCTCGCCGGTGACGTCATCGACGCGATCGCCGGCCGCGGTCCCGACGCCCGCGACACCGTGGTCCGGCTCGCCCTGATCATCGCCGCGCTGGCCGTGGCCGACGCGCTGTTCTCGCTGGCCCAGCGGTGGTATTCGGCCCGCATCGGCGAGGGCATCATCCTCGACCTGCGGACCAAGGTCTACGACCACGTCCAGCGGATGCCGCTGCAGTTCTTCACCCGCACCCAGACCGGCGCGCTGGTCAGCCGGCTCAACAACGACGTGCTCGGCGCCCAGCGCGCGTTCACCTCGACGCTGTCCGGGGTGGTCAGCAACGTCATCCAGCTCGTGCTCACCGCCGGGGCGATGCTGGTGCTGTCCTGGCAGATCACCGTGCTGGCGCTGGTGCTGCTGCCGATCTTCGTCATCCCGGCCCGCCGGGTCGGCCGCCGGCTGGCCGAGATCACCCGCGAGTCCTACGACCTCGACGCCAAGATGAACGCCACCATGACCGAGCGGTTCGGCGTGTCGGGCGCGCTGCTGGTCAAGCTGTTCGGCACGCCCGAGGTGGAGGCCGACCGGTTCGCCCGCCGGGCCGAGCGGGTGCGCGACATCGGCATCCAGTCCGCCATGTATTCGCGCACGTTCTTCGTGGCGATGCTGCTGGTCGCCTCGCTGGCCCAGGCGTTGACCTACGGCGTGGGCGGCTGGCTCGCGGTCACCGGCGCGGTCAGCGCGGGCACCGTCGTCAAGCTGGCGCTGCTGCTGACCCGCCTCTACGGCCCGCTCACCGCGCTGTCCAACGTCCGGGTCGACGTGATGAGCGCGTTGGTCTCCTTCGACCGCGTCTTCGAGGTGCTCGACCTGCGTCCGGCCATCGCGGAGAAGCCCGACGCGGTGCCGGTGCCGCCCCGCAACGGCCGGGTCGAGTTCCGGGACGTGCGCTTCCGCTACCCGAGCGCCGCGGAGGTGTCGCTGGCCTCGCTGGAGGAGGTCGCCACGCTGGACCGTACGGTGACCGAGCCGGTGCTCAAGGGCGTCTCGTTCGCCGTCGAGCCCGGGCAGATGGTGGCGTTGGTCGGCCCGTCCGGCGCCGGCAAGTCGACGCTGTCCATGCTCATCTCCCGGATCTACGACGTCAGCGACGGCCAGG
>NZ_BNEI01000002.1:0-1051232 GCF_027925725.1 Micromonospora sp. AKA38 | reverse complement strand
CTCGGGTCCGGGCCGCCGTCGTCCGACGGCAGCGCGTCTCGAGGCTCGGCCTCGAAAGGCTTGAGGAGTTGCCCGGCAACGTAGGGCAAGACTCCGTTCAGGCCGTCGCCCCAGACGAGGACAAGACGATGGGCGGGAGTGATCCGGAAGCGTCCCCCGGGGCGGCCCCGGACCAGTTCGACCAGCGACGCGACGTGCTGAGGATTACGGATCAGGGCACCCGAACTGTTGGTGACGGTACCGAGTGTGTCGACGGAATACTCCTGACCGCTGAGCATCCCGTGCCACTGAATCGGGGTGTCGGGGGCCCGCTGGCCCAACCTCTCCCACTCCTGCTCCTCGGTCGGCCGAGGGGTGGCGGGCGATTCCGGCATTCGTTCCTTCGCCTTCTCCGGGTCGAGAGACCAGCGCCAGTAGTGGTTCGCGCCCTCGCCGGTGAGGTCGGCCCAGTCCTCCTTGGCGTAGATCTGCTCGTCCACCGTGCCCGCGACGTAGATGAGGTGCATGTCGGCGTGCTTGCGCGGAGCAGAGCCATCGAAGCGGCGACGCAGCACCCTGCCGAGTGCCTGGATCCGCTGGCGAACGCTGGAGGTCGCCGCGACCGACACGCCGAGGTCTGCCTCCGGTACGTCGATGCCTTCGACCAGCGACTTCACGGAGACCAGGATCTGCGCCTGGCCGTGCCGAAACGCGTCCAATGCCGCCACCCGTGTTCGGGCGGCCAAGCGGGAATGCTCCAGCACGACGGATGTTCCCGTCAGATGCTGCCGCAGGTGCTCGTACAGCTCCTTTGCCTCACCAACCCGCTCGTGAAACATCAGTACGCGGCGGGCTGTATCCGCCCGGAGAGCTTCTTCGATGATCTGGTGGGCCACCCGGCCGCGTTCGAGGGCGCGGTAAAGCAGATCCTTCCGCCGCGTCGCGGCGGCCATGTATCTGCGGGCGACCGCGGCCACCTCGTCCCCACGTCGCTGCAACTGCTGCACTCGCCCTACCTCGAAGCCGAGCGAGCGCAGTTCGTCAGCGAGATCATCCACCTGCCGGCTTATCTTGTCGTACTCACGCCGTTCCTCATCGATGAGTTGGATGCCATGGTGATGAATCTCGTAGTCCGGCAGCCAGCCGGCGACACGTGCGTCGCGCAGGGTGAAGCGGTGCACGACGGGACCGAGCCCCTGGCCGACGAGTTGCTCGTCGTAGCGCAGAGGCTGACCTGACTCATCGAGTTCGTCGCGATCCGGGGTAGCAGACAGGCCGAGTCGATAGTCGGCCTTCGTGTCCAGCACCCGGGAGAAGGTTCGCGCTCCCGCTCGATGGCACTCGTCGACCACCAACATCAGAGGTTGTGCGGTCTGCGCCGCAGCGGGAAGTTGCTTGGCGGCGGTGTTCAACACCGCTACCAACGCCCTGCAGCGGGAAAGATTAGCTGAGCCTCCGGCACCTAGCAGGCCGATCTCGGGTCGCTCCAGGTTCGTGTACCGCTCCAACGCAGCCTGCCACTGCCGGGCCAGCGCCTCGGTGGGAACAACCACAGCCAGCCGCAGTTCGGGATCGCGTTCGGCCGCGCGCGCGGCGCAGGCGAGCGCGATCAGCGTCTTCCCACCACCGGTGACGATCTCGAATGTTCCCCGGTGCGCGCCACCAGTGCCACCGACCCACGCCTCGACGGCTTCTGCCTGCCAGGGCGCCAGTTCGAAGCCACGGGTCCTGATCACCGAGTCTCCCAGCGTGAACGAGTCGGTTGTGGTGCCGCTGACGCTACAACGAGCACGACGGTCGCGGGCCGGCCTGGCACCAACTCCAGTTAGCGGATCCGCGTACTTGATCGGGCCGGCAGTCCGGCGGCGGCCGAGTCTCGGCGGCGTCCAGCTCAGCCTCGGGGTCGGGCCGCGCGCAGCGCGTCGACCACCACCGCCCACCGGCTCGGCGTCATCTCGTCCGGGGACCGCAGCACGTCCCCGTCGTGCACCACCGCCCCCGCCTCCCGCAACAGCCGTAGATTCGGCGCGTAGGCCGGATGCGCCGACAGCGCCGCGTTCACCCGGGGGAAGACGTGGATCGGCAGCCCGGTGCCGAGCAGTTCGTTGAGGATGCCCAGCGCCAGCGTGTCGCTCGCGCCGGCCGCCCACTTGTTCAGCGTGTTGAAGGTGGCCGGCACGACCGCGGCGGCGTCGGCCGGCGGGTGCGGTTCGGGGTCGCCCGGCCGGCGCCACTGCACGCGTACCGGATGACCGGTCTGCGCGGCGAGCGCGTCACGGTCGAGCCAGCTTCCCGCGACCGGGGTGGCGATGAGGCAGACCCGCCACCCGTCGGCGGCGAGCAGGTCGGCGAGTTCGCCGATCCGCTGGGCCGGCGGAGCGGCGCAGACGACGAGGTGGAGCACCGGCGCGTCACTCATGGTCGTCAGTCTTACCCGGAAACGCTCCCGCCCGAGCACCCTCGGTGGGTGCTCGGGCGGGCGAGGTGTTAGGAGGGGGCCCCTCCTATACCGGAGGCGTTAAGAGGGGGCCCCGCCTTTCTGCACTACGCCGTTGACCTTCAGCGTGTACGGGGCATACTGCTGGACCTGCTCGGTGGGCTCGTCGTAGGCGACCACGGCGACCACCTTCGGGAAGAGCGCGAGCAGCGCGAGCTGGGCCCGGTTGAGCGTCAGGCTCGACTTGCCGTTGAACTCGAACTGCCAGGCCAGCGAGTGCTTCTCGTCCAGACCGACGAGCCGCACGTTCCAGTTGTGCACCGCGATCGGCTTGATCTCGGTGGGCGAGTCGAACGCGGCGAGGCTGCTGCCGTCGCTGACCGTGGTGCCGCCGAGCGTGACGTCGTCGACGAGCAGGCCGCCCTCGTTGACGCCGCCGTCGCTGACGTAGCGGAAGCCGAGCAGGATGTTCTTGCCGGCGTACGCGGACAGGTCGAAGCTGTGCGGCTCGAAACCGTCGGTGGTGCCGTTGAGCGCCGGGCCGAGCGGACCGTCGGTGGTCTTGTCGCCGGCGACCGCGGTGTAGGTGGCGCCGCCGTCGGTGGAGACCACCACGTAGCCGTAGTCGAAGCCGACCTCCGCGCCGTACTTGGCGAGGAAGCGCAGCGTCGGGTCGGCGGTCGGCACGGTGACCGGGGTGACCGCGGCGGCGTCGGTGTTGTCGGCGTTGCCGGAGAACAGCACCGGGTTGCCGGCGCGGTCCGGGTCGTTCGTCACGACGGTCCAGGCCAGCGGCAGCGACGGCAGCGTCTTCGCGCCCTGGAACGACAGCGACCGCAGGTCACGGCCGCGCAGCACGGTGCCGTCGGCCTTCGCCAGCGGGACGTAGTCGGCGCCGTTGGGCGCCGCGCCGGGCGTGGCGTACGCGGCCGGGTTGGCCAGGTTGACGGTGGAGCGCAGGATCTTCGTGGTCACCCGGCTCTTCGGTACGCCGAGCATGATGCCCGTGCGCGACTCCCCGACGATCTTGTCGACCAGCGTCATGGTCTGGTAGTCGTGGATCACCTGGTACATGTTCTTCGCGCCCTCGGCCTTGAGCGCGGCGTCCAGGCTGGCCAGCCCCTGCAGGTCGGCGTCGTTGTGCAGCCGGTGCACGATGTCGTTGCCGTAGCGGTCGTACAGGAACTGGATGAACGCGTACGCGTTGCCGTAGTCGGCGAGCACCGCGTTCGGGTTCGGGTTCTCGCCCCACAGGTTCAGCGAGTTCTCCGGGCCGCCGCAGTCGCGCGGGTTCGCGTTGTACGGCGTCTGCACCGTGCCGAAGCCCTGCTGGCAGTAGAGGTGGCTGTCCGCGCCCCGGTCGAAGACGGTCGCCTTCGTGTCCACGTACCCGGTGAGCGTCTGCGCGAAGTCGGACAGGCCCTCGTTCATCCAGGTGGTCTCGAACGGGTCGCTGTAGTAGTGCGCCAGGTGTTGCCACTCGTGCGCGAACGTGCCCTCGTAGCTGAACGGGCGGGCCGGGCGGCTGGTGCACAGGTCGTCGGTCGGCTCGTCCGGCGGGTTCGCGCCGGTGCGGTGCAGCCAGTCGAACGCGTCGACGGTCATCACGTTCCGGTCGAACAGTTCGTTGAGCTGCGCCGAGAAGAAGCCGGCGATGTAGGTCGGCGCGGCCGGGAAGTCGTAGAAGTTGTCGTCCCGGACGTTGTCGATCAGGGTGACCGTCTTGTTGCCGCCGCCGGTGTAGTCGCCGCCGTTGCCCTGGGCGTCCGGCGGGATCTGGGCGTTGCTGCCGTCGCGGTCCGGTGGCCGGCTGAACGCCACCGTCTCCTTCGGGTACATGTTCGTGTCGAACTCGTGCACGAAGCTCTGCACCTGCGCGTCGGTGATCTGCGTCGACGTGGGGATCTGGTTGCGGCAGTCGTCGGCCGGAAACGCGATGTCGTTGGCGACCCACACCTCGACGTTGTCGCCGACGCCGCGCAGCGTGTAGTCCTTGCGGTAGTAGCTGCCCTGGAAGTCGTCCATGCCGAGCCACTGCCGAACGGTGCCGACCGGCGGGGTCGGCGCCGCGGCGGCCTTCGAGCGGGCCTGGGCGCGCTTCTGGTAGCGGGCCGGGGTCTTGACCGGCTTGCCGTCGAGCGTGAAGTCCTTGCGGGTCAGCTCGCGGGTGTCGTCGGTGGCCGGCGTGGCCTTGGCGGGCACGGCCTGTGCGGGCGCGGCGGATGCGGCCGTCGCGGGCAGGACGCCGAGGAACGGTAGGACGAGTGCGATGGCTGCGGTACCGGCGATCCGGCTGCGTGCCATTGGCCCCCCTTGTCGGGTGTGCGGAATCCGGCCGACGGGGTCACCGTCGCGTGCGCCGGAGAGACATTCACGTCGTTCGTACGCCACACTGTTGCCTTTGGCAACCAGTCGAACGTGTTAAGAAGGGGCCCCGCCTCTACCGGATGCGTGAAGAAGGGGCCCCGCCTTGCAGGTCGTGGAGAGTGTGCTGCGTGACGTGCGCGAGGGCGCGCACCGGGGCGTCGTCGTCGACTCGCCGCCCGGCGCGGGCAAGAGCACGCTCGTCGTCCGCGCCGCCGCCGAGCTGGCCGTCACCGGGGACCCGCTGATGATTGTGGCGCAGACCAACGAGCAGGTCGACGACCTCATCGACCGGCTCGCCCGGCGGGCGCCCGAGCTGCGGATCGGCCGACTCTCCGCGACCGACTACCGGCCCAGCGAGCGGGTCACCGGCCACGGGACGGTCCGGGTCGCGGCGAAGGTCGCCGACCTCGGCGGTCCGGCCGTCACCATCGGTACGGCGGCCAAGTGGGCCACCGTGCCCGAGGGCTCCTGGCCGTGGGCGATCGTGGACGAGGCGTACCAGATGCGGGCGGACGCGCTGCTGCGCGTGGCCGGTCGGTTCGAGCGGGCGCTGTTCGTCGGCGACCCCGGGCAGCTCGACCCGTTCTCCGCCGTGGAGACCGCCCGCTGGACCGGCCTGACCTGGGACCCGATGCAGTCGGCGGTGGCCACGCTGCTGCGGCACAACCCGGACCTGCCGGTGCACCGGCTGCCGGTGTCGTGGCGGCTGCCGGCCTCCGCCGCGCCCGTGGTGTCCGCGGCGTTCTACCCGTTCACCGGGTTCCGGGCCGGCACCGGGCCGGCCGACCGGGCGCTGACGTTCACCGGGGCCGGTCCGGGTGACGCCTACGACGCCTCGGTCGAGCTGGCCGCCGCGACCGGCTGGGCGTTGCACGAGCTGCCGGCGCGACACACCGTGCGTACCGACGCCGAGGCCGCCACGGCCTGCGCGGAGCTGGCGCTGCGGGTGCTGGCACGCGGCGCGGTCGCGGTCAGCGAGGCAGCGCCCGGCGGCGCGCCGGTGACCGCGGACCGGATCGCCGTCGGGGCCGCGCACCGCGACCAGGTCGCGGCCATCCGGTCCCGGCTGGGCACGGCCGGCGCGGGCGTCACGGTGGACACCGCCAACCGGCTCCAGGGCCGGGAGTACGACGTGACGATCGTGCTGCACCCGCTCTCCGGCCGACGCGACGCGACCGCGTTCCACCTGGAGTCGGGGCGGCTGTGTGTGCTGGCGTCCCGGCACCGGCACGCCTGCGTGGTGGTGGCCCGGGCCGGCATCGGCGAGCTGCTCGACGCGTACCCGTCGACCGAGCGGGTGCACCTGGACGTGCCGGTGAAGTTCCCGGACGGGTGGGAGGCCAACCAGACCGTCCTCACCCACCTCGACGCGCACCGGGCCTGAGTACGCGCACCTGGGTACGCGCACGGGTCGGAAGCGACGGGCGGGCCGGCCGGGCGGTCCGTTCGGATCTTCCGACAACCGCGGGTGGTGGGCAGGATGGCCGGGTGCATCCTCACGACCCTTATCAGCCGGATCCGTACCAGCCGTACTACCCGCCGCAGTATCCGCCGCAGCCGGAGGAGGACGGGATCAACTGGACGACGGTCCTCTGGGTCGCGGTGCCGGCGCTGCTGGTGATCCTCTGCTGTGCCGGGTGCGTGGTCTCCGGGTTCGCCGGGGCGTTCATGGAGGGCTTCCAGGAGGGCTACTCGTCGTCGTAGGCCGGCGGGTCGCACCTCGACGCGCGCGGCTGGCGGTGGTGCGTTAGACAGGGCGCATGACCTTGAGCGTGCTGCCCTGGCTGGGCGGGGCCCTGGTGGCGGTGGCCGCCGGGTTCCTCGCCACGGTGCTGCCCCGGCGCCGCGAGCGTGACCGGGGCCGGCGGGTCGCCTGGTCGTCGGCGCGGGCGGCGATCCACGACGCCGCCGTCAGCCGGGACGCGGCCACCACGCCGGTGCCCGAGGCGGACCGGTTGCTGGCCCGCGCCGAGCTGCTCGCCGCCGCGCGCGACGGCGGCGCGGACGCGGCCCGGGAGGCGACCGCGCACGCGCGTCGCGCCGACGAGCTGTGGCGGGCCGGCCGATGAGGGTACGCCGGGAGCTGCTGCGCTGGTCCCTGCTGGCCGTGGCGGCGGCGGCGCTGACGGTGTTCCTGGTGGCGCAGCGGCAGAGCGTCGACGTCAGCTACGGGCGTTCGCCGTCGTCCGCCTCGCTGCCGGGGGAGGGGTCCGCGGGCGAGCTGAGCGACGCGACGGTCCCCTCGGTCGAGGAGATGACCGCGCTGGTCGCGGCCGATCCGGTGGTACGCCTGCCCGGCGCGACCGCGCGCTGGGACACCGCTCGCGTCCGGGCCGCCATCGGCGGTGACGACACCCGCATCCTGGTCGCCCCGCCGGGGCTGGACGAGGCGGAACGCCGGCGGGTCAAGGACGTCGAGAACGCCACGATCCGGATCGTCGGCACCGAGGTCAGCGGCGGTCTCTACGTGGCCACGGCGGACGACCTGCCGGGCTGGCGGGCGCAGTTCGCCACCGGCGACGTCACCGGGCAGGTGCTCGCGCTGCTCGCCGGGCTGCGCAAGCAGCCGTCCCCACCGGACCGCGACGACCTGCGCTGGCGGGAGCCGACCGCCGCCGAGTTGGCCCCGGTGACCGCCGCGCTGCGGGCCACCGGCCGGTACGTCGGGGCCGGCGCCACGCTGCCCCGGCTGCCGGAGCGGACCGCCGAGGACGCGTTCCCGGACGGGGCCTGGTTCGTGGTGCTGCCGGCCCAGCCGTACGGGGCGCCGCTGCCGGCGTACGGGCCGGCGCTGCATCGGCTCGCCCCGGACCGGCCGGTGGTGGTGATGTACGGCGGCTGGATCGAGTACCACGGTCCGGGCGCGGCGGACTTCGCCGAGGTGGCCGGCGCCAGCTTCTACGCCCAGTACGGCGGCCGGCTCAGCCGCTACGCCTATCCGCAGCTCAACGTGCTCGGCGCGTACCTGGCCCGGGTCACCGACGTGCGGTACGCGGGGCTGTTCGACAGGCCGCTGCCGTACCGGCCGTTCGACCCGCTGCGGGTGGCGCTGCCGGCGCTGCCGTGGCTCTTCGCCGGCTGTGTGGCCGGCTTCGTGGTGCTGTCGATCCGGACCGTGCGCGGCGCCGGTCGGGGCCGGCCGGACGACGTCGGGCCGGGCGGCACGCCGGCGCGGCTGGCCGGGCTCTCCGCGCTGGCCGTGGAGCTGTCCCTGCTCACCGACGCGCGCAGCGACCCGGCGCTGGTGCGGGGCGTCGGCCGGCTGCGCGCCGCCCGGTACGCGCTCGACGACGGGCTGCCCGACCGGCACGTACGCGGCCTGCTGGCGGACGCGGCGGCCGAGCTGGACGGCGTGGCCCGGGACGTGCGGATGCCCGGCTACCGGCCGGACGTCTACCTGCGCGGGAGGCTGTCGTGACCGGGACCGAGCGTCGGCGGGCGGGCACCGAGCGTCGGCGGGCCGGCACAGGGCGCGGGCGGGCCGGGACCGCGCGTCGGCAGGCTGGGACCCCGCGTCGGCAGGCCGGGACCGCGCGCCGGCCGGTGGGCACCGTGCGCCGGCTGCTGGGCCGGCTGGTCGGGACCGCGTTCGGCCGGGCGGTGCTGGCCTGCCTGGTGCTGGCCGGCTGGGCGCTGTGGACCGGCGGCCTGTTCGACGGGCCGGCCGCCCGGCAGGTACGCGCCTCGTCGGTCTACGCGGCGCGCGGCGTGGAGCTGGACCGGGCCGCCGCCGAACGGGTCATCGGCAACCGCCGGCTGGTGGTGCTGATGATGCGGCCCGGCACCGACCTGTCCGAGGCGTGCGACGACACCGAACGGGCCACCCAGGGCACGCTGGTGCTGGCGATGAGCCGGGACGGCGACGACTGGGACACGTACGGCTGTTCCCGCCTCGGCGGCGACAGTCCGCGCGACGTCGGCCGGTCCGTGGTGGTGGAGACCGTGATCGGCCAGGGCGCGGACGCGTTCGTGGACCGGCCGGTCGAGGCGCTGAAGGTGATCGTGCTCAACTACGACCGGCTGGTCCGCACCGGCCTGGTGCCGGACGGCGCTCGGACCATCAGCCCGTCGTTGCCCCGCTACCTGCTGGCCGGCGGCGCGCTCGGCGGCGTGGTGGCCGGCGCGGCGGTGCTCTGGTTCGGTGGCCGGCGGGCCGGCCGGTTGGCCGACGCGCGGCGGGCCGGGCGGGACGCGCGCGCCGACGAGCGGGCCGCGTTGGGCGCGGCGACCGCCGTGCTCGCCCAGCAGATCATCGACCTGGACCGGGCCGGCGGGCCGGGCGGGTCGGCGTACCGGCGGCTGGCCGGCGACTACGTCGGGCTGCTCGACGAGGTGTCCGGATCGGACGCCGGGGACCCGGGGGCGGGCCGGCTGCGGGAGCGGGTGGACGAATTGAGCCGGCGGGCGGCGGAGCTGGCGGACGACGCGGCGGTCGCCGCACCGGAGTCGGCGCGGACGCGCGGACGGGGCCGGCGGTGACCCGCCGGCCCCGTCCCCGGAGCGTCGTCAGCGCCCGGCGGCGACCACCGTGGCGGCCGGCCAGCTGTCGCTGAAGATCTGGGCGGGCGTGGCGCTGCGGGCGGCGAAGCCGAACAGCGAGTCGACCCGGGCGGCCTCGGTGGAGCTGGGGTACGGGTTGGTGCAGCTGGTGCCGGCGCTGCCGCCGGACATCAGGATGGCGCAGTTGCCGTTGTAGTTGTCCGGCAGGCCGAGGATGTGGCCGATCTCGTGCGTCATGATGCGCAGCGGCGAGTACTGCTGGGCCTGGTTGTAGTCGATGACCACGCGACCGTTGCCGAGGCTGGTGCGCTGGGCGTACGACCCGCCGCCGTAGGTGTAGTAGATCATCAGGTTCGACCCGCACTGGGCCATGTTGATGTTGTTGGTGTAGTTGTTCCAGATCGACGCCGCCTGCACCGCCGTGCTGGCGAACGGGCCGGCCTGGCTGGTGTTGTAGCAGACGTTGCGGATCGCGGCGGAGGCCGGTGCCGGGTTGACGGCGACCGCGCCCAGCGCCGTCAGCGTCACGGCCGCGAGGGTGGCGAGGATCCGGGACAGCTTCGGCGTACGCATGGTTCACACTCCTGGGGGATGGGGGGTGTGCGGACGCCGACAGCCTATCGATACGGATCGATCGATATCAAGGTCTGTCAGGTGGCGGCGTGCGGATCGGCCGCGTTCAGCTCGGCGACCACCCGGTCGTACTCGCCACGCGCCGCCGCGTGCCGGAGGAACTTCACGCGCTCGACCTGGATCTCCGTGGCGTCCGGCTGCGCCGCCAGCAACGCCACCACCTCGGCCACGAACTCGTCCAGCGGCATGGCGAACTCGCTGCTCTCCTGCCCGGGCAGCAGCCCGGTCCGCACCGCCGGCGGCACCAGCTCCACCACCCGTACGCCGGTCGGGGCCAACTGGAGCCGGATCGACTCGCTGAGCATGTGGATCGCGGCCTTGGACGCGTTGTAGCTCGGGGTGACCCGCAGCGGCACGAACGCCAGGCCGGACGAGACGGTGACGATGGTGGCGTTCCCGCGCTGCCGCAGGTGCTCGACGAACGCGCCGATCAGCCGGATCGGGCCGAGCACGTTGGTGGTCACCACCTCCTCGGCCGAGGCGAGGAACGTCTCGGGCGAGCGCCAGTCCTCGATCCGCATCACACCGGCCATGGCCACCACGACGTTGAGGTCCGGGTGCCGGGCCAGCACCGATTTCGCCGCCGCCGTGATGCTCGCCGGGTCGGTCGTGTCGATCGGCACGGTGTCCAGGCCCGGGTGGGTCGCGGCGATCTCGTCGAGCAACTCGGTACGCCGGCCGCCGACGATCACCGTGTTGCCCCGGTCCCGCAGGGCGAGCGCCAGCGCCAGGCCGATCCCGCTGGTGGCGCCCGGAATGAAGATGGTGTTCCCGGAGATGTCCATGCCGCCAGCATGGCCGGTCCGTGGTGGCCGGGGCAGAGTTCCGTGATCGGGGGATCCCGGATCCCTGGTTCGCGTCGCCCGGCGGCGGATACTCGGATCATGGACCGGATCGCCCTGGCCGACTTCCTCCGCCGCCGCCGCGAGGCGCTGCGCCCCGGTGACGTCGGGCTGCCGCCGGGTGCCCGGCGGCGGGCCCCCGGCCTGCGGCGGGAGGAGGTCGCCGCGCTCGCCGCCATGTCCACCGACTACTACACCCGGCTGGAGCAGCGGCGCGGCCCGCAGCCCAGCCCGAACCTGCTCGCCGGGCTGGCCCGGGCGCTGCGGTTGACCGGCGACGAACGCGACTACCTGTTCCGGGTGGCCGGGCACAGCCCGCCCGAGGCGGTCTCCACCGCCACCCACGTCGCGCCGGCGCTGCTGCGGGTGCTGGACCGGCTGGCGGACACGCCGGCGCTGATCCTGTCGAACCTGGGGGAGACGCTGGAGCAGAACCGGTTGGCCGCCGCGCTGCTCGGCGAGCGGACCGGCCACACCGGGCCGGCCCGCAGCGGGATCTTCAGGTGGTTCACCGACCCGGCCGAGCGGGCCCGCTACCCGGTCGACGACCACGACCGGCAGAGCCGCGCACAGGTCGCCAACCTGCGTGCCGCGTACGGCCAGATGGGTCCCCGCTCCCGCGCCGGTGAGCTGGTCCGGGTGCTGCGCGCGGCCAGCGACGAGTTCGCCGGGTTGTGGGAGCGGCACGAGGTGGCGCAGCGCTACGCCGACCACAAGACGCTGATCCACCCGGAACTCGGCCCGATCGAGCTGGACTGCCAGGTGCTGTTCACCGAGGACCAGTCCCAGGCGCTGCTCGTGCTCACCGCGCCGCCGCGCAGCGAGGGCGCGGAGAAGCTGCGACTGCTCGCCGTGCTCGGGCACGAGCGTTTCCCGGCGTGAACCAGGCACAGGAACGGCTATTCACGCCGCCGGGAATTCCCGGCTCCGGTGTCAACCTCCCGTCACGCAGGGTGTTCTGCTGATCCCTTCCGGTCGATAGCGTCGGGCCACTGGCCGCCGACGAAGGGCCGAGAATGGACACCAACAGACATCCGCTCGACCGCAGGCGACTCCTCGCCGGCGCGGCGGCGGCCTCGACGCTCACCCTGACCGGTCTGGCCGTCGCGCCCGGCCCCGCCGCCGCGGCCCCGGCCGGCGCCGGAACGCCGCTGGTGACCCGGGACCGGATCGCGACCGCCGCGTTGCGCGCGCCCGACGGTTCCGCGCCGGCGGTCCGGATCCGGGCCGACTTCTCCGACCGGCTCGCCGCCTGGCTGGCGTTCTGGTCGGCGAACTCCCCCCGCGCCTGGAGCGCGCCGACGCAGGTGGTCGCCCGGGTCGCGCCGGCCGGCGACGCGCTGGACCTGCACGCGGTCCGCTACCGCCGCGACGACGAGCCGCGGGCCGGCTTCACCGCCGCCCGGCGGGACGCCACGCACCTGGCCACGCTGGCCAGCCTGCACCACCACTTCCCGAGCGTGCGCGTCCGGCCGGACGGGACGATCCGGATCGGCGACGGGCCCGCCGGCTTCACCGGCGCGCCGGAACAGGTCGCCTTCGCGGTCGCCGCCTGCCGTGGGCTGTGGGGCGACGCGGCGGCCACCGCCGACCGCTGGCGGGAGCACGCCGGCCGGGTCCTCGCCCGCGCCGGCCGGCCCGCCGACGCCGGCTCGCACGCCGGCTGGGCGGCCTTCACCCGGACCAGCCTGCGTCGCGGGCTGGGCACCGAATCGTACGAGTGACCGGAGGAAAACAGATGGCTCGCAACGAGTTCCGCTTCGTGGTCGACGGCGTCGACCTGACACCCGACCAGCAGACCCTGATCGCCGGCGAGATCCAGAAGGCCGGCCTGGCCGCGCTGCGTACCGCCAACGCCAAGCTCGTCAACCCGCTCACACTCGGCCACGGCAACATCAAGCTGCGGCCCGAGTGGTACGGGCTCTGGGTGCTCGACGGCGTGTCCGCGCAGGACCTCGGGCAGAAGATCAACGACATCGGGTTCTGGATCCAGCGGTGACCGACGCCGCCCGATCGGCCGGCCCGCCGGAGCGGATGTGCCCGAGCACGCCGGCGTCCAACGCCACCGTGTTCCTCGGCATGATCACGCCGGCGGGCCGGGTGGCCTACGTGACGCCGGCCGTGCCGGCCGAGGTGGCGCTCGCCGGGGCCGACGACTCCGACGGGCCGATCGAGTCCCGGGTCCGGCTCGCCGGTCCCTGCGTCACCTCGTCCTGCGGCTTCTGGACCGGCTCGCACTGCGGCCTGGGCGCCCGGATGGCCGCCTCGTACGCCGAGGCCGCCCCGCCGGCCGAGGAGACGCTGCCGAAGTGCGCGATCCGGCGTACCTGCCGATGGTTCGCCGAGCAGGGGCCGGCGGCGTGCCCGGCCTGCTCGCACGTGGTCACCGACGCGCGGTGAGCGCGGGTGGCTGCTTGACCCGGCGACGCACAGCCGCTGATCCTCGCGGCCGTGTCGTTCGCCTGCGCTGCCGGAGCAGTCAGCCGGCGGACACCTGGTGTGACCCGTCGCGGACACGGCGGTAGCGCTCGTAGATCACGCGGGAGCTGAACGTCTTGGTCTCGACCAGGTTCAGCGGGATGTCGGCGGTGACCGGCGGCAGGTACGGCGTGCCGCCACCCACCACGACCGGGCACCGGTACATGCGCAGCTCGTCGACGAGGCCGAGCTCGATCGCGGCCCCGGCCAGCACGGTGCCGCCGATCGAGACGGGCTTGTCGGTCGCGTCCAGCGCCATGGCGATCTCCTCGGCCACCGACGCCTTGGCGAGCCGGGCGTTACCCTGGACGTCATCGAGCGTACGGCTGAAGACGACCTTCGGCAGGTCGCGCCAGGTGTCGGCGAACGCGGCCCCGATCTCGGTCTCGCGCATCGCCGGATCCGTCTCCCACACCAGCATGTTCTCGTAGAGCCGGCGGCCCAGCAGGTAGCCGCCGAGCTGGCCCACCTCCGCGTGGTGGAACCGGATCAGCTCATCGTCGGGGCCCGTCCAGTCGAACGAGCCCGCGCGGTCGGCGACGAAGCCGTCCACCGAGACGCTCATCGAGTACATCAGCACAAATTCTCTCCTTCTCCGGCCTATCTGGACCACAGCCTGACACATCGGGACGATGTTCTGGCGCCTTGAGACCGCGGCGTCGCCGCCTGTCGGACCGGTCGACTAGCGTCGGGAGGTCATGGAGCCGCGGTTCGGCGAGGGGATCATCGGGCGGGAGCACCCGGCCGGGTTGCTGCGCGCCGAGGTGGCGCGCGTGGTCGACAGCCACGGCGGTCTGGTCCTGGTCACCGGTGAGCCGGGCATCGGCAAGACCACCCTGGTCTCGGCCGCCGCCGACGAGGCCCGCCGACGCGGGGCGCTGGTGCTCGGCGCCGCCTGCTGGGATTCCGACACCGCCCCCGACTACTGGCCCTGGGTGCAGGTGCTGCGCCGGCTGGCCCGGGCCACCGGCGACGCCGCGCCCGCCAGGGAGGCCGCCGACGCCGGGCTGGCGGCCCTGCTCGGCGAGCACGCCGCCGACAACGACCCGGTCGAGCCGGGTGACGACGGCGGGCGGGACGAGTTCGCCCGGCACGACGCGGTGACCGGCGCGCTGGTCGCGGTCGCCCAGCACCGGCCGGTCGTGGTGGTCCTCGACGACCTGCACTGGGCCGACCCGGCGTCGTTGCGGCTGCTCCGGTTCGCCACCCAGCACACCTGGTTCGAGCAGCTGCTGGTGATCGGCACCTACCGCGACGCCGAGGTGGAGGCCGACGACCACCGGCTGCGCCCGCTGCTGCTGCCGTTGGCCGCGAAGGCCACCACCGTCACGCTGACCGGCCTGGGCCGCGACGAGGTGGCCGCGCTGATCCGCCGCACCGCCGGCCGGGAACCGGGCGCGGCGCTCGTCGACGAGGTGCACCGCCGCACCGGCGGCAACCCGTTCTTCGTCGAGCAGACCGCCCGGCTCTGGCACACCGACGGCCTGGCCGACACCATCGCCCCCGGCGTACGCGAGGCGGTGCGGCGCCGGCTCGACCAGCTACCCGCCCCGGTGGTCGAGGCGCTGACCGTGGCCGCCGTGCTGGGGCGCGAGTTCCACCGGATGACGCTGGCCGCCTGCGTGCCCGCTCCGGCCGCGCAGGTCGACCGGCTGCTCGACCGGGCCGCCGCCGCCCGGCTGGTGCTGTCCGGCGGCGGTGGCCGGTTCGCCTTCGTGCACGACCTGGTCCGGGAGACGCTCTACGACGGGCTGTCCGAGCATGAGCGGCATGCCCGGCACGCCGCCGTGGTCCGGGCCGTCGACCGCGCCGACGACGCGCTCGCCGGCCGGCCCATCGCCGCCGACCTGGCCCGCCACGCCTGGCTCGCGGGCCCCGAGCTGGATCCGGTACGCGCCGGTGACCTGCTGCTGACCGCCGCGCGCGACGCCAGCGGCCGGCTGGCCGTGGAGGAGTCGGTGCGGCACTTCCGGCGCGCGCTGAGCCTCACCGACGAGCCGGTCCGGCGGGTCCGGGTGCTGCTGGAGCTGGCCGGGCTGCTGCACCACGCCGGCACGCCGGGCGAGGCCGAGCAGTTGCTCGTCGACGCCGCCGCGCTGGCCCGAGGGCTGGCTGAGCCGGCCGTGCTGGCGCGGGTGGCGCTCACCGTCCACAGCCAGCACTCGGCCACCCGGCGCCGGCTCGACGCCGACGCGCTGGTGCGGGAGGCGTACCAGCGGTTGATCGGCCCGCCCGAGCCGGAGCGGTCGACACGTGCCCTGGTCACCGACCTGATCACCGCGACCGAGACGCTCGCCCGGCACGGCCGGGACGACGAGGCGCTCACGTTCAGCCTGTGGGCCCGCCACGACACCACCTGGGGGCTCGGCACGGCCGAGGAGCGGGCCGTGGTCACCGCCGAGATCCGCGAGGTGGCCCGCCGCGGCGGCGACCGGGACACCGAGCTGTGGGCCACGTCGCTGCGCTGGGTGGCGCTGCTGGAGCTGGGTGACCCGGCGTACCGGGACGAGCTGGCCGCGTTCGTCGCCGGCTGCCGGGCGGGCGACGTGGCCCGGCAACGGATGGCGGCGGCCGTGGACAGCGGCATCATCGCCGCCTTCCGGGGCGACTTCGCCGCCGCCGACGTGTGCTACGCCGAGATGGACGGTTACGGCGAGTGGGAGCACTCCGACCACGCCTTCATGGCCCACCACCTGCGCTGGTCCCTGCTTCTGCTGCGCGGGCGGCTCGCCGAGGCCGAGGCCGTGCTCGACCGGCCCGGCGCGGCCAACCATCCGCAGGTGGAGCTGCTGCGGGCGATCACCGCCGCCGAGCGTGGCGACGCCGACACCGTGCTCCGGCTGGTCGGCGGCATCGAGGCCGCCGACACGGCGTACCCCCGGCCGGTGTCGGCGCTGTGGCTGCGGCTGCGGGCCCAGGCGGCGGCCGTGGACGGCGACCCCCGTCGCTGCGCCGAGGCACGGGCGGCCCTGGCGCCGCACCGCGGACGGTGGATGGTCGCGCTGTTCGGCTGCGACATCGGCGGCCCGGTCGACCTCTGGCTGGCCACCGTGGACGCGGCGGAACGGCGGTGGGACGACGCGGTCGCCGGCTACGCGGCGGCCCGGGCCGCCGCCGACCGCCTGGGCGCCCGCCCCTGGTCGGTGCTCGGCCGGGCCGGGCTGGTCACCGCGCTCGCCGGGCGCGGCGGGCCGGGTGACGCGGCCGAGGCGGCCCGGTTGTGGGCCGGGACGGTGGCCGAGGCGCGGGAGTTGGGCATGGTCCAGGTGATCGAGCGGCTCACCGCGGCCGGCCCGCGGGCGGCCGACCTCGACGTGGACGTGTCGACGTCGCGGGCCGACCGGGCCGCGCGGGTCGGATCCACCACGGCGGCCAGGTCGGGTGTCGCCGGTCGGGGCGGCCTGGGAGGTGGGCCCGGCATGAGCGGTTGGGCCGCCATGACGGTCGGTGCGGACCCGAGCGGCCGATCCGGTGCCACGGCCGGCGACGGCCCTGACGCGGAGGTGCACGGCGCCGACCCGGCCATGCCCGAGTTCCGCCTCGACGGTCCGGTGTGGCGGCTCGCCTACGCCGGCGTGGTGGTGCACCTGCCCGACGCCAAGGGCCTGCACGACCTGCGGCTGCTGCTGAGCCGACCCGGTGTTGACGTGCGCGCGGTCGAGCTGCTCGACCCGGCGGCCGGCGCGGAACTGGTCGCCGCCCGCCGCCTCGGCGCCGACCCGGTGCTCGACGACGAAGCGAAGGCGCGCTACCGGCAGCACCTGCGGCGGCTCGACGACGAGATCGACCGGGCGGCGCTGCGCGACGACGCGCGGCGGCTGGCGGCCCTGGACGCCGAGCGCGCGGCGCTGCTCGACCAGCTGCGCGCCGCCGCCGGGCTGGCCGGGCGCAGCCGCCGCCTCGGCGACCAGGCCGAGCGGGCGCGCAAGGCGGTGACCGGCCGGATCCGGGACACGCTGCGCCGGATCGAGCAGCGGCACCCGGTGCTCGCCGCCCACCTGCGCGAGTCGGTCACCACCGGCGGCACCTGTCGGTACCTGCCGGCCGAGCCGGTGCGCTGGCGACTCTGAGCCCGACCGGTGTTCCCACGCCGGAACGGCGGGACCCGGAGCGTCCGGGCCCCGCCACCCCCCGGGTCAGCGGCGGTTGTAGCGGCGCATGGTCAGCGTGCCGAACACCACCACGAACCCGGCGCTCCACAGCAGCAGCCACATGGTGTTCGTGGCGTCCGTGGCGCCGGCCATCGCGGCCCGGACCGAGGCGACCAGGTGGGTCACCGGGTTGACCTTGACGAACGCCTGCAACCAGCCCGGCATGGTGGCCGGCTCGACGAACACGTTGCTCAGGAACGTCAGCGGGAACAGCACCATCATGCTGACGCCCATCACCGACTTCTCGCTGCGCAGCACCAGGCCGAAGAACGTCCACACCCAGGAGAACGCGAACGAGAAGACCACCAGCAGGCCGATGCCGGCCAGCACGCCGGGCAGCCCGCCGTCGGGACGGAAACCGAGCACCAGCCCCACGGCGAGGATGACCACCGCGGCCAGGATGTACCGCAGCACGTCGCCGAAGATCATGCCGACCAGCGCCGCCGGCCGCCACACCGGCAGCGTCCGGATCCGGTCGAAGACGCCCTTCTCGATGTCGTTGTTCAACCCGACCCCGGTGTACATGGTGATCATCACGACGCTGGTGACCATGATGCCGGGCAGGAAGAACTGGAGATACGCGCGCGGGCTGTCGGCGAGCGCGCCGCCGAACAGGTACGTGAACATCAGCACCATGATGATCGGGAACGCGGTCACGTCGAACAACTGCTCCGGCACGTGCTTGATCTTCAGCACGGCCCGCCAGCCGAACGTCAGCGACGCCGACAGCGGTCCCGGTGGCGCCGGCCGCTCCCCGGGGGCGAGCACGGTGGCCAACGCCTCGGTGGAGGGCACGTAGACGGACGGGGCCCGCCCGGTGGTGGTCGCGGTGTCGCTCATCGGGCCGCCTCCAGCTCGTCGTGCCGGTCGTCCGCCGCGACGGCCGGGTGGTCGGTCAGGGCCAGGAACACCTCGTCCAGGCTGGGCTGGCCGAGGGAGAAGTCGTCCACCACGATGCCGGCCCGGGCCAGCTCGCCGAGCGCCCGGGCGGCCTGCTCACCGGCCTCCAGGTCGGTGCCGTCCTCGCCGACCCGGGCGGTCAACGCCACCGGGTCGGCGGCGAGCTGCACCGGCACGTTCAACGTCGTCCGCAGCACCTGCTCGGCCCGGGGCCGCTGCCCGGCGTCGCGCAGTCGCACGTGGACGGTGCCCGACCCGACCGACGACTTCAGCTCGCCCGGGGTGCCCTCCGCGATCACCCGGCCGTGGTCGACGACCGCGATCCGGCCGGCGAGCTGGTCCGCCTCGTCCAGGTACTGCGTGGTCAGCAGCACCGTGGTGCCGTGCGCCACCACCGCCCGGACGATCTCCCACACCTGGTTGCGGCTACGCGGGTCCAGCCCGGTGGTCGGCTCGTCCAGGAACAGCAGGTCCGGCGTGTTCAGGATGCTCGCCGCGATGTCGATGCGCCGCCGCATCCCGCCGGAGTACTTCTTCACCTGCCGGCCGGCGGCCTCGGTCAGCCCGAACGCGGCGAGCAGCGCCTCGGCCCGCTCCCGCGCCGCCGGGCGGCCCAGCCCGAGCAGCCGGCCCAGCAGGACCAGGTTCTCCGCGCCGGTGAGGTCCTCGTCGAGCGAGGCGTACTGGCCGGTCAGGCTCATCCGGGCGCGGACCGCGTCGGCCTCGGTGACCACGTCGTGGCCGAAGACCCGGGCGGTGCCGCCGTCCGGACGCAGCAGCGTCGCCAGCACACGTACGGCGGTGGTCTTGCCGGCGCCGTTGGGCCCGAGCATCCCGTAGACGGCGCCGGCGGGGACCCGCAGGTCCAGGCCGTCGAGCGCCCGGGTCGAGCCGAACGACCGGGTCAGGCCGTCGGCCTCGACGGCCAGCCCGGTGTTCCGGTTACTCATGATCACTACCTCTCTCCATGGATGGTTCCCCGCATGCGTACGGGCGGGCCGCGCGCCCCTCGCGCAACGCCAGACCCCACCAGCACAGCTCGTCGAGGAGCACCCGCACGTCCTGCCGGAGCCGTTCCTCGACGTGCCCGTCGGGCAGCCCGCCGTCGAGCAGGTCGACGCCGACGGTGTCCCGCACGGTCGTCGCGTGCAGCGCGGTGAAGACGGTCCGGAGCTGCTCGACCGCGTACCGGCCGACCGACCGGTAGCCGTACGAGACGAAGCCGACCGGCTTGGCCTGCCACTCGTCGTACGCGAAGTCGATCGCCTGTTTCAACGAGGCCGGGAAGCTGTGGTTGTACTCCGGGGTGACCACGACGAACGCCTCCGCCTCCGCCACCTGCCGGACGAACTCCCGCATCGCCGGCGTGGGCTCGGCGGGCAGGGCGGCCGGGAAGTCGTACCCGGCCAGGTCGATCTCCCGCACGACCAGCCCGGCGCGGTGGCGGGCCTGGTCGGCGAACCACCTGGCGATCCGGTCGCCGACCCGGCCCTCCCGGGTGCTGCCGACGAGCACGGCGAGCCGTAACGGTGTCATGCCGCCCCTCCTCGCTGCCGGCCTCGACCGGTAGGCGCCAGAAGGCCCGCCAGATCGGATCTGGCGGGCCGTTTCGTCGGGGGTCTCTGGTCGAATCGGTGGATGACCGAGGTACGCATTCTCCGCTGGAGCACCGACGACCTGGCGTTGCTGCGGGCGCTTAACAGTCCCGAGGTGCGGGCGCACACCGGCGGCCCGGAGACCGACGAGCAGGTGCGCGCCCGCCACGAGCGCTACGTGCGCGGGACGGGCCCGCGCAGCGGGACCATGTTCACGGTGGTCACGCCGGACGGGACGAAGGTGGGCAGCGTCGGCTTCTGGCCGCGTGACTGGCGCGACGAGCCGGTGTACGAGATGGGTTGGGCGGTGCTCCCGGCCCACCAGGGGCGAGGGCTGGCGACGGCGGCGGTGCGTGCGGTGGTGGCGGCCGCCTCGGCGGTGGGCGACCGGCGCTTCGCGCACGCGTACCCGTCGGTGGACAACCCGGCGTCGAACGCGGTGTGCCGCCGGGCCGGGTTCACGCTGCTCGGCCCGACGGAGTTCGAATACCCGCCGGGGCACCTGATGCGCTCGAACGACTGGCGCATCGACCTGACGCGCTGACCCGGCCGGTCGGTCAGTGCGCCGCGTCCAGTCGCGTCCGCTGCTCGGCGGTCAGCTCCAGGTCCACCGCGGCCAGGGCCTCGTCCAACTGGGCCACCGAGGAGAAACCGACAAGCGGGATCGCCGGCACGTCGCCGCCCATCAGCCAGGCCAGCACCACCTGGTTGACGGTGGCGCCGGTCTCGGCGGCCACCGCGCGCAGCGCCGCCAGCCGGGCCGGCGTGCCGGGCAGCGCGTACGCCTCGCCGAGCCGCTCCGGCTTCGCGTACGCGCCCTTGAGCAGCGGGGAGTACGCGACCAGGGTGAGCCGCGGCTCGGCCCGAAGGTAGCTGACCAGGTCGGGGCCGGCCCAGCCGATCTGGCCGTCCGGGTCCAGTTCGCTCGGCAGGTCCACCCGGGGCGGCAGATAGCTGCGGTGGTACTGGAGCACGTCGTAGCCGGGCAGCCCGGCCGCCGCCGCGAGGGCCCGGGCCCGCTCGACCCGCCAGGCGCGGTGGTTGCTCGCGCCCAGCAGCCCGACGGTGCCCTCGGCGACCAGCTCCGCGAAGCCCTCCACCGTCTCGCGCAGCGGAACGGTCCGGTCCTCGATGTGGGCGTAGAGCAGGTCGATCCGGTCGACGCCGAGCCGTTCCCGGCTGCGTTCGGCGGACTCGCGGATCACCTTGGCGGACAACCCCTCCCGGTTGTCCCGGTAGCTGGTGCCGGGCGCGAGCGGGCGGGCGCCGAGCTTGGTGGCGAACACGATCTCGGCGCCGATCCCGCGGCTGCGCCGCCAGCGGCCGAGGAGTGTCTCGCTCTCGCCGCCCTGGCCGCCGTTCTGCCAGAAGGCGTAGTTGTCCGAGGTGTCGACGAACGTGCCGCCGGCCTCGACGTACCGGTCGAGGATGGCGTAGGAGGTGGCCTCGTCGGTGGCGGTGCCGAACAGCATCGCGCCGAGGCTGAGCACGCTGACCTCGCGGCGGGTGGCCGGATCGGTGCCGATGGTGCGGTGACGCATGTCTGGGTCCTCCCCGTCGGAGCGTTTCCGCCACCCTGCCCCTTCGAGCGCGCGCGAAGTCAAACGCCGGCCAGGGGCCGGCCGACGAGCCCGTCGGGGAGCCGGCCGGTGCGGCGACACCATTCGCGCACCGTCGAATCATTGGCGCGTACCGGGGGTGGTGGTCTGCAATGGCAGGGCAACGACGCCCGGCACGACGGGTGGTGCGGAACCAGGAGGCGGCGGGCCGGTCAAACGGGGGTCGGCCCGCCGCACGGCCGGAGGAGGGGCCACGTCGGCCCCTCCTCCGGCCGGTTCAGTCCGGTACGTAGTCGAACGTGTCCGGGTTGGGGCCCTGCCGACCGGCCTCGCCCTGGTCCAGGCCGCCGAGCCGGTCCATCGTGGCGTCGTCGAGCGTGAAGTCGAAGATGCCGAAGTTCTCCTCGATCCGCTTCGGCGTGGTCGACTTCGGGAAGACGATGTCGCCGCGCTGCACGTGCCAGCGCAGCACCACCTGGGCCGGGGTCCGCCCGACCTGCTCGGCGACGTCGACCACGGTCGGGTCGTCGAGCACCTTGCCCTGCGCGATCGGCGACCACGCCTCGGTGCCGATCTGGTGCGCCCGGTCGTACGACCGCACCTCCTCGTTGCCGAAGTACGGGTGCGCCTCGACCTGGTTCACCGCCGGCACCACGTCCGCCTCGGCGGCCAGCCGCTCCAGGTGCGCCACCTGGAAGTTGGACACGCCGATCGACCGCACCCGGCCGTCACGTTGGAACTCCTCCAGCACCTTCCAGGTGGAGACGAAGTCGCCGTCGTAGAGCGTGGGCAGCGGCCAGTGGATCAGGAACAGGTCGAGGTAGTCGAACTTCATCTCCCGCAGCGACCGCTCGAACGCCTTGCGGGCGTCGTCCGGGCGGTGGAAGCCGTTGTTCAGCTTGCTGGTGACGAAGACGTCGCCCCGGTCCAGGCCGGAGGCGCGCACCGCCTGCCCGACCTCGGCCTCGTTGCCGTACATCTGGGCGGTGTCGATGTGCCGGTAGCCGATCTCCAACGCCGTGCCGACCGCTCGGGCGGTCTCCCCGGGGTCGATCTGGTACACCCCGAAGCCGAGCTGCGGGATGGAGTTGCCGTCGTTGAGCGAGATGTCCGGAACGCTGTTGGCGGCCATGTCGTGTTTCATCTCCGATCGTCCGGGATGCCCGGAAGCGCTTCCACGCGGCTCCCGGGCCGTGCCACCCGGGGTTCCTACCCGCTCGGCGGGCGTCCTCACGGCCGGCGGCGGGTGATCTGGGACAAGCCGTCAGCCCCAGATGGACCGCGCCCACTCGGGGTGGTCGACGAACGGATTGCGGTTGCCCTGCCAGCGCTCGTAGATGCGTTGGTTGCGGCGCTGCTCGAACGCGTCCGGCGGATCCTGTTCGTTCCAGGCGAGCAGCTTCGACAGCCGGCCGAGCCGGGGCGTGGTCCCGTTGGCCACCGAGTCGTTCGGCTCCAGGTCCGGCCAGCCGTCGTCGCCCTCGTACCGGATCGCCATGTAGAGGATCATCCGGGCGACGTCGCCCTTCACCGCGTTGCGCGGCTCGAACGAGTCGGCGTCGGTGTAGCAGCCGGGCGCCTCGGCCACCGCGCTGCCGCCGGCGTCGAAGTCCTTGTTGCCGCGCAGCGAGTTGACCGACACGTCCTCCGGTCGCAGGTGGTGCACGTCGGTGCCGGGGCCGGTGGCGGTGCCGAAGTCGCCGTGCGACTTGGCCCAGACGTGCTCGCGGTTCCAGTCGTCGACGCCGCCGCCGTTGCTGGTCTTGCTCTGCGAGCGCCCGCTGTAGAGCAGGATGACGTTGGCCGGGTTCGCCGGGTCCTGGTCGGTGTCCTTGAGCGCGTCCCACACCTGGTCGTACGTGAGCTTGGTCTGGGTCCTGATGATGGTGTGCAGGGCGGTGCGCAGCGCCGGCCCGGTCTTGCCGGTCGCGGCGGCGTAGTAGTCGGTGGGCGAGGCGGTGCCGGTCGGGCTCGGGGTCGGGCTCGGGGTGGTCCCGCCGCCGAGGCTCATCGCGGTCGGGTTCTTCAGGCCGCCGTGGCTGAAGTACGCGGTCAGCGTGCCGGTCGCGGTCACCTGCCGGCCCCGCAGGGAGGGGTTGGCGAGCAGCCCGAAGGTGGTCCGCCAGGCGGCGGTGACCTGCACGTACAGCATCCGGCCGGTGCCGGTCTCGGTGGCCTGGTCGGCGATCGCGATCGCGGTGTCCGCGGTGAAGCCGGACGTGATCACCGTGTTCGTCGCGGTCGGCTGGCCGATGACGTAGCCGGTGACGGTGGCGGCGCGGCCGTCCTGGGCGGCCAGCGCCTGCGCCACGGTCAGCGTGGTGGCCGCCGACGCGGCGTGGGTCACCGCGAGTGGGGTCGCGACGGTGACGGTCAGCACGACCGCCGCGATCAGCCGCCCGGATCGCGAGCGGGTGACGCTCCTCATATTCATGCCCAGCGATGCTATTCGGTGTCGGGTGAACTCCGGGAGATCACGGCGACAACTTTCCGTCCCGACCGGCCTCGAACAGCACCGGCCAGGGGCGGGCCGACGGGGCGACGAACGCCGGCCCGGCCGGCGTCTCCGCCGCGGCCAGCACCTCGGCGGCGAGCCGGCCGACCATCGGCGCTGCCGGGTGCGCCGCCCGGTCCGGCCAGACGGCGGAGATCCGTCGGGCCAGCGGCGCGCCGACGAGCGGTCGCCAGGCGATACGCGGTTCCCGCCGCGCCAGGGCCGCCGGCTCGACGGCCACCGCCCCGCCGGCCAGGAGCAACCCGAACAGGAACTCGGGGTTGCGCGCCGGGCGAACCCGGGGCGGGACGAAACCGTGCTGCCGGCACACCGTCAGCAGGTGCTCGTGCCAGCCGGGGGCGGTGGCCGGTGGCGCGGTGACCAGATCCAGACCGGCCAGGTCGGCAAGCGCGACCTCACGGGCCCGGGCCAGCGGCGAGGTCCGGGGCAGCAACGCCCCGACCGGCACGTCCACCGGCTTCCCGAACCGCAGTCCGGCCTCCTCGACCGGATGGTGCAGCAGGCCGACGTCCAGCCGTCCCTCCGCCAGCATCCGCCGCTGCTCGGCGCTGGTCAGCTCGTGCAGATCAAGGTCGAGCCCGGGTGCGCGGGCGGCCAGCCCGTCGAGCAACGCGCGCACCGTCACCGCCGGCGTCTCCGGGGGTACGCCGACGCGCAGCACACCGAGCGCGCCCCGGCGCACCTGGTCGGCGAGGTGGCGCAGTCGGCGTTCGCCGGCGAGCAGGTCGTCCGCCTCGCCGAGCAGCAACTGGCCGGCGGTGGTGAGGCGGACCTGCCGTTGCGAACGGTCGAAGAGCGCGGTGCCCAGCTCCCGCTCCAGCCGCCGGATCGACTGGCTCAACGGCGGCTGCGCCATGCCCAACGTGTCGGCGGCCCGGCCGAAGTGCAGCTCCCGGGCGACCACCACGAAGTGCCGCAGGTGTCGCAGCAGGTCCACCCGCGCACCCTAGCGTCCGCGCTGGTTACCGTGTCGGCGTGGATGCGGCGCAACGGGTCGGGGAGATCTTCGGACGGGCCGGGCTGAGCGGGTGCCTGCACGTCGCCGACGTGGACGACCCGTCGCGCGAGGTGGCGCTGCGTGCCGACGAGCAGATCGTCATCGCGTCCGTCTTCAAGATCCTGCTGGTGCTGGAGTTCGCCCGGCAGGTCGCCGCCGGCCAGCTCGACCCGACCGAGCGGGTGCTGGTCGGCGCCGCCGACCGGCTCGGCGGCTGGGGGGTGGCCGGCTGCGCCGACGACGTGGAGATGTCCCTGCGCGACCTCGCGTACCTCGCCATGTCGGTGAGCGACAACGCGGCGGCCGAACTGCTGCTGCGCCGGGTCGGCCCGGACGTGCCGTCGATGCTGGCCGCGGAGCTGGACCTGCCGCGTACCCGGATCGTCGGCGGCCCCCGGCAACTGGTCGAGACGATGCTCGCCGACGTCGGCGCGCGTACCGAGGCGGACTTCGCGCGGATCTTCCCCACCCTGTCGCCGGAGCGGATCCGGGCGATGCGGGTCTTCGACCCGGAACACACCTCCTCCAGCACCGTCCGGGAGCTGACCCGGCTGCTGCGCCTGGTCTGGCGCGACGAGGCCGGACCGGCGGAGGCCTGCGCGACGGTCCGGGAGTTGATGGGCCGGCAGCTCTTCTGGACCCGGCTCACGGCCGGCTTCCCACCCGGCGTCCGGGTCGCCGGCAAGACCGGCACGCTGCCCGGCCTCCACCTGGAGGCCGGTGTCGCGGAGTATCCCGACGGCGCCCGGTACGCCATCGCGGTCCTGGTGCGCACCGATCAGCTCGGTACCCGCCGGATCGACGTGGACCTGGCGATGGGGGAGGCCGCCCGGGCCGCGGTCGAGTCGCTGCGCTGATTTCCGGACCGCCGGCCCTCGGGGTTACCGGCTCCGACCTGCGATCATATCGAAACGGATATCGATCCTTCCGCCGTTCGATCTTGGACGCCGTCGCCGGTGCGGTGGTGGGGTGGGCCTACCGATCCACCGATTCCGAACGGGGAGGACCACCCATGCCCGAGAACCGACCGGCCGGCTACGCCCGCCGCCGCTTCCTGCGTGACACCGCCGTCGGCGCCGCCGCCGTCTCGACCGCCGGGCTCGTCGCCGGCACCCCGGCCCAGGCCGCTCCGAGCGCCCCGCCCGCCCGCCGGCAGCGGGCCGGCGCGGTGAGCTTCCGCTGGTGGGGCACGGCCGGCTGGCGGATCGACATCGGCGACCGGACCGTGCTTGTCGACCCGTACCTCAGCCGTTTCGACACCGGACTCTTCCGGGGGGCGTTCCACCCGGACACCGCGCTGACCGTGGCCGCCGACGTGGTGGACCGGCTCGCCGACCGCGCCGAGAACATCCTGGTCACGCACACCCACTGGGACCACTTCAACGACGTGCCGCACATCGCCGCCCGGACCGGCGCCCGGGTCCTGGGCACACTCACCGCCTACCACCTCGGCGTGGCGTACGGGCTGCCCACCGGGCAGCTCGCCCCGGTCAAGGGCGGTGAGGTGCTCGACTTCGACGGGTACACGGTGGAAGTGGTCGGCTCGCTGCACAGCCGCAACGCGGCCTTCTCGATGGCCTTCCCCGGCGTACGGGTCAGCCCGCCGCCGCAGCCGACGAAGGTCTCCGACCTGCCCGAAGGGGACACGCTTGCCTACCAGATCCGGGTCGACGGCGGGCCGTCGGTGTTCTTCATGGGCGCCAGCGACCTGGACGAGCGCCGGTACGCCGGCCTGGCCCCGGACGTGGCGATGATCGCCTCCGCCGCCACCGCGTCCGTGGCCGACTACGTGCCCCGGCTGATGGCCGCGCTGGACCACCCGAGGACCGTGGTGCCGGTGCACTGGGACAACTTCGAGACCCCGCTGGTCAACCCGCCGACGGTCGCCGCGACCGACCGGGACCGGCTCGACGCGCTGATCGCCGAGGTGCGCCGGGTCTCGCCGCGCAGCCGGGTGGTGGTGCCCGAATACCACACCGCGTACCGGTTCTGACCGGTCGCGCTCAACCGGCGGTCAGGTCGCGCAGCGCCAGCACCGACTTCCAGTTGCGCGCCGTCGCCACCACGCCCAACGTCTTCTCCAGGTACGCGGTGGTGAACTTCGTCCGCCCGTAGTTGCCGGCCGGGTAGTGCAGGTGCAGCTCCCGGCCGACCACCGCGTACGCCATCTCCTCGCCGGCCGGCACGGCCAGCTCGCGGACCCGGGCCGGGTCCGGCGCGGCGGACAGGAACACCACGAGCACCCGGGTCGGGTCGTCCTGACGCCCGGCGTACGGGCTCGCGCCGACCAGCGCGGCCAACTCGTCGCCGTCGCGGACCAGCACCGGCACCCGCAGGCCCACCTCGTCGGCGAGCCGCCCGGCGATGCCCTCGGCGAGCACCTCGTCGCGGGTCGGTGGGGCGGTGAACACCACGTTGCCGCTCTGGAGGTACGTCTTGACGTCGGTGTGACCGAGGTCGGCGACGACGCGACGCAGGTCCGCCATCGCGAGCCGGGTGGCGCCGACGTTGACGCCCCGCAGCAGGGCGGCGTAGCGGGTCATGACCTGCAGCCTAGGTCAGGCGGACGCCAACCGGGCGTAGACGTCGCCGGAGCGGCCCGCCGGCCGGTACGCCTCCAGCAGCCGCACCAGGCCGGCCGCGTCGAGCCACTCGTCGGCGGCGAAGCGCATCGTCTCCACCGGGGAGTAGTTGTAGCGGTAGCCGCCCGCCGACGCGCCCAGCCGCTGCACCTGGTCGAGCACCGCGAGCGCGGCGTCGTGCGCCGGTGGGAGGTACTCGAAGGAGAGCGCGCGCACCGGCCGGCTCAGCCCGGCCAGCACGTCACCCTCGAAGCCCTCCACGTCGACCTTGCAGAACGCCGGTACGCCGTGCTTGGCGACCAGGTCGTCGAGTGTCACCACCGGCACCTCGACCGAGCGGTCCCACCGCACCCCGGCGAAGCTCGGGTCCGCCGTCACCGAGTCGATCCAGGACGACGACATGGTGGACACCGTCGGCGTCGCGGACGACAGCTCCAACCGCGCCCGGCCGGCGCGGGCGCCGACCGCGGTGGGTTCGATGGCCACGCCGCCGTCGCGCCCGAACGCCAGGCGCAGCACCCGCAGGCAGTCCGGCTGCGGCTCGACCGCGACCACCCGCGCGCCCAGCCGACGCCAGGTGCGGACCCGCCCACCGACGTGGGCGCCGATGTCGAAGCCGAGGTCGCCGGGGCCGAGGAACTGGCCGTAGAGCCGGCGGGCCCGGCGGTGCTTGGCCGGCTGTCCGTGGTAGATGGCCAGGGACCGGGTGATCCCCCAGGTCCGTGCGAGCATCGTCACGCCGTTCCTAACTGTGAGTCCTGGACTGCGGGCCGAACGCCCGCAGGAACCGGTCGCGGAACTCCTCCATCGGCCAGACGGGGGCGTTCGGGGCCGGGTTGAGGCCGGCCTGCCAGCCCCACCCGGCGACCCGGTCGAGCACGGCCGGGTCCTTGGCCACGATGGTGATCGGCACGTCCTTGCCGGCCCCCTCGCCGGTGACCGCCCGGGCCGGCTGGTGGTCGCCGAGGAACACCAGCACGAGGTTCTCGTCGCCGTAGCGTTCCACGTAGGAGACCAGGGTGCGCAGCGTGTAGACGATCGAGTTCCGGTAGGCCTTCCGGGTGCCCTCGTCCGCCCGGTCGGCGCGGTTGGTGCCGGCGAAGACCGATCCGTCGCCCAGGTCGTCCCAGTCGACCAGGGGCGGCACCGGCGACCACGGAAGATGGCTGGAGAGCAGCGGGATCTCGGCCATCACCGGGGCGTGCCCGGGGGCCCGCTCGGCGCGCTGGAAGGCCTCCAGGGTGAACTGGTCGGGCGGCGAGGAGAAACTGAACGTCGGCCCCCGGTAGCCGAGGTCACCGGCGCCGTAGACGCGGTCCGGGGCGAAGAAGTCGGCCTCCGGCCAGGCCCGGGTGAGGGCCGGCATGACAAGCGACGTCCGCCAGCCGGCGCGCTTGAACGCGCCGTTGAGCGTCAGGCGGTCGCTGCGTACCAGGTTCGTGTAGCGGAGCTGGTTGTCGGCCCGGATGCCGGACATCAGCGTGGCGTGCGCCAGCCAGCTCCCGCCGCCGGTGGTGGACGAGGTGAGGAACGCGGTGCGGCTGCCGTAGCCGGCCGCGGTCAGCCGGCGCGTCCCCTCGTCGAGGACGGCGTCCACCTCCGGGGCCAGCTCCGGGTCCTCCACCGCCACCCGGCCGTAGCTCTCCACGAACGTGACCAGGACGTCCTTGCCGCGCAACCCGGTCAGCAACTGGTCGCCGGGGGTGTCCCGGAACGGGTCGCCGGCGAGCTGGGCGCGCAGCCGCTCCTGGTCGTGCAGCCCGGCGTTGACCTGCCGGGTGCGGTCGTACACGCCGGCCGCGACCGTGCCGGCGGCGATCGGCAGCCCGGGGACGAGCTGCGCGCCGAGCACCGCGCAGGCGACCCAGGCCGCGCCGAGCGCGGTGGCGACACGGGCGCTCACCCCCCGGTGGCCGGCGACCAGCCGGGCGAGTCGCCGCACCGACAACGTCACCAGCACCGGTACGGCGACGACCGCGGCCACCGCGGCGACCACGGCCCCCACCTGGGCGGCCCGCCCGTACGACTCGGCGAGGAACTCCGCGCCGGCGGCCAGGAACGCCCAGTCCGCGATCAGGTCGAAGCGGCGGTCCAGCACGATGGAGAAGCCGAGGTCGGCGATCTTCAGGACGAGCACCAGGCCGAGCAGCGCGCCGAGCACCGTGGCCACGATCCGGCGGGGTCTCGGCGGCAGCGCCAGCAGCAGGGCGACCGCGATCAGCCCCTCCACCGGGATGCGGAGGAACGCGGCCGGGGTGAGGTCGTTGACGTCGGTCGGCAGGATCAGGGCGACCAGCGCCAACGCGGCGGCCAGCACGGTGACGGCCCTGCGCCGGAGACTGTCCGTCGGGGTCGGGTCGTGCCCGGCGGTCGGGGTCGGGTCGTCGTCGGTCACGGCCGCCGACCGCCGACCTCGGCGCGTCCGACGAGCACCGGAGCGGCGGGCTCCCAGCCGGCCCGGCGAGCCGCCGGCACGGGGGAACGCACCGCCGCCGGACGGGCCGGCTCGATGCGGACGGCCGGCGTGCGGTGCCGCCACCGCCAGCGCACGTCCCGGCCGAACGACTCGACGAGCAGCGCCAGCGCGCCGACGAGCACCGCGACGGCCAGCGCCGTCGGCAGCACCTCCGCCGCCACCACGGTCAGCGCGATGCCCTGGACCGCGGCGACCGTCTTGCGCCAGTAGCGCGGCGGCAACGGACCGTTCAGCCAGGGCAGCAGCCAACCGGCCGCGACGAAGGCGTACCGCATCGCGCCGATCACCAGCACCCACGGGCCCACCTGGTCGGCGACGTGGAGGCAGAGCACCAGGACGAGGAAGGAGTCGACCTCCATGTCGAACCGGGCCCCGAGCGCGCTCACCGTGCCGGTGCGCCGGGCCACCTGCCCGTCCACCCAGTCGAGCGCGAGCGCCACGGTGGTGAGCCCGACCAGCACCGCGACCGGGGTGGGCCGGCTGAACGAGTCCACCACCAGCGCGGTCACGCCGCCGGCCAGCGTCGCCCGGGTCAGCGTCACCCAGTCGGCCGGCCCGAGCCGGCACGCGCCCGCGAGGCGCAGCCCGTGCCCGAGCGCGGTGAGCAGCACCGCCCCGTAGACGAGACCGGCCAGCCAGCCGGCCCGGCCCAGGCCGACGGTGCCGGCGATTCCCGCCAGCACACCGAGCTGGAGGATCGCCCCCGCGAATGGATCAGTCCGAACCACTGACACTGTGCCTCCGAATGACGCGCGTACGACCCACCGGTGTGTACGCAGAACATGCCCGAACGGTTCGCTCTGATACCGAAAACGCACGATCAAGAGCGCACGTCACACCGGGCCGTCTGCCCGGCCGGGCGGGCCGAGCGCATTCGTGTCGGGGCGGGTCAGCGGGGCGGCGCGTCGGCCGGGTCGTCCGCGCGGCCGGCCAGCGCCGAGCGGCGGTAGCCGTACAGCGCGTAGACGACGGCGCCGAGCAGGAACCAGACGCCGAAGCGCAGCCAGGTCACCGGGTCGAGGAACGTGATCAGCCAGATCGAGAACACCACGCCGACCGCCGGCACCACCGGCATGCCGGGCAGCCGGAACGTCCGGGGCGCGTCCGGGCGGCGGTAGCGCAGCACGATCACCGCCACGCAGACCACCACGAACGCCAGCAGGATGCCGATGTTGGTCAGCTCGGCGGCCTGCCGGATCGGCAGGAAGCCGGCGATCAGCGCCGAGGCGACGCCGACGATCCAGGTGACCCGGCTGGGCACCCGGCGCACCGGGTGCACCTTGGCGAACCAGGCCGGCAGCAGCCCGTCCCGGCTCATCGAGAACCACACCCGGGTCACGCCGAGCATGAACGTGAACATCACCGTGAGGATGCCGATGATCGCCCCGACCGCGATCACGCTGGCCAGGCCGGAGAGCCCGACCGAGGCGAACGCGGAGGAGAACCCGCTCTCCGGATCGATGTCCCGGTAGTTCTGCATGCCGGTGAGCACCAACGTGGCCAACACGTAGAGCACCATGGAGATGAGCAGCGACCAGATGATCGCCTTCGGCATGTGCCGGCGGGCGTCCCGCGACTCCTCGGCGGCGGTGCTCATCGCGTCGTAGCCGAAGACCGCGAAGAACACGGTGGCCGCCCCGGTGATCGCGCCGCCCACCCCGAACGGGAAGAACGGCGAGTAGTTGCCGGTCTTCACGTGGAAGAAGCCGACCACGATCACCAGCAGCACCACGGCGACCTTCAACCCGACCACGAACGTCTCGAACCGCGCCGCGGCCTTGATGCCCCGGTTGAGCAGGTACGCGATGAGCAGGCAGAGCGCCGCCGCGAACAGGTCGACGCGGTGCCCGTCGCCGGTGCCCGGCGCGCCGAGCATCCAGGCCGGCAGGTCGGCGCCCAACTGGGTGACCAGGAAGCCGAAGTAGCCGGAGATGCCGATCGCCACCACCGCCACGATGGCGGTGTACTCCAGCAGCAGGTCCCAGCCGATGAACCAGCCGACCGCCTCGCCCAGCACGGCGTAGCCGTAGGTGTAGGCCGAGCCGGCCTTCGGGATCATGCCGGCGAACTCCGCGTACGACAGCGCGGCGGCGGCGCTGGCCAGGCCCGCGATCAGGAACGACACCAGCACGGCCGGACCGGCGGTCTCGTTGGCCACCGCGCCGGCGAGCGCGAAGATGCCGGCGCCGATGATGCCGCCGACCCCGATGGCGGTGAGCTGCCACAGGCCCAGCTCGCGGGCGAGCCCCTCCTCGGTCTCGTCGGCGATCTGCTCCACCGGCTTACGCCGGAAGATGCCCTGTCCAACGGTCATGGTGACCCCTCCCGCCGCGCCGCCACGCTTCCGAGTCGTGGTCACGCCGCGACACGCCGCGGTCACGCCACGGCACGACGGTAAGTCCTCGCGCCGAAGATCGCAGCCCGTGGCGGTCAGGTGGCGCGCAGTGGCGGCAGGCCCAGCGCGGCGCGTACCCGGGCCGCCTGCCGGACGCCGTCGTGCGCGGTGGCGGTCCGGGTCGCCCGGCGCAGCTCGGCGGCGCCGGCGGCCCCGGCCGCGAGCCGCCACTGCCGCAGCGCCACCTCGTGTTCGGTGAGCAGCGCCGCCATCGGCGCCTGCACGGCGGCCGGCCAGCGGACCGCGCGCAACTCACCGGCGCAGGCGAGGTTGGCGTCCACGACCGCCCCGGCCCGCTCCCGCACCGTCCGCCACGGCCGGCCCGCCTTCTGGGCCTCGGCCAGCTCGTCGCGGGCGATGTCGTACGCCGCCACCGCGGCCAGGTAGCGCCCCTTCGCCTCCTTGACCGTCAGCGGCGCCACCGGGCTCGGCGTGGGGCTCGCCGGCGGGGGAAGGGCGACCTGTTTCGTCTCGCCGCCGCAACCGGCGAGCAGCAGGGCCAGGACCAGAGCCGGGGGCGCGAGCCGAGGACGCAACGGAACTCCCATGGGGGCGGTCGGGGCCCCGAGTGTAGGACGGCACCCGCCGATCGTGCCGGCCTCGGTCACCGGGGGTCGTCGTCCCGCCTCACCAGCCGCCAGTACTGCCGTTTCCCCTCGTCCCGCACCACGACGCCGAGCCGGGCCAGCTCCCCGTGCAGCTCCCGGACCTCGGCGCCGCGGCTGTCCTTCAGCGCCCGCTCCCGGGCCCGCAGCAGCGCGTCCGCGCCGGCCGGCAGGCCGGGCAGCCCGGGCACCCAGCGCCGGTACGCGTCCCGGTGCGGGTCCTGGTCGACCCAGGGCCAGCCCTGGCCGGTGAACGCCTCCCGCAGCCGGCCGGCGCTCAGGTCGGACCGCTCCCGGGCCAGCTCGCCGCCGGCCCGGTCCAGCAGCACGAGCGCCCTGCCGTCGACGAACACGCCGGCCACCTCGGTCCGGGCGACGTCCCGGCCGTGCCCGTCCCGGTGCAGTCGCACCGACCGGCGCCCGACCGTGACCCGCAGCCGCTCCCGTACGCCCACCACGGCCAGGGCCAGGCCCGCCACCGCCGCCACCCCCGCGCCGAGCGGGTACGACCGCTGGTCCGGCCACCTGTCGAGCAGCGCGAACACGTCCTGGAAGGGGAACCAGGCCAGCCCGGCGAGCCAGCCGGACAGGGCGGTCAGCCCGGCGCCCAGTCCCGCGCCGAGCAGCGGGAACCCGGCCCACATCACCACCAGCTCGCCGACTCCGCCGTCGACCACGACGGCCCCGGGTTCCCGGTCGGCCACGGTCAGGACACCTCCCGCCGCATCGTGCGGATCAGGCCGGCGACCAGCGGCACGACCATCCAGACGGCCAGCGAGACACCGAGCCGACCCCACTGCCCGGCGGTCATGTCCGGGCTGAGCAGCGGCGCCATGGTGACCGAGGTGTCCAGCCAGCCGGCCGGCTCCCGCAGCGCCTTGATCATCGCCGACAGCACGCTCCACACGGTCGGCAGCAGCAGGAAGGTGACGACGGCCAGCGGCGTGTTCAGCAGCAGCAGGCCGAACCCGGCGCCCATCAGCACGTTCGCCACCTGGAACACCGCCGCGTACGGCAGCAGCTGCCAGTCGAACGTCCAGGCGCCCGCCCCGCCGGTGGCCTTGGCGGCGAGCGTGCCGGCGGCGGCGACGGCGAGGCTGACCAGCACCGAGGCGAGCGCGGCCAGCACCACCGCGGCCAGCTTGGCGACGATCACCCGCTCCCGGCGGGGCACCAGCGCGAACGTGGTCAACGCGGTGCGCTGCGACCACTCGCCGGTGATGGAGAGGATGCCCAGCACCGGCAGCAGCAGCCCGACCGGCAGCAGCGACGGCGCGAAGAACGCGGTGAACGTCTGCTCCGGGCCGTCGGTGACGAAGAGTTGCACCACCACGATGGCGACCGCGATCAGCGCGATGCTGATCAGCAGCCAGCGGCCGGCCCGGGTGTCGGCGAGCTTGCGCAGCTCCACCCCGGTCAGCCGGGCCAGCGAGGGGCCGGCGGCCGGCTCGTGCCGCGTGGGGGCGGCGGTGGGAGCGGGCGTGGTGGTGGTGGTCATCGGACGGCCTCCCTGGTCGACGCGCCGGCGGTGAGGGTGAGGAAGAGCTGTTCCAGGCCGCCGCTGCCGGCCGGTCGCAGTTCGGTGAGGACCAGTCCGGCGTCGGCCGCGGCCTGACCGACGGCCTCCGGCTCGGCCCGGACCACGAAGCCGCCGTCGGTGCCGACGGTGGCCGGCAGCGCGGCGCGGTCCAGGGTGAGGCGCAGGGCGTGCTGGTCGCGGGCGCGGACCAGCGTGCCGGCGCCGGCCAGCAGCTCGTCCTTGCCGCCCTGGGCGACCACCCGGCCGCCGCCGATCACCACCAGCCGGTCGGCCACCGCCTCCACCTCGCGCAGCAGGTGCGAGGAGAGCAGCACGGTGCCGCCCCGGTCGGCGTAGTCGCGCAGCAGGCCGCGCATCCAGTAGATGCCCTCCGGGTCGAGGCCGTTGGCCGGCTCGTCGAGGATCAGCACCCGGGGGTCGCCCAGCAGCGCCAGCGCCAGGCCGAGCCGCTGCCGCATGCCCAGGGAGTACGCGCCGACCCGGCGCCGTGCGGCGGTGTCGTTCAGCCCGACCAGGTCCAGCTTCGCGGCCACCTGCCCCCGCTCCACGCCCATGGTGCGGGCGGCCAGGGTGAGCGTCTCCCGCCCGGTGCGTCCGGCGTGCTGGGCCGAGGCGTCGAGCAGGACGCCGATCTCCCGGCCCGGGTTGGGCAGCGCCCGGTAGGGCCGGCCGGCGACCGTGGCCGCGCCGGAGCTGGGCGGCGTCATCCCGCAGATCATGCGCATCGTGGTGGACTTGCCGGCGCCGTTCGGGCCGAGGAATCCGGTCACCGTGCCCGGTTCGCACCGGAACGTCACGTCCTCGACGGCCGTGTGTGGGCCGTACCGCTTGGTCAGTTGGTCGACTTCGATCATGCCGAGAAGCCTGCCGGGGCCACCCGGTGCTCCGCTGCGGCCGACGGTCGTCGCCGGCGCCGACCGAGGTTCACCACAGGCGTCGACTTTGGTAGCTGGCAGCCGGTCCGGCCGGCTCCCTAGCATGGGGCGGGTGAGCAGCGCCGTCGTCCCCGATCATCCCTGGCTCCTGCCGGGCTCCCTGGTGCCCGCGCGGGCCGCCCGCCGGACCCCGCGGGACTGGTTCGTCGACAGCCTGTTGTTCCTGATCGCGCTGGGCTGGGTGCTCCTCGCGCACGACGACGCGGTGAGCGGGCGACCGGAGTTCGCGCTCAACGCCGGGCCGAGCTGGCTCGCCGAGATCGACCTGTTCGTCGGCCTGCTCGCCGCCGGCGCGCTCTGGCTGCGCCGCCGCTGGCCGGTGGGGCTGGCGGTGGCCACCGCGCCGCTGACGCTGTTCTCGGTCACCTCCGGGGCCGTGCTGCTGGTCGTCCTGTTCACCGTGCTGGTCCACCGACCGCTGGTGGTGGGGCTGACGCTGGTCGGCTGGCATCTGGCCACCGCGCTGCCGTTCATCGCGGTCCGCCCCGACCCGGCCATGCCGTTCTGGGCGGCCGTGGCGTGGACCGTGCTCTTCATCGGCATCGTGGTGGCCTGGGCGCTGTTCGTCCGGGCGCGCCGGCAGCTCGTGCTGTCGCTGCGCGATCGCGCCGAACGGGCCGAGGCCGAACAGCAGCTCCGACTGGACCAGGCCCGGAACCTCGAACGCGGCCGGATCGCCCGGGAGATGCACGACGTGCTCGCCCACCGGATCTCGCTGCTCAGCCTGCACGCCGGCGCGTTGGAGTTCCGCCCGGACGCGCCGCCGGAGGAGGTCGCCCGGGCCGCCGGGGTGATCCGGGCCAGCGCGCACGCCGCGTTGCAGGACCTGCGCGAGGTGATCGGCGTGCTGCGGGCCGAGACCGGCTCCGAGG
Organism: Micromonospora sp. AKA38; assembly: GCF_027925725.1. Lineage (NCBI taxonomy): Bacteria > Bacillati > Actinomycetota > Actinomycetes > Micromonosporales > Micromonosporaceae > Micromonospora > Micromonospora sp. AKA38. The sequence goes on along the minus strand of NZ_BNEI01000002.1, from coordinate 1,014,874 downwards.
CCACCCCGGAACGGCCGCAGCCGACGCTCGGCGACGTGCCCGCGCTGGTGGCCGAGAGCCGGGACGCCGGGGTACGCGTCAGCGTGGTGGACGAGGTGACCGAGCCGGCCGCGGTGCCGGCGGCGATCGGGCGCAGCGCGTACCGGATCGTGCAGGAGGGGCTCACCAACGCGCGCAAGCACGCGCCCGGGGCGGTGGTGACCGTCCGGCTGGCCGGCGGCCCCGGCGAGGGGCTGGCGGTGGACATCCGTAACCCCTGGCCGGTGGGCGGGCCGGCCGCCGCGATCCCCGGCACCGGCACCGGCCTGGTGGGTGTCGCCGAGCGCGTCACGCTGGCCGGCGGACGCGTCGACCACGGACGGGACGCCGACGGCGACTTCCGGCTGGCCGCCTGGCTGCCCTGGGCCTCCTCATGAGCGAACGCACCGAGCGGAGCGAGGGCCGTGAGGGCATGCCCGGTCGGTACGGCATGAGCGAACGCACCGAGCGGAGCGAGGGCCGTGAGGGCATGCCCGGTCGGTACGGCATGAGCGAACGCACCGAGCGGAGCGAGGGCCGTGAGGGCATGCCCGGTCGGCCCCGCCCGATGAGTGGGCCGGTGCGGGTGCTGATCGTCGACGACGACCCGCTGGTCCGGGGCGCGCTGTCGATGATCCTCGGCGGCGTACCCGACCTGGCGGTGGTGGGCGAGGCGACCGACGGCGTCGAGGTGCCGGCCGCCGTCGCCGCGTACGCCCCGGACGTGGTGCTGATGGACATCCGGATGCCCCGGGTGGACGGGCTGGCCGCCACCGAGGCGCTGCGGGCGGCGGCGGACCCGCCCGAGGTGCTGGTGCTGACCACGTTCGACGCCGACGAACAGGTGCTGCGCGCGCTGCGGGCCGGGGCGAGCGGCTTCCTGCTGAAGGACACCCCGCCGGCCGAGATCGTGGCGGCGGTACGCCGGGTCGCGGCGGGCGAGGCGACGCTGTCCCCGGCGGTGACCCGCAGGTTGATCGCGCACGTGACCGCCGCCGTGCCGGCGCCCGCCCGGGATCCCCGCCGCGAGCGGGCGGTACGGCTGCTCGGCGAGCTGTCCGAGCGGGAGCGGGAGGTCGCGCTGCTGCTCGGTCGGGGCCGGACCAACGCGGAGATCTCCGCCGAGCTGTTCATGAGTGTGGCGACCGTGAAGGCGTACGTGTCGCGGCTGCTCACCAAGCTCGACCTGAACAACCGGGTGCAGGTGGCGCTGCTGGTCCAGGACGCCGACCTGGTCTGACGAGGATGCTCTCATTGGTGATAGTATCAGCGATGAGAGCATCGGCGACGAGGGTCTTCCAGGTGGTCGCGTGGACGGTTTTGTCGGCAGGACCCGTGAGCTGGCTCAACTCGACGGGGTGCTCAGCCGCGTCGCACGCGGCGGTCGGGCCGGCCGCCAGGGGCGGGCGCTGCTCATGCGGGGCCGCCGCCGGGTCGGCAAGTCCCGCCTGGTGGAGGAGTTCGTCGAGCGGGCGGGCGTGCCTCACCTCTTCTTCACCGCCTCGGCGCAGCCCACCACCGCCGCCGATCTCGCGCTCTTCGTCGCCGCCGCGGCCGACTCGACGCTGCCCGACGCGGGGCTGTTCACGGCACAGACGCCGGCGACCTGGGACGCCGCGCTCACGCTGCTCGCCGCCGCGCTGCCCACCGACCGGCCCAGTGTCGTCGTCATCGACGAGATGCCGTATCTGATCGCCACCGATCCCGGCTTCGAGGGCACCCTGCAGAAGGTCTTCGACCGGGAACTGTCCCGCCGGCCGGTTCTGGTGATCGGCATCGGTTCGGACCTCGCGATGATGGAGGCGCTGAACGACTACGGCCGTCCCTTCCACCAGCGCGCCACCGAGATGGTGATCCCGCCGCTCAGTCCGGGCGACGTGGGCGAGATGCTGGATCTGCCGCCGGCCGATGCCATCGACGCCTACCTCGTCACCGGTGGCCTGCCCCTCGTGGTGGACGACTGGGCACCCGGTGCGGGTCTGCGCGACTACCTCGCCGACGCGGTCGTCGACCCCACCTCCGCGCTGCTCGTCAGTGGCGAGCGGGCCCTCGCGGCCGAGTTTCCCCCGCAGTCCCAACCGGACGTGGTGCTCCGGGCCATCGGTGCCGGGGAACGCACCTTCTCGTCGCTCGCCCGGGCGGCGGGAATCCCGCAGGCGTCGCTGCACCGCGCGCTCCGCCTGCTCACCGAGAAGAGGATCGTCGAGGCCGCTCTTCCCCTGTCCACCCGACCCTCCCGCGAGACCCGCTATGTCGTCGCCGACCCGTACCTCCGTTTCTGGCTCGCCTTCCTCGGCCCTTACCTGCCGGAGATCGAGCGTGGCCGGGGAGACCTGACGTTGAACCGGATCGACTCCTCGTGGACCTCCTGGCGAGGACGCGCGGTCGAACCGGTCATCCGTGAGTCACTACGCCGGCTGCCGTCCGGCCATCTTCCGGCCGACACGGCCGTGGTGAACGGTTACTGGACACGTACCAACGATCCCGAGATCGACCTCGTCGGTGCCGACCGTGCTCCGGTGGCCAGGCGCATCACGTTCGTTGGCTCGATCAAGTGGCTGGAACAGGCGGCGTTCGACGCCCACGACCTGGGCCGGCTGCTTCACCATCGGGCACGCCTCCCCGGCGCGGACGAAGACACCCCGACCGTCGCGGTGGTCCGCAGTGGGCGCGCCGTCGACGGCGTCACCGTCCTCGGGCCGGAGGAACTGCTCACCGCGTGGCGGGATTGAACTGTCGCCGGTGTCCGGCCGTACCAGTGGGCGAGGATGTGGTGCGGCCGGTCCGCCGCACCGCTGCCGAGCTGCGGGAGGCCTGCCGTGCGTGTTGGTGAGCAGTCGACGGATCCCATCGACAAGGTCCTGGGCGAGGTGCCGATGCCGGCGCCGTTGACACCCGAGGACGTCCGCATCGCGGTCCGGGCGGTGGTGGTGCACGCCGCCGAGGAGTGGCCCGCGGGGCCGAAGTGCCGCAACGACGGGGCGGCGTTCCCCTGCCGGTTGCACCGTTGGGGGCGCCGGGTGCTGGCGACACACGGCCTCAACGAGCGCCAGATCGACGCGCTGATCCGGCACGGCAACCCGTTCGTGCACGTGCCCTTCCCGTTCGTGCTGACCGGCCCGTCGGCGGCCCGACCGGCCGTCCAGGCGGCCCGCCCGGGCACGGCGCAGACTGCCCGGCCGGGCGCGGGTCAGGCGGCCCGGCCGGGCGCGGCCCCGGCCGCCCGTCCGGTCGCCGGCCAGGCGCGTGGCCCGGTCCCGCGGGTTGTCGCGCCGCCGGTGCGGCCCGGCCTGCGGCCCGGCGCCGCACGGCCGGCCCCCGCGGCCCGGCCGCGCTGGCCCCGGGCGAGCTGACCCCGGGTACGGGTCACGGCCGGCGCGCCCGACGCGGGGCGCCCCCACCCCCCGCGTCGGGCCGTCGTGCGTCCGGATCAGTTGATTCCGCAGTCCGGGGCCGACCAGTCGGTGGTGTTCGTCGACTTGTCCCGGGTGTTCTCCCGGCGCGAGTCCACGTGCGTGTGGTCGTCGTGATCCGGGTAGCCGGGGCCGTAGATGCCACTGAAGCCCTGGTCCCGGGCCGACCGGGCGATCTCGCAGAGGGTCCGGTCCCGCGAGGTCAGGTCGGCCGCGTTGCCGTACAGGTGCTGGCTGTCGGTGGCGCCGCCGACCTGCCGGTTGCAGGCGATGCTGCGGAATCCGCTGGTGACGTAGAGCGGCTTGTCGCCGAGGCTGCGCCGCAGCGCCTCCAGCTTCCACATGGTGCGTACCGCGTTCTCCCGGGTGGCGGACGACGAGAGCGGACCCCCGCTCCACCCGCCCTTGCCGCAGCCGTTGTCCAGCTCGGCGTAGCTGAAGTGCTTCGGGGTGCAGTCGTTGTCCTGGAGGTCGTAGATCTTGGCGAAGGTCCGCGGCCCGGCGACGCCGTCGGCCCGCAGTCCGTACGCGGACTGGAAACGCTTGACCGCGGCGGTCGTCTCCGGGCCGTACCGGCCGTCGACCCGGACGATGCCGGCGTACCCGGCCCAGCCGGCCACCCGGATCTGGAGCTGCCGGACGTCCTCGCCCGAGCGCCCCTGCGACAAGGTGCGGGGCCAGGTGTAGCAACCGTCGGCGTGGGCCGCCGGTGCGGCGACGACCGTCGCGACCGCCGCCCCGGGCAGGGCCAGCGCGAACGCGACGGCCGCCCGCTTCAGGGTGTTGACGCGCACAGGAGTCCTCCCGATCAGAGTGGAAATGGGGTCGGGACGGCACATCGACCACCGCGTCCCGTCCTTCTCACCGTGACATTCGGCGGGCCTCTTCGTGGTGATTAGCGGAAATTGTTCTCACATTCGGTCATGGTCGGAGGGGAGCGGTAACGTCTGCTCCCGGGCCCGGATCGACCCCCGGGCGGGCGAGCCCCGCGGGCAGGGGAGGTGGGCGATGGCGCGTGGCGGCGTGTTCTGCGTCGAGGGGCAGTGGCACCGCGACCTCAACGAGCGCGGCTCCGTCCTGCCCACGCTCGAACTGCTCGAACGACTGAACCGGATCCGCTACATCCACAAGGACGCCGCCACCCGGGACGAGCTGTTCTACTTCCTCGACCGCTGGCTGCTCAAGCAGTACGCGGACCATCGCGTCGGGTTCTTCGCCATGCACGGCGAGCCGAGCCGGCTCTGCCTCACCGACTGGGACTCGGTCGAGCTGTCCGACGTGGCGGAGCGGATGGCCGGCCGCGCCGACGGGCGTCGCCTCTACTTCGGCAGCTGCTCGGTGCTGCGTGCCTCCGACGCCACGCTGCGCGGCTTCCTCGAGGTCACCGGCGCGGCGCTGATCTGCGGCTTCACCCGCGACGTGGACTGGGTCGAGTCGGCCGCGTTCGAGACCGTGCTGCTCGACGTGCTGGCCAACGGGCAGCGGCACAATGCCGCCGAGCTGCGGATGGGCTCGGCGCACTGGGCGCCGCTCGCCGCGTACCTCGGTTTCCGGGTGATCTACGCCAACGGCCGCGCCTGGCGGCCCACCGCCCGCCCGCGCGTGCCCGAGCAGGTCGCCCCGCGCCGGGCCGCCGGCCGCCCGCGCTGAGATCCGGCCGCCGGCCTGGTAGAACCGAGGCATGCCACGCAGCATCGCGCGCAACACCCGGGTCGACCGGGACGCCCTGACCGAGTTCCTCCGCCCCCGGCACCGCGTCGTGCTGATGACCACCCGGGCCGACGGCCGCCCGCAGTCGTCCCCGGTCTCCTGCGGCGTCGACGCCGAGGGCCGGCTGGTCATCTCCACCTATCCGGAGCGGGCCAAGGTGACGAACATCCGCCGCGACCCGCGCGTCTCCGCCTGCGTGCTCTCCGACGACTGGAACGGCCCGTGGGTGCAGGTCGACGGCGTGGCCGAGGTGCTCGACCTGCCCGAGGCGCTGGAGCCGCTGGTGGACTACTTCCGCAGCATCTCCGGCGAGCACCCGGACTGGGACGAGTACCGGGCGGCCATGGTCGCGCAGGGCAAGTCGCTGATCCGCGTCACGATCGAGTCCTGGGGGCCGATCGCCACCGGCGGGTTCCCGGCCCGGCTCGCCGACTGATCAGTACGCGGCGGTGAACCGCGCGTTGCCGAACCGGGGGTTCTCGATCTCGTCGACGATCGCCACCGCGAGATCCTCGTAGGTGAGCACCGAGCGGCCCTGCGCGTCGGTCACCGGGTGGTCCGTGCCGGTGCGGTAGTGCCCGGTCCGCTCGCCGGGGTGGAACTCCAACGGCGGCGGGGAGACGTACGTCCAGGTCACCCCGTCGGCCGAGGAACGGTAGAACGCCAGCGCGTCCGCCTGCCCCTGCGCCGAGTCGCGGTACTCGGCGGGGAAGTCCGGCTCGTCCAGGAACCGGGTGCCGCTCGGGGTGAGCAGCGTCGCGCCGCCGCCGACGTGGATCACCCGCGGCGGGTCGGGCATTCCCCGCAGCGTGTCCACGAGCGTCCGCGCGGCGTCCCGCCAGAGGTCACGCTCGCCTCCGCCGATGGCCACCACCAGCACGTCCGCGTCCTCGGCCAGCTCGCGTACGCTCCGCGCCGAGGTGGCGTCGCCGGTCACCGTGCGTACGCCCGGGGGCAGGTAGCCGACCGCCTCCGGCCGGCGTACCGCGGCGGTGACCCGGTGCCCCCGCTCGGCCGCCTCGGCGGCGATCCGGGAGCCCGCCGTCCCACCGGCGCCGAACACGACGATGTCGCTCATGCCTCACAGGCTAGGCAGCCGGCCGCCGGCCGGGTGCCGTTCCGCCGGAACCGGCCGGCCCCGGCCGGTTCTGCCCGCTCAGCCGGGGGTCAGTCGACCAGCGCGGAGTAGACGAGCTGGCGCAACTGGCTGCGCAGCGGGTACGTGCTCGACGGCATGAGCTGCGTGAACAGCAGCGCGGTGACCTCCTCCACCGGGTCCACCCAGAACGCCGTGCTGGCCATGCCGCCCCAGTAGAACTCGCCGACGCTGCTGGGCACCCGGGCCGGCACCGGGTCGAGCACTACGGCGAAGCCCAGTCCGAAGCCGATCCCGTCCAGCACCGTCTCGGAGAACCCCTCCGGGGAGAACGAGGCGAGGTCCCGGCCGCCGGGCAGGTGGTTGCGGGTCATGAAGCGGACCGTGCGGGGGCCGAGCAGGCGCACCCCGTCCAGCTCGCCGCCGCGCAGCAGGAACTGGGTGAAGCGGTGGTAGTCGGCGGCGGTGGAGACCAGCCCGCCGCCGCCGGAGTGCCAGCCCGGCGCCGCCAGCGCGGCCCGGCCGATGCCGTCGGCGCGTACCGCCTGACCGGTGGCCGGGTGCGGGGCGTAGAGCGCGGCGAGCCGCTTGGCGTCTGCCTCGTCCACCCACCAGCGGGTGTCGGTCATCCCGAGCGGGCGCAGGATCCGCTCGGCGAAGAACGCGTCCAGGGACTGCCCGGAGACCACCTCGACCAGACGGCCCAGCACGTCGGTGGAGACGCCGTAGTTCCAGCTCGTCCCGGGCTGGAACAGCAGCGGCAGCGTGGCCAGGCCGGCCGAGGCCGTGGCCAGGTCCGCGCCGGCCGGCACGCCCAGGTCGAAGCCGGCCGCCCGGTAGAGGCCGTCGACCACCGAGACCTGGGCGAAGCCGTACGTCAGGCCGGCGGTGTGGGTGAGCAGGTGCCAGATCCGGATCGGCTCGGTGGCCGGCAGGGTGTACGGCTTGAGCACCGACCCCCGGTCGTAGACCCGGACGTCGGCGAACTCCGGCAGCCAGCGGCTGACCGGGTCGGTCAGCTCGAACCGGCCCTGCTCCCAGAGCATCATCGCGGCGACCGAGGTGATCGGCTTGGTCATCGAGTAGATGCGCCAGAGCGTGTCCGCCTCGACCGGCGTGCCGGCCTCCCGGTCGCGCAGCCCGTACGTCGACGAGTGGGCGATCTCGCCCCGGCGGGTGACGACGACCTGCCAGCCGGCGAGCCGGCCGTCGTCGACGTAGCGGGCGAAGTGCTCGTCGATCCGCGCCAGTCGGGCGGGATCGAAGCCGACACGGCCGGGATCGGTGCTGACTGCGACGCTCACCCCCGCGAACCTACCCGCCGGTACGGCGAGCCGGAAGTGTCGGCCGGCCACACTAGTGTCGGCGGCATGCCGGAGCCCGTCGAGGACGTCACCTACCGCCAGCAGGACTGGTACGCGGAAGAGTTGGTCGATCGGCACTTCGTGCGCTGCGAGTTCTTCGACGTCGACCTCACCGAGGCGGTCAGCCGGGGTGCGGTGTTCACGGAGTGCGTCTTCGGCACCGTGGCGTTCAACGCCTCCCGACACGTCGACTCGGCGTTCACCCGTTGCACGTTCACCCGCTGCAACCTGTTCGAGGCGGAGTTCACCGGCTGCAAGCTGGTCGGCAGCACCTTCGACCGGTGCGACCTGCGCCCGCTCCGGGTCGACCGCGGCGACTGGTCGTTCGTCGCGCTGCCCGGCGCCGACCTGCGCGGCGCCCGGATCACCGACGTACGCATGCGCGAGGCCGACCTGACCGGCGCCGACCTGACCGGCGCGGTGCTCACCGGCGTCGACCTGTCCGGAGCCCAGTTGCACGCCGCCAAGCTGACCCGCGCCGACCTGCGCGGCAGCGACCTGTCCGCGCTCGACCCGACCGCGGTGGAACGGGCCGGGGCGCGGGTCGACGTGGAGCAGGCCGTGACACTGGTCCAGGCGCTCGGCTTCCAGGTCGGCTGACCCGGCCGCCCCGCCCGCCTCCGTGGTCGCCCGACCGCCCCGCCCCGCCGATGCCGTCGCGCTGTCGGCCGGCGTCACGCGCCCGGCCCGGCCGGTTGGAGGTCCGGGCCTCGGTCGTCACGGTGCGTTACACCCTGTCGAGGACGACTCCTCTGAAGCGACATACCGCTGTGTCATATTTATGACCCACGGGTATATCGCTTCCCACGGAATCCTTTCTCCCGGCCGACACGCCCGGGGTGGGAGCGACGAAATTGGTTTGTGTCGACCGCTTCTCGGAGATCGAAGCATGTGTCATCCTGCCCTGCGGCGAGCCGCGGTGATGGTCGCCGACTCCGGCGGCCGAGGGAGGGGCGGTGGCTGAGGAGGAACTCACGCAGTCCGGAATGCGGGTCGGAGGTTGGCTGCCCGCCGTGCCGGTCGAGCCCGTCGCCACGCCGCAACCGCCGGCCGCTCCGCGTCGCCTCGCCGGCGAGCCGGACGACGGCGCGTGGGAACCGGCCGCCCCGGCCGTCTCCCCGATCGACGATGCGGCACCAGCACCAGCACCGGCACCAGCACCAGCACCGGCACCAGCACCAGCACCGGCACCGGCACCGGCACCGACCGTGCCCGCGCCGCTCGGCCCCGCGTCCGGCGGGCCCGCGCCTGGGCTGGCCCCGCTGGTCGGGCATGCCCCGTCTGGGCACTGGCCGAGCGGGCCCCAGCCGGCTGGGCTCGGTCCGGTTGGGCCGGGACCGGACGGGCTCGGTCCGATTGAACCGGGCTCGGGACCGGGCGGGCTCGGCGCGGGTGGACCGGGGCCGGAAGCGGGCGGGCTCGGGCCAGTTGGGCCAGGGCCGGCCGGTCCGGTGCCGGCTCAGACGTCGGCCCGGCCGGAGCGTGCCGGCCGGCGGGCGCGGGACGGCCTGCGGGCGCGGGACGGCCTGCGGGCGGTGGACGGGGACCCGTTCGGGGACGGGATGCCGGCGCTGGCCGGCCGGCACACCGCGCCGGAGAGTCTCCGCACCCGGCTCACCGGCCTGGCCGGCCCGTTCGCGACCCGGCTGCGGCACGCTCTCCGCCCGGATACGGCGCGGCCCGCGAGCGAGGCCGGGGCCACCCGGGTCGCTGCCGCCCGGGCCCGCCGCCGGCGTCGGCGAGCCGTGCTGGCCACCGCCGCGCTGACCGCGTCGGTGGTGGCGTTGGCGTACTCCGCCCGGTCGCCGACGCCGCCCGAGCGTGGCCGGGCCGTGCCGGCCGCCGGGCCGACGACGCCGGCACCGGCGCCGACGGCGGCGCCCCCGACGGTCGTGCCGGTGACCGGCGACCCGGCGCTGCCCGGCGACCCGCTGCTCGGGGTGGATCAGGAGCCGGTGCCGCCGGCGGTGTCGCTCACCCTGCTCGGCACGCGGGACTGGCGGCACTGGGGCGGCGCGGGCGCGGACAGCGTCCAGCGTAAGCAGCGCGGCACCGGCGAGATCGAGGACCCGGGCGGCGACCGGCTGGAGCACAACGCCGGGGTGTCCGGCCTGAGCTGGACGGACGGCACGCCGACGGTGCGGCAGGAGAGCAACCGGACGGGCGTCTTCCAGCGCGGTGCCGGCAAGGCCTTCAGGCTCGGTGTGGCCGGCGGCGGGGACCTGCGGACCGTCCGGCTGTTCGTCGGTGTGTTCTCGGCCGGGGCCCGGCTCGACGTCTCGCTCTCCGGCGGCGGTGATCCGGCCGTCCGGGAGGTGGCCATGGCCCAGGGCGACCGCTTCTACCAGTACGTCATCCACTTCCGGGCGCCTCGCGGCCAGCGGCTGCTGATCACCTGGCGGGCGCTCGCCGTGACCGGCGGGCAGAACGACGGGGTGTCGCTGGAAGCGATCACAGTAAGCTGACCCGCCGCTCGGCTGGACGGCGACGGGTCCGTTCTGCTACCTCTTGGTAACGAACGGGAAACGCCCGTCGGCTCACATATGGCGCAAACGGCCGGGCGGTGACACCGTGAAGCCCGTCACGCTCCGGCCGCTTCCGGCGGCGCCGCGTGAGACGAAGCGGAGGTGTGGTGGGCGAGGAGGACCGTTCGCGAACCGGCCCCGGCTCGCATCGGGAGGGCCACCCGCGTACCCGGTCCGCGCTGCGCCGACTGCGGCGCCGGCGGCGGATGGCGTTGGAGGGCCTGGCCGCGTTCCTCTGCCTGGCGGCGCTGGTGGCCTACCTCGGCACCGAGCGGCACGACGCGCCGCGCGAGGAGAGCGCGGCCCTGCCGGTGGCGCCGACCGGCCGGGTCGGGCTGCCGGGCGAAGCCGACGGCGCGGTCGCCACCCCCGGCCTGCGCCCCCGGCAGCGCCCGCCGTCCCCGAGCCCCTCGCCGTCCCCGAGCCCCTCACCGTCCACGATGGCGCCACCGACGGTCGCGGTCAGCCGGGCCGAGGTGCCCGCCTCGGTCGACCTCACCGCCGTGGGCACCGTCGACTGGGTCCACTGGGGGCTGCTGGGCGGCGACCGGACGGTTCGCAAGCGGGGCGGTTCCGGCGCGATCCGGGACGAGGGCGGCCGGGGCCGGCGGGAGAGCTTCAGCAACAACCCGGAGGCGTACGCCTGGCGGGACGGCGTGCCGGTGGCTTCGGCCAGCGGCACCATGTCCGGGGTCTACACCTGCGAACAGGGCAGCGGTTTCCGTCTCGCGGTGACCGCCGACGGGCAGTCGCGCACCGTGCACCTCTACGCCGGGCTCTGGATGGCCCGTGGCCGGCTCGACGTGCGGATCGCCGGTGGGCCGGTCAGCACGCTCCGGATGGAGGACCCGCACACCGCGCTGACCACCGACTTCACCGTCCGGTTCCGCGCGCCGCGCGGTGCGAAGCTGTTGCTGAGCTGGACCGTGGAGGAGTCCCTCGGGCAGTGCGGCAACGTCAGCCTCCAGGCCGTCGCGCTGCGCTGATCCGCGTACCGTCGGGACAGTTTGTCCGTCGCGCGCCGGGTCGACCGACGTACCTTTCCGAGGTCCCCGTCCGTCCATCCTTTGTGGAGGTTCGACCGATGAGCCGTCCCACGCCTCTCGCCCCTGCCCGCCAGTCCTCCGATCGTGGTGTGTTGCGGGACATCCCGTTGCCGCCGTACGTGACGGTGGAGGACGTCCAGTTCGCGGTGCGGGCGGTGGTGGTGCACGCGCCACGGTCCTGGTCGGGCGGGACCATCTGCCGCAACGACGCCAGCCCGCATCCGTGCCGGTTGCACCGCTGGGGCCGGCGGGTGCTCACGCTGCGCGGACTGCCGCCGGCCGAGATCGACGCGCTGGTCGAGCGGGGCGACCCCGCCGCCGCCCCGCGCCCGTACCGGCCCGGCGCCTGAACGCCGGGCCGGCGCGAGTCGGTCAGCAGAACGCCGGCTTGACCCAGGAGCACTCCCGCCCCTCCGGCACCCGTGGTGAGTCCGGTGCGGTCGGCACGGTCCGCCGGGCGGTCGCCGTCTCCTTCTCGGTGTACGTGGCCAGCGCGATCGCGATCTGGTCCTCCAGCCCCTTGACCGACGAGGTCAGGTAGTTGTTGAGGACGATCGAGAAGGCCAGCAGCCGGCCGTCGGCGTCGGTGACGTAGCCGGAGAGGCCGGACGCGCCGGTCAGGCTGCCGGTCTTGGCGTGCACGTTGTTCGCGGCGGCGGTGCCCGTCATCCGGCTGCGCAGCGTCCCGCCGACGAGCCGGTCGGTGTTGCCGGCCACCGGCAGCGCGGCGTACCAGGTGTCGAACCAGGGCTCGGCGCGCACCGCGGAGAGCAGCGTCACGAACTGGGCGGGCGGGATCAGGTTGCGTCGGGACAGACCGGAGCCGTCACGCTGGCGCAGTGTGCCGGTGTCCATTCCGGCGTCGCCGACGTACTCACCGATCGCGGCCAGGCCGGCGGCCCAGGTGCCGGAGCCGGAGAGCATCCGGCCCAGCTCCTTGGTGAGCACCTCGGCGTGCCCGTTGTTGGAGAGCTTGAGGAACGGCACCATGAGGTCGGCCAGCGGCATCGAGTCGTGCCGCGCCAGCGGCCGGGCGGTGTCCGGGGTGGCCGTGCCGAGCACGGTCCGGCCGAGGACCCGTACGCCGTGCCGGCGCAACGCGGACCGGAAGACGTCGGCGGCGTACCCGGTCGGTTCCCAGACCGTCACCCAGTCGCTCTCGGCGGCCTGGCCGACCGCGATCTGGCCGGTCACCACGACGGTGTTGCTCCCGTGCTCCCGCTCGATGGAGACGGTGGTCTCGCCGCCGGTGACCGTCTCGGCCCGGTTGTCGATGTGCAGCCAGCCGTTGTCCGGGGTCATCGAGACCTTCGGCCGGACTCCGGCCCGCGCGCCCGGCGCGACGTCGACGATCACGGTGCCGGCGTCGTAGTCGGTGTCCGGCGCGACGGTCAGCGCGGACACCTGCGCGGCGTAGTAGTAGGGCTCGTCGTCCCAGGTCCAGTCCGGACCGAGCCGGGTGCGGTCGTAGCGGGTGTCGTCGGCGACCAGGTCGCCGGTCACCACCCGTACGCCGGCGGCGGCGACCTGCGCGGCGAGCCGGTCGTAGTCCGCCGCGAGCATGGTCGGGTCGCCGCCGCCGCGCAGGTAGAGGTCGCCGGAGAGCAGCCCGGCGCGGCGCGGCCCGGCGGCGCTGACGTCGGTGGTGAAGCGGTGCCCCGGGCCGAGCAGTTCCATCGCCGCCGTCGAGGTGAGCAGCTTGGTATTGGAGGCGGGGACGAGCCGGCGGGTCCCGTTGCGGTCGTAGAGCGTGCGGCCGGTGGTGGTGTCGACCACGACCACGCCCGCCTGCGCACCGTCCAGCCGGCTGTCCGCGAGGATCGCGTCGATGGTCGCGTGCAGCCGGGTCTGCGCCGGGGTGGGCGCGTCGGCCGTGGCGGTGGTGGTGCCGGCGGTGGCCGCGGTGGCGACCAGCACCAGCGCCGCGAGCGCCCGGGGAAAGAGACGACGATGCATGTGCAGATGCTGCCATGGTGCTTTCCTGCGGGAAAGAGCCCGGAGCGAAAGGTTATTGCCGAACTCAGGTCCGCGGCGTGCCCATCCGCTGCGAAGCCTCCGGCCCGCTCGCGTCCCGGGGCAGGAGGAGCGGTGCGACCAGGGCGGCGAGTGCGCCGCCCAGCAGCGGGAAGACGATGAAGACCCAGAGTTGGCGCAGCGCGGTGCCGCCCTGGAACAGGGCCGGACCGAACGACCGCGCCGGGTTGACCGAGGTGCCGTCCAGCGTGAGGCCGACCAGGTGCGCGGCGGCCAGGGCGAGACCGATCGGCACCCCGGCGAACGCGGCGTGCTCACCCCGCCCGGTCACCACCAGCACCACCAGGACGAAGAGGAACGTCAGCACCGTCTCCAGCACGGCGGCGCCGCCCAGGTTGATGTGCGCGCCGTACCCGTTGGTGCCGAGCGCGCCGGTCTGGTCGGCCACGTCACCCCACCTGGTGAGCGCCCAGATCACGAACGCGGCGACGGTGGCGCCGACGAACTGCGCGACCCAGTACAGCACCGCCCCCACCGGGGAGATCTTCCCGGAGAGCAGCACGCCCAGGGTCACCGCCGGGTTGATGTGGCTGCCGGAGAGCGGCCCCATCGTGTAGACCAGCGCCAGCATGGTGAAGCCGAATGCCAGGGCGACCACCACCACGCCACCGGAGACCCGGGCGAAGACGGCGCTGCCCACGCCGAAGAAGATCAGCAGCAGCGAGCCGAGGAACTCGGCGACGTACCTGCGCGGGTCGTCCATGCCCCGAGCATAGGGAGCCGCCCGGCGGATCGGAGGAGAAACCGCTGCTCAGGCCCGTTCACCCGGCTCTATTTGACGGATCCGCCGGCAGCGGGCACGGTGGGTGGTGAGGGGCTGTCCGACCGCCCCCTGTATTGCGGCGAAGCAGCGTTTCGTCCGCTTCCGGGTCGCGAGCCGACCGCGTGGGCCGAGTCGCCCGCGAATCCGAGAAACCAGCCATGAGGAGTTCCGCCATGCTGACCATGACCGACAACGCCGTCCTGGTGATCCGTGACCTCGCCGCCCAGCAGGACGTGGCCGACGCGGGTGGGCTGCGCATCGCCGCCGACACCGAGGCCGGCGCGCTCTCCATCGAGCTGGTCCCGGCGCCCGTGCAGGGCGACCAGGTGGTGGACGACCAGGGTGCGCGGATCTTCCTGGACCCGGACGCCGCCGAGCTGCTCGACGACACCTCGGTCGACGCGGTGGTGGACGAGGAGGGCGTGGTCCAGTTCGGTTTCACCGAGAAGGAGTGACTCAGCCGGCGCGGCGGGCCTCCCCGCCGCGCTGCGGCCGGCCGGCGCGCCCCCACTCCGGCGCGTCCTGGCCGGGCCGCCACGAACCGCCGCGCTGCTCCCGGTCCGGTCGGACCAGCGCGGCCAGCACGTGGGCCAGGTGGTGTGACGTGCTCCAGGCGATCCAGTTGGCCGGCGAGCCCGCACCCGCGCCGCGCCGGGCCCGGCGCAACACCTCGTGGTCGCCCCAGGAGAAGCCCGACCCGGCCGCCGGCCAGTGCGGGGCGGCGACCAGCGTGCGGCACAGGTCGGCGAGGCGCTCGTCGCCCCGGCCACCCCGCCGGCACCAGCGGTAGATCCACCACGCGCCGTGGTCCGCCCACCGCAGCGTCGGCAGCCGGTCGCCGGGCGCGTCCGCGTCGCGTGCCGCGCAGCCCACCCCATAGTCGGCGTAACCCAGTCGCAGGTCGGCCAGGCGTTGCCAGAGCAACCAGTCGTAGCGGTCCAGGCGTACCGGCTCGTCGACCGGGAGCCGGGACAGCGCCGGTGGCATCCCGCCCGCCGCCACGGTGACCGTGCGCCAGGCGTGCCGCCGGGCCCACTCCGCCGCGCGTCGCACCCGTGGCTCGGCCAGCCGGACGTCGGCCAGGCAGCACACGTCGCCCGCGTCCAGCAGCAGGTCGCACTGCTCCGGCACCAGCCCGGTGGACCGCCACACCCGTTCCGCCGCGGCGGTGGCGGCGTCCGGGCCGACCCGGTCCGGGCCGACCCGGTCCGGCCCGATCCGCAGCCGGACCACCGCCCGGCCCGCCCCGGCCCGGGCCGCCGCGCCGTGCGCGCCCAGCCGCCGGTCACTCTCCGCGAGCCCGATCACCGGCATCAGGGGTACGCCCCAGTGGACCGGGTCGTGTTCCGGGGTGTCCGGCAGCGCCGACACGTCGACGGCCGGCAGGAGCGTGGTGGGCAGCCGTCGCAGCGCCGCCACCGGGTCCGGCTCGTCCGCCGGCACGTCGACGATCGGGGCGAGCAGCGCGGCGGCGGTGTCGTCGAGGTGGGCCAGGGCCTCCAACTCGCCCCGTCGGCCGGCCAGCACGGGACGGTAGACCGGGTCCGGCGGCCAGCCGCCGGGTGCGGACACCATACTTCAATGTAGCGGTTCGATTGCTCTCCGTCACCACCTCCTTCCGGGTGGTCAGCGTCCCCGTTGACACGGCGGAGGGCACGGTGGTGGCATGGTCTCCGCGGGCACGGCCGGGCATGGACGGGCAACCATGACCACCCCTGAGCCGCCCCGTGCCCGGGTCGGCCCGCCCGGAAGGCCACCCCATGACCCCGCAGTCCCGCCTCCGGCTCGGCGCGGCCCTGACCGCCGCCGCGGCCGCGCTGCTCGTCGCCGGTCAACTGCCCGCGCTCGCGGTCGACGACCCGCCCGCGCCGGTGACCGGCAACGCCACCCACTTCGACGGCCTCGGCTCCCCGTACGGCGGCTGTGGCCTGCCGCAGTCCGAACTGGACTCGCCGGACTTCGTCGCGCTCAACGTCTACGACCTGCCCGGCGACTACACGTCCTATCCGGTCCGGCCGCTGCCACCGGACCAGGCGAGCCGGATCGGGCTGTGGAACAACGGCCTCAACTGCGGCCGGTTCGTCCGGGTGACCATCGGGGACCGGTGTACCGGCACCAACGACGGCGCGCCCGGGCAGCCGTTCTGCCGCAACGGCTCCTGGGTCGCCGACGGCTACAACGGCGCCACCCTGACCATGGTGGTCGCCGACTCCTGCGGCGACGGCAACGCCTGGTGCCGGGACGACCGGAACCATCTGGACCTGTCCACCGCCTCGCTGAACCGCTTCGCGCGCGGCGGTGTCCCGGTCGGTGACCTCTATCCGAGCCACTGGAACAACCGGCAGGTCTCCTGGTCGTTCGTGCCGGCGCCCGGCTACTCCGGCGACCTCCGGATCGCGTTCCTGCGCGGCGCCCAGCGGTACTGGCCGGCCATCGCGGTCTCCCACCTGCCCAACGGCATCCACGGGGTGGAGTACCTGGCCGACGGGGTGTGGCGGGCCGCCACCATGAACAGCGACATGGGCCAGTCGTACGTGCTCGGCGCCACCACCGCCGGCGGCGTCGACTTCCAGATCCGGGTGCGGGACGTCACCGGCGCGCTGGTGGGCGGCGGCCGGGTGTACCGGTTCGCGCTGCCGGCCTCGTGCGGCGGCACCTGCTCCGCCGCGTACACGCCGGTCAGCTACACCACGTCGGACGGCCCGTCGGCCCCGCCGAGCGGGTCGCCGAGTCCGACCGCGTCGCCGAGTCCGACCGCGTCGCCGAGCCCGACCGGGTCGCCGAGCCCGACCGGGTCGCCGACCGGATCGGGGTGCGCGGCGGCCTGGACGGTCACCGGCGCGTGGGCCGGCGGCTTCCAGGCCGAGGTGACGGTCCGCAACACCGGCACGTCCGCCGCCACCGGCTGGCGCAGTGAGGTCGCCTTCGCCGGTGGGCAGCGGCTGGTGAACGCCTGGAACGCCGGCGCGACGCAGTCCGGCGCGCGGGTGACCGCGACGAACGCGTCCTGGAACGGTGCGCTGCCGGCCGGCGGCACCACCAGTTGGGGTCTGGTCGTCTCCGGCGACAACCAGCCGCCGACAGAGGTGAGTTGCACGCTGCGGTGACCACGGCGGGGCCGGGCGCGGATCCGCTCCGCACCCGGCCCCGGCCGGCGTTCAGTCGTCGTCGCCGTGGCGACCGTGGTCGTCGTCCCGGTCGTGCGAACCGTGGTCGTCGCGTCCACCCCGGTCGTCGCGTCCACCCCGGTCGTCCGTGCCGGCCCGCTGCCGCTCGGCCTCCAGCACGACGCCGGTCGCCCGGTCGACCTTGACCTCGTGACGCCAGCCGTCGCGGGTGACCTTGACGCTCCACGCCGGACGGCCGTGCTCGGTCTCCGCCTCGATCTCGGTGACCCGGCCACCCCCGGTGCGGGCCAGCGCCACCTCGGCGGCGCGCTGCCGGCTCACCGTGCCGCCGGCCGCCCGCGCCGGACCCGCGTCGTCGTCCGTGCCCCGGCGGGCCGGGTCGTCCTCCCGACCGGTGCCCGCCGGGGCGCGGTCGTCGTCGGCCGTGCCCCGGCGGGCCCGGTCGTCCCCGCCGCCGGTCGCCGACCGGGCCGGGTTGTCCTCGCCGCCCGTGCCGGTCCGGGCCGGGTTGTCCTCGACGGTCACGGCGGCCGGGGCGGTGCGGCCGGTCGACCGGTCCGCCGCGGTCGTGCCGAGCGCCGCGCCGGTCACCGCCAGCACGGCGACTCCACCGGCCGCCGCCAGCATCAGGGAGGTACGTCGCATGGTTGCCACCTTTCCTCGGTTCGTGTCGTCGAGACTGCGCGCCGGACGGTCGGGGCCGCGCTAGCCGACAGACAACGCCGGGTTAAGGCGTGTGATCGTCGTCGGCCGGGAAAATCGCTGTCCGTCGCCGGAGCACGGTGGTAGACAGCCGGGGTGTCCGAGACGTTGGAGTTTCCCGAGCTGCTGCGGTTGATCGACGAACGGTCGACCGCGTTCCGGGCGGCGGTCGCCGCCGCGCCCGACCTGGACGTCCAGGTGCCGACCTGTCCGGAGTGGACGCTGTTCGACCTGGCCCGGCACCTGGGCGAGGGGCGCCGATCCTGGGCCGCCACGGTGGCCGCCGGGCCGGGTGCCCCGGCCAAGGTGGTGCCGGCCGGCCCGCCCGCGCCCCGGGAGCGGGCCGCGCTGCTGGACTGGCTGGCCACGTCGACGCGGCAGCTCCTGGACGCGCTGCGGGCGGCCGGCCCGGACCGCGGCTGCTGGACCTGGTGGGGGACGTCGCAGTCGCCGTCGACCTGTGGTGCGGTCGCCCGGCACCAGCTCCAGGAGGTCGCGGTGCACACCTACGACGCCCAGCTCACCGTGGGCGACGCGCAGCCGCTGCCGGTCGAGGTGGCACTCGACGGGGTGGAGGAGTTCCTGTTCACCTGCTGCACCACCACGGCCGGCTGGCCGCACGGGCCCGCCTCCGTCGACTACCACAGCACCGAGGGCCGCTCCTGGCGTCAGTCGCTCTCCGCCGACGGGGTGACGGCCGCCCGCCTGCCCGATCCGGCCGGTGGCGCGGGCCCGGCCGACGCCGCCGCCCACGGCACGGCCGGCGACCTGGTCCTGTCCTTCTACGGCCGCATCCCGCTGGACGCGCTGAAGATCGACGGTGACCGGGGCCTGTTCGACAAGCTCGTCGAGTGGGAGCCGGAGTAGGGCGCGGGGCCGTCAGGCAGACGGCGCGGCACCGAGCCGGAGCACCACCCGGGCCCCGCCACCGGCGGCGGCCGACAACTCCAGCCCACCGCCGCTCGCGCGGGCGGCCCGCTCGGCGATGTCCAGACCGAGCCCGGTCGACCCGGCCCGGCTGGCGCCGCGTCGCACCGGGCCGGGCGGCAACCCCGGGCCGGCGTCGGCCACGGTGAGCGCCACCCGGTCCGGCTCCGCCGCGAGCCGCACCGTGAACGGGGTGCCGTCGGGCGTGTGGGCGAAGACGTTGCCCAGCAACGCGTCCACGGCGGCGGCCAGCTCGTCGCCGCTCAGCCGCACCGGTAGCGGGCCGGGGTCGAGGTCGAGCGTCACGGTCCGGCCGGTGTCCTCCGCGAGCACCGACCAGAACGTCACCCGCTCGCCGACCACGGTGGCCGCGTCGCAGCCCCCGCCGGTGGCCGCCGTGCCGCTGCGCCACCGGGCCCGTTGGATCACCCCGGTCACCGCCCGCTCCAGCCCGTCCGCCGCCGCGGTCAGCCGGGCCGCGTCGTCCGGGTCGCGCAACGACTCGGCCTCCAGCCGCAGCGCCGTCAACGGGGTACGCAGCCGGTGGGACAGGTCGGCCACCTGTTCGCGTTCCTCGCGCAGCAGGATCTGGATCCGCTCGGCCAGGTGGTTCAACGCGCCCGCCACCTCGCGCAACTCGGCCGGCCCGGCCGGTTCGACACGCGCGTCCAGCTCCGCGTTGGCGAGCCGGTGCGAGACGGCGGACAACGCCGTGATCGGCCGGACCAGCGTGCCGGCCAGCCGGTCGGCGACCACCAGGCCGACCAGCACGAGCAGCGCGCCGAGCAGCGCCAACACCAGCCAGGCGCGGGTCACCCCGGCGGTCAGCTCGGCGCGGGGGACCAGCGTACGGATCACCCCGGTCCCCTCCGGGCGGCCCTGCACCGCGACCACCACCTCCCGCCCGGCGGCGGACTCGACGGTCAGGCTCTGCCCCCGGGCGGCCAGCGTGACCGCCGGGGTACGCGGCGCCGGCGCGCCGAGCACCGTGCCGTCGGCGAGGAAGACGCTCACCTCGCGGCCGGTGTCGACGGCGAGCTGGTCCGCGGTCAGCCGGACGGTCTCCGGCGTGGCGGTGCCGACCACGGTGACCAGGAGCTGCACGTCGGCGGTGGCCCGGGCGGTCGCGCGGTCCGCGGCGACGGTGCGCACCAGCACGGCCAGCGGCACCAGGAACGCGACCATGACGAGCACCCCGACGGCCGCGACCAGCAGGGTCAGCCGGCGCCTCACCGGTCCTGCTCCGGCACGTCGAGTCGTACCCCCACGCCGCGCACCGTGTGCAGGTAGCGGGGCGCCTGGGCGCTCTCGCCGAGCTTGCGGCGCAGCCAGGACAGGTGCACGTCGACCGTCTTGTCGGCGCCGCCGTACGGGATCCGCCAGACCTCGGTGAGCAGTTCCCGCTTCGTGACGACCTGCCCGGGGCGGCCGGCGAGGTGGTGCAGCAGGTCAAACTCGCGTGGGGTCAGCTCCACCGGCGTGCCGTCCAGCGTGACCTGCCGGGACCGCCTGTCGATGCGTAGCCCGCCGAGCACCAGCGCCGCTTCCGTCGCGCCGTCGCCGGCCGAGCGGCGCAGCACCGCGCGGATCCGCGCGTCCAGTTGCGCGGCGGTGAACGGCTTCACCAGGTAGTCGTCCGCGCCGGCGTCGAGCAGGCGCACGATCTCCACCTCGTCGTCGCGGGCGGTCGCCACCACGACCGGCACCGGGCTGACCGCGCGCAGCATCCGCAGCAGCTCGGCGCCGTCCAGATCGGGCAGCCCGAGGTCGAGCACGACCAGGTCGGGCCGGTCGTCCAGGGCGTCACGCAGCCCACCCAGGGCGGTCGACGCCGCGGCGACGGCGTGCCCGTACTCCCGGAGGGCGCGCAGCAGCGGAGTGCGGATGGTCAGGTCGTCCTCGATGAGCAGCAGGCGCGCCACGCAAGGGAGGGTAGCCGTTCGGCGGGCCGGCGACGGGGTCCGTTAACCGGACCTTAGCGTCGCCCTACGACCGGCCCGACCCGGCGCGGGGCAGACTCGGGGCATGGATCGCCGTACCCTCCTCGCCGTCACCGGCTGGCTGGCCACGACCGTGGCGGCCACGCTCGTCGGGCTGGCCGCCGTCGACCTGGCCGGCGCGGGCATCACCGGCACCGCGGGCGGGGTGCGTACCGAGCGGGACGTCGCCCGCGCGCTCGCCGTACCCGATCCGGGGGCGGGTGGCGCGACGAGCGTGAGCCCGGTCGCGACGCCGACCGGGACGCGGTCCGGCGCCGCGACGCCGACCGGCGCCCAGCGGGGCTTCGTGACGGACGGCGGCAGCGTGCTCGCCGAGTGCGGGCCGGGCGGCGTGCGCGTGGTGGCGTCGTCCCCGGCGCCCGGGTACCTGACGAAGGACGCCGACCGGGGGCCCGACGATCACGTCGAGGTCCGCTTCGTGGGCGGTGGTCGGGAGTACGAGGTGCGGCTGCGCTGCCGGGGCGGAGTGCCGACACGGGACCCGGAGGACTGAGTATTCGCAGCTCAGAGCCGTTGACTGTCCAAGATCGGACAGCGCTGTCGGTGGTTGGTGGGCGGTGGGGCGACATAGCTTCGAGGAGCAGGGGGAGTGATCGCCGCTGATCGCCCGACGCATCACGAACGCCTCCTGCCGGCGTACCGGTGGGAGAGAGGACCACCATGTCCAGCCCCAGATCGAGGAGGGGAGCGACCGGCCAGCCCACCCCGAGCGCGCGGGAGGCCGCGTACGTCGACGCGCAGATCGACTCGTGCTCGTCGGCCGGGCTGCCGCCGACCGCCCGGGTGTTGTTCGCCGTCGTCGACGCGAACGGCACGCTGGTCCGCGGCCTGGGCGCCACCTCGGCCACCCGGCTCGCCGCCGGGATGTACCAGGTGGCGTTCGACCAGGACGTCGCCGGGGCGGCCTACGTCGGGACCGTCGGCCCCGCCAGCGGGGGCGGGCTCGCCCAGCAGGGCGTCATCACGGTGGCCCCCCGGGTTGGCATCGCCAACGCGGTCTTCGTCGAGACGCACGCCGCGAGCGGGCACGCGGATCGGCCGTTCCACCTGGCTGTGCTCGCCTGAGCGGGCCGGACACGAGCGCACGGCGCCGCACGACCGTCCGGTCGTCACGTCGCCGCGCTCTGGCCGTCTCCCACCGTCGCAGCCGTACGGCGGTACGTCAGCGGGGACCTGGCTCGACCGGCCCAGCTCGCAACCGGTCTTGTCGACTGCTGATGCCCGTCCGGCGGGGGTCCAAACCTGACCGGCGTGGGGAATTCCACCATCTGCCAGTCCCGGCGTGCTGGGCACACGAACGGGGTATGAGCGGGCCATGGAGCATTTCACGATCGCGACCGTCGCCGAGAAGAGTCCCGACTTCCGCCGCGTGCTCTGGACCGGGGAGCACACCCAACTGGTCATCATGACCATCCCGCCGGGCGGCGAGATCGGCGAGGAGGTCCACGAGGGCATCGACCAGATCCTCACGTTCGTCAGCGGCACCGGTGAGGCGCGGGTGGCCGGCGAGAAGAAGGAGGTCGTCGCCGGCGACCTGGTGGTCGTGCCGTCCGGCACGAAGCACAACTTCGTCAACACCGGGCCCAACCCGTTGGTGCTCTACACCGTCTACGGCCCGCCGGAGCACGCCGACGGCGCGGTGCACAAGACGAAGGAGGAGGCGGACGCCGCCGAGGAGGCCGGCGAGGACGAGCCGCCCACGTCCTGACTGGTGAGAAGGGGCCCCTCCTATACCTGAAGCGTTAAGAAGGGGCCCCGCCTTGCACCAGGCCGGGGTATTTGATGCCGGCGCCGGTGTTGAGGACGACGACGCGCTCGTTGGGGCGGATCCAGCCGCCGGCGCGCAGGTGCCGGGCGGCGGTCAGGCAGGCCGCGCCCTCCGGGCACAGCAGCAGCCCCTCCCGGGCGGCGAAGTCGCGCAGGTCGGCGACGATCTCCGCGTCGTCCACCGCGATCGCGGTGCCGGCGCTGTCCCGCAACGCGGCGAGGATCAGCTCGTCGCCGAGCGGGGCCGGCACGGTGATGCCGAACGCGAGCGTGTGCGCGTCCCGCCACGGGGTGGCGCGCGCCTCGCCGGCCGCGAACGCCCGCACGATCGGCGCGCAGCCGGTGGACTGCACGGCCACCAGCCGGGGCAGCTTGTCCTCGACCCAGCCCAGCTCGCGCAGCTCGTGCAGCGCCTTGTGGATGCCGATCAGCCCGACGCCGCCGCCGGTGGGGTAGATGATGACGTCGGGCACCTGCCAGCCGAGCTGCTCGACGATCTCGTACCCCATGGTCTTCTTGCCCTCGAGGCGGTACGGCTCGCGCAGCGTGCCGGCGTCGAAGATCCGCCCGCCGGAGGCGGCGACCAGCGCGGCGATCTCCCGGCCGGCATCGTTGATCAGCCCGTCGACCAGTCGCAGGTCCGCGCCGGCGGCGAGGCACTCCTGGCGGCAGATGGTCGGCGCGGCCAGCGGCATGGCGATCGTCGCGCCCATCCCGGCCCGGGCCGCGTACGTCGCCCAGGCCGCGCCCGCGTTGCCGTTGGTCGGCATGGCGATCCGCTCGACGCCCAGCTCCTTCGCCCGGCTCACGCCGACCGCCGCGCCGCGCGCCTTGAACGACCCGGTCGGGGTGAGCCCCTCGTCCTTGACGATCAGCTCCGCCACGCCGATCTCGTGGCCGTACGCCCGGGCGTGCCACATCGGCGTCCAGCCCTCGCCCAGCGTGGTGACGAACCGCGGATCGGCCACCGGCAGCAGTTCCCGGTAACGCCACAGGTCGGCCGGGCGGAGCCCGAACTGCTCCGGCGTCACGGTGGCGGCCACCGCGGCCAGGTCGTAGCGGGCCAGCAGCGGGGACCCGCAGTCGCACAGGTTCTGCAGCTTGTCGGCCGGGTGTTCCAGGCCGCAGCGCGGGCACTCCAGGTGCGTCAGGTGCACGGTGGTCCTCAGCTCGCGTCGATGCTCAGCCAGTGCCGGCTGCGCCGGCCCGGCTCGTACGGGGAGTCGAGGCGCTTCGCCACCACTCCGGGGAGCCGCTGCTCTCGGGCGGCCCGCAGGGCGTCCGCGCCGACACCCGGGAACCACGGCGGAGTCTGCCAGTGCGGGCCGGCGAGCGCCAGACCGTCGAGCAGGTCGCGGCGTTGCGCGTACGGCACGTCGAGGCTGGACACGCCCTCCAGCCAGAGCAGGTCGACGGCGAGGAACTGACCGTCGCGCCGGCTGGGCGGCTTGACCCGCCCGGCCGGGTCGATGCGCACCAGCACCCCGTCCAGCACCACCTCGGTGGGGGCCAGCTCCTCGGCCATGGCCCGCAGCCAGGGGTGGTCGCCGGTGATCTCCGTGTCGTCGCCGTCGAGCAGCCGGAGCCGGCCGCCGGAGACGTACGCCATCGCCCGCACGCCCGCCCAGCGCGGCTCGTACCCCCAGGCGGCGGCGTCGCGCGGCAGCCGGCCGCCCTCGGTGGCGCGCATCGGGCGGACCAGCTCGGGCATCGGCGTCCAACCCGCCGGCGCCGGGTCGGTGCGGCGGACCATCCAGTCCCGACCCCGGCCGCCGGTGGCGAACAGGACGTACCGGCCCTTGGTGCGCGCGCCGTCGAGCACCACGATCACCTCGTCGTCGCGCCACTTCTCGGCGCGGTAGGTGCCGGTGTCGTGCACGGTCATCCGCCCGCCGCCGTACTCGCCGGCCGGGATCTCGCCGTGGAACGTCAGGTATTCCATCGGGTGGTCCTCGGTGTGCACGGCGAGGTGGTTGCGGCCCGGGTCGCGGGGCAGGCCGCGCGGCACCGCCCAGGAGGCCAGCACGCCGTCGTGCTCCAGCCGCAGGTCCCAGTGCAGGCTGCGGGCGTGGTGCTGCTGGATGACGAAGCGGGGCGCGCGCCGCGCGGCCCGCTTCCGCGCCGGGGGCCGCTCGGGCACCGGCTCCGGGGTACGCGCCGCGTCCCGCTTCCGCCGGTACTCCTCCAGCCGGTCCGCCACAGCCGTATTCTCCGGCATACCCGGCGCGCGCGCCGGCATGGCGACGGCGTTGCGGGGTAGAACCGTCGACATGGACCTCGACCAGCCCACCCTTCTGCTTCCCGGCGACGTCCGGATCCCGCTCCTCGGCTTCGGCACCTGGCAGGCCACCGGCGAGGACGGCTACCAGGCCGTGCTCGCCGCGCTGGACGCCGGCTACCGGCACCTCGACACCGCCACGATGTACGGCAACGAGAAGGAGGTCGGGCGCGCAGTCGCGGAGAGCGGGCTGCGCCGCGAGGACCTGTTCATCACCACGAAGCTGCCGCCGGACCGGGTGGGCCGGGAACGGGAGACCATCGAGGCGAGCCTGGCGGCGCTGGGCACCGAGTACGTCGACCTGTGGCTGGTGCACTGGCCGCCGTCCGCGCCCGGCGACAGCATCCCGGTCTGGCGGGAGATGCTGGCCGCCCGGGACGAGAACCTGGCCCGCGCCGTCGGGGTGAGCAACTACTCGACCGCGCAGCTCGACGAGCTGATCCAGGCCACCGAGGAGACGCCCGCGGTCAACCAGATCCGGTGGAGCCCGTCGCTGTACGACCGGCAGACGCACGCCGCCCACCGGGACCGGGGCGTGGTGCTGGAGGGCTACAGCCCGTTCAAGACCAGCGACCTGTCCGACCCGGTGCTGGCGCGCATCGCCCAGGCGCACGACGTCTCGCCGGCCCAGGTGGTGCTGCGTTGGCACATCGACCACGAGATCGTGGTGATCCCGAAGTCGGTCACGCCGGAGCGGATCCGGGCCAACGCCGACGTGTTCGGGTTCTCGCTGACCGCCGAGGAGATGCGCGACATCGACGCGCTGGGCGGCTGACGCCGCGTACGCGGAAGGGGGCGCGGTCCGGTGCGGACCGCGCCCCCTCGTGTCGCGGTGGTCAGCCTCGGGCGCAGGCGGTTCCGTTGAGGGTGAAGCTGCTCGGCGCGGAGAAGCTGCCGTTCAGCGTCGCCTGGTAGCCGAAGTTGGTCGACGCGCCGGGGGCCAGCGTGCCGTTGTAGTCGACGTTGCGCGCGGTCACCGCCGAGCCGCTCTGCGACACGGTGGCGTTCCACGCGCTGGTGACGTTCTGCCCGGAGGGCAGGTTGTAGTTGAGCGTCCAGCCGTTGATCGTGCTGTTGCCGGTGTTCTTGACCGTCACCTCGGCGGTGAAGCCGTTGTTCCACACGTTCGTCGACCGGTAGGTCACGGTGCAGGCCGAGCTGCCCGAGGGCGGCGGCGTGGTGGTCGGCGGCGTCGAGGTGGGCGGCGGGTTGCTGCCCCCGGTGTTGACGCTCTGGGAGAACGAGTTCACGGCCAGGCCGACCCCGCCCTGCCAGGGCTCGAAGCCGGCCTGGATGCTGGTGAGGTACCAGTCGTTGGTGATCGCGCCCCGGTTGCGGGTGTCGTTGATGAACGCCAGCGCGTCGAAGCTGAAGCTGGGGATGGCGGACGGCGCCACGTACGAGATGACGTTGTTGGAGCCGTTGCTGCCCCGCCAGACCTCCCAGGTCCGGCCCGCGATGTTCGTGTTGCCGACCGGGGAGCCGATGGGCTGGATCGAGCCCTGCCGGTTGAGCCAGATCATGATCTCCATCTGGTTCACGCCGTCCTTCTTGGGCGACGGGTCGAGCCAGATGTCGTACGCGGCGTCGTAGATCGCGCCGCTGACGTAGTTGTAGCTGATGCTGGCCGGCGCGCTGCTGATGTTCTTCACCTGCACCGGCAGGTTGGTGCCGGGGGAGCAGTTGGTGTAGTGGCAGCCCACGAAGATCGACGGGTAGGAGACCGGTGCCCCGTTGGTCGGCGCGGAACCGTCCGCCCGGGTGATCGAGAAGCCGGTCGAGGTGACGTTGATGCACTGCTGGGCGCTGGTGCCCCAGCGGTTGTTCTGCACCACGTACTTACCACCGATGGTGGTGGAGCCGTACTGGTCGCAGATCTGGGTGTCGGCGGAGGCGGTGCCGCCGAGCGCGACGGCGACGATGCTGCCGGCGGCCAGCAGGCCGGCGGCGGCGAGGGCCCGGAGTGAACGCTTCATGATGCTCCTTGAGTCGGCGCGGGGGCGCCGGTGGTGTCGAGGGATACGTGCGGGAGCGCTCCCATGTTCACCGGAACACATTTACATGTTTGAAATCGATACGCAACTGAACCGGTTAAGAAGCGTCAGGAGGGGGCCTTCGGCACTTCCGTGGGCCCGGTCGCAGCGAGTAGTGTCTTGCCTCCAACGCGTTCCGACCCCCTCCGGAGGCGTACCCCACGATGGGTGGTTCTCCCCTGCGCATCCTCGTCGTCGGCGCGGGCGTCGCCGGCCTCGCCGTGGCCCGGGCGCTGCGCCTGGCGGGGTTCCGGCCGGACGTCACCGACCGGCTGCCGCCCGGCGAGCGCACCGACACCGGCCTCTACCTCCCCGGCAACGCGGCGCGGGCGATGCGCCGACTCGACCTGGACGGGCCGCTGCGACCACTCGGTGAGGTGATCCACCGGCAGCGCTTCCTCGACGCCGCCGGCGCGCCGCTGTGCGAGGTCGACCTGGACACGCTCTGGGCCGGGGTGGGGGAGTGCCGGGCCCTGCCCCGCGCCGAACTGCACCGGGTGCTGCTCACCGGCGCCGGCGGCGCGGTCCGGCACGGCGCCGAGGTGAGCACCGTCGACCCCCACTCCGCCGGCGTCACCGTCGGCTTCACCGACGGCACCGGCGGCGAGTACGACCTGGTCGTCGGCGCGGACGGACCCCGCTCCGCGGTCCGTACGCTGGCCGCCCTCGGTGGTCCGCCCCGCCCCGCCGGGCAGGTGGTCTACCGCGCCGTGGTGCGCGACGGCCCGCCGGTCACCGACTGGACCGCCCTGCTCGGCCAGCGGGCCGGCTTCCTGATGGTGCCGCTCGGCGCCGGCCGGCTCTACTGCTACGCCGACGAGGCCGGCACCGCGCTGCCCGCCGACCCGCTCGCCCGGCTGCACGAGCTGTTCGACGGCTACGGCGGCCCGGTGCCCGAGGTGCTCGCCGCGCTGGAGACGGTGCACGTCGAACGCACCGAGGAGGTCGAGCTGGGCCGCTGGTTCCACGGCCGGGTGCTGCTGGTCGGTGACGCCGCTCACGCCGTCGCGCCGACGCTCTCCCAGGGCACCGCCATGGCGCTGGAGGACGCGGTCGTGCTCGCCGAGTCGCTCCAGGCCGCCGGCAGCGTCGACGCCGCGTTGATCGCGTACGAGAGTCGGCGTCGGCCGCGTACCCGCTGGGTGCGGGACCGGACCCGGGACCGCAACCGCACCCGCGACGTGCCGCCGGCGCTGCGCGACCCGTTGCTGCGCGGACGCGGCGGTCGGATCTTCGGCGAGCACTACCGGCTTCTCACCGGCCCGCCGTAGAAGCGCCGAAGATCGTAGCCGCCCACCCCACGCGGCGGGGCCACCTACCGGGGACTATCCTCCTTGCGGATGACGGCTGCGCCGATGACCAGCGCGCCGAGCGGGACAACCCAGAACCGGAGGCCACTCGTGACCACCGTCGCACCCAAGCCGGTCGTGACCCGGCCCTGGCCGGTCCGCGAGCCGGTCAAGGGGTCGGCCCTCGCGCGGCTGCTGCGCACCACGGACGCGAAGCAGATCGGGATCATGTACATGGTCACCGCGTTCGCGTTCTTCATGATCGGTGGCCTGATGGCCCTGATCATGCGCGCCGAGCTGGCGCGACCGGGGCTGCAGTTCCTGTCGCCCGAGCAGTACAACCAGCTCTTCACCATGCACGGCACGATCATGCTGCTGTTCTTCGCGACGCCGATCGTGTTCGCCTTCGCGAACTACGTGGTGCCGCTGCAGATCGGCGCGCCCGACGTGTCGTTCCCCCGGCTGAACGCGTTCGCGTACTGGCTCTACCTCTTCGGCGGCACGCTGGCCGTCGCCGGCTTCGTCACCCCCGGCGGCGCGGCCGACTTCGGCTGGACGGCCTACACGCCGCTGAGCAGCGTCGAGCACTCCCCGGGCGTCGGCGCCAACATGTGGGTGGTCGGCCTGGCCATCTCCGGTCTGGGCACCATCCTCGGCGCGGTCAACCTGATCACCACGATCCTGACCCTGCGCGCGCCGGGCATGACCATGTTCCGGATGCCCATCTTCACCTGGAACATGCTGGTCACCAGCCTGCTGGCCATCCTGGTCTTCCCGCTGCTGGCCGCCGCGCTGTTCGCGCTCGCCGCGGACCGCCTGCTCGGCGCCCACGTGTACGACCCGGCGACCGGCGGCCCGATGCTCTGGCAGCACCTGTTCTGGTTCTTCGGGCACCCCGAGGTCTACATCGTGGCGCTGCCGTTCTTCGGCATCATCACCGAGATCATCCCGGTCTTCTCCCGGAAGCCGATCTTCGGCTACAAGGGCCTGGTCGCCGCCACCGTGGCCATCGCCGCGCTGTCGATGAGCGTCTGGGCGCACCACATGTTCGCCACCGGCCAGGTGCTGCTGCCGTTCTTCAGCTTCCTGAGCTACCTGATCGCGGTGCCGACCGGCATGAAGTTCTTCAACTGGATCGGCACCATGTGGCGGGGCCAGGTCACGTTCGAGACGCCGATGCTCTGGGCGATCGGCTTCCTGGTGACGTTCCTCTTCGGTGGTCTGACCGGGGTGCTGCTGGCCAGCCCGCCGATCGACTTCCACCTGCACGACTCCTACTTCGTGGTGGCGCACTTCCACTACGTGCTGTTCGGCACCATCGTGTTCGCGGTCTTCGCCGGCATCTACTTCTGGTTCCCGAAGATGTTCGGCCGGATGCTCGACGAGCGGCTCGGCAAGATTCACTTCTGGCTCACCATGATCGGTTTCCACACCACGTTCCTGGTGCAGCACTGGCTGGGCGCCGAGGGCATGCCCCGCCGGTACGCCGACTACCAGGCCGACGACGGTTTCACCACGCTGAACATGGTCTCCACCATCGGCGCGTTCATCACCGGCATCTCGACCCTGCCGTTCATCTGGAACTGCTGGAAGTCGTACAAGACCGGCCCGGTGGTCGAGGTCGACGACCCGTGGGGCCACGGCAACTCGCTGGAGTGGGCCACCACCTGCCCGCCGCCGCTGCGGAACTTCGACCGGATGCCGCGGATCCGCTCCGAGCGGCCCGCGTTCGACGCGAAGTTCCCCGAGCTGGCCGCCGGGCAGAGCGTCGCCGGCCCGCCGGAGGGTGGCGCCAAGCCGCTGACCAGCGAGGTCAACGGTGGTGCCAGCTACCAGGAGGACACCGCCGGGAACCTCGACCAGCGCTGACCCGATCAGCCCACGCCGGGCGCCGCACCCCTCCGGGGCGCGGCGCCCGTCGCCTTTCTCTCCCCCTCACCCCGCCCTCGCCCCGCCCTCGCCCCGCCCCCGTTGATCAAGAAGTTTGCGTCGGCGATGGCCACCGAACTGACGCAAACTCCTTGATCAACGGAGTCCGGCCCAGCCGACGAAGCGGTCGAACAGCTCGCCGGGGTCCGGCACCATCAGCAGCAGCAGACGCGCCGGTTGGCACGGCCATGGAGCCGAGCAGACGCGGCAGAGCCAGCGGGGTCGCATCGGAACGTGCGGCCGCATCGCTCGGCGACTGCGATCGGGTACGGGAGAGGAATGGGGTGCATCATTCCCCGATCGTGCTCGCGTTGTTATCGATCGTCAACCCCGATCGCTGTTACCGACCGTCGAGCAACTGGCGATACCTACCGTCAAGGGGTGGTCGAGTTCGTGGGAATCGCCGAGATCCGAGACATGCTCGGTGGCGTCTCACGCGCCCGCGCATCGGTGGTCGCCTCCCGTCGTGACTTCCCCGCCCCGTACCAGGTGCTCAGGATGGGCCAGATCTGGCGGAAGTCGGACGTCGAGAAGTGGGTCCGGGAGCACCGACCCGACCTGTCGGCCGACTGAGACGGCTGGCCGCCCTCGCCGTCACCGGCAGGCCGGCGGCTGTGGGTGCGCCTGTCGTCGCTATGGCAACAACAACCGCACCCACAGTGCACAGGCCGCACGCACGCGGCACCGGTCAGGGGAGCGCGGGGGCCCGGTCCGGCTCTGGAGTGACGGTGGCGGGCGGAGGTGCGGTGCGGCGGTGGCGCAGCTCGACCGGGAGCACGACCAGCGCCACCAGGACGCCGACCGCGCCGGTGACCGCGAAGCCCCAGGCCGGGGCGGAGGCGTCGATCACCGCGCCGGCCAGCGGCGCGCCCAGGGCGATGCCGACCGTGACGGCGGAGCCGTGCAGACCCATCGCCAGGCCGCGCACGTCGGGCGGAGCCAGCCGGCTCACCGCGTCCGCGGTGGCCGCGATGGTGGGCGCGCAGAGCGCGCCGGTCGGGATCAGCGCCAGGGCGAGCAGCCACCAGTGCGAGCCGCCCAGCCCGACCGGGATGGTGGTGAGGCTGAGCACCGCCACCAGCGCCAGCGGGGAGAACGAGCGGCTTACCGCGCCGTAGGCGAAGCCGCCCACCAGCGAGGCGACCGCCCACACGGCCAGCACCACGCCGGTCCACCCGACCTCGCCGCCGGCCCGGAGCACCGCCACCACGGCGACGTCGGTGCCACCCAGCACCAGCGTGGCGGCCAGGCTGACCGCCAGCACGGAGAGCAGGCGCGGGGTGAGCCACTCCCGACGCGGCACCGCGCGCCGCGGGCCGGCCGGATCGTCGACGCCCCGGGTCGGCGGGTTCAGCAGCCAGAAACAGATGCCGGAGGCGACGATGCCGGCACCGACCGCCCAGAGCGTGAGGCGCGGCGTGACGGTGGTCGCCAACGCCACCGCGGCCGCGGGGCCCACCATGAACGACAGCTCGACCGACATCGAGTCCAGCGCGTACGCCGGGCGGCGTTGCTCCGCCGGGACCAGCGCGGCGATGGACTGGCGGACCACCGAGAAGACCGGCAGCGCGAGCAGCCCGGCCAGGAACGCGGCGGGCAGCAGCACCGGGTAGGAGAGGGTGGGCGCGGCGGCCCAGAACACGCCCTCGACGATCGTGCAGAGCAGCAGCACCGGCCGCAGGCCGTGGCGGTCGACGAGCCGGCCGAGCAGCGGCGCGCCGATCGCCGTGCCGACGGTGGCCGCGGCGCCGACCAGGCCGGCGGCGCCGTAGCCCCGCCCCAGGTCGAGCACCACGTAGAAGGTGAGCGTCACCCCGACCGCGGTCAGCGGGATGCGGGCCAGCACGGACACCAGCAGCAGCGAGCGCAGACCGGGCAGGGCCAGCGCCTCCCGGTAGGGCTTCAGGTTCACGACGGCCGCACCTCCCGCGCCATCCTGGGCCGGAGGTGCGACAGTCGCAAGCGATTACCTGGTCAAGCGGCGTTGATCACAGGGTCGCCGACCATGGCGACACCGGCGCCGTCGAGCGCGCGCAACGCCACGTCGAGCGTCTCCGGCGCGACGGCGGCGGTCAGCTCCAGCAGCACGGTGGTCCGGAAGCCCTCCCGGGCGGCGTCCAGCGCGGTCGCGCGGACGCAGTGGTCGGTGGCGATGCCGACCACGTCGACCCGGTCCACGTCGTGCCGGCGCAGCCAGTCGGCCAGGCACTCGCCGTCGGGCGCGTGCCCCTCGAAACCGGAGTACGCGGCCGCGTGCTCGCCCTTGTGGAAGATCGCCTCCACCCGCCCGGTCTCCAGCTCGGGGTGGAACTCGGAGCCGGACGTGCCGACCACGCAGTGCCGGGGCCAGGAGTCGACGAAGTCCGGCGGGTCACCGAAGTGCGCGCCCGGGTCGACGTGGTAGTCCTTGGTCGCGACCACGTGGTCCCAGCGGTCCGGCTCGGCGGCGAGCAGCCGGGAGATGCCGCCGGCCACCCCGGCCCCGCCGCCGACCGCGAGGGAGCCGCCCTCGCAGAAGTCGTTCTGCACGTCCACGATGATCAACGCGTTCGCCATCTGGTCGGTCCCTTCTCAGGTCGCGGGTAGGACGGTCACCGGCACCGCCGGGTCGCCGCCGGAGAGCTTGAGCCCCTCCCACGGGATGGAGATCAGGCACTCTCGCAGGTGTTCCCGGGACTCGTCCAGCGTCGGCAGCGTCACCGGCTCGCCGGACACCACGTACGAGTGCTGGAGCAGCCGGTCGTTGGGCTGCCGGTCCGGCACGCCCTGCGGCACGATGACCTCCTCGGTGGCGGTGCCGGTCGGCTTGTGCCGGCGGACGGCGACCTTCCGGCCGCCGATGGTGGACTTGTGCTCGGAGCGCTTGACCACCGGCCGCCCCTCCACCTCGACCAGCTTGTAGACCAGGCCGGCGGTGGGCGCGCCCGAGCCGGTCACCACCGCGGTGCCGGCGCCGTACATGTCGACCGGCTCGGCGGCGAGCGAGGCGATCGCGTACTCGTCCAGGTCGCCGGAGACGATGATCTTCGTTTCGGTGGCGCCGAGTGAGTCGAGCAGCTCACGGGACTGCTGGGCGATCACCGCCAGGTCGCCCGAGTCGATCCGGACCGCCCGCAGCTCCGGCCCGGCCACCGCGATGGCGTTGCGGATGCCCTGCGCGATGTCGTACGTGTCGACCAGCAGCGTGGTGTCCTTGCCCAGCGTGGCGACCTGGGACGCGAACGCGGTCCGCTCGTCGTCGTGCAGCAGCGTGAACGCGTGTGCGGCGGTGCCGGCGGTCGGGATGCCGTAGCGCTGCCCGGCGGCCAGGTTGGAGGTGAACCGGAACCCGGCCAGGTACGCCGACCGCGCGGCGGCCACCGCGGCCTCCTCGTGTGCCCGGCGGGAGCCCATCTCGATCAGCGCCCGGCCCCGGGCGGCGGTGACCATCCGGGCCGCCGCCGCGGCGATCGCGCAGTCGTGGTTGAGCACGGAGAGCACCAGCGTCTCCAGCACCACGCACTCGGCGAACGAGCCGGACACGGTGAGGATCGGTGAGCCGGGGAAGAACAACTCGCCCTCGGCGTAGCCGTCGACGTCGCCGGTGAACCGGTAGTCGGCCAGCCACTGCGCGGCCCGGTCGTCGACCACGCCGGTCCGGCGCAGGAAGTCGATCTCCGTCGGGTCGAACCGGAAGTCGCGGATCATCTCGATCAGCCGGCCGGTGCCGGCGACCACCCCGTAGCGGCGGCCGGCCGGCAGCCGCCGGCTGAACACCTCGAAGACGCAGCGCCGGTCGGCCGTGCCGTCCTGAAGCGCGGCGCTGACCATGGTCAGCTCGTAGTGGTCGGTCAGCAGCGCGGGGCGAAGAGTGCTCACCGCCCCAGCCTAGAGTTCAGGCCGGATCCGTGCCGTCGTGCCCCGGCATCGAACCCAGCGCGGCCCGCAGCTCGCTACGGCGGGTGACGCCGAGCTTGCTGTAGACGCGTTGCAGGTGGTTCTCCACCGTGCGGGTGGAGAGGAACAGCCGTTCCGCGATCACGCGGCTGGTCAGCCCGGTGGCGGCGAGGCGGGCGATCTCCCACTCGCGGTCGCTGAGCGCCGGCCGGAGCAGCCGTAACGCCGGGGTGGAGATCTCGTCGCAGCGGCGCAGCAGGTCGGCGAGACGTTCCCGGGCCGCCCCCGGACCGCCGGCCCGGGCGTCCCGCATCCGGTGCAGCGCCATCGCGGTCGCCTCGGCGGCGTAGACGACCAGCTCCCGGTCGGCGAAGCCGTCGGCGACCGCGAGCAGGTCGTCCGGGGAGCCGTCGAGCGCGGCCCGGGCATACCGGGCGACCAGCGGCGGCAGCACGCCGTCGATCTGTTCGGAGAGTTCCGCCAGGCGCTGCGCCACCGAGCGCCGGCCACCGTCGGTGCAGGTGGGGCCGACCGGGGCGGCGGCCTGGTCGAGCCGGACCAGGTCGAGCAGGACGAGCATCTCGTGGCCGGCGAGGCCGTCCTCGCGCAGCCGGTCGGCCAGCGCGCAGAGGTGCTTGACGGCGCCCGGCAGGTCACCGGCCACCGCCTGCGCGGCGCCCCGGGCCTGCTCCAGCCACGGGTAGAGGACCGCCATCCCGGGCGCGTGCGTGCGGTCCGCCTCGGCCATCGCCTCGGCGGCGTGCGCCGCGTCCCCGCGCAGCGCCGCGGCCTGGGCGCGCTCGGCGTGGGCCAGGCCGGCGTAGACCCGGCTGGTGGTGAGCACCGCGCAGGCGCCCAGGCTGGTCCGGAGCGCGTCGCCGCCGCGCCCGCGCAGCCGTGCCGCGTACGCCTGGAGGATGGCCAGGTAGCCGCTGCCGAGCCGGAAGTCGCCGGCGCCGGCCAGGTCGGCGAACTCGTCGGCGACGATCGCGTCGATGCCGGCCAGGTCGCCGGAGAGCGCCAGCCGGGTGCCCCGGGCCAGTTCCATGGCGAGCTGGAGGTAGGGCATGTCGGAGCGCCAGCACGCCGCCTCGGCCTGCACCCGGGCGATCGCGGTGGCGCTGCGACGGTACTGCCCCTGCGCGGCCTGGAGGTGGGCCAGCGTGCAGCGGGCCAGTTCCCGGGCCGCCATCGGCGCGGCGGGGCGGTCCAGCACCTCCTGGGCCAGCCGCACCGCGACGTCGACGTCCAGCCGGTGCAGCCGCATGATGGCCTCGAAGGCGCGGACCCGGGCCCGGTCGGCGGGATCGGCCAGCTCCGCGCCGCGGGCGGCGATCTCCTCCACCGTGGACTCCCGGTTGAGCCCCCAGTAGCTCACCATGCCCCGGACGGTCAGCCAGCGGCTGCGCCGCCGGTCGTCGTGGATCTCGCCGGCGACCTGGTCGAGCACCCGGATCGCCTCCTCCGGCCGGTCGCCGAACATGAGGATGGTGGCGAGCAGTTCCGCGGCGTCCGTGCCGCCGCCGGCCTCCAACGCGGCCCGGGCCAGCCGGGTGGCCAGCGGCACGTCGTACCGGCCGAACGCCTGCACCGCGGCGTCGAGCAGCAGCGTCACGTTCTGCGCCGTACCCGAGTCGAGCCGCCACACCGCGACCCGCAGCAGATCGTCGCGACGGCGCTTGCCGACCTGTTCCAGCAGCTCGGCCAGGGTGGCCTGGAGCCGGCGGGTGCGGCTGACCGGGCAGTGCCGGCGCATCACCTCGCCGTAGAGCGGGTGGGCCAGCCGGACGTTGAGCCGCCGGTCGTCGCGGACCATGGCGATGAGGCCGCGTTCCTCGGCGGCCTCCACGTCCGCCGGCTCG
The DNA here is from genome assembly GCF_027925725.1 of Micromonospora sp. AKA38. Lineage (NCBI taxonomy): Bacteria > Bacillati > Actinomycetota > Actinomycetes > Micromonosporales > Micromonosporaceae > Micromonospora > Micromonospora sp. AKA38. The sequence continues at coordinate 979,114 of NZ_BNEI01000002.1, read as the reverse complement.
ACCGCCCGTTCCAGCAGGTGCAGGCCCAGCGGCTCGCCGAAGGCGACCAGCTCCACCACCGCCCGGACGCCCGGGGTCAGCCGCCCGATCCGGGTGTCGATCAGGTCGGTGAGGCTGGGCGCCAGCTCCAGCCGGCCGGTCCACCGCCAGATCCCGTACCTGCGGTCGAGCTCGTCGCCGGCGGCCAGCACCAGCTCGCGCAGCAGCAGCGGGTTGCCGGCGGAGAGCCGGAACAGCCGGTCGGAGGAGCCGGCGTCGACCGGGCCGCCGAGGATCGCGGCGAGCAGGCCGGTGGTCTCGCTGCGGCCGAGCGGGCCCAGCTCGACCAGGTCGACCAGGTCGTCGGTCCACAGCGCGCGGATCGGCAACGGGATCTGCTCGCCGTTGCGCAGCGTCCCGATCACGGTGGCGTTCTCCGAGCGGGCGACCAGGTGCACCAGCGCCGCCGAGGGCGGGTCGAGCAGGTGCGCGTCGTCGATGGCCAGCACGATGGGCCGGCCCGCGGCCTGTTCCTGGAGCAGATCCACCGCCCAGCGCAGGATGCCGGCGGGGGAGAGGCCCTGCGGTTGCGCGGCGGGGAGCACCTGGACCAGCCCGCCGAACGGCAGCGCGGCGGTGGTGGCGCTGGCCGCGACCGACCAGATCGCGAAGCGCTCGGGGGAGAGCGCGGCCACCCCCTCCCGCAGCAGGCGGCTCTTGCCCACCCCGGCGTCGCCGCTGAAGAGCAGGCCGCGCCCGTCCGGACCGCCGATCGTGGATGACAGCCGGTCAAGTTCATCCGCTCGGCCGACGAACTCCCACCTGGTCATCGAGGCAGCATATCGATGGAATGCCCTCCGCGTGCACGCCGTCACGCAGTGAAGTTGAGTAATCTGGCAATTACTCCTGAGTACCGGATGTGTTCGGTGTCGGATGGCCGACACCCGTACTCTTCCGACATCCCCGCCGGGGACAGTTCCCGCGACCGGGCCGCGCCCGGCCGCCTCAACGGGAGGCCGTCTGATGAAGCCGGGTCCACTCCCTTCGGTCGACGTGCCCGATCCGGGCGACCGCGCCGAGCCGCCGCGATGCGCCGCGCTCCCGACCCGCCTCGGCGTGACCGCACCGGGCCCGGACGAGCCGCTCGCCGTGGTCGCGGCCGGCCCGGCCGGCGCCGGTCGGCGCGAGCTGGTCGCCGGTCTGCTCGGGGTGCCGGCCGGGGCGCTGGCCGTGCCCGTCGGCAGCCACCTGCTCGTCAACCACGCCAAGGTCGCCACCCGGGCGGCCGGTGTCCCGGGCTACCGCCACCCGCTCGCGTACGGCGTCGACCCGCTCGCCACCGGTCCCGCGCTGGCCCGGCCGCCGCGCCGGGTCGAGCTCAGCCTGCCCGACCCGCTGCTGCGGCACTTCGCGGTGCTCGACACGCCGGACACCGCCGCGCTGGGGGTGGCCGGTGGCCGGGTGCTGCGGGACGCCGTGGGCCGGGCCGGCGCGCTGCTTTTCGTGATCGCCGCCGACCAGGCGTTCAGCGCCGCCGAGCTGCACCTGCTGACCGAGGTGGCGCGGGCGTCGGTCGAGGTGTTCTTCGTCGTCACTCCCGGCGGGACCGGCTGGGCGGTGCCGGCGGACGGCGCGACGGCGGAGGGCACGGGGGCGTCCGTGCCGTCGCCCGGCCCCGCCGGCCCGCCCGGCCCCGCCGGCCCGCTCGACTCGGTGGCGGTCTCCATCGCAGCCCACCGGGCGGTGCTGTTGGCCGCGGTGCCCGCGCTCGCCCGGGCCCGGTGGTTCCCGGCCCGCCGCTCCGAGCTGCCGAACCTGCGCCGGGCGTTGGTCGGCTGGGCCGCCGGCGAAGGGCTGCGGCGGGCCAGCGCCCGGCCGCCCGAACCACCCGGCGCGCACGGCCGGGTGGCGGTGCTGACCGGCGTCGAGCCGGCCGAGCTGGCCGACCGGCTCGACCGCCAGGCCCGCTCCTGCGCCCAGCGGATCCGCCAGCACCTCGCGCTGGAACTGGCCAACATCCATCTCCGGGTGGTCCAGGAGATCGTCTTCGGGGTCGGCTGCGCCGGCCTGCCGCCGTTGCTCGACCGTGAGCTGGAGGCGCTGTCCCTGCTCGCCACCGCGCAGTGCGACGAGGCGGTGCGCGGCATGGTCGACGACGCCGCCGCCCGGGTCTTCGGCGCGCCGCTCGCCGAAGGCGTACGCCGGCGGATCACCCGCGCGGTGCGCTGGGGGCTCGCCGACCATCCCGACGGCCGGGAGCTGGACCGGGTGCTCCTGGTCACCAGCACCGCCGGGGTCGCCTCGTTGGCCGGCGTCGGCGCCCTGGACGCGCTGGCCGGGCTGCCCGGCGCGGCACGCGACGAGGCGCTCCCGCCGGTCGGCGTGGCGCTGAACGGCGGCTGCTGGCAGCACTGGCGCGCGCCGGGCAACGACGACCCGAACGCCGCCCGGTCCTGGGCCCAGCGTGCCCTGCGCGAGGTGGAACTCGAACTGTCCCGCGAGGTGTCCCGTCGCTTCGAGGTGATCCGTCTCTCGCTGGGTGGAGTGCTCGCCGATGCTGTCGACCACGGCATCCTGCTCGCCTGAGGCCGGGGTCGCCGGGTGCGCGCCCGCGGTCCGGGCGGGCGATCCCGACCGCCGCGCCGTTCCGGTTCATCGGTTCGGCGGATCCGGTGGCACGATGGGGGGCATGGCGGCTCCACAGGTTGCGCCGGTCGAGACGCCGGACACCACAGAGGTGCCGGTCTCCGACCGGCCATGGGTGACCATCGTCTGGGACGATCCGGTCAACCTGATGACGTACGTGACCTGGGTGTTCCAGAAGCTGTTCGGGTACAGCAGGGAGAAGGCGGAGCAGCTCATGCTGGACGTGCACCACAAGGGCAAGGCGGTGGTCTCCAGCGGGGCCCGGGAACGCATGGAGCACGACGCGGCGCAGCTGCACGCGTACGGGCTGTGGGCGACGGTGGACCGGTCGTGAGCGTGAGGAGTGAGCCGGTGTTGCGAGCCCCGCAGTCGCGACCGAGGACGGCGCGGTGAGCATGTTCCGTCGCCGGGGCGACAGCTACGTGGCCAGTTTCGCGGTGGACGAGGTGCGGGTGCTGCGCAAGGTCGCCTCCGAGGTGGTCGGGCTGCTCACCGACGGCTTCGACCACGGCGACCCGGTGGTCGGCCGGCTCTTCCCGGAGGTCTACCCGGACGACGACGCCGGCACCGCCGAGTTCCGCCGCTACACCGAGGGTGACCTGAAGACCGCGAAGATCGACCAGGCCGGCGCGATCCTCGCCGCGTTGCCCGACGGCGACGAGGGCGGCGAGGTGCGGCTGGACGCCGAGGCGGCCGAGGCGTGGCTGCGGGCGCTCAACGACGCCCGACTGGCGATGGGCGTCCGGCTGGAGATCAAGGACGGCACCGACCTGGGTGAGGAGCTGGACGACGCGGTCGCCGCGGACCCGGCCTCGTCCCGGGTGTTCCAACTGTCGGTCTACGCCTATCTCGGGTATCTCCAGGAGTCCCTGCTCAACGCACTCATCGACTGAGTGGTGACGGCGGCCACCTCGCCGCCCGGGGCGGCCAGGCGCTAGGCTGGTCGACGTGCTGAGCATCGACCGGTCGATCATCGACGCGATCGTGGCCCACGCGCGCCGGGACCACCCGGACGAGGCGTGCGGCGTGGTCGCCGGTCCCGCCGGCAGCGACACCCCGACCCGGCACGTCCCGATGGACAACGCCGCCCGTTCGATGACGTTCTACGAGTTCGACTCGATGGAGCAGTTGCGGGTCTGGCGGGAGATGGACGACCGCGACGAGGAGCCGGTCGTCATCTACCACTCGCACACCGCGACGGAGGCCTACCCGTCCCGCACGGACGTCTCCTTCGCCGGCGAGCCGGGTGCGCACTACCTGCTCGTCTCCACCCGTGAGCCCGACACCGAGGAGATCCGTTCCTTCCGGATCGTCGACGGGGTGGTCACCGAGGAGCCGGTCGAGATCGTGGACGCCGCCGTGGACCCGAACGCCGTCCAGTCCTACATGTTCGGGCAGAGCCCGGCGACGGTCGACTACGAGTGTTCCGGCCGCTGATCCCCAGCGCCGGCATGCCCTTTCCCGTCCGTCACCTGGCACGACCCTTGAACGAGGAGCACGAGACACCATGGCCATCGAGGTTCGCATCCCCACCATCCTGCGCAGCTACACCGGCGGCGCGAAGGTCGTCGAGGGCAGTGGCGACACGCTCGCCGACCTGCTCACCGACCTGGACTCCCGGCACGCCGGCCTGCGGGGCCGGCTGGTCACCGACGCCGGCGCGTTGCACCGGTTCGTCAACGTCTACGTCAACGACGAGGACGTCCGTTTCCTCGGCGCGCTGGACGCGAAGCTCAACGACGGCGACAGCGTGACCATCCTGCCGGCCGTGGCCGGCGGCGCGTTCGGCTTCGCCGCGGCAGCGGCGATCGCGTCGCACAGCGCCGCGGCAGCGGCGACCGCCTCGCACGCGAGGTCCGCGCGCGCCGTCGCCGTCCGCTAGGCGGCCCGCCATGGCGCGGTACGACAGCCTGCTCGACGCCTCCGGGGGCACGCCGCTGGTCGGCCTGCCCCGGCTCTCCCCGACCGTGCCCGACGGGGCGCCGCCGGTGCGGCTCTGGGCCAAGCTGGAGGACCGGAACCCGACCGGCAGCATCAAGGACCGCGCGGCCCTGTTCATGGTCCGCGCGGCCGAGGAGGCCGGCCGGCTCCGCCCCGGCGACACCATCCTGGAGCCGACCAGCGGCAACACCGGCATCTCGCTGGCCATGGTGGCGAAGCTGCGCGGCTACCGGCTGGTCTGCGTGATGCCGGAGAACGTCTCCACCGAGCGGGTGCAGCTGCTCCGGATGTACGGCGCGGAGATCATCTTCTCGCCGGCCGCCGGCGGCTCGAACCAGGCCGTCGCCACCGCCAAGCAGATCGCGGCCGAGCACCCCGACTGGGTGATGCTCTACCAGTACGGCAACGAGGCGAACGCCCGGGCGCACTACGAGACGACCGGGCCGGAGCTGTTGCACGACCTGCCGGGCATCACCCACTTCGTGGCCGGGCTGGGCACCACCGGCACGCTCATGGGCACCGGCCGCTACCTGCGGGAGAAGGTCGACGGCATCCAGATCGTGGCGGCCGAGCCGCGTTACGGCGAGCTGGTCTACGGCCTGCGCAACATCGACGAGGGCTACGTGCCCGAGCTGTACGACGCCGGGGTGCTGTCCCGGCGCTTCTCGGTGGGCACCCGGGACGCGGTGCTGCGTACCCGGCAGCTCGTCGAGGTGGAGGGGATCTTCGCCGGTTTCTCCACCGGCGCGATCCTGCACGCCGCGCTCGCCGTGGCGCACGAGGCGGTGAAGGCGGGCCGCCGCGCCGACGTGGCGTTCGTGGTCTGCGACGGCGGCTGGAAGTACCTGTCCACCGGGGCGTACGGCGGCACGCTCGCGGACGCCGAGGACGCGCTGGACGGTCAACTCTGGGCCTGACGGCCCGGTGGCGATCCGGTCGGTGGGGACACACCGGCCGGATCGCCGCGATCTCCCGGATCCTGGACGCGTATGGGTGTCACGTTGATGACAACTTCCGGTAGATGATTCTTGCCCGACCGGCCGCCGCGTAGGCTGCGCAGCGTGGCGAGCGCGTCGGTGGAGATCAACGGCGGGGCGGCTGCCGACGCATCGACTACCCACGGTGAGATCGAGGCAACCGGATGCGACTGACCGTCCTCGGCTGTGCGGGCAGCTTCCCGGGCCCCGAATCGCCCTGCTCCGCCTATCTGATGGAGGCCGACGGGTTCCGGCTCCTGGTCGACTTCGGCGCGGGTTCGCTCTCCACGCTCCAGCGTTACGTCGGGCTGCACGCCCCGGACGCCATCCTCCTCACCCACCTGCACTGCGACCACATGTTCGACGCGGTGAACTACGTGGTGGTGCGCCGGTACGCCCCGGACGGCCCCTACCCGCCCCTGCCGATGTACGCGCCCTCCGGCGCGCCCGACCGGCTGGCCAGCGCGTACGGGCAGGAGGAGGGCACGGTGGAGGACGTCTACCAGTTCTACAGCCTCCAGCCGGGCACGTTCCCGATCGGCCCGTTCACCGTCACCGTCGACCGGATGAACCACCCGGTCGAGACGTACGGGGTGCGGCTGGAGCACGGCGGCCGGGTGTTCTGCTACTCCGCCGACACGGCGCCCTGCGAGGCGCTGCTGCGCCTGGCCCAGGACGCCGACGTGTTCCTCTGCGAGGCCAGCTACCTGGACGGCATGGACAATCCGCCGGATCTGCACCTGACCGGCCGGGAGGCCGGTGAGGCGGCCACCAAGGCGGGGGTGGGCCGGCTGCTGCTCACCCACCTCGTTCCCGCGTGGGGCAGCGAGTCGCACACCCTGGAGTCGGCGGCCGGGGCGTACGCCGGGCCGATCGAGGTGGTCCGCGCCGGCGCCGGCTACGACGTCTGAGCGACAGCCGGCCCGCGCGTTGCCGTACTGTTCGCCGGCCGGTCAGCGTGTGGTCGCCTGCCGCATCCGTGCGGCCCGCACGCTCGGGCCATGCGGATCGCCATCGTCACCGAGTCGTTCCCGCCGGATGTCAACGGCGTGGCGAACTCGGTCGTCCGGGCCGCCGAGCACCTGGTCGCCCGCGGTCACGAGCCGCTGGTCGTCGCGCCCGCCCCGGCCGGCGGCCGGCGTCGCCGGGCCGACCACCACGCCTATCCGGTGGTGCGTGTCCCGAGCGTGCCCCTGCCCCGTTACCAGGGCTTCCGCCTCGGCGTGCCGCGCGTCGGGCTGACCGGCGCGCTGCTCGGGCACCGGCCCGACGTGGTCCATCTGGCCAGCCCTTTCGTGCTCGGCGCGGCCGGGGCGTCGGTGGCCGCCCGGCACGGCCTGCCCGCGGTCGCGGTCTACCAGACAGACGTCGCGGCCTACGCCCGGGCGTACCGGGTGGGGTGGGGCGAGGCCGCCGCGTGGCGGCGGATCCGGGAGATCCACAACTCCGCGCAGCGCACCCTCGCGCCGTCCACCCGCGCCGCGGCGGACCTGATCACCCACGGGGTACGGCGGATCTGGCTGTGGCGGCGGGGCGTGGACGCGGTCCGGTTCCACCCGGCACGGCGGAGCGTTCGGCTCCGCGCGACGCTCGCCCCGGACGGCGAACTGCTGGTCGGCTACGTCGGCCGGCTCGCCCCGGAGAAGCGGGTGGAACTGCTCGCGCCGATCACCGCCCTGCCCGGCGTGCGGGTGGTGGTGGTCGGCGACGGACCGGTGCGCCGGCAACTCGAACGCGCGCTGCCGTCGGCGCGGTTCCTCGGCGTGCGGCACGACGACGCGCTGGCCGAGCTGTACGCCAGCCTGGACGTGTTCGTCCACACCGGACCGCACGAGACGTTCGGGCAGACGCTCCAGGAGGCCGCGGCGAGCGGCGTACCCGTGGTGGCGCCGGCCAGCGGCGGTCCGGTGGACCTGGTCGAGTCGGGGGTGACCGGGCTGCTGGTGCCGCCGGACGACGGCGCGGCGCTGGCCGCCGCCGTGGCCGAGCTGGCCGCCGATCCGGCGCGGCGGGCCCGGTACGGCGCGGCGGCCCGCGTCGCGGTGGCCCGGCGCAGCTGGGACGCGGTCGGTGACGAGCTGATCGGGCACTACGAGGCCGTGCTGGCCGGCACGCCCGCCGCCGGCCGGCTCCCGGCGTGACCGGGGCCGGTCCCCGCCCGGTCCGCATCGTCCGGCTCGCCAACTTCGTGACGGCGCGCTCCGGCGGGCTGCGGACGGCGTTGCGGCAGTTGGGCGCCGGCTATCTGGCCGCCGGTCACGAACCCGTGCTGGTGATCCCCGGCGCGCGCCCCTCGGACCGCATGCGTCCGTGGGGGCGCGAGATCGCCCTGCCCGGACCGGAACTGCCCGGCACCGGCGGCTACCGGGTGCTGTCGGACCGGCGGGGGCTGGCCCGGCTCCTCACCGACCTGGCCCCGGACCGGATCGAGGTCTCCGACCGCAGCACGCTGCGCTGGACCGGCCGCTGGGCCCGGGAGCACGGGGTGCGCTCGACGATGGTCTCGCACGAGAGCCTGACCGGGCTGCTCGGTCAGTGGGGGATGCCGACCGGGCTGGCCCGGCGGACCGCCGACCGGCTGAACCGCGAGACGGCACGCCGGTACGACCGGATCGTCTGCACCACCGGCTGGGCCGCCGAGGAGTTCGTCCGGCTGGACGGGCCGCCGGTGGAGCGGGTGCCGCTCGGTGTCGACCTGGACACGTTCCATCCCCGTCGTGCCGACCCGGCGCTGCGGGAACGGTACGCCGACGACTCCGAGGTGCTGCTGGTGCACTGCGCCCGGCTCTCCGTGGAGAAGCGCCCCGCGCTGGCGGTGGCCGCGCTGGCCCGGCTGCGACGTGCCGGCGTACCGGCGGTCCTGGTGCTGGCCGGTGACGGGCCGCTGCGGCCGGCGCTGACCCGGTCGGCGGCGGGCCTGCCGGTGCACTTCACCGGTTTCCTGCCGGACCGGCTGGCGGTGGCCGCGCTGCTGGCCAGCGCGGACGTGGCGCTCGCACCGGGGCCGGTGGAGACGTTCGGCCTGGCCGGGCTGGAGGCGCTCGCGTGCGGCACGCCGGTGGTGGCGAACGCGGCGAGCGCCCTGCCGGAGGTGGTCGGCGCGGGCGGGCTCGCCGCGTACGGCACCCCGGCGGCGTTCGCCGTCGCGGTCCGCCGACTGCTGGACCGGCCGGCGGCGCAGCGCCGTGCCGCCGCCCGGGCCCGCGCCGAGGAGTTCGGCTGGCCGGCCGCGGTCTCGGGTTTCCTCCGCGCGCACGGCGTCGACCCGCCGGAGCGCTGACCGGCCGGCGGCACCCGTGGGCGGTGCGATCGGCGCACCGCATAGGGTGCAGGCATGGCGCGACCTGACGGGCGGCGGCCCGACCAACTCCGACCGGTGACCCTGACCCGGGGCTGGAGCACCCACCCGGAGGGCTCGGTGCTCGTCGAGTTCGGCGCGACGCGGGTGCTCTGCACGGCCAGCGTCACCGAGGGGGTGCCCCGCTGGCGCAAGGGTTCCGGGCTGGGCTGGGTGACCGCCGAGTACGCGATGCTGCCGAGGGCCACCAACACCCGCTCCGACCGGGAGAGCGTCCGCGGCAAGGTCGGCGGTCGCACCCACGAGATCTCCCGGCTGATCGGTCGCAGCCTGCGCGCCTGCGTCGACCTCAAGGCGCTGGGCGAGAACTCCGTGGTGCTCGACTGCGACGTGCTCCAGGCCGACGGCGGCACCCGCACCGCCGCGATCACCGGTGCGTACGTCGCGCTGTACGACGCGGTGACCTGGCTGGCCGAGCGCAAGTCGCTGACCGGCAAGGTGGAGAAGGTGATGCACCGGTCGGTGTCCGCGGTCAGCGTCGGCGTGATCGGCGGCGAGCCGATGCTCGACCTCTGCTACGCCGAGGACGTGACCGCCGAGGTGGACATGAACGTGGTCTGCACCGGCGCCGGCGACTTCGTCGAGGTGCAGGGGACGGGCGAGGCCGGTGTCTTCGCCCGCGACCAGCTCGACGCGCTGCTCGACCTGGGCGTGGCGGGTTGTCTGGAACTGGCCGACGCACAGCGGAAGGCGCTGAACCTGTGACCGACAACAAGGTGCTGCTGGCCACCCGTAACCGCAAGAAGCTCGTCGAGTTGCAGCGGATCCTGGACGGCGCGCTCGGCGCCCACCGGGTCGCCCTGGTCGGCCTGGACGACGTGGCGGAATATCCGGAGCTGCCGGAGACCGGCCTGACGTTCGGCGAGAACGCGCTGATCAAGGCGCGGGAGGGCTGCCGGCGCACCGGCCTGCCGACCATCGCCGACGATTCGGGCATCGCGGTGGACGCGCTCAACGGCATGCCCGGCGTGTTCAGCGCCCGCTGGTCCGGCCGGCACGGCGACGACCGGGCCAACCTCCAGCTCCTGCTGGACCAGGTGGGCGACGTGCCGGACGAGCACCGGGGCGCGGCCTTCGTCTGCACGGTGGCGCTGGTGCTGCCGAGCGGCAAGGAGCACCTGGTCGACGGCCGGCAGCCGGGCCGGCTGCTGCGCGCGCCGCGCGGCGAGGGCGGGTTCGGCTACGACCCGATCTTCCTCGGCGACGGGCAGGAGCGGACCAACGCCGAGCTGACGCCGGCGGAGAAGGACGCGGTCAGCCACCGCGGCAAGGCGCTGCGGGAGCTGGCCAAGCTGGTCGCCAAGGTGCTCCCCGCGGCCGGCTGACGGCGTCCCCGTGACGGAGCGGACGACCGTGGACCTCGCGGGTCCAGGCGTGCTGTGGAGCCGGTGGGGGGTGCTCGGCGCGACTCTCGCCGCGCTCGGCCACGACGACGTCTGGTGGATCGACGCCGACGGGGCCCACCACGACGACCACGGGGGCAACTGGGGGCGGCTGGTCCTCCTCGCCGACGACCGGGCGGTGCTGTTCGGCTACGACCACGAGTACAGCGACACGGTGGACGCGAGTCCCCCGATCGACCTGCTCGCCGGCGCGCCCGCCTGGCTGCCCTGGGCGGAACTGGTCCGGCACGCCGACGACGACCAGCTCGGCTACGTCTACTGGCACGAGCACGGCGACTGGCACCGGGTCCGCTACCCGGACCGGGTCGCCGACGGCCTCCCGCAGACCGTCGGCGCCGTCCTCGACGCCGACCGCGCCCGCCGGGAACTGGCGGAGGTGGTCTTCGAGTGGGCCGGGCACGACGCCGACGGCGAGGCGGAACGGGCGGACGTGGCGACCCACGCCGACCGACTGCTCGCCGCCGCGGCCGGCCACGCGGTCGACGCGGCTGCGCTCACCGGTCTGCTCGGGCGGGTCCGGTCCGTTCCGGTCGATCTGGACGCCGCCCTCGCCTCGGCGGCGAGGGCCGGTCTCACCCCCGGCGCTGTCGTACCGGTCGTGCCGGCGAGTGCCGAGGTGCCGCACCGGCGGGTCCGGAAGCTCAGTGAGACGCAGCACGAACGGCTGGTCTGGGCGGCCATGGGTGAGGCGGCCGAGCTGCCCCGCCCGGAGCCGGCCGACACCGGGGCACTGGCGGCGCTGGTGGACTGGGCGCGCCTCCGGGCCCCGGGCGCGGACGGCCGGTCCTCCGTGGTCGTGGAGGCGCTGGACGGCGCGATGCGCCAGATCCCGGGCGAGTGCTGCCCGGTGGACCGGCCCGGGGACGGTTTCCGGGACCTCTTCACGCTGGTGAAGGAACTCCGGGCGGCCGAGGCCGACGCCCGGCACGGACGCTGGATCTTCCTGCGGGTGGCGACCACGTCGGACGGTTTCTCCGTCGAGCGCCGGTACGACTCCTGGCCGGACTGGATGGGGCCGCGGGACAGCGGCCCGTGGCTGTCCCACCTGCGCACCGAGATGCGGTCCCGGGCCGCCGAGTTCCGGCCCACCTGGACCGCGCTGCTCGACCCGGACGTCGCCTACCTCACCACCCCACCCCCGGACCCCGGCCGCTGATTCCCGGAAAGCGTGGCCATTCGACGTCGAACAGCCACGCTTTCCGTCAATCAGCGCGAAAGCAAGGGGAGGGCTCAGGCGAGGGGGCCGGTTGCGCGCTCGATGGCGGCGCGCAGGTCGGGGCCGGCGACGACGGATCGGGCCGCCTCCATCAGCGGGGCGAGGAAGACGTCCGGACCGGGGTCGCCGATCGTGTCGCCGAGCGCGTCCAACGCGGCCCGGCCGGCCGGGGACGGCTCCAGCGGCGCGCGGAGCTGGAGCCCGCGTACCGCCGCCAGCAGCTCCACCGCGAGCAGGCTGGCCAGGTTGTCCAGCACGGTGCGCAACTTCTTGGTGGCCGCCCAGCCCATCGAGACGTGGTCCTCCTGCATGCCGCTGGTGGGCAGCGAGTCGACCGAGGCGGGGGCCGCCAGCCGGCGGTTCTCCGCGACGATGCCGGCGGCGGTGTACTGCGCGATCATCAGCCCGGAGTTCACCCCGGCGTCGGGGGAGAGGAACGCCGGCAGGTCCCGGTTACGGGCCACGTCCAGCAGCCGGTCCACCCGCCGTTCGGCGATCGCGCCCACCTCGGCGGCGGCGATGGCCAGGTAGTCGGCGGCGAAGCCGAGCGGCGCGCCGTGGAAGTTGCCCGTCGACTCGACCCGCCCGTCCGGCAGCACCACCGGGTTGTCCACCACGGACGTCAGCTCCCGGCCGGCGACCACCTCGACGAAGTCCAGCGTGTCGCGGGCCGCGCCGGCCACCTGCGGCGCGCACCGCATCGAGTACGCGTCCTGCACCGCGTGGGCCAGGTCGTCGCGGTGCGAGTCCATCACCGCCGAGCCCTGGAGCAGCCGGTGGATGTTCGCGGCCGAGGCGGCCTGGCCGGGGTGCGGGCGGATGGCGTGCAGCTCGGGCAGGAACGGCCGCTCCGAGCCGAGCATCGCCTCGATGGCCAGCGCGGCGGTCACGTCGGCCATGGCGAACAGGTGCCGGGCGTCGGAGACGGCCAGCAGCAGCATGCCGAGCATGCCGTCGGTGCCGTTGATCAGCGCCAGCCCCTCCTTGGCGGCCAGCTCGACCGGGGCCAGCCCGACCCGGCGCAGCGCGTCCGTGGCGGGGATCCGGTCGCCGGCCGGGCCGAGCACCCAGCCCTCGCCGAGCAGCACCAGCGCGCAGTGCGCCAGCGGCGCCAGGTCACCGGACGCGCCCAGCGAGCCGTGTTCCGGCACCCACGGGGTGATCTCGTGGTTGAGCAGGTCCACGAGCGCCTCGGCGACGAGCGGGCGGACGCCGGAGCGGCCGAGCGCGAGCGAGCGTACCCGCAGCAGCATCATGGCGCGCACCACCTCGCGGGGCATCGGCGCGCCCACCCCGGCCGCGTGCGAGCGGATCAGCGCGTGCTGCAACTCGGCTCGCCGCTCGGGGGCGACGAACGTGTTGGCCAGCGCCCCGAACCCGGTCGAGACGCCGTACACCGGGCGGCCGGCGGCCTCGATGCCGTCCACGATGGACCGGCTGGTCGCCATCGCCTCGACGGCGGCGGGGTCGAGCACGACCTTGGCGGTGCCGCGGGCGACCGCGAGCACGTCGGCGGGGGTGACCCCGGTGGACAGGATGGTGACGGTGGTCATCGTGGCACTCCGTTGTGCAGAACCTGGCGGATCAGTGGCACCCCCGGCCGGTAGGCCAGGTGCAGGTGGGTCGGCGCGTCGAGGACGACCAGGTCGGCCCGGGCCCCGACGGTCAGCCGCCCGACGTCGGTGCGGCGCAGCGCCGCCGCCCCGCCGGCGGTCGCCGCCCACACCGCCTCCGCCGGGGTCATCCCCATCTCGCGTACGGCGAGCGCGACGCAGAACGGCATCGACGAGGTGTACGACGAGCCGGGGTTGCAGTCGGTGGCCAGCGCCACGGTGACACCGGCGTCGAGCAGCCGGCGGGCGTCCGGGTAGGGCGACCGGGTGGAGAACTCGGCGCCGGGCAGCAGCGTGGCGACCGTCTCCGAGCCGGCGAGCGCGTCCACGTCGGCGTCGGTCAGGTGGGTGCAGTGGTCGACGCTGGCCGCGCCCAGTTCCACGCCGAGCCGGACGCCCGGCCCGGGGCCGAGCTGGTTGGCGTGCAGCCGGACGCCCAACCCGACCGCCTGCCCGCAGGTGAGGATCGCCCGGGCGTGGTCGGCGTCGAACGCGCCCCGCTCGCAGAACACGTCGATCCAGCGGGCGTACGGCGCGGCGGCGGCCAGCATCGGCCCGCACACCAGGCCCACGTAGTCGTCGGGCCGGTCGGCGTACTCGGCGGGCACCACGTGCGCGCCGAGGAACGTGGTGTCCTCGGTGAACTCGGCGGCGATCCGCAGCGAGCGGGCCTCGTCGGCGACGCTCAGGCCGTACCCGCTCTTGATCTCGACGGTGGTGGTGCCCTGCCGCCGCATCTCCGCGCGCAGCCGGCCCACGGTGGCGCGCAGGTCGTCGTCGGAGGCGGCGCGCGTCGCGCCGACGGTGGTCCGGATGCCGCCGCCGGTGTACGGCTCGCCGGCCATCCGGGCGGCGAACTCGGCGGCCCGGTCACCGGCGAAGACCAGGTGGGCGTGGCTGTCCACGAAGCCGGGCAGCACCGCCGCGCCGGCGGCGTCGACGCGCCGGCCGGCGGCGGGCGCGTAGCGGGCCGGACCGACCCAGGCCACCCGCCCGTCCTCGACCAGCAGCGCGGCGTCGCGGCGGACGCCCAGCGGGTCACCGCCCCGGCCGTCGTTGGTGACCAGCTCACCGATGTTGTCCACGAGCAGGCTGCCGGTCATGACGTGACCACCGCGATCGAGTCCCGCAGCTCGGTGGGGACGTCCACCGTCAGGTGCCGGCCGTCGGCCACCACGGTCCGGCCGTCCACCACCACCTGCGTGACGTCGGCGGCGGTGGCCGCGAAGAACACGCCGACCGGCGGCACCCCGGCGGTGCGGGCGCTGTCCAGCCGTACCGTCACCAGGTCGGCCCGGTCGCCGACGGCGAGCCGGCCGGCGTCGCCCCAGCCCAGCGCGACGTGGCCGGTCACGGTGGCGGCGGCGAGCAGCTCGGCGGCGGTGAAGTGCCCGCGTCTGCGGGTGCGCAGCCGTTCGTCCAGCTCCACCGCGCGGGCCTCCTCGAACAGGTCGACCACGGCGTGGCTGTCGCTGCCCAGGCTCAGCGGGCTGCCCGCCTCGGCGATGCGCCGGGCCGGGCCGATCCCGTCGGCCAGGTCCCGTTCCGTGGTGGGGCAGAGGCAGACGCCGGTGCCGCTGTCGCCGAGCAGCGTCACGTCGGCGGCGGTCGGGTGGGTGGCATGCACGGCGGTGGTGTGCCGGCCGAGCGCCCCGTGGTCGGCCAGCAGCCGGGTCGGCGTGCAGCCGTGCACGGCCCGGCAGGCGTCGTTCTCGGCCGGCTGTTCGGAGACGTGCGCGTGCAGCGGCAGCCCGTGCCGGTCCGCCCAGCCGGCCACGGTGGCGAGCTGCCCGGCCGGCACCGCGCGCACCGAGTGGATCGCCGCGCCGCGTCGCACGTGCCCGTCGGTCGGGCGGAACGCGTCGACGCGTTCCGCCCAGCGCAGCGCGTCGCCGTCGTCGAACCGGCGCTGCGGTCCGACCAGCTCCGCGCCGTCCACGCCCGCCGTCAGATACGCGGCGTCCAGCAGCGTGAGCCGGATCCCGGCGTGCGCGGCGGCCTCCACCAGCGCCTCGGACATCACGTTCGGGTCGTCGTACCGGGTGCCGTCCGGGCCGTGGTGCAGGTAGTGGAACTCGCCGACGCAGGTGATCCCGGCGAGCGCCATCTCCGCGTACGCGGCCCGGGCCAGCGCCAGGTAGGAGTCGGGGTCGAGGCGGGCGGCGACCGCGTACATCGGGTCCCGCCAGGACCAGAAGTCGCCCCGGCCGGCGTGGGTGCGCCCACGCAGCGCCCGGTGGAACGCGTGCGAGTGGGCGTTGGCCAGGCCGGGCAGCGTCAGGCCGGGCAGCCGGACGGCGTCCACCGTCACCCCGGCGGCCGGCGGACCGCCACCGGTCAGCGGCGTGACGGCGGTGAGCCGCCCGTCCGTCGCCTCGATCAGCACGTCCGGCGTGGGTTCGGCGTCCTCGGGCAGCCAGGCGTACTCGGCCAGCCAGCGGGTCAGCGGCATGCCAGTTCCTCCAGCACCCGGGCCAGGGCGGTCACCCCGGCCGCGCAGTCGGCGTCGGTGGCGGACTCGGCCGGGGAGTGCGACACCCCGGTCGGGTTCCGCACGAACAGCATCGCGGTGGGCAGGTGCGCGGCCAGCACGCCGGCGTCGTGGCCGGCGCCGGTCGGCAGCGTCGGCGCGTCGAGCAGCGCGACCAGCCGCCGCGCGAGCCCGCCGTCGAACGCGACGAGCGGCGTCGCCGACTCCCGCGTGCAGGTCAGCGCCGTGCCGTCCCGGCCGGCCCGCTCGGTGGCCTTGGCGCGTACCGCCTCGACCAGGCCGTCCAGCGTCGCCGCCTCGGCCGCCCGGGCGTCCAGCCAGCCGGTGACCCGGGACGGGATCGCGTTGGTGGCGTT
This sequence comes from Micromonospora sp. AKA38, assembly GCF_027925725.1. Classification (NCBI taxonomy): domain Bacteria; kingdom Bacillati; phylum Actinomycetota; class Actinomycetes; order Micromonosporales; family Micromonosporaceae; genus Micromonospora; species Micromonospora sp. AKA38. The sequence goes on along the minus strand of NZ_BNEI01000002.1, from coordinate 963,134 downwards.
CGGCTCGACCGACACCCGGCCGACGGTGGCGTGCGCGTCGCGCAGCCGGGCCTCCTTGTTCGCCGCGAGCACGGTGAACGCGTAGGTGAGCATCGGGTCGCGCCGGTCGGCCATCCGGGTCGTACCGGCGTGGTTGCCCTCGCCGGTGAAGTCGAACCGCCACCGGCCGTGCGGCCAGATGGCGGACGCCACCGCGACCGGCGCGTCCGCGTCGACGAGCGCGCGGCCCTGCTCGACGTGCAGCTCCACGAAGGCCGCGAAGCGGCCGAGCAGCGCCGGGTCGGCGCCCGCCGGCCGCCCGCCCAGCGCGTCGGCGAAGCTCACCCCGGCCTGGTCGCGCAGCCCGGCCGCGCGGTCGACGTCGATCTCGCCGGTGAGCAGCCGCGACCCCAGGCAGGGTACGCCGAACCGGGCGCCCTCCTCCTCCACGAACGCGGCCACCACGACGGGCCGGTCCGGGGTGGCCCCGGCGGCCCGCAGCTCGTCCACGGCGAGGAACGCGCTGACGATGCCGAGCGGCCCGTCATAGGCGCCGCCGTGCGGCACCGAGTCGAAGTGGCTGCCGGTGAGCACCGCGCCGCCGGTCGCCGGGTCGCCCCACCAGGCGAACAGGTTGCCGTTGCCGTCCTCGCTGACCGGCATGCCCCGCCGGTCGGCCTGCTCCCGGAACCAGCCGCGCAGCCTGCGCTCCGGCTCGGTCAGCGCGTACCGCAGGTAGCCGCCGCTGCCGGCGTCCCGCCCGACCGGGGCGATCTCGTCCCACAGCTCCCGGAACCGGTCGGCCAGGTCGCTCACGAGTCACCCTCGGCCATCGGAACCCGGACGCCGGTGCGCTCCGCGACCTCGCGGGCGTCGTCGTAGCCGGCGTCCACGTGCCGGATCACGCCCATCGCGGGGTCGTTGGTGAGCACCCGCTCGATCTTCTGCCCGGCGAGCGCGCTGCCGTCGGCGACGCAGACCTGCCCGGCGTGGATGGACCGGCCGATGCCCACCCCGCCGCCGTGGTGGATGGACACCCAGGACGCGCCGCTCGCGGTGTTGACAAGCGCGTTGAGCAGCGGCCAGTCGGCGATCGCGTCGGAGCCGTCGGCCATCGCCTCGGTCTCCCGGTAGGGGCTGGCCACGCTGCCGCAGTCCAGGTGGTCCCGGCCGATCACCACCGGCGCGCTCAGCTCACCGGAGGCCACCATCTCGTTGAACCGCACCCCGGCGCGGTCCCGCTCGCCGTAGCCGAGCCAGCAGATCCGGGCCGGCAGGCCCTGGAACGCGACCCGCTCGCCGGCCATCCGCATCCACCGGGCGAGCGACTCGTTCTCCGGGAACAGGTCGAGGATGGCCCGGTCGGTGGCGGCGATGTCGCGCGGGTCGCCGGAGAGCGCCGCCCACCGGAACGGGCCCTTGCCCTCGCAGAACAGCGGCCGGATGTACGCCGGCACGAAACCGGGGAAGTCGAACGCCCGCTCGTACCCGCCGAGCTTCGCCTCGCCCCGGATCGAGTTGCCGTAGTCGAACACCTCCGCGCCGGCGTCGAGGAAGCCGACCATCGCCTCGACGTGCTTCGCCATCGACGCCCGCGCCCGGTCGGTGAACTCGGCCGGCTTGGCCGCCGCGTAGTCCCGCGCGTCGCCCGGCTCCACCCCTTCCGGCAGGTACGACAGCGGGTCGTGCGCGCTGGTCTGGTCGGTCACGATGTCGATCTCGACGCCGCGCGCCAGCAGCTCGGGGAAGACGGTGGCCGCGTTGCCGACCACGCCGACGCTGAGCGCCCGCCGGTCCCGCTTCGCGGCCAGCGCCCGCTTCACCGCGTCGTCGAGCGAGTCGGCGATCTCGTCCAGGTAGCGGTCGTGCGCCCGGCGCTCCAACCGGGTCCGGTCCACGTCGACGATCAGGCAGACGCCGCCGTTCATGGTGACTGCCAGGGGCTGCGCCCCGCCCATCCCGCCGCAGCCGGCGGTGAGCGTCAGCGTGCCGGCGAGCGACCCACCGAAGCGCTTGGCGGCGACCGCGGCGAACGTCTCGTAGGTGCCCTGGAGGATGCCCTGGGTGCCGATGTAGATCCACGACCCGGCGGTCATCTGCCCGTACATGGTCAGGCCGAGCGATTCGAGGCGGCGGAACTCCGGCCAGGTGGCCCAGTCGCCGACCAGGTTGGAGTTGGCCAGCAGCACCCGCGGCGCCCACTCGTGGGTGCGCAGCACGCCGACCGGCCGGCCGGACTGCACCAGCATGGTCTCGTCGTCGCGCAGCTCGGTGAGCGTCCGCACCAACGCGTGGTAGGACGGCCAGTCCCGGGCCGCCTTTCCGGTGCCGCCGTAGACGACCAGGTCGTCGGGGCGCTCGGCCACCTCCGGGTCGAGGTTGTTCATCAGCATCCGCAGCGCGGCCTCCTGCGGCCACCCCTTCGCGGTGCGTACGGTGCCGCGGGCGGCGCGGACGGGCTGGTGCATCTCGTACTCCTCTCAGCCGAGGAACAACTGGCGGCGGGCGGCGGACGACTCGAACGCCTCGAGCCGGGCCTGGGTCTCGGCCGGGGCGGCGTCGCAGATCGCCTGCAACACCACCATGGCCAGCGTCATCGGGGCGGTGTGCAGGTCGAAGACGAGGTCGGTGCCGACCGCGGCGGGCAGCACCACCTCGGCGTGGTCGGTGGCCGGGCTGACCGGGGAGTCGGTGATGGCCACCACCGTCAGCCCGGCGTCGCGGGCCTCGCGCAGCGCGTCGAGCGTCTCCCGGGGGTAGCGGGGCAGCACGAACGCGAGCAGCGCGGTGGCGCCGGCGGCGACGGCCTGGTCGAGACGGTCGGCGAGCAGGCTGCCGCCGTCGTCGAGGACCCGCACGTCCGGGTGCACCTTCGCGGCGAAGTACGCGAAGTACGCGGCCAGCGGCGCGGCGGCGCGCAACCCGAGCACCGGCAGTGGTCGGGTGGCCGCCAGCAGCCTGCCCACCTCGGCGATCCGGTCGGCATCGGCGAGTTGCCCGGCGAGCCGGTCGAGGTTGTCCCGCTCGGCGTGCACCGCCCGTTGCAGGGCGTTCCCGGCCGCGGCCGGCTCGGTCGTCCCGGTGGCGGCCAGGTCCCGCAGCCGGCGGCGCAGCGCGGGGTAGCCGTCGTGCCCGAGCGTCATGGCGAACCGGGTCACCGACGGCTGGCTGACCCCGGCCAGTTCGGCCACCTCCGCCGCGGACAGGTACGCCGCCGCGCCGGCGTGGCGTACCAGGCAGTGCGCGATGCGGCGCTGGGTCGGGGTGAGCCGCACGCCGTGGAAGAGGTCGAGCAGGCGGTCGGCGCTGGACGCACCGGTTTCATTCACCCGCTGACTCTATGCATCAAATATTTCACTGGCAAGAAGAGGCTGCCGTGCCGCTGCCGACCATGAGGACCCACGCGATGGTGGTCACCCTCAGTCATCTTGCTGACGCCCCTTGTGAAGGACGTCAACCATCTATACGGTTCACCTGCCTTGTCTTGCTGCCACGGGGGTTGACTTGACCAAGCAGCCGTTTCCTGCTGCCCTGTTTCGATCGAGCCGTTCTGCCCAGGTCTGGGCCGGCAGGGTCTCGACATTTCTCGTTCTCATCCTTGTCGCGACTCTGCTGCAACCCTTCACCCCTGCTCAGGCGGAAACGAATCCCCCGAGCAGGGAATGGACCGTCGCCTACCTCTTCTCGAACGGTCCATCGGTCCGACGGGCTGCGGAAGCGGCCCTGCTCGGAACCGATGCGGACCTGAGAGCTTTCCGCGACTCCTTGCGCGAGGAGGCCCAGCGGGAGGATGAGCGGGCGGCGGCCCAGACGTTGGCATCGATGGACGGACCGGCGATGCGTGCGGCCGCGCTCGAGGTTCTCGCGAGCACACCGGAGGCGATCCGCGCCTTCGTCAACGGGGGCTGGGAGACCGCCTGGGCCTCGGACGAGCGTGTGCGGGCCTACCGGCTGTTGGAGTCAGGCGGCCCGACTGTCCGGGCTGCTGCGCAGGCAGCGTTGAACGGCACGCCAGAAGAACTGACGAAGTTCTTGGCGGAGGGTCGATTCGCGGCGGCGCAAGCCGACGACCGGTTGGCGGCGACGCGGATGCTGACCGGCGGGGCGAACAACAGCGGCCCGGTACTCGACAGCGCCGCACAGCAGGCGCTGGCGGGTACGGCGGATGAGCTACGGGAGTTCATCACAGCCGGCCAGTTCGTGGCTCGGGCCCGAGACGCGGAGTTGGCATCGATCCGGAGTCTGACGGAGCAGGCCAAGGACGCCAGTGAGACGACCTCGCGGGAGGCGCTGGCCGCCACCGAGGCATCGGACCGGGCAGCAGCGGCGGCCGAGGAGGCGAAGAAGGCGGCACAGACCGCCGCTACCGAGACGGCTGCAGCCGGTGGTGCTGCCAAGAAGGCATCCGCGGCGGCTGGGCGGGCGGCGGATGCCGCAGACAGTGCGGCTGAAGCGGCGGGTGAGGCGGTCAGCGCCTCGAATGCGGCGATGCGGGCGGCGCGGGTGGCGTCTGATGCGGCGCGGAAGGCGACGACGGCGGCGTCGTTGACGGCACAGGCCGCCACGCGCGCTCAGCGCGCCGCGGCGGACGCGCGGACGGATGCGGGTAAGGCGGCGGCGGCGCGCCAGGCGGCGCAGGCGGCGCGGGATGCCGCGCGTAAGGCGCGTGAGCTCGATCAGGTGAAGGTCGAACGGGACCGCGCGCTCGCCCAGGCGAAGTCGGCAAGTACTGCGGCGAAGGGTGCGAGCGCGAACGCGGACATCGCGGCGGCTGAAGCTCGGCGGGCTGGTTCTCAGGCGGGTGTTTCTGCGGAGCAGGCGAAGCGGGCGCGGGATGCGGCTGCGCGGGCGCAGGCGCAGGCGGCGGCGGCGTCGCGGGCGGCTGATCGGGCGTATGCGTTGGCGCAGGCGGCGGCGAAGGCGTCGGATGAGGCGTTCGAGTTCGCGCGGCGGGCGGCGGCGCATGCGGAGGCGGCGGCGGATGCGGCGGATGCGGCTGCGGCTGCGGCGGGTGATGCGGCGAAGGCCGCGGTGGAGTCGGCGAAGCATGCGGCGGCTGCGGTGTTGGCGTCGAACACGGCGGTGGAGGCGGCGAACAAGGCTGTCGAGTTGGAGCGGTTGGCGCGTGCGGAGGACGACACGCGGTTAGCGGAGTCCACCGAGCAGGGCGTGCTGGGGGCGCAGGAGGCCCTTGCCGTTGAGCAGACCGCCAAGGCTAGTGCTGGCGCGGTCGCTGCGTGGAACCGCAAGTTGTTGTGGGACACAGCGGAGGAGGATCGGGTCGATCCGGCGACGCGGCAGTTGCTGACGGAGGCGACCGCGTCGGGTGTCACCACCGAGGTCATGCTCGACCGTGGCCGCCGCGCCGCGATCAACCTGCTGACCACCGGCGGTGAGTGGACACGCGCTGCTGCTGAGGAGGTTCTCGCCGGCGGTGAGGTGGAGCTGCGGTCGTGGCTGACGGATGGTCGTCGGCTTGCGGTTGGTCAGGATGATCGGGCGCGGGTGTGGCATCTGGTCGACACGTTGCCGGACGGGAATGAGAAGTCGGCGGCGCAGGTGGCGTTGGCTGGTGACGACGCGGCGGTGCAGGCGTTTTTGCGGACGCGGAGTTATCCGGGTAAGGCGACGCTTGATCGGCAGGCGGTCTACAAGATTTTGGAGACGGCGGGGCCGACGCTGAAGGCGGCTGCGGAGCGGGCGTTGGCGGGGACGAACGCGGATCGGCACGAGTTTCTGCGGTCGGGTCAGTACGCGGCGCGGACGGCTGATGACCGGCTTGAGGCGTATCGGGTCATTGACGCGGGTGGTCCGCAGGTGAAGGCGGCCGGGCAGGTGGCGTTGGCGGGGCCGTCGTCGTACATCTCGTATTTCTTGACGGCTGGTCGTTTTCAGGCGGCGCAGCGGGATCAGGAGCAGGCCGCGCATGTGGCGGCGGTGCAGGCGTTGATCGCGCAGGCGCAGCGGTACGCGCAGAGCGCGGTGTCGGACGCGGCGGAGGCGAACCGGGTCGCGGCGGTCGCGGCGGGTAAGGCGGCGGAGGCGCAGACGTATGCGCAGCAGGCGGCGGCGTCGGCGAACAAGGCGGCGCAGTATGCCACCGATGCCAACAACTCGGCGGTCGCGGCGAAGAACTCAGCCGACCAGGCTGCTCAGTCGGCTGTTACCGCCCGCAACGCGGCGAACTCGGCCCAGGCCAGCGCCGACCAGGCCGCCCAATCCGCCGCCACCGCGTCGGCGGCGTCCCGGCGAGCCAAGCAGGCTTCGGAGGCTGCTTCCCAGGCGAGTTGGGATGCCCGGCAGTCAGCCATCCGTGCCGGCCAGGATGCCTTGGCCGCCGACCTCGCGGCCAAGGAAGCCAGTCGGATCTACACGACCCGGCTGAAGGAGTACGAGCAACAGCGGCGGAGCACGGCGCCCGGAAGCGGCAGCGGCGGGACCGGTACTGCTCTGGAGGAGCACAAGACCTGGGGCTGTCTGGTACCCAAGCCGTCGCTGACGAAGGACTGCCTGAAGGTCTACGGCGACTTCGCCCTTGCCGTGACCAGGCCGGCCATCTGCGACGTCCCCGCCAACATGGATCGACCGGGCTGCCTGATGGTGGGCGATCTCAAGGCCTTCGTCAATGAGAACCCCGAGCTGGTACTCGACATGTTGCAGCTGGTGCTCATGGCGTGCGGGCTCGCGCCGGGCGCTGGGGAAGCGTGCGACGGTGTCGACGCGGCGGTGTCGTTCGCACGGGGCGACTGGGTCGGCGGTCTTCTGTCGATCGGGTCGATGGTGCCCTTCGCCGGCTACTTCGCCACCGGCGCGAAGGCTGGCAAGGCGGCGGACAAGCTCCGCGAACTGCAGAAGGTCACCGAGGCGCTGTCGAAGTGCAACAGCTTCGCGCCGGGCACCAAAGTAGTGATGGCGGACGGATCGACCAAGCCGATCGAAGATGTCCGAGTCGGGGAGGAGGTCCTTTCGACCGACCCCGACTCCGGAAGAACCGATCCGAAGAAGGTCGACGGGCTGATCTACGGGTTCGGTGAGAAGCAGCTCGTCGATCTGACATTCGACGTCGATGGCGCCGACGGCGACGCTGCGGTGTCCATCACTGCTACCTCTAACCACCCCTTCTGGGTGCCGGACGCCAAGGCCTGGGTCGAGGCGGTCTCCCTCTCGCCCGGACAGTGGGTACGCACCGCCAGCGGGACCTGGCTGCAGGTCGACTCGGTAGCGAAGAGGCTGGTCCGGTCCGAGGTCTACAACCTCAGCATTGCTGGCTATCACACCTTCTATGTCGCCGCCGGCGCCGCCAGCTTCCTTGTCCACAACGCCGGGATCTGTGGGAACCGAGCAGTAGCCGAGGGCGACTGGCAGCACGTGCTCGACCGTCACCGAACGGGCGGGAGCCTGGTGGACGACGAGGCGGGGATCTTCACCGGCAAGGAGAAGATCGTGCGGCAGCGGGTCGTCGACACCATCAACCGGGGAACGCCGAGGAACAACACGCCCGACCCGAAGACGGGAGAGCCCCGACCCGGCAAGATCTACCAGTGGGACCACGGCGTCAAGGTAGGCGAGAGTGGCCCGGCCAACGGGAGGCAAGAACTGCGGAGCATCTGCGCGGTCGTGAACGAGGGCAAGTTGGTGACCGCGTATCCGTGCTGATGCCACGCCGCTTTCATGGCCTCGACGTGAGGAGGATTGGGTGCTTGTCCTGACATTTTCGCTGCCTCCGGCTGACTCTGGGTGGGGCCGGACGTGGTCGCTTCCTCCGGACGCGGATCCGGCTCACATGTCCGAGATGGACCTCCGCTACAAGTATTTTGCCGCCAGGGTGAAGATGGCGGTCGGCGAAATCGCCGTCGTCTCGCCCGGGGGGCACGTTCAACTCGTGGATCTCGCCCTCTCCTTCAAGGGTGCCGAAGCGCGCCTGGGGCGCGGCGAGGATGCATCATTCGGCTTCACGGAGAAGCCCGAGGTGATTCACTTCCGCACGGCTGGGTCAACTGTCCACATCGAGTCCTCCGAGAAGCCCTATCGGGTGGACGTGGAGACACGAGCCCTTGTGTCGGAACTCGCGAAGTTCAGGAAAGCGGTATACGACTGCATCACGAAGGCGGTCCCGCAAATTGTTGCGAACGAGTCGATCCGACAGATTCACTCAACGGAGTGAGGCTCAGTAGTGGCGTGCGGGGCTCGCGGTTCACCTCGCGGACCCCGGCCTTGCCGTGACTCCTGAATCCACCCGGCAAACAGTCCGTGGTCCTTCCTGGGCCTCGATTTACCTCCACATCACCTAGGCGGGAGTTCATGAGAAGAGCTGCAGCATTCGGCGCGGCGATTGCTATGTCCGGGGTGGCCGTGTTCGCGGCCAACTCCGGGTCGTTCGCCGCGGACACTCCGTCGTCGCTTGAGGAGGATTTCAACTACCCGGGCGCCGCCAAGATCCTGGCGGACCACGGGCTCAAGCTGTACAAGGGTGACGGTCACATCATCTGGACCGGCACCCGGTCGATCGAAGACGACCAACCGTGCACCCCGGACGAGATCCAGGTCGAGCAGATTCCCGACGTCAGCGGCTTCTACCACTGCTTCAAGGTGCTGGGAACGTCCGGCTATCTCACTCTGGAGATCCCCGGGACCTTCGGCGTCCGGGCCGGAGACGAAATCGTCGAGGCGACGGCGAAACTGCCGGGCGGGGACAGGAAGTTCACCATCCCGGCGAACGAGCCGGTGGCGATCGATCCGGGCAGCGGCGGGGACCTGCCGCAGGCGATCCTGGTCGAACTTCGGGTCAACTGACCAAGGAAAGCGCAATTATGGTGGACCGTCGCCGGTTGGCGGCGGTCCGTCATTTTAGCCGAACGACCGCGACCTCTACGACGTGGCGACGTTCCCGGAGACGCTGGGGCTGAGCCGACGCGGCTGAGTGACGGTGCTCGACGGGCAGGTATGCCCGGTGACCATGACGACGCTCGACGGTGCCGCCGCCGGCGACCAGCGGGGGCAGGAGGCGGTCACCAACGCGGCGAACGTGCTGGCGCAGGCACCCGACGGCCACCGTCCGGCAGTAGATGGGCATCATCGGCCGCGCGCGCCGCAGATGTGGGAGGCCGGGTCGGCCAGCGGCGCCCCCGGCAGCTACGCGAGCACCCCGGCAACGCCGGGACGGTCGGCCGGTCTGCGCGACTCTGGCACCGGCACAGAGCTAGCTCCCGCCACGTCCGCCCCTGTCGCTCCGACGCGGATCGGGCGGTCGCCTCCGGCGCGTCGCTGGCCGGAGGAACGTTGTGCCTGAGCGACATGCCTCACAGTCATAATGATGACTCTCTGGTATATCGCTTAAGAATCGGTTCGTTCTTTCGCCGGGGCCACGCACGGTAACCAGCGGGTCAAGCGCGGCCGAGGCGGCGACCGTCGTCACCGACCCGCTGCGCGACGCGTGACCTAGCGGCGGCCGCGCTGTTCGGCGGCACCACCACGCAGACGGCACCGCCCTTGGTGACGCCCCCATCAGGTCGAATCGCAGCACGGGCGCCCCGCTGAACGGTCGCGCGGTGACCGCCACGCCGCCACCGCCGGCGGCCGGTACGTCGGCCCCCGGCGGCCGGTCGCCGAACGGTGAGCCGGCTCAGGGTGACGGGCGGGTGTCCAGCCCGGCGTAGAAGGAGCGGCAGGCGTTGTAGTCGGGCAGCCGGCCCGCCGCGCGCGCCTCGGCCAGGCTCGGCGCGGCCGCGTCCCGCGCGGACAGCAGCGGCGTCGCGGTCGGCCAGTCGATGGCGAGGGCCGGGTCGAGCGGGTGCACGGTGTGCTCGGCCGCCGGCCGGTACGTGGCGGAGCAGAGATAGCTGAGCGTGGCGTCATCGGTCAGCGCGCAGACGGCGTGCCCGAGCCCCTCGGCGAGGTAGACGGCCCGCCGGTCGGCGTCGTCCAGGCGTACCGCCTCCCACCGGCCGAAGGTCGGCGAGCCGACCCGCACGTCCACCACCACGTCCAGCACCGCCCCCCGGACACAGGTCAGGTACTTCGCCTGGCCGGGCGGGACGTCGGCGAAGTGGACGCCGCGCACCACGTCCCGCGCGGAGACCGAGAGGTTGGCCTGGGCCAGCCGCAGCGGATGCCCCACCGCCTCGGCGAGCCGGTCGTGGCGGTACCACTCCAGGAAGCGCCCGCGCGGGTCGCCGTGCTGCTGCGGCGTGACCTCCCAGGCCCCCTCGATGCCCAGCGGCCGGATCTTCACGAGCCGCTCCGGACGGCGCCCGGCCGCTCGGCCAGCAGGCCCAGCAGGTAGTCGCCGTAACCGCTGCGGGTCAGCGGGTGGGCCAGCGCCCGCAGCCGCTCGTCGTCGATCAGCCCGGACCGCCAGACCACCTCCTCGACACAGCCGATCTTCATGCCCTGGCGTTCCTCGATCACCCGGACGAACTCGGCGGCCTGCATCAGCGAGGTGAACGTGCCGGTGTCCAGCCAGGCGGTGCCCCGGTCGAGCACCGTCACGGACAGCTCGCCCCACCCACGGTAGGTCTCGTTCACCGCCGTGATCTCCAACTCGCCCCGGGCGCTGGGCGTCAGCTTGCGGGCGATGTCGACCACCCGGTTGTCGTAGAAGTAGAGGCCGGGCACCACGTACCGGGAGCGGGGCCGGGCCGGCTTCTCCTCGATCGACAGCACCCGGCCGGCCGCGTCGAACTCGACCACGCCGTACGCCGCCGGGTTGGCGACCGGATACGCGAAGACCCGCCCGCCGGCCGGGTCGCCGTGCTGCGCGAGCTGCCGGCCGAGACCGACGCCGTGGAAGATGTTGTCGCCCAGGACCAGCGCCACCGACCCGTCACCGATGAAGTCCGCGCCGATCAGGAACGCCTGCGCGATGCCCTCCGGCCGGGCCTGCTCGGCGTACGTCAGCCGCAGCCCCCACTGGCCGCCGTCGCCGAGCAGCCGCTCGAACTGCGGGCGGTCCTCCGGCGTCGTGATCACCAGGATCTCCCGCACCCCGGCCATCACCAGCGTGGACAGCGGGTAGTAGACCATCGGCTTGTCGAACACCGGCATGAGCTGCTTGGAAACGGCCCGCGTGATCGGCCAGAGCCGGGATCCGGTGCCACCGGCGAGAAGGATTCCGCGCACCCGCGGAGCGTACCGTCGCGTAAACTCCACGATCCGTGAGGATCCTCGTCACCGGCGGCGCCGGCTTCATCGGCTCGGAGTACGCGCGGATGCTGCTCGGGCGGCCCGGCGGCGACGGGGCGTGGACGCCGGACCCTGTGCCCGCCGCGGTGACCGTGCTGGACAAGCTCACCTACTCCGGCAACCCGGCCAACCTCGACCCGGTACGCGACGATCCCCGCCTGCGCTTCGTGCACGGCGACGTCTGCGACGCGGCCCTCGTCGACGACGTGGTCGGCGGCCACGACGTGATCGTCCACTTCGCCGCCGAGTCGCACGTGGACCGGTCCATCACCGGCGCGGCCCCGTTCGTCACCACGAACGTGCTCGGCACCCAGACGCTGCTCGACGCCGCGCTGCGCCACGGCACCCGCCGCTTCGTGCACGTCTCCACCGACGAGGTGTACGGCTCGATCGACGTCGGCTCCTGGACCGAGGCGTGGCCGTTGGCGCCGAACTCCCCGTACTCGGCCTCGAAGGCCGGCGCCGACCTGCTGGCGTTGGCCTACCACCGCACCCACGGCCTCGACGTGGTGGTGACCCGCTGCGCCAACAACTACGGGCCGTACCAGTTCCCGGAGAAGGTCGTCCCGCTCTTCGTCACCAACCTGCTCGACGGCGGCACCGTGCCGCTCTACGGCGACGGCGGCAACGTCCGGGACTGGCTGCACGTGCACGACCACTGCCGCGGCATCGCGCTGGTGCAGGAGAAGGGCCGCGCCGGCGAGGTCTACCACATCGGCGGCGGCACCGAGCTGACCAACCGCGAGCTGACCGGCCGGCTGCTGGCGGCCTGCGACGCCGGCTGGGACCGGGTGGTGCCGGTCCCCGACCGCAAGGGCCACGACCGCCGCTACTCGCTCGACATCACCAAGATCCAAAACGAGCTGGGGTACGCCCCGAGCATCGACCTCGACCGGGGCCTGGCCGACACCGTGCGCTGGTACCGGGAGAACCGGGCCTGGTGGGAGCCGCTGAAGGCGGCGCACCGGTGACCCGGCTGCTGGTCACCGGCGCCGGCGGCATGCTCGGCCGCGACCTGGTGACCGTGCTGCGCGCCCGCCCCGACCGGTCCGTCACCGCCGCCACCCGCGCCGACCTCGACGTCACCGACCCGCACGCGGTACGGGACGCGGTCGCCGGACACGACGTCGTGCTCAACGCCGCCGCGTGGACCGATGTGGACGGCGCCCAGACCCGGGAACGGGACGCCACCGCCGTCAACGGCGACGCGGTCGCGCACCTGGCCCGGGCCTGCGCCGCCACCGGCGCCCGACTGGTGCACGTCTCCACCGACTACGTGTTCGGCGGCGACGCCACCCGACCGTACCCGGAGGACGCGCCGACCGGCCCGGTCAACGCGTACGGGCGCAGCAAGCTCGCCGGGGAACGGGCGGTGGCCCGGCTGCTGCCCGAGCGCGGGTACGTGGTGCGGACCGCCTGGCTCTACGGCGCCCACGGGCGCAACTTCGTCACCACCGTGCTGCGGCTGGCCGCCGACCGCGACCGGCTCGACGTGGTGGCCGACCAGCACGGGCAACCGACCTGGTCGTACCGGCTCGCCGAGCGGCTCGTCGCGCTCGCCGACGCGGCACTGGCCGGCGACGCCGCGCCGGGCGTCTACCACGGCACCGCGTCCGGCGAGACGACCTGGTACGGCCTCGCCCGCGCGGTGTTCGCACTGTCCGGCCTGGACCCGGCGCGGGTCCGCCCGACGACCGGCGACCGCGTTCCGCGCCCGGCGCCCCGCCCCCGCTACAGCGTGCTGGCCCACGACCGGTGGGCCGCCGCGAAACTGCCGCCGCCCGGAGACTGGCACACGGACCTGGCCGAGGCGCTGGCCGACCTCGACGGCCGGCCCGGAACACCTCCGCCAGGATGACCTCGTCCGGACGGACGACGTCGCCCGTCGGTCGGCCCGCCCGCCCGGCGCGGGCCTTGCGGCCGACCCACGCAGGATCGATGATTGCCGAAACGACCGGATCGGACCGAGGAGTCGAGATGCAGGTGATCCACCAGCCGCGGGTGGCGTGGGACACGGCCCGGGTGATCGGCGACGCGCTCCGGGACGACGCGCTGTTCGGCTGGCTCCACCACGAACTCGGCGACCTGTTCGGGCCCGCCGCCGGGGACGCCCTCGTCGAGAGCCGCAACCGGGTCCGCTGGGCCGGCGACGCCCGCCTCCCGGTCGAGACCGGCCTCTGGCGGGTCCGCCTGGAGGACGCGCTGCGGCAGCGCCCGGAGCTCGCCGACGAGCTGGCCGGCCTCGCCTCGGTCGCCCGCGCGCACCGGCCTTAGCTTTCGCTTAGCCCGCTTGTCCGGCGACCACCCGGTCCGGCAGCATCGACCGGCGTGACCGACGGCAGCGCGCCCCACCCCTCCACGTCCACCGGCGACGGGCATCCGCCCACCCGGACCGGTCGTCGCCGTACCCCGGCCCGGGCCCGCCGCCGGCTCGCCGCCGCCGGCCTGGCCACCCTCGCCGCCGTGGTCGCGGTGACCCTCGCGGTACGCGGCGGCGCGGCCCCCGCCTGCGCCGCCCCACCCCGCGCGGCCCTCCCGTTGGCCGTCGTCCCGGCCCGCGCGGCCCTTCCGTTGGCCGCCCCGCCGGCCGGTGGCGTCACGCACACCGGCAAGGCCACGTTCTACGACTCGAAGGGCGCCGGCGGCAACTGCTCCCGGCCCGCCGCGCCCGCCAACCGGCTCTACGTCGCGCTCGGCCCGAGCGAGTACGCGGCCGGCGCGTCCTGCGGCGGCTTCCTCGACGTCACCGGCCCGCGCGGCACCGTCCGGGTGCTCGTCATGGACCAGTGCCCGGAGTGCGCCCCCGGCCACCTGGACCTCTCCGCCGAGGCGTTCGCCCGGATCGCCGACCCGGTGCAGGGCGTGGTGCAGGTCCGCTACCGGGCCGTGGTCGACCCGCCGCTGCCCGGCCCGCTCACGTTCCGCCTCAAGGAGGGCGCGTCACAGTGGTGGTTCGCCGTCCTGGTCGGCGACCACGGCAACCCGCTGCGCTCGGTGGAGGTCCGGCAGAACGGCTCGTGGCGCGCGGCGGCGCGCGAGGACTACAACTACTGGCTGATCCCGTCCGGCGCGGGCCCCGGCCCGTACGCGATCCGGGTCACCGACGTGTCCGGCCACCGGGCCACCGCCACCGGCATCCGGATGCTCCCCGGCCAGGTGCAGCGCAGCACCACCCGGATGTACGGCGGCGGCACCGCGACCACCACCCGTACCGCGAAGCCGTCCCGCTCGCCGTCGTCCCCCCGCCCGACCCCGACCCCCAGCCGTCCCGCCTCCCCACCCCCGCCTACGCCACCCTCGGCCACCCCGCTCCCGGCCTCCCCGTCCCCGCTGACGCCCCTCCGCGAGGCCGCCGCCCCCACCTGCACCTGACCACCCCCACCCCGTGCACCAGCGCCCTTTCTCGGGGCGGGTGGTGGGTGGGGGTCAGGGGAGGGGGAGGTCTTGCCACATGAGGATCTCGTCGCGGGAGTCGGTGGGGGACAGGCGTAGGGCGGCGGGGAGACGGCCGACCTCGCGATAGCCGAGGCGGCGGTAGAAGCGGTCCAGGCCGAGCCCGTCGCGGACCGTCACGTGCAGCGCCGTCACGCCCAGCGAGCGGGCCACCCGCTCGGCCTCACGCATCAGCGCCGCGCCGTGCCCGCGTCCCTGGGTGTCGGGGTGCACCATGACGCGCTTGAGCACCCGCCAGTGCGTCTTGAGGTGGAAGCGGTTGTCGCTGATGATCAGGACGGCGACGAGCCGGTCACCCTGGTAGCCGGCGAGCAGCCGGTCCGGTCCGTCGGCGACGTCGGCGAGCGTCGACTCGGCGACCGGGCGCACCTCGGCGGCGCTCACCGGGGCGACGAAGCCGACCGCGCCGCCGGCGTTGGTCGCCGCCACCCAGAGAGCGACGAGCCGTTCGCGCAGCTCGGGGGTCAGGTCGGGGTCGAGCACGAAACGCAGGTCCACGCCGCCATCCTGCGGTGGCCGACCCGGCGACCGCGCGTGTTGGTGACGCGGCCGACATTGTTGATGGTGCGGGAGGGGGGTTTCGAACCCCCACGTCCTCTCGGACACAGGCTCCTAAGGCCTGCGCGTCTGCCGTTCCGCCACTCCCGCCGACCTGCTGAGTCTAAGGCGGGGGCCGGCGTGGTGTGCAGCCCGGCCCGTGCCGGAACGACGGACGTCGCCGGCCTTGTTGCGGCCCGCGAAGGTGTCGGTCTGGCTGTGACAGTTCGGGCAGAGGATCCGCAGGTTGGGCGGCCGGTTGTCGAGGAAGTCACCGTTGATGTGGTCGACGTGCAGGGTCAGTGGGCGGCCGAACCAGACCGGCCCGCAGCGGCACTGCTCACATTCCTGCGGCACGCCGATGTCGCCCAGCGCCCACTTCAGTCGGGTGCCGGGAGTGCGCCGTGAGCCGGCCGGAAGTCGGAGGAGCAGTTGTGACGACGTCGTTCGTCGCGGGCTCGGCTGTCCCTTGTTGTGGGCCTGCCTCGTGAAGTGTGAGGTGTCGACGCCGAAGCGTTTGAGCTGCCGGCTGATGTGCGCGTGCGACCCGCCGCTGATCCGCACCCCGAGCAGTCGCATGACCTCGGTGACGCTGTGCGCCTGCGCGGCGGTCGCGGCCAGCAGTTCGGGGGAGTACCGGTAGCGGACCACCCGCCGACGGTAGCGGCGGCCTCCGACAGCGTCAGTCGAGACCGAGGTCGCGGCGCAACTTGGCGACGTGCCCGGTGGCCTTGACGTTGTAGAGCGCCCGCTCGATCTTGCCGTCGGCGTCGATGACGAACGTGGAGCGGATCACGCCGGTGACGGTGCGCCCGTACGACTGCTTCTCGCCGTACGCCCCGTACGCGGTCAGCACCGCCTTGTCCTCGTCGGCGACCAGCGGGAACGTGATCGCGTCCCGCTCGCGGAACTTCGCCAGCTTCGCCGGCTTGTCCGGGGAGATGCCGACCACCTGGTAGCCGGCGGACTGCAACGAGGCGAGCGAGTCGCGGAAGTCGCACGCCTGCTTCGTGCAGCCGGGCGTCATGGCAGCCGGGTACGCGTACAGGATGACCTTGCGACCACGCAGGTCGGCCAGGGAGAGCGTCCCGCCGTCGTCGGTGGGGAGCGCGAAGTCGGGGGCGGGGTCGCCGGGGCTCAGGCGGTCGGTCATGGCGGGAACGATACCGCCGCGCGCGGGCCGGAGGCGGGCGGC
The DNA here is from genome assembly GCF_027925725.1 of Micromonospora sp. AKA38. NCBI lineage: Bacteria > Bacillati > Actinomycetota > Actinomycetes > Micromonosporales > Micromonosporaceae > Micromonospora > Micromonospora sp. AKA38. The sequence continues at coordinate 946,789 of NZ_BNEI01000002.1, read as the reverse complement.
GACGCGCGGCCGGACGGTGATCATCACCATGGCTTGTTGCAAGGGATTGGCAACAACGACTCACGGGAAATAGGCTCTGCCCGTGGAAACCCTGGCGATGCACATCTCCAACGGGATCATCGACGGTCCCGTCGCCGCGATCTTCGCGGCCTTCGCGCTCGCCGCGCTCACGTTCTGCGTGCTGCGCGGCCGGGCCGACCTCGACGACCGGCTGGCGCCGATGGCCGGCCTGGTGGCCGCGTTCATCTTCGCCGTGCAGATGCTCAACTTCCCGATCTTCACCGCCGGAGTGAGCGGCCACCTGCTCGGTGGCGCACTCGCCGCGCTGCTGGTCGGCCCGTGGGTGGGCGCGCTCTGCGTCGCCGTGGTGCTGGTCGTGCAGGCCCTGGTGTTCGGTGACGGCGGGGTGGCCATGCTCGGCCTCAACATCACCAACATGGCTATCCTGGGCACCGCCGCCGCGTACCTGCTGATCGCGCTGCTGCTGCGGGTGCTGCCGCGCACCCCGGCCGGGCTGGCGGTCACCGCGTTCGTGTCCGCGCTGGTCAGCGTCGTGGTCGCGTCCCAGGGCTTCGTGCTCCAGTACTGGCTGGGCGGCACCACCGACCTCGGCGGCAACCTCGGCGGGCTGGCCGGCACGATGGCCGTCGCCCACCTGCTGATCGGCGTCGGCGAGGGCCTGATCACCGCGACCACGGTGGTCACCGTCGCCAAGGTCCGCCCCGATCTGGTGTACGCGTTGCGCGCCCTGAAGAAGCCGGCCGTACCGGCTCTCGCCGTCCCGGTCGCCGGAGGTGCCCGATGAGCAAGCGTTCCTGGCCGTTCCTCCTCGGTGGCCTGCTGATCGCCCTGCTGCTGGCCGGCGTGGTCAGCAACTACGCCTCGTCCCACCCGGACGGGCTGGACTCCTCGCTGCTCAAGGGCTGCACGGTGAACGCCGACGACGAGATCACCGGCGGTAGCTGCCCGGCCCAGCAGGCGAAGGACCACGAGTTGGCGGACAGCCCGCTGGCCGACTACGGCGTCCGGGGGATCGGCAACGACTTCCTCTCCACCGGCCTGTCCGGCGTGCTCGGCGTGCTGCTCACGTTCGCGCTCGGTGGCGGCCTGTTCTGGCTGGCCCGCCGCCGCGGCCCGGCAACCGGTGGCCCGGCAACCGCTGGTCCTGCGGGCGGCGACAGCGGGACCACCGCGCAGCCCTCCGGCACCCGCTGAGCCGGGGAGCGACGAATGGGCGCCGGGCACGGGCACGTGCTCTACCGCGAGTCCGGCTCGCCGGTGCACCGCCTCCCGCCGGAGGTGAAGATCACCGCCATGGTGCTGTTCACCGTGGCGGTGGTGGCCACGCCGCGGGAGGCGTACTGGGCGTTCGGCGGGTACGCGCTGCTGGTCGTCGCCGTGGCGGCGCTGGCCCGGGTCGGCCCGCGCTGGCTGCTCGGCCGGGCGCTGATCGAGCTGCCGTTCGTGCTGTTCGCGTTCGCGCTGCCGTTCCTCGGCACCGGTGAGCGGGTCGGGGTGGCCGGGCTGAGCCTCTCCGTCGACGGGCTGCACGGCGCGTTCAACATCCTGGCCAAGGGCACGCTTGGCGTACTCGCGTCGCTCCTGCTGGCCGCGACCACCACGACCCGGGACCTGATCCTCGGCCTGGACCGGCTGCGCTGCCCGCAGATCCTCACCCAGATCGCCACGTTCATGCTGCGCTACCTGGAGGTGCTGGTCGGCGAGGCCCGGCGGATGCGGCTGGCCCGGGTGTCCCGGGGCGACGACCCGCGCTTCCTCTGGCAGTTGCGCGGCTTCGCGGCCGGTGTCGGCGCGCTGTTCCTGCGCGCGTTCGAGCGCGGCGAGCGGGTCTACCTGGCGATGGTCTCGCGCGGCTACACCGGCCGGATGCCGGCGGTGTGGCAGAGGGCCGGCGCGGCCACCGCCGGGCAGTGGGCGGTCGCCGCGACGGTCCCGGTGATCGCGGCCTCCATCGCGGCCGCCGCGCTCGTCCTGCAATGATCGGGTACGTGCAGCCGCCGCTCTCCCTGGACGTCCGTGGCGTCCGGTACGCGTACCCGGACGGTCACGTCGCCCTGCACGGGGTTGACCTGACCGTGCCGCGCGGCGACCGGGTGGCGCTGCTCGGGCCGAACGGCGCCGGCAAGACCACGCTGGTGCTGCACCTCAACGGCATCCTCACCCCGACCGAGGGCACGGTCGAGGTGGGCGGCCTGACCGTCTCCCGCGACCGGGGCACGCTGGCCGAGGTGCGCCGCCGGGTCGGCATCGTCTTCCAGGACCCGGACGACCAGCTCTTCCTGCCCACGGTGGCGGAGGACGTCGCGTTCGGCCCGGCCAACCTGGGGTTGCGCGGGGCCGAGCTGGCGGAACGGGTCGACGAGTCCCTGGCGGCGGTGGGCATGACCGAGCATCGGGACCGGGCGCCGCACCACCTGTCGTTCGGGCAGCGGCGGCGGGTGGCGGTGGCCACCGTGCTCGCGATGCGGCCGGAGATCCTGGTGCTGGACGAGCCGTCGTCGAACCTCGACCCGGCGGCCCGCCGGGAGCTGGCGGAGATCCTGCGCGCGCTGCCGGTGACGCTGCTGATGGTCACGCACGACCTGCCGTACGCGGCCGAGCTGTGCCCCCGCGCGGTGATCCTGGACGGCGGCCGGATCGTGGCCGACGCCCCCACCCCGGACCTCCTCGCCGACGCCCCCCTGCTCGCGCAGCACCGCCTGGAACTCCCCTACGGCTTCACCCCGCACCTCCCCCGCCCCTGACCCCGCCCCCGCCCCCCGAAGCTCGGCGATCTTGCACTTTCCGCCCCGACAAAACGAACATAAGCCGCAGCGCGCGGGCCGCAACTGCAAGATCTGTGAAGGTGTTTGTCAAGCGGTGGCTTCGAGGGTGCGCCAGATTTGGCGGGCTATGTAGCGTTTGAGGCTGCGGGTGATCTCGGCTGGGGTGCGGCCTTCGGTGGTGCGGCGGTTGGTGTGGTCCTTGGTGGGTTGGTGGCATCGTTGTCGGGTTTTGGCGATGGTGTGTAGGGCGGCGTTGAGGGTGCGGTCGCCGCCTCGGTTGAGGCGGTGGCGGGTGATGCGTCCGGAGCTGGCGGGAATGGGGCTGACGCCGGCGAGTGAGGCGAAGGCGGCCTCGTTGCGGAACCGGCCGGGGTGCGACCAGGCGCTCAGCGCGATCGCGGCGGTGACGGGGCCGATACCGGGTTGCTCGAGCAGGGTCGGGCAGAGTGTGTCGACCAGGATCCGGATCTCGGTGAGGTTGGCTTTCAGGAGCTGGTCGAGGCCCACGATCTGCGCGGCGAGGGCTGCCAGTTGAGTGCGGCGCAACCGGTCGAGACCGCTGCCGCTGGTGGTGGTGAGGGTGGTGGCGTGTTGGACCTGTCGCAGGGTGCTCAACCCGCGCATCTGCGTGCGGAGGTCGTCGTCGGCGGTGAGGATCACCGATTTGAACAGGTTGACGGTGGCGGTGCGGGTGTCGCTGTAGTGGCGGCGGCAGACGTGTAGCAGGCGCAGGGCTTCCCGGTCGCCGTCGGTGCGGGGTGCGGCGACGTGGTCGGCGGCCAGGACGCCACGAGCGGCGTGCACGGCGTCCAGCGCGTCGGACTTGCCGTCTCGCCGGCGGCGTCCGGCAACGGGTTTGGGGGCTTCCAGGACGTCCTCACCCGCGGCACGCAACACGCGCAGCAGACCGACACCGTGACTGCGAGCGCTGTCCAGGGCCCAGGCCCGCCGGCCCGTTCCCAGCATGATCGTCTGCCGTCCGGCCCAGGCCAGCAGGACCCCGGCGCCCTCGTCGGTGGCCGGCACGGTGATCTCGGCCAGCACGGTACCGACCGGGGTGAGGACCGCAGCGGTGTGTGTATCGGTATGGGTGTCCACACCGATGACCGCGTCGACACGGTCGGCCAGACGTTCTGCCAGGATGGAAGGCACGGACGGTTCTCCCTTGCACGGGACGACGTTCGGACGGCGTCGGCCCGGGAGCGATCACCCGGCGGCACATCTGTGATGAGTCACGCGACACGGGCTGCACACCCTTCGCGGACAGGCTTCTGATCAGGCCAACAAGGTGGGCCGGGCCGACGCCGGCAACCCACGAGGACAAGTCGCCTCCACGGCACACCTGGCGGCGGCCAGATCTTGCATGAGTCACTCGTGGCTTACCAGCGTCGAACCCTACCGATACCAATCTCTCCCAGAACCGGCTCACCTATAGAAGCGTCGCCGGGCCGGGCCGGGGTGGGTGGGGTGGGGTGGGTTAGGGCACTGGGGTTGCGTGGGGGTGAGCGGGGCGGGGGGTGGGGGTGGCGGTGCGGGTGGCGGTGCGGAGGCGGAGCAGGCCGGCGGCGACCGCGCCGGCGCCGGTGGCCAGCGCCACGGTGACCAGGACCCGGATGAGCGTGGGTGGGCCGGCGGCCGGGGGGACCGAGCGGGCCAGCACGGCGAGGTTGGACACGCCGGCGAACAGCGTGAGGCAGGCGCCGGCGAGCGCCAGCGTGAAGTCGGCGGCCGGCCGGCGGGCCAGCGCGTACCCGCCGGCGGCCAGCGCGCCGAGGCCGGTGAGCAGCGTCCACACCTGGCCGGTGACCAGCTCGGCGAGCAGACCGCCGGCTCCGGGCGCGCCGGTGTCGAGCGCCCGGCCGACGGTGAGCGCCACGGTGGCCGCGCCCCCCACGGCGAGCAGTCCGCCGACCGCACGCAGCGCGCGGACGCCGGCAGCCGTGCCGCCGGGCACCAGCCCGGCCGCGCCGAGCGTCAGGAAACCGAGCGTGGCGGCCACCCACCACGGGTACGGGTCGGGCGGCGGCACCCAGTCGAGCGTGCCGCGTACCTCGGTCGGGGTGTCGCCGGCGCGCAGCGGCACCACCCAGTCGCGGACCCGCTGGACGCGGCCCGGATCGGCGGCGACGGCGGCGGGCGGGCCGTCGGAGCGCCAGAGCGTGCGCTGGTCGTGCCAGCGGTAGGTCGGCCCGTCGGCGATCCGCCGCCAGGCCGGCGCGGCGGCCGGGTCGGCCTCGGCCGGCAGCCGCGTCTCCCCGGCGATGGTGCGGTTCAGCCAGGTGGCCGGCGAGCGGCTGTTCTCGAAGACCCCGCCGGGGCCGATCCGCAGGTACGGCTCGCCGGAGTAGCCGAGCACGGTGACGTCGGCGTCGCCGCGGTTGGTCAGCTCCAGCCGCGCGCCGGCCTCCACCATCCGGGCGGTCAGCCCGGCCCGCTGGGGGCCGACGCCGGTGACGGTGGCCCGGTAGTCGGTGCCGTCCGGCGCGTCCGCGCCGTGCGCGGCGGCCGGCGAGGCGAACGCGAGCAGGGCGGTGGTCGCGGCGGCGACCAGCAACCCGGCCCGGCGCAGCGGTGCGGGGATCACTTGCCGGCCGCCGCCACGGCCGCCTTGATGCCGTCCGGGCTCTTGTCCGCCAGTTCGGTGCCGTTGACCTTGATGGTGGGGGTGCCGGTGACGCCGGACCGGCTGGCCTCGTCGGTGACGTGCCCGGTCCACGCCGTGTACGTGCCGTCGTTCACGCAGGAGCCGAAGTCGTCCCGGTTCAGCCCGACGCCCACGCCGATGTCGATCAGCTCGTCGTTGCTGAGCCCGGCGCTGCCCTCCTTCGGCTGCTTCGCGAAGAGCTGGTCGGTGAACTCGCGGAACTTGCCGCCCTTCGCGGCGCAGCCGGAGGCGGCCGAGGAGCGGGTGGAGTACTCGGTGGTGGAGAAGCGGTTCAGGAACGCGACCGGGTGGAAGACCACCTTGGCCTTGCCCTCGCTGACGAGCTGGTTCACCGTCTCGCCGTTGACCTGCTGGAACTGTTTGCAGACCGGGCAGAGGTAGTCCTCGTAGAGGTCGATGGTGACCGGGCCGGAACCGTCGACGATGCCGGTGCCGGCGTCGTTCGCGCCGGGCGGGGCGGTGAAGTCGTCGGACTTCTGCGAGGAGTAGACGGCCCAGCCGATGCCGCCGGCGATGACCAGCACCAGCACCGCGGCGATGGTGGTGAAGAGCGTGCGCTTGCGGCGCTTCTCCCGGGCGATCTGCTCGCGTACCACGCGCGAGGCGTCCTTGCGGCCCTTGCGGCTACTCATCGTCGTCCTCCACGGTGTCGCCCGCGAGCCACCCGTCCACCGAGAACGGGGTGCGGGGCCAGATCAGCAGGAACCCGGCCAGCGCCAGGAACCCGAGGTCCCGGAGGATCTCCGGGAGGTAGCTCGGCGTCTCGCCGGCGCCGAGCTGGCCGCCGCTGCCGAAGCACCCGCAGTCGATGGCCAGGCCGCGGGCCCAGGCCGAGGCGATGCCGGTGACGAAGACCACCAGCAGCGCCGCGGAGACACCGGCGCTCACCCGGGTGGCGAGCCCGGCGAGCAGCAGCAGGCCGAGGGCCAGTTCCACGAACGGCAGCGCCGCCCCGATCACGGTGGCCACGTCGTACGGCATCACCTGGTAGGCGTTCACGGCCCGGCCGGAGGCGGCCAGGTCACCGACCTTGGCGCCGCCGGCGACCAGCCAGACGGCGGCCAGGCCGAGGCGGGCCGCGACGCCCAGCCAGGGGCGCAGCGCCGGCCAGCGCGCGGCGGCAGGGGAGGGGTGCACAGTCATTCGTCGTCCGGCGGTCACGAAAGGTTCCCGCTATCCGGCCCGCGTGTCGCCGACGGCGTCGACAAGTTCGTCGCGGGCCCGGGCGACCCGGGAACGGATGGTGCCCACCGGCACCCCCTCCACGTCGGCGGCCTCGGCGTAGGAGAGGCCGAGCAGTTGGGTGAGCACGAACGCGGAGCGTCGCTCGGCGGACAGCCGGCGGACCAGGTCGGTGGCGCCGAGCTGGCCGGCCGGGTCCGGGTACGGCCGGTCGGTGGCCGCCTGGGCGGCGAGCCGCTCGTCGAGCCGGCGGCGGCGCACCAGGGTACGCAGGTGGTCGGCGCAGGCCCGTCGGGCGATGCCGAGCAGCCAGGTGCGAGCGGTGGACCGGCCCTCGAAGCCGGGCAGCGCGCGCAACGCCCGCAGGTAGGTCTCCTGGGTCAGGTCGTCCGCGCTGTCCGGGTCGACCAGGGCGGCGGTGAAGCGCCAGACCTCGGCCTGGGTGGCCCGGACGAACGCGGCCCGCGCGTCCGGGTCGCCGTGCCGGGCCGCCAGCGCCCAGTCGGTGACCGTCTCCCGCGCAGCCCCGGGCCCCGCCCGGAGGCGGTCGGCGGCGGTGTCGCGCGGGGCGGGGATCACGTCAGACGAGGTTACGCGGCGTACCTGTGCCGGACAGGGTCCTTCGGCCCATTCCGTGGTCCGGCACACGCCGGGAACTTTTCCCACCCACTCACCGACTACCCCCGCATGACCTCCGACCAGCACGCGGGCCGGGCACCTCACCGTGCCCGCCGGAGGTCGGCTCGCCGGAGGCCGCGCGGTTCGGGAACCATGGCGGTCATGAATGCTGCCGTACGCCGCCCGCCCGGGGCCGTCGCCGCCCGCTCCGGAGCCGCCGCCGGGCTGCTGCTCCTCCTGCTCGCCCTGCTCCTCGCCCCGGCCACTCCGGCCAGCGCCCACGCGGTGCTGGTGAGCAGCAGTCCCGCCGCCTCCGCGGTGGTGCCCGAGGCGCCCGCCCAGGTGGTGATCACGTTCAGTGAGGGGGTCCGCAAGGTCCCCGGGAAGGTGCGGGTGATCGCCCCGGACGGTTCGCGGGCCGACCGGGGCGAGCCGACGTTCCGGGGCGCCGAGGTCAGCATCCCGGTGGACCCGTCCGGCGGGCGCGGCACCTACCTGGTGAGCTACCGGGTCATCTCGGCGGACAGCCACCCGGTCTCCGGCGCGTTCACCTACTCGGTCGGCGCCCCGTCCGAACCGCCGACCGACACCGGCTCGGACAACCGGGCGAACCCGGTGACCGAGAACGCGGTCAAGGTGGCGAAGTACGCCGGCTACGTCGGTCTGCTGCTGCTGGTCGGCCCGGCGTTGGTGCTGGCCGCGCTCTGGCCGCGCCGGCTGTCCCGGCGAGGGCCGGCGCGGCTGGCCTGGGCCGGGCTCGGCGTGCTGGCGGTGGCCACGCTGGCCGAGCTGTGGCTCCAGGTGCCCTACACCAACGGCGGCGGCCTGTTCGACGTCACCTCGGCGGGCCTGGGCGACGTGCTGGGCAGCGCCTACGGCACCACCCACCTGGTCCGGCTGGGCCTGCTCGCGGCGGCGGCGTTCCTGCTCCGTCCGCTGTTCGCCGGGCCGGTCGGCCGCACCGACGGGATCATCCTGGCGGTCCTGGGCGGGGCGGCGCTGTTCACCTGGCCGCTCGCCGGCCACGCCGCCGCCTCGCCCGCGCCGGCGGTCTCGGTGGTGGTCGACGCCGTGCACCTGGGCGGCATGGCGGTGTGGCTGGGCGGCCTGGTGATGCTGGCGGTCTTCCTGCTGCGCCGTGCCGACGAGCGCGAACTGGGCGCGATCCTGCCGATCTGGTCCCGCTGGGCCGCGCTCGCGGTGGCCGCGCTGCTGCTCGCCGGCACCGTGCAGGGGCTGATCGAGGTGGCCACCCCGAAGGCGCTCGTCGACACCACGTACGGCCGGCTGCTGCTCGCCAAGATCGCGCTGTTCGCGCTGGTGATCGGCGTGGCCGCGTACTCCCGGGCGTTGGTGCGGCGGCGCGTCGCCGCCGGCCGGCCGGGCGCGATGCGGCGGGCCGTGGTGGCCGAGCTGGTGATCACCGCGGTGGTGCTCGGCCTGTCCGCCACGCTGGTGCAGACCACCCCGGCGCGGACCGCGGGCACCGGCGTGACCGGCGGCTCGGTCGACTACTTCTCGACCACGCTGAGCAGCCCGAAGTATTCCCTCCAGGTGGAGCTGGACCCGGCCGAGACCGGCAACAACTCGCTGCACCTCTACGCCTACACGACCGACAACCGGCCGCAGGCGGTGCAGGAGTGGAAGGTCACCGCGGCGCTGCCGTCGGCCGGGATCGAGCCGATCACGGTGCCGCTGCTGCCGCTGAGCGACAACCACGCCACAGGCGAGGTCAGCCTGCCGGCCCGGGGCGACTGGCAGCTCCGGATCACCGTCCGCACGTCCGACATCGACCAGGCCACGGTGACCGCCACCGTGCCGATCAAGTAACGGAAGGTTCCCTCTGATGATCCGTCTCCGGCGTTCCGCGACCGCCGCCGCGCTGACTCTCGCCGCCGTCTCCGCGACCGTGCTCGGCCTGGCCGGGTCGGCCTCGGCGCACGTCACGATCAACCCGAAGGAGGGGACGCAGGGCGGCTACGGCCGGTTCGCGTTCCGGGTGCCGAACGAGAGCGACACGGCGTCGACCGTCAAGGTCGAGGTGAACCTGCCGGAGAACGCGCCTGTCGGTTCCGTCTCCACCATGCCGGTGCCGGGCTGGACGGTGGCGGTGGAGAAGCGCAAGGTCGACCCGCCGGTCGAGGTGCACGGCAGCCAGCTCACCGAGGCGGTCTCCAAGCTCACGTTCACGGCGGCGCCCAGCGGTGGCGTGAAGCCGGGCGAGTTCCAGGAGTTCCCGGTGTCGATGGGGCCGCTGCCGCCTGTCGACACCATGGTGTTCAAGGTGCTCCAGACGTACTCCGACGGCAACGTATCCCGCTGGATCGAGGAGCCCACGCCGGGCGCGGAGGAGCCGGAGAACCCGGCCCCGGTGCTCGCGCTGGCCGCCGGTGGGGCGTCCGCGTCCCCCGGCGCGAGCGCGCCGGCCGTCGCGGCGGACGACGACGATGACGACGCCGACTCCGGGGCGGCCACCGCGTTCGGGGTGGCCGGGCTGGTCGCCGGCCTGGCCGGCCTGGTCCTGGGTGGGCTGGCGTTCGCGCGAACCCGGCGGGAGCCCACCGCGAAGTCCTGAGCACGGCACGGCCACCGGCCCGGCGGAAGTGATCCGCCGGGCCGGTGGCCGTCGGTGGGCCGGGTGCGGTGGATATCCGGCGATCGGCGGAGCGTCGTCGGTAAGGTCGGCCGGGTAGTTGGCTACCGAGAGGGACGACGCGAATGCGTTTCGTGCGCACGATCGCCGGCATGCTGCTGCTGGCCCTGGGAATTCCGGCGCTGCTGCTGGGCGCCGGGCTCTGGCTCACCGCCCGGCACGCCGATCCGGCCGGCGGCTTCACCGCCCGCTTCGAACCGGTCCGCACGCCCGCCCGCGCGGTCGTGGTGACCGACGTGGACGCGCTGCTGCGGGCCGACCTGCCGGCGGCCCGCACCGGGCAGGTCCGGCTGCGACTGGCCGCGCGGGACGCCGGTGGCCCGGTGTTCCTCGGCCTCGCCCCGACCGACCAGGTGCGCCGGTGGCTGGCCGACGTCCCGCACAGCACCGTGCGGCGCGTCGCGGTGACCCGGGGCCCGCTGCCGGTCCGGCTCGACCCGGCCACCGCCGGCGTCGCCACCGCCGTCCCGGCCGGGCAGTCCTTCTGGGTACGCCAGGGCGTCGGCTCGCTCCAGTGGCACCCCGCCGAGCTGGGCGACCGGTCGTTGAGCCTGGTGGTGATGCGCGCCGACGGCGCCGGCGGGCTCGACCTGAGCCTGCGGGGCGAGGCGCGGGCCGGCTGGTTCCCGGGCGTGGCGTGGGCGTCGCTGGCCGGCGGGACGCTGCTGGTGGTCCTGGCGGTGCTGGTGCTGCTGCGCCCGCACCGGCCCCGGGAGGTGGTCTTCGTGGTCGAGCCGGACCAGGTCCCGGTGCTGGCCGGGCGGCTCGGCATCAGCTCGCTGAGCGAGCTGGGCCGGCAACCGGACCGGGCGTCCGGCCCGGACCGGCAACTGGTCGCCGTCGGCCCGGTCGCCGGTGAGCGGAGCCGCGCGGCGATCTCCTCCGCGCCGAGCCGGCGCCCGGCCAGCCTGGCCGACCTGCCGGCCGGCCGTGACTGGTCGTGGCCGCCGATCTCCCGGCGGGACGACAGGTGATCCCGGCACGACGGCAGGTGGCCCTCCGCGCTGCCGACGCGGAGGGCCACCGTCACCGGGGGAATTCGGTGCTACCTGGGAGAAAACAGAGGTAGTTGGGACAAGATTAGCGCCGAACGCCACCGTTTGCGAGGTCTGTCCGTTCAACGACCGTCGCGGTTCGCCGGCGGACCGGCAGCACCGCCAGCAGCAGCAGGCTCAGCAACACGTACGCGTTACGCGTGACGAAGTCGACCGGGTCGTCGGTACGCGCCGGACCGGCGCCCCAGTCCTGGAACGTCACCACCCCGTACACGATCACCACGCCGGTGCCCACGGCCAGCGCGAGCAGGCCACGACGCCGGCGGATCCCGGCCGCCGTCGACCGGTCGGCGTCCAGCGCGGCGTCCACCAGCACCACCACCGCCGGAATGAACCAGTACAGGTGGTGGGTCCAGGTGATCGGGGAGATCAGGCCGCCGACCAGGCCGGTCAGCGTCAGGCCGGCGAGCGCGTCCCCGGCCCGCGCCGCGCGCGCCGCCCGCCACAGCCCGTAGCCGGCGACCAGCAGCGCGAGCACCAGCCACGGCAGCCGGCTCGGCTCCTCCGGCGCGGTGATCCGGCTGAGCAGCCCGAACAGGGACTGGTTGCCGGTGTAGTCGGTGCGACCCACCCGGTCGGTGGCCCACAGCTCATGGGTCCAGAACCGCCACGAGTCGTTCGGCGCGACCGCCGCCGCCAGCAACGTGGCCGCCGTCGCGGTCGCCGCCGCCACCGCCGCGGCCCGCCACCGCCGGGCGGCCAGCAGATAGAGCACGAAGATCCCGGGGAACAGCTTGAGCGCCGCCGCCAGCCCCACGCCCACGCCGGCCCAGCGCCGCCCCTGCGGTACGGCGAACAGCAGGTCGGCCAGGATCAGCACCACCAGCAGCATGTTGATCTGCCCGAAGGTGATCGTCTCCCGGGTGCTCTCCACCGCCAGCACCAGCAGCACGGCGACGGTCAGGCCGAACACGCGGGGCAGGCCGTGCCGCCGCAGCACCGGCGTCACCAGCCAGCGGGTGGTGACCACCACGCCGGCCACGGTCAGCACCGTGAACGCGGCGATCGTGACCCCCAGCGGCAGCAGCGCGAACGGGCGCAACAGCAGCGCCGCGAACGGGGGATAGGTGAAGTAGAGCGCGCCCTGCACCCGGTCCGGCTGGACGTAGTCGTAGAGCGGGTGCCCGGCCGCCCACCAGTCCATCGCCCGCATGTAGATCTTCAGGTCGAAGTAGTCGTGCACGAAGCCGGGCAGGTAGAGCGCCGGCAGCATGGCCGCCAGCGCCAGCACCGTGACCACCCGCCGAGCCGTACGCCCGCCCGCGTCATCCGGGGTGACGGCGGGTGGGGCGACGGGTTCGGCTGGCACGGGGAAACCCTAGCGGTCCACCTGGCCGACCGGGCCGAGGCGCGGGCGGGTCGGCGGCGCGTAGTCTGTCCCGGTGGCTGATCTTCTCGTCTGGATCGATTGTGAGATGACCGGGCTCGACCTCGGCCGGGACGCCCTGATCGAGGTCGCCGCGCTCGTCACCGACCCCGACCTCAACGTGCTCGGGGACGGCGTGGACGTGGTGATCCACGCCGACGACGCGGCGCTCGCCGGCATGCCGGAGATCGTGCGCACCATGCACGCCAAGTCCGGCCTCACCGAGGAGGTACGCCGGTCCACGGTCACCCTCGCCGAGGCCGAGGACCTGGTGCTCGACTACGTCACCAGCCACGTGAAGGACCCGAGGACCGCGCCGCTGTGCGGCAACTCGATCGCCACCGACCGGGGCTTCCTGGCCCGCGACATGACCCGGCTCGACGCCCACCTGCACTACCGCATGATCGACGTCTCCTCGATCAAGGAGCTGTGCCGGCGCTGGTACCCGCGGGTGTACTTCGGCCAGCCGCAGAAGGGCCTGGCCCACCGCGCGCTGGCGGACATCCGGGAGAGCATCCGGGAGCTGGAGTACTACCGGCGGACCCTGTTCGTGCCGCTGCCCGGCCCGGACGTGGAGACCGCGAAGGCGATCGCCGCCCAGCTCTGACGTCCGGGTCGGAACCCGGTGGACGGGGCGGGGCCGGGTGTGGCTATTATTGGTCCGCGCACCGCCCGGGTGACCGGAGCGGCGAGCATGGTGGCTGTAGCTCAGTTGGCAGAGCACCGGGTTGTGGTCCCGGTTGTCGTGGGTTCAATTCCCATCAGTCACCCCAAGCGTTACCCCAGTTCAGGGCCGGTTTTCACCGGCCCTGACGCGTATCCGGGGAGTACGGCGGGGGCAGTCACAGGCGGCGCATCCCGCCGACGGCCACGCCGACGCGGAACGCCCCCACGGTCTGCCGGCTGCGGGGCAGCCGATGAGGTCGCAGACCAGCAGGTAGAGGGTGGCGGTGCGGGCTGGCTGCCAGCGGTAGCGCACCTCATGCCGATGCCCCGCCTTCACCATGAGCTGGCACTCCACCGGCCGACCCGAGGCGGCGACCGCCACCGGAGCGTTCGCGGCACCGGCACCTCGGTGGGGAACTCCAACGCCACACGAACAACGCCCCGCTCACCTGCGGGTGGGCGGGGCGTTGCGTTGGATGGTCAGACCGCGTGTAGCTCTCGGACGCTGCGGTCGGTCGCCACGTACTGCGGCCAGTCGTCCGTGTGGCACTCCGCGGCGTGCAGGGCGGTGCGTACCTGCGACAGAAGGATGTGGACGGCGCTCTCGAAGTCGTCGGCTTCGATGCTCGTGGCGAACTCCACGGTGCGATCGGCCAGGCTGGCAGCCATCTGCACCTCGCAGTCCAGGTTGTCGAGGTGTTCCTGCACGGCGTCGAGGAACTCCTCGTACTGCGCGTCGGTGCCGTGTGGCGTACTTTCGAGCGTCATCTGGATCGCGATGCGATGCTGCTGCATGATCATCCCTTCTCCCAGCATGTGGCTCGTTTGAGCTGCCCAATAAGATCTTTTAGGTAGTTCGCACCAGAGGGGGTGCACTTCACGGTCTTCCAGTGCTTTTCAGGGCATGGGCAGTACAGCTTGAAGTACCTGTTGCCCCCGCCGTCAACTCTCCAGTTCTTGCGCTCAGCCTCGCGGAGAACGTCCTCAAGTTCTTTAACGCTGTGCTTGGGGCGTGACACTCGGTAAACGCTCCTTGCCTCTTGAGGTTACCTACCCGGAAGATCCACTAACAGACGCGGTTGGTCACAGACGCGCCAACGAGTGAAGAGGGCATCGGACGCGGAGCGTAGGGTCTCCGATCGGTGAACCGTGACCGCTTCGTCGGCAAGGCGACACCGAGGTCAGGCGCGCGCCCGTTCGTCGCGCCACCGCCACGCCAGCTCCAGGCACCCGGTGCCGGCTGGCGCGACGCGGCCGGAGCTGAGCAGCTCGCGAACGCCAGCCTCAGTGAACGGGATTCTCTCCGCCAGAACCGCGCCTTCGTCGTTGCGGTCGACGAAGGCGCAGGCGAGATGGTCGAATACCTCCGCGTCGATCACCAGGACCGTCAGGACTTCGCTGACGAGGGTGAGCGCGGAACTTCCGGCGGGTGTGGCTGACGGCGGTCGCCGCCGCGGGGGTGGAGGGGCTGCGGTTCCACGATCTGCGGCACAGCCACGTCGCGTGGTTGCTGTCGGCGAAGGAGCCGCCGTCGTTGACGGCGATCCAGCGGCGTCTGGGGCACGCGTCGATCACGGTCACGTCGGACCGCTACGGGCACCTGGTGCCGGCGGTGGATGAGCGGATCGCGGCGGCGTTGGATGCGGCGTTGCCGCGTTCGGGCTGGGGCAGACTGGGAGCAGTGAGCCCGACGCAACCCGTCCCAGCCGGACGCAATCCGAGGCATCTAGCACGGGAAACGGTGGTCACCGCTGTGACCTAGATGCCACGGCGGTTTCAATTCCCATCAGTCACCCCAACGACGAAGCCCCCTCCTCCGGGAGGGGGCTTCGTCGTGTGCGGGGTCCGGTCAGGCGGTCGGCTCGGCGCTGGGCGTCCCGGCGGCCGGGCTGGCGTCGTCGCCCGGCTCGGCCGGCGGCTCGTACGGCAGGGCGCTGCCCTTGACGTACTCGTCCCAGCTCATGTTCCAGTCGGTCCAGCCGTTGCCGTTCTGGAGCTTGCGCTCGGTGCCCTTGACCGTGATCGGGTCGCCGAGGCGGGTGTTGGCGAACAGCCAGTTGCCGTCCTTCATCGAGACGTTGACGCAGCCGTGCGAGACGTTCGAGCGTCCCTGCACACCCTCGGACCAGGGGGCCGCGTGGATGAACTCGCCGCCCCAGGTGAGCCGCTGCGCGTAGTCGATCTCGGTGCGGTAGCCCTCCTCCGGGCCCAGCTCCTCCATGGTGTCGAAGACGGTGTGCCGGAGCTTCTCGATGACCACCATGGTGCCGCTGGACGAGGGGGTGCTCTTCTTGCCGAGGCTCACCAGGATCGTCTTGACGACCTTGCCGTCCTTGGTGACGGTCATCCGCTTGGTGCGGTTGTCCACCGTCATCACGAACGACGGGCCGATCTTCACGTCGACGGTCAGGTCGGAACGGCCGTACCAGCCGTCGCCCAGCGGCAGCCCGTTGGCCCGCACCTGGTAGGAGACCGTGCTGTTGGCCTTCCAGAACGTCTTGGGCCGGTAGTGCACCTCGGTCGGGCTGATCCAGCGCCAGATGCCCTCCTGGGCCGGCTGCGCGGTCACCGTCATCCGGCGCTGCATGTCGTCGCGGTAGTCCTCCGGGATGGCCCGGCCGAACTTCACAATCAGCGGCATGCCCACGCCGACGACCTGGTTGTCGCCGAGGAAGCTGGTCACCCGGACCTGCTTGGCGGGCTTGGCCATCACGGTGAACGTGCTGGTGGCGGTCGCCGGCTTGCCGTCGTCGCCGGTCGCCGTCACGGTCGCGGTGTACGTCTGGGCGTAGTCCAGCGCGGCGGCGGGCTCCCAGCTCTTGCCGTCGGCGGCGAGGGTGCCCTCGACCGCCTTGCCGGTGGCGTCCTTCAGCTCGACGGCGGTCTCCTGCGCGTCCTTCGTGGTGAAGGTGATGGCGGTGGTGGCCGGGACGTCCTTGGCGTCGGCGGCCGGCTCGCTGATGGTGGCCGCCGCCTTCGGGGCCTTCTCACCGCCGTCACCGCCGCCCTGCCAGCTCGACGGTTTGTCGCCGCCGCCGGTGCAGGCCGTCAACGCCATGGTGGCGACGAGCACCGCGGCGGCGAATGCGCGGCGCCCGCCGCGGCGGGCGCTCCCGCCCCGGATCGGTTCGTCCTGGCCAGCTCGCATGATTCCCTCACAAGTGTGCTGCGCGGTCCCGATCGTCTCTGGTCAGACGCGTCGGACCGGGTACTCGTTGCCGGAAGTGAACCGGAACACCCCGGTGACGGTGTAACGATTCTGTCGTCGTCCGGCGCTTCGTTGCTGGGGACGAGTCCCGGCGCCGCCGCAAGCGGCCGCGTCCGACAACGGTACGCCGCTTAGAACGGCGCGCCCTGCCCGCCCTTCGGCACCGGCAGGGCACTGCCGGCGACGAACTCCGACCAGCTCAGGCTCCACGCCGTCCAGCCGTTGCCGGGCGCCAGCCGCCGTTCGGTGCCCTTCACCGTGATCGGGTCGCCGACAAGCGTCTTGCCGAACAGCCACCGACCGTCGGCCATCGACACGTTGACGCAGCCGTGCGACACATTCCGGCGGCCCTGCACCCCCTCCGACCAGGGCGCGGCGTGGATGTACTCACCACCCCAGGTGAGCCGCTGGGCGAAGTCGATCTTCGTGACGTACTGGTTGTTCGGGTCCGGCTCGTCGCGGGTGTCGAAGACGGTGGACTCCTTCTTCTCCATCACCACCATGGTGCCGCTGGAGGAGGGGGTGCTCTTCTTGCCCAGGCTCACCGGCAGTGTACGGATCACCGCGCCGTTCTCCGAGACCGTCATCTTCTTGGTGGCGTTGTCCACCGTCATCTCGAACGCGCGGCCGATCTTCGCGGTGGCGTTCCGGTCGACGTTGCCGTAGCGGCCGTTGCTCAGCGGGATGCCGGCCAGCGCCAGCCGGACGGTGAGCGTGGTCCCGGTCTTCCAGTACTCCGGGGCGCGGTAGTAGGCCTGGGTGCCGTTGGCCACCCAGTACCAGGCGCCGGGCTGCGGCGGATCGGTCTGCACGAACATGCGCTTCTGCACCGCGGCCCGGTCCTTCTTCGGGATGCCCGGCGAGAACTCGGCGACCACCGGCATGGCCACGCCGTACGTCTTGTCACTGAACAGGTAGAGGCCGGAGCCGATGGTGGACTTCGGCTTGCCCATCGTGGTGAACGTGCTGGTGCCCTGGTGGGTCGCGCCGTCCGTGCCGGTCCCGGTGACCGTGGCGGTGTACTTCGTGGCGTACTTCAGTGGGGAGGACGGCACCCAGCTGGAGCCGTCGCGCCGCATCCGCCCGTTGACCGCCGTGCCGTCGGCGGTGGTCAGGACGACCTTCGACACCGTGCCGCCGCCCGGGACCCGGGCGCTGATCTCGGTGCTGGCCGGCCGGCCGGTCGCGCCGTCGGCCGGGCTCACCGACAGCGGCGACGCGGCGGGGGCCGCGTCGCTCGACGGGGTGCCCGTCGGATCCGGCGCGGTGGACGAGACGCCACCGACCTCCTGCTGCTGGCCGGGCACGAAGGCCGGCTTCTCCTCGCCGCCGCCGCACCCGGTCAGTGCCAGCGACGCCGTGAGGACCAGGACGCCCACCATCGCCCCGGCCCGCGCGAACCTGCCCATGCCCACCCCTGTCGTAGCGTGCCTGGCGGACATCGTGCCCCATCGACGCCAGGACGCCCGTCCCCGCAGGGGCCCGGCTGTCGGTTTTGGTCGTTTTTGCCGGTTAAGCTCGTCCGAAGGGTGGACCCCGGTATCGGATTGGAACCCCGCTCAGCGGGCATGCTAAGGTTCTTCCCGTTGTCAGCGAGCGCCGCTAGCTCAACTGGCAGAGCAGCGGACTCTTAATCCGCGGGTTCGGGGTTCGAGTCCCTGGCGGCGCACCAACGAGCAAGGCCCTAGCCTGGTGGTTCCATCGGGTCGGGGCCTTTTTCGCGTACGCGGACAGGGGGCGGTCGTCGGCGGGTGCTCGGGAGCCGTTGGACCGGGCTGGCTCGGTGACACGTGGGATGTGCCGGATCCAGGACGAGGCATTGCGGGTCTACGGCCGTACCGATCGACGTGGCACTCATTGCCCTGAGGCCGGTTGATGTGTCTCGCGCGGGGCCGGCGGGCGACCGAGGCGGCGGTGACCGCGCGTGACGCCGTCGCCGGCCTACCCGAGGCGCCCGACGAAGAGCCTGCTCGCGCCGGCTGCCGCAGGCGAGACATTGCCGCAAGCGAAATATTGATTAGTATCTGTTCCTATGGTGCGGTCGACGTCGGCGCTCTGGTCGGAAGGGCGAACGCCGGCCCCCGCGGCTGGACGCCGGCTGCCAGCTCGACCGCCTCGACGAGGTGAAGCGGCACGCCCGGCCCGTGTCGCAGCCGTACGAGCGCCTCGGCGACCCAGCCGGTGTCGCCTGAATTCACTCGACCCCAACCGTGTTCCGGAACAGTTGGGACACCTGGCAGCCGACCACCATCTATTCGAGGAGCAGAATCATGTCCACGGTCCGACGACTCACCGCCGCTACGGCGCTCGCCACGGCGATGCTGGCATCGAGCCTCGCCGTCGCCTCTCCGGCCTCGGCTGACCCGCCGCCGGGGGTGCAGGTCTTCACCGGCTACGGCATCAGCTCGATCCCGCAGATCGCGCTGATCAATGCTCAGAACCAGGCCCGCAACCTGGCCTACGCCGCGGGCTATCCGGAGCCGTTCATCCAGTGCTCCAACGGGGCGTCCTGGGTGAGCCAGCCGATGCCCAACTTCTACTCGGCGCAGGCCCAGATCATCTGCGCCGCCTGAAAGCTCCGCCGGGTGGCCGGGCTGAAGAGTTGATCGGCCCGGCGGTGATGTCGGAGCTCCCGTTGCTCTGGTGGCCCTCGGTGGCATGATCGGGAATTAACTACGGCTGGTCGACCTTTCATGGCTGAAATTCCGGATTCGCCGCTGGTCTTGATCCGCGGGTTCGGGGTTCGAGTCCTGACGGCGCACCAACGAGCAAGGCCCTGGCCTGGCGGTTCACGCCGGGTCGGGGCCTTCTTCGCGTCCGGACGCTGGATGTGGTGCTTGCCTGTGCAGTGTCGCGGTTGGCCGCTCGCCACCCGCGATGAGAATCAATGCATTGTCAAACATCGATGGATTGACTGGATATAGACGAACGGTAATATATTTGTGAGTTCGGTCCGTCCCGGGCTGATCGGCGGCGGGAGTCTCTGATGGGTATGCAACGACGGCGCAAGCCACGTCCGACCACGGCGGTCGGTGTGGCCGGATCACTCGTGGTGGGGTTGTTGGCCACCCCGGCGGTCGCCGGTCCGGCGTCAGCCGCCGACGGGCTCACCCTGGCCGTGGACGCGTCCGCCGCGCGGCACGCGATCAGCCCCGACATCTACGGCATGAACGGCGGCGACCCCGCGCTCGTCGCGGAACTCCGCACGCCGGTGGCCCGCTGGGGTGGTAACGCGAGCAGCCGCTACAACTTCAAGAACCACACCTACAACACCGGCAGCGACTGGTACTTCGAGAACATCGTGGCCGGGCCGGACAACACGGTTGAGGCGTTCGTCCAGCGAAACCGGGACCAGGGGACGAAGCAGGTGGTCGCCGTGCCGTTGATCGGATGGGTGGCGAAGGACTCGCCCTCGTCGCACCCGTTCGCCTGCGGCTTCCCGGCCACCCGTTTCCCGGAGCAGGACTCGTTCGACCAGTGGGACCCCAACTGTGGCAACGGCCGGCACGCCGACGCGAACCTGGTCGGGGCGGTCCCCTCGGACACCTCGATCCCGGCCGACGCGTCGTTCGCGGGCGAGATGGTGTCCCATCTCGTGAACCAGTTCGGCCCGGCCGCACGGGGCGGCGTGCCGATCTACGAACTCGACAACGAGCCGGTGTTGTGGAGCTCCACCCACCGCGACGTGCATCCCGATCCGGTGAGCTACGACGAGTTGGGCGGCAAGGGCACGGCGACCGCCGCGGCCGTCAAGGCCGCCGACCCGCGGGCGGCGGTGCTCGGGCCGTCCGGCTGGGGCTACTGCGAATGGGTGGCGTCCGGCGTGGACGGATGCGCGCCGGGTGCGGATGCGGCGGCGCACGGCGGGCTCAACCTCTCCCAGTGGTATCTGAAGAACATGAAGGACTTCAGCGACGCCCATGGCGGGAAGCGCTTCCTCGACTACTTCGACCAGCACTACTATCCGCAGATCAGCGGCGGTACGGACCCGGATGCCAACGCGCTGCGGCTGCGCTCCACCCGGTCGTTGTGGGATCCGACGTACGTGGACGAGTCGTGGATCGGTCCCGGCGGGGTGAACGCACCGCCGTTGCAGTTCATCCGCCAGATGAAGGCGTGGGTCGCGCAGTACTACCCCGGTACGAAGGTCGCCATCACCGAATACAACTGGGGCGCGCTGGACGACATCAACGGCGCGCTCGCACAGGCCGACGTGCTCGGCATCTTCGGGCGTGAGGGTCTGGACCTGGCCACCATCTGGGGCGAGCCGAAGCCGACCGACCCCGGTGCGTACGCGTTCCGGATGTATCGCAACTACGACGGTGCCGGGAGCAGATTCGGGGACGTGAGCGTGTCGGCGGTCAGCAGCGACCAGGGGAAGCTCGCGGTCTACGCCGCGCAACGCTCGTCCGACAAGGCGCTCACCCTGATGGTGGTCAACAAGACGGGCGACGATCTCACGTCACGGCTGGCGCTCGCCGGATTCCACGGCAGGGACAAGGCGCAGCGGTTCACCTACGGCCCGGCCGATCTCACCTCGATCGTCCGGGGTGAGGATCTCCGGGTGACCCGTGGCGGCGTCAGCGCGACGTATCCGGCGAACTCCGTGACGCTGCTCGTCCTGCCGCAGCGCCGACACTGAACCCGTCGGACCGATGCCGGTGGATCCTCGGGTACCGACTCCGGGATCGTGAGATGCCGCTTCGGTGACCCGAGGAGTCCGGATCCGAGCGAGGTGCGCAACCCCGTCGAGGCGGGCCCGTTGCCGGGCCCGCCTCGAACGTGTCGTCCTGCGCTACCAGGTCAGCGGCAGTGCGCCGATGAACCGGGTGAGCGCGCCGGCGATCAACTGGTCGTCGCGCCGCGACGGGTGCCAGTCGCAGCCCAACTTGTCCAGGCCGAGCGCGTTGTCGTCGTAGTAGAGCGAGCGGACCCGGGTGTCGCCCGCGTCCGTCCGGGTCCGGACGACCTGCTGCACGGAGCTGGCGAGCGGCGTGCCGGACAGGTCCGGGTAGGTGAGCACGATGAACGTGTCGGGGCCGTAGCGGGCCCGCAACTTGTCGAGGAAGCCCAGGTACGCGGTCCGGAAGTCGGCGGCGAGCTGGTCGGGGGTGCTCCACCGCTCACCGGCGTGCAGGGCGGTGGAGAAGTCGTTGATGCCCAGGCCGACCACGACCAGTTGTGGTTGCCAGGTGGCCGGCTTCTGCCACACGGTGCTGTTCCAGAGCGCCTGGAGGTCGGTCTCGTAGTAGGTGCGGAAGTTGTCGGTGCCCCCGCCGTTGTAGTTGCGCACCATGCCCAGGCCGGACCAGGCGATGAGCTGGAAGTCGGCGTCCAGGCTCTGTGCGGTGAGCGCGCCGAACGTGACGTCGGCGTTGGAGTTGCGGGTGACCCCGCCGTTGGCGGAACAGTCCCGGGTCGTCGACATGTTGCCGTAGCCGGCGGTCCACGAGTCGCCGATGAATTCGATCTGCCGGCTGCGGGCGG
This sequence comes from Micromonospora sp. AKA38, assembly GCF_027925725.1. Lineage (NCBI taxonomy): Bacteria > Bacillati > Actinomycetota > Actinomycetes > Micromonosporales > Micromonosporaceae > Micromonospora > Micromonospora sp. AKA38. The sequence continues at coordinate 925,103 of NZ_BNEI01000002.1, read as the reverse complement.
CGGGCCTGGCCAGGATCACGCCACCGGGTGCGGCGACGAGACCACCGAACTCGCCGGCCGCCCACGGGCTCTCGGTGCGTTTGACGAGCCGTACGGTGTGGATGGCGTCGGTGAGGTTCCGGACCCAGTAGGTGGTCTGCCCGGGGGTGACCAGGGTGGCGACGGTCGTGCCGTCGATCTGGACGGCGTAGTCGTTCTGGCTGTCGTTGAGCACGATCCCGACGCCGGTGCCCCGGAACCGCCCTTCGAAGTAGGTGCCGGGCCAGGTGTACTGGACGCTGCTCCCGACCGCCCGGACGCGCCCCACCGTGTTCGTCTGCGCGGCGGACGGCGGCGGCGGGCTGGTGGGCGGCGGCGTGGGCGTGGTGGTGGGTGGCCAGTGGGTCTCTGGCGGGCCGGTGGGCGGTGGCGGGTCGGTGGTCGGCGCCGGGGTGGTCGGCGCAGGCGTGGTGGGGGTCGGGCTTCCGGTGCACGGCACGCCGTTGAGCGCGAAGTCGGTCGGCGCCGGGTTCGACGAGTTGTTCCACGAGCCGCTGAAGCCGAACTGCGCGCCGGCACCGGTGCCGAGGTTGCCGTTCCAGCCGGTGTTGGTCACGGTGACCCGGCCGCCGGACTGGGCCACCGTGCCGTTCCACAGTTGCCCGACCACCTGCCCGGCGGTGAACGACCAGGTCAACCGCCAGTTGGTGAGCGGATCGCCGAGGTTGGTGAGGTCGACGTTCGCGCCGAAGCCGCCCGGCCACTGGCTGGTGACGGTGTAGGCGACCCGGCAGCCGGCGGCGGCCTGCGCGGAGACGGTGGTGGTGAGTGCGGCGGTGACGGCGACGGTGACGGCGGTGGACACCGCCACCGCCGACCGGAGCCGGGTACGGGTGGGTGGCATCTGTGCTCCTGCGGGGCGACGGGATGACGGGCGCGCTACGCGCCGGAGCAGGTGATTCCGCTCGGGGCGGGAGAACTGCTGCCGTTGGCGAGGAAGCCGAAGCTCGTCGACCCGCCGGCGTTGAGGGCCCCGTTGTAGGCGGCGTTGCGCACGCTGACCGGGCCACTGGCGCCGGTGGCCACGCCGTTCCACACGTTGCTGATGCTCTGTCCACCGGCCAGGGTCATCCGCACCGTCCAGCCGCTGATGGCCGCCGTGCTGCTCACCGTCACCTCGCCCTGGAAGCCGCCGGTCCAACTGCTCACCAGGCGGTAGGTGGCGGTGCAGACACCCGAGGGGTCCGGCGGCGGCGTGCTCGGCGGTGGCGTGGTGGGCGGTGCGGTGGTGGGCGGCGGCGTGGTGGTGGGCGGCGGGGTGCTGGGCGGCGGGGTGGCGCCGTCCGGGGCGACCGCGCGGCCGGTGGCCGGCGAGATCATGCCGGCGCACAGGCCGCGGTTGGCGAGATCGCTGACGATCCGCGGGATCGCCGCGATCGTGTTCGCCGGCCAGTCGTGCATCAGGATGGACCCGCCGGCCTGGAGCCGGCTGGCGTTCTGCACGATCTGGTCGGTGCTGGCGTTGTTCCAGTCCTGGGAGTCCACGTCGGCGTTGATCTCGGTCAGCCCGAACTGGGCCTCGACCGCCCGCAGCGTCGCGTTGGACTCCAGGTACGGCGGCCGGAACAGCTTCGGGGCCGCGCCGGTGGCCTGCTGGATCGCCTGCTGCGTCTGGGAGATCTCCGAGGCCATCTGCGCCTGGCTGAGCTGGGTCATGTGCGGGTGCGTCCAGCTGTGGTTCCCGATCCACATGCCGGCGTCCCGCTGCGCCCGGACCAGCGCCGGGTTGCTCTGCGCGTTCTGGCCGACGTTGAAGAACGTCGCCCGTACGCCGGCTGACCTGAGCGTGTTGATCAGTGTGGTGGTGTTGCCCGGGGTGGGCCCGTCGTCGAAGGTCAGGGCCACGTAGCCGGTGCAGGCGGCGGCCATCGAGGGCGCGGCGGTGACGGCCAGGCCGGACGTCACGGCGGTCAGCAGCGCGGCGGTGGCCGCCGCCACCAGCGTCGGGCGACGCGAGGATCGGGTGGGGGCAGCCGTCGGTCCGGCCGGGAAGGGTGTCATCGGTGGTTTCTCCCGCTGGCGTTCGAGGTGCTGCTCGGCGCCGTCACGGCTCGCTCCGCCCGGGAGACGGTCCGCGACTCGGCTCAGCGGCCCGCTGGCAGCGACGTCGGGTGGGTGCCCACGGTTCGCCGGTGTCGGCGCACCGCGAGGTTCGGCATGTGGCCAGCCCGGCTCCGGTGGAGATTATCCCGCTATGCTTCGACGATCGTCAATTCCTGGAGGACCTCCGAATGAAGATCGTTGCGTTGTCCTGCACCCAGAAGCGCCTGCCGTCGGTGACCGACGCGCTGCTGGAGGCAGCGATCAGCGGCGTCGTCCGGGAGGTCGACGGCGCGGAGATCCAGCGGATCCGGTTGATCGACCATTCCATCGCCATGTGCGAGGGCGAGGACACCTGTCTCGATCCCGAGGTGGGCCGATGCCCGATCGACGACGACTTCGCGCACGTCGTCGAGCTGGCCGAGGGTGCGCAGGCGATGCTGCTCGCCATGCCGGTGTACGCGGGGAACGTCCCCGCGGTGCTGAAGATCTTTCAGGAGCGCCTGAAGAGCTTCATGAACGCCCGGCAGCGACCGTTCGGCAACCTGCTGGTCGGGACCATCGTGCATTCGCGCACCATGCTGACCGAACCGGCGCTGGGCGCGTTGTTCCCGTGGTACCTGCGGTTGCGGAACCGGAATGTGGCGTCGGCCTGCTTCACCCGTAACGATCATCAGGACCTGACCCGCACCGCGGCGTTCGACATGTGTGTGGCAGTGGGCCGGCAACTCGGCATGACGCTCGCCGGCAGCCGGTCGCCGGCCGACGAGCGCACGCTGCTGCCGGTGGTTCAGCCGCCGGCTCGCCCGCGGTGCGGCGATCCGTCCGTCTCCTCGCCCGGGACGTGAGACTCCGCACGCCAGGTGCACCCGTCGCCGGCCCGCACACACGACACCCTGACGTCGGGGTCCAGGTAGCGGGCGGCGATGGTCTCGTGGAGGGGCTGGCAGTACGTGCACGGTGAGGAGAGCGTCAGCACGACGCCGGCGCGGGCGGCCTTTCTGCGGTAACGCAGGATCCCGCAGTCGGTGTTGCGCAGGACGGTGCCCGAGGGCTGACGCTCGCTGGTCACCGCCGAGTCGTACAGCAGCAGTTGACGTTGCAGCCGGGTCATGAAGTGGTCGGTGGCGGACACCCCGGCGGGCCGTTGTGCCCGGAGCAGCGCCGCGGTGATGCGGGAGTTCGCCCGGATCCACGCCGTCAGCCCCGCCTCGCCGTGCTCGCCCAGGACGAACTCCTCGGCGGCGGCCTGGGCCTCGAAGAACCGCTGGCGCCACAGGTCGACCTTCTCGTCCGGGTCGAGGGGGGACGGCTGACCGGTCACGCGGTCCTCCCGGTGGCGTCGTCCAGTTCGGCGAAGACCTCCTGGGCCACGCGCAGCCCGTTGTTGGCGACCGGCCAGCCACCGTAGTAGGCGAGCTGGATGATGACTTCGACGATCTTCTCCCGCGACATCCCGAGATGCAGGGCGGCACCGATGTGGCCGCGCAGCTCCCAGTCGGTCCGGGCCAGCGCGACAGCGGTCAGCGCGACCAGTTCGCGCTCCTCGACGCTCAGGTGCGGGCGGGTCCAGATCTCCCCGAACAGGTGGTCGACCGTGATCCGCAGGAACTCCGGGTAGGAGCCGGGGCGCGGCTCACGTCCGAAGACCTGCTGGAACATGGCCTCACCCCGCTCGTGGCGGTCAGCCGACTGATCCATCGTCAACTCCTTCGGGTCGGACGAACGGTGGTCAACGTGCCCGACGCCACGAAGGCGACGGCCAGCAGCGCGGCGCCGCTGGCGAAGGCGGCCGGAACGTTCACCCGCTCGGCGACGAGCCCCACGACGACCGGCCCGGCCACGGCGCCGACGTCGGTGCACATCGAGAAGCCGGCGACGCCGCTGCCGGCCCGGCCGGCCACGACGTCACCGACCAGCGCGGCCGGCGCGGCGTTGAGCAGCGCCGATCCCGCGGCGTACGCGCAGAGCAGCGCGACGAGCCAGGCGTACCGGTCGACGAACGCCAGGGCGGTGACGGAGGCCGCCGCCACACCGGTGCCGGTGATCATGGCGGCCCGGCGGCCGGCCCGATCGACCATCCGGCCGGCCGGCACGATCAGCAGCGCCTGGACGGCGGCGGACAGGGTGAACGCCCATCCCACCCATGACACGTCGTGTCGCCACGCCACCACGACCAGCGTGGGGACCAGTGCGCTGCGCAGTCCGAACAGGACCCAGCCCTGCGCCAGCGCGGCGAGGCAGGCCACCACGTAGCGTCGGTCCCGCAGCAGCGCCGGTAGTCCGATCACCGGACGGCCGGGCTCCGCGCCGGCGGTCTGGCCGGTGCGCAGCAGCGCCGGCGTCAGCACCGCGGCGGCCAGCAACATCGTGGCGTACGCCAGGAACGGCGTGGCGAGGGTGACGAGCGCGAGGAGGCCGCCCAGTGCCGGTCCGCAGACTCCGCCGAGCAGGAAGCCCGCCTCGAACACGGCGCTGGCCCGCCCCCGCCGGTCGGCCGGCGCGACCGCCAGGAGCATCGCCAGCGCGGACACCGAGAACAGCACCGAGCCGACGCCGCCGAGGCCCCGGAACACGAGCAGCTGCCCGTAGGACCCGGCGAAGGCCGTCAGCGCCGAGGAGACCGCACAGAGCAGCAGGCCGGCGACCAGGACCCGCCGCTCCCCGAAACGCACGCCCAGCCGGCCGCAGAACGGGCTGGCGACCAGCCGCATCAACGCGAACAGGGCGACGAGCGCGCCGATCCGGGTCGGCCCGGCCCCGAACGTCGCCGCGTACACCGGGAGCACCGGGAGCACCAGCCCCAGGCCCAACATGACGCATCCGCCGACGACGCTGAGGACGTAGACCTCGCGCGGGAGACCCGGTCGGGCGGCGGCGACGGGTGGGACGCTGCCCGGCACGGCCGTCTTCACTGCCCGGTCACAGGATGATGCTGAGCTTTCCGTGCTCGACCAGCGTCTCGTGGTCCAGCACCACGACCCGGCGCCGGGCCCGGAACGACCCGCCCTCGGCGACCAGCTCGAACCGGTACTTCCCGACGTAGGCGTCGGAGCGCCCGTGCCCGAACCGGTGTACGACGACATTGGCCGCCACGTCGAGGTGGGTGCCCCGGTCGGTCAGGATCTCCACGTTGCTGACCAGCCGGTTCGTCCGCGATCGTGGGTTCTCGCACCACACCTCGCCGGTGAGGAGCTGGTCGATGCGCTGGCGCAGGCGGGCGGCGTCGTCGTCGATGAGCCCGAGCACGTTCGCCCCCTCGTCGCGGACGTCGGTGGCCGGCACCCGGTAGCGGATGTCGTCGGTCAGCATCTCGTCGTACCACTCGCGCAGGCGCCACTCGTCGAGCAGTCGCGCCTCCCGGAAGAGGAACTGGTTCACCCGGTGCCACAACCGCACCTGGGCCGATTCGTCGACGGTCAGCTCGATGGTCATCGCGGTTCCGCCCCCTGCCGCTCCGCCGGCCGAGCGATCTCGTGGTGATCGTCGTCGCCGTGCATCAGCCGATCCCACTGGCGCCAGAACTCGCGGGCGGGAAGCTCGTCCGTCGTCTCCGGTACGGCCCTGTTCATGCCGCGGGACAGGTCCGAGTAGCGGACCGACCGGTTGAGGTAACCCCGCTGGCAGGATTCGATGATCTCGATGTCGTCGGGGGTGGCGAAGCCGGCGGGACCGAGGAACGTCAGGTAGTGGCTCTTGCGGAGTTCCCGGATGTCCGGCTCCTCGTCCTTCGGGGCCAGCGCGACCGAGGTGATGGCCATCCGGTCGGGGGCGATCGGGTCGATCTTGCGGATCGTGATCGCGATCGCGTCGATGATCATCAAGTTGGGGAAGATCAGCAACGCGCGGTTGGTGCCGGTGATCCGCTCCGCGCGCTCGGCGCCGAACCTGTCGACGAACCGGGCGGCCGTCGCCTCGATCCGCGGCCGGACCTCCGGGCTGAACATCGGCGTCCAGTACGCGAGCGGGCGGGCCGCCGCCGGTGGCAGCTCGTTGGCGCCGTGTCCCAGCCCGAGGGCGCAGCCGAAGCCGCCTCGCCGTCGTGGTGGCACCGACCCCAGCGACTCCATGTAGCCGACGTAACGCTTGTGCAGGGCCCGGAAGTGGTAGATGTCGACGCTGTTCTCCATCATGAGTTTCCAGTTGGCCCGCGCGCCGTGGAGCTGCGCGCCCTGGATCACCTCCATCCCGACCTCGGACTGGTCGTCGATCAGGTCGAGGTACTCCGTCGCGCCCGCCAGGTACTCGGTCAGGGTGCGCCGCTGCTCGGGGTCGAAGGTGACGAACACGAATCCGCGGTAGGCGTCACCACGGTGCTGCGTGAGGCCGTGGTCCGCCTTCCGGAAGCCCGGTCCGTACCCGTCCGGGATCGGGACCCCGACCAGGTCGCCCCGGTTGGAGAACGTCCAGTCGTGGTAGGGGCACCGGAACGACCTGGCCTGCCCGGCCGGCTCCGCGCAGATCAGCGCCCCGCGGTGCGGGCAGCTGTTCGCGAACACCCGGATCACCCCGTCGGACCCGCGGGCCATGACCACCGGCCGCCCGCCGACGTCACGTGCCACGTAGGAGCCCGGTCCGGGCACCTCCGACTCGTGCCCGACGTACAGCCAGCAGCGGTCGAAGATCCTGGTCATCTCCCGGGCGGCCAGCTCGTCGTCGGTGTACGCGCGGCGGTCCACCCGGAAGGAGTGGCGCTCCCGGTCGTCGAGCACGATCGGGTCGCCCGCCGGTCGCCGTGGCTCGGTGGTCACCGCTTCTCCTCGCGCCGGAGCGTCCCGGCCGTGTCGAGGACCAGCTCCGCCGTCCGCGCGGCGGAGTCGCCGCACTCCGGCTGTGCGGCGCGCAGCCGGGCCCGGTAGTCCCGGGTGGGGTCGAGCAGGTCGGTGACGGCGTCGGTGACCGCCCGCGCGGTGACGTCGGCCGGCGCCAACGCGGTCCCGAAGCCCGCGCCGCCCACGAAGTGCGCCTGCACCGGCTGATCCACCGCCAGCGGGATCACCAGCATCGGTGTCGCCGCGCGGATCGACTCGGCCACGGAGTTGTACCCGCCGTGGGTGACGAACACGTCGGCGCGTTCGAGCACCTCGCGTTGCGGCAGGTACGGGGCGGTGAGCACGTCGTCGGGCAACGCGAGGTCCTCGGCGAGGTCGCCGACCGCGGCGATCACCTGGGCGCCGGTGGCCGCCGCGCCGGTGATGACCGTGCGCAGCAGGTCGGGTCGCCGGTAGAAGATCGTGCCGAAGGAGACGTACACCACCGGACGGCCCGGCTCGATCCGGTCGAGGCCGGCGAAGGCCACCTCGTCGCCGCGGGTTCCGGCCGCGCCCGGCAGCCCGATCAGCCGCACGCCGTCGTCGGTCACGCCGTCGTTCCCGATGAGTGCGGGAATCGTCGGCATCAGATTGAGAATCGGCGATCGCGCCGAATGGGTCCGGGTCGACCACCGCACCCCGTGCCGGGTCAGATAGTCGCCGACCTGCTCGTCGTAGGCCCAGCGTCCCCGTCGGTGTTCGCGCGGGCAGACGCCACCCAGGTTGGCCCAGATCATCCCGTACGGAATGCCGGAGGTCTCGGTGCCGACCATGGCCGACGCGGTGACCGGCAGCGAGTCGACGAGCACGAAGTCCGGTGCCGTCGCGCGCAGCGCGTCGGTCGTCTGGTCCGCCACCGGGGACGCCTGGAGCATCGCGCCGATCTTCGCCGGATCGTCGCTCCACGGCGCCATCTCGACCTTCCCGATCAGGTGGACCGGCGTGGTGCCGAGGGCCTGGCGGCGCTGGTCGTCGAGCATGCCTCCGTCTGCTGACAACAGCAGCAGCGTGACCTCGCCGCCGGCGGCGCGGAGCGCGTTGACCACCGGAACGTACGGGTTCAGATGACCGTGCTGCGTCGTGGTCAGGAGGGCGACGCGCATCAGATCTCCGATCCGTCGGGAAAGCGGTGTCAACTCGTCCTCAAGCGCGCGGAAAAGGCGCGTCAGCGAAAGGAAAGGCTGAAATGCGGCCCGTTTTCCGGCGTTGCGCAGAGCCTGCCGGGAGGAGGGATCGATGTCAATGCTTCGTGTCTGTCATCCGTCTTCGGTTGACGGCGTGCAAACGTCGTCAGGGCTTCGGATGATTGGCACTTGAGTGTTTCGGACGAATCTGAGTGGTTGGACGCATTTGGTCGACAAAAGGCAATGCCGGGTGCGCTCTCGCCGTTGCCTTTGGCGATCCAGCCCCCGCGGGACGGACTACGAGAGCGGTCTCAGCCGCCGCCTACGGCTGGGGTGGATGTTCGCCGACGGGCGACTGGCGGGCCACCGCGCGCAGTAGCCGGTCGAGCGCGCCGCGGTCGCCGCTGAACGTGGCGCGGCCATCGCGCAGGGCTGTGTCGAGGGTGTCCGGTGCGTCCAGCGCCGCGTTGAGGGTCGCCGGGTCGGTCCGGAGGTCGTACTCCGGTGCGGGTGGCCCGCCCGGCGCGATCTCTGTCCGGCCGGCGGCGGTGCGGACGGTCCAGACCCGTCCGGCCAGCTCGACGCGACCGGTCGACGGCGGGTCGCCGGGGTCGGGGCGGCCGGCGGTGCGCAGGAACAGCAGCACCGAGGTGGCGCCCACGGTGGGCTGGGGCGGGAACGGCGCGCGTAGTCCCCACTCGCCGAGGGCGATGACGATCGGCTCCAACCGCCGCCCCCAGTCGGTGAGCTCGTAGACCCAGGAGGCGGCCGGCGGTGGCAGCCGGTGCCGCCGGACGACACCCCGCTCGGTGAGTTCGCGGAGCCGGTCGGCCACCAGGTTGCTGCTGGCCGAGGCGAGACTCTGGCGCAGGTCGGTGAAGCGTTGCGGGCCGAGAATCAGCTCCCGCACGACGAGCAGGGCCCAGCGTTCGCCGACGACGTCGAGGGCGCGGGCGATGCCGCATCCGTCACCGTAGCTGCGGTTGGTGGGCACGTTGTCCTCCCGGTACGACAAGTTGTCAATGTAAACCAAGCGGTTGTTCTTCACAACCTACGCCGTTACGGTGAGGGTCCACGCGGACGACGCAACGAAGGGGACCGGTCGGGACGATGGGCAATCCAGTTATCCATTTCGAGATCATCGGCAAGGATCCGGAGCGGCTCCGGGGTTACTTCGGTGACCTGTTCGGTTGGCGGTTCGAGACCGGCGGTCCGGTCGCGCCGTCGGTCTCCGAGGCGGGCCGGTACGGCTTCATGGACGCCACCGACGAGACCGGGCAGCGGATCCCCGGCGGCATCGGAGGCGGGCCGGGCTTCGACAGTCACGTCGTCTTCTATGTCAACGTGCCGGACGTGGAGGCGGCACTGCGGCGGGCGGAGAGTCTCGGCGGCAGGCGGGTCATGGGGCCCGAGCGCAACGCCGCCGGTCTCGTGGTCGGCCACCTCACCGACCCGGAGGGCAATCTGATCGGCCTCGCCGCCCTGCCGTGACGCGTCCGCCGGGCGCTCGTCCGCCGCTGAGCGACCGGTCCCCGACAGAGCCAGGGAATCGTGGTGTCGCGCCCCTACAGTCCCCTCCATGAAGTGGACGGTGCGATTCACGACCGGGCTCGCCGTACTGGCGACGGCCCTGGTGGCCGGGGCGGTGAGCGCCGCCGCGGCGCCCGCCGACGGTGGCCTCGGCCTGGCCCTGCGCCCACCGACGGCGGACTACCGCGCCGGCGACCAGGTCCGCCTGGATCTCACCGTCACGAACACCACCGCGGCGGCGTGCGCGCTGCCTACCCAGGCCGCCGGCACCGTCCAGGTGACCCGGGTACGCCGGGACGGGCGCGACCTCACGCCGGTGCTCGCCCGCAGCTTCCACGACGACGGGATCGCCGCCGCCGCCACCGCCGGCCTGACCACGGTCGAGCCGGGCGCGACCGCGACCGTGGCGCTTACCGGCCTCCGGGTGCACGACGGCGACGCGCCCGGCGACGTGGTGCTCCGGTCGGTGGCCGCCACTGCGGACGGCGGCGGCCTGGACTCGCTCTGGCCGGTCGGCGCCGCCGGCCGGTACGAGATCACGGCCGGCTACGTGACGCTGCCGGTCACCGGCGCGGCGAACCCCTGCCCGGGCGCGACGGAACTGCGGACCACCACGTTCACGATCGGCGACGGCGGCGCGCCCGTCCGCCGCTGGCTCTGGCCGGCCGCCGGGGCACTGCTGCTGGTGCTCCTCGTCGGCGCGCTGGTGGTCCTGCTGTGGGTACGCCGCCACCGTCGGCCGGCTGCCGCCGGCGTGGCACTGCTGCTCGTCGCGGTCGGCGCGCTGGTCGGCGGCGGGTCGCGGCCCGCCCGGGCCGACTACTCGGTCGACCCGACCGCCGGCGTGCCGGTCAGCGGCGTCGACTTCCAGGCCGCGGTCGACGGCTGCCTGGCCGGGTTCGCGCTGCCCGGCGGCGACCCGGCCGGCCTGCTGCCCCGGTTGAAGGACAAGAAGAGCCCCAAGGTGCGGATCATCCCCACCCCGGGCGGCTCGGGCGCGTTCGAGACGCCGGAGAGCGCCGACGGCAAGGGCTCGTCCACGGTCACCTGGAACCCGGCGTCCACCGACCCGTACGAGGACGGGGTGGCCCGGAACCCCTGCGCCGCGCTCTACCACGAGCTGAACCACGCCGACGACATCTCCCGCGACGCGGTCCCGGCGGGCCAGTGCGGGAGCACCGGGATCCCCACCGCGGAGGTGAAGGCGACGCTCGCGGAGAACCGCTACCGGGCGGCGAAGGGCCTGCCGCCGCGCACCCAGTACAAGGGAAACCCGCTGCCGAAGAGCCTCGACGAGTGCAAGAAGCCGGCGAAGAAGACGCCCCCGCCGAAGGGCCCGGTGAAGCTCTGCGAGGACGGGGCCGACTGCGGCGGCAGCAACGGCGACCCCCATCTGGTCACCTTCGACCGGGTCTACTACGACTTCCAGGCCGTCGGCGAGTTCACGCTGGTCGCCGCCGTCGGCGGTGACCCGCTGGAGGTGCAGGTCCGGCAGGTGCCGATGGCCGGCACCCGCACCGCCTCGGTCAACTCCGCGGTCGCGTTCCGGGTCGGCGCCCACCGGCTGGCGCTCACCCTCACCGACGGCGCCACCCGGGTCCACGTCGACGGCACGCCGCTCGCCGCGCCGCCGGAGCGGACCGACCTGGCCGGCGGCGGCAGCCTCACCCGCCGTCCCTCCGACACCGGACCGACCGACGGGTACGACGTCACGTGGCCGGACGGCTCCGCCGCCGCGGTCGACCAGATCGGCCGGTACGGCTACCGCGTGCTGGTCCGGCTCGCCGACGGTCGGGCCGGGAAGGTGCGTGGACTGCTCGGCGACTTCGACGGCGACCCCGCCGACGACATCGCGCCCGCCTCCGGCCCCGCCCTCACCCAGCCGGCGCCGTTCGCGAAGCTCTACCCGGCGTACGCGGACAGTTGGCGGATCACCGCGGACCGTTCGCTGTTCCCCTACGACGCCGGGGAGGACACCGGCACGTTCACCGACCGGAGCTTCCCCGAGCGGCAGGTGACCGCCGCTGACCTCGACCCGGCCCGCCGCGCCGCCGCCGAACAGGTCTGCCGGTGGGCCGGCGTCACCGCCCCCGGCCCGCTCGCCGAGTGCGTCTTCGACGTCGCGGTCAGCGGGCGCCCCGAGTTCGCCGTCGCCGTCGCCACCACCGAACGCGTCGCCCCGCCGGCCGCCGCGCCGATCACCGCCGTGCCGGTGGCCACCGCCAGCCTGACGCCGGGCGGTGAGCCGCTGACGTTCGCCGGCCGCGCCGGGGACGCCGTCTTCGTCGACGCCACCGCCCCCGGCATCGACGACCGCTGCTCGCCGTACCTGCTCGTCGACCCCGGTGGGCGGGAGATCGCGAGCGGCTGCAACATCAACGGCGCCGGTTACGTCGACCGCGTCGACCTCCCCACCACCGGCACGTACGCGATCCGGGTCGCCGCCGTCCCCGGCGACGCCGGCCGTGCCGCCGTCCGGGTCTACCTGGCCCGGGACAGCGGCGGCACGCTTCAACCGAACGGCCCGGCCGTGACCGCGACCGTCGAGCAGCCGGGCGCCCGGTCGCAGTACCGGTTCACCGGCCGCAAGGGGGAGCGGGTCTTCGTCGAGGTGCCCGAGAGCACGCTGCCCGACCAGTGCTCCCCGCTGGAGTTGCGGAACGCCGAGGGGCAGTTGTTGCGCAGCGGCTGTGTGATCAACGGCGTCGGCGAGGTCGACGGCACGCTCCTGCCCGCCGACGGGACGTACACGGTGCTTGTCGACCCGGTCGAGCGCGGCACCGGCACGGCCACGCTGCGCCTGGTCACCGGCCGGGACCGGGACGCGACGATCACGGTCGGCGGGCCGCCGGTCGTCGCCGGGATCGACCGGCCCGGGGCGGTCACCGGCTACCGGTTCACCGCCGCCGCCGGCACGTCGGTGACGGTCACCGCGACCGCCGCGACGCTGCCCGACCAGTGCGGCACGCTGGTGCTGAACGCCCCGGACGGCAGCACGCTCGCCACCGGGTGCGTGATCAACGGGGCCGGCGGGATCGACTCGACCACGCTGCCGGCGGCCGGGGAGTACACGCTGTCGGTGGATCCGTCGGGGGCCGCGACCGGGGAGGTCACGCTGGCGGTGCGATGAGGTGGCCCTGCCGTCAAGGGCCGGCGCGGAGGCTGCTAACGTTCCGTCCCGTTGTCGGTGAGCGCCGCTAGCTCAACTGGCAGAGCAGCGGACTCTTAATCCGCGGGTTCGGGGTTCGAGTCCCTGGCGGCGCACCAACGATCAAGGCCCTGACCTGGTGGTGTTCACACCGGGTCGGGGCCTTTTTCGTGGGTGTCGATGGTGGGTGGTCGGGCTGCCCTGCTCGGGCGCGGATTTCCCGGCCTACGCCCGTCGACACCACCTGCTCGGGTGACGGCCTGGAATGCTTCGGCCATGCCTTCCTTTCCACCCACCTTCGCCGACCGGGTCGTCGCGTTGCCGCCCGGCGCCCAGTTCGAGGCGTTCCTCGACGAGCACCGCGACGCGCTCGCCGGCTGCCTGGACGGGCTGACCGAGGAGCAGGCACGCCGGTCGCTCGTCGCTTCCCGGACCACGCTGCTGGGTCTGGTGAAGCACGCGACCTTCGTGGAGAAGGTCTGGTTCGACGAGGCCGTCACCGGCCGGTCGCGCGCCGAGATCGGCATCCCGGAGCGGTCGGAGGAGTCGTTCGTCCTCGACGACGGCGACACGATCGCCACGGTGCGGCAGGCGCACCGCGACGCCTGTGCGGCGTCCCGACGTGCCACGTCGTCCCTCGGCCTGGACGACGTCCTGCGTGGACACCGCCGGGGCCCGCTGCCGCTGCGGTGGGTGTACCTGCACGTGCTGCGTGAGCTGGCCCAGCACTGCGGGCACGCGGACATTCTCCGTGAGCAGCTCCTCGACGGCTGACCTCCCGCGCGGGCCCGGTCGCGCCGCGGCTCAGCCCTGACGGGTGGGCCGGATGGTCAGGTCGCCGATCTCGACGTCGTCGGGCTGGTCGATGGCGAAGGCGATCGCCCGGGCCACCGCCGCCGGGTCGATACCGAGGCCGGCCATGTGCTGCCGGGCCTGCTCGCGCGCGGCCGGGTCGTCCAGCGCGTTGTCGATCAGCTCGGTACGCACGTAACCGGGGGAGATCGACGTGGTGCGCAGCGAGCCGTCGGTGCTCTCCTGGCGCAGCGCTTCCAGGAGCGTGCGGACCGCGTTCTTCGTGCCGGCGTAGACCGCCTGGGTAGGGACGATCTTGAGCCCCGAGGTCGACACGACGGTGACCAGGTGTCCGCTGCCCTGGCGGCGGAACGTCGGCAGCGCGGCGGCGATCCCGTGCAGGATGCCCTTGACGTTCACCTCGATCATGGCCGACCAGCCGGCCACGTCGAGGTCGGCCAGTGGGCCGATCCTGGTCATCCCGGCGTTGCCGACCAGGACGTCCAGCCGCCCGTACCGCTGCACGGCGGTGTCGACGAGCGACGTGAGGTCGTCCGCGTCGGTGACGTCGACGCGTACGGCGGTCGCGGCGCCACCGGCGGTGGTGATCTCGTCGACGAGCTGGTCCAGCCGGTCGGTACGGCGGGCGCCCAGCACGACGGTCGCGCCGAGTGACGCGAGGTGGCGAGCCGTCGCCGCCCCGATACCGCTGCTGGCGCCGGTGACGGCGACGACCTTGCCCTGGATGGCCATGATGCCTCCCCCTAGACTGGACACATGTCCGGTTACCCCGACCAGCCTAGCGGACACGTGTCCGCTTCCGCCACCGGCCACCCGTCGCGGCGGGCCGACGCGCAGCTCAACCGCGAACGGATCCTCGCGGCGGCCCGCGAGCTGGTGCGCCAACCGGGCGAGCTGAAGCTCAACGCGGTCGCCAAGGCGTGCGGCATCGGGCAGGGGACGTTGTACCGGCACTTCCCGACCCGGGAGGACCTGTTGGCCGAGGTCTACCGCCAGGAGGTCGACGAGCTGGTCGCCGCCGCCCCGCGACTGTTGGCCCGACACCAGCCGGTGGACGCGCTCGCGGCCTGGTTCGACCGGGTGGCCGCGTACGCCCGGGTCAAGCGCGAGGTGTTCGCCGCCGTGGAGGCGGCCACCTGGCGCGGCCTGGCCGCGCACAGCCTGGGCCCGATCGGCGAGTCGGTCGAGCTGCTGCTCGCCGCCGGCCGCGCGGCGGGCACCATCCGTCCCGACGCGGACGCCCGCGACGTCATCGTGCTCATCAGCTGGCTGTCGCGCCTGGACGACGCCGAACTCGACGCCCGCGGGTCCCGGCTGCTCGCCATCCTGGTCGACGGGCTCCGGGCGGGCCCGGCCTGAGCCGGGTGGCCGTCCGGCCACCGCACGGTGCAGCCGGCCGGGGGCCGCACGCGCCGACGCGTCAGCCCGGCGCCGGCGTGAAGAAGCGGACGATCTCGTCGGCTGCGGTGGGCGACAGCATCATCGCCTGGACCCGTGCGGACATCTCGGCGATCGGCTGGATCCGGCGGAACATCGCCTCCTCGTAGGCCCGGATCGCCGCGTCCGGGTCGGCGGGGGTGTGGACGAGCTGGGCGGCGAGTTCCGCCGCGTCGAGCATGGCCTGGTTGGCGCCCTCGCCGACCGGCGGCATGAGGTGAGCGGCGTCGCCGATGAGGGTGACGCCGGGGCGGTGCGTCCAGCGGGTGCCGGTGGGCATGGCCTGGATCCGGCGGAGGATCGGCGGCCCGTCGCCGGCTTCGATGAGTGCGGTCAGGCGGGGGCTCCAGTCGTCGAAGAGGGCCAGCAGGTCGCGCTTGGTGCGGCAGGTGTCCGGGTGCCGGTCGTCCGGGGGCAGGGAGATCCCGACCCGGATGCTGCCGTCGCCGAGGCGTTGCGCGGACAGGATCTGGCGTACCCCGACGCCCCAGAGGTTGCCGGGGCCGACCAGCTCGGCGACCTCCGGGTGGCGCCGGTCCGCGTCGCCGATGCGGAGCTCCACCATGGTGGACACGGCGGCGAGGGGAGCGTCGGTGAGCAGCGGCCGGACGACCGAGCGGGCGCCGTCCGCGCCGATGAGGACGTCGCAGTCGTCGTGGTGGCCGCCGTCGAACGTCAGCCGGAAGCCGCCGCCGGGGCGTGGCGCTGCCGCGACGAGTCGGTGCCGCCACCTGACCGTGCCGGCGGGCAGCGAGTCGAGCAGCAGGTCGCGCAGTACGCCGCGGTCGATCTCGGGGCGGCCGTCGAACGAGCCGGGCTGCGGCTCGTGGTGCACGAGGGTGCGACCGGCCGGGTCGAGGATGCGGTGTTCCTCGCCCTCCGGCCGCGCCTCGGACCGGAACCGGCCGGTGAGGCCCGCCTCGTCCAGCGCCCGCTGGCCGGACTCGGGGTGCAGGTCCAGCATCCCGCCCGGGGAACGCGTCGTGCGGTCGGCCTCGCGCTCGTGGACCACCGCGTCGATGCCGTGCCGGTGCAGGATCCGGGCCAGGGTCAGGCCGCCCAGGCCGCCACCGGCGATCGCGATTCGCATCGCCGCCTCCTTTAACGTACGCTGTATTTCATGGATACACCGTACGGTAGCGTACCGTTGCCGGTCTGGGAACGCCCCGAACCTCAGCCGCGGGCGGCGCCGGTGCCGTTGAGCCGGGCGAAGATCGCCGCCGTCGCGATCCGGCTCGCCGACGCGGACGGCCTCGACGGGGTGTCGATCCGCAAGCTCGCCAAGGCACTCGACGTCGGCCCGATGCGGCTCTACGACTATGTGCTCAACCGGTCCGAGCTGCTCGACCTGATGGTCGACGCGGTGTACGCCGACATCGCCGGGGCCGACCGGCACGACGGGTGGCGCGACACGGTGCTGGCCGTCATGCACCGGACCCGGGAGGCCGCGCTCGCGCACGAGTGGTTCGTCGACCTGCTCGGCGCGCGTCCCCACCTGGGCCCGCACGCGCTCGCCGTGGCCGAGGCGACCGCGGCGGCGCTCGGCCGGGCCCCCGCCGTACGCGGGATCGACGATCTGCAACGGGGCCTGGGCGCGCTCAACGCGTTCGTCGTCGGGGCGCTCCGCCGGGAGATCACCGAGCGGCGCACCGCCCGGTCGACCGGCACCGACGTGGCCGCCTGGCAGACCGCCCTCGGGCCCTACCTGACCCGCATGCTCGACACCGGTCGTTATCCGACAGTCGCCCGGCTCGTCGTCGACGGCGCCCACCTCGACGCCGCGGAAACGTTCCACCACAACCTGGTCACCGTGCTGGACGGCATCACCGGCCGTCCGTGACCGCCCCGGGTCGGGTCCGCGGCGACCGGTCAGGTGGACCGCTTCGGGAGCAGCAGCTCCTCGTGGTCGAGTTCGCGCTCCAGCACGCGGAGTTCCTCGTCGGGCAGCCGGCCGGAGTCCCGCCAGCGGACCAGCTCCTCGCGCTGGGCGTCGATGGTCGCCCGGCGGACCCGCAGCGCCGTCTCGTACGCCGGTGAGGTGGGCATCTCGGACGAGCCGCTCTGCTCGATCAGGTCGAGCCGGCCCCGGTAGCGGGCCAGGCGGGTCAGTAGCTGGGCACGGATGGTGTTGACGGCGACGCCGCTCTCCGGATCCTCGGCGGCGACGGCGTCGAGGCGGGCCAGGGCGGCCTCCACCGCGGCGGAGCGGGCCTCGTTGCGTACCCGGGCCTGGTCGGCCTCGTTGGCGCGCAGGCCGAGCCGGCGCACCAGCGGCGCGAACGTCAGGCCCTGCCCGACGAGCGTCACCAGGACGACCACGAACGTGCAGAACAGCAGCAGGTCACGGTCCGGGAAAGGAGCGCCGCCGTCGGTGGTGAGCGGCAGCGTGAAGATCGCGGCCAGGCTGATCACGCCGCGCGTGCCGGACCAGCTCAGCGCCGCCACCTCCCGTGCGGTCAGCCGGTCGGCGTTGCGGTCGGCGCGGGCGACCTGCCGGGCGCTCGCCGGCTCGTCGGCGTCGTCCGGCTCGGCGATGCCACCGAGCCGGGTGTGCAGCGACCGGGGGAGCGACTGGGTCAGGACCAGCCAGGCGGGACGCAGCAGCAACACCACGCCGACGGACACCGCGACGGCGGTGACGATTGTCGAGGTGTCGTACTGGCGCAGGTTCTTGACGACCTCGGGGAGCTGCTGGCCGATCAGCAGGAAGACGAACCCCTCCAAAAGGAAGTCGACCAGCCGCCACACCGCGTTGGTCTGGAGCCGGGCCGCGCCGGACCCGAACTGGGGCGTCTGGTGGCCGACGATCAGCCCGGCGACCACCACCGCGAGCACGCCGGAGACGTGCAGCTCCTCGCCGATCAGGTAGGCGACGAACGGGGTCGCGAGCGAGATCGCGTTGGACAGCAACGGATCCGCGGTGAGCGGTCGGGCCAGCCGCTTCGCCCAGGCGACGGCGGCGCCCACGGCGACGCCGCCGACCGCCGCGACGACGAACTGGGCGACGGCGCCGGGGAACGAGAACGTCCCGCCGACGGCGGCGGCCACCGCGACGCTGAGCATGGTCAGCGCGGTGGCGTCGTTCAGCAGCCCCTCACCCTGAATGATCGTGACCATCTTGGGCGGCAGGTTGACCCGGCGGCCGACCGCCAGCGCCGCCACCGGGTCCGGCGGCGCGACGGCGGCGCCGACCGCGATCCCGGCGGCCAGCGTCGCGCCGGCGACGAACAAGTGGAACCCGATGCCGACGAGCAGCCCGGTGAGGAGCACCAGCACCACCGAGAGGCTGACCACGATGCGCAGGTTGCGGCGCAGGTCGAGCAGGGAGGAGTCCAGCGCCGCGCTGTAGAGCAACGGCGGCAGCACGACCATCAGGACGAGGTCGGGATCGAGGCCGACGTTGGGGCCGGGGAGCAGCGCGTACGCGATGCCGATGAGCGGCAGGAGCGCCGCCGCCGGCAGGCCGGTGCGGGCCGCCACCCACCGTACGGCGATGATGACCGCGACGGCGGCGAGCACGAACAACAACGTCGAGTGGATGCTCACCTCGACCGACCCTACCCACGCCTGCGATCATCATGCGATGCGGGGAGCGGTATGAGCATCACGTCGGTGATCAACTACAAGGGCGGGGTCGGCAAGACCACCATCACCGCGAACCTCGGCGCCGAGCTGGCCGCCCGTGGCCGCCGGGTCCTGCTGATCGACCTCGACCCGCAGGCCAGCCTCACCTTCTCGTTCTATCCGGCGGACGAGTGGGAGAAGGACCTCGCGTACGAGAAGACGATCCTCCAGTGGTTCGGCTCGGTGCTGGCCGAGGAGCCCACCGACCCGCTGCACCCGTACGTGATCACGCCGAAACCGGCCAACGCGCTGCTGCCCGACGAGGGCCGCCTCGACCTCGTCGCCTCCCACCTGGGTCTGGTCGACGTCGACCTGGACCTCGCCGCGGCGCTCGGCGGGTCGCGCTTCCAGCACGGCAGCCCGCACTTCCTGCCGCTGCACCGGGCGCTGGCCGACGCGCTCGCCGCCGAGGAGTTCGCCGGGTACGACGACATCCTCATCGACTGCGCGCCGAACTTCACCATGGTCACCCGGACCGGCATCGTGGCCAGCGAGCACATCCTCACCCCGGCCCGGCCCGACTACCTGTCCACGCTCGGTATCGACTACCTGCGCAGCAAGGTCTCCGAGCTGGTCCGGGACTTCAACCGGGTCGCCGCGCCCGGACCGACAATCGACCCGCAGTACCTGGGCGTGGTGTTCACTATGATCCAGTACGCCGCGGGCGGGCCGATCAACGCGTCCCGCAACTACATGCGGCACACCGACAGCCTGGAGGTCCCGGTGTTCCGGCAGACCGTCCGGGAGAACAAGACCCTGTTCGGCACCGCCGGTGAACGGCGGCTGCCCGCCGTGCTGGTGCCGAACGCCAACGAGACGGTGCAGCACGAGCTGCGGCAGCTGGCCAGCGAGTTCCTGGCCCGCACCCGCCTGTGAGAAGGAGACTCCCGGTGTCCAACCCCGCCGACCTCGCCCACGCCGTCCTGCTGCGGGTGGCGGAGTTCGTCCGCGCGCTCCCCGCCGACCAGCTCAGCGCGCTGGCCGACGGCACCGCGAAGCTGGCCGTGGTCGACCGGACGCGGGCCGCCGCCCGGCCGGCCACCACCGCGTCGGCCGGCGTGGACGCCGACCGGGTCCGGGCCGACCTCGCCGCGATCGGGGACCGCGCGGCCGGCGTCCGCTACCTCGCCGACCTGAAGCTCACCGTGGCGAAGCTGCGGGCGCTCGCCGGCGAGCTGGGCATCGCGGTGCCGGGCAAGGCACGGAAGGCCGACATCGAGCGCGACATCGTGCAGTGGACGGTGGGGCGACGGCTGGACTCGGCCGCGGTCAGCCGTCCGCCGGCCGCCCGGGGCTGACCGCGGCCTCCGGCCGTTCGGGGTTGCCTGCGGTCTCCGGCAGCAGCGTCCGCACCTCGGCGAGCACCTCGGCCCAGAACGCGGCCGGGGCGGCGCTGCGCACCTGCCCGGCCAGGTGTTCGGCGAGCCGCCGCGCCTCCCGCCTGCTGAACGGCGCGTCCGTCGGGCCGCCCACCCGCTGCCGGGGCCGGGCCGGCGCGTCCAGCGGCACCGGGTCGCCGGTGCAGACGATGTCGAGGTGCCCGGTGGTGCGCGTCAGCGCCACGTAGAGCAGCCGGTGACCGCGTTCGTCGCCGGCCACGATCTCCTCCGGCTCGACCACCACCACCGCGTCGAACTCCAGGCCCTTGGCCTCCTGGGGACTGACCAGGTTGACCGCGCCGCCCAGCTCGCCGCGGTCGGCGCTGCTCCAGGCCATGTCGTTCGCCGCCAGCGCCGCCTCGACCGGGCGTCGCTGCCGCGGCGGGCAGACGATGCCGACGAACCGGCCGGCCTCGGCGTGCTCCCGCGCCACCGCGACCGCCCGGGCGGCCAGCTCGGCCAGGCCGACCCGGTGCACGCCGGTGTCGGCCGGGCCGTCCCGGACCACCTCCACCGGCGGCACGCCCGGCGCGGCCACCGGCAGCAGCGCCGCCGCCGTCGCGTACGCCTGCCGGGGTACCCGGTAGCCGTACCGCAGTGGGGCGACCCGGGCCGGATGCACGGTCGGTAGGTGCGCGAGCACCTCGTCCCACGAGTCGCGCGCCCACCTGCCGGTGGACTGGGCGAGGTCGCCGACCACCGTCAGTGACCCGGTGGCGCTGCGCCGGGCCACCGCGCGCAACTGCATCGGGGACAGGTCCTGCGCCTCGTCGACCACCACGTGCGCGTACCGTCGGCCCGGCCCGTCGATGAGGAACGCCAGCTCGTCCAGCAGCGGCAGGTCGGCCGCCGACCAGGTCTCCCGGGACAGCCGGTCCGCGCCGCGCCGGTGCAGCGCCGCCACCTCGGCCGGGGCGAACGCGTCCCCGGCGGCGGCCCGCAGCCGGGCGGTGGAGCCGAGCAGGTCGCGCAGCAGCCCGGTCGGCGTCTGCTGTGGCCAGAGCCGCTCGACGAGGTTGCCGACCGCCTCGGACCGGGCCGGGTCGACGCCGGTGCGGGCCGCCACCAGGGCGGCGAGCCGGTCACCGAGCAGCCGGCGCCGGCCGGCGTACGGCAGGGCGGCGGCCCGGGCCACGGCGAGCGCCTCGGCCACCTCGGTGCCGGGCAGCGTGACGAACCGACCGCCGACCAGCAGCCGCTCGGCCGGGTCGGGGACGCCGACCCGGGCGTCCAGCGCGCGGGCCAGCAGCTCGGCCATCCGGGCCTCGCCCTTGATCCGGGCGACCGCGTCGGACTCGGTCCGACCGCGTGGCACGTCCGGGGCGAGCCGGCCGACGTCGCGCAGCTCCACCCCGTCGTCGCCGAGGGCGGGCAGAAGCTGGCCGATGTAGCGCACGAAGGTCGGGTGCGGCCCGACCACCAGCACGTCCGCGGCGGAGAACTCGGTGCGGTGCTGGAACAGCAGCCAGGACACCCGGTGCAGCGCCACGGCGCTCTTGCCGGTGCCGGGACCCCCCTCGATCACCAGCACCTGGTCACGCGGGGCGCGGATCAGCGCGAACTGGGCGGCCTGGATGGTGGCCACGATGTCCCGCATGGTGCCGGTGCGGCCCCGGCTCAGCTCGGCCAGCAGGTGCGCGTCCACCGCCTCGGCGATCTCGGCGAGGATGGTGTCGGTCAGGTCGTCGATGGTGTTGCCGGTGCAGGTGAAGGCGCGCTTGCGGCGGATCCCGGCGGGGTTCTCCGGGGTGGCCTCGAACCAGCCGGTGGCGGCCGGGGCCTGCCAGTTGACCACCAGCACCTCGCCGTCGGCGTCCCGGATCAGGTGTCGTCCGACGTACCGGGTCCCGCCGGCCTCGTCGTCGATCCGGCCGAACGCCACCGCCTCGTCGGCCGCGCCGAGCGCCCGCCCCGCGGCGTCGGCGTAGCGGCGCAGGTGGGCCGCGGCGGTGGCGTGGGCGGCGGCGGACGGCAGCCGGGCGAGGTGGTCGCGGCGCTGGTCGCGGCGCTCGGCCGCGGTGTCGAAGTATTTCTGCTCGGCGGCGATGTCGGCTTCCCTGGACGCCACGCAGCCCTCCCTCACGCCGGTGTGGACCGGTCCGGCCGACGGGACTCGGTCGGGGCTCACCGTACCGGCTCGGTCCGACGTCACAGGCACCTCACCCGCCGGCAACAGCATTGACATACTTCACTGCTCGGCCTAGGGTCTGGTCGAATCGATTCGAGTCGTGCTGTGGCGTTCCAGCGGCGACGGCGGGCGGTTCGGGTCGCGATCGGGCACGTGCGGTGCGGGTGCCGCCGCCGACGCGACGGCCGGCTGGTCGCGCACCGGGCATGCGGACCAGGGGCGAAGTCCGGGACAGCTACGCCGCGCACGGCGGACCACGTCGTGCGCGTTCTCCCCGTGCCGGCCGGCGGAGTGGCGGTACGGGGGTCGTCGTCGATCCCCGTACCGGACAGGTTCCCACCAAGTGGCGAAGGAGCCGCGTCATGAGATTTCGCAGCACCGTCCTCGGACCCCTCGCGGCCATGGCGGTCCTGGTCGTGGTGGCCGCGACGACAGTGGCGGGCGGCCCGGGCGGGTCCGCCTCGGCCGCGGAGTTCGGCACGCTCGCCGGGACCGCCGGCTGTGGCCGGGCGCCCACGCTGACGAGTGGTCCCCGGACCATCCAGAGCAGTGGCCAGAACCGGAGCTTCATCCTGCGGATCCCCGACAACTACGACCGGAACCACGCCTACCGGCTGATCTTCGGATTCCACTGGAACGGCGGCACCGCGAACGACGTCGACTCCGGTGGGGCGGACCGGGAGGCCTGGTCCTACTACGGTCTGCGACAGCAGGCGAACAACAGCACCATCTTCGTCGCGCCCCAGGGCAACGGCAACGGCTGGGCCAACCCCGGCGGTCAGGACGTCACCTTCGTCGACGACATGATCAGGCTGATCGAGGGGGACCTGTGCGTCGATACGACGCAACTCTTCGCGCTCGGCTTCAGTTACGGCGGCGGCATGAGCTATTCGCTGGCCTGTTCCCGGGCGGGCGTGTTCCGTGCCGTCGCGGTCTACTCCGGTGGCCAACTCAGCGGGTGCGCCGGCGGCACGCAGCCGATCGCGTACCTGGGGATCCACGGCATCGGTGACCCGGTGCTCAACATCTCCGCCGGACGCTCGCTGCGGGACACGTTCGTGCGCAACAACGGCTGCACCCCGCAGAACCCGCCGGAGCCGAGGGCGGGCAGCCTGACGCACACCACCACCACCTACGCCGGCTGCCGGTCCGGCTATCCGGTGGTGTGGGCCGCGTTCGACGGTGGCCACACCCCCGGCCCGGTGGACGGCGGCGGGGACAGCGGCGCCCGGACCTGGACGAAGACCGAGGTGTGGCGATTCTTCACCCAGTTCGGCGGCACCGATCCGACCCCGACCCCGACCCCGACGGTCAGCCCGACCACTCCGCCGCCGGGCGGCACGTCGATCGTCCGCAACGCCGCCTCCGGTCGGTGCCTGGACGTCAACGGCGGCTCGCAGGCCAACGGCGCGGCGGCGATCATCTGGGACTGCCACGGCCAGAGCAACCAGTCCTGGACCTCGACGGCGGCCCAGGAACTGCGGGTCTTCGGCGGCAAGTGTCTGGACGTCAACGGCGCCGGTACGGCCAACGGCAGCTCCGTGATCATCTGGGACTGCAACGGCCAGTCCAACCAGAAGTGGCGGCTCAACGCGGACGGCACCGTCACCGGGGTCGGATCGGGTCGGTGCCTGGACCTGGTGGGCGCCGGCACGACCAACGGCACGCGGACCGAGATCCGGGACTGCACCGGCGCGGCCAGCCAGCGGTGGAGCCGCGTCTGAGCCGTTGACCGCTCCTTGTGTGAACGCTAACATATGACGTCTTATAGATTGACATTGATCGATTAATCGGGACCGGGAGGCGGATCGGATGTTCAGCACAGTGAGTCGTCCACGGAGATCGTGGCGGTCGGTGATGTCGGCTGCGGCGGCATCGGTCCTCGCGGCGGCGGCCGTTCTGACCGCGTCCGCCTCTCCGGCCCAGGCGGCCACCGCCATCACCATCAACGGGTCGTCCGGCGGGCGGACGCTCGACGGCGTCGGCGCGGTCAGCGGCGGCGGCGGAAACAGCAGACTGCTGATCGACTATCCCGAACCGCAGCGCAGCGACATCCTCGACTACCTGTTCAAGCCGGGCTACGGCGCCGCGATGCAACTGCTCAAGGCGGAGATCGGCGGCGACACCAACTCCACCTCCGGCGCCGAGCCCAGCCACGAGCACACCCGGGGCAGCGTGAACTGCAACCGGGGCTACGAGTGGTGGCTGATGGAGCAGGCCAGGCAACGCAATCCCAACATCGCGCTGGCCGGCCTGGCCTGGGGGGCGCCGGGCTGGATCGGCAACGGCAACTTCTGGTCCACCGACTCGATCAACTACCTGGTGGGTTGGCTGGACTGCGCGGCGACGCACGGGCTGACCATCAACTACCTGGGCGGATGGAACGAGAAGGGCTGGAACACCACCTGGTACAAGAACCTGCGGTCCACGCTCAACGCCCGCGGCTACGGCAGCGTGAAGATCGTCGCCTCGGACGACTGGGGGTGGGGGGCCGCCGACGACTCGCTGCGTGACCCGGCGTTCGCCGCCGCGGTGCAGGTCTTCGGCAGCCACTACGTCTGCGGCTACCGCGGCGCCCAGAGCAGTTGCCCCAGCTCCGCCAACGCCATCTCGACCGGCAAGCCGCTGTGGGCCAGCGAGAACGGCTCCGACGACTACAACGCCGGCGCGCCGGCGCTCGCCCGGGGCATCAACCGGGGCTACATCGACGGCAAGATGACCGGCTACATCAACTGGCCGGTGATCGCCGCCATCACCCCGAACATCCCCTGGGCGACCACCGGCGTCGCGGTGGCCCAGCAGCCCTGGTCCGGGGCGTACTCCATCGGCAAGAGCACCTGGGTGATGGCACACACCACGCAGTTCGCCGCCCCGGGTTGGCGCTACCTCGACGCGTCGAGCGGCTATCTCGGCGGCAACCGCAACAACGGCAGCTACGTCTCGCTGAAGTCCACCAACAACAGCGACTACAGCACCATCATCGAGACGCAGGACGCCGGCGCGGCCCAGCAGCTCGACTTCACCGTCACCGGCGGGCTCTCCACCGGCACCGTGCGCGTCTGGGCGACGAACGTCAGGTCCAACAACAGCGCCGACCACTTCGTCCGGGGCAGCGACATCACCCCGAACGGCGGGCGCTTCTCGCTCACCGTCCAGCCCGGCTACGTCTACAGCATCACCACCACCTCCGGGCAGGGCAAGGGCACCGCGGTCAGCCCGGCGCAGGGCAACCTGAAGCTGCCGTACAGCGACAACTTCGACAGCTACGCCACCGGCCGCGAGGCCAAGTACCTGATGGACCAGCAGGGCTCGTTCGAGATCGCCGGGTGCGCCGCCGGGCGGACCGGCCAGTGCGTCCGCCAGATGTCCGAGCAGGCGCCGATCTACTGGACGACCGGCCAGGCCGAACCGTACGCCCTGCTGGGCGACCTGACCTGGCGCAACTACACGGTCTCCTCGGACGTGCTGCTGGAGAAGCCCGGTTACGTCCAGCTCATCGGGCGCGGCAACACCTACAACCACCAGGGCCCGCAGAACATGAACGGCTACTACTTCCGGGTCACCGACGGCGGCGCCTGGTCCATCCGGAGCAACAACACCAGCGGCAACTGGCGCACCCTGGCCAGCGGCAACACCTCGGCGCTGGGCACCGGACGCTGGCACAACCTGTCGTTGAAGCTCAACGGCAGCACGCTCACCGCGGCGATCGACGGCTCCACGGTCGGCACCGTGTCGGACTCCGCCTGGGTCGCCGGCCAGATCGGGTACGGCACCGGCCAGGGTGTCACCGCCCAGTTCGACAACCTCACCATCACGCCGGGCGACGGTTCCAGCAGCCCGACCGGAGAGATCCGCAGCGCCAACGCCAACCGCTGCCTGGACGTCAACGGCGCCAGCCAGGCCGACGGCGCGGTGGTGCAGATCTGGGACTGCAACGGCGGCGCCAACCAGCAGTGGACGGTCGGCACGAACAACCAGCTCACCGTGTACGGCAACAAGTGCCTCGACGTGGCGGGCACCGCCTCCGGCAGCCGGGCGCGGATCATGACCTGCACCGGCGGCAGCAACCAGCAGTGGCGGCTCAACGCCGACGGCACCATCGTCGGCGTCGGCTCGGGGCTCTGCCTGGACGTCAACGGCGCGGGCACCGCCAACGGCACCGCGGTCCAGATCTGGACCTGCAACGGCGGCAGCAACCAGCAGTGGGTACGCGGCTGACCCCGCCACCCGTCGCCGACCCGGCCGTCCCGTCACGGGGCGGCCGGGTTGGCGCGTCCCTCCTACGATGACGGTCATGGATGTCGCCGCGGTGACGAACGTGGTCGTGGCCGCGATCTCGGTGCTCACCGTCGTCGTCTCGGCGTTCTTCGCGCTCCGGCAGCTCCGGCTGGCGCAGGGCGCGAACCACACCCTGGTCGCGATCGAACTGCTCACCCGCGACCGGATGAGCGACACGTTCCTGGACAGCCAGCAGTTCGTGCTCACCGAGCTGCGGACCGCCTGCCCGCGCGGCGTGCCGGTCAGCGAACTGCCCGCCGACGCCCGCAAGCACGTGAACCGGATCGCGCTCTACTACAACGGGCTGGGCCAGATGCTGGCCTTCAAGGTGGTCGAGCCGGCGCTGCTGCTCGGCACCGGTGGCTACCGCGCCCGGGAGGCGTGGGCCGTGCTGGAGCCGTACATCCTCGCCGAGCGGGCGGTGCGCGGTGAGTCGTACCTGTCCAACTTCGAGCATCTCGCGGTGCTGGCGACCGAGACGCCGTGGCCGGTCGCGGTGCGCAAGCTGGGCCTGCGTCGGTTCGACCACTACCCGGCAGACGTGGGTCGGGCGCCCCGACCGGCCGACGGACCGGATGGGGCAGCGTCAACCGGGGGTTGACGGGGGGTGTTCGTCAACCTATGGTTGACGCATGGACGAGACCGAACCGCTCAAGACGAGCCACCCGGTGCGCCTCGACGACCTGATCGAGGGCATCAAGAAAGCCCGCCCGGACGCACTCGACCAACTGGCCGACGCGGTCCTGCTCGCCGACCACCTCGGCGACGTCGCCGACCACCTGATCGGGCACTTCGTCGACCAGGCGCGCCGCTCGGGCGCCTCGTGGACGGAGATCGGCCGCAGCATGGGGGTGAGCAAGCAGGCCGCCCAGAAGCGCTCCGCCGCCAAGGCCGAGACCGCCGCCGCGCTCGACCCGAACGCCGGGTTCGGCCGGTTCACGCCGCGCGCCCGCAACGTGGTGCTGGCCTCGCAGGAGGAGGCACGGGCCGCCGGCCACGCCGAGATCACCCCGGAGCACGTGGCGCTGGGACTGCTCGCCGAGCCGGACGGGCTGGCCGCTGCGTTGATCAAGGCGAAAGGCGTACCCCTGGAGATGTTCCGGGAGGCCGTGGCCGCGACCCTGCCGGCGAAGGCCGACCAGGTTCCGGACCTGATCCCCTACGACGCACGCGCCAAGAAGGTCCTGGAGCTGACGTTCCGGGAGGCGCTGCGGATGGGGCACAACTACGTCGGGACCGAGCACATCCTGCTCGCCCTGCTGGAGGAGGAGGGGGCCGACGGCGTGCTCGGTGGCCTCGGCCTGACGAAGGAGGCGATGGAGTCCGCGGTGGAGGGCGCGCTGGCGGAGCTGACCCGTAAGCGCGCCTGAACCGCGTCGGGCACGGGCCACGGGGGCGCGTGCCCGACGTACGGTTGTCAGTCGACGGCGGGGAATCCGTAGCGGGCGGCGTGCTCCGGATCGGCCGGGTCGACCTGGCGGATGCCGGCGTCGGCGAGAAGCTTGTTCACCTCGTCGAGCCGGTCCCGGACCAGCCGGGCCTCCTCCTCGGTGACCCGGCCGCGGTGCGGCCGGCCGGCGTGCTCGATGGTGCCGTAGTCGATCTTCTCGGCGGTACGCCGCGTCTTCGGCGGCCTGACCCGCTCGGCGGTCCGCAGCAACTGCGCCATCGGCACGTCGGTCGCCATCGCGTCGAACTCGCTGGCGGTCAGCACCACCCGGCGCGGCTCACCGCCGCCGTGCCGGTCGTGGATCTCCACCACGGCCACGTCC
The DNA here is from genome assembly GCF_027925725.1 of Micromonospora sp. AKA38. Classification (NCBI taxonomy): domain Bacteria; kingdom Bacillati; phylum Actinomycetota; class Actinomycetes; order Micromonosporales; family Micromonosporaceae; genus Micromonospora; species Micromonospora sp. AKA38. The sequence goes on along the minus strand of NZ_BNEI01000002.1, from coordinate 896,980 downwards.
AGCGCCGCGTCGTCGATGCTCTCCACGTCGACCGGGGTGGCGTCCAGTTGCACGGGCCCGGCGACCAGGTCCGGGTGCTCCAGCACGACGACCCGGACCACCTCGTCGTCGGGGGACAGCACCTGGCCGGTGAAGTCGGAGACGTGGATCGTCTTCTTGCCCATGCGCGGAGCTTCTCCTGTCGTAGGCCGGAAATCGGACCACAAGACGCTACCGCACAGGCGTACGAAGGCCGGTACGACCGCCGCCCGGTGTGTCGCCGCCCGCGTCGCTCAGAGACTGCCCCGCGGCGCCACCCACTCAGTCGGTTGGCCGGTCAGCGCGGCGATCCGGTCGTAGTCGGCGTCGTAGTGCAGCACCACCGCGCCGTGGAGTTCGGCGGTGGCCGCGATGACGAGGTCGGGCAGGCGGAAGTGGCGGTGCTGGCTGTCGGCCGCCAGGAGGCGATGGACCGACAGGGCGCGGTCCATCGCCTCCGTGGTGACGTCCAGCCAGCGGTGCCCGCGCAGTGCCTGCCAGAGGATCTCGTAGCCCTTGGGGCTGGGCGCGTTGTTCAGGTATTCCAGGGAGGTCATCTGGCACGCCGCCAGCCGTCCTTCCGCCAGCAGCGTCTCGAAGCGCTTCCGAACCGAGGGGTGGCGGCCCTGGAGCACGTACACCGAGGTGTCGGCCAGATAGATCCGGCCGGCCATCAGGCCGCGGCCTCGCCCTCTCGCGCGTGCTCGGCCAGCCGGCTCAGATCGCGCCCTCCGCCGTGCCGCCACGCCTGCTCCGACCTGGTGAAGTCCATCTCGACCTGGTCGAAGGCCGCGACGATCTCCTTGGCCTGTCGCCGGACCGCGAACGCGTGGAGCGCGGCGTTGATGGTGGCGACCTTGGTGTCCGTGCCCAGAGCCTCCCGGGCCGCCTCGAGCCACTCGTCGTTCACGTCCACGGTGATGCGCGTCATGTCGCCGACCATACACCGGAAGAGTCGCACGGGACGCACCAAGGAATCAGGTGTCGTGGTGCGTCACGTCGTCGTGAGGCCGCGCCAGGCGGGGGTGCCGGCCGGCTGCGCGTTCAGCTCGGCCCAGCAGGGCCCCCGGTGCCGGGCCTCGCGGTAGGCCGGCTGCGCCGGGAAGCGGTTGGCCGCGTCGGCGGCCCGCCAGCTCCGCGCCGGGTCCTGCTGGAATCGGTCATTCGGCTTCTGAGGCATGACCACTACCGTCCCAGAGAAACTTGTCCATGTATGAAAGTGAATATGACGCGGGGTCGAGGCGTTCGGTTCCGCCGAAGCGTCAGATTCCGGCGGCCGGCAGGCGGACCACGAATCGGCATCCGTCGCTGACGTTCTGGACCTCTACCCGCCCGCCGTGCGCCTCAACCAACCCGCGCACGATCGCCAGCCCGAGGCCGCCGGACCCGCTCGGCTCCACCGCCGCCGGCGTACGGGCCGGCTCGCCCCGGAACGCCACGTCGAAGACCCGGGGCAGATCGTCCGCCGGAATGCCGCCACAGGTGTCCGCGACCGCCAGCCAGGCGGTGTCGACGTCCCGCCCCGCGTCCACCGTCACCGTGCCGTCGGCCGGCGTGTAGCGGATCGCGTTCAGCAGCAGGTTGCCCACCACCCGCGCCAGCTCCCGCTCGCTGGCCGTCACCGCCGGCCAGCCCGACTCGGGGGCGACCAGCCGGATCCGGCGGGCGGCGGCCAGCGGCGCCGCGCCGGCCAACGCGTCGGAGACCACGTCGCCGAGCGCCACCGTGGACAGCGACAACCGGAGCGCGCCGGCGTTGATCCGGGACAGCTCGAACAGGTCGTCCACCAGCCGGGTCATCCGGTCGGTCTCGACCCGGATCCGGCGGTGGTACTCGGCCACCGTCACCGGCTCGTCGACCACCCCGTCCTCCAGCGCCTCGGCCATCGCCCGCAACCCGGCCAGCGGGGTCCGCAGATCGTGCGAGACCCAGGCGACCAGATCGCGGCGTCCCTTCTCGATGAGGCGTTCCCGGGCCCGGGCCTGGTCCGCCCAGACCGCGGCGGCGGCCAGCCGGCGGCCGAACAGCCAGCCCACCGCCAGGCTCACCACCGCGGCGGCGGCGAGCGTGGTCAGCACCACCTGGAGGTCGTGCGGGGAGAGGAACATGGCCTGGGCGACCACCGCCACCCCGGCGGCCACCGCGCCGACGGTCGTGGCCAGCAGCACCGAGATGTGCACGGTGATCGACCGGCCGCGCAGCACCCGCAGCGCCACCGCGCCGGCCAGCCCGACCGCGAGCGCCGCGGCCAGCGACGCACCGAAGATCAGCGCGAGGTCACCCATCGGCCGGCTCGTACCGGTAGCCGACACCCCAGACGGTGACGATGCGCCGGGGACTGGCCGGGTCGGTTTCGATCTTCTCCCGCAGCCGCCGCACGTGCACGGTCACCGTCGACTGGTCACCGAAGCTCCAGCCCCAGACCCGCTCCAGCAGCTCGGCCCGGCGGAACGCCCGCGCCGGATGCCGCATCAGGTGCGCCAGCAGGTCGAACTCGCGCAGCGTGAGGGCCAGTTCCCGGCCGTGCAGGCGGGCCACCCGGGGCCCGGTCTCCACCTCCAGGCCGCCGTCGGTGAGCAGCTCCGGCAGCACGCCGGCCGGCTCGCCGCCGGCCCGGCGCAGCACCGAGCGCACCCGCAGCACCAGCTCGCGCGGGGAGAACGGCTTGCCCAGGTAGTCGTCCGCGCCCAGTTGCAGGCCGAGGATGCGGTCCGCCTCGTCGCCGCGCGCGGTCAGCATGACGATGGGTACGCCGTCCGGCCGCTCCCGCAGCCGCCGGCACACCTCCAACCCGTCCAGCACGGGGAGCATCAGGTCCAGCACCACCAGGTGCGGCGGGCGGCGGGACACGGCGTCCAGGGCCGCCGCCCCGTCCCCGGCGTGCTCGACCTCGTAGCCGGCGTGCTCCAGGTAGCGGCAGACCACGTCGGCGACCGTCCGGTCGTCGTCGACCACCAGCACCCGCTGCCCCACGGTGCACCTCCTGCCGACCGGGAGGCCAGCGTAGCCACGGGCGGGCACGTGATCCATTGCCAGGTTCTTACGGCCGGCGGCGACCGGGCGGGCCCGGTGGGCGTACCGTGATCATGTGCTCGACCGACGGCTCTTCCTGCACCTGGCGACCTGGTTGGGGCAGTGGCCGGCGGGGCCCGGGTTGCACGTGGTCCGGTCCTGGCGCCGCGCCCGCCCGGCGTGGGACGGGCGACCGCGCCCGGCGATCGGCGTCACGGTCGGCGACAGCACCGTCCTCTCGGTGCCGCCGGCCCGGGTCGAGGCGGTGCGCGCGCTGGTCGCGGGGCGGTCGATCGAGGAGTGGCTGCCCGCGCTGCCGGCGGCGGTCGGCACCCCGGAACTCACCACGAACCGGGGCGTGTTCCGTTGGTGCACCGACCCGGCGCCGCTGCCCGACGTGGGGGAGTGGCTGCCGCCGGAGATGCCCGGCGCCCCACCGTGGCTGGGTCTGTTCGACACCGACGTGCTGGTGGTCCGGGACGCCGACGGCGCGTACCTGGCCGGCGTGGGGATCAAGCGGCACGACGCGTTCGGGCACGAGCTGGCGCTGGGCACGGTGCCGGCGGCCCGGGGGCGCGGACTGGCCCGGCGGCTGGTCGCGCAGGCGGCCCGGCGGGTGCTGGCCGAGGGGGCGATCCCCACCTACGTCCACGATCCGGGCAACCTGGCGTCCGCCCGGGTGGCCGAGGCGGCCGGGTTCCCGGACCGGGGCTTCACCTCGTTCGGCGTCTTCCCGCACTGAGCGGCGGCGCGGACCGTGGATCCCGGGCCGGATCCACGGTCCGCTGCCTCTCCCCCCAGGCCCCGATGTCGGTAACGCTAGGTGAACCTATGCGGCCGAGCAAGACGCTGACCTTGTCCGGTTGCGGACTTGACCTGTGGAATCGCCGTCGCAGTCAAACGGTGGGTCAGTGACGCAGCGTGTGGATCAGGGTGACTGCCTGGCGGGTGACCGGGCGGAGCACCCGCAGCCGTGACAACCCCACGAGCCGGTCGACCAGCGGGACCACGCCGTCGATGAGCTGCCGGGTCTTGGCCTGGCCGGGCGAGCGGTCGTGCACCCAGTAGAGCACCACGCCCAGGTAGCCGAGCCAGAGCAGCTCCGGCAGGGCCGCCCGCAGCTCCTCGTCCAGTTTCGCGGTGGAGCCCGAGAGCACCTCGCGGAAGAGCGCCACCGACGCCTCGCGAGGCGCCGACGACTCGGCGGAGAACGGGCTGAGCGGCGAGGTCGGCTCCGCCGCCGTCTTGAAGAAGGTGCCGGCGAACGAGTGGTACGGGCTGAGCACGTCGACGCCGGCGTGCAGCACGCCGGCCAGCCGCGGCGCGAAGTCCCGCTCCCGGGCGAGCACCGGCGCGGAGGCGGTCCGGTGCTCGCGCTGGGTGTCCGCGTAGAACTCCTGGATCAGGTGTTCCTTCGAGCCGAAGTAGTAGTAGGCGTTGCCCACCGCCACGCCGGCCTCCTGGGCGACGGCACGCATGGTGGTGCGCGCGTACCCCCGCTCGCGGAACAGGCGCATCGCGGTGTCCAGGATCAGCTGGCGGGTCTGCTCACCCCGGGCGGTCGCCCCACCGCTCGGGTCACCCGCACCGGTCGTCGGCGCACTGTGCTCGGTCATCGTGGTCACCGTATCCCGGTTCCCGGACGCGTTCGCGGACCGCGGCGGCGACCGCCACCACCCGCCGGGCCAGTGGCAGCAGGTGCGGGCGGGCCAGCCGTTCGGCGGTGGCGCGGTGCCCGGCGAGCGCCCAGAGACAGGCGAACCAGGCGCCGTCGCCGGTGTAGACCGCGCCGGTGTCGGCGACCACGGTCAGGTCCCGCAGCGTGGCGTCGTGGTCGAGCCCGGGGAAGCGTCGCCGGGCCTGCGCCGACCCGGCCGCCACGAACTCCAGCGGTACGAGGTGGTCCCGCGAGGCGAGCCACCGCCGGGCGGAGCGGCACAGCGGGCAGCCGGCGTCGAAGAGGACGGTGAACCCACGGATCCCACCGGCCCCGTGCCCGGTGGGATCCGGCGGGTGCCCGCCGGGGGCGGACGTCACCGTGCCGGCGGGTTCGGGCCGGCGGACTGGACCGGTCGCGGGCCGCCCCGCGGCGGGAGCGCGGCGCCCTGCGGCGGGAGTGCCACGCCGGGCGGCGGGAGCATGCCGGCCGGCGGGATCGGCGGGTGGGTCGCCTGGTGGCGCATCCGGCCGCGGCGGTAGCGGCCGAGCGCGAACACGTTGAAGAAGTGCAGCGCACCCAGGACCAGGAGCACCAGCCCCACCTTCAGCGAGAGCTGCTCCAGCGCCTGGCTGGCGTCGCCGATCGGGTCGGACTCCTTCATGGCCACCGTGACGTAGCCGAGGTTGAGCAGGTAGAAGCCGACGACCAGCAGGCTGTTGACCGCCTCGGCCAACCGGTCGTCGGGGAACACGTCCCGCAGGAACACCAGCCCGTTGCGGGAGAGCGTCCGCGCCACCCAGACGGTCAGCCCGATGCTGACCGCGAGGTACGCCAGGTACATCCAGACCTTCACGTCCATCCCCGTCGCCTCTCTTGAACGCGTTCAAATTGTCGTCGTCGGCGAGCGTACGACGTTTCTTGAACGTGTTCAAGTTGGTGTGGCCCGAACGCGCGCCGGCCCGCCGTCGGGTGGACGGCGGGCCGGCGGGCACGGACGGATCAGCCGGTCAGGCCGAGCACCCGGGCGGCGGCCCGGCCGTTGGCGTGGCTCGCGCCGTAGGTGGCGACGAACGCGCGCGACCCGGCCGGCCGCCAGGCCGCCGGCCAGCCCATCTCCACCACGGTCACCGGATGCGTGGCGGCCAGCGCCTCGACCAGCTCCCGCGCCCCGGGCAGCCGGTGCAGGTGCCGCCCGACCAGCACCACCGGCCGCTCGCCGGCGAGCCGGCCCAGCTCGCCCGGGTCGGTCTCGCCGGCCACCGCGCGGACCTGCTCGACTCCGGCGGCCAGGTGCGGACCCAGCCCCCACGGCACCCGCCCCTCGGCGATCGTGGCGGCGGCGTGCACCTGCACCACCAGCGGGGCGCCCGGACCGGGCAGGTCGCCCTCGACGTGCACCGCCCGCAGCGCGGCGGCGTAGCCGAGGCCGTCGGCGGGCGGGGTCGGGACGTCGGCCGGCCCGGCCCAGCCGGCGAGCGCGGCGGTCCGGCCGGCGGCCTCCTCCACCCGGGCGCGGTCCAGCCGGCCGTCCCCGAGCGCGGCGACGATCTCGGCCGCGACGTGTTCGACCAGGGCGGCGTCGACCTGGGCGCCGATGCAGAGCAGGTCGGCGCCGGCGGCCAGCGCGCGTACCGCGGCCGGACCCACCCCGCCGGCGGCCAGCGCCGCGCCCTTCATCTCCAGCGCGTCGGTGATCACCGTGCCGGTGAAGCCGTACTCGCCGCGCAGCAGGTCGTGCAGGACCGCCCGGCTGAACGTGGCCGGGCCGTCGCCGGTCAGCGCCGGCACCCGGATGTGCGCGGTCATCACCGCGCGGACGCCGGCGTCGACCACCGCGGCGAACGGCGGCAGGTCCCGCTCCCGCAGCACGGCCGGCGGCACGTCGACAGTGGGCAGCTCGTGGTGGGAGTCGGCGACCGTCGCGCCGTGCCCGGGGAAGTGCTTGGCGCAGGCGGCCACGCCGACCGACTGGAGGCCGGCGACCGCGGCGGCCGAGTGCACCGCCACCCGCTTCGGGTCCGCGCCGAACGAGCGGGTGCCGATCACCGGGTTCTCGTCGGCGGTGTTCACGTCGACCGTGGGCGCCAGGTCGAGCGTGAGGCCGAGCGCGGCCAGCTCCGCGCCGATCGCCGCGTACACCGCCCGGGTGAGGTCCGGGTCGTCGACCGCGCCGAGCGCGGCGTTGCCCGGGTACGGGCTGCCGGTGGCGTGGGCCAGTCGGGTGACGTCGCCGCCCTCCTCGTCGATCGCGACGATCACGTCCGGGCGGCCGGCGCGCAGCGCCGCCGTGGACGCCGCCACCTGGGCCGGGTCGTGCACGTTCGTGCCGAACAGGGTGTGCCCGGCGAGCCCGTCGGCGAGCAGGTCGACCGCCCAGTCCGGCGGCACCGGGCCCGGGTACGCGGCCAGCAACGTGCCCAGCGCGAGCCGACGGAGTCCTGGATCCAGCCCCACTGTCGTTCCCCTTTCCCTGCCGGGTCGTCCGACCTCCGTCGGACAGGGTGGCCGATACGCTAACGGGCACCCTTCGGCAGGCGTTTTATGGTTAGCAACCTTACGAAAAAAATTGAGGACGTTGGCATGAGTGCGACCCGGCTGCCCGGCACCCCCCGACTGTTGCGGGCGCTCAACGACCGTGCGGCGCTGGAGCTGCTGCTCGAACGCGGTCCGCTGACCCGGGCCCGGATCGGCGAGCTGACCGGGCTGTCCAAGGTGACCGCCTCCCAACTGGTCGAGCGGCTGGAGGAGCGCGGCCTGGTCGCCCGGGTCGGCGAGCAGGCCGGCGGGCGGGGCCCGAACGCCCAGCTCTACGCGGTGCGTCCGGGCAGCGCGTACGTGGTCGGCGTGGACGTCGGCGCGGAGCGGGTGGTGGCGGCCTGCGCCGACATCACCGGCACCGTCGCCGGCCGGGTCGAGCAGTCCACGAAGGACACCGACGACCCGGTCGGGGTGGTGCACAACGCCGTGGTGCAGGCCGCCAGCAGCGCCGGCGCGGAGCTGTCCGCGGTCCGGCGCGTCGTGCTGGGCACCCCCGGCCTGGTCGATCCGCAGACCGGCGACATCACGTTCGCGTTCAACCTGCCGCGCTGGCACAGCGGCCTGCTCGCCGCGCTCCGGGAGGATCTGGACACCCCGGTCGTGTTCGAGAACGACGTGAACCTGGCCGCGGTGGCCGAGGCGCAGTCCGGCGCCGCCCGGGGCACCGCCGACTTCGTGCTGGTCTGGGTGGACGCGGGCGTCGGCCTGGCGATCATGCTGGGCGGCCGGCTGCACCACGGCAGCAGTGGCGCGGCCGGTGAGATCGGCTACCTGCCGGTGCCCGGGGTGCCCATTCCGCGCGACGTGTCGCGGCGGGCCAAGCCGGCGTTCCAGCAGCTCGCGGGCGCCGACGCGGTGCGCGCCGTGGCGGCCGAGCACGGCTTCGCCACGCCGGACGCGGCCGAGCAGGGTGTCGCGGCGGCGCGGGCGGCCGAGGCGGTGCAGGCCGCCATCGCCGCAGGCGAGGCCGGTGGCCCGGTGCTTGACGAGCTGGCCCGCCGGCTGGCGCTCGGCGTGGCGAGCACCTGCGTGGTGCTCGACCCGCCGTTGGTGGTGCTCGCCGGCGCGGTCGGTCGGGCGGGCGGGGCCGCGTTGGCCGAGCGGGTGCAGCAGGAGGTCGCGGCGATCACGCTGGTCCGTCCCCGGGTGGTGAGCACCGGGCTGACCGAGGAGCCGATCCTGCGCGGCGCGTTGCGGACCGCGCTCGACGCGGTCCGGGACGAGGTGTTCGGCTCGACGGTCGGCTGACCGCCGACCTGTCACCGCACCGGCCGCCATGTGAAGGAATTCTTCACGCTGTAGGCAAAGTCTGCAAGGAGTTGCCGGCGATGTCCGGTCGGCTCGCGTCGGCACGGCCCGGCCGGACCGGGCCGCGCCGACGTGCTCAGATCAGGTCACGGCGGCGGAACACCGCGAACGCGGCGGCCACCAGCGCGGCGGTGAGCCCGAGCAGGACCACCAGGCCCGCCGGCCAACCCAGCGTGTACGAGCCGTCGCAGAAGCCGGAGATCCCGGTGCTGCACGCGTTGTCGTCCCAGAACCGCACCTGGCCGGCGAGCCACGCCCCCAGGTAACTGGAGAGCATGAACCGGTCCGGGCGGCCGACCTGGAGGATCTGGAACACCAGCCGCGCGCCCAGCTCCCACACCACCACGTACGCGGCCACCGTGCCGAGCGCCGCCGAGGTGTGCCGGCCCAGCGTGGCGACGGCGAACCCGAGCGCCGCGGCGAGCAGCACCAGCACCACGCCGCGCGCCCAGACCGCGCCGAGCCCGGCCCAGAACTCGCCGCTCATCCGGCCGGTCAGCCCCGACGCCTGGCCGATCAGCCAGAACGCCCCGAGGTACGCCACCGACGCCAGCACGGAGAGCCCGAGCAGGCCACCCAGCAGCGTGCCGAGCTTCGCGGCGAACACGGTCGGTCGGCGGGGCCGCCACAGCAGCAGGTTGACCACGCCGCCGGAGTTCAGGTCCGCCCCGATGTAGGAGGCGCCGACCAGGAACCCGAACAGCGCCAGGAACGCGATCAGGAAGTAGAGCAGTGGCTTCGCCTCCTTGGCGAAGACGAACACGCCACTGAGGTAGTCGGACGCGGTCGGCAACTGCTCGGACCGCGCCGGGTCGATCTGGGCGCAGTCACGCGGCAGGTAGTCGTTCTCGTCCGGGGTGAGCGTGCCGGCCTTGATCCGCAGGCACCGGTCGTGCGCCAGCTCCAGCCGGCGCACCTCGTCCGCGGCCTGCGACTGGGCCCGGCTCAGCTCCACCTCGGTCGGCCGGTGCGAGCCGCCCAGCGTGGTCACCACCGTCACCGCGAACGCGACCGCCAGCAACACCACCATGAGCTGCACGAAGCGCCGGGCGGCGAGCCGCTCCAGCTCGGCACGGACCAGGTTCACGCGTCCACCTCCCGGCTGCCCCGGACGTCGAGATCGATCACACCGTCGTACGCCGGCGCGCCGTCCACCTGGCGCGGCACCGCCACGTGCTCGTCGCCGCGGGTCAACTCCAGGAAGACGCTCTCCAGGTCGGGTCGGATCGGGACCAGCTCCCGCACCCACATGCCCTGCTCACCCAGCGTGCGGCTGATCACCTCGGGGTCCTCCACGCCGGTCACCACCAGATGGTCGGCGTGCCCGGCCACCGACAGGCCGGCCCGGCCCAGCAGCAGCGCGGCCGGCTCGGGCTCGGCCACCCGGACCCGCCACTGGTGCTGGTCGAAACCGGCAAGCACCTCGTCGACCCGGCCGTACGCGACCCGCCGCCCCCGGCTGACGATCGTCACGTGGTCACAGATCAACTGGATCTCGGCGAGGATGTGGCTGGACAGCAGCACGGTCACCCCGGACGCGGCGAGCGACCGGGTCAGGTCGCGCATCTCCCGGATGCCGGCCGGGTCGAGCCCGTTCGCCGGCTCGTCGAGGATCAGCAGCTCCGGGCGCTTGAGCAGGGCCGAGGCCACCGCCAGCCGCTGCTTCATGCCGAGCGAGTAGCCCTTGACCCGCTCCTCGCCCCGGTCCCGCAGGCCGACCTGCTCCAGCACCTCGTCCACCCGGGAGGTGGGCACGCCGCCGGCGAGCGCCAGCAGCCGCAGCGTGCGGTGCGCGGTGAAGTTGCCGAAGAACTGCGGACTCTCCACGATGGCGCCGACCCGCCCGGCCACGTCCGGCAGCCGCTCCGGGGAGCGGGCGCCCAACACGTGCATCAAGCCGGCATCCGGCCGGACCAACCCGAGCAGGGCCCGCAGCGTGGTCGTCTTGCCCGAGCCGTTCGGCCCGAGGAAGCCGTGCACCTGGCCCGCCTCGACCAGCATGTGGAAGTCGTCGACGGCGACCCGGCGCCCATGACGCAGCGTGCGGAACGTCTTGCGGAGGCCGGCGATCTCGATGACCGCGCTCATCCGCCTGCCTCCCGGCAGCGGTCGGGCATGAGTCGTCCTTCCTCAGGCAGTGACCAACGACACGGCGCCCCACCCTATGGCGGCGGCGCCGCCCGTGGGGGGCGCCGGGCCGGGTGCGTGGTTGGATGGGGCGGTGACTGGTGACCTGATCCCCGGCGCCGTGGGCGCCCCCGCCCCCTCGACCGTGGACGCGGATCTGGTGGTCAGCCTCGACGGGGTCGGCGTCACGCGCTCCGGCACCGCGCTGGTGCGCGACGTCGACTGGCAGGTCGAGCTGGACGAACGGTGGGTGCTGCTCGGCCCGAACGGCGCCGGCAAGACCACCCTGCTCAACCTGGCCGCCGGCCGGCTGCACCCGAGCAGCGGCGTCGCGCACGTGCTCGGCGAGCGCATCGGCCGCACCGACGTCAACGAGCTGCGTACCCGGATCGGCCTCTCCACCGCCACCCTCGCCGAGCGGATCCCCGCCGACGAGCGGGTCGTCGACGTGGTGGTGACCGCGGCCTGGTCCGTGGTCGGCCGCTGGCGGGAGAGCTACGACCGCACCGACGAGGCGCGGGCCGCCGCGCTGCTGAGCCAGCTCGGCGTCGGCCACCTCGCCGAGCGCGGCTACGGCACGCTCTCCGAGGGCGAGCGCAAGCGGGTGCAGATCGCCCGCGCCCTGATGACCGACCCGGAGCTGCTGCTGCTCGACGAGCCCGCCGCCGGGCTCGACCTGGGCGGTCGGGAGGACCTGGTGGCCCGGCTCGCCGAGCTGGCGTACGACCCGGACGCGCCGGCCATGGTGCTGGTCACCCACCACGTCGAGGAGATCCCGCCCGGCTTCACCCACGCGCTGCTGCTGCGCGAGGGCGGGGTGGTGGCGCAGGGCCTGCTCGCCGACGTGCTCACCGCCGACAACCTGTCCAAGACCTTCGGCCTGCCGTTGGTCGTCTCGCGGACCGGCGACCGCTGGACCGCCCGGGCCGCCTGAGACTGTCATGCCGCAGACCCGGATCGCCGTCGTCGGCAGCGCCAACATGGACCTGGTCGGCACCGCCGCCGCGCTCCCCCGGCCGGGGGAGACGGTGCTCGGCAGCGACTTCGTGATGCTGCCCGGCGGCAAGGGCGCCAACCAGGCGGTCGCCGCGGTCCGCGCCGGCGCGTCCTGCGTCTTCCTCGGCGCGATCGGCTCGGACGCGTTCGGCGTCACCCTCCGGGCCCGGATCACTGCGGCCGGCGTCGACACCGGCCACCTCCGGGTGACGTACGGGCCGTCCGGTGTCGCCCTGGTCATGGTCGGCGGCGCGGGGGAGAACGCGATCCTGGTCACCCCCGGCGCGAACGAGGCGTTCACCGGGCTCACCGAGGACGAGCTGGCCGCCGTACGCGAGGCGGACGTGCTGGTCGCGCAGCTTGAGGTGCCGGTCGAGACGGTGACCGAGGCGGCGCTGGCGGCCCGGTCCGCCGACACCCGGGTGGTGCTCAACGCGGCGCCGGCCCGGCCCCTGCCGCCCGAGCTGCTGGCCGCGACCGACCTGCTGGTGGTCAACGAACCCGAGGCGCAGGCGTTGACCGGCCGCGGTCGGGACGAGCCGGCGGCGCTGCTCGATCTGGTGCCCCGCGCGGTGCTCACGCTCGGCGGCGACGGCGCCTGGTACGTCGACCGGGACCGCCCGGCGCTGCACGTGCCGGCCCTACCGGTGGACGTGGTCGACTCCACCGCCGCCGGGGACGCCTTCACCGCCGCGCTGGCGGTGGCCTGGGGCGAGGGGCGCGACCTGGCCGAGGCGGTCCGCTGGGCGGCGGCGGCCGGGGCGGCCTGCGTCCGCAAGCTCGGCGCCTCCGTGGCCCTGCCCCACCGCCCGGAGATCGACGCGCTGTTCGGCGGGAGTCAAGGAGGGGCCCCTTCTTAACGCCTCCGGTATAGGCGGGGCCCCTTCTCAACCCTCGGCGCGCTCGCCGCGGCGGCGGAGCATGGCGAGGCCGGGGATGCCGGCCACCGCGAGTTTCAGGTCCCGGGTGACGTCCAGCAGGTCGTGCAGGTCCGGGCCGACCCGGTCCAGCGTGGCCAGGATCGGCAGCACGTCCGAGGTGAGGTGCTCCTTCAGCTTCGGCAGCTCGTCGACGAGCCGGATCGCGGCGGTCACCTCCTCCGGGCTGAGCTGCTCGACGAAGCGGGCCGCCATCGGCGCGGCCCGGCGCAGCGTCGCCTCGTACGCGGTCAGCAGCTCGGTCGCGGTGCCGGCGGCCTGCTCGGCGGTGGCCACCGTGCCGGCGGCCCGGGTCGCCACCGTGTCCGCCTCGGCCACCACCCCGGCGGCGGCCCGCGCCACCCGGTCCGCCCCGCCGACCACCGTGGCGGCGGCAGCCGAGACGCGCTCCGCCTCGCCGACCACCACCGCCGCCGCGGCGGCCACCTCGGTCGCGGTGTCGATCGCGGTGGTGGCGGCGGCGCTGATCACGGCCACCTCACGCACCGCCCCCTCGGCGTCGGTGAGCACCCGGTCGGTGCGGTCGAGCGTGCCCTCGATCCGGTCGACCACCCCGTTGATCCGCCGCACCAGCGCCTCCACCTCGTCGAGCACGGCGAAGGCGCGGGCGGGCACGCCGGCGAACGCGGCCGCCGAGCCGAGCGCCTGGTCCAGGGCGGAGCGGGTGAGGCCGACGACGGCGCGGGGCCGGGGAAGTGGGATCGCCATGATGACCAGTGTGCGTCGCGCCAGCCAGCGACGCTCGCCGGCCGCCGGGCGGTGCACGTGTCAGTGGCACGCGGGCAACGAGGCATCCGGGTGCGGAAACCCGGGGCAACGCCGGCTCTCCCGCGGCGCGGGCGTGCCGCGTAGGGTGCCGACATGCCCGCCCCCGGCTCGGCCCCGCGGCGACCCCTCGTGCTCGGCGTGCTCGCCCTGCTCGCCGTCGTGCTCGGCACGCTGCTGCTGGTCCGCGCGGACGCCGGCCTGAGCACGCGGCGGGCCACCGTCGCCGGGGTGCCGCTCACCGAGGTTCGCCAGTCCGGGACGGGCGGCGACCGTCGACCGGGGGTGGTGATCGCGCACGGGTTCGCCGGCTCCGCCCGGCTGATGCGACCGCTGGCCGACTCGGTGGCCCGGCACGGCGCGGTCGCGGTGCTGCTCGACTTCGCCGGGCACGGCGCCAACCCGGCCGCGCTGCCCGGTGCGGGTCGGGACGACGAGCGGGCCCGGGCGGTCCTGCGGCACGACCTGGACGTCGCGCTGGCCTGGCTGCGGAGCCGGCCGGACGTCGACCCGGACCGGATCGTCCTGGTCGGCCACTCGATGGGCGCCGGGGCGGTCACCCGATATGCGGTCGACCACCCGGAGATCACCCGGACCGTGGCGATCTCGCTGCCCGACGCGGACGACGTGCCGCCCGGCTGGGCGGGCCGCCTCACGGTGGTGGTTGGCGGGCTGGAGTTTCCCGACTTCCGCCGGGCGGCCGAGGCGGCGGCGGCCGGCGGGCCACCGGGGGCGCGGGAGCGGGTGGTGGCACCCGGCACCGAGCACATCTCGGTGCTCTTCGCGCCGCGTACCCACGCCGCGACGCTGGCCGCGATCCCGGGTCGCCCCGGCGGTCCGCCGCCGGCCCCGCTGACCCGCCTGGCCGGCGGCGGGCTGCTTCTGCTCGGCCTGGGGCTCGGCTTCGTACCGCTGGCCTCGCTGCTGCTGCGCGGCCCGCCGCCGCCCGCCGCGTCGGCCGGCGGACCACGCTCCCGGCCGGGTCGGTGGCTCACGGTGGCGGTGCCGGCGGCCGGGCTCGGCGCGGTCCTCGCCACGCCGTTGCCGACCGACCGGCTGCCGCTCGCGGTCGGCGGGCACGTGGCCGTGTTCCTGCTGCTCACCGGCGTGCTGCTGGTTGCGGCGCACCGGAGTTTCGGGCTTCGTCGGCCGCCGGCCGGCCACGCCCGCCGGCCGACGCGCGCCGCCGGAGTGGCGGCGGTGCTTCTCGGGTACGCGGTGCTCGCCGTCGCGTTGCCGCTGCACCTGGGGTTCACGTCGACGGCACCGGTCGGCGCCCGTTGGTGGCTGCTGCCCCTGGTGACGCTCTGTTGCCTGGCCTTCCTGCTCGGCGCCGAGCTGGTCACCGAGGGCCGGGGCGTGGCCTACGCGGCGGTCGGCGGGCTCGCGGTGGTGGTCCTGGCCGCCGCGGCGGTGACCGGCCTTGCGCCCGGGTTCGTGCTGCTGGTGGTGCCGCTCTTCGCGGCGCTGGTGGCCTGGCAGGCGGCGTGGGCCGGGGTGCTGCGCCGTCGCGACGCGCCGTGGTGGCTGCCGGCGGCGGTCGGTGCGGTGGTGCTCGCCTGGCCGATCGCCACCACGCTGCCGCTGACCTGAACCGGGGCGGGAATCAGCGGTTCGGCCGCGCCACCCGCAGCGCCCACCAGATCAGCGGCGCCTGCATCGGCACCCGGCCGTAGGCGACCGCCCGCTTCACCGGCCGTCGCCGTCGCCAGTCCCAGGCCATCTGCGCGTTGGCCGGCAGCACCGCGACGAACAACGCCGCCGCGGCCAGCCCACCCCGTCGTCGGGTCGCCGGATGCGCCACCGCCGCCGCCACGGCCAGTTCCGCGACCCCCGAGGCGTACGTCCAGAAGCGGGCCGGCCCGGGCAGGACGCGCGGCACGATCGGGTCGTAGAAGCCGGGGCGGGCGAAGTGGGTGACGCCCGCGGCGGCGAGCAGCCCGGCGAGCGCGACGGCCTCGCCGCGACGGTGGGTCATCGTCGGTCTCCCTGCTGTTCGACGGCGCGCTGCACGGCCCGGTAGATCTGCCCGAACCGTAGCGCGTCGGGCGTGCGGACCAGCATCGTCTCCCGGCCGTGGACCTGCACCCACAGCTCGTGCACCCGGTTGCCCCGCTCGTAGGAGCGGTCCAGCCAGCCCAGCGGCACCTCCAGGAACGGGGTGAGCACGAGCCCCACCACCACGAACGCGGCCAGGATGATCAGGGCGAGTTTCCAGTCGCCCCGGTCCTGCGCGGCCCAGGCCAGCGACAGCACGCAGACCAACGCCACCAGCGGCGGCAGCGACAGCAGCAGGACCAGCACGCCCCGGCCCAGGACCCGGCCCCGGACCGCCATCGTGGTGGTGCCGCGGGCGTGCCAGACGTACGTGATGTCGGCGAGCGCGACGACCTGCCCGCCGGCGTGGATGGTCTGCGAGGTGACCTGTACCGCGTCGTCCCGGTAATAGAGGGTCATAAATCAGCGTACCCACTGGGAGTGCGCGGGCGGAATCTGTGGGTAGCGTGGTCGGCATGGCGGACGGGGACGAGCGGGCGCGCAACGTCGAGGTGGTCCGGCGGTACCTGCGGACGTTCGTCACCAAGGACCTGGCCGAGCTGGCCGAGGTGGTCGACGAGGACGTGGCGATCTACGGCTCCGGCACGGCGGTACGCGGCCGGCGCTGGCCCGAGGCAGCCGTCTCCTCGCCCGGCCTGACCGTGCTCGACCAGGAGATCGTGGAGATCTTCGCGGCCGAGGACCGGGTGGTGGTGTCGATCGCGCAGACCTACCGGCGGGACGCGACCGGGGCGACCACGGTGCAGAGCGCCTGCAAGATGTACCGGTTGGCCGGCGGCCGGATCGTCGAGTTCTGGGGCGAGCAGGACACCTACGGCCTGCTGCGCGGGCTGGGCCTGGTGCCAGACGACCCGATCACCTTTTGAGCGGCGCCGGCACCGGGACCGGCACCGGGCCCCGAGGGCATGCGCTCCATGGCCCGCTGCACCGCCCGGTAGATCTGGCCGAAGCGCAGCGCGTCGCCGGTGTGCAGCAGCCGCACCGGCCGGCCCCGCCAGGTGGCCCACATCTCCAGCTCGCGGCTGCCCCGCACGTACGAGCGGTCCAGGTGTTCGAAGAGCACGTCGGCGAGCGGCCCGACCGCGAGGCCGACAAGCACGGAGGCCCCGACGATGGCGACGGTGACGGTGAGCGAACGGTGCAGCCAGACCGCCAGCGCGATGCCCAGCAGCGCGGCCACCAGCGGCCCGGCGAGCGCCGCGCCGATCGCGCCGCGCCCGGCGAGCACCCGCCAGGAGCGGCTGCCCCGGCGGTGCCACACCATGGTCAGCTCGGCCAGCGGGTAGCTGTGCTCGTCCACCCGCAGCGCGGTGGACGTGACCCGGACCGACCGGTCGTCGTAGTAGGTGGTCATGACCTCACTCCCGGTGTCCGGCGGCTACCGCACTGTCTACCCCAACGACGTGGGTCGTAAGGTTGGCACGCTACTTCGACGAGGAAGTGAGGGCGGCGTGGGCGAGTTCGTCAGGCTGGAAGTGAAGGACGGCATCGGGACCATCCGGCTGGAGCGGCCACCGATGAACGCGCTCAACACCCAGGTGCAGGAGGAGTTGCGCGCCGCCGCCACGGCGGCCACCGCCGACGCCGAGGTCCGCGCCGTCATCGTGTACGGCGGCGAGAAGGTCTTCGCGGCCGGCGCGGACATCAAGGAGATGGCCGACATGTCCTACGTGGACATGGCGGAGCGGGCGGCCGACCTGTCCAGCGCGCTGGGCGCGATCGCGCGCATCCCCAAGCCGGTGGTCGCCGCGATCACCGGGTACGCGCTCGGCGGCGGGTGCGAGCTGGCGCTGGCCTGCGACTGGCGGATCGTGGCCTCCGACGCCAAGCTCGGCCAGCCGGAGATCAAGCTCGGCATCATCCCGGGCGCCGGTGGCACCCAGCGGCTGGCCCGGTTGGTCGGCCCGGCCCGCGCCAAGGATCTGATCATGACCGGCCGGATGGTCGACGCCGACGAGGCGCTGCGCATCGGCCTGGCCGACCGGGTGGTGCCGGCCGCCGAGGTGTACGACGCCGCGGTGGCGTACGTGAAGCCGTTCCTGACCGGGCCGGTGCAGGCGCTGCGGGCGGCGAAGGCGGCGGTCGACGGTGGTCTGGACATGGACCTCACCTCCGGTCTGGCCTGGGAGAGCCAGCTCTTCGCGGCGCTGTTCGCGACCGACGACCGGCGCGAGGGCATGGCCGCGTTCGTGGAGAAGCGCAAGCCGGGCTTCACCGGCCGCTGACGCGAGGGTTGTTCACATCCGGTCTACCGGCCAGTAGCGTGTGACTCCGGTCGCGCGACGAAGGGGAGTGGCATGACGGAACGCCTCGAGGGGCACGGCGGCGAGTTGGCGCTGGCGGCGCTGCGGGCGCACGGCGTACGGGAGATGTTCACGCTCTCCGGCGGGCACGTCTTCCCGCTCTACGACGCCGCGCACAAGTCCGGCTTCCCGCTCTACGACGTGCGGCACGAGCAGTCCGCCGTGTTCGCCGCCGAGGCGGTGGCCAAGCTCCAGCGCCGCCCGGGCCTGGCCGTGCTCACCGCCGGCCCCGGCGTCACCAACGGTGTCTCCGGCCTGACCAGCGCGTTCTTCAACGCCTCGCCGGTGCTGGTGCTGGGTGGGCGCGCGCCGCAGTTCCGCTGGGGCTCCGGCAGCCTCCAGGAGATGGACCATCTCCCGCTGGTCGCGCCGGTGACCAAGCACGCCGAGACGGTGTTCAGCGCCGACGACATCCCGCGCGCGGTGTCGGCGGCGCTGACCACCGCGCTCACCCCGCACCGGGGCCCGGTCTTCCTGGACTTCCCGCTGGAGGCGGTCTTCTCGGTCGGCGACGCCGACCTGCCGGCGGTCACCCCGCCCGCACCGATCGAGCCCGACCCGGACGAGGTGGCGAAGGCGGCCGGCCTGATCGCCGGCGCGTCCCGGCCGGTGATCATCGCCGGCTCCGACGTGTACGCCGGCGACGCGGTCGACGCGCTGCGCGCCGCCGCCGAGGCGTTGCAGGTGCCGGTGTTCACCAACGGCATGGGCCGGGGCGCGTTGCCGCCGACCCACCCGCTGGCGTTCGCCAAGGCCCGCCGGGTCGCGCTGAAGGGCGCCGACGTGGTCGTGGTCATCGGCACGCCGCTGGACTTCCGGCTCTCCTTCGGCGACTTCGGCGACGCCACGGTGGTGCACGTGGTGGACGCGCCCAGCCAGCGCGCCGGGCACGTGCAGCCGGCCGCCGCGCCCGCCGGTGACCTGCGACTGATCCTCGGCGGGTTCGCCGAGCACAGCGGCGACCGGGCCGACCACGCCGGCTGGATCGCCGAGCTGCGCACCGCCGAGGACGCGGCGAAGGCGCGCGACGCCGAGGAGATGGGCGCCGAGACCGACCCGATCCGGCCGGCCCGGGTCTACGGCGAGCTGCGCAAGGTGCTCGCCCCGGACGCCATCACCATCGGCGACGGCGGCGACTTCGTCTCGTACGCCGGGAAGTACCTGGAACCCGCGCAGCCCGGCACCTGGCTGGACCCCGGCCCGTACGGCTGCCTCGGCACCGGCCTGGGCTACGCGATGGGCGCCCGGGTCAGCCACCCGGACCGGCAGATCTGCGTGCTGATGGGCGACGGCGCGGCCGGGTTCTCGCTGATGGACGTGGAGTCGCTGGCCCGGCAGAAGCTGCCGGTGGTGATCGTGGTCGGCAACAACGGCATCTGGGGGCTGGAGAAGCACCCGATGCGCGCCATGTACGGCTACGACGTGGCCGCCGACCTCCAGCCCGGCCTGCGCTACGACAAGGTGGTCGAGGCGCTCGGCGGCGCGGGCGAGACGGTGGAGAAGGCCGCCGACCTCGGCCCGGCGCTCGGTCGCGCGTTCGACGCCGGCGTGCCGTACCTGGTCAACGTGCTGACCGACCCGGCGGACGCGTACCCCCGCTCGTCGAACCTGGCCTGACCACGACCGTGACCGCCGCCGCCGGGTGACCGGCGGCGGCGCGCGGCGTTTCAGACCTCCGGGCGGTCCCGGTCGTCGGGGCGGTCCCGCAGCTCCGCCTCGCGGCGACGCAGGTCCTCCTCCCAACGGCGGAGGCGTTCCTGGTCCTCGTCGCGGGAGCGCTTGTCGAGCGACGCGAGGAAGTCGGGGTCGTCGTCCGGGGCGAGCGGCCCGCGGGCCGGTGCGGCGGGTCCCCCGAACCCGGTGCCGCCGGCCGGGCCGGTCGGGCGTTCGCGACCGGCCACGAACCAGGCGATCGAGCCGACCACCGGGAAGAACAGGATGACCAGCACCCAGATCATCCGGGGCAGCGCCTTGACCTGACCCTCCTCGGCGGAGAGGCAGCTGATCAGCGCGCAGACGGCGAGCACGACCTGGACCAGGAAGAGCAGTACGTAGAGGCGGGCCATGCCCCATGATGGCCCACCCGACGGGGTCAGTGCACCCGGCCGAGCACGTGCGCCACGCCGAGCAGAGCCAGCGCGGCGGCGCCGAGCGCGGTCAGCGGCACGGACAGACGGCCGAGCCGGCGCGGGCCGGTGCCGGTGGCGCGCCGCCAGTCGACCACCAGCACGGCCAGCCAGACCGCGACCGCCGCCCCGGCCGGCACCGCGTCCCGGACGCGGCCGGTGAACGCCGGCCGGAGCTGGAGCAGCAGCACGACGGTCAGCGTGAGCAGCGTCCGCCGCCAGGCCAGCCGGGTGCGTTCGACCGGGAGACCGGCGTCGGTCATGAGGTGCTGGCTGGGCATGCTCTCACGGCCCTCGCTTCGCTCGGTGCGTTCGCTCATGCCGGGGCACCTCGAAGCAGCACGGCCGCCACCAGCAGCAGCGCGCCGACCGCGACGATCAGCGCCAGCACGGCGGGGAAGCGGGATGCCGGCAGTTCCTCGCCCAGCCGGATGGCGCGTTCGGTGCGGGCCCAGTGGTCCACCGCCCGGATCGACACGGTGGCGCCGAGCAGCAGCAGCCCGACGGCGAGCACCTCGCGCAGGTGGGCCAAGGGGAGCGGGGGGAGGAACTGCGCGGCGGCCAGCCCGCCCGCGACCAGCGCCAGCCCGGTCCGCAGCCAGGCCAGGAACGTCCGTTCGTTGGCCAGCGAGAAGCGGTAGTCCGGCGTAGTGCCGACCGAACGCAGTTCCCGCGGGTCGAACCAGCGCTTGATCGACTCCCACACGGCACCGATTATCCGCTTTGCCACCGGCCTAGCCTGAGGGGATGACCGATCTTGACGCGCGCGCCCTGCGCGACGCCTACGACACGCAGGTCCGTCCGGAGCTGCCGGACCCGGTGCCCGCCGGGGTGACCATCGAGCGGGACGGCCCGCTGTTCCGCGTGCTCGGGCTGGACCAGCGCGGCTTCCTCACCTACCGGACGCTCGACGGCCTGGCCGGCGCCGAACTGGACGCGTTGATCGCCCGGCAGGTCGAGCTCTTCCGGGCCCGCGGCGAGGCGGTCGAGTGGAAGCTCGCCGGCCACGACGAGCCGGCCGACCTGGGCGACCGGTTGCGCGCCGCCGGCTTCGTCCCGGAGGACGAGGAGACCGTCGTGGTCGGCCCGGTGGCGCCGCTGGCCGCCGCCGTCCCGGTCCTCCCCGAGGGGGTACGCCTGCGCGAGGTCACCGGCCGCGCCGACCTGGCGCGGATCGCCGCCATGGAGGAGGAGGTCTGGCACGACGACCGGGGGCACCTGGTGACCGGGTTGGCCCGGGAGGTCGAGGCGGACCCGCAGTCGATCACGATCGTGGTGGCGGAGGCGGGGGAGTCGGTGATCAGCGCGGGCTGGATCCGCTACCAGGCCGGCACCGGGTTCGCCAGTCTCTGGGGCGGCTCGACGCTGCCCCGGTGGCGTCGCAAGGGCGTGTACCGGGCGCTGGTGGCGTACCGGGCGCGGCTGGCGCAGCAGCGCGGCCGGACGTTGGTGCAGGTGGACTGCTCGCCGGACAGCCGGCCCATCCTGGAGCGGCTGGGGCTCGTTGCGGTCACCACCACCACGCCGTACGTCTACACTCCGTGATCATGGACCGGTTGACGGAGGACGAGCAGCTCACCCTGAAGACCGGCGCGTTCGGGGCGGTGTTCCTGGTCTCCAACGCGGTGCCCGGGGTGCTGGGCATGGTGCGCGAGAGCATCGCCGCCTCCGGTGCGCTGGCCGACGTCGGTGGCGTGGTCAAGGAGGCGCTCACCACCGGTCCGCTGCCGCAGCTGCCCCGCGACTCCGCGCTGGAGATCGAGTCGGTGGTGCTGCCCGCGTTGGGCCGGGCGGTGGAGATCCTGCGCGCCAAGTCGCCGGGCGACGTCGAGGCGTACCGGTCGGTGGTGCTGGCGGCGGCGGACCGGGTGGCGGCGGCGCACCGGGGCGTGGCGCCGGCCGAGGCGGCGGCCATCGACAAGATCCGGGTGGCGCTGACCGAGGCGGCGTGACCACCACAGGTTACGGTGAGTTGCGTCACTCCGGGCCCCCGGGGAGTCGATGCTACTTGCGGGTAACATTGCCCCGTGGGCAAGTGCACAGCGGCCTGCGGTTGACCGAGCGTTAAGTCACGCGGCAGGCTGCGCCCGTGACCGGGCGAGTGATCGCTACACCAAACAGGAGGGTCGTCGAAGCGCGATGAACATCGTCGTACTCGTCAAGCAGGTGCCCGATTCGGGCGCGGACCGCAACCTGCGTCCTGACGACAACACCGTCGACCGCGGCTCGGCGAACAACGTCATCAACGAGATGGACGAGTACGCCATCGAAGAGGCGTTGAAGATCAAGGAAGCGCACGGCGGTGAGGTCACCATCCTGACCATGGGTCCGGACCGGGCGACCGAGTCGATCCGCAAGGCGCTCTCCATGGGGCCGGACAAGGCCGTCCACGTCGTCGACGACGCGCTGCACGGCTCCTGTGCGGTGGCCACCTCGAAGGTGCTCGCCGCCGCCCTCGGGCAGCTCAACGCCGACCTGGTCATCTGCGGTGCCGAGTCCACCGACGGTCGGGTGCAGGTCATGCCGCACATGATCGCCGAGCGGCTGGGCGTGGCCGCCCTGACCGGCGCGCGCAAGCTCACCGTCGACGGCTCGACGCTGACCGCCGAGCGGCAGACCGAGGAGGGCTACGAGGTGGTCACCGCCTCGACGCCGGCCGTGGTCTCCGTCTGGGACACCATCAACGAGCCGCGCTACCCGTCCTTCAAGGGCATCATGGCCGCGAAGAAGAAGCCGGTGCAGACGCTCTCCCTGGGCGACCTGGGCGTGGCCCCGGCCGAGGTGGGCCTCGACGGCGCCACCAGCGCCGTGCTGGAGCACACCAAGCGCCCGCCGCGCTCCGGCGGCGAGAAGATCACCGACGAGGGCGAGGGCGGCGTCAAGCTGGTCGAGTTCCTCGCCACCGAGAAGTTCGTGTGAGAGGTCTGGACATGTCTGAGGTTCTCGTCGTCGTCGAAGCCACGAAGGAATTCGGCGTCAAGAAGGTCACCCTGGAGATGCTCACCCTCGCCCGCGAGCTGGGCACCCCGAGCGCGGTCGTGCTCGGCGGCGCCGGCGCCGCCGAGGCGCTGAGCGCCAAGCTGGGCGAGTACGGCGCGGAGAAGATCTACGCCGCCGAGGGCGAGGAGATCGACGGCTTCCTGGTGGCCCCGAAGGCCACCGTGGTCGCCGAGCTGGTCAAGCGGGTGCAGCCGGCCGCCGTGCTGCTCGCCTCGTCGCAGGAGGGCAAGGAGATCGCCGCCCGCCTGGCGGTCAAGCTGGACAACGGCATCCTGACCGACGTGGTCGCCCTGGCCGCCGACGGCACCGCCACCCAGGTCGCGTTCGCCGGCTCCACCATCGTCAAGTCCAAGGTCACCAAGGGCCTGCCGCTGGTCACCGTCCGGCCGAACTCGCTCAACCCGACCCCGGCCGCGGCCACCCCGGCCGTCGAGCAGCTCACCGTGTCGGTCGCCGACGCGGACAAGCTGGCCAAGGTCGTCGAGCGGGTCGCCGAGCAGAAGGGCTCCCGCCCCGAGCTGACCGAGGCGTCGATCGTCGTCTCCGGCGGTCGCGGCGTCGGCAACGCCGACAACTTCAAGCTGGTGGAGGAGCTGGCCGACCTGCTCGGCGGCGCGGTCGGCGCGTCCCGCGCGGCGGTCGACTCCGGCTTCTACCCGCACCAGTTCCAGGTCGGCCAGACCGGCAAGACGGTCTCCCCACAGCTCTACGTCGCGCTCGGCATCTCCGGCGCGATCCAGCACCGGGCCGGCATGCAGACGTCGAAGACCATCGTCGCGGTGAACAAGGACGGCGAGGCGCCGATCTTCGAGCTGGCCGACTACGGCGTGGTCGGCGACCTGTTCAAGATCGTCCCGCAGGCCGCCGAGGAGATCCGCAAGCGCAAGTGACCCCAGGGTCGTGAACGAAGGCCGCCGCCCGGATCACCGGGCGGCGGCCTCTTCTCGCCGGGAGCTGATCGGCGGGCCGGGGAGCTGAGCCGGCCCGCCGATCAGCCCGTCAGGGTGCCCCTCAACAGGCTGTCGCCGGAGTGGCGGGTGTTGTTGTCGTACTGCTCGGCGCTGATGTCGACGACGGTGAAGGTGCTCAGGTCGACGTTGCGGGGGATCGGCAGCAACGCGTCCCCCGATCCGTTGCTCAACGTGCCCACCGAGAACATCTCCATCGTCTTCGGATCGATCAGCCAGACCTCGTAGTACCCCGGAACGCTCGGGAGATTCGCCACGTGCAGATGCAATTGGTTGTCCCCGAGCACCCGGGCGTCGCCCGAGGCGTCCTTCGGCGTCGCGCCGAACGCGGCCAGCGGCGCACTGGCCAACACCGTCGGCTGCGGCGCCGGATCGTCACCGCCGGTGCCGAGCACCGCGACGGTGCCCGCCACACCGATCACCGCGGCGGCGGTGGCGGTGACCGCGGTGCTCGCCCACCTCGGCCAGCGGCGGCCACGGCGTGGGCGGACGACGGTCGTCGACCGGTCGCCGACGTCGGCCGGATCGCCGGCACGCGCCGGCCGGCGGCCGTTCAACGTGGGCAGTTCCTCGGCGGCCCGGATCTCGGCGACGATGCCCTGCCAGACGTGCTCCGGCGGATCGGGCAGCTCGGTCAGGCCCTGGGTGCCGGCGCCGAGCCCGGCGACGTGCCGGAGCGTCTCCAGCTCGCCCCGGCAGTGCCCGCAGGCGACGAGATGGGTGGATTCTCCGTCGGCCGCCTCGCTCTCACCGAGCGCCAGAAAGACCAGCCGGTCGTGGTCCAGGTGCTGCACCGTCCACCTCCCATCTGCGTTTCAGGCTCTGCATGCCGCGCCGGATGTGGCTCTTGACCGTGCCGAGCGGCACTCCGGTCACGGTCGAGATCTGCTGGTGTGTCAGGTCGTCGTAGAACGCCAGCTCCAGCATCCGCCGTTGCTCGTCGGGGAGCCGGGCCAGCTCGTCGGCGACCACCAGCCGGTCGACCACCGTGTCCGGGTCGGGACCGGTGTCCACCGGCTCGGGCAGTTGCTTCACCGTCTCGACCACCCGGGTCTCCCGGGCCGCGGCGCGGATCCGGTCGACCACCTTGCGTCGCCCGATGCCGAGCAGCCAGCCGATCAGTGATCCCTTCGCCGGGTCGAACGTCTCGCGGCCGAGCCAGGCGGCGACGAACGTCGCCTGCGTCACGTCCTCGGCGTCACTGCGGTTGACCAGCGTCGTGGTGGCCAGGTGCAGCACCGCTCGGCCGTATCTGTCGTACGCCTCGCGCAGGGCAGCCTCGTCGCCGTCGCGGAACCGTGTCGCGAGATCGTCCTCGACCGGCGGCTCGGGGCCCTGCCTCGCCGCCGTCACCGGGCGGCTCGCCATCCGTGGGGCATGCCGAACTGTAACTCCCACCGCCCCCGCCCCACTCCCGGTGTGTCCGACACGACGCTCATCACCCCTTCCTTCGTCGGCGAGGGGCCCGACGGATGCGTCCGCGGCCGGAAAAAGAAAACGGATCCGGTGCGCATCCGGGGGCGGCGGGGCCGGCGTAACCCGTTCTGCAAGCCAGGCCTGACGAATCAGCACCAACCACCAGGAGGCACTCAAATGCAGTACGCCATGTTCCGTCGGGTCGCCGCGGGCGGCGCGGTGGCCGCCCTCACCTTCGCCGGCGTCGGCGCCGCCACCATGAGCCCGGCCTACGCCGCCTCGTCGAAGGTCTCCGTGGTCCACGGCATCCCGGACACCCCGGTCGACGTCTACGTCAACGGCAAGAAGACGCTCGACAACTTCAAGCCCGGCGACGTGGCCGGCCCGCTCACCCTGCCCGAGGGCGAGTACGACATCGCCCTGACCAAGCCCGGTGAGGCGGTCGACAAGGCCATCCTGAAGGTCGACGACGCCGAGGTGCCGGGCGGGGCGAACATCAGCCTCGCCGCCCACCTGAGCGCCGACGGCAAGCCGCAGATCACCCCGTTCGTCAACGACGTGTCCAAGGTGGGCGCCGGCAAGGCCCGGCTGATCGTCCGGCACACCGCCGCCGCGCCGGCGGTGGACGTGCGGGCCGGCGGCAAGCCGGTCTTCGAGGGGCTGACCAACCCGAAGGAGGCCAAGGCCGACGTGGCCGCCGGCACCGTCAAGGCGGACGTGGTGCTCGCCGGCACCGACACCGTCGCCATCGGCCCGGCCGACCTGAACCTGAAGGAGGGCACGGCCACCATCGTCTACGCGATCGGCTCCGCCGAGGCCAAGAACCTCGACCTGGTCGCGCAGACCATCAGCGGCCTGCACTCGGCGCCGGGCGGTGTGCCCAGCGGCACCGGCGGCCAGGCTGGCACCGGCGTTGACACCTGGTGGTACGTGCTGGCCGGCGCCGGCGTGCTGCTCCTGGTCGGCGGCGGTGCGCGGGTGGCCACCGCCCGGGCCGGTCGCCGGTGACGGTGCGCAACCGCGGGGCGCTGGCGGCGATGGCCGCCGGCGTCGCCGCGCTCACCGTGGCGACGCTTGTGGCGTGCGGGTCGCAGCCCGCCGAGGACGTCGGCGCCGACGAGGCGGCGGCCCTGGCCAGCGCCACCCCCAGCGCGACGCCGGCGGCGACACCGACCGGGGACGCGTCGGTGCCGGTGAACGCCGGCACGCTGCCGGCGGACGGCAAGGCCGTGCCACCGGTACGGCTGAGCATCCCGCCGATCAAGGTCACCGCCTCGGTCAACCCGGTCGGCATCAACGCGCGCACCAACGAGTTCGAGGTGCCGCCCAGCGTGGACCAGGTCGGTTGGTACCGCTACGGGCCGGGGCTGGAGGCCGACGCCGGCTCGGTGGTCATCGCCGGGCACGTGGACAGCGCGGAGCAGGGCAAGGGTGCGTTCTTCCGGCTCCGTGAGCTGGACCGGGGGGACACCTTCACCGCCACCGGCGCGGACGGGAAGGACCGTCGCTACCGGGTGGTGGCCCGGGAGGAGTACACCAAGACGAAGATCCCGCTGGAGCGGTACTTCGCCCGCGACGGCAGCCCGCGACTCACGTTGATCACCTGCGGCGGCCCGTTCGACCCGAAGACCCGGCACTACCGCGACAACATCGTCGTCACCGCGGTTCCCGCGTGAGCGCGAGGAGTGAGCCGGTCTTGCGAGCCCCGCAGTCGCGAACGAAGAGCGGCCCCGCATGAGCGTCCGGACCGCCCGTCCCGCCTCCGCACGGGACGGGCGGTCCGGCCAGCGGTGGCCCGCCCACCGGCCGTTAGGCTGAACGGTGATGGCATACCTGGATCACGCGGCGACGACCCCGATGCTCGACGAGGCACTCGAGGCGTACGTCGCCACCGCCCGCGAGGTGGGCAACGCGTCGTCGCTGCACGCGGCCGGCCGCCGTGCCCGGCGGCGGGTGGAGGAGTCCCGCGAGCGGGTGGCCGCCGCGCTCGGTGCGCGCCCCTCCGAGGTGATCTTCACCGGCGGAGGCACGGAGAGTGACAACCTCGCCGTGAAGGGCATCTTCTGGGCCCGCCGCGACGCCCGGCCCGATCGGGTCCGGGTGGTCTCCAGCGCGGTCGAGCACCACGCCGTGCTGGACGCGGTGGACTGGCTCGTCGGGCACGAGGGCGCGGAGGCCGGCTGGCTGCCGGTCGACGCGACCGGCCGGCTCGACCCGGAGCGGCTCCGCGCCGAGCTGGCCGAGCACGGCGACCGGGTGGCGGTGGTCACCGCGATGTGGGCCAACAACGAGGTCGGCACCGTCCAGCCGGTGGCCGCGCTGGCCGCGGTCGCCGCCGAGCACGGGGTGCCGTTCCACACCGACGCGATCCAGGCGGTCGGTCAGGTGCCTGTCGACTTCGCCGCGACCGGGGTGTCCGCGCTCACCGTGACCGGGCACAAGCTCGGCGGCCCGACCGGCGTCGGCGCGCTGCTGCTGGCCCGCGACGTCGCGGCCGTCCCGCTGCTGCACGGTGGTGGCCAGGAGCGCGACGTCCGCTCCGGGACGCTGGACACGGCCGGCATCGTCGCGTTCGCGGTCGCCGTCGAGGCCGCGGTGAAGGGCCAGCAGGAGTACGCGGCCCGGGTCGCCGCGCTCCGCGACGAGCTGGTCGAGCGGGTCCGTCGGGCGGTGCCCGAGGTGGTCTTCAACGGCGACCCGGCGGACCGCCTCCCCGGCAACGCGCACTTCTCCTTCCCCGGCTGCGAGGGGGACGCGCTGCTGCTGCTCCTCGACGCCCAGGGCATCGCCTGCTCGACCGGGTCGGCCTGCTCGGCCGGCGTGGCCCAGCCCTCGCACGTGCTGCTGGCCATGGGCGCAGACGACGACCGGGCCCGCTCCTCGTTGCGTTTCACGCTCGGTCACACCAGCAGCGGCGCGGACGTGGACACGCTCATCGCCGCGTTGCCGGCCGCCGTCGAGCGGGCCCGGCGCGCGGCCGCCCTCCGTACCCCCCGCTGACCCGGATACCCTCGGTAGGGACGAGGGGAGTGGGCCGGTGAGGGTTCTGGCGGCGATGTCGGGCGGGGTGGACTCCGCCGTGGCGGCGGCGCGTGCGGTGGAGGCGGGGCACGACGTGACCGGCGTGCACCTGGCGCTGGCCCGCAACCCGCAGACCTACCGCACCGGCGCCCGGGGCTGCTGCACGCTGGAGGACTCCCGGGACGCCCGGCGGGCCGCCGACGTGCTGGGCATTCCGTTCTACGTGTGGGACATGGCGGACCGGTTCCACGACGACGTGGTCGACGACTTCGTCGCCGAGTACGCGGCCGGCCGTACCCCGAACCCGTGCCTGCGCTGCAACGAGAAGATCAAGTTCGCCGCGGTGCTGGACCGGGCCGTGGCCCTGGGCTTCGACGCCGTGGTGACCGGCCACCACGCCCGGCTCGGCCCGGACGGCCTGCTGCGGCGCAGCGTCGACGCGGCCAAGGACCAGTCGTACGTCCTCGCGGTGCTGACCCGCGCGCAGCTCGACCGGTCGGTCTTCCCGCTCGGTGACTCGACCAAGGCCGAGGTGCGCGCGGAGGCCGCCCGGCGCGGCCTCGCCGTGGCCGACAAGCCGGACTCGCACGACATCTGCTTCATCGCCGACGGCGACACCCGCGGCTTTCTGGCCGAGCGGCTCGGCGAGGCCCCCGGCCCGGTGGTGGACGCGCTCACCGGCGCGGTCGTCGGCAACCACAGCGGCGCCTACCAGTACACCGTCGGGCAGCGACGTGGGCTGCACCTGGACCGCCCCGCGCCGGACGGACGGCCCCGCTACGTGCTCTCCATCACCCCGAAGACCAACACGGTGACGGTCGGCCCGGCCGAGGCGCTGGAGGTCTCCGCGGTGCGCGCGGTCCGCCCGGTCTGGACCGGCGGCCCGCGCCCGGACGGGCCGGTCGAGTGCGAGGTGCAGCTCCGGGCGCACGGTGACGTGGTCCCGGCCGCCGTCCAGGTCGACGCCGACGGCCTGCACGCCGCGCTGCGCCGACCGCTGCGCGGGGTCGCCGCCGGCCAGGCGATCGTGGCCTACCGGCCGGACCCGGCCGGCGACGTGGTCCTCGGCTCCGCCACCATCGCCACCATCGCCGCCTGACAGGTCGCCGCCCGGCTGCCCGTCCCGGCGGGCTGTCCCTGTGACGGGCTTGTTCTTGTGACGGGCTGCCCTGCTGGCGGGGCTGTCCACCCGGTGCGCTGCCGTCGCGGGCGGATCGTTTCCGGGCTGGGCCGTCTCGGACCGGACGTGTCCGGCGCGGCGCCTGACCGGCCCGACCTCTTCCACCCGGTGTCTCGCGCGGCACGTCGGGTCGGAGCAGGTATCCGGCGGTCCGGAACCTCCGGCGACGCGATGCCGTTGACCAGGCGGATCACCCGGTACCGACGAAGCCGGCGCGGAGCCTGCCGCCACCCCCTGCAAACTTGATGGCGTCGATGAGTCGCCTCGACCCGCCCTCGGCCCGGCTCTTCGATGACGCGGTTCGGCCGCTGTCCGGCGCGGTGACCCATCCGTGCCATCAAGTTTGTAGCCACTTCGTCAGTGACCGCCGGACGCTTCGGTGGCCATCCGCGCCCGCCCGGCGCCCCGACTCGCCCCGGCCGTGCGCCTTCGGCCGTGCGCCTTCGGCCGTCCGGCCGCTGCCGTCCGGCCGCTGCCGTGGCCCGGTCCCGGCCCGCGCTGTCCGCCGGGGGCGGCCCAGTCGATAGGCTTCGGCGGTGACTGATCAGCAGTGGCCCTGGCCGGCCGGGGCGGCGACCGGAATCGGTTCGCTGCCCGGCACCGACATCGCCGAGGCGCAGCGGATCGTGCTCGGCGAGCTGCCCGCGCTGCCGCATCTGCCGGAGCTGCCCGCCCGGGGCCCGGGCGCGGATCTCGTGGGCCGCACCGCCGGGCTGCTCGTCGAGCTTCCGGTCGAGCTGTACGCGGCCCGCTGGCGGATCGCCCTGCGTCCCGGCCGGGACCTGCGCCGCGCCCGTGACCTCATGGAACGCGACCTCGACCAGCTCGCCGAGCAGGCCGAGGAGTACGCCGGCCCGGTCAAGGTCCAGGCCGCCGGCCCGTTCACCCTGGCCGCCACGCTGGAGCTGCCGCTCGGCGGCCGGGTGCTGCGCGACCCGGGCGCGGTGCGGGACCTCGCCGGCTCGCTGGGCGAGGGGCTGCGCGGCCACCTGGCGGCGGTGAGCCGACGGCTGCCCCGCGCCACGGTGCTGCTCCAGCTCGACGAGCCGTCCCTGCCGGCGGTGCTGGCCGGGCGGGTGCCCACCGAGAGTGGCCTCGGCACCCACCGGCCGATGGAGGCCGAGGTGGCCCGCGCGCTGCTGCGCGGCGTGCTCGACGCGGCCGGCGTCCCCACGCTGGTGCACTGCTGCGCGCCGGACGTGCCGCTGGAGCTGATCCGTTCCGCCGGCGCGGTCGGCGTCGCCCTCGACCTGTCCCTGGTCACCGACCTGGACCCGCTCGGCGAGGCGCTCGACGCCGGGTTCGGGCTGCTGGCCGGCGCCGCGCCGACGCTGCCGCCGTCGTCCGGCCGGGCGCCCACGTCCGCGGAGGTCGCCGACCGGGTCCGCCGGCTCTGGGACCAGCTCGGCTTCCCCCGCCGGCGGCTGGCCGAACAGGTGGTGGTCACGCCCGCGTGCGGGCTGGCCGGCGCCACCCCGGCGTACGCGCGGGCCGTGCTGGCCGCCTGTCGCGACGCCGGCCGGCGGCTCGCCGAGGAGTGACGTTTTCCTGTCGTACGCCGGGGGCAGGATGGCCGGCATGATCGGACGACTGCGTTCCACCGTGATCGACTGTCCCGACCCGCGTGCGCTGGCCGGCTTCTACGCGGAACTGCTCGGTCTCCCGCTGATCGAGGACAATTCCGACGGCGACGACTGGGTGGTCCTCGGCGGCGCGCCCGGGCACCAGCCGCGGCTCGCCTTCCAGAAGGCGCTCGACCTGCGGGCACCCGACTGGCCCGACCCGGAGCGTCCGCAGCAGTTCCACCTGGACGTGACGGTGGACGACATCGAGGCGGCCGAGAAGGCGGCGCTGGCCCTCGGCGCCCGGCGGCTGCCCGGCGAGGGGGAGGGCTTCCGGGTCTACGCCGACCCGGCCGGCCACCCGTTCTGCCTCTGCTGGGACTGACCGCACGGGGCTTGCGCGGCCGGTGCATGATCACCACCGTGACCGCCTCCACCGACCGACGCGCCGCCGGCTCGCTCTTCGGCCTGGCCTACGGCGACGCCCTCGGCAAGCCGACCGAGTTCCTCACCGTCACCGAGATCGTCCGGCGCTACGGCCCGGCCGGTCCCCGCGAGCTGGAAGGTGACCCGGCACTGGTCACCGACGACACCCAGATGGCGCTGGCCGTGGCGTGGGCGTTGCACGACGCACCCGCGTACACGGCGGAGGCGGTGGAGCCGCTGCTGCGGCAGCGCTTCCTCGACTGGGCGGCCAGCCCGGAGAACAACCGCGCGCCGGGCATGACCTGCCTGCGGGCCTGCGCCGAGCTGAGTCGGGGCACCCGCTGGCAACAGGCCACGGTCGCCGGTTCGAAGGGCTGTGGCGCGAACATGCGGGTCACCCCGGTCGGGCTGCTCGACGTCGACCTCGACACGCTGGCCGGGCTGGCCCAGCTCCAGGCCGGCCTCACCCACGGGCACCCGACCGGGCTGGCGGCCAGCGAGCTGACCGCGTACGCGGTCCGGCTGCTGCGCGACGGCGCGGCGCTGCCGGCGCTGCCCGGCCTGCTCACCGAGCGGGCCCGCGAGCAGCGCACGGTCTACCGGGGCGAGTGGCTCGGCGACCTGTGGCAGCGTCCGGGCGTCACCGACCCGGCGGAGTTCATCGCCCGCGGCTGGGACGACTGCCTGCGGGTGCTCGGCCGGCTGGAGGCGGCGCTGGCCCGCCCCGACGACGGCGGCGACCCGTGTCGGCTCACCGGCGAGGGGTGGATCGCGGAGGAGGCGCTCGCGACCGCGCTGCTCTGCGCGCTGCGGCACCCGGACGAACCGGTCGCCGCGCTGGCTCGGGGCGCCACCACCGCCGGCGACTCGGACTCCATCGCCGCGCTGGCCGGGGCGTTCCTCGGGGCCGCGTACGGCATGGCCGCCTGGCCGGCCGGCTGGTCCGCCCGCATCGAGTACGCGGATCAGCTCACCGCCCTGGCCGACCCGCTGGACTGAGCGGCGTCCCGCGCTACGCGGTGAGGTGGGGCAGGCGGCGTACGCCGCGCCACACCTCGGGGTCGCAGTCGCCGGCGCGGTCCGCGAACGCGTCGAGCGGCACCCGGATCGGTTCGCTGACGTCGAGGAAGCTGTCGTGGTCCGCGCCCGGGTCCCAGGTACGGGTCGGGATCCGCACGTGGTCGTCCCGGTCCGACTTGTCCTGGCTGGTGATCTTCAGGACCTCGGCCGCCCGGCCGTCGACGCGCAGCACCAGGCAGGGGCGCACCTTCGAACCGGTGCCGTCGGCGTACGGCACGTCGGCCCACCAGATCTCCCCGGGCCGCGGCCGGTCCCCGGTCGGCCGGTCGGCGCCACGCGGCTTCGGCGGAGCGGCCACCCGCCCACCACCGGGTCGGTTGTCCCGCCCACGCCCGGGCCGGCTGCCCCGACCGTCGGTGGCGCGGCGGCGCCACTCGCTCCACAGCCAGCCCGCCGCCACGCAGGCCACGATCACCAGTGCCCAGATCAGCGCGTCGCGCATCCGTGCCCGCCTTCCGTCCGCTTCGGCCCAGCGATCGTCGCACGGTTGCGGCCCGTCCGCTCCGCGGCGCGGCACGCGTCCCCGGGGCGGCGGGTCGCCCTGCTCAGCACGGGTGGGCGGACGGTTGTCACAGCCGACCGTTACGGTTCGGGGGTAGCACGAGCACGGGAGGTCGACAGCGTGTCCGATGGTGGCGGCGTGTCCGAAGAAGCGGTTCCCCCGACGGTCGACGCCGCCCAGGAGGCGGCGGCCGGCGTCGAGCCGACCCCGGAGGCCCGGGAGCGGCACGCCACGCTGAGCCAGGAGCTCACCGAGCACCAGTACCGCTACTACGTGCTGGACGCGCCGACGATCACCGACGCCGAGTTCGACAGGCAACTGCGCGAGCTGGAGGCGCTGGAGGCGGAGTTCCCGGCGTTGCGCACCCCCGACTCGCCCACCCAGCGGGTCGGCGGCACGTTCTCCACCGACTTCACCCCGGTCACGCACGCCGAGCGGATGCTCTCGCTCGACAACGCGTTCGCCGACGAGGAGCTGGCCGCCTGGGCCGAGCGGGTCGAGCGCGACGCCGGCGGCCCGGTGCCCTACCTCTGCGAGCTGAAGGTCGACGGCCTGGCCATCAACCTGACCTATGAGAAGGGCCGGTTGGTCCGGGCGGCCACCCGCGGCGACGGCCGCACCGGTGAGGACGTCACCGCCAACGTCCGCAGCATCAAGGGCGTGCCGGCCCGGCTGACCCCGTCCGACGACTTCCCCGACGTGCCCGAGCTGATCGAGGTGCGCGGCGAGATCTACTTCCCGGTGGCCGGGTTCGCCGACCTCAACGCGAGCCTGGTCGAGCAGGGCAAGGCGCCGTTCGCCAACCCACGCAACGCCGCCGCCGGCAGCCTCCGGCAGAAGGACCCGCGGGTCACCGCCGGTCGGCCGCTGCGCCTGATCGTGCACGGCATCGGCGCCCGCAAGGGCTACCGGCCGTCCGCGCAGTCCGAGTCGTACGCCGCGCTCAAGGCGTGGGGGCTGCCCACCAGCGACCGCTGGAAGGTGGTGGCCGACCTGGCCGGCGTGGCGGAATACATCGCCTGGTACGGCAAGCACCGGCACGACGTCGAGCACGAGATCGACGGCGTGGTGGTCAAGGTCGACCCGGTCTCCATCCAGGGTCGCCTCGGCTCGACCAGCCGCGCGCCGCGCTGGGCGATCGCCTTCAAGTACCCGCCGGAGGAGGTCAACACCACGCTGCTCGACATCGACGTCAACGTCGGGCGCACCGGCCGGGTCACCCCGTTCGCCGTGCTCCAGCCGGTCCTGGTGGCCGGCTCCACGGTCGCGCTGGCCACCCTGCACAACGCTCGCGAGGTCGAACGCAAGGGCGTGCTCATCGGTGACACGGTGGTGCTGCGCAAGGCCGGCGACGTCATCCCCGAGATCCTCGGCCCGGTGGTCGACCTGCGGCCGGCCGACGCCCGCCCGTTCGTCATGCCGACCACCTGCCCGGCCTGCGGCACGCCGCTCGCGCCGGCCAAGGAGAGCGACGTCGACATCCGCTGCCCCAACGGGCGGACCTGTCCGGGGCAGATCCGCGAGCGGGTCTTCTACCTGGCCAGCCGCAAGGTGCTCGACATCGAGGTGCTCGGCGAGAAGGGCGCGGCGGCGCTGCTGGACGCGCAGATCATCACCAACGAGGGCGACCTGTTCCAGCTCGACGCCGAGCAGCTCGCCCGCTCGCCGTTCTTCGTCAACAAGGACGGCAGCCTCGGCACCAACGCCACCAAGCTGCTGGAGAACCTGGCCGAGGCCAAGGAACGGGATCTGTGGCGGGTGCTGGTGGCGTTCTCCATCCGGCACGTCGGCCCGACCGCGGCGCAGGCGCTCGCCCGGCACTTCCGCTCCGTCACCGCGATCGAGGAGGCGTCCGAGGAGGAGCTGTCCTCGGTGGACGGCGTCGGCCCGACCATCGCCGCGAGCCTCAAGGAGTGGTTCGCCGTCGACTGGCACCGCGACGTGGTGCGCAAGTGGGCCGCGGCCGGCGTCCGCATGGCCGAGGAGTCCGCCGACGAGGGGCCGCGCCCGCTCGACGGGGTCACCGTGGTGGTCACCGGCACGCTTGCCGGGTTCAGCCGTGACGAGGCCGCCGAGGCGATCCAGAGCCGGGGCGGAAAGGTGACCGGCTCGGTCTCCAAGAAGACCGGCTTCGTGGTGGTCGGTGACAACCCCGGCACCAAGGCCGACAAGGCCGCCACGCTGAAGCTGCCGATCCTCGACGAGGACGGGTTCCGGGTGCTGCTGGAGTCCGGTCCGGAGGCGGCCCGGGCGGTGGCCCGGGTCCAGGAGTGACCGGCGCCCGGGTGACCGCCCGGCGGCGTATACCAACTTAATTACGACTAGCACCGATTCGTGACTGTCGTGTCGGGGAAAGCGGTCCGGAGGGCGTTTCATTGGCGTACGGCGCGTGACTGCGCGCGCCAGGACCGTGCCCGGGAGGTGCGATGGCGACCGACGACCCGCGCAACTCCGTCCCGCCGGGGCGGACCGGGCCGTTCTTCGGCTTCGTCGGTGCGGTAGGTGTCGTCGCCCTGCTCGTCTCGGTCGGGCCGCTTGCCGCGCTGCCCGGCCGGCTGACCGAGCTGCCGGTAGCGTTCTGGACGATGGCGGCGCTCGCCGTCGCCTGCGACGCCCGCCCGTTCGTCCCGCCCGGCCGGCGGCAGACCTCGGCGGTCTTCCCGTCCACCTGCTTCACCTTCGCCATCCTGCTCGGCTGGGGTCTCGGCCCGGCGGTGGCGGTGCAGGCCGTGGCGGTGGCCGTCTCCGGCTGGCGTCTCGGGTACGCCGCCTGGCGCACCGGCTTCAACGCGGCCCAGTACGCGTGCGCGTTGGCCGCCGCGTACGCGGTCACCCGGTTCGGTCCGGGCGAGCTGTTCGGCGGTGGCCGGCTGCACTGGACGGACGTGGCAGCGGTGGGCGGCGCCACGGTGGCCTGGTTCGCGGTCAACTACGGGCTGGTCAACTCCGCCATCCGGCTGCGCTTCGGGGACCGGTGGTGGCCCAACGTCCGGCTCGGGCTGGCCTACGAGCTGCTCTCCACCGGCTCGCTGCTGCTGCTCGCGCCGGTGCTGGTGGCCGCCGCGCGGGCCAGCGCGGCGCTGATCCCGCTGGTGCTGGTGCCCCTCTTCGCGGTCTACCGGATGGCCCGGCTCTCCGCCGAGCGGGAGCAGCTCGCCGACGTCGACCCGCTGACCGGGCTGCCCAACCGCAAGGCGTTGCTCAGCGAGGTGGTCGAGCAGGTGCACCTGCACGCCGAGCGGGCCGCCCGGGGCGAGCCGGACGCCCACGTGGCCCTGCTGCTGCTCGACCTGGACCGGTTCAAGAACGTCAACGACGCGCTCGGCCACGCGGTCGGGGACCGGCTGCTGGTCGAG
Source organism: Micromonospora sp. AKA38 (assembly GCF_027925725.1). Lineage (NCBI taxonomy): Bacteria > Bacillati > Actinomycetota > Actinomycetes > Micromonosporales > Micromonosporaceae > Micromonospora > Micromonospora sp. AKA38. The sequence continues at coordinate 860,620 of NZ_BNEI01000002.1, read as the reverse complement.
GTGAGCGCCCGGCTGATCGACGTGGTCGGCGAGCACGAGATGGTGGCGCGGCTCGGCGGCGACGAGTTCGCCATCGTCGTGCCGGGGCTGGCCGGCGTCGAGGAGGCCCGGGAGCGGGCCGACCGGGTGGTCGCCGCGCTGGCCGAGCCGGTGCCGTTGGACGGGCTGCCGCTGGACGTGGGCGGCTCGATCGGCGTCGCGCTCTTCCCCGAGCACGGCGAGGACTTCGCCACCCTGATGCGGCACGCCGACGTGGCCATGTACGACGCCAAGCACCGCACCGACACGGTCGCGGTCTACGCGCCGGAGTCCGACCACAACTCGGCCGAGCGGTTGAGCCTCCTGGCGGACCTGCGTCGGGTGCTGGAGTCCTCGCCGTCGCCCTCCGGGGAGCCGGTGGGCGTGCGCGGCGGGGACGGCGCGGCGCTGACGCCGGGTCTGCCCGCCGCCCGGCCGGCGCACCCGGCCCGCCGGCGGCTCCGGTGGCGTCGGGAGCGTGTCGAGGCGCGCTCCGACGACGACCTGATCGAGCGGATCCTGACCGGCGCCGACCCGACCCGCCGCCGGGCCGACCGGGTCCCCGGCCCGGTTCGTTCCGGCGGTGATGCGGCGTCGGCCGCGTCGGCCCCACCGGCGTCGGCCGCGTCGGCCCCACCGGCGTCGGCCGCGTCGGCCCCACCGGCGTCGGCCGCGTCGGCCCCACCGGCGTCGGCCGCGTCGGCCCCACCGGCGGCGGCGAAGGTGGCGCCGGCTGCGTCGACCGTGTCGGCCCCGGCCGGCGGATCAGCCGCGGAGGCCGTCCCGGCCGCGCGGCTCGCGGAGACCACGGCCGCGTCGGCCGCGGAGGCCGGCGAGATCACCATGTACTACCAACCGCAGATCGCCATCGCCACCGGCGAGGTGGTCGGCGTCGAGGCGCTGCTGCGCTGGCGGCACCCGCGCCGGGGCATGGTCGACCCGGGGGAGCTGATCCAGGTCGCCGAGCAGAGCGCGGTCATGCGGCTGCTCACCCGCCGGGTGGTGGACGACGTGGTGGAGCAGCTCGCCAAGTGGTCCGCGGCCGGGCTCACGTTGCGGTCCGCGCTCAACGTCAGCGTCCGGGACCTGCACACCGGCGAGATCGCCGACCAGATCGCCGACCGGCTGACCCGGTACGGCGTCCCGCCCGAGCGGCTCCAGGTGGAGATCACCGAGGGCGCGCTGATGGCCGACCCCCGTCGGGTGCTGGCCAGCATCACCCACCTGCACCGGATCGGCGTCGGGATCGCGCTCGACGACTTCGGCACCGGGTACTCCTCCCTTCAGCACCTGCGCCGGCTGCCACTGTCCGAGGTGAAGGTGGACCGGTCGTTCGTGCTGGGCATGGCCGACGACCCGGACGACGCGGCGATCGTCCGCTCGATGATCGAGCTGGCCGGCGCGCTCGGCCTGCGGGTGGTCGCCGAGGGCGTGGAGGACGAGCGCACCTGGCGGCTGCTGCACGCCGCCGGCTGTGACGTGGCACAGGGCTGGTTCCACGCCCGGCCGATGCCGGCCGAGGAGCTGATCGCCTGGCTGTCGCGTTACCGCCCGGTCCGCCCGACCGCGGTGGACGGCGACGGGCGGGCCGGGCCGGCAGCGGAGGGGGAGTCGAAGGCGTCGTCGTGACGGCGGGACAATAGACTCGCTCCGGTCACCGCGCGTCATCGTGCTCCGTCAGGCGCGCGGCCGGCACACGCAGACGTCTGAAGGACAGCCACGAAGGGGGCACCCGATGGCCGCCATCTCCCGCGAGGAGGTCGCGCACCTCGCGCGACTGTCGCGGCTCGCCGTCACCGAGGAGGAGCTGGACATGTTCGCCGGCCAGCTGGACGTGATCCTCCAGTCGGTCGCGCAGGTCGGCGAGGTCGCCGCGGCGGACATCCCGCCGACCTCCCACTCGGTGCCGCTGACCAACGTGCTCCGCGAGGACGTGGTGACGCCGAGCCTGACCCCGCAGGAGGTGCTGTCGGGTGCGCCCGACGCCGAGGAGCAGCGGTTCCGCGTTCCGCGGATCCTGGACGAGGATGTGGCATCGTGACCGACCTGACCAGGCTCAATGCCGTCGACCTCGCCGGCCTCGTCGCCAACGGTGACGCCTCGGCGGTCGAGGTCACCCGCGCCCACCTGGACCGGATCGGTGCCGTCGACGACCGGGTGCACGCGTTCCTGCACGTCGACAGCGACGGCGCGTTGGCCGCCGCGCGGGCCGTGGACGAGCGCCGCGCCGCCGGTGAGGAGCTGGGCCCGCTGGCCGGCGTCCCGGTCGCGGTCAAGGACGTGCTGACCACCAAGGGCGTGCCGACCACCGTCGGGTCGAAGATCCTGGAGGGCTGGCGTCCGCCGTACGACTCGACGATCGTCGAGCGGCTGCGGGCCGCCGGCACGGTGATGCTCGGCAAGACGAACATGGACGAGTTCGCGATGGGCTCGTCCACGGAGTACTCCGCGTACGGGCCGACCCGGAACCCGTGGGACACCGAGCGCATCCCGGGCGGCTCCGGCGGCGGCAGCGCGGCGGCGCTGGCCGCGTACGAGGCGCCGCTGGCGATCGGCTCGGACACCGGCGGCTCGATCCGTCAGCCCGGCGCGGTCACCGGAACGGTCGGCGCGAAGCCCACCTACGGCGGCACCTCCCGGTACGGCCTGGTGGCGTTCTCCTCGTCGCTGGACACGCCCGGCCCGTGCGCGCGTACCGTGCTCGACGCCGCGCTGCTGCACCAGGTGATCGGCGGCCATGACCCGCGCGACTCCACCTCGATCCCGGCCCCGGTGCCGGACGTGGTGGGCGCGGCGAAGCTCGGCGCGAGCGGTGACCTGACCGGCGTCAAGCTGGGCGTGGTCACCGAGTTCACCGGCGAGGGCGCCGAGCCGGGCGTGATGGCGGCGTTCCGCGAGTCGGTCGAGGCGCTGGCCAAGCTGGGCGCCGAGATCGTCGAGATCTCCTGCCCGCACTTCAAGTACGCGCTGCCGGCCTACTACCTGATCGCGCCGAGCGAGTGCTCCTCCAACCTGGCCCGCTTCGACGGCGTCCGGTTCGGCCTGCGGGTCGGCGACGACGGCAACCGGTCGCTGGAGGAGGTCATGTCGCTGACCCGCGAGGCCGGCTTCGGCCCCGAGGTGAAGCGGCGCATCATGATCGGCACGTACGCCCTCTCGTCGGGCTACTACGACGCCTACTACGGCCAGGCGCAGAAGGTCCGCACGCTGATCACGCGCGACTTCACCAGCGCGTTCGAGCAGGTGGACGCGCTGATCTCGCCGACCACGCCGTTCGTGGCGTTCCCGATCGGCGCGCGCACCTCGGACCCGTACCAGATGTACCTGGCGGACCTGTTCACCATCCCGACGAACCTCTACGGCGGTCCGGCCATCTCGGTGCCGTGCGGGTTGTCCGACGGGCTCCCGGTGGGTCTGCAGATCATGGCGCCGACCATGGCCGACGACCGGATGTACCGGGTGGCCGCCGCACTGGAGTCCAGCGTCGGCGCGTTCACCCCACCAGCACTGTGAGGCAGGAGCAGATGACGACGACACTGCCCGCGTACGACGAGGTCGTCGCGCGCTACGAACCGGTGATCGGCCTGGAGACCCACGTCGAGCTGGGCACGAACACCAAGATGTGGTGCGGCTGCCCGACCGACTTCGGTGGCGAGCCGAACACCCGGGTCTGCCCGGTGTGCCTGGGCCTGCCCGGCTCGCTGCCGGTGGCCAACAAGGCGGCCATCGAGGCGACCATCCGGATCGGCCTGGCGCTGAACTGCTCGATCGCCGAGTGGTGCCGGTTCGCCCGGAAGAACTACTTCTACCCGGACATGCCGAAGAACTTCCAGATCAGCCAGTACGACGAGCCGCTCTGCTTCGACGGTCACCTGGACGTCGAGGTCGACGGCGAGCTGGTGCGCATCGGCATCGAGCGGGTGCACCTGGAAGAGGACACCGGCAAGACGCTGCACGTCGGTGGTGCCACCGGCCGCATCCACGGCGCCACCGAGTCGCTCGTCGACTACAACCGGGCCGGCATCCCGCTGGTCGAGATCGTCACCAAGCCGATCCCCGGCACCGGTGCGCTCGCCCCGGAGATCGCCCGCGCGTACGTGGCCGAGCTGCGCGACGTGATCCGTTCGCTGGGCGTCTCGGACGTGCGGATGGAGGAGGGCTCGCTGCGCTGCGACGTCAACACGTCGCTGAACCTGCCCGGCGCGGAGTGGGGCACGCGGACCGAGACCAAGAACGTCAACTCGCTGCGCTCGGTCGAGCGGGCGGTCCGCTCGGAGATGCTGCGCCAGGCGTCGGTGCTGGACGCGGGCGGCCGGATCGTCCAGGAGACGCGCCACTTCCACGAGGACACCGGCGACACCACGTCGGGCCGGTCCAAGGAGACCGCCACCGACTACCGGTACTTCCCGGAGCCGGACCTGGTGCCGCTCGCGCCGGACACCGCCTGGGTGGCCGAGCTGAAGGCCGCCCTGCCGGAGCTGCCGCGGCTGCGCCGCAAGCGGATCCAGCAGGACTGGGGCCTCTCCGACCTGGACATGCAGTCGGTGGTCAACGCCGGCGCGGTGGAGCTGATCGAGGCCACCGTGGCGGCCGGCGCCACCCCGGCGGCGGCCCGCAAGTGGTGGCTCGGTGAGCTGTCCCGGCGCGCCAACGAGACCGGCGTGGAGCTGGCCGACATCGGGGCGACCCCGGCGCAGGTGGCCGAGCTTCAGGGCCTGGTCGACGCCGGCAAGCTCAACGACAAGCTGGCCCGTACGGTGCTGGAGGGCGTGGTGGCCGGCGAGGGCTCGCCGACCGAGATCATGACCGCCCGAAACCTGGAGGTCGTCTCGGACACCGGCGCGCTCACCGCCGCCGTGGACGAGGCGATCGCCGCCAACCCGGCCATCGCCGACAAGATCCGCAGCGGCAAGGTCGCGGCGGCCGGCGCGTTGGTCGGCGCCGTCATGAAGACCACCCGCGGCCAGGCGGACGCGAAGACCGTCCGCGAGTTGATCCTGGAGCGCCTCGGCGCTGCCTGACGTGCAAGGAAGGGCCCCTTCTTAACGCCTGGTGCATAAGAGGGGGCCCTTCCTGACACCTCACCCCCACACCGAGGGCGTCAACGGCGACGCCCGGATGGAGACAGCGTGAACACCGACGTCCTCGACGAGATCCAGCGCCGGGTGCTCTGGCTCGCCACCCGCATCGTCGACGCGGCCAACCACGACCGGGACACCGGCGACGGGGTGAAGGTCGGCGGCCACCAGGCGTCGAGCGCGTCGCTGGTGACCGCGATGACCGCGCTCTGGTTCCAGCACCTGGACGCCGAGGACCGGGTCGCGGTGAAGCCGCACGCCTCCCCGGTGTTCCACGCCATCCAGTACCTGCTCGGCAACCTGGACCGGTCCTACCTGCCGAAGCTGCGCGCGCGGGGCGGGCTCCAGTCGTACCCGTCGCGGACCAAGGACCCGGACGAGGTGGACTTCTCCACCGGCTCGGTCGGCCTGGGCGCCGCCGCGCCGCTGTTCGCCGCCGTCACCCGCCGCTACGTCGACGCGCACTTCGGCGCGCGCCCGCACTCCCGGTTCATCGCGCTGATCGGCGACGCGGAGCTGGACGAGGGCAACATCTGGGAGGCGGTCGCCGACCCGGCCACCACCGGCCTGGGCAACGTGATGTGGCTCGTCGACTTCAACCGCCAGTCGCTGGACCGGGTCGTCCCCGGCATCCGGATCAACCAGTGGCGGGGTCAGTTCGAGGCCGCCGGCTGGCACGTCGTCGAGGTCAAGTACGGTCGCCGGCTCGCCGAGGCGTACGCCCGGCCGGGCGGCGCGGCGCTGCGCGACTGGATCGACCGGATGCCGAACGAGCAGTACCAGTCGCTGTTCGGCCTGGCCGGGCCGGTCCTGCGCAAGCAGTTCCTGGACGGCGCGCCGGACGAGGTGACCGCGTTCGTCGCCGACGTCCCGGACGACGAGCTGGGCCCGCTCGTCACCGACCTGGGCGGGCACGACGCGCAGGCGCTGCTCGACGCGTACGCCCAGTGCGACGCGGTCACCGACCGGCCCAGCGTGGTGTTCGCGTACACGGTGAAGGGCTGGGGGCTGCCGATCGCCGGCAACCCGCGCAACCACTCGGCGCTGCTGAGCACCGAACAGGTGGCCGCGCTGCGGACGGCGCACGGCCTGACCGCGGAGACCGAGTGGGACCGCCTCGACCCGGCGTCCCCGGCCGGCATCTGGGCCGGCGAACGCCGGGAGGCGCTGTCCCGCGCGCCGCGCGAGCGGGCGCTGGGCGTCACCGTGCCGGAGTCGACCCGGGTACGCGCGAACAAGCCGGTCTCCACCCAGGAGGTGTTCGGCCGGGTGCTCGTCGACCTGGCCCGTGACCCGCAGGTGGCGCCCTACCTGGTGACCACCGCGCCGGACGTGGCCACCTCGACCAACCTGGCCGGCTTCATCAACAAGACAAGTGTGTTCGCCCCGACCGAGCAGCGTTCGTGGACCGAGGACCGGATGCTGCGCTGGACGGAGAGCCCCGCCGGGCAGCACATCGAGCTGGGCATCTCCGAGATGAATCTGTTCCTGCTGCTGGGCCAGCTCGGCCTCTCCTGGGACCTGTCCGGCCAGCCACTGCTGCCGGTCGGCACGGTCTACGACCCGTTCGTGCTGCGCGGGCTCGACGCGTTCCTGTACGGCACCTACTCGGGTTCGCGGTTCGTGGTGGCCGGCACCCCGTCCGGCATCACGCTGGCGCCCGAGGGCGGCGCGCACCAGTCCACCATCACCGCGTCGGTGGGCCTGGAGCTGCCCGGGGTGACGTTCCTGGAACCCGCGTACGCCGGCAGCCTGGACTGGCTGCTCTGCGACGCGCTCGGGCAGATCGCCGGCGGCGCCGCGCCGGCCGTCACCGCCGCGCCGGCCGAGGACGGGGCGTACTACTTCCGGCTCAGCACCCGACCGATCGACCAGGCGCCGTTCGAGGCGGCGCGGGCCCGGCTCGGTGACGCGGTGCTGCGCCGGCAGGTGGTGGCCGGGGCGTACCGGCTCGTCGACGCGCACCAGGCGTACCCGGATCTGGCGGACGCCCCGGTCGTGCAACTCGCCGCCTCCGGCGCGGTGCTGCCGGAGGTGCTGGCCGCCGCCGCGGAGCTGGCGGAGGAGGGCGTGGCGGCGCACGTGGTGGACGTGACCAGCCTGGACCGGCTCTACCGCGCGTGGCAACGGACGCTGCGTCAGGGCGTGCGGACCGCCACCGTGCCGAGCGTGCCCGGCGCGCTGCGGTCGGCGTTCGCCGACCGGGTGCCGGTGGTGACCGTGCAGGACGCGGCCTCGCACGCGATGGCCTGGCTCGGTTCGGCGGTCGGCGCCCCGGCGGTGCCGCTCGGGGTGGACGAGTTCGGTCAGTCCGGCACCGTCCGGGAGCTGTACGAGCTGCACGACCTGCTGCCCGGCAGCATCGTCAACGCGGCGCTGGCCGCGCTCGCCCTGCGCTGAGTCAGCTCGGGGTCGGGGCCGGGGTCGCGCTGGGCGATCCCGATTCCGGGGCGCCGCGGGTCGGCGTCGGGGTGACCGGCACCTCGTCGCCCTTGGCCGGGTCCCGGATGACGTGCCGTTCCAGGTTGACCTGCGACTGCCCGGTGCCGCCCACGGTGATCTCGTCGTACGCCTGGAGCAGCTTCTGCTGGTCGAAGTAGAGCACCGTCATGGCCAGCGGCGTCGGCTTCTCGCCCTCCAGCCCGCGCAGCCCGGCCCCACCGGTCGAGCCCTCCACCATCAGCGTCGTCGGCTGCTCGCCCGGCACCTGCGGCAGCTTCGACACCTGGCGGGCGTGGGTGTGCCCGGAGAGCACCAGCGGGCAGGTGCCGGAGAGCGGCCCGGCCGACGCCGGGTCGTGCACCAGCGCCACGTCCACCTTCCGCGGTGACTTCTCCACCGTGGCGGCGAGCTGCTCGCCGGCGCCGATCACCTGGTCGGCCACCGCCGACGTGAGTCCGCTGCCGGCCGGCGAGGTCTCCTTGTCCGGGGTGAACCGCGGATCGCCGATGCCGGCGATGGTCAGCCCGGCCACGGTCGTGGTCGAGTTGTTCAACACCACGGCGTTCGGCTGCTGGGCCACCGCCGCGGCGGTCCGCGGCGAGTCGTGGTTGCCGCGGATGTAGACGTAGGGCTTCTTGAGCAGGCCGATCGAACCGACGTAGGACGCCTCCGGCTCGCTGCCCCAGTCGGTGAGGTCGCCGGTGTCGATCACGACGTCGATGCCGAACTGCTCGACCACCGTGCGGATCAGCTGCCAGCCGGTCGGGTTGAGGTGCATGTCCGAGACGTGCAGCACCCGGGTGGTGCCCGGGGACGGCTGCACCACCGGCAGCGACGAGACCGTGGTGTAGAGCTTGCTGACGTTGCCGACCAGCCGCTGGAGCTGCTCCGCGTACTTGGTGTAGTCGTTGGCGATCCGCCGCGCGTCACCCACGATCGCGGGCGCGTTGACCAGCAGCCCCTCGTACCGCGGTTCCTCGATCGCCTGTGGCCGCAGGGTGGCCGCGCCCAGGCCGAGACTGCCGGCGGTGATGACCAGCGCCAACCCGCCGGCCCAGGCGGTCCGCCGCACGTCGCGGAAGACCAGCCCGGCCAGGAGCAGGGTGGCCAGCACCGCCGCGGCGAGCGTCCGCAGGCCGAGCCGCATCACGCCGTCGCGGACGTCCTGCACCGCCGACTGGCTGGCCCGGCTGATGCTCGCCGGATCGTCGATGAGTGCCTCGGTGCGTCGCTGGTCCAGGGAGCCCACCTCGACGGTCAGGTACGCCGGCCCGTCGTGGCTGTCCAGCAGCAACGCGCCCAACGGCGGGATGTCGACGGTGGTGCCGCCGCTCAGCGACGGGCTGAGCTTCAGCTCCGCCCGGAACGGGCCGATGTCGGTGCCGACGTGGCCGCCGGCGTACGTGCCGACCACGATGCCGCCGAGCGTGACCGCGAGCAGCGCCAGCGCCACGCCGACCCGGCGCAGCCGGTGGCCCGGCCGCCAGGCCGCGAGGCGGCGGGCGCGTCCGGTCGCCGGGGACGTCGGGTTCCCGGCGCGCTCCTCTTCGTTCTCCTGGCCGTCCATGCTGAGATTCTGACCTGCCCAGTGAGTGATCTTGGCAAACCTGCCCGAAGCGGCTCAGCTCCGGCCGGCGCCGCCGTCCGCGAGGACCAGCCGCAGGATCCGGTCGTCCTCGGCGGCCGGCCGGCCCCGGCCGTCCCGGTTCGAGGTGCTCACCCAGATCGAGCCGTCCGGCGCCACGGCGGCGGCGCGCAGCCGACCGTACCGCCCGGTGAGCAGCTCGCGCGGCTGGCCCAGGACGGTCCCGTTGCCGGCCAGCTCGACCAGCCACAGCCGCTGCCCGCGCAGGCACGCGGCGACCAGCAGCCGCTCCACGGCGGCCAGCCCGGAGCAGGACGCGTCGGCGGTGCGCCACTGCACGACCGGGTCCACGTAGCGGTTGTCGTCGCCGCGCCCCTCGACCTGCGGCCAGCCGTAGTTGCCGCCCTGGTTGATCTGGTTGATCTCGTCCCAGGTGTTCTGGCCGAACTCCACCGCGTACATCCGCTTGTCCGGCATCCAGGCGAAGCCCTGCACGTTGCGGTGCCCCGAGGACCACACCGGCGAACCGGCGGTCGGGTTGCCCGGGGCCGGCTTGCCGTCCGGGTTGATCCGGAGGATCTTGCCGGCGAGGCTCTTCGGGTCCTGCGCGTTCGCGGTGCGCCCGGCGTCCCCGGTGCTCACGTAGAGGAAGCCGTCCGGGCCGAAACCCAGGCCGCCGCCGTCGTGGTTGCCGGCCTTCGGGATGCCGGTGAGGATCGGCGTCGGCGTCTGACCCAGCCGCAGCTTCGCGACCCGGTTGTCGGCCTCGGCCGTGTAGTAGACGAAGATCATCCGGTCCTGCGCGTACTTCGGCGAGACGGCGATGCCGAGCAGGCCCCCCTCACCGCCGGCCGCCACGCCGGGCACCGTCTGCACCGGCCGGACGGCCAGCCCGTCCGGCCCCGACTCCGGGCCGACCTGGACGATCCGGCCGCTGTCCCGCTCGGTGACCAGCGCCGCGCCGTCGGGCAGGAACGCGATCGCCCACGGCACCGCCAGCCCCTTCGCCAGCACCGTGGCCACCACCTGCTGGCTCGCCCCGCCGGGGCTGGCCGTGCTCGACGGCGTCGGCAGGTTGGGTGGCTCGCCGGCCGGGTCCGGCTCGGGCTCGCCGAGTGCGCAGCCGGCGGTGCCCAGCAGCAGCGCCGCGCAGGACGCCGCCAGCGCCGTCCGGAGGCGGTGGGCGCGGGGGTACGGGAGTCGCGGGCTCACCCGGCCCAGCGTAGCCGCACGCGACGGCGAACCGGGCCGGACGAGCGCCGCCGGTGACCGCCGTGTCCGGGCCGTGTCCGGGCGCCGGGTGCGGATGACGTGGTGCGGGCCGGCCGCTCAACCGGCGCGCAGGGCGAGCACGGCGACGTCGTCCTCGCGGCGGTGCGCGGCGGCCAGCAGCCGGTCGCAGAGCGCGGCCAGCGGCACGTCGGGACCGTCGGCGGCGAGCCGGTCGAGCAGCTCCGCCTGCCCCTCGTCGATCGGCTGGTCGCGGCGCTCGATCAGACCGTCGGTGTGCAGCAGCAGCGTGTCGCCCGGAGCGAGTGTCAGCGTCCGGCCGGTGCGCCGGGGCGGGCGGACCAGACCGAGCAGCGGACCGCGTCCCTCCGCCACCGACACCGTGCCGTCGGCGCGGATCAGCACCGGCGGCGGGTGCCCGGCATTGCACCAGCGGACCTGGAGCCCACCGTCGCCGGGCCGGACCCGGGCCAGCACGGCGGTGGCGACCGTCGGCACCCGGAGCCCACCGATGGCCCGGTCGAGGTTGGCCACCAACTCCTCCACCGGATCGTCCCGCCCGTACGCGTTGCCCCGGACCAGATTCCGCAACTGGCCCATGGTGGCGGCGGCCTCGATGTCGTGGCCGGCGACGTCACCGATGGCGGCGATCAGCTCGCCGTCGGGCTGGACGAACGCGTCGTACCAGTCGCCGCCGACCTCGACCCGGTCCGCCGCCGGCAGGTAGCGGGCGGCCAGTTCCATCCCGGACACGGTCGGCAGCACCGGCAGCATGCTGTGCTGGAGCACCTCGGCCACGTGCCGCTGCTCGCCGTAGAGCCGGCTGTTGCCGACCGCCTGGCCGGCGCGTACCCCGATGTCCTGCGCGGTGCGCAGGTCGCTCGCGTCGAACCCGCGCCGGCCGGCGCGGTTGACAAGCGTGACGGTGCCGATCACCCGGTCGCCGACGGCGGTGATGGGCACCGTCAGGTGCGAGCCGATGCCGAGCCGTTCGGCAAGCGGCACCAGCTCCGGGCGGGTGGTGCCGCGCGCCACGTCCGCGATGCCGGCGGCGCTGCTCATCACCGGCCGACCGGAGCGCAGCACCGAGCGGATCAGCGACTCCGGGCCGAGCCCGGTGGTCAGCAGCGAGGCGAAACGGGCCAGGTCGGCGCGGCGGTCCCCGTCCCGGTGCACGCCGGAGACGCTGCGCGGCCGGCCCGCCGGGTCGACCAGCGTGATCAGGCACCAGTCGGCCAACAGCGGCACCATGGCGTGCGCCAGGCGGTCGACCGCGGTGGTCACGTCGAGCGTGCCGCCGAGCATCTCGCTCATCCCGGCCAGCATCGCGAGCCGGTCGTGGGCCTCCTCCGCGCGGCGGCGGGCCTGTTCGGCGCTGCGGACCGCGATCCGCAGCCGCAACTCCGACGAGCAGGCGGCGGCCAGGTCGGCGAGCGTACGCAACTGCTCCCTGGTCCAGGCGCGGGGCTTGCTGTCGATGGCGCAGAGCGAGCCGAGCACCCGCCCCTCCAGGTCGGTCAGCGGCATGCCCGCGTACGCCACCACGCCGAGGTCCTCGATGGCGAGGTTCAACCGCACCCGTGGGTAGAGCCGGGCGTCGGGCAGCACCATCGGCACCTCGATGTCGACGACGTGCTGGCAGAACGAGTGGCTGAGCGGGGTCTCCCGGCGATCGGCCCAGGGCTGCGGCAGCCCGGTCGCGCCGGGGAAGAACTGGCGATCCGCGTCGACCAGGGAGACCAGCGCGACCGGCACGTCGAGCAGGTCGCCGACCAGCCGCGCGAACCGATCGAACGCCTCGTCCGGCACCGCGTCGAGGCGTGTCTCGTCGAGGGACCGCAGCCGGTCGGGATCGGTAAGCGCCGGAATCGGCGCCGCCTTCCGCTCCGGGTCGTCCTCGCTCATCGCCCCCCTGTCGTGCGCACCGCGACGCCGGCCGGCGTCCCGCCCCCGATTAAACCCTGTCGCACTGGTGTCCGACCCCCGGCGGGGCGTTCGTCACGGCCGCCGCGGCGTCTACCTGCGGCTACGGATATCGTCGGCGGTCGTGAAGGCATGGATTCCGCACCCCGACGGTCGTCGCCTGCTCGGCGAACTGCCGCCCGACGTCACCGTGGAGGTGCTGACCGATCCGGCCCGCCTCCCGTCGTCCCCGGCCGGGGTGCGGTTCTGGGTGCCGCCGTTCCTGGCCGGCCCGGACGCCGGCGCGCTCCTGGCCGACCTGCCGGACGTCGAGGTGGTGCAGTTGCTCTCCGCCGGCGCGGACGCGTGGGCGGGTCGGATGCCGGCCGGCGTGACGCTCTGCGACGCCCGCGGCGTGCACGACTCGGCCACCGCCGAGTGGGTGGTCGGCGCGATCCTGTCCGCGCTGCGCGGATTCGCGCCGCTGGCCCGCGCCCAGGCTCGCCGGGAATGGGCGTACGACGAGGTCGCCCCGACCGACGAGCTGGCCGGCAAGCGGGTGCTGATCGTCGGCGCCGGCTCGATCGGCGCGGCGGTACGCGCCCGGCTCGCCCCGTTCGAGGTGAGCTTCACGCTCGTCGCCCGCACCGCCCGCCCCGACGAGGACGTGCACGGGGTGGCCGACCTGCCCGCCCTGCTGCCCGCCGCGGACGTGGTGGTGCTGCTGGTGCCGCTGACCGGGCAGACCCGGGGTCTGGTCGACGAGCGGTTCCTCGCCGCGATGCCGGACGGCGCGTTGCTGGTGAACGCCGCGCGGGGGCCGGTGGCCCGGACGCCGGCGCTGCTCGCCGAGCTGGCGTCGGGGCGGCTCCGGGCCGCGCTGGACGTCACCGACCCGGAGCCGCTGCCGGCCGACCATCCGCTGTGGGAGCTGCCGAACGTGCTGCTCACCCCACACGTCGCCGGCTCGGTGCGCGGTCTGCTGCCGCGCGCGTACCGGCTGGTGGGGGCGCAACTGCGTCGCTTCGTGGCCGGGGAGGAGCTGACGAACCGGGTGGTGGACGGCTACTGACCGGTGTCGTCGTCGGGCTGCTCCCGACCGGTGCCGTCGTCGGGAAGGCGCTGCCCGGTGGCGGCGACCAGCCGGGGGAGTTCGGTGGCGCGTACCGCGGGCAGCACGAGCACCTGCCCGTCGTCGAGCCGGACGACGGCCCGGCCACGGGCGTCGCCGGCCAGCTCGGCGACCCGGTCCCAGGGCACCCGTCGCTGCCCGACGAGTGCCCGCAGCCGTAGCTCCCGGGCGTCGGCGTCGGTGCCGGACCGCCACGCCCACAGCCCGATCCCGAGCGGCACCAGCAGCACCCAGAGCAGCCACCACCGGGCGGTGGCCAGCGGCAGCGCGCCGATGAAGGCGACGATGGCGGCCACCAGGATGGCCTGGTTGGGACGGAAACGGACGGTGTCGGCGCGACTCACGCTCCGATGATCGCATCCGACCAGCTCACGCCCCTGCGCCGCCCCCGGGTCGAGGCTGCCTGACTTGATTGTGACGCACGTCACTAACAACGTGCCGTCACCGGCCGATTCCGGGATCGTTCTTAGGCATGGCCGCAGCGGTCCACGCCGATGCGACCGTGCCTGCCCGACCCCGCACGTCGCACCGCAACAGCACCGCCCCGTGCCCCCTCACGAAGGCGACCGCCGTGCCCGTCATCCCCTCCGCCGGACCCCGCCGGCGGCCACCGCTGCCCGACCTCGCCGTGTCGGTCCTCGGCATGTCCTTCCTGCTGGCGGGCATCGCCGGGGTCGTGCCCGGTCCCGCCGCCGCGGCGCTCGCCGTGGCCGGCGCCTCCGCCCTCGCCTGCGTCCGGCTCGCGTGGCTGGCGGGCGTGCCGCCCACGCCGGCGCCGGCACCTCGCGCCGTCCCGACCCGAGGCCCCCTGCCCTCGGCCCGGACGCGCCGCGGCGTGACCGGGGCCGGCCATCCGAACTCGACGCCGCGCGCCGTTCCGGGTCGGCCGAGGACCTGCCTCGGCGTACCGGGGGCGGGCGGCTCCGGGCCGGCCGAGCGGACCACCGCCCCGGGCCGGGTCGAGGCGACCGGCCGGGTGGGCCCACCCGGCCCGGGCAGCGCGACCGGCCGGCAGGCCCGCCGGGTGGCGCTGTCCCGCCGGGTCGCCGCGATTCTCGACGCGGCCGTCCTGGTCGCCGGGCTCACCGTCGCGGTGCTGCCGCTGAGCGACCCGGCGCACCGGCTGCCGGTGGCGCTGGTCGGGCTCGGCCTCACCGCGCCGCTGCACGCCGCCGCGCTGCTCCGCCTGCCGGGTCGGTCCCGGCTCCCCGGCCGGGAACGCCTGCGCCGCACCGTCGACGTCCTCGCGCTCGGCGTCAGCCTGGTCTTCGCCGGCTGGATGCTGCTGCCCGCCGGCCCGGTGCCGCCGGTCGCGTGGGTCGCCACCGGTGGCGGGGCGCTGGCGTTGGCCGTGCTCGCCATGGCGGCGGTCTCCGAACGCCGGCGTCGGCCGGGCGCCGCGTGCTGCCACGCCGGCGCCGGTCTCACGCTGGGCGGGTTGGCGCTGCTGGTGGTGCTGCTCGCGTACGACGTTCCGGATCGCGCGCTGTCGGCCGTCGCGCCGCCGGTGCTGGCCGGTGCGCTGCTGATCGCCGCCGGCGCCCGGCGTACCTCGGCGGGGGAGCGACCGCACCACGGGGCCGCGCCGGCCGCGTGGCCCCGGCTCACCGCGCCGGCCGGCATCGCCGCGCTCGCGGCCGGCGTGCACCTGGGCACGGTGGGCGAGTTCACCCCGGCGGCGATGGCCCTGGGCCTGGCGGTCATCCCGCCGATCATGGTGGGTGAGCTGCTGGCCGCCGCCGACCAGCGCCGCCGGGTGGAGCGGCTCGCGGCCAGCGAGGCGTGGCTGCGGCGGCTGGTCGGCGTGGGCGACGACGGCGGTGAGCCGGCGTTGTTGACCCGGGCCGAGCTGGTGCGGGCACTGTCCCTGCGCAGCGGCGGCGCGCTCCTCCTGGTGGACGTGCACGGCGACGAGGCGGCCCCGCCGGACGGGCCGGCGCTGGTCGAGGTGGGGCGCCGGCTGCGCGCCGGCTGCGGTCGGCACGATCTGGTCGCCCGCGTCGGCGACACCGGGTTCGCCGTGCTCACCGACCTCGGGCCGGTGCCCGCGTACGCGCTGGGCACGCGGCTGCTGACGGCGCTCGCCGAGCCGTACCCCCGGCCCGAGGGCGGCACCCCGCTCCGGGTCAGCGTCGGGCTGGCCGAGACGACCGGTGGCGACCCGGAGGACGTGCTGCGCCAGGCCGACCTGGCCCGGCGGCGGGCGGCGCAGCTCGGCCGGGAGCGGATCGAGTGGTACGACGCCTACCTGGAGGAGCAACTGGTCCGCCGGCTCGACCTGGAACGGGAGCTGCCCGGCGCGGTGGCCCGGGGCGAGCTGGATCTGGTCTACCAGCCGGTGGTGGCGCTGGCCGACCGGATGCCGGTCGGCACCGAGGCGCTGTTGCGCTGGCGCAGCCCGGCGCTGGGCACCGTGCTGCCGGCGGAGCTGCTGCCGGTGGCGGCCGACCTGGACCTGCTCGGTGAGGTCGGGTGGTGGGTGGTGGACCGGGCCTGCCGGCAGCTCGCCGCCTGGTCGGAGGGGGGCCGCGAGCTGTGGATGGCGGTCAACGTGACGCCGCGGGAGCTGGCCGCGACGGACTTCGTGGCGCGAACCGCGACCGCGTTGGCGGCGTACGACGTGCCGCCGGAACGGCTGGTGGTGGAGGTGGCCGAACCGGCGGTGGGGGCGGAGTTGCCCACCGTGACGGCGCGGCTGGCCGGCCTGCGGTCGCTCGGGGTGCGCACCGCGCTCGACGACTTCCGCGCCGAACACGCCTCGCTCGCCCAGCTCCGCCGGTTGCCGATCGACCTGCTCAAGGTGGGCCCGCACCTGGTGGCGCCGGGCGGGGACGGGCAGCGTCCGCTGATCGACGTGGTGGCGAACCTCGGCGACCGGCTCGGCGTGGAGGTGGTGGTGGAGGGGCTGGAGTCCGACGGTCAGGTGGCCGGCGCCCGCCGGGCCGGTTGCCGGTACGGCCAGGGCTTCGCGCTGGCCAGGCCGGCGACCGCGGAGCGGGTCGAGGCGTGGTTCGAGGAGTTCCCCTCGGCGTCCCGGTGAGGAGCTGACTTAACCGGTTCAGCGTTGACGCGGCGGGGCGGTGCTGCCGCGCGGCGTCAGGTGGGCGGTCTCGTCCTGCAACTCGGTCACCGGCTCCCCGGCGATCACGGCGAGGAGCTGTCGGGCGGCGTGCGACCCGTACGCCGGGATGTCCCGGCCCAGCGCGGTCAGCGGCGGGTGCACGAGCTGGCAGAGCGGTGAGTCGTCCCAGGCGACGATCGAGAGGTCGCCGGGGACGGCCAGCCCCATCTCCTGCGCCACGGACAGCCCGGCGATGGCCATCACGTCGTTGTCGTAGATCACCGCGGTCGGGCGGTTGGCGGAGCTGAGCAGCCGGCGGGTGGCCCGCGCGCCCTCCTCGCCGGTGTAGTCGGACCAGACCGTGCTCGCCTCGTCCAGCCCGAGCCGCCGGCACACGTCGGTGAACGCGTCGGTGCGGATCTCGGTGTGCAGCAGCGAGGGGAGCCCGCCGACCCGGGCGATCCGCCGGTGCCCGAGCGCGACCAGGTATTCGACGGTCTCGACCAGGGCTGCCGCGTCGTCGGACCAGACGCTGGCCAGGGTGCCGGTGTGCCCGGGGCCGCCGATGACCACGGCGGGCAGTTGCAGCTCCTCCAGCGCGGGCACCCGCCGGTCGTCGGTGCGCAGGTCGCAGACGAAGACGCCGTCGACTCGGCGCTCGGCCCACCACCGGCGGTAGACCGCGATCTCCGCCTCCTGGTCGGTGACCACCTGGAGCGTGAGCGCGTACGAGCGGGCGGAGAGTTCCGCCTCGACGCCGCTGATCAGCTCCATGAAGAACGGCTCGATGCCCAGTATCCGGGCGGGCCGGCACAGCGCCAGCCCGACCGCCTTGGCGGTGGCGCCGGAGAGCGCCCGCGCGGCGCTGCTCGGGCTGAAGCCGATCTCGGCGGCGATGGCCAGGATGCGCTGGCGGGTCGCCTCGGAGACGCCGGGCTGCCCGTTCAGCGCATACGAGACCGCGCCCTTGGAGACCCCGGCGCGCCGGGCGACGTCGGCGATGGTCGGCCGCTTCACCGCAGCGTTCCTCCACTGTGTCCAGCCCTCGCGGGCGCCTTCCGGCCGCCGGGTGGCGGCGGGGAGTGACGCTACTGCACCCGGCCCGTCGGCCGGTCGGCGCGGCGGCCGGCCGGCGACTGAACCGCACAGTTGGTCACTTGTGCGGTTCAGCGTACGGGCATCCGGCCCGGTGTCCACCATCCCGACGCTCCCGAAACTGCTCCGGAAAGCGCTCCACCACGCATGGTCGCGCTCCCATCCGGTCCGGAAGGTTACGGGACGGCCTCGCTGTTAACCGGCCGTTGACAGTGCAAAGAGCGAACCGTACGGTGGCCTCACTTATCCGGTTCAGTCAACGTCTCTCGATCTCGGGAGCGTTCCCATTTGGCGCGGAGGATGACATGAAACGGTCCTGGACGCACTGGGCGCGCACGGCCGCCGTCGGTGCCGTCAGCCTGGTCATGGTCGCCGCCTGTAGCGGCAAGAGCACCACCGGCGGCGCGGACGCGGCCGACGGCCAGGTCACGTTGAAGATCAATTTCTGGGGTGACTTCGGCCTCCAGGACCTCAAGACGAAGTACGAGGCCGACCACCCCAACGTCAAGATCCAGCTCAACTCGGGCGAGTACAACGCCCAGCACGAGGACCTGCAGAAGAAGCTCGTCGCCGGCAACGGCGCGCCGGACATCGCGGCGATCGACGAGGGCTTCATGGTCCAGTTCCGCAGCCAGTCCGACAAGTTCGTCAACCTGCTGGACAAGGGCGCCGGTTCGTACGAGAGCAAGTACCTGCCCTGGAAGTGGAAGCAGTCGCTGTCCGCCGACGGCAAGACGCAGATCGGTCTCGGCACCGACGTGGGCGGCCTGGCCATGTGCTACCGCACCGACCTGTTCAAGGCCGCCGGCCTGCCCACCGACCGCGACCAGGTCTCCGCGCTCTGGCCCACCTGGGACAAGTTCCTGGAGGTCGGCCAGCAGTACACCGGCAAGACCAAGAAGAAGTTCATCGACGCCGGTACGAACCTGTTCAACCCGATCCTCGGGCAGCAGCAGGTCGGCTTCTACAACGACCAGGAGCAGCTCCAGATGGAGCAGGGCCCGAAGGTCGCGTTCGACTACACGGTCAAGGCCGTCCAGGGCGGGCTCTCCGCCAACCTGGTCAGCTTCCAGGCCGACTGGGACAAGGGCTTCACCAGCGGCGCGTTCGCGGTGCTCGCCTGCCCGGCGTGGATGCTCGGCCACATCAAGGACACCGCGCCCGGCACCCAGGGCAAGTGGGACATCGCCGCGGTGCCCGGCGGCGGCGGCAACTGGGGCGGCTCGTTCCTGACCATCCCCAAGCAGGGCAAGCACGTCGACGAGGCGTACAAGCTGCTGGAGTGGCTGGTCGCGCCGGAACAGCAGATCGAGATCTTCAAGAAGGTCGGCAACCTGCCGTCGCAGCCGGCGCTCTACGCCGACCCGGCCATTGCCGACTTCAAGAACCCGTTCTTCAACGACGCCCCGGTCGGCCAGATCTTCCCGAAGATGGCGCAGGGCCTCACCCCGCAGTACCTGGGCAAGAAGAACGGCCCGACCCGGGTCGCGGTGGAGAACGTCATCCGCCGGGTGGAGAACAAGTCGCTGAAGCCCGACGCCGCCTGGACCGAGGCGGTCAAGGAGGCCGACAAGGCCGCCAAGTCCTGACGCACCGCCGGTGCCGGAGCGGACCGACCCGCTCCGGCACCGCCGTACCCCGTCCACCCCCACCTCGGCTCTGGAGTGATCCGATGTCCAGCACCCGTGCCGCGCCCGCGCCGCAGCGCCACCGACCCGCGCCGGAGCGCGGCCGTCGCGGGGCCGAAGACCGGCGGCTGACCTGGCGCAACCGGCTGTACCGCTTCGACATGCGCTACATGCCGTACCTGATGATCGCGCCGTTCTTTCTGCTCTTCATCGTGTTCGGGCTGTTCCCGCTGCTGTTCAACGCGGTGGTCTCGCTGCGCAACTACCGCCTGGACGACCCGACGCTGCCCTACTGGGCCGGCGTCGAGAACTTCAGTCGCCTCATCGCCGACGAGGACTTCTGGAACGCGCTCTACAACACCTTCGGCATCTTCCTGCTCTCCACCGTCCCGCAGCTGCTGCTCGCGCTGCTGGTCGCCTCGCTGCTCAACCGGCAACTGCGGGCGCAGACCTGGTGGCGGGTCGGTGTGCTGCTGCCGTACGTGACGCCGATCGTGGCCTCGACCATGGTGTTCAGCGTCTTCTTCTCCCGCGACTTCGGCATGGCCAACTGGGCGCTCGGCCTGCTCGGCATCGGCGGCCCCGACGACCCGATCGACTGGCGGGCCGACAAACTGCACGCCTGGATCGCCATCGCCACCATGGTCAACTGGAAGTGGATCGGCTACAACGCGCTGCTCTACCTGGCCGCCATGCAGTCCATCCCGCGCGACGTCTACGAGGCCGCCGCGATCGACGGCGCCGGTCAGTGGAAACAGCTCTGGCGGATCACCGTGCCGATGATCCAGCCGGTGGTCGTGTTCACCGTGATCCTCTCCACCATCGGCGGGCTCCAGCTCTTCACCGAGCCGATGCTGTTCGACCCGAACGCCCAGGCCGCCACCGGCGGCCCGAACGGCGAGTGGCAGACCATCGCCCAGCTCATCTACAAGGTCGGCTGGAAGGACCTCAACCTCGGCTACGCCGCGGCCATGTCCTGGGCGCTGTTCCTGATCATCCTGATCGTCGCCGGCCTGAACTACCTGATGACGAACCGACTGTCCGGAGGGCGCAAATGAGCGTCGCAGCCCCACCCGCCGTCCCGCCGGCCCCGCGTAAGCGGCGCGCGATGGCCCGGGCGCCGCAGGAGACGCCGGCCGGGCTCTGGACCTACCTGCTGCTCGCGGTCAGCATGCTGTTCGCCGCGTTCCCGCTCTACTGGATGTTCGTCATCGCCACCAGCAACGACGAGGCGCTGGCGAAGCTGCCACCGGCGATCGTCCCGGGTGACCGGTTCCTGACCAACGTCGACGAGGTCTTCTCCCTCCAGGACGTCTACTTCGCCGCCTCGCTCGTCAACAGCGTCATCGTGTCGACGGTGGTCACCGCCTCGGTGCTGTTCTTCTGCTCGCTGGCCGGGTTCGCGTTCGCCAAGCTGCGGTTCAAGGGCAGCGGCGCGCTGATGCTCTTCGTGGTGCTCACCCTGACCGTGCCGAACCAGCTCGGCATCGTCGCGCTCTACATCGTGATGGGCAAGCTCGGCTGGAACGGCACGCTGCTCGCGGTCATCGCGCCCGGCCTGGTCACCGCGTTCGGCGTGTTCTACATGCGGCAGTTCATCGTGAACACCGTCCCGGACGAGCTGATCGAGTCGGCCCGGGTCGACGGCGCCACGACCATGCGGGTGTACGCGACGATCGTGCTCCCCGCGATCCGCCCGGCCCTGGCGGTGCTCGGCCTGCTCACGTTCGTGGCCACCTGGAATGACTTCCAGTGGCCGCTGATCACGTTGAGCGGCACCGACTACCCGACCTCGATGGTGGCGATCTCCGACCTGGCCAGCGGCAACTACGTGATCTACCGGCGGGTGCTGGCCGGCGCGTTCATCGCCACCGTCCCCCTGCTGCTGATGCTGTTCATCGGTGGACGCCAGATCGTCCGCGGAATCATGGAAGGCGCGGTGAAGTCGTGAGCCGTTCCACGCTGCTGCACGAGGGTTGGACGCTACGGGCCGAGCCCGGCGCGCAGGTGCCGCCGGAGATCGCCGGCGCCGAGGTGCCGGCCACGGTGCCCGGATGCGTACACACCGACCTGCTCGCCGCCGGTCTCGTCCCCGACCCGTACCTCGACGACAACGAGAACCGGCTGCTCTGGATCGGGCGCACCGACTGGGTCTACCGGACCACGTTCGCCTGGCAGCCGGGTGCGGACGACCGGGTCGACCTGGTCTGCGCCGGCCTGGACACGGTGGCCACCCTGACGCTCAACGGCGTCGAGGTCGGGCGCACCGAGAACCAGCACCGTTCCTACCGGTTCGACGTCCGCACGCTGCTGCGCCCGGGCGACAACACCCTGGCCGTACGCTTCGACTCGCCGTACCGCTACGCCGAGGCGCACCGGGACCGGCTCGGCGACCGGCCCAACGCGTACCCGGAGCCGTTCCAGTTCATCCGCAAGACCGCCTGCAACTTCGGCTGGGACTGGGGACCGACAGTGGTCACCGCCGGCATCTGGCAGGAGATCGGCCTGCACGCCTGGTCCACCGCCCGGCTCGCGGCGGTCCGGCCGCTGGTCACCGTCTCCGACGGCGTCGGCCGGGTGGAGCTGCACGTCGACGTGGAGCGGGCCGGCGACGAGCCGCTGGCCGTACGCGCCGACGTCGCCGGCGTCACCGCCGAGGTCACCGTGCCGGCCGGGGAACGCACCGCCGTGCTGGCGCTCACCGTGCCGGACCCGGCGCTGTGGTGGCCGGTCGGGTACGGCGACCAGCCGCTGCACGACCTCCACGTCACGCTGCACGCCGCCGACGGCCGGGACCTCGACGCCGCGTCCCGCCGGATCGGCTTCCGCTCGGTCCGCCTCGACACCACGCCCGACGCCCACGGCACCCCGTTCACGCTGCACGTCAACGACCTGCCGATCTTCGTCAGGGGGGTCAACTGGATCCCCGACGACGCGTTCCCCAACCGGGTCACCCGCGGCCGGCTGGCGCAGCGGTTCGACCAGGCGGTCGGCGCGAACGTCAACCTGCTGCGCGTCTGGGGCGGCGGCCGGTACGAGTCGGACGACTTCTACGAGCTGGCCGACGAGCTGGGACTGCTGGTGCAGCAGGACTTTCTGTTCGCCTGCGCGGCGTACCCGGAGGAGGAGCCGTTCCGCGCCGAGGTCGAGGCCGAGGCGCGGGAACAGGTGGCCCGGCTCGCCGGCCACCCGTCGCTGGTGCTCTGGACCGGCAACAACGAGAACATCTGGGGCTGGCACGACTGGGACTGGCAGGAGCCGCTCGCCGGCCGCACCTGGGGGCGCGGCTACTACCTGGAGCTGCTGCCCGCGATCGTCGGCGAGCTGGACCCGACCGTCCCGTACTGGCCGGGCAGCCCCTGGTCCGGCACCGAGGACCGGCACCCCAACGACCCGGCGCACGGCACCATGCACATCTGGGATGTCTGGAACGACGACGACTACACCAAGTACCGCGAGTACGTGCCCCGCTTCGTCGCCGAGTTCGGCTACCAGGCCCCGCCCGCGTACGCGACGCTGCGCCGGTCCATCTCCGACGAGCCGCTCGCGCACGACTCGCCCGGCATGGCCCACCACCAGAAGGCGATCGACGGGGACCGGAAACTCCAGCGCGGGCTGGACGCCCACCTGCCGCCGCCCGCCGACTTCGACGACTGGCACTACTACACCCAGCTCAACCAGGCGCGCGCCATCCAGCTCGGCGTCGAGCACTTCCGGTCCCACCGGCCGGTCTGCACCGGCACCATCGTGTGGCAGCTCAACGACTGCTGGCCGGTCACCTCCTGGGCCGCCGTCGACGGCGACGGCCGGCGCAAACCCCTGTGGTACGCGCTGCGCCGCGCCTACGCCGACCGGCTGCTCACCGTGCAGCCGCGCGACGGCGGGCTGGCGGTGGTCGCGGTCAACGAGACCGGGCAGGCGTGGACCGGCCCGGCGACGGTCACCCGGCTCACCGTCACCGGGGAGCCGAGGGCGAAGACCTCGGTCGACCTCGACGTCCCGGCGTACTCCTCGGTGGTGCTGGCGCTGCCGGCGGAGCTGGCGCGGCCGGACGAGGCCCGCCGTGAGCTGCTCGTCGCGGACGCCGGCGACACCGCGGAGCGGGCGCTGTGGTTCTTCGCCGAGGACCGCGACATCACGTGGCCGGCGGCGGAGTGGGACGCGACCGTCGAGCCGGTGGACGGCGGCCAGCGGGTCCGGGTGACCGCCCGGACCGTGCTGCGCGACCTGACGCTCTTTCCCGACCGGCTGGACCCGTCCGCGCAGGTCGACACCGCGCTGGTCACGCTGCTGCCGGGGGAGAGCGCCGTCTTCACGGTGCGCGCCGCCGCCCCGCTCGACCGGGCGGCGCTGACGCGCCGCCCGGTGCTGCGCTGCGTCAACGGCTGAAGGAGGGGCCCCCTGTTAACGCATTCCGCATAGCAGGGGGCCCCGCTTAACACTGACGCATCTGTCAGCGTCCGGCCCGCTTCCACGCCCGATAGAACTCCTTGTACAGGAATCGCTGTACCGGCGTGCCGGTGGCAGCCATCTGCTTGCCGATCACCCGGGCACCGATCCACATTCCCGAGACCTTTGGAATGCCGGGCACCGACTCGGCGACGGACGCCACGCCGTTGACGAGTTCCTGCTCCACCGCCGACAGTGCGATCTTGCGAAACCCGAGGCGTTCGAGCAGTTGCTTCTTCGCCTCGTCGATGTCCCGTACGAGGCGTAGGTAGTCCTCGTCGGTGACGCACCTGGCGACGGCCTCTCGTAGATCGGCCGCCTTCTGCCGATAATCGCCGATGCGGCTGACGACCAGGTCGACCCACGCGTTGTCGCCCAACCTGCCGGTCTCCGAGGCCTGCCAGAGCCGGCCACCGAGAAGCGGTAGTTCCAGCTCGAGCAGCCGCACCTGATGGGTGTCGCTCTCGCTCGCGGCAGTGGCGAGCGACTGGTGGATGCCGCGAATGGCCTTGATGACGTCGAGTACGACCCCCTCGGCGGCGCCCTCGCGGGACAGGTCGAAGGTGAGGAGGAAGTCTCTTCGTAGGGGGTGTGCCTGGTAGGAAAGGCCGGTGGCATCCGCTCTCGACCGGTACTTGAGCCCGCGGGCAAGGGTGGCCGCTACGTAGACCTCCTCACCCGGCGGGGCCATCGACTGAAGTGGCCCCCGTAGGACGATCGAGGCCGCCCTCGCCCACTCGCCGAAGGGGTCGTCCTCCACACCGTCGGAGGTCGCGATCCGATCGGCGTGATGACCGGCGACGCGGACATGTGTGGCCTGGAACGTGGACCACCCGTGGATGCGCTTCGACAGTGAGTTACGGGCGCCGGGCATGGCGTCGTCGCAGGCGAGCGCCTGTTCGATGAACTGTCCGAGTGCCCGGCTTCCCTGCCAGCTCTGCAGATCCTGAAGAGCGGACTCCTCGGCGGTTCGAGCGGCTTGGCTCTCGTCGGCGTCAAGATGCAGCGGATGGAGCAACTCGGCCTCTGCCAACGCCCGGAGCAGGAGAGGCCTGGTGCCGAAGTCCGCAGCGGTAGGTCGTGCGAGTACCGGGTGGGCGACCCACACCCGGTTCATGAAGATCAATGACTGGATCAGCTCGACGAACGCCTGTCGCGCGAACGGATCGCCGGGTTGCGCGCGGCGGTTCTGGGCGGCAACGAAGTCATCGGCACCGATGATCGATGTGACGTCTACGAGGACCTCGGTGTTTCGGTGCGGGAGTTCCGCGCCACCTCCACGAACCACTTGACTGCCTCCGGGCGACCCATCACGGTGCTGGCGAAAGTCGGTTCTGGCTGAGCGAGCGTCTCGATGGACACTGGCAGGCGTTTGCCTCCATCAATGTCCGTAGACATTAGACCGACGATCTCACCCAGACACAAGCCCGCCAAGCCGTCCCAGACCTTCTGTCGCCTGCGATAGAAGAGGTCGAAGCGTGGTGTGCCCTCGACCAGGTCGGTGAGGTCCAGCGCGGTCCGGATCATGTCGAGCGTCTGCGACGTGGTGCGGGTCTTCAGTCGATATCCGGCCTTGGTCATGGCCAACTCGTGAAGCGGCGCCTCGGAGGTCGCACTTCGTGTCAGAGATGCGACAAGTGCGGGCTCCGGGCCGTTGTTGAGCGCTGCGGGGCGGCCGTTGACCACGATCGTGCTGGTGGCTCGGGACGCGTGCACGACCACCGGCGCGCGGCCGGTGCCGAGTTCGGGGGCGACGATGAGCGCCGCCACCGGCTCCCGCCGCTCCAGCAGGCAGACGACCGAGCAGAACTCACTGCTCTGCGGTCGGACGAACTCCGCCGTGCCGTCGATCGGATCGATGATCCAGATCCGCTCGGGCTCCTCGTCGACGCCGGGCCGCCAACTGCCGCTTCCGGACTCCTCCGCCAGTACGCGGGCTGCCGGATCGAAGGCACGGAGCCTGTCGATGATCATCTTTTCGACTGCGAGGTCGGCCTCCGTGAGCAGAGTCCGATCGGCCTTCTCCTGCACGTCGATCTCCGACAACCGGGACCGATAGGCGGCAAGGGTGCGGAGGATTTCCGTCGTCAGCCCGGACCACAGCCGCTCAAGGTTCATCAACACTCCTACACGCCTGCGTGGGACAAGCCTGTCAGTGGTGGAGCCCATCCTCCCACCTCTTCCCTCGCCCGTAACAACATGGTCTACGCCGGCTGAGCGGGCCTGCAACGGCCAGGACCGGTCGGCCGCCAGCGGGTTGCGCGGAGCGCCGGGTCGCGTCATCACCCCGAAACGGCTTTGTCATCCACCGTTTCCGCCGCCCGGATGCGACATCGATTACGGTCACCGGACCAAACGTTTTCTACGAGGGGGAGAGCCCTGTTGAAGATCGGACGAATGTTCCGTTCAGGTGCCGCAGCCGCCGCGGCGGCCGGCCTCGCGGTCGCGCTGGTGTTCGCCGGCTCGACGCCGGCATCGGCCATCTTCGGCGGCACCACCAGCGGGGTGCTCCGCGGCCAGGTCAACATCTGGGCTGACTACGGAGACAAATACGTGTGCACGGGGACGCTGATCGGTCAGCGTTGGGTGCTCACCGCCAAGCACTGCTTCGACGGCGAAGACCCCGACTCGTTCCAGATCTGGACCGGCGACCGCAGGCCGATGTACGGCGAGGGAGTCCCGGTCATCGGCTGGGCGCCCAACGACAAGTACGACGTCGCGGTCGTGGAACTGCAGTGGTCCGTGCGCAATGTGCAGCTCATCGCGAAGTACAACGCCAACTCGCTCCTGAAGACGGGCATCCAGGTCGCCGTGCGGGGCTGGGGCCGGGATCAGCCGAACGTCCCCTCATCGGCTCCGACCTCGTCGCTCCGGGTCTGCTCCATGAAGGTGGACGGGTCCGCCGTGGACGAGATGCGGCTGACTCCCGTCGACGGAATTCCGCTGGAGGGAGATTCGGGTGCGGGCGTCTGGCAGGGCGACCGCGTCTATGGGATCTGGTATGCAACGTCGGGCCTTTCCTACGGCCATGCCACCCAGACGTCAGTGGTCGCCGGGTGGATCGAAGGCATGACGGGCATCCCTGGAGTGAGCTGACACGCAGCCCTACCCGATTTTCGGCGTTCCTTCCCGCACGCCACTCGTGCGGGAAGGAACGGCAGGTTCACGGCCTCTGCTGGTTGTCTGCCTCGTGGTTGTCGCCCGCCGCCGACGGGTCGTGGAGGTCGGGGCTGTCCTGGGAGGAGATGGCGGTCGAGACGAGACTCGCGGCGACCGGCTGCACCGGCGTGACGTCGTCCGGCGTACGCAGGCGCGGCGGGGCGGGCATCCACGGCTTCAGGTTCTGGATGATCTGCTCGTAGAAGTCGTCGACCGCGCGCAGCACGGAGTCGATGAAGGCACCCCGCCCGCTGCCCCGCTTGGTGCCCGCCGCCGTGCTCTGCGCGACCCGGAACGCCCGCAGCTCACGGGCCGGGTCGGTGATCAGCATGCTGGGCTCGGCGCGGACCTGTCGCAGCAGGTCCGTCGCGCCACCCCCGCGGGCGTGCAGGGCGAACGCCTCGATCCGTACCGTCTCCGGCGCGTCCTTGAGTTGGCGGACCAGCCAGTTCACCCTGGTGGTCGGCCTGCCGGTGCGCGGAGCGTCCACGTCGACGTGGCAGACGATCTGCCCGGCCCGCAGGTCGGCGGTGACGTGGAGGTGGCCGACCGCGCCCGGAATCCGGATGCTTCCGGTCAGGCTTCCGGTGGTGACGAGCTGGTTGACAAGCAACTGGGTGCGGGCGGCCGGGTCGGCGAGGTCACGGCGGCTCAGCGCGGGCGTGACGTCGGTGCCCAACTGCCGGCCGAGGCGCAGGCAGGCGTAGCGGATCAGGGCGTCGAAACGGCCGGCCACCTCCGCCGCGCCGCCGTCGCCGGCCCGCAGCGTCCCGGCCGACACCCCATCGCGTACGGAGACCCAGGCCGGTCCCATGTCGCTGAACTCCAGTGCGCCCGAACGTGGGTGCTCGAGGTACCTGATCAGCTCGCCCAGAATCCACGCCTGGTCCGGGTCGGCGATGCCGCGGTACTCCTTCTGGATCACCGCCTGGGTCAGGATCTCCGTCCAGGGCAGGTGGTAGAGCGCGACCTTGCGCAGCTTCCGGCGATCGATCGTGGTCGGGTGCTGGCCCGGGACCGGGGCGATCTCGTTGGAGATCGTGATGAGAGCGTCGAAGCCCTGTTCGCGGGCGATGTCCAGGTACGCCTCCACCTGCTCGGTCCGCAACGCGTTGCTGCCGGTCTTCACCTCCACCACCGCGGTCCACTGTCGCTGCCCCCGCGTGACGCGGATGAGGCCGTCCGGAAAGAGCTGCTGGTTGTCGAGCTTGAACGGCACCTCGATGAAGGTCTGCACCGTGCCGGCCGGTGCGCCGAGGGACTGGGTGAGCACCCGCCCGAACTCCCGTACCGCGCTCATCACCGCCAGCAGCGCGGATGTGGCCCGGCGTTCCTGCTCCTCCGCGCCGTTGATGCCGGACGTGGGGATCAGGCGGGCCGCGAGCCAGGTCTCCTGGGACATGCGGATACTCCTCGTGAAGGCGGTGGTACGAGAAGTTACCTGCGGGCCGGGCCGGAAAGCGGTGTGATCGTGGGCGCGTACGCATGGAAAGAGCTGCCCGGGTCGGGTGCCGGACGATCCGCCCGGCCGGATCGGGCTGCCGGACGGAGGCGTCCGTGTCAACGGTTCGGCCCTTACCGGCAATTCCGTCCATTAGTTGACTGCACTTCCCGCGCCGCTAGTGGAACGCCATGGGTGTCAAACGGGTGCTGACACACCCATGATGTTCCACTCACCCGGCCTGAGCGCGGTGAGTGGAACGGTATGGGTGTCAAATGGGGCCGGAGAGACCCATGGCGTTCCACTCGCCGGCTGGGGATCAGCGAGTGTGCTTGGTCTGGGCGGTGAAGGTGGTCCAGGCGGCGGGAGTGAAGGTGAGGACCGGACCCGCCGGGTCCTTGCTGTCGCGTACGCCGACCAGGCCGGGCAGGTTGTCGGCCACCTCGACGCACTCCCCGCCGTTGCCGCCGCTGCGAGTACTCTTGTGCCACTGGGCGTCGGTCAGATCAGCCATGGTGAGCCTCCCCAAGGATCTTGTTGATCAGGTGCCGTGATTGTTCCTCATCAAGCGTCAGCCGATCGAGACTCATCCACACCTTCTCGTAGGCCGCGAACTCCGACGGGCGGTCGAGGTAGAGCGCGCCCGTCCATGATTCGCAGTAGATGACGGCGGGCTCCGGAGTGCTCCGATTGCCTAGTGGGAATTCCAGCATCACGAACTCTCCGCCCACCGCACCAAGATGCGGCCCGGCGGACAGCGGGAGGATGCGCACGGAGACGTTCGGCAGGTCGGACATCTCCAGCAGATGCCGGAGTTGCTCGGCCATCACCGAGGGATCGCCGACCGGGCGAAGCAGCACCGACTCGCAGAGCGTCACCTGCACCCGTGGTGCCCTGGGCAGCCGGCGAGTGAGCAGGGACTGCCGTTGCAGACGCAGCTCGACCGCCAACTCCCGGTCTTCCGGACTCATGTCCGGCTGATCGACCTGATAGATGCCGAGGGCGTACCGCTTCGTCTGGAGCAGTCCCGGCACCAACGTGTTCTTGAAGAACCGGAGTCGGGAAGCGGCCGACTCCAAGCCGACGTACAGCTCGAACCAGTCCGGGATGGCGTCGCCGTAGGCGTGCCACCAACCCTTCGCCTTCGTCTCGCTCGCCAGCGCGGCCAGCGCGCCGGTCAGCTCCGCGTTCGCGTCGTAGAGCTGGCACATCGCCCGCACGTCGACCCCGCGCGCCGACCCGAGGCCGCTCTCGATCCGCCACACCTTCTGCCGGCTGCATTCCAGCGCCTCGGCCGCCGCGTCGAGCGTCACCCCGGCCTCGGTGCGCAACTGCCGCAGCGCCCGGCCGAGCTGCCGTCGCGGCACCGTCGAACCCATGTCCTCCGCCAACGACCACGCCTCCGTCCCATTTTGCAACATTCCGAGTACCCGTTCCGGAATGCCTATCCGTTATGCAGAAATAAGTCAAGAATCGGGGCCGGAGAGCGTTGCGCAAATGCCGATACAGCCACAGGATGACCAGCGCACAAGCCCTGTTCTAGCGGTTATCGGAAATGGGAGTGACGCTCTCGTGTACGTATTCTGGGAATCCCATGGGTGAGCGTTTCGTGGCGCATCTGCCGTTCACCGCCGTCGACCTGTCCGCCGCCCGCCACTTCGCCGGCACGCTGGCCCGCTCGGTGAGCTTTCTGTCCGAAGTGGACGCCGGTGAGGTCACCGTCAGCTTCGAGGACGCGCAGGGCGTACGCCATCGGGTCTTCTGCGACCTGCCGCTGCCCGACCGCCGCCGGTGCGCGCGCCGGGTCGACCACGACGGAGCCTGCGCGCCGAGGCCACCGCGATGAGCGACGTGACCGCCTGCCCGCAGTGCGGTGGCGCCGGTTGCCCGCGCTGCCGCTGGCGGGGCCGCCGCCGCGCGCAGCTCCTGCTGACCGTCGCCAACACCGACACCGGCGCGGTCGCCTCACACCGGGTGACGCCCGCCGACCTCGAACCGCGACCGGACGCGACAGGTCGCGTGGTGGCCGACCTGACCGCCCGGGTACGCGACCTCGCGTCCACCGTGGCCGTCGCGCTCGACCCCGACGCGCTGTGGATACGCCTCCCGCCGACCTGGCGTCCCGAGCTGTCCGTCGCCGACTGGTACGCCCTCGCGGCGCAGGCCCTCGCCGACGCGGCCCGCCGCCCGTGGCGGCTCTGGGTGGGCGGGAAGACCGCATCCGAACGGGTGGACCCGGACGGTCGGCTCACCCAGCTCTGCCGTCTGGCCGACCTGCTCCTGCTCGACCTCGTCGTGACGCTCCGCCGATGCGACGGCCGTCGTTCGTGGACGGCTTACCGAGACGACTGTCATCTGATGTGGATGGTTCGTTACGAGGTGCCCGGCTCACCCGTCCCCAACGGTCCGGTCGAGGGTAGCCCCGACCTGACGACTGCGATGACGCTCACCGATGCGCGAGCGGCCCTGACCGGCCTCACCGAGCGCGGGCTGACCGTGCCGGCCCGGCTGCTCGACCCCGGTCGGCGACGCTGCGGTGCACCGCCGATCCCCGTCTCACCCGGGCCGGTCGGCCGGATCGAGCGACGCGTCGTTGCCGAGCTGGCCGACGGTCGACCGGGCGCGCAGGCGGTGTGGCGGGACGGCGGCTGGTGGTACACCGGCCTGCGGTACGCCGGGTCACCCGCCCGGTCGGCGGTGCGTGGCCGGCCGCCGCTGTGTCGGGTCACCGAGCCGCCCGACCCGTCCCGGCTCGACGACCCGGGACCCTCGTCCAAAGAGCCGGGGACCGGGTTTCCGTCCGGTGGCACCCCCGGCCGGGACCGCCCGGCGGTACTGGTCACCATCACCGACCTGCGACACCGGGTGGTGCACCTGACCTGGCGCAGCGGTATCCCGGAGGCCACCCGCACGGTGGCGCACACGCCCGACGGCCGGCCGGTGGTGCAGCTCCCCGAGCGCTACCGGCTCGGCGCGTGGGCGCGCGTCTTCGACGTACGCCCGGAGGACCTGGCGGAGGCGGACGGCGGCCACATGATCGCCCGCGAGCTGCGCGACGGTTACGTCAGCCTGCCCTGGGCGGGGGCCGACCCGGTCGGGGAGTACGTGCGTCAGATCGGCGGCGGCCGGCTTCTCGTCACCGCCGTCCGCCCGGAGGTGCCGCCGCTGCCCGAGCTGGTCCGGCTCGTGCTCGGCCTCGACCTGGCGCTGCACGTCGGCGTGCTCGACCTGCGGCGGCACGCCGACCACCCGCTGCGGCCGGACGGCCGGTGGTGGTCGGTGGAGGTGCGGCGGCGCGACGCCCCGGTGCACCCGGACGACCTGCCCGACCGGCCCAGCCTGGCGGCGGCGCTCGACGACTGCCTCACCCACTTGGCCGACGACGTGGCCGCACTGGTCCCCGCCGACCCGGACGAGCCGCTTCCGGTGCCCGGCTCACCGGCCTGCGAGCTGGGTGCCGACCCGGCGCCCGAGCTGGTCCGGCTCGCCGCGCAACACGCCGGCCGGGCGGTGACCCTGCGCGTCACCCGCGACGGCCACACCGTGTACCGCCACGACGACGACGGCGTTCGCCGGTTGGGCGGCTAGTTGGGCAGGGCGGCGAGGCCGGCCAGCAGTTCCCACCGCTCGGCGTCGGTGAGCACCGCGTACGCCGGCTCGTCGCGGCGGTCGGTGTCGGCCTCGATCGGCGCGCGCTCCGGCCCGTCCGGCAGCGCACGGATCTCGTCGGCGGTCAGCCCGGCGGCCCGCCACGCGGCCCGGTGCGCGTCCGCCCGGTGGTGCCGCAGCGAGCCCAGCCGGGTGACGAGCAGCAGCGCCGGGGACGCGCCGTCCGGCTCGTACGGCGGGGACATGGCCCGGAACGCCGGCCCGCCGGTGGCCTGCGCGTGCGCCAGCACCCGGCCGACCAGGTC
Organism: Micromonospora sp. AKA38; assembly: GCF_027925725.1. Classification (NCBI taxonomy): domain Bacteria; kingdom Bacillati; phylum Actinomycetota; class Actinomycetes; order Micromonosporales; family Micromonosporaceae; genus Micromonospora; species Micromonospora sp. AKA38. The sequence continues at coordinate 828,486 of NZ_BNEI01000002.1, read as the reverse complement.
CGCGAGCCGGGGCACGATGCTCAGGCCGGGCAGCACCTCGGGCCGCGTCCCCCACAGCTCCTCGGCGGCCTCGCCGCTGGCGCGCTGACCGAACGACGCCAACTCCCGGCCTCGCTCGGTCAGGTGCCAGGCGCCCTCGTCGTCGCGGACGAAGACGCCCTGCGCCAGCTCCCGGCTCAGGTCGACGCCGGTGTAGATGAGGCCGTCGGCGAGCGCCTCGGCCGGCATCGGTCGGGCCAGCACGCCGGAGAAGAGCGTGTTCTCCATGCCGAGTTCGTGGCCGCGTTCGGCGTAGAACGCCGCCATCCGGGGGCGCGCCTTGAGGCGGGCGCCCATGTAGACCCGGTCGATCGCCGGTCGGATCAGTCGCGCGTAGCTCACCGTCGTCTCCACGTCGCCGGAGGTTACCGGTGAAAGGCGTCGAGCGGGGCCCCCGCCTATGCACGAGGCGTTAAGCGGGGGCCCCTCCTTGCACCTACTCGGGGACGCGGCGGTACGCGCCGTCGCTGGCCGAGGTCGCCATCGAGGCGTACGCGCGCAGCGCCGCCGAGACCGGGCGCTGCCGGTCGGCCGGGGTGTACGGGCGGTCGCGCTTCTCCTCGGCCACCCGGCGCGCGGTCAGCTCGTCGGCGGGCACGTTCAGCTCGATGGAGCGGCCCGGGATGTCGATGACGACCTCGTCGCCGTCGCGCACCAGCGCGATCAGCCCGCCGGAGGCCGCCTCCGGCGAGACGTGCCCGATGGACAGGCCGGAGGTGCCGCCGGAGAACCGGCCGTCGGTGAGCAGCGCGCAGGCGCGCCCGAGCCCTCGGCCCTTGAGGAACGAGGTGGGGTAGAGCATCTCCTGCATGCCGGGGCCGCCCTTCGGGCCCTCGTAGCGGATCACCACCACGTCGCCGGCGACGATCTGCTTGGCCAGGATGGCGGTCACCGCGTCGTCCTGCGACTCGAAGACCTTGGCCGGGCCGCGGAACGTCAGGCACTCCTCGGGCACCCCGGCGGTCTTCACCACGCAGCCGTCCGGCGCCAGGTTGCCGTGCAGGATGGCCAGCCCGCCGTCGGCGCTGTAGGCGTGCGCACGGTCGCGGATGCAGCCGCCGGCCGCGTCGGTGTCCAGCGACGACCAGCGGTTGGTGGTGGAGAACGGCTCGGTGGTGCGCACCCCGCCGGGCGCGGCGTGGAACAGCTCGACCGCCTCGGGCGTGGCCGAGCCGCCGCGCACGTCCCAGTCGGCCAGCCACCGGTCGAGGCTGGGGGAGTGCACCGCGCGCACGTCGCGGTGGAGCAGGCCGGCGCGGTCCAGCTCGCCGAGGATGGCGGGGATGCCGCCGGCCCGGTGCACGTCCTCCATGTGGTAGTTCGGCGAGTTCGGGGCGACCTTGGCCAGGCACGGCACCCGCCGCGAGACGGCGTCGATGTCGGCCACGTCGAAGTCCAGCTCGGCTTCGCGGGCGGCGGCGAGCAGGTGCAGGATCGTGTTGGTGGAGCCGCCCATGGCCACGTCGAGCGCGACCGCGTTCTCGAACGCGGCCCGGCCGGCGATCGCGCGCGGCAGCACCGAGGCGTCGTCCTCGTCGTACCAGCGCTTGGCGATCTCCACGGCGGTGCGGCCGGCCTCGACGAAGAGCGACCGGCGCGCGGCGTGGGTGGCCAGCGTCGAGCCGTTGCCGGGCAGCGCCAGGCCGATCGCCTCGGTCAGGCAGTTCATCGAGTTGGCGGTGAACATGCCGGAGCAGGAGCCGCAGGTCGGGCATGCCGAGCGCTCGATCTCGCCGAGCTGGTCGTCGGTGACCGCCTCGTTCGAGGACGCGATCATGGCGTCGATCAGGTCGATCTTGGAGTGGACGACGCCCTCGATCGCCACCGTCTTGCCGGCCTCCATCGGGCCGCCGGAGACGAACACGGTCGGGATGTTCAGCCGCAGCGCGGCGAGCAGCATCCCGGGGGTGATCTTGTCGCAGTTGGAGATGCAGACCAGGGCGTCCGCGCAGTGCGCGTTGACCATGTATTCCACCGCGTCGGCGATCAGCTCGCGGCTGGGCAGCGAGTAGAGCATGCCGCCGTGGCCCATGGCGATGCCGTCGTCGACGGCGATGGTGTTGAACTCCCGACCCACGCCGCCGGCCTCGGCCACCGCGTCCGCGACCAGGCCGCCGAGGTCCTTGAGATGGACATGACCGGGTACGAACTGGGTGAAACTGTTGGCGATGGCGACGATCGGCTTGCCGAAGTCGTCGTCGGTCATCCCGGTGGCCCGCCAGAGGGCCCGGGCACCGGCCATCGTCCGACCGTGGGTGGATGTCCTCGACCGCAGCTCAGGCATGTCCACCAGTCTGACACCGCCGGCCCGGCGACTTCCGGCCGTACACCCTGTGTCCCAACAGTTGCACACCCGGTCCCCCACGGAGGGCACGGATCCGGCAGAGTTGGACGTGTGCAGTCGTCCCCGGGGATGGTCGCCGTCGCGGCGCTGAGCGGTTGCGCCGCGGCCGGCGCCGTCACGCTGCTCGCCGCGTCGGCCCGGCGCCGCACCGGCCCCCGTCGGCAGGCCCACCTGCTGCTGGCCGTGGCCGGCGGGACCGCCCTGCTCAGCCTGCTCCTCGGCCTGGGCGGCCTGCTGCTCGCCGGGGACCACTGGGTGCACCGGCAGGGCCAGCGCACCGGCTGGGCCACGCTCGTCGCGGCGTCCACCACCGTGGCCGCGGTGGGTCTCGGCGCCGCGCTGCTGCGGTTGCCCGGCGCGGCGGCGACCCGGGCCGCCACCGCCCGGCTGCTGCTCGACGGCGTGATCATGGCGACCGCGCTGTGGTTCGTCGGCTGGGTGACGTTCAGCGCGCCGACCCGGCTGCTCGGCGACGCCACCCCGGTCGCCTGCCTGCCCATCCTGCTGGCCACCGTCAGCGCCGCGCTCACCACCGGGCTGACGCTGATCCTGGTGCTGCGCGCCGCCCCGCCGCGCGGCTGGCTGACGCTGCTCGGCGGCGGCGCGATCGCGGTGACCGCCGGGGGCCTGGGCGTGGCGGCCGGGCTGTGCCAGGGCGGCCCGCGCATGCTGCTGGCCGGCGCCGTGCTGACCGCGGCCGGCCTGGTGGCCACCGCCGTCGCCGGGCGCCGGGCGGACGCGACGCGGTTCGACGTCGACCTCATCCGCCGCGACGGCGAGTACGCGTTCGTGCCGATGTTCGCCATGGCCGCCTCCGCGATGTACCACCTCACCCAGGGTGGCCGGTTCGACGGGTACGGCATCGTGACCGGCAGCGTCGAGGGGTTCGCGCTCGTCGCCCGGCAATATCTCGCCCTCAACGACGTGCGCGGCTACGCCGTCCGGCTGGCCGAGCGGGAGGCGCACTTCCGCGAGCTGGCGCACACCGATCCGCTCACCGACCTGGCCAACCGGCGTGGGCTGCTGCGGGCCCTGCACCGGTGCGCCGAGACGGGGGTGCCCTGCGTGCTGCTCGGGCTCGACCTGGACGGCTTCAAGAACGTCAACGACATGCGCGGGCACGACGTCGGCGACGCGGTGCTCGCCGAGGTGGGTCGGCGGCTGCGCGGCAACCTGCGGCCGGGTGATCTGGCCGCCCGCCTCGGCGGCGACGAGTTCGCGGTGCTGATGCACGGTTCGGCCGAGCCCGGGCCGGTCGCCGAGCGGCTGCTCGGGCTGCTCGGCCGCCCGTACGAGGAGGCGGACGGGCCGGTCTTCCTCTCGGTCAGCATCGGGGTGGCCGGCAGTCCCGGCGACCACGACGTCGAGCTGTTGCTGCGCAACGCCGACCTGGCGTTGCGCTACGCCAAGCAGCGCGGCAAGAACCGGATCGAGCGCTACGACGCCACGTACGACCAGTTGCTGAGCCGGCGCACCCGGCTGGAGCACGAGCTGCGCGGCGCGATCGAGCGCGACGAGCTGCGGCTGGTCTTCCAGCCGGTGGCCTCGCTGCCCTCGGTCCGGCCGGTCGGCGCCGAGGCGCTGCTCCGCTGGCGCCACCCGGAGCTGGGCAACGTCCGGCCGGACGAGTTCATCCCGCTGGCCGAGGAGTGCGGGATGATCTCCAAGCTCGGCGCGTGGGTGCTGCACCAGGCCTGCTACCAGCTCTCCCGCTGGCTGGCCGACGGGCACGACGTCTGGGTGTCGGTGAACGTCTCGCCGCGCGAGCTGCACGCCCCGCAGTACGTCGTCCAGGTGGCCGACGCGTTGCGCGCGCACCACGTGCCGCCGCAGCGGCTGGTGCTGGAGGTGACCGAGCACGCGGTCGCCACCGACCTGGACGAGCTGATCCGGCGGCTGACCGCGTTGCGGCTGACCGGCGTCCGGATCGCGCTCGACGACTTCGGCGCCGGCTACTCCTCGCTGGGTCAGCTTCGGCGGCTGCCGATCGACATCCTCAAGATCGACCACAGTCTGGTCGCCGAGCACGAGCCGGTGCGGCCGGTGGGCCGGGAGGGGCCGGCGTTCGCCCCGATGGTCGACATCGTCATGCGCCTCGGCCACCAGCTCGGGCTGGAGGTGATCGCCGAGGGGGTCACCAACCCGACCGAGCTGGCCGCCGTGGTGGCCGCCGGCTGCCGGTTCGGCCAGGGCGCGCTCTTCGGCTGGGGAGTGCCGGCCGAGCACCTGGAGGCGATGCTGGAGGCGGCCACCGCGCCCGGCAACCGGCCCGCCGCGATCCCGCCCGCGCCGCCGTCCCCGCCGGCGCGTACGCCGTCGCCGTTGCTGCCCCGGCTGCGCAACAACCCGCCCGCCCAACGCCCCGCCGTGGAGGCGTCTCCGCAGGTGACAGCCGGCGTGGAGGGGGTGTCGACGACCGACACGCCCACGTCCGTGAACCAAAATGTGGGATCAGTTGACTCATCGCGTGAGATGCGTCAGGCTTAGCCGCATGTCGTCGAACCGGTCGCTGCGAGTACTTACCTGAGCGCACTCTCCTCCCGAGAGTGCGCTGGCCCCGTGCATCCTGCACGAGGGCTTTTTTGTTGCCGTCGGACCATCGCCGGGACGCCCGCCGTCCCATCCTGACAACCGCGTCACCCACTCACAGCCGAAGGCCTGAACCGCCATGACGAGACCCACGCCAGAGACCCTCGCCCACTCCGCCCGACGAGCCCGCACGGGCACCGGCGCGACCGGCGACGCCGACCACGCCCCCGCCGCCCGCACCGGCGCCGCCCCCGCCGCGAGCCGGGCCGTCCCGGCCGGCGCGGACCCGGCCGGCACACCGGTACGGCAGCCCGCCACCGCGCAGGTCTCCGGCGCCGGCTCGCTCGTGCGCTCGCTGGAGGCGCTCGGCGTCGACGTGGTCTTCGGCATCCCGGGCGGCGCGATCCTGCCCGCGTACGACCCGCTCTACGACTCCACCGTCCGGCACATCCTGGTCCGCCACGAGCAGGGCGCCGGGCACGCGGCCACCGGCTACGCCCAGGCCACCGGCCGGGTCGGCGTCTGCATCGCCACCTCCGGCCCGGGCGCGACCAACCTGGTCACCCCGATCGCGGACGCCTACATGGACTCGGTGCCGATCGTGGCGATCACCGGCCAGGTGGCCCGGCCGTCGATCGGCACGGACGCCTTCCAGGAGGCCGACATCCAGGGCATCACGCTGCCGATCACCAAGCACAACTTCCTGGTGCAGACCGCCGACGAGATCCCCCGGGTGCTCGCCGAGGCGTTCCACCTGGCCTCCACCGGCCGGCCCGGGCCGGTGCTCGTCGACATCCCCAAGGACGTCCTCCAGGCGCCGGCCACGTTCTCCTGGCCGCCGACGCTGGACCTGCCCGGCTACCGGCCCACGCTGCACCCGCACGGCAAGCAGATCCGCGAGGCGGCCCGGCTGATGACCACGGCCCGCCGGCCGGTGCTCTACGTCGGCGGCGGCGTGCTCAAGGCCGGCGCCACCGAGGGGCTGCGCCGGCTGGCCGAGCTGACCGGGATCCCGGTGGTCACCACGTTGATGGCGCTCGGCGCGTTCCCCGACTCGCACCGGCAGCACCTCGGCATGCCCGGCATGCACGGCACCGTCGCCGCCGTCTACGGCCTCCAGAAGGCCGACCTGATCGTGGCGCTCGGCGCCCGCTTCGACGACCGGGTGACCGGCAAGCTGGACTCGTTCGCGCCGGACGCCGCGGTGGTGCACGCCGACGTCGACCCGGCCGAGATCGGCAAGAACCGGCACGCCGACGTCCCGATCGTGGGTGACGCGCGGCACGTGATCGACGAGCTGATCGCGGCGGTCACCGCCGAGCAGGCCACCCACCCGGCCGCCGACCTGGCGGACTGGTGGCACCAGCTCGACGACCTGCGCGAGCGGTACCCGCTCGGCTTCGAGGAGCCGGCCGACGGCACGCTCTCCCCGCAGTACGTGATCAAGCGGTTGGGCGAGATCGCCGGTCCGGACGCGATCTACGTGGCCGGCGTCGGCCAGCACCAGATGTGGGCCAGCCAGTTCATCTCGTACGAGAAGCCGAACACCTGGCTGAACTCCGGTGGGCTGGGCACCATGGGCTACGCCGTGCCGGCCGCGATGGGCGCCAAGGTGGGCCGGCCGGAGACCACGGTCTGGGCGGTGGACGGCGACGGCTGCTTCCAGATGACCAACCAGGAGCTGGCCACCTGCGCGCTGGAGGGCATCCCGGTCAAGGTCGCCGTGATCAACAACGGCAACCTCGGCATGGTCCGGCAGTGGCAGACGCTGTTCTACGGGGAGCGTTACTCCAACACCGAGCTGGGCACGCACAAGCACCGCATCCCGGATTTCGTCAAGCTCGCCGAGGCGCTCGGCTGCGTCGGGCTGCGCTGCGAGAACGCCGCCGACGTGGACAAGACCATCGAGGCGGCCATGGCGATCACCGACGCACCGGTGGTCATCGACTTCGTGGTCGGCAAGGACGCGATGGTCTGGCCGATGGTGGCCGCCGGCACCAGCAACGACGAGATCATGTTCGCGCGGGGCGTGCGCCCCGTCTTCGACGAGGACGACATCTAACTATGACACTGCACACGCTGTCCGTGCTGGTGGAGAACAAGCCGGGTGTCCTGGCCCGGGTCTCCGGGCTGTTCTCCCGGCGCGGGTTCAACATCGACAGTCTCGCCGTGGGCGAGACCGAGAACCCGGACGTCTCCCGGATCACCATCGTGGTCAACGCCGAGTCCTCGCCGCTGGAGCAGGTGACCAAGCAGCTCAACAAGCTGGTCAACGTACTCAAGATCGTTGAGCTGGATGCGCAGGTCTCGGTGGCCCGGGAGCTGCTGCTGGTCAAGGTCCGCGCGGACCGCAGCGCCCGCGCCCAGGTGCTGGAGACGGTCGGCCTGTTCCGGGCCCGGGTGGTCGACGTCGCGCCGGACACGTTGACCATCGAGGCCACCGGCACGCCGGACAAGCTCGACGCGCTGCTGCGTGACCTGGAGCCGTTCGGCATCAAGGAGATGGTCCAGTCCGGCACGGTGGCCATCGGGCGCGGTTCCCGCGCCATCACCGCCGGCCCGGCGCTGCGCGCCGCCTGATCCGTACCCACCAGTTTTTCGACGGGCCGACGGGCACCGCCGTACGAAAGGGAAGTCAATGAGCGTTGAGGTTTTCTACGACGACGACGCCGACCTGGGCCTGATCCAGGGCCGCAAGGTCGCCGTGATCGGGTACGGCAGCCAGGGCCACGCGCACGCGTTGTCGCTGCGTGACTCCGGCGTCGACGTGGTGATCGGCCTGCCCGCCGGGTCGAAGAGCCGGCCCAAGGCCGAGGAGCAGGGCCTGCGGGTGCTCACCCCGGCGGAGGCGGCGGCCGAGGCCGACGTGATCATGATCCTGGCGCCGGACACCGCCCAGCGTGGCCTCTACGCCGACGCCATCGCGCCGAACCTGGCCGCCGGCAAGGCGCTCTTCTTCGGCCACGGCTTCAACATCCGGTACGGCCTGATCACGCCGCCGGCCGACGTGGACGTGGCGATGGTCGCCCCGAAGGGTCCCGGTCACCTGGTCCGCCGCCAGTACGTCGACGGCAAGGGCGTGCCCTGCCTGGTCGCCGTCGAGCAGGACCCCAGCGGCAACGCGTTCGCCCTGGCGCTGGCGTACGCCAAGGCGATCGGCGGCACCCGGGCCGGCGCGATCCGGACCACCTTCACCGAGGAGACCGAGACCGACCTCTTCGGCGAGCAGGCGGTGCTCTGCGGCGGCGCGGCGGCGCTGGTGCAGACCGGTTTCGAGGTGCTCACCGAGGCCGGCTACGCGCCCGAGGTGGCCTACTTCGAGTGCCTGCACGAGCTGAAGCTGATCGTCGACCTGATGTACGAGGGCGGCATCGCCCGGATGCGCTACAGCATCTCCGACACCGCCGAGTATGGTGACCTGTCCCGTGGCCCCCGGGTCGTCGACTCGCGGGTCAAGGACGAGATGCGCAAGATCCTCGGCGAGATCCAGTCCGGCGAGTTCGCCCGCGAGTGGGTGGCCGAGGACGAGGCCGGCCGGCCGAACTTCGCCAAGTGGCGGGCCGAGGGCGCGGCCCACCCGATCGAGGAGACCGGGCAGAAGCTGCGCGCCATGATGAGCTGGGTCGACCGCCCGATCACCGAGACCGCCTGATCGGACCCACCGCCCGACCGGGCACACCGTGCGACCCGCGACCCGACGCTCTTCCCGGCGTCGGGCCGCGGGTCGTCGTCGTCGGCACATGAACCGGCGGTGTCCGGCGCGTGACGACCGCGTGTGAGGGCCCTCACCCCCTGGTCCGGGACCCGGAGGGCGGGCCGACACCTACCATCCTTGGTGTGGTGCTCCACGCGGCACCCGACGGCCATGGCACGGATCGGCGCAGGGCGCAGTGCGGCGCCCCGACGCCCCAGGCCAACCGATACCGAGCGTCTACGAGGACCGATGAATCCTGTCGTACTGATCGCCGAAGAACTCGCCCCCGCCGCCATCGAGGTGCTCGCGCACGACTTCGACGTGCGCCACGTGGACGGCACCGACCGTCCGGCCCTGCTCTCCGCGCTCTCCGAGGCCGACGCGGTGATCGTACGCAGCGCCACCCAGATCGACGCCGAGGCGGTCGCGGCGGCGCCCCGGCTGAAGGTGGTCGCCCGGGCCGGCGTCGGCCTGGACAACGTCGAGGTGCCGGCCGCCACCGCGCGTGGCGTCATGGTGGTCAACGCTCCCACCTCCAACATCGTCTCCGCCGCCGAGCAGGCGGTCGCGCTGCTGCTCGCGGTGGCCCGCAACACCGCCAGCGCCAGCGCCGCGCTCAAGGCCGGCGAGTGGAAGCGGTCGAAGTACACCGGCGTGGAGATCCAGGGCAAGACCGTGGGCGTGGTCGGCCTCGGCCGCATCGGCGTGCTGTTCGCGCAGCGCATCGCCGCGTTCGGCACCCGGCTCATCGCGTACGACCCGTACATCCAGCCGGCCCGCGCCGCGCAGCTCGGGGTGCGCCTGGTCGGCCTGGAGGAGCTGCTGCGGGAGAGCGACTTCATCTCGATCCACCTGCCGAAGACGCCGGAGACGGTGGGCCTGATCGGCGAGAAGGAACTGGCGGTGGTCAAGCCGGGCGTCCGGATCGTCAACGCCGCCCGGGGCGGGCTGGTCGACGAGCAGGCGCTCGCCGACGCGATCGCGGAGGGCCGGGTCGCCGGCGCCGGCGTCGACGTGTACGCCAAGGAGCCCTGCACCTCGTCGCCGCTGTTCGCGTTCGACAACGTGGTGGCCACCCCGCACCTGGGCGCCTCCACGAACGAGGCGCAGGACAAGGCCGGTCTGGCCGTGGCGAAGAGCGTCAAGCTCGCGCTCCAGGGCGAGTTCGTGCCGGACGCGGTGAACGTGCAGGCCGGCGGCGTGGTCGCCGAGGACGTCCGGCCGCTGCTGCCGCTGGCCGAGAAGCTGGGCCGGGCGTTCACCGCGCTGGCCGGCGGCGTGGCCGCCAGCGTCACCGTCGAGGTGCGCGGCGAGATCGCCAGCCACGACGTGTCGGTGCTCAAGCTCGCCGCCACCAAGGGGCTGTTCAGCTCCGTGGTGGAGGAGCAGGTCACCTACGTCAACGCGCCGCACCTGGCCGCCGAGCGGGGCGTCGAGGTCACGCTGGCCACGCCGACCGAGACGGTGGACCACCCGAACCTGGTGACGGTGCGCGGCGCGCTGCCGGACGGGCGGACCGTCCGGGTCTCCGGCACGGCGGTGCACACCGGGGCCCGGGACGTGCTCAAGCTGACCGAGGTGGACGGCTTCGACGTGGAGATCGGCGCGGAGGGCATCCTGGTCTTCCTGCGCTACGTCGACCGGCCCGGCGTGGTCGGCACGGTCGGCACGCTGCTCGGCGAGGCCGGCGTCAACATCGCCGCCATGCAGGTGGCCCGGCGGGAGGCCGGCGGCGAGACGCTGATGACGCTCACCGTCGACCAGGCGCTCGGCGCCGACCTGCTCACCTCCGCGGCCGACTCGATCGGCGCGGTCGCGGCCAGCGCGGCCGACCTGCGCGACGAGTAGTCCGCACCGGACGGATCGGGGCCCGGCCGCTTCGGCCGGGCCCTTCGTCGTGCGGCGACGCCGGTCGCGTCGGTCAGGACCGGACGCGGGCGGGCGGCGGGTAGACCGAGCCGTCCTGCGCGTCGAAGAGCATCAGGTCGTGTTCGCCGGCCAGCCGCTCGATGTCCAACAGGACCTGGTCCGGGCAGGCGGGGTGCAGGTTCATCTCGACGTGGTCGGCGGCCGCGTGCAGCGGTGCGACCTCCCACGGCGTGCCCGGTCGGGCCGGCCGGTCGGGGTAGCTCGCCGTGATCGCCCGGTAGAAGCCGACCACGCGCGGGTCGGGGTGCTGCTCGCCGTGCCATCCCTCGCGGCACTGCCGCACGGCCGCTCGCACCTGCTCCGGGGTGGCCCCGTTCGGCAGGGCCCACACGCTCAGATCGAAACTCACGGCGGACAGCGTGCCATCCCGGGCGGCCGGCGTCACTTCCGCCCCGCCCCGAGGGTTCACCTGCTGATTGTCGACACCGCTCCGGCGGCGTCCGCTGTGGAGACTCTTGCGTCGAGTTGCGTCGATTCGCTAGCGTACCGGTGCGGTTTCCGGCTGAGTCGATGTCCCGGCCCGTCTTCGGGTGACGCGGTCGGGTGCCCGGCTTGTCGGCCCGCACCCCTCGATTGCGCGAGCCACGCGCATTCGTCGCTGACCGGCCCCCACGGTCGTTGCCGAGACCGCGGGGGCCGATCGCGGTTCCACGCCCCGGATGCGAGCGGGGCGCGACCGCGCGTCAGCGGCGCTGGTGCGCGAAGAGCGCGCGGTAGTCCGAGCCGTCGCGGAACCAGGCCAGGCCGGCCGGGCCGGCGGCGTACAGGGCGGTGGCGTAGGCGTCGGCGATCGCCAGGTCCGGGCCGACCACGGTGGCGGCGACCAGTCGTTCGGTCGGCTCCCCGGTGTGCGGGTCGACGACGTGCCCCCGCCGCCCGGTGACCCCGGAGGTGCCGACCGCGCCGGCGGTCATCTCCAGCACCAGCGGCGACCGGCGCGCCTCGGTCGGGTGGTGCACCGCGACCCGCCACGGGCCGCCGTGCGCGGCGTGGCCGCGTACCGTCAGGTCGGCGCCGCTGAGCACGGCGTAGTCGTGGATGCCGGCGGCCCGCAACCGCGCCGCGGCCCGCTCCACCGCCCAGCCGCCGAGCAGGCCGCCCGGGTCGAAGCCGCCCGGCACCGCCCAGGCGTCGAACCACCCGTCGGTCGCCGCCCGCATGGCGGCGCAGCGGTCCACCAGGTCGGCCAGCGGAGGGTACGAGTCGGGGCTGATCTCGTCGCGCCGCAGCCGCGACACCAGGCTGTCCGGCTGGTTCGGGCCGAAGGTGAGGTCGACGGCGCGCAGTTCGGCGACGGCGTCGCGGAGCGCCTCGCCGACGCCCCGGTGACCGAACCAGTCCGGCGCGTTGAGCAGCAGCGTGTACTCCGCGGTGGAGGTGCTGACGGTGTGCCGGACGCTGATCCGGTCGTAGGGGGTGGTGCCGTCGCGCTCCACCCGGTGGCTGCGGGCGCCGAGGCGCAGGTCGGGGCGGGGCTGGCGGAATCCGGTCTGGTCGACCCAGCGGGTCCGGGGTTGTTCGTCCGCCCAGTGTGCCCGCCGCTGGTCGATCCGCATGACACCCGCCCCCTCGCTGGCCGCCGCAGCGTCGCGGCGATGCCGGTGCCGGGCTCCCGTCGACCCGGTCGACTCGACCCTAAGCAGTGGAGATGACCGCACCATGAATGCCGGCTGGGAGCCTCCTGTGCATCGGGCTTCCCGGATGGTGGAAGACTCGTACCGGGAGGCGGGACGGCGACGTACCGTTGCGCAGAACGACGAGGTGAGGAGCGCCAGGTGGCACGCATCGCGGTGGTGGCCGGTGACGGCATCGGTCCCGAGGTGGTCGGGCAGGCCCGCAAGGTCCTCGACGCCGTGCTGCCCGGCATCGAGGCCACCGAGTACGACCTCGGCGCCGCGCGCTGGCACCGCACCGGCGAGGTGCTCCCGGACAGCGTCCTCGACGAGCTGGCCGGTCACGACGCCATCCTGCTCGGCGCCGTCGGCGACCCGACCGTGCCGCCCGGCGTGCTGGAGCGCGGCCTGCTGCTCAAGCTCCGCTTCGCCTTCGACCAGTACGTGAACCTCCGGCCGTCCCGGCTCTGGCCCGGCGTGACCGGCCCGCTGGCGGCCGTCAAGCCCGGCGAGGTGGACCTCGTGGTGGTCCGCGAGGGCACCGAGGGGCTCTACGCGGGCGCCGGCGGCAGCCTGCACCGGGGCACCCCGGCCGAGGTGGCCACCGAGGAGAGCCTGAACACCCGGCACGGCGTCGAGCGGGTGATCCGGGACGCGTTCGCCCGGGCCGGCCGCCGGGAGCGGCGCAAGGTCACGCTGGTGCACAAGACCAACGTGCTCACCCACGCCGGCTCGTTGTGGTCCCGCGCCTTCGCCGAGGTGGCCGCCGAGCACCCCGACGTGACCACGGAGTACCAGCACGTCGACGCCGCCGCGATGTTCCTGGTGACGAACCCGTCCCGGTACGACGTGGTGGTGACCGACAACCTCTTCGGTGACATCCTCACCGACATCGCCGCCGCGGTGACCGGCGGCATCGGGTTGGCCGCCAGCGGCTGCATCAACCCGGAGGGGCGTTACCCGTCGATGTTCGAGCCGGTGCACGGCTCCGCGCCGGACATCGCCGGCAAGGGCGTCGCCGACCCGGTGGCCGCCGTGCTCTCCGCCGCGCTGCTGCTCGACCAGCTCGGCCACGCCGACGCCGCCGCGCGGGTCACCGCCGCGGTCGCCGCCGAGCTGTCCGGGCGTACCCCCGGCACGCCGCTGCGCACCGACGAGGTCGGCGACCGGCTCGCCGCCCACGCGGTAGCCTGACCGGGCCGATCCCTCCTGGCGGCCCGGAACCGGGCCGCCAGACCCGTTTCCGGGCCAGCTCCCCCCGATTGGCATCGTCGATGTGCGGGGTCGGAGCTATCCGCTGAACGACCGTTCGGGGTAAGTTTCTGGCACCAGTGACGTCGGTGTGCGACCCCGCATGCCGTGGACCCGCAGGGAGGTCAGCGCGATGAGCGGTGGTGACAAGCTCGATTTCGAGACCCGTCCGAATCCCGCGCCGGTATCCGCCGCCGACCGGGCCGCCCTGCTGGCGAACCCGGGGTTCGGCCGGGTGTTCACCGACCACATGGTCACCATCCGCTACGCCGACGGCAAGGGCTGGTACGACGCCCGCATCGAGGCGCGCGCCCCGATCCCGATGGACCCGGCCGCCGCCGTGCTGCACTACGCGCAGGAGATCTTCGAGGGCCTGAAGGCGTACCGCACCGGTGACGGGGCGGTGACCATGTTCCGCCCGGAGGCCAACGCGGCCCGCTTCGTGGCGTCCGCCCGCCGGCTGGCCATGCCGGAGCTGCCGCCGGAGACGTTCGTGGAGTCGCTGCGCCGGCTGGTCGAGATCGACCGGGAGTGGATTCCGGAGCAGGAGGACGGCAGCCTCTACCTGCGGCCGTTCATGTTCGCCAGCGAGGTCTTCCTCGGCGTGCGCCCGGCCAACGAATACCTCTACTGCGTCATCGCGTCGCCGGCCGGCGCCTACTTCGCCGGCGGGGTGAAGCCGGTGACGGTCTGGGTCTCGCCGGACTACACCCGGGCCGCGCCCGGCGGCACCGGCGCGGCCAAGTGCGGCGGCAACTACGCCGCGTCGCTGGCGGCCCAGGCCGAGGCGATCGAGGCCGGCTGCGACCAGGTGGTCTTCCTGGACGCGGTCGAGCGGCGGTTCGTCGACGAGCTGGGCGGCATGAACGTCTTCTTCGTCTACGACGACGGCACGGTGGTCACGCCGCCGCTGGGCGGCACGATCCTGCCGGGCATCACCCGCGACGCGATCCTGTCGCTGGCCGCCGAGGCCGGGCACACGGTCCGGGAGAGTCCGGTCAGCTTCGCCGACTGGCAGGCGGACGCGGCCAGCGGCCGGCTGCGCGAGGTCTTCGCCTGCGGCACCGCCGCCGTGATCACCCCGATCGGCGGCGTGCGCTTCCCGGACGGCGAGTTCCTCATCGGCGGCGGCGAGCCGGGCCGCACCACCATGGCGTTGCGGCAGCGGCTGGTCGACATCCAGCGCGGCCGTGCCGCCGACCCCCACAACTGGGTCACCCGGGTGCTCTGACGACCCCGGAGGCGTGAGCAAGGAGTTGGCGTCCGCCCGGTCCGGCGCCGGACGCCAACTCCTTGTCGACACGTCATTCCAGAAGGTGGGTGCGGAGCGCGTCGAGCTGGGCCTCGGTGACGCCGGCGTGCGTCAGGTAGCCCTCGACCGAGCCGTGGCCGGCGCGTAGCTCGGCGAGGAACAGCTCCATCGCCTCGGCGGGGGAGCCCAGGAACGGCGGCGGCAGCTCCTCCGCGTCCGGCAGGGTGGCCCGCACCCAGGCGCTGAACCGTTCCGAGGCGGCGGTGCTGAGCGCGTAGTCCGCGACGATGTCGTCGTCGGCCACGCCGAGCACGGCCAGCGTGAGCGCGCAGACGATGCCGGTGCGGTCCTTGCCGGCGACGCAGTGCACCACCACCGGGGCGTTGGCGCTGTCGGCGATCAGGCCGACCGCCTCGGCCAGCCCCGCCGTGCCGGTGCGGGCCAGGTCCGCGTACCGGTCGGCGAGGTAGCGGGCCAGGTCGACGCCGGAGGACTCGAACTGCTGGGCGGCCCAGTCCGCGTGCTCGGGATGGATGTGCCGGTAGACGAGCCCGTCGTAGTCGGGCACCCGGCCGTCGCGCGCCACCTCGGTCGGCCGGCGCAGGTCGATCACCGTGCGGATGCCGAGCGCGGTGAACGCGGCCCGGTCGGTCTCGTCGATGCGGTGCAGGGAGTCGGAGCGGTAGAGCCGACCGCGTCGGACGGCGCGCCCGTCGCGGGCGGGGTAGCCGCCGACGTCGCGGAAGTTGAACAGGGCGGGGAAGGGGGTCTCCGGGGCATCCACCCCTGACACGGTAACGGCCGGCGGCGGCATCGGTGTGCCCCGCCGGCCGTGGCCGGTGCTGTCTCAGATCCGGGCCGGGCCGTCCGGCGGCAGCGCGGAGTAGTTCTCGCCGTAGTAACCGCCGAGCTTGTCCCGGTAGGCCGGGTCGGCGTGGTTGCTCTCGTCGTACTCCGGGGCCGCCTTGATCTGGTCCTTGTCCCGGTCGACGAAGACCTTCCGGTCGTCGTGGTCGACGCGGTTCACCGTGCCGGCCGGGAGCATGACCTTCTTGCCGAAGATCCACGGGCCGGTGTCGACCACCAGGTAGCTGTCGTCGACCTCGTGGCTCGCCTTGTCGATCTTGCCGATGCTGCCGTCGGTGGCCTCGACCTTGTAGCCGGTGAGGTCGGCGCTGGCCACGCCGGCCTCGTCGCGGTAACGCCAGGGGTCGAACGCGCCGGCGGGCGCGCCGCCGGCGTAGGCGCCCTGGCCGCCGTCGGCGACCGGGTCGGTGGTGCCGTGCGTGGTGTGCGGGTCGAGCCTGTCCATAGGGGTGACTCCTGTCCCGGCCGGTCGGCCGTCATGGAGTGAATGTGTCGTTGCTGAGCCGGTTCATACCCGTTGGCCGACTTTTCAATCCTTGCCCGCATCCCGGAATGTGGATTACCCCTCCCAACACGCGGCGGAGGTGGCAGAGTACCGGTCGTGACCAGCTCCGTCCTGATCATTAGCAGCTAGCGCGCCGGCTTCCCTCGCCGAGCGCGCCGACCTCCCGCATTTCGCGGGGGGTCTTTTTGTTGCTCTCCCCAGGCACGAGAAGAGGACTCCGATGACCTTCCAGGTGTACGACACGACGCTGCGCGACGGCGCCCAGCGTGAAGGGCTCAGCTACTCGGTGGTCGACAAGCTGGCGGTGGCCCGCCTGCTCGACGACCTCGGGGTCGGCTTCATCGAGGGCGGCTGGCCGGGCGCGGTGCCCAAGGACACCGAGTTCTTCCGCCGGGCCCGCACGGAGCTGGACCTGCGGCACGCCGTCCTGGTCGCGTTCGGCGCCACCCGCAAGGCCGGCCTGGCGGTCTCCGACGACCCGCAGGTGCGCGGGCTGCTCGACGCGGGGACCCCGGCCGTGGCGCTGGTCGCCAAGGCGGACCTGCGACACGTCGAGCGCGCGCTGCGCACCACCGCCGAGGAGAACCTGGCGATGGTCCGGGACACCGTCACGTACCTGGTGGCGCAGGGGCGGCGGGTGTTCGTCGACGGGGAGCACACGTTCGACGGCTTCCGCCACGACCCCGGCTACACCGCCGCCGTGGTGGCGACCGCGATGGCCGCCGGCGCCGAGCGGTTCGTGCTCTGCGACACCAACGGCGGCATGCTGCCCTCCCAGGTCACCGCCGCGATCGAGGACCTGGCCGCGCGGACCGGCGTGGCACCCGAGCGGCTGGGCATGCACGCCCAGAACGACACCGCCTGCGCGGTGGCGAACACGATCGCCGCGGTCGAGGCCGGGGTCCGGCACGTGCAGGGCACCGCCAACGGGTACGGCGAGCGCCCCGGCAACGCGGACCTGTTCGCGATCGTCGCCAACCTCCAGCTCAAGCTCGGCATGCCCGTCCTACCGGAGGGCTGCCTGGAACAGATGGTGCGGGTCTCGCACGCCATCGCCGAGATCGCCAACATCGCCCCCGACACCCACCAGGCCTACGTCGGGGCCGCCGCCTTCGCCCACAAGGCGGGGCTGCACGCGAGCGCGATCAAGGTCGACCCGTTGCTCTACAACCACGTGGACCCCGCCGTGGTGGGCAACGACATGCGGATCCTGGTGACCGAGATGGCCGGCCGGGCCAGCATCGAGCTCAAGAGCCGCGAGCTGGGTCTGGACCTGGCCGGCCATCCGGAGGCGCTCTCCCGGGTCACCGGCCGGGTCAAGGAGCTGGAGGCCGACGGCTGGTCGTTCGAGGCCGCCGACGCCTCGTTCGAGCTGCTGGTCCGCTCCGAGCTGCCGGACGCCGCGCCGGCCCGGCCGTTCGCGCTGGAGTCGTACCGGGTGCTTGTCGAGCACCGCGAGGACGGCGCGGTGGTCTCCGAGGCGACCGTCAAGATCCGGGTACGCGGCGAGCGGGTGATCGCCACCGCCGAGGGCAACGGCCCGGTCAACGCGCTCGACGAGGCGCTGCGGTCCGGGCTGGCCCGGCACTACCCGGAGCTGCGGGAGTTCGAGCTGGCCGACTACAAGGTGCGCATCCTGGAGGGCAGCCACGGCACCGGCGCGGTGACCCGGGTGCTGGTGGAGACCGCCGGCGCGGGCCGGGACTGGACCACGGTCGGCGTGCACCCCAACGTGGTGGAGGCGAGCTGGCACGCGCTCGTCGACGCGCTCACCTACGGCCTGGACAAGGCGGGGGCCCGGCTGAACGCCTGAGGCGGGGGCCCGCGCCCCGCTCACGCCGCCGGCAGGCGCAGCTCGGCCAGCACCGCCCGGTGGTCGCTGCCCGGCACCGGCCAGACGTCGACGGCGCGGACCGCGATGCGCCGGTCGACAAGCACGTGGTCGATGGTGACCGGCGGGATCGGGTCGCCGTCGTACGGGCCCCAGGTGCCGGCGAGCCCGGCCCCGACCGCGTCGGCGGCGTCGGTGTAGCCGGTCGCGATCAGGCGGCGCACGGTGGCGTGGTCCAGCGTGGCGTTGAAGTCGCCGGCCAGCACACTGAGCCCGGCGGTCGGGGTGGCCGGCGGCTGCGCGCGCTGGTCGGTCCACCACTGCGGCACCGCGTCGAGGATGTACGGCGCGCCCGGGTGCGCCGACTCCACCCGCAGCGGCGGCGCGCCCGGCACCGTCAGCGTGGCGTACGCCTGGGTGAGGAAATATCGCCGATGGCGTCGGTAGCCGGGGTCGTGCAGCGGATGGCGGGCGTACAGACCGGAGCCGGTGGAGCCCACCTCCGGGCTCAGCGACCGGTACGGCAGCAGCGTGGCCAGGCCGAGCCGGTCCAGGTCGGCGGCGAGCTGCGGGCTGAGCTCCTGCACGGTGAGCACGTCCACCCGGTGCACGCGGACCAGGGCCACCAGCCGGGCCGGGTCGGCCGAGCCCAGGCGCAGGTTGGCGGTGAGCAGCCGCAGCGTCGGTCCGTCGGCGGGCGGCTGGTCGTCGGCGACCGCACGCGGCGCCACGGCGCCGACCAGCGCCAGCGTGGCGAGCGCCGCGACCACCGCGGGCGCGTGGCGCCGCAGCGCGAGCGCCAGCCCCGCGACCACCGGCGCCACCGCGGCGACGTACGGCGTGAAGGCGGTCGTCAGCACCAGCGGGCCGCGTTCCAGCCCGGCCAGCCGCAGCACCGCCCAGGCGGCCACCGGCGCGACCGCCAGCCAGCACGCCACCGTCGTCCACCGGCTGCGTCGGGTGCCGCCGCGCGGGGGAGCGTCCATGGTGATCATGGCGGTGAGCGTACCGGCGGACGGGTCGGTCCGGTGTCCCGCGAAGCAATTTCGTGAATGGTCGAGCGTTGCCTTCTCACAATTTCAGGACGGCTTTCGAGGTGCGTCGGACACGCGATTAACGCTATTGACCGCCCCATTTTCCGGTGTTAGGTTCCACCTGGTTGAGACATCCCAATGCTTCGTAGTAAGGCCAGCTCAGCGGCCGTGCTCTCCACTGCGGGAACCCGATGTCCCGCAATTGCTCGCGCCGTTTCATCACCACGGTCAAAAGAGGGAGATCAGTCATGGCTACATTCTTCAAGCGGAAGGCGACGGTGGTGGCGCTCGCCGCGCTCGCCCTCACCGTGGCCGGTGGCGGGATCGCGGTCGCCGCCCAGCCGGAGTCGAAGGCCGGCCAGCCCACCCAATCCGCCGGGCAGCAGCCGGCGGTCAGCCCGGCCGAGCGGCAGGCCGCCCGGTCCGCCATGCGGGCCACGCTGGCCCCGCCGGCTCCCGGGCAGGTCGCCTGGGCGGTGGTGTCGTCCACCGGCGTGCTGCTCCAGCACTCCGGCAACGTGGTCTCCGCGTTCCGGTTCCCGCCCGGGCCGGGCGTGTCGCCGGGGCAGTTCCAGGTGCTGCTCGACTACGACGTGAGCCAGAAGGCGTACGTGGCGACCGTCGGCACCAACGACTCGGCGAACGTCCCGCCGGCCGGCGAGGTCTCCGTCGCGCCGCGGCTGCTGACGCCGAACGGGGTCTTCGTGCAGACCCGCAACTCCGTCGGCATCTTCTCGCCGCGCCCGTTCCACCTCGTGGTCACGAACTGACCCGCCCCGCCGGACACCGGCCCCCGCCACGGCGGGGGCCGGTGTCGTGTTCCGTCCCGGTCCGGTGCCCCGGACGCCGCTTCGCGCCGTTCCCGCCCGCTCGGCGAGGTCCTCCCGGTCCGGCCCGGACCGGGCCGACCTGGGCCGGATAATCCGACGTTTGTCGGCCGTCCGGCCCGGGAAGCAAGCACCGTGACGGACATCTCGGACACCCTGGCCAGCGTGCCCAGCCCGGTCGATGCGGACGCGAGCGGCGTCGAGCTGGACCAGACCCTCTTCGAGGTCAAACGCGTGATCGTCGGGCAGGATCGGCTCGTCGACCGCCTGCTCACCGCGCTCGTCGCCGACGGTCACTGCCTGCTGGAGGGCGTGCCGGGAGTGGCCAAGACGCTGGCCGCGCAGACACTCGCCACAGTGGTCGGCGGCACGTTCTCCCGGATCCAGTTCACGCCCGACCTGGTCCCGTCGGACATCGTGGGCACCCGGATCTACCGGGCCTCCACCGAGGCGTTCGACGTGGAGCTGGGACCGATCATGGCGAACCTGGTGCTCGCCGACGAGATCAACCGCGCCCCGGCCAAGGTGCAGTCCGCGTTGCTGGAGGCGATGGCCGAGCGGCAGGTCTCCATCGCCGGACGGAGCTGGCCGGTGCCCGACCCGTTCCTGGTGCTGGCCACCCAGAACCCGATCGAGTCGGAGGGCGTCTACCAACTGCCCGAGGCGCAACGCGACCGGTTCCTCATGAAGGTCGTGGTCGACTACCCGAGCGACGCCGACGAGCTGGCCATCCTCTACCGGATGAGCACCGAGCGACCCACCGCGCGCCCGGTGCTGGACCCGGTCCGGCTGCGGGAACTGCAACGCCGCGCCGCCGACGTCTTCGTCCACCACGCGCTCGCCGAGTACGTGGTCCGACTCATCCTCGCCACCCGGGACCCGGGCCGGTTCGGCCTGCCCGAGGTCGCGCCGCTGTTGGCGTACGGGGCCAGCCCCCGGGCCACGCTCGGCCTGGTCGCCGCCGCCCGCGCGCACGCGCTGATCCACGGCCGGGACTACGTGCTCCCCGAGGACATCCGGGACCTGGCGGTGGACGTGCTGGCGCACCGGCTGGTGCTCTCCTTCGACGCGGTGGCCGACGGTGTCACCGGCGAGGAGTTGGTGCGCCGGCTGGTCGAGGCGGTGCCCCCGCCCCGGCTGGTGACCGGTCCGGCGCCGGCGGCGGCGGACCTGGCGGCGGCGTGACCCGCCGCACCGCTCCCGCGCCGGCCGGTCCCGGCCTCGCCGACCTCGCCCCCGACCAGCGGCTGCGCCGGTTGGAGCTGATCGTGACCCGGCGGCTCGACGGCCTGCTGCACGGCCGGTACCGGGGCCTGCTGCCCGGCCCCGGCAGCGAGGCGGCCGGCAGTCGCGAGTACCGCCCCGGCGAGGACGAGGTACGCCGGATGGACTGGGCGGTCACCGCCCGCACCACCGTTCCGCACGTGCGGGAGGTCGACGCCGACCGCGAGTTGACCACCTGGCTGCTCGTCGACGCCAGCCCCAGCATGGAGTACGGCACCGCCACACTGGACAAACGCGAACTGGCGGTGGCGGCGGTGGCCTGCGTCGGCTTCCTCACCGCCGGCGTGGGCAACCGGCTCGGCGCCCAGGTGCTCGCCCCGGACGGGCTGCGCCGGTTCCCGGCCCGCAGCGGTCGGACCCATCTGCTCGGGCTGCTCCGCGCGTTGCTCGGCGCCCCGCGTACCGGTGAGCGGCCGGACGCGCGCGCGGTCGGACGGGCCGACGGCGGCCCCGACGCCCCGACGCCGGGCCTGGCCGACGGTCTGGCCGGGGTGCAGCGCGTCGCCACCTCGCGCGGCTTGGTGGTGGTGGTCTCCGA
This sequence comes from Micromonospora sp. AKA38, assembly GCF_027925725.1. Classification (NCBI taxonomy): domain Bacteria; kingdom Bacillati; phylum Actinomycetota; class Actinomycetes; order Micromonosporales; family Micromonosporaceae; genus Micromonospora; species Micromonospora sp. AKA38. Next base: position 806,949 of record NZ_BNEI01000002.1, on the reverse strand, counting down.
CTTCCTGGACGACCTGCCGGACGACCCGGACGCGCCCCCGCCGTGGGCGACCGCGCTGCGCCGGCTGGCGGTCCGGCACCAGGTGCTCGCCGTGGAGGTGACCGACCCGCGCGAGCTGGAGCTGCCCGACGTCGGGCTGATCACCCTGGTCGACCCGGAGAGCGGGCGGCACCGCGAGGTGTGGACCGGCGACCCGGTGCTGCGCGAGCGGTACGCGCACGCCGCCGCCGGGCAGCGCGACCAGGTGCGTCGGGCCCTGCGCCGGGCCGGCGCCACCCACCTGACGCTGCGCACCGACCGGGACTGGTGCGCGGACGTGATCCGGCACGTGCACGAGCAGCGTCGGCTGGCCACCGCCCGGGGCGGTGCGGCATGAACTGGCAGTCACCCGCGCGCCTCTGGCTGCTGCTCGTGGTCGCCGCGCTGGTCGCCGGCTACCTGATGCGCCAGCGCCGGCAGAGCCGGTACGCGGTCCGCTTCACCAACCTGCGCCTGCTGGACCGGGTCGCGCCGCGCCGGCCGGCCTGGCGCCGGCACGTGCCGGCGGGGCTCTTCCTCGCCATGCTGGCGTTGCTGGTGGTCGGATTCGCCCGGCCCGAGGCGGAGGTGCGGGTGCCCCGGGAGCGGGCCACCGTGATGGTCGCGGTGGACGTCTCCACCTCGATGCTCGCCGGTGACGTGGACCCGGACCGGCTCACCGCGGCCAAGGAGGCCGGCCGGAAGTTCGTCGACGGGCTGCCGGACGAGTTCAACGTCGGCCTGGTCGCGTTCGCCGGCAGCGCGGCGGTGCTGGTGCCGCCGAGCACCGACCGGGAGGCGCTGCACGAGGGGATCCAGCGGCTCGCCGAGGGGATCACCGGCGTGCAGGGCACCGCCATCGGCGAGGCGATCAGCACCTCGCTCGGCGCGGTGAAGAGCCTGGACGCCAGCGCCGCCAAGAACCCGCCGCCGGCCCGGATCATCATCCTCTCCGACGGCGCGAACACCTCCGGGATGGACCCGATGGAGGCCGCGGACCAGGCGGTGGCCGCCAAGGTGCCGGTGCACACCATCTCGTTCGGCACGCCCGGCGGGTCGGTGGACCGGGGCGGCCGGGCGATCCAGGTGCCGGTGGACGGGCAGACGCTCAAGGCGGTCGCCGAGGCGACCGGCGGCGGCTTCCACGAGGCGTCGACCAGCCGCGAGCTGAAGGACGTCTACGAGGACATCGGCACCTCGGTCGGCTACCGCACGGAACGGCAGGACATCTCGGCCCGCTTCATCGGGTTCGGGCTGGTCCTGGCCATGGGCGCCGCCGCCGGCTCGCTGCGGTGGTTCTCCCGGCTGCCCTGACCCGCACATCCGGACCGGACGACGCACGACACGTGAGGAGCCAGGCATGGCAGTGCAGACCGGACTCGGCGAGCCGCGCGGCCCGTGGTTCGTCTCCCCGGAGCTGGACCCGGACGGACGCGGTCACGACGGCGTACCCGGATCGGCCGGGCCGGCGGGGCGACGGAGCTGGTCGGGCCGGCTGCTGAGCGCGGCGGCGGTGGTGGCGCTCTCCACCGTCTCCGGCGCGGCGGCCGGCACCTGGGCGGCCGACCGGGGCGCACCCGGCCCGTCCGCGGCCTCCGCCGCGCCGGTGCCGGCCGAGCTGGTCACCGCCGCCGGCAAGACGGTGCCCGGGGTGGTGTCGGTGATGGTCGGCGGGAGGTCCGGCGCGGGAGCGTCCGGCTCCGGCTTCGCCATCGACAACGAGCAGCACATCGTCACCAACGACCACATCCTGGCCCGGGGCGGCGCCGGCCCGGTGACGGTGGAGACCTCGGACGGGCGCCGGATCGCCGCCGAGGTGGTGGGCCGGGCGCCGGACAGCGACCTGGCCGTGCTCAAGGTGCCCGCGTCGGCCGGGTTGCCGCCGCTGCCGCTGGCGAAGCCGAACGGGACCCGGGTGGGCGAGCCGGTGCTCGCGGTCGGTTCGCCGCTCGGGCTCGCCGGCACGGTCACCGCCGGTATCGTCAGCGCGCTCAACCGGCAGGTCCGGATCGGCAACGGCCGGCACACCGCGGTGCAGACGGACGCCTCCATCAACCCGGGCAACTCCGGCGGGCCGCTGGTGAACGCGCGCGGGGAGGTGGTCGGCGTGAACACCGCCATCGCCACCATCGACGGGAACGGCTCGATCGGCATCGGCTTCGCCATCCCGATCGACCAGGTGCAGCAGACCGCCGACACGATCATCGGCCGGGGCGGCTGAGCTGCGCGGACAAGCCGGAACTGTCGGATATCCGGCGTGGGACCATCGGACCATGGAAATATTACGCTGAGTATGGATACTGGCGGAGGTGGAGCAAGCTGTCATCGCGGCCCTCCTCCTGGTGGGCCTGGTCATCGGCGCCGGAGTCGGCGCGTCGTACGCCCGTGCCAAGCGCGGCTGGAAGGACTACCAGACGGTCCGTACCAGCGTGCCGGGCGCGCGGCGCAACGCCTGGGCCGCGATCCGGGGCGTGGCCGTCAAGCTCGCCGTGATCGCCCTGCTGCTGGTCGGCGCCGCCGCGTACGCGGCGTCCGGCGCCGGTCAGGAGCGGGCCGGTCCGGCCCCGACCGGCACCCCGACCCCGAGCCACCTTCCGGGGCGCTAGCCTCGGGGCGTGGACGACGGACTCCGGGTGACCGACCGGCTCGTGGTGCCCGCCGCCGAGCTGCGCGAGCGGTTCTCCCGGTCGTCCGGGCCGGGCGGGCAGGGCGTCAACACCACCGACTCCCGGGTGGAGCTGAGCTTCGACCTGGCCGGCTCGCCCAGCGTGCCGCCCGCGCTGCGGGAACGGGCCCTGGGCCGGCTCGCCGGCCGACTGGTCGACGGCGTGCTGACGGTCACCGCCAGCGAGCACCGCGCCCAGTTGGCCAACCGGGAGGCGGCCCGGGAGCGGATGACCGCGCTGCTGCGCGAGGCGGTCGCCCCGCCGCCCAAGCCGCGCCGGCCGACCCGTCCGTCCCGGGGCGCGAAGGAACGCCGGCTGGCCGAGAAGAAGCGGCAGTCCCAGCGCAAGCGCGACCGCCGGGTGGACGGCGACTGACCGCTGTCCGGGGGTTGAATCACAGGCTTCGAAGCGCTTCAATGCGTACGGGAGCGTCAGGGCCGTCACCGACCATCGTCACGTGACAGGAGTCCCGTACGCATGCCCCGAATCCGCCTGCGCGCCGCGTTGACCGCGGTCGCCGCGCTGCTGCCCGCCCTCGCCCTCGGTCTCACCCTCGTCTCCGTCACCCCACCGGCCGCCGCCGCGGCCGCCCCGATCCGGGTCATGCCGCTCGGCGACTCCATCACCGGATCGCCCGGCTGCTGGCGGGCCGTGCTCTGGAACCGGCTCCAGTCCACCGGCCACACCGACGTCGACTTCGTCGGCACGCTCGGCCCCCAGGGCTGCGGCGTGCCCTACGACGGCGACAACGAGGGGCACGGTGGCTACCTGGCGACCAACATCGCCAACCAGAACCTGCTGCCGGGCTGGCTCGCCGCCACCCACCCCGACGTGGTGCTCATGCACCTCGGTACCAACGACGTGTGGAGCAACATCGCGCCGAGCACCATCCTGGCCGCGTACTCGAAGCTGGTGGACCAGATGCGGGCCGCCAACCCGGCCACCACGGTGCTGGTCGCGAAGATCATCCCGATGAACCCGGCGAGTTGCCCGGAGTGCGGGCAGCGGACCGTGGCGCTCAACGCCGCCATCGACGGCTGGGCGGCGGGGAAGACCACCGCCGCCTCGCCGATCGTGGTGGTCGACCAGTGGACCGGCTTCAACACCGCCACCGACACGTACGACGGGGTGCACCCCAACGCCGCCGGTGACCAGAAGATGTCCGACCGGTGGTACCCGGCGCTGACCGCCGCGTTGCGCGGGACCACCCCGACCACCCCACCGAGCCCGACCACCTCGCCGACGCCGACCTCGCCGACGCCGACGCCGAGCCAGACGCCGACCGGTCCGACGTACCCGACCGACAGCCCGTCGCCGACGCCCACGGTCGGCGGCTGCACGGCCACCTGGCGCATCGCCGGTCAGTGGCCGGGCGGCTTCCAGGCCGAGGTGACGGTCCGCAACACCGGCGCCGTGTCGATCCCCTTCTGGGTGGTCCGCTTCGCGCTCACCGGCGGGCAGCGGATCACCCAGGCGTGGAGTGCCCAGGTGGCGCAGGGCGGGACCGCCGTGACGGCCCGGAGCGCGGCCTGGAACGGCGCGCTGGCCCCGGGTGCCGAGGCCACGTTCGGCTTCCTGGCCGACGGCGCGGTCCCAAACCCGGTGCCGCTGCCGGCGTGCGCCCTCGGCTGACCCGGGCTGCCTCCGGCCGGAACCAGCGTTGACCACGTTGATCGCAATGCGTGACCGGCGAGGAGAAGGACGTGGTGTTTTCCGGTATGCCTCCTGGTCATAATTATGACCAGGAGGCATACCGCTCGCAGCGGGTCTGTTCCCGGCGCGCGACACGCCCGGCGCGCGACAGCGTCAGCGTCGGTTCGGCGCGGCAAAGTGCCATAGCCGCCGTGGGACGAGCGGGTCTCAGGCCGGGACGACGTGGTCCAGCGCGGCCAGCAGCCGGGCCCGCAGGCCGGCGGCCCGCTCGGCGAACCCGCGCTGGGCGGCGGCGTACTCGGCCCGGCCCTCCGGCGTCTCCACCCGCACCGGCGGGTGGCCCAGGTCGGCCAGGTCGTACGGGCTGGCCCGCATGTCCAGCGTCCGGATCTCGCGCGCCAGCGCGAAGCAGTCGGCCACGAGTTCCGAGGCCACCAGCGGGGAGAGTTTGTACGCCCATTTGTAGAGATCCATGTTGGCGTGCAGACAGCCCGGCTGTTCCAGCGCGTGCTGGCGTTCCCGGGTCGGCTGGAGCACGTTCAGCGGCCGGGCCGGCGCGGTGAAGAAGCGGAACGCGTCGAAGTGGCTGCACCGCACGCCGCGCTCCTCGACCACCGCCGCGGTCGCCGCCGGGCTCAGCCGCAGCGGCCAGGCGTTGTGCCGCACCTGCTCCTGGGTCTGCCGGTAGACCATCGCCCACTCGTGCATGCCGAAGCAGCCGAGGTGCGCCGGACGGGAGGCGGTCGCCGCCAGCAGTGTCCGGATCCAGGAGATCGACTCGGCGCGGCGGGTGCGTACCCGGTCGGTGTCGAGCGTGAGCCCGGCGGCGCCGGCGGTGTAGTCCGGGCCGAACCCGGCCGGGTCGGCGTCGCGCAGCTCCACGCCCGCGCCCGGGTGCCAGCGGCGCAGCTGGGCCGGCCGGTGCGAGTAGTAGGTGAAGAGGAAGTCCTCCACCGGGTGCTTCACGCCGGTGCGGCGGCGGGTCAGGTGCGGCGTCAGCCAGGCGTCGACCCGTTCCTCGTGGTCGCGCCGGCGGGCCCGCCAGTCGGCCGCGTCGAGCACGGCGGCGGGGGCGAGGGCGGCGGTCACGCACCCAGGGTACGACCGCCGGCCGGTCCCCGGTCAGTCCACGTCCACCCGCACGCCGGCGGAGAACACGCCGCTGCGCAGCTCCAACTGCTTCGGCGGCTCGGCCCCGCGCACGGTGAACACCAGCGGCAGCAGCACCCGCCGGCCGGCGGCCACCGGTTGGGCGAACACGTCCCGGCCCAGGTTCGCCACCCGGGTGGCGTCCTCGTCCGCGGCCACCCAGTTGCCGCTCGGCAGGTACGCGCGCTGCAACTGCCCGTGCCAGGTCTGCTGCTCCGACGTGAGGTTGCGCACGCCGACCGTGGCCAGGCAGGGCCGCCCGCCGGCCGGCGCCGCCGGCACCACGCCCGTGCCGCAGCTCATCCGGTAGACGGTGAACTCGAACGCGGTCTCGCGCAGCGGCACGCCGAGCGCTCCGGTCACGCTGCTGCCCACCCAGGCGCCGCTGGTCGGCTGCTTGGTGGTGTCCATCGCGGCGACCCGCTGGGTCGCGGTCCAGGCCGCCGCGCCGACCACGCCGGCCAGTACCGCCGCCGCCACGCCGACCGTCAACCAGACCGGCGGGCGGCGACGCCGGACGGTGGGCGTCGGCAGCGCCGGGCGCGGGTAGACCGTGCCCCGGTCCGTCGGGCCGCCCGTCTCGCGGCCGACCGGTGGGCCGGGCGGGACGGCACCGGGTCCGGCGGCGCCCACCGGGCCGGTCGGGCCCGTGGCGGACCTGGCGACGCTCACCGCCGGGGCAGCCCGCCGCCGGCGCCACGCCGTCCACCACAGCGCCCCGCCGACGAGCACCAGAAGCGCGGTCGCCGCGGCCAGCAGCACCGGCGGGCGGCGCCAGGCCGGGGCGGCCGTCGCCGGCGCCGTCGGGGCCGTGGCCGCGCCCACCCAGGTCGCCGTGGCGCAGTCGTACGGGCGGGTGCCGTCGGTGCCGTAGACGCAGGCGGGAGCCGTCACCGAACGGTCCTGGCCGGTGACCGCGAGCGCGGTGTGCAGCGTGGTGGTGCTCCGCGCCGGCAGGCGCAGCCGCCAGGTCACCTCGCCGGTGGTCGCCCCGACCGGGCCGGTGCGTTGCCCGCCGCCGGTGACCAAGGTGGCCCGGGACCCGGTCGGCAGCTCCTGCCGGACCATCGTCTCGACCGGCGCCGGGCCGGCGTTGCGGAGCTCGATCCGGTACCCCGGCGCCGGGGTGCCGGCGGCGCCGACGGCCAGGCTCACCGGTGGCATCGACGGCTGCACCGGCGCCGGGCCGGTGGTCGGCACCGCGGGGGGCACCGCCGGCACGCCGGTCGGGATCGGGGTGGCCGCCGCCACCGGGCGGACCGGCGTGGCGGCCAGGGCCGGTGGCGGGGCCGACCGGGCGGGCGCGGCGACCGCCCGGGGCGCCGCCGGGGGCAGCGCCGGCACGGCGGCGAGCACGCCGAGGCAGTTCACCAGCACGGCCAGGGTCCTGTGGTGTCGTCTCGATGCAGGCATACCAACGAACCTCCGGACCCGAAGCTATGGGCCGGGGCCCGCCGGGCGGGTACGAAGCCGGCATATTCCTCCCGGTCGGCGGGAGCCGGCGTATCCTGGCGCACCGGTCGAGGCCGGGATCACCTGCCGGTCTCCGGCGGCCGGCGGGCCGGTGCGGGATAGATTGGCCCGGTGCGTATCGCTCGTTTCGCTCATGCCAAGGGAATGTCGTTCGGGGTCGTCGAGGGCGAGCCGGAGGCCGGGCCGCAGGGCCTGACCATCGCCGAGATCGAGGGCCACCCGTTCGGGCAGATCCAGTTCTCCGGCGCCCGCTGGGCGCTCTCCGACGTCCGGCTGCTGTCGCCGATCCTGCCGAGCAAGGTGGTCTGCGTCGGTCGCAACTACGCCGAGCACGCCGCCGAGCACGGCAGCGAGGTGCCGAAGGAGCCGCTGCTCTTCCTCAAGCCGTCCACCTCGGTGATCGGCCCCCGGGACGCCATCCGGTTGCCGATCTTCTCCAAGCAGGTGGAGCACGAGGCGGAACTCGCCGTGGTGATCGGCGCCCCCGGCGCGCGGCGGGCCGACCGGGCCGCCGCCGAGCGGGCCATCTTCGGCTACACCTGCGCCAACGACGTCACCGCTCGGGACCTCCAGCGGTCCGACGGGCAGTGGACCCGGGCCAAGGGCTTCGACTCGTTCTGCCCGATCGGGCCGTGGATCACCACCGGGCTGGACGTCCGCGACCTGGAGGTGCGCTGCGAGGTGGGACGCGATCCGGAGGAGATGGAGGTGCGCCAGCTCGGCCGGACCAAGGACATGGTGTTCGACGTGCCGGGTCTGGTGTCGTACATCTCGCACGTGATGACGCTGCTGCCCGGCGACGTGGTGCTCACCGGCACGCCGGCGGGGGTTAGCCCGCTCACCGAGGGGGATACGGTCACCGTGCGGATCGAGGGCATCGGGGAACTCAGCAACCCGGTCGTTCCGGTCGCCTGATCCGTCCGATGCCTTGTTTCCGCAGCTCAGGTGCGGTTCGGGGGGTTGGATTTGGCCTGCTGGCGGTGGGAGGGTAAAGTTCATTCCCGGCGCCGCAAGGGGCCAATGGGGTATGGGGTAATTGGCAGCCCGACTGATTCTGGTTCAGTTAGTCTAGGTTCGAGTCCTGGTACCCCAGCGCAACCGCGGGTTCGTGAGAATCCCGGTCGCTGGATTCCGGCAGTTGCCACTGCCGGAGTGCACGAAAGTTCTGGCCCCGTCGTCTAGTGGCCCAGGACGCCGCCCTCTCAAGGCGGTAGCGCCGGTTCGAATCCGGTCGGGGCTACAGCACCGTCAGCCCGTCCCGTTCTCGGGGCGGGCTGTTCTGCTGTTCGGCCCCGGTGTGCTCGGCAGCCTCGCGGGGGCGACCCCCCGCGGCGGCGCCGGAAGCGGTGCCGCTAGACTACTCCCGCACCGCCCGCGAGGGTGGTGAAGCAGGAAAGGTGCCTGGCCCCGTCGTCTAGTGGCCCAGGACGCCGCCCTCTCAAGGCGGTAGCGCCGGTTCGAATCCGGTCGGGGCTACAGCTCACCGAACGGCCCGTCTCGCTCTCGCGAGGCGGGCCGTTCGCCGTTTCGCCGGGATCCTCTGCGCCCGGCGGGGGTCAGAGGCCGGAGAGGCGTTGGCCGGCCCGGACGACGGCCATGGCGTGGCGTTCGCCGGGACGGCGGCCGAGGCGCTCGATCGGGCCGGAGATGCTGATCGCGGCGATCACCCGGCCGGTGCGGTCGCGGATCGGGGCCGAGACGCTCGCCACGCCCGCCTCCCGCTCGGCGACGCTCTGCGCCCAGCCGCGCCGGCGCACCTCGGCCAGCGTGCGGCCGGTGAACTTGGAGCGGGGCAGCAGCGGCATGACCGCCTCCGGTGGCTCCCAGGCGAGCAGGATCTGCGCCGCCGAGCCGGCGACCATCGGCAGCACCGAACCGACCGGGACGGTGTCCCGCAGGCCGCTGGCGCGTTCGGCGGCGGCCACGCAGATCCGCTCGTCGGCGCGGCGCAGGTAGAGCTGGGCGCTCTCGCCGGTGGCGTCGCGCAGCGCGGCGAGCAGCGGCTCGGCGGCGGTGAGCAGCACGTCCGGCGCCGCGTTCGCCAGCTCGCCCAGGCGTGGCCCGGGGCGCCATCGCCCCTGGGTGTCCCGGACCAGCATCCGGTGGATCTCCAGCGCCTGCGCCAGCCGGTGCGCGGTGGCCCGGGGCAGCTTGGTGCGTTCAACGAGTTCGGCCAGGCTGGCGCCGTCGACACAGGCGGCCAGGATGACCACCGCCTTGTCGAGAACGCCGACACCGCTCATACTGTGTCCCACAAGCCGAAATTTACCTCCCAGAATTTAGGATGTCCAGATGGTGGGAGTCACTCAACCGAGGACCCTGGCCGAGAAGGTCTGGGACGCGCACGTGGTCCGCTCCGCCGCCGGCGAGCCGGACCTGCTCTTCATCGACCTGCACCTGCTGCACGAGGTGACCAGCCCGCAGGCGTTCGACGGCCTGCGCCTGGCCGGTCGCGGCGTCCGCCGGACCGATCTGACCATCGCGACCGAGGACCACAACACCCCTACCGGGTACGACGACCCGGCGTTCCGCTCCCGGCGCGGCGACCTGCTCACGATCGCGGACCCCACCTCCCGCACCCAGATCGAGACGCTGCGCCGCAACTGCGCCGAGTTCGGCGTGCGGCTGCACCCGCTCGGCGACGAGAACCAGGGCATCGTGCACGTCATCGGCCCGCAGCTCGGCCTCACCCAGCCGGGCATGACGATCGTCTGCGGCGACTCGCACACCGCCACCCACGGCGCGTTCGGCGCGCTCGCGTTCGGCATCGGCACCAGCGAGGTGGAGCACGTGCTGGCCACCCAGACGCTGCCCCAGGCCCGGCCGAGGACGATGGCCGTGAACGTCGTCGGCGAGCTGGCCCCCGGCGTCACCGCGAAGGACCTGGTGCTCGCGCTGATCGCGCAGGTGGGCACCGGCGGCGGGCGCGGCCACATCGTCGAGTACCGGGGCGAGGCGATCCGGGACCTCTCCATGGAGGGGCGGATGACGATCGCGAACATGTCCATCGAGTGGGGCGCCAAGGCGGGCATGATCGCGCCGGACGAGACCACGTTCGCGTACCTGAAGGGGCGGCCCCACGCGCCCCAGGGGGCCGACTGGGACGCGGCGCTGGAGTTCTGGCGGACGCTGCCCACGGACGACGGCGCGACGTTCGACACCGAGGTGACGCTGGACGCCGGCCGGATCACCCCGTTCGTCACCTGGGGCACCAACCCGGGTCAGGGCGTGCCGCTGGGCGCGGTCGTGCCGGACCCGGAGGAGTTCGTCACCGAGCCGGAACGGGTGGCCGCCCGCCGGGCGTTGGAGTACATGGACCTCACCCCCGGCACGCCGCTGCGCGACCTCGCGGTGGACGTGGTCTTCGTCGGCTCCTGCACCAACGGCCGGCTGGAGGACCTGCGGGCCGCCGCCGAGGTGCTGCGCGGGCGCCGGGTCGCCGACGGCGTACGCATGCTCGTGGTCCCCGGCTCCGCCGCGGTCCGGGAGGCGGCCGAGATCGAGGGGCTGCACCAGGTCTTCACCGACGCCGGCGCCGAGTGGCGGTTCGCCGGCTGCTCCATGTGTCTCGGCATGAACCCCGACACGCTGAAGCCGGGGGAGCGCTCCGCCTCGACATCCAACCGCAACTTCGAGGGCCGCCAGGGCCGGGGCGGACGTACCCATCTGGTGTCCCCGCCGGTCGCCGCCGCCACCGCCGTGGTCGGCCGGCTGGCCGCCCCCGCCGACCTGTAGAAGGGCAGCCGAGAGATGGACAAGTTCACCGCACACACCGGCACCGCCGTGCCGCTGCGCCGGTCCAACGTGGACACCGACCAGATCATCCCCGCCGTGTACCTCAAGCGGGTGACCCGGACGGGCTTCGCCGACGGTCTCTTCAGCGCGTGGCGGGAGGACCCGTCGTTCGTGCTCAACAACCCCGCCTACGCGGGGGCGTCGATTCTCGTCGCCGGCCCCGAGTTCGGCACCGGCTCGTCCCGCGAGCACGCCGTCTGGGCGCTGCGGGACTGGGGCTTCCGGTCGGTGATCTCGCCCCGCTTCGGTGACATCTTCCGGGGCAACGCCCTCAAGGAAGGTCTCCTTCCGGTGGAGTTGGAATTGAAGGCCGTCGAGGAACTGTGGGATCTGGTGGAATCCGAGCCCACCACCGCGGTCACCGTCGACCTCACCGCCCGCCAGGTCCACGCCGGGCAGGCCACCTGGGCCTTCCCGCTGGACGACCACAGCCGGTGGCGGCTGATGGAGGGCTTGGACGACATTGGACTCACCCTCCGCCACGAGGCCGAGATCGGCGCGTACGAGGCCGCCCGGCCGGCTTTCCTGCCCTCCATCGCCTGACCCCGACCCCCTTTTCGCCCCCACCGGCCCGGCCGGTGGGGGCGAATCCGTTGCGACACAAGGGCTTTTTTCCACCGAATGTTTGTGTCCAGGCAGCACAGGGCATACGGTGCGCGCAGAATGGCTCGCGTCGAGTCAGTTGCACAATCGGGAGGAAGTCGTGAACAAGGCCGAGCTCATCGAGGCGCTCGCCGTTCGCCTGGGGGACCGGAAGACGGCGACGGCCGCGCTCGACGCGGTTCTCGCTGAGGTCCAGGCGGCGGTCACCAAGGGCGAGAAGGTGGCGATCACCGGTTTCGGAGCGTTCGAGAAGCGGGTACGTGGGGCCCGAACAGCGCGCAACCCGCGGACCGGCGAGGCGGTGAAGGTCAAGAAGACCTCCGTCCCGACCTTCCGGGCGGGTGCGGGCTTCAAGGAGATGGTCGCCAGCGGCAAGGTTCCGAAGGACACCACCGCCGCGAAGAAGACCACCGCCGCCACCAAGACCACGGCGGCGGCGAAGAAGACCACGGCGGCGAAGACCACCGGGGCCGCCAAGAAGACCACGGCGGCGAAGGCCACCAAGGCCACCACCGCCGCGACCAAGAAGGCCGCGCCGGCGAAGAAGGCCACCGCGACCAAGACGGCCACGGCGGCGAAGAAGACGACCGCGGCGAAGTCCGCCACGGCGAAGAAGGCGCCCGCCGCCAAGAAGACGACCGCGGCGAAGTCCGCCACGGCCAAGAAGACCACGGCGGCGAAGAAGGCACCCGCGAAGAAGGCACCGGCCAAGAAGGCCGCCAGTCGGCGCTGACCGGACGGCCCGATCGAGGGCGCCCACCGTTCGCGGTGGGCGCCCTCGATTCGTCGGTACGCGTTGACCACCCGCCGTACCGGCCCGCAGAATCGCCGTGCCGAAACCCCCTCGGTCACGAGAAGAGGCGCCCGTGCGGCACCGTCACCTCTCCACCGTCGCGCTCGCCCTGGGCGTCGCGGTCTTCCTGGACGTCCTGCGGGTCTGGCTGCCGTCGGTCATCACGCTCTTCGGCCGCGCCGCCGAGACACCCGCCGAACTGCTCGGCGCGTTCGCGCTCGGCTGGTTCCTGCTCGCGCTTGCCGCGCCCACCGTGGTCCGTCGGCTCGGCGCCCGCCCGGTCGGCCTCGCCGCGGCCGGCGTGCTCGCCGCCGCCCGGCTGGCGCTCACCGCCGCGCCCGGTGGCGGCGCCCAGCTCTGGCTCGCGTGCGCCGGCCTGCTCGCCGGACTGACCTGGCTCGCCGCCACCGCCGCCCGCGTCGACCGGCCGGTGCCCGGGCTGGCGCTCGGCCTGGCCGGCGCCGCCGCCGGGCACGCGTTGCTCGGCACCGAGGACCTGGTCTGGCGCGGCGGCGCGCTCGGCTGGACGCTGAGCGTGGCGCTGGTGGCGGCGTTCCTGGCCGCGACCGTGCCCGCGCCACCGCCCGGCGCGGCGCCGGGGGAGCCGCCGGCGGCCGGCCGCCGGGCGTGGCTGCTCTGCGGTCCGGCACTGTTGCTGGCCAACCAGATCGCGCTCGCCCCGGCGGTGTGGGCGGCCGCCTCGGGTGTCGGCCCGGCCGGCTTCCCCGGTCTGTCCCGCGCCCCGGTCGGCATCGTGCCGTGGGGCGCGTTGGCGGTCGCGCTGTTCCTGGTGACCGCGCTGTACCGGCCCTCGGCCCGGTTGGTCCGGCCGGCCCGGGTGCTCTGGCCGGTCGCGCTGCTCGCCGGGGCGGCGCTGTTCGCCGCCGGGCGGCTCGGGCCGGCGTACCTGCTCACCGCCGCCGGTCTCGGCGGCTGCCTGGCCGCCACCGACACGGCCGCGCCCGGCGGCGACGTGCCGGACGGGCGGGCCGCGGCGCGGCGCGGTCGGGCGGCGGTCGGGGGGACGGTGGTCTTCGCGGCGGCCACGGTCGCCTACTACGCCGCCTACGACCTGGGGTACCCCAACGGGTGGGTGCCGGTCGCCACGGCGCTCCTGGTCGGCCTGGTGGCCGTTGCCGGGCCGTCCTGGTCACCGACGGAGCTGTCCGGGCGGGCCCGGCGGTGGAGCGTGGCCGCGCTGGTGCTGGCGACCGCGCTCGTGCCCGTGTTCCACCACACGCCGCTGTCCGCCCCGCGGCCCGGCGTCGCGCCGGCCACGGTCCGGGTGGCCGCGTACAACATCCGGATGGGGTTCGGCCTGGACGGCCGGCTGGACCTCGACGCGGTGGCCCGGGCGTTGCGCGGGGCGGACGTGGTGCTGCTCAGCGAGGTGGACCGCGGGTGGTGGCTCAACGGCGGCCACGACACGTTGGCGTTGCTGGCGGCGCGGCTGCGAATGCCGTACGTCTTCGCGCCCGCCGCGGACCCGGTCTGGGGCGACGCGGTGGTCAGCCGGTTTCCGGCGCGCTCCGGTCGGACCCGGCCGCTGCCCGCGCACGGCGCGCCGACCGGCGCGCAGGTCCTCGGCGTCACGCTCGACCTCGGCGGGCGGGAGCTGGCCGTGGTCGCCACCCACCTGCAACCGCCGCCCGGCCAGGACCCGGTGGAGCAGGCCCGCGAGGCGGCCACGTTCGCCCGCGGGTACGCGGCCGGCCGGCCGCTGGTGCTCGGCGGTGACCTGAACACCGAGCCGGCCGACCCGGCGTTCGCCGAGTTCACCGGCGCCGGTCTGGTGGACGCGCTGGCCGCGGCCCGGCCGCTGCGGACCAGCCCGGCCGACGACCCGCGGACCCAGATCGACCACGTCTTCGTCTCGCCGGGCGTGACCGCCGCCGAGGCGCGCGCCCCGCGCACCGAGGCCAGCGACCACCTCCCGGTGCGCCTGACCCTGACCCTGCCGTGAGCCCCCGCCCGCCGCCGGCCCGGTCCGGCGCGGCGGTGGTGAGAAGGGGCCCCGGCTATACCGGAGGCGTTAACCGGGGGCCCGGCCTTACAAGCGGTCGGGGAGGAGGAGACGGTCGCCGGCGAACGGGAGCAGCCAGCCGCCGCCCTTGGCGGTGGTGAAGTCGTCGGCGCTGCCGGTGAGCCGTTCCAGCGCGCCCGGGATCACCTTGCCCTGGCTGCACACCGCGACCGGCTCCCCGGCGGCGGCCAACGCGGCCAACCGCGCGGCGGCGGCCAACGCGCACTCCTCGGGCTGCTGGCCCGGCCCCGGCTCGTCCAGGTCGCCGCAGACCTCGATCGGCAGGTCCAGCCGGGCCGCCGCCGGATCCAGCGTCTGCACGCACCGGCGGGCCGAGGCGGAGAGCAGGCGGGCCGGGCGGACCAGGGCCACCAGCGGAACCAGCGCCCGCGCCTGGGCCCGCCCCTCGGCGTCCAGCGGCCGGCCGGTGTCCGGACCGGACCAGGTGCCCCGCTTGCCGGCGTGCGCGTGCCGGACCAGCAGCACGGTCGTGGTGACCGGTGGCAGCGCCGCGAACGCGGCGATCACCTCCGCGTCGTGCGGGTAGCTGACCCGGCGGGCCGCCGCGTCGACCGGGAACCAGGCCACGTCGTCCACCTCGGTGCCGGGCTGGAAACCGCCGCTGCCGACCGCCCGCATCGACCACCAGTCGACCGCCTTGGCGCGACCCTCGCTGCGGTAGCGGACCGTGGGCAGGCGCACCTGCGGCACCGCCCGCACGTCGGTCTCCTCGGCCACCTCCCGGACGGCCGCCGCCAGCGGGTGCTCGCCGGCGTCCAGCTTGCCCTTCGGCAGCGACCAGTCGCCGTACCGGGGGCGGTGCACCAGGCAGACCTCGACACCGCCGGGGCCGGGACGCCAGACGACCCCGCCCGCCGCCCGGATCCGCACCGGCTCCTCGTCGCTCATCGGATCACCGTATGCCCGCCCGCCGCGTGTCGCGCGTCGCTCAGTCCGCCCGGCCACCGACCCGACGCAGCAACAGTTCCTGGAGATGGGTCGACGGTGTGTCGCCGTCGCCGGTACGCCGGTGCCAGGTGCCGTCCGCGGCCAGCTCGAACGCGTCCACCTCGGGAGCGAACGCGGCGGCCAGCACGTGGTCCAGCTCGGCGCGGGCCACCGGGTCGCTCACCTGCACCAGCGCCTCCACCCGGCGGTCCAGGTTGCGGTGCATCAGGTCGGCCGAGCCCATCCAGAACTCGGCGTCGCCGTTGTTGCCGAACCGGAAGATGCGCGAGTGCTCCAGGAACCGGCCGAGGATCGACCGGACCCGGATGTTCTCCGACAGCCCCGGCACGCCCGGCCGCAGCGTGCACATGCCCCGGATCAGCAGGTCCACGTGCACGCCGGCCCGCGACGCCCGGTAGAGCGCGTCGGTGATCTCCTCGTCGACGAGCGCGTTCACCTTGAACTGCACCAGGCCCGGCATGCCCAGCCGGACGTGGTCGATCTCCCGCTCGATCCGTTCGATCAGGCCGCTGCGGATGCCCTGCGGCGCGACCAGCAACCGCCGGAAGGCCGTCTGCCGGCTGTAGCCGGTGAGCACGTTGAACAGGTCGGTCAGGTCGGCGCCGATCTCCGGGTCGGCGGTGAGCATGCCGAAGTCCTCGTAGAGCCGGGCGGTCTTCGGGTGGTAGTTGCCGGTGCCGATGTGGCAGTAGCGCCGGATCTGGTTGCCCTCCTGCCGCACCACCAACGCGGTCTTGCAGTGCGTCTTCAGGCCGACCAGGCCGTAGACCACGTGGCAGCCGGCCCGCTCCAGGGTGCGCGCCCAGCCGATGTTGGCCACCTCGTCGAAGCGCGCCTTCACCTCGACCAGCACCACCACCTGCTTGCCGGCGGCGGCGGCGTCGACGAGCGCGTCGACGATCGGGGAGTCGCCGCTGGTGCGGTACAGCGTCTGCTTGATGGCGAGCACGTTCGGGTCGGCCGCGGCCTGCTCGACGAAGCGCTGCACGCTTGTCGCGAACGAGTGGTACGGGTGGTGCACCAGCACGTCCCCGTCGCGCAGGGTGGCGAAGACGCTGCGCGGCACCTCGCCCTCGGTCAGCCGGGGATGGGTGGCCGGCACGAACGGCCGGTCCTTGAGGTCGGGGCGGTCGGCCTCGCCGTACACCTGCCAGAGCGCGGAGAGGTCGACCAGGCCGCGGACCCGCAGCACGTCGTGGTCGTCCATGTCCAGCTCGCGGACGAGCAGCTCCAGCATGTGGTCGGAGATGGAGGCGGCCACCTCCAGCCGCACCGGCGGGCCGAACCGGCGCCGGGCCAGCTCCCGTTCGAGCGCCTGGAGCAGGTCCTCGTCGCGGTCCTCGTCGACCTCCACCTCGGCGTTGCGGGTGACCCGGAACAGGTGGCACTCGACCACCTGCATGCCGGAGAAGAGCTGGCCCAGGTGGACCGCGATGAGGTCCTCCACCGGCAGGAAGCGGACGCCGGGCCGGTCCCGGGCGACCCGGACGAACCGGGGCACGTTGTTCGGCACCTTGACCCGGGCGAACAGCTCGGAGCCGCCGTCCGGGTCGCGCACCGAGACGGCCAGGTTCAGCGACCGGCCGGAGATGTAGGGGAACGGGTGCGCCGGGTCGACCGCCAGCGGGGTGAGCACCGGGAAGATGTGCTCCCGGAACCAGGTGCGCAGCCGCTCCCGCTCGGCGTCGTCCAGCTCGCTCCAGCGCAGGATGCGGACGTCCTCCTCGGCGAGCCGGGGGAGCACGTCGTCGACGAAGCAGGCGGCGTGCCGGGCGACCAGGTCGGCGGCCTTCTCGGTGATCAGGTCGAGCTGGGTGCGCAGCGGCAGCCGGTCGCCGCCGCGCACCGGCAGGCCGGCGGAGAGCCGGCGCTTCAACCCGGCCACCCGCACCATGTAGAACTCGTCCAGGTTCCCGGCGAAGATGGCCAGGAACTTCGCCCGCTCCAGCAGCGGCGTCCGGGGGTCCTCGGCGAGCGCGAGCACCCGGGCGTTGAAGTCGAGCCAGGAGAGCTCCCGGTTGAGGAAGCGATCCTCCGGCAGCGGCTCCGCGGCCGGCGGCTCGTCCCGCGGGCCGGCGATCGGGCCGGGCCCCTCGACCGGGTCGAGCGGCTCGTCCAGCCCGGTGGCGCCGGCCGCGTCCGGGTCGGCCCCGAGGCGCTCCTCGGGCGGCCGGGACGGCCGGAACCGCCCGTCCGCCCCGCGCGTCGGGCGGCCGTTGCGGGGCATGCCGGGGTCGAGGATGGGCGGCGGACCGTCGGAGTGCTCGCGAGGGGTGCTCACCACCCCATGATTCCCTGACGAGGGTGAACGGAAAATGAACTCGACCAGGTTGTTCAGGCCATCGTCGGCAACGTCACCCGGGTGACCTCGCCGGCCGCGTCCCGTTCGACGCGCACCCGCTGCCCGAGCCGCAGCAGCCGCAGCCCGGAGGCGTCGAAGGCGCGGGCCGGGAACGCCAGCTCGGTGCCGTCGTCGAGCAGCAGCACGCCGCTGCGCGTCGACGCGTCGTAGGTGGCCACCGTGCCCTGCATGCCAGCACCGTACCGGACCGGGTCGCCGGCGCGGTCCAGCAGCGCGCCGGTGCGTGGCCCCAGGCCCAGCCCGGCGGCGGTGGCCAGGTCGGCCGCGGTGTCCACGTCCCGCCGCAGGCTGGGCCAGTCGCCGGTCAGCGGCAGCGCGCCGCCGGCCGCGTGCGCACCGGCCGAGCCGGGCCCGAACCGGGGCGCCAGCGGCACCCCGGGCGGTGTGGCCAGCAGCACCGTGCCGGTGCCCGGGGCGTCGGCGACGAATCCGCGTACCCCCTCGGCCGCGCGCAGCGCCGCGGCCAGCTCGGCCGGGCGCAGCGCCGGCAGGTCGGCGGTGAGGGCGGCCACCGGGGCGCGCGGCCCGGCCACTGCGGCGCCGTGCCGGAAGGCGGCGTTGAGCCCGCCGGCGGGGTCGCCCGCGACCCGGGCGCCCGCCGCGGTCACGGTGGCGGTCACCCGCGGGTCGTCGGTGACCACCAGCACCCGCCCGACCGCCGGGCAGGCCAGCGCCGCGCGCACCGTGTCGGCCGCCAGGGCCAGCGCCAGCTCCTCATGGGGTACGCCGGGCAGCGCGCCGCGCAGGCGGCTCTTCGCCACCCCGAGGTGCTTCACCGGCGTCACCACGGTCCAGCTGGGCTCAGGCACACCGACCATCCTGCCAGCGCGGCCGGCGGTACCCTCACTGGCCGGACCGGTGGCGAGCAGGCATGATTCTTCCCCGGGGCGCGTGGGGCGGAACGAGGAGGCACTGTGGCACCGCGGAGGCTGGGATTCTGGCAACGGTTCGCCGTGGTGCTGGTGAAGCCGGTGTTGACCGTCTGGACCCGGCGCACCTGGCGGGGCATGGAGCACCTGCGGGGCGACGGCGGCGTCATCATCGTGCCCAACCACATCTCGCACGCCGACCCGCTGGTCTCCGCGCACTTCATCTACGACGCCGGGCGCTGGCCGCAGTTCCTCGGCAAGGCGAGCGTGTTCCGGGTGCCGGTGATCGGCTGGATCCTGCACCGGTGCAAGCAGATCCCGGTCGAGCGGGGCAGCGTCGAGGCGGTCAAGTCGCTTGACAAGCTGATCGCCGCGCTGGACGACGGAGGCGCCGTGGTGATCTACCCGGAGGGGACCACCACCCGGGAGCCGGAGCTGTGGCCGATGAAGGGCAAGACCGGCGCGGCCCGGCTGGCGCTGGCCACCGGCGCCCCGGTGATCCCGGTGGCCATGATCGGCCCGGAGCGGATGTTCGACCCGCGCACGGCCCGGTTCGGGCTCCGCCCGCGTACGCCGGTGACGGTGGTCGCCGGGCCGCCGGTCGACCTGGGCCGGTGGGCGGGCGCCACGCCGACCCGGCCGATCCTGGAGGAGATGACGGACACCATCATGCTGCGGATCCGGGACCTGGTCGCCGAGATCCGGGGCGGCACACCGCCGCCGCTGTGGCAGCGCCCGGCCCGCACCGGCACCCCGGAGGTCTCCGAATGAGCGGGCACGTCGCGGTGCTGGGCGCCGGTTCCTGGGGGACCGCGTTCGCCAAGATCCTCGCCGACGCCGGGCGGGACGTGACGGTGCTGGCCCGCCGCGCCGCGGTGGCCGAGGCGATCCGCGACGGGCGGCGCAACCCGGAGTACCTGCCGGACGTGCGCCTGCCCGAGCGGGTCACCGCCACCGGCGACGCCGCCGAGGCGATCGAGGGCGCCGAGGTGGTGGTGCTGTCGGTGCCCTCGCAGACGCTGCGCGGCAACCTCGCCGAGTGGACGCCGCACCTGGCCCCCGACGCCACGCTGGTGTCCCTGATGAAGGGCATCGAGCTGGGCACCACCAAGCGGATGAGCCAGGTGATCATGGAGACGGCCGGGGTGCCGGCCGACCGGGTGGTCGTGGTCTCCGGGCCCAACCTGGCCCCGGAGATCGCCGCCGAGCAGCCCGCCGCCACCGTGGTCGCCGGCACCGACAGCCGGCGTACCGCGCTGGTGCAGGCGTCGATCCGGACGCCCTACTTCCGCCCCTACACGAACGACGACGTGATCGGCTGCGAGCTGGGCGGCGCGGTGAAGAACGTGATCGCGCTCTCCTACGGCATCGCCACCGCGATGGGCTTCGGCGACAACACCCGCGCCATGCTGATGACCCGTGGCCTGGCCGAGACCGCCCGGCTGGGCGTGGCGCTCGGCGCCGACCCGATCACCTTCGCCGGGTTGGCCGGCATGGGCGACCTGGTCGCCTCCTGCTCGTCGCCGCTGGCCCGCAACCGCACGTTCGGCGAGCACCTGGGCCGGGGCGAGACGCTGGAGCAGGCGCAGGCGGCCACCCGGCAGACCGCCGAGGGCGTGAAGAGCTGCCTGGCCATCCGGGACCTGGCCCGGGCGCACGGGGTGGAGATGCCGATCACCGAGCAGATCGAGCGGATCTGCCACGAGGGGATGGACCCCCGCCTGGCCGTGGACGCGCTGATGAGCCGCACCGCCAAGCCGGAGTCGTACGAGTGAGCGCGGGCTGGGGGGACGGCACCCGCAGCGTCCACGCCGGCCTGCCGGAGGCGGTGCCGGGCCAGCCGTTCCTGCCCGGCCCGGTGTTCGCCGCGCCGTACCACCTCGACCCGTGGCGCGGGCCGGCGGCGGCGCCCGACGGGTACGGGCGGCCGGACAATCCCACCCGCCGGCTGCTGGAGGCGGCGATCGGCGAGCTGGAGGGCGGCGAGTGCCGGGCCTTCGCCAGCGGCCAGGCGGCCATCACCGGGCTGCTGCTGGCCGTGCTGCGCCCCGGTGACACGGTGCTGCTCCCCGCCGACGGCTACTTCCCGGTGCGCGCGTTCGCCACCGGGACGCTGGAGCGGATCGGGGTTCGCGTCGTCCTCGTGCCGACCGCCGGGCCGTACCCGTCGTTCGACGGCGTCCGGCTGGTGCTGCTGGAGACGCCGGCGAATCCCGGCCTCGACGTGGCCGACGTGCCGGCGCTGGCCGGGGCGGCGCACGCCGCGGGCGCGCTGCTGGCGGTGGACAACACCACCGCGACGCCGCTCGGGCAGCGCCCGCTGGACCTCGGCGCGGACGTGGTGGTGGCCTCCGGCACCAAGGCGCTCACCGGCCACTCCGACCTGCTGCTCGGCTACGTGGCGACGCGCGACGCCGCGCTGCGCGACGCGGTGACCGGGTGGCGGACCACCACCGGCGGGGTGCCCGGCGCGTTCGACTGCTGGCTGGCCCACCGCTCGCTGGCCACCGTCGACCTGCGGCTGGCCCGGCAGACCGCCAACGCCGGGGCGCTTGCCGAGCTGCTCGCCGGCCGACCGGACGTGACCGGCCTGCGCTGGCCGGGGCGGCCGGCGGACCCGGCGTACCGGGTGGCGTCGACGCAGATGCGGCGCGTCCCGGGCGTGCTCTCGTTCGACCTGGGCGACGCCGACCGGGTGGCCCGGTTCCTGGACGCGTCCCGCCTGGTGGCGGCCGCCACCTCGTTCGGTGGGCTGCACACCACCGCCGACCGGCGGGCCCAGTGGGGCGACGACACCGCGCCCGGCTTCGTCCGGCTCTCCTGCGGCATCGAGGACGCCGCCGACCTGGTCGCCGACGTGGCCGCGGCGCTGGACGCCGCCGCGCGTTGACGTGCCGGGCAGACGGCGGGTCGACCGCTGGGCTATCGTGACGGGCAGCCACGGCCCGTGCGGCCCCGACGCGAGGAGGTGAGTCCGATCCACCAGCAGAGGACCGGCGCTCCCTCCGAGTCCGTGTCGCCCCGGGGCTGAGGCGACGCCGGGGGCGCCGACGAGCGTTCCCCGAGAGGCTTGCCATGGCATCCACCGTGTTCACTCCCGACCGTCCCGCCCTCGTCCGCCGGCTGCGTGCCGCCGGTTGCGTCTTCGCCGAGGACGAGGCGGATCTCCTGATCGCCGCCGCCGACTCGGCCGGCGCGCTGACCCGCCTGGCCGACCGTCGCGTCGCCGGCCTGCCGTTGGAGCACCTGCTCGGCTGGGCCGAGTTCTGCGGGCGGCGGATCGTCGTCCACCCCGGCGTGTTCGTGCCCCGGGGGCGTACCGCGCTGCTCGTCGACGCCGCCGTGGCGGTGACCGGGCCGGCGCCGGCGGTGCTGGACCTCTGCTGCGGCTCCGGTGCCGCCGCCGTGGTGCTGCACGACCGGCTGGCGCCGCGCTGGTTGGGCGCCGCCGACGTCGACCCGGTGGCGGTGGCCTGCGCCCGGCGCAACCTCGACCCGCTGGGCGTGCCGGTCTACCGGGGTGACCTGTTCGCGCCGGTGCCGGCGCGCTGGCGCGGCCGGCTGGACCTGGTGGTGGCGAACGCCCCGTACGTGCCGAGCGACGCGGTGGCGATGATGCCGGCCGAGGCCCGGTTGCACGAGGCGCCGGTGGCGCTGGACGGGGGCGCGGACGGGCTGGCGGTGCTGCGCCGGGTGGCCGCCGGCGCGGCCGAGTGGCTGGCCCCGGGCGGGCACCTCGCGGTCGAGGTGAGCGAGGAGCAGGCACCCGCGCTCTGCGCCGTGTTCACCGCCGCCGGGCTGGACCCGACCGTGGTGCGCGACGAGGAGTGGGAGGCCACCGCCGTGACCGCCCGCCGCCCCGGCTGACGTCGCCGTGGCGGGTGGGCCGGCCGGGAACTAACCTCGGCTCAGACTCGACGGCGAGGCGGTGGCGGTGGGCAGCACAGGAATGCCGGTGGTGGTGGGGCTGGACAACGGCGGCACGAGCAACAACGCCACCGTGCTGACCGTCGACGGCCGGTTCCTGGTGGACGGGCTGCGGGAGATCCCGAGTGAGGTGGGCGACGGCCCGGAGGCGGCCGTCGAGGCGCTCGCGCGGGCCTTCGACGGGGTGCTCGCGTACACCGGGGTGCCCCGCGAGCTGGTCCGCGCGGTCGGGCTGGACACGCCCGGCCCGGCCAGCGCCACCGGGGTGATCTCGTCGCGCGGGTCGACCAACTTCGCGCAGCCCGCGTGGCGCGGCTACGACGTGCGCAGCGCGCTGGAGCGGCGGCTCGGCCTGCCGGTGGTGTACGCCAACGACGGCAACGCCGCCGCGCTCTACGCCCACCACGTGCACTTCGGCACGGACGCGGCGGCCCGCTCGTCGGTGTCCGCGATCGTCGGCACCGGCCTCGGCGGGGGCGTGGTCGAGGCCGGCCGGGTGGTCGGCGGCGCGGCCGGCATGGCGGGCGAGTTCGGGCACGTGCACATCCCACTGGACGGGCTGCTCGAACCGGGCCAGCCGGTGCCGGTCTGTGCCTGCGGCTTCGCCGGGGACGCGGAGAGCGTCGCCTCGCTCACCGCCATCCGGCGCAACCTGCTGCCGTACTGGCTGGCCCGGCATCCGGAGCATCCGTTGGCGGCGGAGGAGCCCGGCCGGGCGGCGAAGCTGCTCCGCGACCTCGGCGAGCGGGGCGACCCGTTGGCCCGTCAGGTGTTCGGCCAGCAGGCCCGGGCGCTGGGGCGGTTGTTCACCATCGCGGCGAACTTCACCGACCCGCACGCGTACTTCGTCGGTGGCGGCGTGGTGGAGGCCGCGCCGGAGTTCCGGGACTGGTTCCTCGCCACCGTCGCGGAGCACACGGTGCTCCGCGACGAGCAACGCGCGGTGGCGACGTTCGCGCTGGTGCCCGACCGTGACATGGCCGGCGCGCGGGGCGTCGCGATCGCCGCCCTGGAGCGGGTGAAAGGCGGGGCCCCGCTTGACGCCTCCGGCAGCGGTGGGGGCCCCGCCTGACATCCCGCGTTCAGGCGCGGGGCGGCGCGGCGGTGAAGGCGGCCCAGGCGGCGGGCGGGAACACGAGCACCGGGCCGGTCGGGTCCTTGGAGTCGCGGACCGCGACGGTCTCCGGCAGCGGCGCCATCTCCACGCAGGCGCCTTCGTCGCCGCTGTGGCTGCTCTTGCGCCACCGCGGCGTCGGGTGGCTGGGGGTCGTGCCGTTCATGCGGTCACCTCTCGTTGAGCAGACGGAGGAGCTGGTCCCGACTGGCCGCCGGGCTCAACGCCACGGTCCGCAGGTGCTCCATGATCTTTGTACAGGTACGCAGGTCGCCCGGGCGGTCCAGGACCATCTGTCCGGCGACGGTCTCCACCGACGCGATGATCGGGTCCTCCGGGTCGGCGAACTCCAGGATGTGCAGGGAACCCCGGGTGCCCCGGTGGTAGCCGGCGGAGAGTGGGATCACCTGCACCGTGATGTTCGGCAGCTCGGTCATCTTGAGCAGGTGCTGGAGCTGGCTGGCCATCACCGCCCGGCCGCCGACCGGGCGCAGCAGCGCGCCCTCGTCGATGATGGCGTCGAGGATCGGCGGCTCCGCCGCGGTGATCCGCTGCTGGCGGTCCAGCCGTAGGTGGACGCGCTGCTCCACCTGCTCGTCGCTGAGCGTGTGCGGGCCACCGCGCATCACCGCGCGGATGTAGTCGGCGGTCTGCAGCAGGCCCGGCACCACCGACGGTTCGAAGTTCGCGATGCCGGTGGCCTCGGCCTCCAGCGCGATGAAGTCGATGGTGCGGCGGTCCAGCAGGTACGAGTAGGACACCCACCAGCCGGGCTTGCGGGCGTCCTTGGCCAGTTGGACCGCCGCGGCGATCTCGTCGGGTCCCACGCCGTAGCTGGTGAGCAGCGCGCGCACGGTGGCCGGGCTGATCAGCGTCTGGGCGTTCTCGTAGCGGGACAGCGTGCTGCGGGTGCTGTTGATCTCGTCGGCCGCGGTCTCCAGCGTGAGGCCGGCGGCCTCACGGTGGGTTCGCAGGGCGATGCCGAGCCGTCGGGCTCGGGCGGTCTTCGGCGCCATGTATCGATGGTCTCATATCCGGTGGGAAAGTGGGCATGAGAGAAAGCCGATGAGAGTTGCATTCACGCCCGTCCACCTGTCAATCTGTGATGGCGTCCTCACCACCGGTTGTCGTGGCGACGGTGGTGGTGAGCGACCGGAGGGGATGGGGTGCGCGGCGGTCGGGTCTACTCCCCCACGACCCGATCGCCGCGTGCCCCTACCCGGTCCGCCAGACGGGGAGGAATCGCGATGACGGTGACGGCCTGCCGCCCCGGGGGCGGGGGTGGCCCGGAATGACCCGGTTCCTCGTGGTCCTCACCGACGTACGCCCGACCGACTGCCCCGGACGCGACGAACGGACCAGCCCGGAACGACGCCGGCAGGTGGTCGGCGCGAGCAGCCGGGAGGCGGCCGACCGGATCGCCGGCGCGTTCATGGCGCTGGGCATGGTGCGGGCCGGCCGGCAGCGGGTCAAGGTCATCGCGGTCGGTCGCCGGCTCCGGCGTCCGGTCACCTGAACCACACCGGGCCCGACCCCGTGGAGGCGGCAACGGGGGTCGGGGAGCCGGGCGGCCGACGGCAGGTCCCGCCGTCGGCCGCCCGCGCCGTTACTCCCCGTATATGTCATCTTGACCGTTTGCCACACCGTTGCGCTCTGCCCGGGTATCGGCCACCGCTGCCGACGACGCACAGTAAGGTCAACCGGGTGAGCGCCACCGGCGAGCACGGCCAGCCGCAGCCGCGAACGATGAGGTGACCATGACCACCCCAGGCAAGACCCGTGTGGCGATCGTCTTCGGCGGCCGGAGCCCCGAACACGGCATCTCCTGCGTCAGCGCCGGCAGCGTGCTGGCCGCCCTGGACCCGGACGAGTTCGAGGTCGTCCCGGTCGGCATCACCCGGCGGGGCCAGTGGGTGCTCGCCAGCGGCGACCCGGCCGGGCTCGCCATCGCCGACCGCAAGCTGCCCGAGATCACCGCCGGCTCCGGCGCCGAACTGCTGCTGCGCGCCGACCCGGCCGCCGGCGGCCTGATGGTGCTCGACCCGGCCCAGGGCCCGGTGGCGCTGGCCGACGTGGACGTGGTCTTCCCGGTGCTGCACGGCGCGTACGGCGAGGACGGCACGATCCAGGGCATGCTGGAGATGGCGGACCTCCCCTACGTCGGGGCGAACGTGTTCGCGTCCGCCGCCGCCATGGACAAGGAGTTCACCAAGAAGCTCTGCGCGGCCGAGGGCATCCCGGTCGGCCCGTACGCGGTGCTGCGCGCCGGGATGTCGCTGAGCGAGGAGGACAAGGAGCGCCTCGGCCTGCCGGTCTTCGTCAAGCCGTCCCGCGCCGGTTCCTCGTTCGGCATCACCAAGGTCGACGACTGGGCGCAGTTGGACGCCGCGCTGACCACTGCCCGCGAGATCGACAGCAAGGTGCTCGTCGAGGCCGCCGTGGTGGGCCGCGAGATCGAGTGCGGCGTGCTGGAGGGCGAGGCCGGCGGCGCGCCCGAGGCGTCGGTGCTCGCCGAGGTGCGGATGATCGGCGACCGCGACTGGTACGACTTCGAGGCCAAGTACATCTTCGCCGACGAGGTGACCGAGTACGACGTTCCCGCGGAGCTGCCCGAGGCGGTGACCCGGCAGGTGCGCGACTACGCCACCCGGGCGTTCACCGCGCTTGACTGCTCCGGCCTGGCCCGGGTCGACTTCTTCGTCACCCCGGCGCAGGAGGTCTTCCTCAACGAGATCAACACGATGCCGGGCTTCACGCCGACCTCGATGTTCCCGCGTATGTGGGCGGCCAGCGGGCTGGAGTACCCGAAGCTGGTCAACCGCCTGATCCGTACCGCCCTGCACCGCCGCGCCGGCCGCTGACGGGCCGGCCCGGGCGTCACCCGGCGCAGCCCGAGGGGGCCTGCTTCGCCGAGGGGACCGCGCTGACGATCGCGTCGGAGATCTGCACCACCCACTGCAACGCGGGCTGGTACGTCTCCGGCGCCCGGACCTGGACAGGCACCTCCCGGTCGACGGTGGTCAGCACCGTGGCGCCGGCCCCGGTCACCGGGTGCCAGCAGACGCCGTTGACCCGGAACACCTCGTCGGTGTCCGGGAAACAACCGGCGGGCAGCGTGGCGCCGCCGGTGGGCGACGGGCAGGGCCGCACCGGCGGCGTCGCGCCGCAGGCCACGGTGAGCGCCGGGTCGCCGTACGCCGCGTTCTGTTCCGGACCCGCGGTGACCGGGCGCTGCCGCAGGTCACGCACGCTGTCGGGAAGCTGCGAGACCAGGGCGCGGCAGACGACCCCGGGGCGCTGGGCGAGCGCCGGCGCGGGCAGCTCGACCGGCGCGGTGGACTGCGCCCGAGGGCTCGCCGACGCGCTCGGCGCGGCGTCCGGGGACTCCGGGGCGAGCTTGGCGAACGTGAAGCCGGCCACCGCCAGGGTCACCGGCACCGCGATCACCGTGGCCCAGAGCGCGGCCCGTCGGGTGCCGGGGTCCCGGCGCGTGATGGGTTCCGTCTCGTCCACTTACAGCCGCACCACCGAACACGTGAGCGTGCGGGTGATGCCGGGCACCATCTGCACCTTGCTGACGATGAGTTTGCCCAGCTCGTCGACCGTGTTCGCCTCGGTGAGCACGACCACGTCGTAGGGCCCGGTGACGGCGTCGACCCGTACCACGCCGGCAAGGTCCGCGATCAGACCGGCCACGTCACGCGCCCGGCCGACCTCGGTCTGGATGAGGATGTACGCCTGTACCACGACTCGACCTCCGTCCGTCGCCGCCTGGGGCGGCCCGAAGGGTGAAACTACCGTACCGACCGGGCGTGATCCCTATCGGTCGCCGGTGGGCGGGCAGGTCGAGGGCGGGGGACGGGTGCGGAACGTGCGGAACGACGGAGCGGAACGAGGGGACGGCATGACGGTCGCGGGTGTCGGGGAGTTCGGACTGATCGACCGGGTGACCGCCCGGCTGTCGTACGGGGAGAGCTGCCTGCTCGGCCCCGGCGACGACGCGGCGCTGGTGGCGGCGCCGGACCGGCGGGTGGTCGCCTCCACCGACGTGCTCGTCGAGGGGCGGCACTTCCGGCGGGACTGGTCCTCGGCGCGGGACGTCGGGCACCGGGCCGCCGCGGCCAACCTCGCCGACGTCGCCGCCATGGGCGCGACGCCGACCGCGCTGCTGGTCGCGCTCTGCATGCCGGCCGACCTGGACCCGGCCTGGGCCGAGGAACTGGCGGACGGGCTGGGCGCGGAGGCGGCCGGCGTGGGCGCGAGCGTGGTCGGCGGGGACATGTCCGCCAGCCCGACGCTGACCGTCGCGGTCACCGCGCTCGGTGACCTGGCCGGCCGCGCGCCGGTGGTCCGTTCCGGGGCGCGACCGGGCGACGTGGTGGCGCTCGCCGGGCGTACCGGCTGGGCGGCGGCCGGCTTCACCGTGCTGTCCCGCGGCTTCCGTACGCCCCGGCTGCTGGTCGAGGCGTTCCGCCGCCCCGAGGTGCCGTACGCCGCCGGGCCGGCCGCCGCCGCGGCCGGCGCCACCGCCATGATCGACGTCTCGGACGGGCTGCTCGCCGACCTGGGACACGTGGCCACGGCCAGCGGGGTGGCGGTCGACCTGAGCCGGGACGCGTTCGAGGTGCCCCGACAGATGCGCGACGCGGCGCAGGCGCTCGGCGTCGACCCGTACTCCTGGATCCTGGCCGGCGGCGACGACCACGCCCTGGCGGCCACGTTCCCCGCCGACGCGGCGCTGCCGGACGGCTGGCGTCCGGTCGGCCGGGTCACCGAGGGCGCCGGGGTCACCGTCGACGGCGGTGACTACGACGGCCCGCGTGGCTGGGACCACTTCCGCCAGGGCCCGCAGTGATCTGCGTCCGAGCGTGGCGACCGGCGCCGGCCGGGGGTCGGGGCCGGTCGTAGCCTGGCACGGTGAGCGAGATCGAGATTCTCCCGCGGCGCTTCGACGCGCCCGAGTCGCAGGAGCTGATCCGGGCGGCGCTGGCCGACCTGGGCCGGCGGTACGGCGGCAACGGCGACGAGACGCCCGTCGACGCCGCCGAGTTCGTCCCGCCGGCCGGCGGGTTCCTGGTCGCGTACCTGGACGGCCTGCCGGTGGGCTGCGGTGGCTGGCGCAGCCACGGCGCGGACGGCGAGGAGGCCGAGCTGAAGCGGATGTACACCGCGCCGGCCGCCCGGGGCCGGGGCGTGGCCCGTGCGGTGCTCGCCGCGATCGAGCGGTCCGCCCGCGACGCCGGCCGGAAGCGGATCGTGCTGGAGTGCGGCGACAAGCAGCCCGAGGCGCTCGCCATGTACGCCTCGGCCGGCTACGAGCGGATCCCGAACTTCGGCTACTACCGGGACGCGCCGGGCTGCCTGTCGTTCGGCCGAACGCTCTGACCGCCGCCGTCAGCCGACCGTGATCCGGATCTCCGCGGCGGCCCGACGGGCGGCGCCCGCCGCCTCGTCCGGCGTCGCGCCCCAGGTCATCAGGTGCCCACTGCGGTGCGCCGAGGAGATCAGCTCGGGCACTGTCTGCCCGACCCTCGTCTCGACCTGGACGTCGAGGACGCCCGGCACGCGCAGCGCCGCCCGCCGGCCGTCCACCGCGGTGACCCGGCCGGGCGGGGCGGTCAGGAACTCGATCGCCGCCGCCCCGGTGGGCCGCTGCGGCAGCGCCGGCCGTTCGCCGGAGAGCACCCGCAGGTACGCCTCGATGACGTCCCGCCCGTAGGCGATCGAGATGAGCGCCGTGATCATGTCGCCGGGCATCCGGGCGGCGCACTCCACGAGCGTCGGCACGCCGTCGGCCAGGATCCACTCGCTGTGCAGCATGCCGCTGCCGAAGCCGGCCGCCGCGGCGAGGCGTACCGCCGCCGACCGCAGCGCGTCGTGCTCGGCCGACGGCAGCGCGGACGGCACCGTGTGCCCGGTCTCCACCGGGTGCCGGCCCCCGGCGACCCGCTTGTCGGTGACGTTGGCGAAGATCACCTCGCCGCCGGCGACCAGCAGCTCCACGCTGTGCTCGGAGCCGACCAGCAACTCCTCGACCAGGACGCCGGTGGGTAGGCCCGCGGTGGCCTCGGCCGGCTCCGGCGGGGTGGCGCTGGCCGCCCAGCGGGCCGGCACCTCGGCCGGGTCGGTGATGAGCTGCACGCCGAGGCTGCCGGAGCGGCGGGTGGGCTTGAGCACGCACCGGCCGCCGTGCGCGCGGGCGAACTCCGCCGCCCGGCCCGCGTCGTCGACCAGCTCGTAGGCCGGGTTGGCCAGGCCGATCTCGTCGGCGAGCAGCCGCATCCGGTGCTTGTCGGAGAAGATGTCCGCGGCGACCGCCCCGGCGCCGGGCAGGCCGAGCCGGTCGGCCAGCCGGGCGGTGGCGGCGACCGCGTACTCCAGGCCGGGCAGCACCAGGCGCGCGTCGGCCAGGCCGGGCTCGCGACCGAGCAGGGCGTCGACGTCCAGGCCGGTCTGGTACTCCGCGGCCACCAGACGGCCGATCAGCGGCAGCTCCTCGGCGAACCGGACCAGGTCGCGGCGGCGGATCACGTCCGGCTCCTCGACCAGCACCACACTGCCGGCCGGTAGCTCCTGGTCGAACCAGCGCAACGAGCCGAACGACCCGCCCACCACCACCAGTTGCTCGCGGCCCAGATCGAGGTCCACCGGTCGTCCTCCCCACGGTCCGCGCCGGAGCCGGACGGCCGGCGCAGCAGCACCCTAACCGGCGGGGACCAGCCGGTCGCCGTACGGTCGGTCAGCGGTCGCCGCGGACCGGCGGACACGACAGAAGCCGGCGGACCCGAGGGGTCCGCCGGCGACCGACGATGTTCCGGTGGTGCTCCGCGTCAGGCGCGGGTGACCTTGCCGGCCTTGATGCACGAGGTGCAGACCTGCAACTTCTTGGTGGTGCCGCCACCGGCCGGGGTACGCACCGACTGGATGTTCGGGTTCCAGCGGCGGTTGGTCCGCCGGTGCGAGTGGGACACGTTGTGGCCGAAGCCCGGTCCCTTGCCACAGACGTCGCACACGCTAGCCACGGGATACTCCTGGGATTGAAACGTTCATGAGGTCGCCGCCAGGCGCAGCCCGGGCAACCTGGCCAGGTTACCCGATGCCGGTCGGTACGCCCAATCGGCCCTTCGCCGAGCCAACCCAGCGTACCGGCCGGGTCGGCGCGTGGTCGGCCCGGGACCGCGGCCGGCCGGGCCGACCCCGGCGGGCGGACACGCCGGACGACCCCGGCGCGTGTCGGTGTGCGCCAGTAGGCTTCCCGACGTGCTGGACACCCTCGACGCCGCCGCGGTGCGCCGCTGGTGCACGAGCGGGCTGGCCGCCCTCCAGCGGCACCAGGGCGAGATCGACGACCTCAACGTCTACCCGGTGCCGGACGGCGACACCGGCACCAACCTGGTGCTCACGCTCACCTCGGCCCAGCAGGCCCTGGCCATGGATCTCGGCACCCTCCCGGACGACGGGCACACCCCGCACGGGCACGCGCTGCGGCTGATGGCCCGCGGCGCGTTGCTCGGCGCGCGGGGCAACTCCGGGGTGATCCTCTCGCAGATCCTGCGCGGCCTCGCGGACGCGCTCGCCGCCGCGCCGGCGGTCCGGGGCCGGCAGCTCGCCGGTGCGCTCGCCGACGCCGCCACCGCCGCCTACGCCGCGGTCGCCCGGCCGGTCGAGGGCACGCTGCTGAGCGTGGTCGCCGCGGCGGCCCGCGCGGCCCAGCGGGCGGACAGCGACGACCTGCGCACGGTGGCCGGGGCCGCCGCCGAGGCGGCCACGCACGCGCTGGCCCGCACCCCGGAGCAACTGCCCGAGCTGGCCCGCGCCGGCGTGGTCGACGCCGGCGGGCGCGGGCTGTGCCTGCTGCTCGACGCGCTGGTCGAGGTGATCACGGGGGAGAGCCCCGGCCGGCCGGCCCCCGCGCCGGCCGCGCCGCACCGGCCCGGGGCCGCCGTCCGGGAGACCGGCTCCGACGCGTACGCCTACGAGGTGCAGTACCTCCTCGACGCCACCGAGGAGGCGGTCGCGCGGCTGCGCGGCGAGCTGGCCGGGCTCGGCGACTCCCTGGCCGTGGTCGGGGACGGCGACGGCACCTGGAACGTGCACGTGCACGTCAACGACGTGGGGGCCGCCGTGGAGGCGGGCGTGGTCGCCGGCCGGCCGCACCGGATCACGGTGACCCGGTTCGCCGACCACCCCGTTCCGGTCCCCGGCCCGCCGCCGACGCCGTCCGGTGGCCGGGCCGCCGTGGTGGTCGCCACCGGCGCCGGCATCGCCGAGCTGTTCGCCGCCGAGGGCGCGGTGGTGGTGCCGGCCAACCCGTCCACCGGCGAGCTGCTCGACGCGATCCGGGCCACCGAGGCGGCCCGGGTGGTGGTGCTGCCGAACGACCCGAACACGCAGTCGGTGGCGAGCGCGGCGGCCAAGGAGGCGCACCGCCTCGGCATCAAGGTCAGCGTGGTGCCCACCCGCTCCCCGGTGCAGGCGCTCGCCGCGCTCGCCGTCCGCGACCCGAAGCGCCGCTTCGAGGACGACGTGATCGCGATGGCCGAGGCCGCGGGCGCCTGCCGCTACGCCGAGGTCTGCCACGCCGGCCGGGAGGCGCTCACCGTCGCCGGCCCGTGCCGTCCCGGTGACGTGCTGGCCCTGGTGGAGGGCGAGGTGCACCTGATCGGGCAGGATCTGACCGACACCTGCACCGCCGTGGTCGACCGGATGCTCGGCGGCGGCGGCGAGCTGGTCACGCTGCTCTGCGGGGCGGACGCCCCGGCCGGGCTGGCCGACCGCGTCCGCGCGCACGTCGAGCGCGCCTGGCCGTTCGTCGAGGTGCAGGCGTACGAGGGCGGCCAGCCGCACTACCCGCTCCTGCTGGGGGTCGAATGACGAGCGAACCGTCGACGGTGGACACCCCGCTCAAGAAACTGGTGGGGGAGAAGACCGCGAAGGCGCTTGCCGGTCACCTCGACCTGCACACCGCCGGTGACCTGGTCTACCACTTCCCGCGCCGCTACGACGAGCGCGGCGAGCACACCGACATCCGCTCGCTCGACGTGGGGGAGCAGGTCACCGTGCTGGCCCAGGTGCAGCGCACCGCGGTCCGCCCGATGCGCCAGCGGCGCGGCAACCTGCTGGAGGTGACCGTCGGCGATGGTTCCGGCGGCGTGCTGACCTGCACCTTCTTCGGCAACCAGGCGTGGCGGGAGCGGGAGCTGCGACCGGGCCGCTGGGGGCTGTTCGCCGGCAAGGTGACCGAGTTCCGGGGCAAGCGGCAGCTCAACGGCCCGGAGTACGTCCTGCTCGGCGAGGGCGGTGACGGCGAGGCGGCGGCCAACGAGGAGGTCGAGGAGTTCGCCGGCGCGCTGATCCCGGTCTACCCGGCCGCGGCGGCGGTGCCGACCTGGGTGATCGCCCGCTGCGTCCGGGTGGTGCTGGACACGTTCACCCCGCCGGACGACCCGCTGCCGGCCACCCTGCGGGCCACCCGCAACCTGGTCGGCATCGGCGCCGCCCTGCGGGAGATCCACCGGCCGTCCAGCAAGGAGGCGCTCTACCGGGCCCGCCGCCGGCTCAAGTGGGACGAGGCGTTCGCGGTGCAGCTCACCCTGGCGCAGCGCAAGCACCGGGCGGCGGCGTGGCCGGCGCGGGCCCGACCGGCCCGGGCGGGTGGCCTGCTGGACGCGTTCGACGCCCGGCTGCCGTACGAGCTGACCCCTGGCCAGCAGGTGGTCGGGCGGGAGATCGCCGCCGACCTGGCCACCGCGCACCCGATGCACCGGCTGCTCCAGGGCGAGGTGGGCTCCGGCAAGACGGTGGTGGCGCTGCGCGCCATGCTCCAGGTGGTCGACGCCGGCGGTCAGGCCGCGCTGCTCGCCCCGACCGAGGTGCTCGCCGCCCAGCACCACCGCGGCATCCGGGAGCTGCTCGGCCCGCTCGGCGCCGCGGGTGAGCTGGGCGCCGCCGATGACGCCACCCGGGTGGAGCTGGTCACCGGCTCGCTGGGCGCGGCGGCCCGACGCCGTGCCCTGGCCGAGGTGGCCGAGGGCCGGGCCGGCATCGTGCTCGGCACGCACGCGCTGCTCTACGAGGGCGTCGACTTCGCCGACCTGGGCCTGGTGGTGGTGGACGAGCAGCACCGCTTCGGCGTGGAGCAGCGGGACGCGCTGCGCGCCAAGGCCGAGCAGCCGCCGCACGTGCTGGTGATGACCGCCACCCCGATCCCGCGCACGGTCGCCATGACCGTCTACGGCGACCTGGAGACCTCCACGTTGTCCCAGTTGCCGCAGGGCCGCTCGCCGATCGCCTCGCACGTGGTGCCGGCCGCCGAGAAGCCGGCCTTCCTGGACCGGGCCTGGCGTCGGCTGCGCGAGGAGGTCGGCAAGGGCCACCAGGCGTACGTGGTCTGTCCCCGGATCGGGGACGGTCCGGTCTCCGACGAGGAGGCGCCGCGGGAGGACGACAACGGTCGCCGGCCGCCGCTGGCGGTGACCGAGGTGGCCCCGCTGCTCGCCGACGGGCCGCTGCACGGGCTGCGGATCGGGGTGCTGCACGGGCGGCTGCCGGCCGACGAGAAGGACGCGGTGATGCGCGCGTACGCCGCCGGCGACCTGGACGTGCTGGTGGCGACCACGGTCGTCGAGGTGGGCGTGAACGTCCCCAACGCGACCGTGATGATCGTGCTGGACGCCGACCGGTTCGGCGTCTCCCAGCTGCACCAGTTGCGCGGCCGGGTGGGCCGGGGGTCGGCCGCGGGTCTCTGCCTGCTGGTCACCGAGGCGGCCGAGGGCTCGTCGGCCCGGGAGCGGCTGGACGCGGTGGCCTCCACCACCGACGGGTTCAAGCTGGCCGAGCTCGACCTGGAGCAGCGCCGGGAGGGCGACGTGCTCGGCGCGTCCCAGTCCGGCCGGCGCTCACACCTGCGGTTGCTGTCGCTCCTGCGCGACACGGAGCTGATCCGGGACGCCCGCGCCGAGGCGATCGAGCTGGTCGAGGAGGATCCGGAGCTGGCCCGGCACCCGGCGCTGGCCGCGTCCGTCGCCGCCCTGGTCGACGAGGAGCGGGCCGAATACCTGGAGAAGGGCTGACCTCGCCGGTCGACCGGGTGCGCCTAGGCTCCGACGGATGTCGACGTTTTCGCACGGCCGTGGCGTGCTCCTGCTGGCCCGGGGCGACGAGGTGGTGGTGGACCGGGTCACCGGCGCGGCCGACGAGGCCACCGGAGTGCCCTGCACCCCGGCCACCCGGTTCCAGATCGCCTCGATCAGCAAGCAGATGGCGGCCGTCGCGGTCCTGCTGCTCGCCGAGCGGGGCGTGCTGCGTCTGACCGATCCGGTCACCCGGTGGTTGCCCGACCCGCCGCCGGCGTGGTCCGGCATCACGCTGCACCATCTGCTCACCCACACCTCGGGCCTGGGCCACTGGCCGGAGTATCCGGCCGTCGACCTGGCCGGGCCGGCGGAGCCGGACGCCCTGCTCGCCGCGTTCGCGGCCGTGCCGCCACTGTTCCGACCGGGGGCCGGCTGGCACTACAGCAGCCCCGGGTACGTGCTGCTGGCCCGGACCGTCGAGCGGGCCGCCGACCGTCCGTACGCCGACTTCCTGGCCGATGAGCTCTTCGCGCCGCTCGGCATGGCGGGCAGCTTCGCCGGCCCGGCCGGCGGTCGGCCGGACGTGGCGGTCGGGTACGAGGGCGGCCGGCCGGTGCCGTCCTGGGACCTGGCGACCGTGAGCCTGGGCGCGGGTGACGTCTGGTGCACCGGCGCGGACCTGCTCGCCTGGCTCGACGTGCCGCGCCGGGGCGGGCTGCTGGCCCCGGCCTCGCTGGTGGCGCTGACCGCGCCGCACGCGCCTACCGGACGGCCCGGGGAGGCGTACGGCTACGGCTTCTTCGTCGGCCCGCTGGCCGGCCGTCGGGCGGTCCACCACTCCGGGGACAACGGCGGCTACAAGGCGTTCGCCGCCTGGCTGCCCGGTACCGACCAACGGTTGGTGCTGCTGACCAACCAGGCCGAGGTGGACCCGGCCGCCGTCACGTCGGTGCTCGACCCGGACGGTTCCTGACCGACGCCGCCGCGGCGAGGTGGGGGCATCGAGGACGGGTGCGCCCCGGCCACCTCGACGGGCCGGTGTGGAGTACGCGCGGCGAGGGCGCGCCGACCGGGTGGTCGACGCGCCCTCGCGGCGGTGCGGGCGGGTCAGGCGGTGAAGCGGATCCGGCGGCGGCGGGCCACCACGAACAGCACCGCGCCGGCGGCCAGCAGCAGCGCGGCGCCACCGGCGATCGCGCCGGCGGCCGGGCCGGTCACCGGCAGGCCGCCGCCCTGGCCGGAGCAGTCCTCCGGCTGGGTGTACGGGACGGTCTCGGCGTCGGCGACCACGTCGTACTTCACGGTGACCTTGAGGCCCCGGTAGGCGTCGAACTCGACCGAGGCGGTCGTGCCCGGCGCTGAGGTGAGCTTCTTGGTGACGCCCTTCTCGGTGGTCAGCGTGGCGGTGAAGGGGATGCCCCTCGCCGGGTTCTCCACGATGAAGGTCATCGAGTCGCAGTCCTGGTCCAGCTTGAAGATCGGCTCCGCCGGCTCGGCCGGGGCGGACGGCGTCGCGGACGGGCTCGGCGGCGTGGAGGCGGACGGCGTCGGGGTGGGCTGCTCGGGCGACCGGGTCGGCTCCGGCGTGGCGCTCGGCGACGGCGCGCTGGGCGACGGGGACGGGCTCTCCACGACTTCGCAGTCGCGGCTGGGCCGGGCCACCACGGTGCGCTCGCCGTCGTGCGACTGGCGGCCCCGCTCCCAGTGCGCCCCGACGGTCAGCTTCAGCTCGGGGATCTCACCGGTGAACGTGTGGGTCTGGGTGCCGGTCAGCGGCCCCTCGCTCTGCTTCTTCAGTTCCGCGCCGACGGTCAGGCCGCCGGTGATGTCGCCGGGCACGGTGGACTCGAGCTTGGTGATCCGGCCGGAGATGTCGCGCTCGCTGCTGATCACCGACCAGGTGACGGTGACCGTGCCGTCCTTGGTGGCGCAGAAGCTGCCGGACGGTTCGGGGTGGTGGGCCGCGGCGGGGGCGGCCGTGGTGGCGACGCCCGCGAGGCCGATCAGCGCGCCGGCGGTGAGGACGGCGGCACGCCGGAGGTTGAGACGGTTCACGTCTTCTCCTGATGAGGGGAGGTGCGGAGAGGGATGCGGCGGACGGACCGGAGTCACGCGTCCACGCGGCAACCGGGCAGACCCTAGCGAGATCGACACTGTGGGCGTTACCGAGATCTACGGGTCGTAAAGGGTCCGTTATGAATTCGAGATCATAGATGTACGGGGCGTCATGAATCGTTGCTCCCGGTGGTCCGCCCGTCCGGTGTCCGCGGTCGCGTAGCGTCGGGGCATGCGGAGGGAACGACGGTGACCCGGATCGTGGCCGGCGCGTTCGGTGGGCGGCGGATCGCCGCGCCGCCCGGCGCCGGCACCCGACCGACCTCGGACCGGGTGCGGGAGGCGCTGTTCAGCGCCGTGCAGGCCGATCTCGACCTGGCCGGGGCGCGCTTCGTCGACCTGTTCGCCGGCTCCGGCGCGGTCGGGCTGGAGGCGCTGTCCCGGGGCGCGGCGCACGTGCTGCTGGTCGAGTCGGACGCCCGGGCCGCCCGGGTGATCCGGGAGAACATCGCCACCCTCCGGGCCGCGCCGGCAGCCCGCCTGGTCACCGGCAAGGTGGCCGGCGTGCTGGCGGCCGGGCCGGACGGCGCGCCGTACGACGTGGTCTTCGCCGACCCGCCGTACGCGGTGCCGGCCGCGGAGGTCACCGCGATGCTGGCCGCGCTGGTGCACGGCGACTGGCTCGCCCCGGACGCCCTGGTGGTCGTCGAGCGGTCCCGCCGATCCGGACCGGTCGACTGGGTGGAGGGCGTCACGCCGGAACGCAGTCGCCGCTACGGCGAGACCACCCTTTGGTACGGTCGCCGATCATGAGACGTGCGGTCTGCCCGGGCTCGTTCGACCCGGTCACCAACGGTCACCTCGACATCGTCGGCCGGGCCAGCCGGCTCTTCGACGAGGTGATCGTCGGCGTGCTGGTCAACCAGTCGAAGCAGGGGTTGTTCACGGTCGAGGAGCGGATCACGATGCTCCGCGAGGTGACCGCCTCGTACGACAACGTCCGGGTGGAGTCGTTCCGCGGCCTGCTCGTCGACTTCTGCCGGGACCAGCAGGCGAGTGTGCTGATCAAGGGCCTGCGGGCGGTCAGCGACTTCGACTACGAGTTGCAGATGGCCCAGATGAACATCGGCCTGGCCGGCGTGGAGACGCTCTTCATGCCGACCAACCCGCTCTACTCCTTCCTCTCCTCCAGCCTGGTCAAGGACGTGGCCAAGTGGGGCGGCGACATCTCCGCCCACGTCCCCGACCTGGTCCGCGAGCAACTCGTCGCCCGCCTCCGCCCCTGACCGCCCCGACCCCGCCGATCTTGCACTTGCCGCCCGGCTGGTGTCCCTTTCGCGTCAGATGTCGGGGCGGAAAGTGCAAGATCAACGGCCGGGGTGGAGGCGTGGGCGACGCGCCGGGTGGGCGGGGTGGGGCGGGAGTGGGCGGGGCGCGACATGATGGGGGCAGCGCCGGAACCGGGCGCAGGCCGCATCATGGAGGGCGGCCGACGAAGACAGGAGTGAGGCGCCGGTGGACCCGCTCGATCGCATCGACGAACTGATCGCCATGGTGGAGCAGGCCCGCTCCGTCCCGATGTCGCGCAACAACTGCATGGTCGACCGCGGTGAGATGATCGCCGTGCTCGACGAGCTGCGCGCCGAGCTCCCCGCCGACCTGCGCCGGGCCGCCGCGCTGCTGGAGGAACGGGACAAGATCATGGAGGCCGGCAAGCGCGAGGCCGACCGGATCATCAGCGAGGGTGAGGCGGAACACGCCCGCCTGGTCTCGGTGAACGAGATCACGGTCTCCGCCGAGCACGAGGGCGCCCGGATCATCGGCGAGGCGCGGGCCGAGGCGCAGCGCCTCCGCGAGGAGGTGGACGACTACGTCGACACCGCGCTGGCCAACTTCGAGCAGTTCCTCACCCGGGCGCTGGCCTCGATAGAGCGCGGCCGGGACAAGATGCACGCACTGCGCGAGATCGGCACCTTCGCGGGGGACGAGGCCGACCGCCCGCTACCCTTCTGAGCGGCGCACGGGCCGGTCGCCGACAGCCGGCTGCCGCCGGACCGGGGCGGACACGCCCCCGGTTCGACGGTCCGCCCCCCTGCCAGGTAACCTTTTTTGTCGGCCTCTCACCGGCCGGAGTCTGACTATGCCCAAACATTCGCCTCGCCAACTCGACCCCAGGGCGCCGCTGGTCCTCGACACGAGGGACCTGCCGCGTCGCCCTGGCGCGTTGCGTGAGCTTCGGCGGGTCGTGACGGCACCGGCGGACCTCGGCGTGGAGTTGATCAGCGTGCCGGCGGGCGCGGACCTCGACCTCGACCTGAGGTTGCAGTCGGTGTCCGAGGGCGTGCTCGTCTCCGGGACCGTCACCGGCCCCGTCAAGGGCGAGTGCGGTCGCTGCCTGCGCGAGATCGACGACTCGGTGGTCGTGAACGTCCAGGAGCTGTACGCGTACGAGGACAGCACCACGGACGAGACGACCGACGAAGACGAGGTGGGCCGGATGCAGGGCGATCTGATCGACCTGGAGCCGGCGTTGCGGGACGCGGTGGTGCTCGCGCTGCCGACCAACCCGCTCTGCCGGGAGGACTGCCCAGGGCTGTGCCCCGAGTGTGGGGTGCACTGGGACGATCTGCCGGCCGACCACAGTCACCAGCAGGTCGACCCGCGTTGGGCGGGCCTGTCGCAACTGACCCGTACAGAGGAGTAGGAACCGTGGCCGTCCCCAAGCGCAAGATGTCGCGCAGCAACACCCGCGCCCGCCGGGCGAACTGGAAGGCCACGGCGGTGTCGACCGTTGCCTGCCCGCAGTGCAAGTCGCCGAAGCTGCCGCACGCCGCCTGCTCCGTCTGCGGCACGTACAACGGCCGCCAGGTTCTCGAGGTCTGACCTGGACGCCGAGTGACGCCCCCGACCACCGGTCGGGCGGCGCGCGCACCACGGCTCACGCCCGGTGCCCCGGCTCCCTCCGCCGCCGGCCGTTCCCCGGCCGGCGGGCCGACGGAGCCGGGCACCGCGCGGATCGCCGTCGACCTCCTCGGCGGGGACGATGCTCCCGCCGTCGTGGTTGACGGCGCTCTGCGGGCGGTGCGCACCGACCCTGACCTGCGCCTGATGCTCGTCGGCCCGTCCGAGGTGGCCGACGGGCTGATCGCTGCGCTCGACCCGGCGCACCGCGCCCGGGTCACGGTCCGCCCGGTGCGGGCCGCCGTCGGCATGGCCGACCATCCGACCGCCGGACGCGGCGAGAGCACGGTACGCACGGCCGTGCAGGCCGTCCACGACGGGCTCGCCGACGCCGTGGTCTCCGCCGGCTCGACCGGGGCCACCGTCACCGCCGCCGCGCTCGGCCTGGGCCGCTGGACCGGGGTACGCCGACCCGCGCTGGTCGCCACGCTGCCGGCCGTCGCCGGGCCGGTGGTCCTGCTGGACGTCGGCGGCACACTCGAACCCGGCCCCGCCACGCTGGCCCGGCACGCCGTCCTCGGCGCCGCCTACGCGGCGGTGGCGCACGGCGTCGTCGCACCCCGGGTGGGCCTGCTCTCCGTCGGCCACGAGGCCGGCAAGGGTGACCGCCTGCGCCGCGCCGCCGACCCGGCGCTTGCCGCCGTGCCGCTGCCCTGCGGCGCCCGCTACGTCGGCCTCGTCGAAGGATTCGACCTGTCCCTGGGCGGTCGCGCCGACGTGGTGGTGACCGATGGCTTCACCGGCAACGTCCTGCTCAAGGCCATCGAGGGCGCGTACGCCATGGCCGGGGGTCCGCCGGTCGGCGGCGGCGCGCCGCGCGCGGCGGCCCTGCTCGGGGTGGCCGGCACGGTGGTGGTGTGCCACGGCTCGGCCGGCCCCGACGACGTCGCCTCGGGCATCGCGCTGGCCGCCCACCTCTGGCGTCGCGACGCCGCCGGCACGGTCCGTGCCCTGCTCGCCGAGATCCCGCACGATCCCGCACCTGACCGCAACGACACCGAGGTAGCACCATGACCAACGACAAGCGGCGGCGTGCTCCCGTCGGCCTCCTCGAGGCGGCCTTCGGGGTGTCGCTCGACCCGGAGCTGCTGGAACGCGCCCTGACCCACCGCTCGTACGCGTACGAGAACGGCGGGCTGCCCACCAACGAGCGGCTGGAGTTCCTCGGCGACTCGGTCCTCGGCGTGGTGATCACCACCGCGCTCTTCCACAACCACCCGGACCTGCCCGAGGGGCAGTTGGCGAAGCTGCGGGCCAGCGTGGTCAACATGCGCGCGCTGGCCGACGTGGCGCGTGGCCTCGGCCCGGACGGGTTGGGCGCGTACCTCCTGCTCGGCAAGGGCGAGGAGGCCACCGGTGGCCGGGACAAGGCGAGCATCCTGGCCGACACGCTGGAGGCGCTGCTCGGCGCCATCTACCTCCAGTACGGCCTGGACACCGCCGCCATCGTGATCCACCGCCTCTTCGACCCGCTGATGGCGGAGTCGGCCGGGCGGGGCGCGGCACTGGACTGGAAGACCAGCCTCCAGGAGTTGACCGCCGCACTGGGGCTGGGCGTGCCGGAGTACCGGATCGAGGGCACCGGACCGGACCACCTGAAGACGTTCACCGCCTGGGTGGTGGTGGCCGGCAACCGGTACGGCGGCGCGGAGGGGCGCAGCAAGAAGGAGGCCGAGCAGCGGGCCGCGGAGTCGGCCTGGCGGATGCTCACCGAGCAGGCGGAGGCGACCGCGCGGGCGGAGGCCGAGGCGCGGGCGGAGGCCGAGGCCGAGGCGGCGGCCGACCCGGAGGACGCCGAGGCGGGCGCCGGCCGTGCCTGAGCTGCCCGAGGTCGAGACCGTCCGGCAGGGGCTGGCCGAGTGGGTGGTCGGCCGACGGATCAGCGCCGTCGAGGTGCGCCATCCCCGGGCGGTACGCCGGCACGCGCCGGGCGGCGCGCACTTCGCCGACGTGCTGGCCGGCCGGACGATCACCGACGTCCGCCGCCGGGGCAAGTATCTCTGGCTGCCGCTGGACAGCGGGGACGCGGTGATCGGCCACCTGGGCATGTCCGGGCAGTTGCTGCTGCAACCGGTCGGCGCGGCCGACGAGCTGCACCTACGGGTCCGGTTCCGGTTCGCCGACGACGGCCCGGAGCTGCGCTTCGTCGACCAGCGCACGTTCGGCGGGCTGTCCGTCTCCGACGGCGAGGCGGAACTGCCGGCCGAGATCGCGCACATCGCCCGGGACCCGATGGACCCGGAGTTCTCCGACGACGCGTTCGTGGCCGCGTTGCGCCGCCGGCGTACGGAGATCAAGCGGGCGCTGCTCGACCAGACGCTGATCTCCGGCGTGGGCAACATCTACGCCGACGAGGCGCTGTGGCGGGCGAAGCTGCACGGCGCCCGGCCGACCGACGCGTTGACCCGGCCGGCGGCGCTGCGGCTGCTCGGCCACGTGCGGGACGTGCTCGGCGAGGCGATCAAGCAGGGCGGCACCAGCTTCGACGAGCTGTACGTGAACGTCAACGGCGAGAGCGGCTACTTCGACAGGTCGTTGAACGCGTACGGCCGGGAGGGCGAGCCCTGCCCGCGCTGTGGCGCGCCGATCCGGCGGGAGGCGTTCATGAACCGTTCCTCCTACAGTTGCCCGCGCTGCCAGCCGCGCCCCCGGGGCACGCTCCGGGGATGACCCCGAGCCGGTTCGGGGTTGCGCCGGTGTGCTGCGCCGGACCGGGCCCGGGGGCCCGCCGCGACGTACCCTGAAATGCCCTTTTCCGCCCGACCGGCGCGGCCGGTTCCGGCCGCCCGGTAGGGCCAGCCCCATCGGGGAGGAGCCGGGGCCGTTCCCCGATGTCCGGGCTCCGTCGGCTGCCTAGCGTCTCCAGACGTCGGCACGGGGCCGACGGCTGGAGGGGGACCCGGATATGGGCAGGCGACCGGTGACCGTGCGGGTGGCACGGTGGAGTGCGGAGCATCCGTGGCGGGCCATCGCGCTGTGGGTGGTGTTCGTGGCGGTGTGCTTCGTCGGCGGCAACGCCGCCGGGCTGAACGAGGCCACCGACGCGGATCAGGCGATCGGCGAGTTCGGGCGGGCCGAGCTGATCGTCGACGACGGCGGCTTCCATCAGGCGGCCACCGAGAACGTGCTGATCACCGCACGGTCCGGCGCGCTCGACCCGGCCGCGGCGAAGGCCGCCGCGCAGGACGCCGCGGGCCGGCTGCGGCAGGTCGAGGGCGTCGCGTCGGTGGGTACGCCGATGCCGTCCCGGGACGGGAGCGCGCTGCTGCTGCCGATCACCATGTCCGGCGACCCGGAGACCGCCGGGGACCGGGTGGGGCCGCTGCGGGACGCCACCGCCGGTGTGCAGGCGGCCCATCCGGGGCTGCGGGTGGAGGAGGTCGGCGGCCCGTCGATCGACAAGGCGCTCGACGACACGCTCGGCAAGGACTTCAAGCGGGCCGAGCTGCTCAGCCTGCCGGTGACGCTGGCCATCCTGATCATCGCGTTCGGCGCGTTGATCGCCGCCGGCGTGCCGGTGCTGCTCGCGCTCTCCTCGGTGGCCGCCGCGATGGGCCTCTCCACGCTCGCCTCGCACCTGGTGCCGGCCACCGACACCACGGCCAGCGTGATCCTGCTGATCGGCATGGCGGTGGGCGTCGACTACTCGCTGTTCTACGTGCGGCGCGAGCGCGAGGAACGGGCGAAGGGGCGGTCCGGCCTGGACGCGGTGGAGGTCGCGGCGGAGACCTCCGGGCACGCCGTGGTGGTCTCCGGCACCGCCGTGATCATCGCGATGGCCGGCTTGCTGCTCGCCCAGGACGCCATCTTCTCGTCGCTGGCCGTCGGCTCGATCCTGGTGGTCGCGGTGGCGGTGCTCGGCTCGCTGACCGTGCTGCCGGCGCTGCTGGCCAAGCTGGGCCGGTGGGTGGACCGGCCCCGGGTGCCGCTGCTGTGGCGGCTCACCACTCCGCGTCCCGGGCGGCGTCCCCGCTTCTGGCCGGCGGTGCTCCGGCCCGCGCTGCGCGCGCCGGTGGCCACCCTGCTGGTGTCGGTGGCGTTGCTGCTCGCCCTGGCCGCGCCCGCGCTGGGCATGAAGCTGAAGTTCCCCGGGACCGAGGACGTGCCGCGCACCACGGCGGCCATGCAGGCGTACGACCGGCTCGCGGCGGCCTTCCCGAGCAACGGCACCAGCCACACGGTGGCCGTGCGGGCGCCCGCCGACCAGGCCGACCGGGTGCGGGCCGCGCTCACCGGGCTGGCCGCCCGCACCGGCACCGACCCGCTCTTCGCGCCGGCCGAGGGGGACGGCCCGGAGATCCGGGTGTCGACGGACCGGCGGGTGTCGGTGCTGGAGGTGGCCACCCCGT
Organism: Micromonospora sp. AKA38; assembly: GCF_027925725.1. Taxonomy (NCBI): domain Bacteria; kingdom Bacillati; phylum Actinomycetota; class Actinomycetes; order Micromonosporales; family Micromonosporaceae; genus Micromonospora; species Micromonospora sp. AKA38. The sequence continues at coordinate 763,095 of NZ_BNEI01000002.1, read as the reverse complement.
TCGCCAGCCGCTCGGCGGAGGCGTCCCGCTCCCTGCACGAGCTGCGCGACGACCTGGTGCCGGCCGCCCTGGACGGCGTTCCCGGCGTGGAGTACGCGGTCGGCGGCGGGGTGGCCGCCAGCGAGGACTACGCCGACCACATCTGGGCGAAGCTGCCGGTGGTCGCGGCGTTCGTGCTGGCGCTGACGTTCCTGGTGATGGCCTGGACGTTCCGGTCGGTGGTGGTGGCGCTCACCTCGATCCTGCTGAACCTGCTCTCCGTCGGCGCCGCGTACGGGCTGCTGGTGCTGGTCTTCCAGAGCCACTGGGCGGAGGGGCTGCTCGGGTTCACCTCGATGGACGCGATCGTCACCTGGCTGCCGCTGTTCCTGTTCGTGGTGCTGTTCGGGCTCTCCATGGACTACCACGTCTTCGTGGTCAGCCGGATCCGCGAGGCGGTGGACCGGGGCATGCCCAACCGGGAGGCGGTGGCGTACGGGATCACGTCGTCGGCGCCGGTGGTGACCAGTGCGGCGATCGTGATGGTCGGGGTCTTCTCGATCTTCGCCACGCTCAGCATGATCGACTTCAAGCAGCTCGGCATCGGGCTGGCGGCGGCGATCCTGCTGGACGCCACGATCATCCGCGCGGTGGTGCTGCCGTCGGTGATGACGCTGCTGGGTGACGCGAACTGGTGGGCGCCGCGGTTCCTGCGCCGCCGGGTGACCGCCCCGCCGGCCGAGCCGCCGCCCGCGCCGGCGCCGGAACTGGTCGGCGCCCGCTGACCGATGGGGGCCGGATCGTCCGATCCGGCCCCCGCCCCGACTCCCATGCGATTGCCATCCGATTCCCAGCCGGCTCCCATCCGGCCGGGAAAGCCAAAGGCAGGATTAGTGCTGGTGGCCCCGGGGCATCTGGGCGGCCATGGATGAACAGCTCTCGCCGGAGGCGCTTACTTCCGCCCCGGCTCCCGAATCCCTCCGGCGGGCGTCATGAGCACCGACGTGTCGACCGGCACCGTACGGACCAACGTCCCGGCCCGCCTCGACCGGCTGCCGTGGTCCCGCTGGCACTGGATGATCGTGATCGGTCTCGGGACGGTGTGGATCCTCGACGGTCTCGAGGTGACCATCGTCGGCAACCTGTCCGGGAAGCTGGCCGAGCCGGGCAGCGGTCTGGACATCACCCAGAGCCAGGTCACCGGCCTGGCCGCCGCGCTCTACGTGGCCGGCGCGTGCACCGGCGCGCTCTTCTTCGGCTGGCTCACCGACCGGTTCGGCCGCAAGAAGCTGTTCCTGCTGACGCTGGGGCTCTACCTGGTGGCCACCGCGCTCACCGCGCTCTCGTTCGACACCTGGTGGTTCTTCCTGTTCCGGTTCCTCACCGGCATGGGCATCGGCGGTGAGTACGCGGCCATCAACTCCGCCATCGACGAGCTGATCCCGGCCCGCCACCGCGGGCGGATCGACATCATCATCAACGGCACGTTCTGGCTCGGCGCGGCGGTCGGCGCGCTGCTGACCGTACCGCTGCTCAACGGCCTGCCGACCAACCTCGGCTGGCGGGTGGCGTTCGGCATGGGCGCGGTGCTCGGCGTGGTGATCCTGCTGGTCCGCCGGCACGTGCCGGAGAGCCCACGCTGGTTGTTCATCCACGGCCGGGCGGACGAGGCGAACCACCTCGTCGACTCGGTCGAGGCCGAGGTGGAACGGGAGACCGGCAAGGACCTCGCCGAGGCCGACAACTACATCGAGATCCGGCAGCGGAAGAGCACGAACTTCCTGGAGATCGCGAAGACGTTGTTCCGTCGCTACCCGAAGCGCGCCACGCTGGGCTTCTCGCTCTTCATCGGGCAGGCGTTCCTCTACAACGCGATCACGTTCGGTTTCGCCCAGATCCTGGAGACCTTCTTCGACGTCCCGCCCGGCAACAGCGGCTACTACTTCGCGGTGATCGCGGTCGGCAACCTGCTCGGCCCGCTGCTGCTCGGCAAGCTGTTCGACACGGTCGGCCGGGTGCCGATGATCGCCGGCTCGTACATCGGCTCGGGCGTGCTGCTGCTCGGCACCGCCTGGCTGTTCCACTCCGGCGTGCTCAGCGCGGTGACCATGACCGCCTGCTGGTGCGTGGTGCTCTTCTTCGCCTCGGCGGGGGCCAGCGCGGCGTACCTGACGGTCAGCGAGATCTTCCCGATGGAGACCCGGGCCATGGCGATCGCGTTCTTCTACGCGATCGGCACCGCCGCCGGTGGCATCACCGGCCCGCTGCTCTTCGCCAAGCTGGTCGGCAGCGGCCAGGTCGGCGACACCGTGATCGCGTTCGTCATCGGCGCCACCATCATGATCATCGGTGGTCTGGTGGAGCTGGCGCTCGGCGTCAAGGCGGAAGGCAAGTCCCTGGAGGACCTGGCCACCCCGCTCAGCGCCGAACCCGCCGGCGTGCCGTCGCAGCGCGACGCCGGCAGCCCCACCTCGACCACCGGCGCGAGCGCCGGCTGACCCCGACCACGCCCACCGCCCCCGCCCACGACGGGCGGGGGCGGTGCCGCGTTCACGGCAGCGGGCAGGGCGCCCGCCAGGCGTCGAGCGCGCGTTCCTTGCGGATCGACGTGAAGCCGTAGCCGACCGAGGTGACGCAGAACGTGGCCGGCTCGCCGACGTACTCGACGTGGAAGACCGGCTTGTGCGCGTCGACGAACGGCAGCAGCTTCGCGCACTCGCGCCGGCGGACGCACTCCTGGTTGACCGCGAAGTCGAAGTCGGGCGCCAGCGCGGCCACCTGCGTCACGTCGTCGACCAGACCGGGGGAGAGGTCGAACCGTCGGGCCAGCCCGGCCAGCCGACGGTTGAACAGCACCTGCTCGTCGAAGCCGAGCGGGAAACCGGAGCGGTGCCGGAAGCCGTCCACGTCGGACAGCGCCACCGCGCCGAAGCCCTTGCCCCGGCAGAGCCGGAACCGGTCGGCCAGCACCGGCTCCAGCGAGTCCCAGCGCCGGACGTCCAGGAACCGGCTACCGGGCCGACCGGGCACCGCCGCGCCGCGCACCGCGGCCGGGAAGCGGGTGGCGTCCGGGTCGCCTGTCGCGTACGTGCCGACCCGGACCTGACAGACCAGCCGGCGCCCTTTGGCCCGCAGCGCGGCGGTCTCGGTCGAGGTGGTGGCGACCGGGTCGAGGAGGAAGACGTCCGCCGCGACCGAGACGTCGACCGGGCCGGTGAGCTGCCACTGCCACGCCCAGCGACGGGCCAGCGCGGCCGGCCACGAGGTGGGGGCGCCGGGCGGCGGGGCGAGCTGGTCCCGGCAGCCCGGGAGCGGGGCGAGCAGCAGCGCGGTCAACGCCAGCGCCACGCCCCGGCGCGGTCCCCGTCGGCGGACGCGGACCGGCCGGGAGCGCGGCACGGCGTACGCCGGCCGGATCCGCATCGACAGCTCCCCGGACGCGGGCGGCCCGACGCCGCCCCCGACCGGTCAACGAGCGCCGGCCCGGTCACGACGCGCCGGTCAGCGCGGGGTGCCGAAGTCCTGCGTCCAGTACGGCCCGTTGCTGCGTGCCACGCCCACCCCGATCTCGGTGAACGAGCAGTTCAGGATGTTGGCCCGGTGGCCGGGGGAGTTCATCCAGGCGTCCATGACCGCAGCCGGGCTCTGTTGGTTCCAGGCGACGTTCTCGCCGTACGCCCGCCAGGCGTAGCCGACCCGGTCGAGCCGCTGCCCGACGTCGCTGCCGTCGCTGCCGTCGTGCGTCATGGTCTTGTGGTCGGCCTGGTCCTGGCTGTGCCGCTGGGCGGCGAGCGTCAGCTTGCTGTCGACGCCGAGCGCCTTGCAGCCGGCCTTGGCCCGCTCCTGGTTGACCAGGTCGACGACCTGCTGCAACTCGGCGCTGAGCCCGCCCGAGGAGGTGGTCCGGGCGGTGGTGCCGCTCGGCGCGCTGCTGCGCTGCTGCTGGCGCGACGGGGCGGTGGTCCGGCTCGGCTTCGGCGTGACCTTCCTCGTCGGGCTCGGCTTGGCGGTGGTCGGCGCGGTGGACGGGCTGGCGGACGCCGAGCCGGAGGCGGACGCGTCCGCGGCGGGCGTGGCGTCGGACTCCCCGGTCGGCGACGGGGCGGCGGCCACCGGCGCGTCCACGGCGGCCCGCTCGGCCGGCCCGTCGTCGCCGGGCAGCAGCACCGCGCCCACGCCCAGGCTCACCACGAGGGTGGCCGCGGCGGCGGCGCCACCGATCACGAACGGACGGGACAGTCGCCGCTTCGGCCGGTGCCGGTCGTCGTCGGCCGGGGTGTCGGTCACCGGCTGCCAGGCGGCGGTGGGCTGCTCCCACCCGCCGGCCGGCTCCTCGCCGTTCCAGCGGTCCCGGCCCGCCGGGTAGCTGTCGCCCGGCGCGTACGGCGCCCGCGGGTCGTACGCCGGCTGCGCCTGGGCGTGGCCGGGCCGGTCGTGGCCGGGCACGGCGGCGGGCCCGTAGCCCGGCTGGTCGTAACCGGGCTGGTCGTAGCGGGACTGGTCGTAGCCTGCCTGGTCGTAGCCGGCGGTCCGGTCGTAGCCGGGCGCGGCGGCCGGGCCGTACCCCGGCTGGTCGCCGTGGCCGTAGCCGGCGGGCGAGCCGTACCCCGGCTCGGAGGGGTGGCCCCAGCCCGGGTGCGCCTCGGTGGCGTCGGCCGGGCCATGGCCGGGCCGGGTGGTGTCGCCGTAGCGGCCGGCGTCGAGGGTGGGCGGCAGGTGGCCGGCGGGCGGCTGCCCGGACTCGTCCCCGAAGAGGTACGACGACCGCGGCTCGGGCCGGTCGGTGAGCCACGCCGGACCCTGGTCGGTCGGCGGCTCCGGGCGCCGGGCGGCGTCGTCCGGGTCGATCGGGTCGGTCCAGCGGTACACGCCTGTCGCCTCCACGGGTCGGTTGCGGGCCGGGGTGACGCTACGGGCGCGGTCCGAGCAGCGGCAACGTGGCTAAGAAAGAGTTAAGGCGAACCGGGCGGGAAGGGGGAGGTGTTCCCGGACACCCGGGCGTACAGTGAAGGCGTCCGGACAGAGCGTGTCCGCGCCCTTTGTGGCAGCCCCCCGGTGAGTGGCCCGGCCGACGTGGAGATGATCTACGGCCTGCGGCAACTTGACGAAGGAGGGGGGTTCGGCTCAATATATAGGTGTCGCCAGTCGCGCCCAGCCATGTCCCGATACACAGCGGGAATGGCAGCCGCGAACATCATGGGCGCGCGTTGGCCGGCCTTTCCGGCAGCGCATATCGAGGAGTTCAGCATGGCGAAGGCCCTCTACGGCCACGTAGGTGCAGCGTCCGACCGGCGTCTGCTCGACGAGGTCACCCGACTGCGTGCCAGGGTTCAGGCACTGGAATTCGAGATCACGCGTCTGCGCGCCGAGAACGATCGGCTCGCGGCGGCGGCAGCGGAGGCCGACGACCTCCTCCGTCTCGCCGAGCCCGCGCTGACCTGAGTTCCAGTCGCCGGAAAACTGAATCGCACCACACCGAAAAGCGCGCCGACACACTTCAGTGCCGGCGCGCAGCCATGTGCGTACCCTTTCCGCAATTATCGATCTTGCGAGGCGTTCCGGAATTGCGCCGGCGGAAACCGGGTGGGTCGCGTGCCGGCGGCGTCCCGGTCGCGGGTTAGTCTGCGGGTTCACCAGGTCCGCGGCTCCGGCGACGGTACGGCGGCCACCGGACGAGGATCGAGAAGGTGCATCTCAAGAGCCTGACGGTGAAGGGCTTCAAGTCCTTCGCCTCCGCCACGACGTTGAAGCTGGAGCCCGGGATCACCTGCGTGGTCGGTCCGAACGGCTCCGGCAAGTCCAACGTCGTCGACGCCATCGCCTGGGTGCTCGGCGAGCAGGGCGCCAAGGCGCTGCGCGGCGGCAAGATGGAGGACGTCATCTTCGCCGGCACCGCCGGACGGGCCCCGCTGGGCCGGGCCGAGGTCACCCTCACCATCGACAACACCGACGGCGCGCTGCCGATCGAGTACACCGAGGTCTCCATCACCCGCCGGATGTTCCGCTCCGGCGAGAGCGAGTACGAGATCAACGGCGACTCCTGCCGCCTGCTCGACATCCAGGAGCTGCTCTCCGACTCGGGCATCGGCCGGGAGATGCACATCATCGTCGGGCAGGGCCGGCTCGACGGCATGCTGCACGCCAAGCCGGAGGACCGGCGGTCGTTCATCGAGGAGGCGGCCGGCGTCCTCAAGCACCGCAAGCGCAAGGAGAAGGCGCTGCGGAAGCTCGACGCGATGCAGGTGAACCTCAACCGGCTCACCGACCTCACCGCCGAGCTGCGCCGCCAGCTCAAGCCGCTGGGCCGGCAGGCCGAGGTGGCCCGGCGGGCCGCTGCCATCCAGGCCAACCTGCGCGACGCCCGGCTCCGGCTGCTCGCCGACGACCTGCACACGCTGCGGACCACGCTGGACAAGGAGATCGCCGACGAGACCGCGCTGCGCGAGCGGCGCGAGCAGATCGAGGGCGAGCACGGCGAGGTGCAGGGCCGCCTCGGTGAGCTGGAGGCGGCCCTGGCCGAGGACGCCCCGCTGCTGGCGGCTGCCCAGGACACCTGGTACAAGCTCTCCGCGTTGCAGGAGCGGTTCCGGTCCATCGAACAGCTCGCCCGGGAGCGCCTGCGGCACCTCAGCGCCACCGGCGACGACGAGCGGCCCGGCCGCGACCCGGAGCAGCTCGAGGCGGAGTCGCGGCGGGTCCGCGAGCAGGAGGAGGAACTGCGCGCCGCGCTCACCGACGACCAGATCCGGCTCGCCGAGGCGGTCGAGCACCGGCAGGAGTTGGAACGGCAGCTCGCCGCCGCCGAACGGGAGCTGGTGGCCGCCGCCAAGGCCATCGCCGACCGGCGCGAGGGGCTGGCCCGGCTGACCGGCCAGGTGAACTCCGCCCGGGCGCGGACCACGAGCGCCGGCGAGGAGATCGAACGACTCGCCGCCGCGCACGCCGACGCGCTGGGCCGTGCCGAGAAGGCGCAGGCCGACCTGGACGCGGTCGCCGAGCAGTCCACCGAGGCGGACCGGGACAACGCCGACCTGGACGCCCGGCACGCCGAGGCGGTGGCCGCGCACGAGCGGGCCCAGGCGACCGTGCGCGGTCTCGTCGACGCCGAGCGGGCCGCCGAGAAGGACGCCGCCACCTGGAAGGCCCGCGAGGAGGCGCTCGCGCTCGGCCTACGCCGCAAGGACGGCGCCGGGGCGCTGCTGGCCCGCGCCGACCAGGTGCCCGGCCTGCTCGGCAGCCTCGCCGGGCTGCTCACCGTGGCCCCCGGCGACGAGGCGGCGCTCGCCGCCGCGCTGGGTGGGCTCGCCGACGCGGTCGCGGTCACCGGCGTGGACGAGGCCGTCGAGGCGATGCGGCTGCTCAAGATCTCCGACGCCGGCCGGGCCGGGCTGCTGGTCGGCAGCCCCGCCGGGCCCGGCATGGACGGCTCGGCGGACGCGCTGCGCCCGAAGCTGCCCGAGGGCGCCCGCTGGGCGCCCGACCTGGTGGAGTGCGCGGCCGGGATCCGCCCGGCCGTGCACCGGGCGCTGCGGGACGTGGCGCTCGTCGACGACCTGGCCGCCGCCGCCGAGCTGGTCGCCGCGAACCCGGAGCTGCGCGCGGTCACCCCGGACGGCGACGTGGTCGGGGCGTACGCGGCGGCCGGCGGCTCGGCCAAGGCGCCCAGCTTCATCGAGGTGCAGGCCGCGGTCGAGGAGGCCCGCACCAACCGGGCCACCGCCGAGCACACCGCGGCCGAGCTGCGGGAACAACTGGTCGAGGCGCGGGCCGAGGTGACCGCCGCGAAGGAGGCCGTGCAGCACGCCGCCGCCGCGAAGCGGGAGGCGGAGAGCCACCGCAACGCCGCCGCCCGCCGCCTCGCCGAGCTGGGCGCGGCCGCCCGGTCGGCCAAGGCGGAGACGGACCGGCTCGGCGACTCCCGGGCCCGCGCCGAGGCGGCCCGGGAGCGGGACCTGACGGCCCTGGCCGAGCTGGCGGAGCGGCTGCGGCTGGCCGAGGTCACCCCGATCGACGCCGAACCGTCGACCGAGGAACGCGACCAGCTCGCCGCCATGGTGCCGCCGGCCCGGCAGAACGAGATGGAGGTCCGGCTCGCGGTGCGTACCGCCGAGGAGCGGGTCTCCTCGATCGCCGGTCGGGCCGACTCGCTGGCCCGGCAGGCGACCGCCGAACGCGCCGCGCGGGAGCGCGCGGCGGCCCGCCGCGCGGCCCGCACCCGCGGCGCGGAGATCGCCCGCGCCGTGGTCGGCGGCGCCCGCGAGGCGCTCACCCGGCTCACCGTCTCGCTCGCCCGGGCCGAGGAGCACCGGGACGCCGTCGCCCGCGAGCGCGCCGCCCGCGAGGCCGAGCTGTCCGAGGTACGCGGCGCGGCCAAGCGCCTCGCCGCCGAGCTGGAGCGGCTCACCAGCCAGGTGCACCGGGACGAGGTGGCCCGCGCCGAGCAGCGGATGCGCATCGAGCAGTTGGAGGTGAAGGCCGCCGAGGACTTCGGTCTGGACGTGCCCACCCTGGTCGCCGAGTACGGCCCGGCGCAGCTCGTGCCACCGACCGACGCGGACGTCGCGCAGGCCGAGAAGGACGGCCGGCCGGTGCCCGAGCCGGTCCGCTACGAGCGGCCGGCGCAGGAGAAGCGGGCCGCCAAGGCGGAACGGGAACTGGCCCTGCTCGGCAAGGTGAACCCGCTCGCGTTGGAGGAGTTCGCCGCGCTGGAGGAGCGCTTCAAGTTCCTCTCCGAGCAGCTGGAGGACCTCAAGGCCACCCGGCGGGACCTGCTCACCGTGGTCAAGGACGTGGACGACCGGATCCTGGAGGTCTTCGCCAGCGCGTTCGAGGACACCGCCCGGGAGTTCGAGCAGGTCTTCACCGTGCTCTTCCCCGGCGGCGAGGGCCGGCTGGTGCTCACCGACCCGGAGGACCTGCTCACCACCGGCGTCGAGGTCGAGGCCCGACCGCCGGGCAAGAAGATCAAGCGGCTGTCGCTGCTCTCCGGCGGCGAGCGGTCGCTGACCGCGGTGGCCATGCTGGTGGCGATCTTCCGCGCCCGGCCCAGCCCGTTCTACATCATGGACGAGGTGGAGGCGGCGCTCGACGACGTCAACCTGGGCCGGCTGATCACGCTGATGGCACAGTTGCGGGAGAAGAGCCAGCTGATCGTCATCACCCACCAGAAGCGGACCATGGAGATCGCCGACGCGCTCTACGGCGTGACGATGCGCAGCGGCGTGACCCAGGTGATCAGCCAGCGGCTCAACCGGGCCGAGGACGACGGGCAGGAGACAGACGAGTGAGTCGGGAACGCGCCACGGCGCTCCTGGTGGATTTCGACGGCGTGCTGCGCCGCTGGGACCCGGCGGTGGCCGCCGGCGTCGAGCGGGAGTACGGGCTCACCGAGGGGGTCCTCGGCGAGATCGCGATGTCCTGGGGGCTGCTCCAACCGGTGCTCACCGGCCGGATGAGCCACGCCGCGTGGATGGCGAGCGTGGCGGACGCGCTGACCCCGTCGGTCGGCGACCCGGCCCGGGCCCGCGCGGCGGTCGAGGCGTGGCAGCGCTACCGCGGGGAGGTGGATCCCGACGTGCTCGCGTTCGTCCGCGAGGTGCGGGCGGCCGGCATCCGGGTCGGGTTGGGCACCAACGCCACCGACCTGCTCGACGCCGACCTGGCCGCGTTGGACCTGACCGACGAGCTGGACGTGGTGGTCAACTCCTCGGTGATCGGTGTGCACAAACCGGCGAAGGAGTACTTCCAGGCCGCCTGCGCGGCGCTGGACACGCCGCCGGGCCGGGTGCTCTTCGTCGACGACCAGGACCGCGCGGTGGCCGGCGCCCGGGTCGCCGGCCTCTCCGCGCACCGGTGGAGCGGGCCGGCCGACCTGCGCTACCTGCGCGCCGCGCTGGCGTACTGAACCGGGATGCGGATCAGCTCCCGGTGACGCCGTCGATGCGTTCCCGGATCAGGTCGGCGTGGCCGTTGTGCCGGGCGTACTCCTCGATCATGTGCACGTAGACCCAGCGGAGGCTGATCTCGTGGAACCCGTCGCCGTCGCGGCGGCGGTGCGGGAAGGTGTGCTCCAGCGGCAGGTCGGCCACCGCCCGGTCGGCCGCCTCGATCTCGGCGGCCAGCGTGGCGAGCGCCTCGGCCGGGTCGGCGTCGGCGATGTCGTTGAGGTCGGCGTCCGGGTCCTTGTCGTAGTCGTACATGTCGGGCAGTTCCCTGCCGGCGGCGCGGACCCGGAACCACCAGCGCTCCACGTCGGCCATGTGCCGGACCAGGCCGAGCAGGGTCAGCCCGGAGGGCTCGACGCTGCGGGTGCGCAGTTGCTCGGCGGTCAGCCCGGCGCACTTGAGGCGCAGGGTGTCGCGGTGGTTGTCCAGCCAGCCCTGGAGCATGGCGCGTTCGTCGGCGACGAAGGGCTCGTGGCGGCGGTCGATCTCGGGTGCGGTCCAGGTTGTCATCCCGGCGATGTTAGGAGGGGGCCCGGGTACAACGCGAGGCGTTAACCGGGGGCCCCTCCTTACACCTCAGGGCACCACGACGACCGGCCAGCGGCCGGCGCGCACCAGCCGGGTGGCGACGGAGCCGACCAGCTTGTGCCCGGCCTGCTCGGAGGAGCCGACCACGACCAGGTCGGCCCGGTGCTCGTCGGCGGCCCGGCACAGCTCGGCGTACGCGTCGCCGCGCCGGCTCAGGAACGTCACCGGCAGGGCCAGCTCCTCGGCCCCGCGCCGGCACTCGGCGCGCAGCTCGTCGGCCAGCTCGTCGTGGGTCTGCTGCACCGCGCCGGCCACCACCCCGGACATGATGCCGCTGTACGGGGCCGGCGAGCTGACGAACACCACCACCAGGCCGGCGCCCTGCCGGCGGGCCAGCCCGGCGGCGTACGAGGCGGCCCGCATCGAGGTGCGGCTGCCGTCCACGCCGACCAGCACCACCCGGGGCCCGTCGGTGCCCCGCTCGTAGGGCAGCGGCCGGGCCTGCGGGCCGTACCGCTCACGCTCCGGCGCGTTCATCGGGCCACCGGGGCGGCGGCCGGGGCCACCTCCGGCTCGATCCCGGTCGGGGCCGGGTCGGCGTTGGTGCGGCGCAGCGGCACCTCCCGGATCAGCACCACCGCGAGCAGGGCGAGCAGCCCGAACGGGGCGGCGGCCAGGAAGATGTCCCCGGCGCCGTGCCCGTACGCGGACTCGACCACGGCGCGGATCGGGGCGGGCAGCGTGTGCACGTCCGGCAGCGCGCCGCCACCGCCCGAGCCGGAGGCCGGCACACCCAGCCGGGCGAGCCCGTCGGCGAGGTAGCCGGTGACCCGGTGGCCGAGCACCGCGCCGAGCGCGCTGACGCCGACCGCGCCGCCGAGGCTGCGGAAGAACGCCACCACGGAGCTGGCCGCGCCCAGCTCGTGCGTGCCGACGGTGTTCTGCACGGCCAGCACCAGGTTCTGCATGGTCATGCCGAGGCCCAGGCCGATCAGCGCCATGAAGATCGCGAGCCGCCAGTACGGCGTGTCCACCCGCATGCCACCCATCAGCGCGAAGCCGGCGGTGAGCAGCAGCGAACCGGTCACCAGCCAGCGCTTCCAGCGGCCGGTGCTGGTGATGATCCGGCCCACCACGGTCGAGGCGACCAGCAGGCCGCCGATCATCGGCAGCGTCATCAGGCCGGCCATGGTCGGGCTCTCGCCGCGGCTGATCTGGAAGTACTGGCCGAGGAAGACCGAGGAGCCGAACATGCCGACGCCGACCGCGACGCTGGCCACCACGGCGAGCGTGATGGTGCGGTTGCGGAACAGCCGCGGCGGGATCATCGGCTCGGTGGCGCGCTGCTCGACCCGGACCGCGAGCACCCCGAGCAGCACCGCGCCGGCCACCATGGCCGCGCTGGTCCAGGAGATCCAGTCGTACCGGTCGCCGGCCAGGGTGATCCAGATCAGCAGCAGCGAGACGGCGGCGGTGATCAGCGTGGCGCCCCACCAGTCGATGGTGACCTTCCGCTTCACCACGGGCAGGTGCAGCGTCTTCTGGAGCACGATCAGCGCGAGCACGGCGAACGGCACGCCGACGTAGAAGCACCAGCGCCAGCCGAGCCAGTCGGTGTCGACGATCACGCCGCCGATCAGCGGGCCGCCGATGGTGCCGACCGCCATCACCGCGCCGAGGTAACCGCTGTACCGGCCGCGCTCGCGGGGAGCGATCATCGTCGCCATGATCACCTGGGCCAGCGCGGTGAGCCCGCCCGCGCCGACGCCCTGCACCACGCGGCAGGCGATCAGCTCGCCGGTGGTCTGGGCCTGCCCGGCCAGCACCGAGCCCAGCACGAAGACCGTCAGGGCGAGCTGCACCAGGATCTTCTTGCTGGTCAGATCCGCGAGCTTGCCCCAGATCGGGGTGGTCGCGGTGGTGGCCAGCAGCGTCGAGGTGACCACCCAGGTGTACGCGGACTGGCTGCCGTGCAGGTCGGTGATGATCCGGGGCAGCGCGTTCGAGACGACCGTGGAGGAGAGGATCGCGACGAACATGCCCAGCAGCAGGCCGGAGAGCGCCTCCAGGATCTGCCGGTGGGACATGCCGACGGCGGGGGCCCGGGTGGACACGGTCGCCTGGGTCATCGTGGGTCGCCTCCGAAAGGGGGAGAGAAATGGGTGCCTCGGGCAACCGTACGGTTTGGTTGCCTTGAGCAACAACCGCGAGTGGCGCGTCTCCTATTCCCCGCCGGAGCAGGTCAGAACGTCTCGTTGAAGCGGTGCATCAGCCGGGCGAACGCCGCCACGTCCTCGGCCGGCCAGCTCTCCAGCGACCGCCGGATCTGCCCGAGCCGGGCGGACCGGGCCGCGTCGAACCGCCGGGTGCCCTCCTCGGTGAGGCTGAGCTGGGCGGCCCGCCGGTCGGTCGGGTCCGGGTCGCGACGCACCAGGCCCAGCGTCTCCAGGCCGCCGATCTGCCGGCTCAGCGTGCCCTTGCCGATGCCCAGCTTCACGGCCAGGTCGGTGAGCCGGATCTGACCGGAGCGGCGCAGCCAGAGCAACAACCCGTAGGCGTTCGGCTCCAGGTTCGGGTGAACCTCGCGGGCGATCTCCCAGGACAGCGCCCGGCCGCGGCGCAGCAGCGCGGTCAACTCGTGTTCCACGGCCCGCAGCGTCTCGTCCACGGTCAGAGGGTACTCATCCCTCGTCGCTGAGCTGCTGGCGCGCCACCGGCCGCAACTCGCCCTGACTGGTGGTGCCCTCGATCACCACGGCGGCCGACCGGCCCCGGTGGGTGAGCGTGGCCACCGCGTTGCCGAAGTACGGCCCGGCGAGCTTGCGCCACCGCACCGGCGGCCGGCGCACCCCGGCCGACCGGGCCAGCGCCCGGGTCGCCCCGGCCGGACCCGGGTTCCAGCCCAGCGTCATCAGCGGCCGCATCGCGGCCGGCACCTGGTTGTGGATCGGCGAGCAGGTGAGCTGGTGCACCGGCGTCTGCACGCCGCGGTCGGCGAACCGGGCCCGGGCCACGTACGAGTGGTGCACGTCGCCGGAGAGCACGCTGATCGACGCCGGCCGCGGGTACGCCGGACCGGCGCCCACCCGGGCGCCGGTGCGTGCCGCGGCGCCGCTGCCCAGCCGGGCGAACAGCTCGCCGAGGGCCTCGAACGAACGCCGGAACGCCGCCCAGTGCTCCAGGTCCCAGGCCCGGCGCATCTGCTCGGCCAGCCGCGCCACCCAGGGCCGGTCGGAATCGGCCAGGCGCTCGTTCCACGCCTCCACGTGGTGGATGCCCGGCGGCAGCAGCCACGGCAGCGAGGTGCCCACCACCAGGTGGTCGTAGGCGCCGTGCGCCTGGTCCAGGAACCACGACCACTCGCCCGGCGGCAGCATCGCCCGGCTGCCCGGCAGCAGCACCCGGCTGGAGCGGTTGTCCAGCATCACCAGGCGGGTGCGCCCCAGGTCCAGGGCGTAACTCCACTGGTACTGCACGGCCCGCCAGCGCTCGGTGTCGTGCGCCAGGTCGGCCTCGGTGTCCACCCGCGCGCCGAACTCGTGCAGCACGCTCGTGGCGTCCTCGGCGGCCACCACCTTGGCGTACACCGGGTCGGCGGCGATCTCGTCCGGGCTCAGGTTGCCCAGGTGCTGATAGACCCAGTAGGAGGCGAGGCCGCTGCGGATCCGCTCGGCCCACCACGGCTCCTCGCGCATGTCCGCCCGCCAGGACTGCGAGGTGTTCCAGTCGTCGATGACCTCGTGGTCGTCGAAGATCATCACGCTCGGCACGGTGGAGAGCAGCCAGCGGATCTCCGGATCCCGCCAGGACTCCAGGTAGAGCTTCGTGTACTCGTCGAAGCTGACCACCTGCGTCGCCGGGGCGTCCTTCGGCCGCCGCCGGCGCCGCTTCAGCAGCTTGCGCACGGTCGGCGAGGTCTCGTCCGCGTAGACCTGGTCACCGAGCAGCACCAGCAGGTCGGGCAGCGTGTTCTCCTCGGGCGCGGCCATCACCCGCCGGGCGTACGCGTCGAGCGCGTCCGGCGGCAGCTTGCGCGCGGTGGAGTGCTGGGTGGTCTCCCGGCAGGAGCCGAACACCAGGCGCACCGGCTGGTCGGCGTCGTCGGCCGCGCGGGTGCGGATCACGCTGGGCGGGAACGCGCTGTCCGGCAGCGGCCAGGCCGCCTCGTCGTCGATCAGCACCTGGTATTCGGTGGTGCTGTCCGGCGTGAGGCCGGTCACCACCACGATCGCGTAGTGGTGGTCGTACGCGGAGAAGGTGGGCGCGCTGCCGGTGGCGCCGTCGGCCGTGCGGACGGTGACCACGGCGGGCGCGCTGGTCTCCACCCAGACCGTCGCCCGCGTGTCGACGACCCGGCGCAGCAGTGGGCCGATGAGCAGGCGGGAACCGGGCACGGCGTCTACCTCCGACAAGATCGTATGGGCGTTCCTACCCGGCCGGCGGTTGCGGTACGCCTTCCGAACGCGAGCGTACCCGCAGGTTGTTCGCGTGCCGAGGCGGTGAGTGGGACGCCGTCGCCGGCATCTGACAGGATTTCGGCATGAAGGAATACCTCCTCGTCGCTCTCGCCCTGCTCGGCGTGCTCATCATCGGCGGCCTGAGCCTCGTGGTGCCCCGGCTGCGCCGGCGCCCCGAGCCGCCGCTGCCGCGCACGGAGGTCGACACCCGCACCGAGGAGGACCTGGCCGGCCCGCCGGTGGAGGCGCCCGAGGCGGAACTGACCACCGGCGTGGTGGTCGAGGCGCCGCCGGTCGAGGCGCCCCCGATCGAGGTCCCCGAGCCCACCGCCGGCCGGCTGGTCCGGCTGCGCTCCCGGCTGTCCCGCTCGCAGAACGCGTTCGGCAAGGGTCTGCTCGGCCTGCTCAGCCGCGACCGGCTCGACGAGGACACCTGGGAGGAGATCGAGGACAGCCTGATCACCGCCGACGTCGGCGTGGACTCCACCCGGGAGATCGTCGACCGGCTGCGGGAGCGCACCCGGGTGCTCGGCACCCGCACCGGCGACGAGCTGCGCACGCTGCTCGCCACCGAGCTGGTCAACGCGCTCGACCCCGGCCTGGACCGGTCGCTGCGGACCACGCCGAAGGATGGCGTGCCGGCGGTGGTGCTGGTGGTCGGCGTGAACGGCGCCGGCAAGACCACCACCTGCGGCAAGATCGCCCGGGTGCTGGTCGCGGACGGCCGTACCGTGCTGCTCGGCGCGGCCGACACGTTCCGGGCCGCCGCCGCCGACCAGTTGGAGACCTGGGGCGGCCGGGTGGGCGCGGAGACGGTCCGCGGCCCGGAGGCCGCCGACCCGGCCAGCGTCGCGTTCGACGCGGTCCGGCGCGGCATCGAGACGGGCGTCGACACCGTGCTCATCGACACCGCCGGCCGGCTCCAGAACAAGATCGGTCTGATGGACGAGCTGGGCAAGGTCAAGCGGGTGGTGGAGAAGCACGGCCCGATCGACGAGACGCTGCTGATCCTGGACGCCACCACCGGCCAGAACGGCCTGGAGCAGGCCCGGGTCTTCACCGAGGCGGTCAACGTCACCGGCGTGGTGCTGACCAAGCTCGACGGGACGGCCAAGGGCGGCATCGTGATCGCCGTGCAACGCAAGCTCGGCATCCCGGTCAAGCTGGTCGGGCTCGGCGAGGGCAAGGACGACCTGGCCCCGTTCGACCCGGCGCAGTTCGTCGACGCGCTGCTCGGCACCGAGCCGCTCGGCCGGGACGCGTAACCCCTGCCGTGACCACCGACGATCGCGCCTACCCGGAGTGGCGCGACCCCCACCACCCCGCGCCGCGCCTCGGGAGACCGTACGTGACTTCGCAGGAGATCCCGCTGCACGGCGGGAACGTCAGCACCGTGGTCCGCGTGGGCGACACGGTCCGGCGCAACGCCGGCCCCTGGACCCCCTCGGTGCACGCGCTGCTGCGCCACCTGGAATACGTCGGCTTCACCGGCGCGCCGCGCGCGCTCGGCATGGACGAGCGCAACCGGGAGGTGCTGTCGTACCTGGAGGGGGAGTGCGGGGAGTACCCGCTGGCCCCGCACTGGGTGACCGACGAGGCGCTGGTCACGGTGGCCACCATGCTGCGGATGTTCCACGACGCCCAGTACGGTTTCACCCCGCCGCCCGGCGCGGTCTGGCGCTCGTTCGGCCCGCCCCCGCCGGACACCGAGGTCATCTGCCACCACGACGCCGCGCCGCACAACGTGATCTGGCGTCCCGACGGCACGCTCGGGCTGATCGACTTCGACCTCGCGTCGCCCGGCGCCCGCATCTACGACGTGGCGTACGCGGCCTGGACCTGGGTGCCGATCTTCGCCGACCGGGACTCCATCACGCTCGGCTGGAAGCGCCCCGACCGGCCGCGCCGGCTGCGCCTGTTCGCCGACGCGTACGGGTTGATCCCCCGCGACCGGCACCGGCTCATCCGCACCATCCGCAAGCGCATCGTCGACCACGTCGAGGGCATCCGGCGGATGGCCGCCGCCGGTGAGCCGGCGTTCGTCCGGATCGTGCACAAGGGCCATCTCCGCCGCCCGATGCGGGACCTGCGCCTGCTCGACTACGAGCGGCACCACCTGGAGTACGCGCTGCGCTGAGCAAGATCGGCGTTCTTCACACGCCGGAAACAACCCGTCACGCGTCGGAAATCGAGCGGTGTCGGTACAGGAAACAGCGGCCGACCAAGCTTCCGCGCAACCGGCGTACGGGCGACGCTGCCCCGGAAGCCGCGAAGGAGGAAGTTCACCTTTAGGAGGCCAGCGTGCCTGAAGCACCGACGATCGACGGCGGCAACACCGTTTGGCTGCTGGTTTCGACCGCTCTCGTGCTGCTCATGACCCCCGGCCTGGCGCTGTTCTACGGCGGCCTCAACAGGTCCAAGGGCGTGCTCAACATGATGATGATGAGCTTCTCGGCCATCGGGCTCATCTCTGTTCTGTGGTGGTTCTACGGTTTCAGCGTCGCGTTCGGCAGCGACGTCAACGGGCTCTGGGGTGACCCGGGCGCCTACCTCGGCACCAAGACGTTCCTCGCCGAGACCGACCTCTGGGGCGCCACGGCGGAGAACCCCAGCGGCATCGGCATCCCGCTCTACGTGTTCATGGCGTTCCAGATGGTCTTCGCGGTGATCACCGTCGCGCTGATCAGCGGCGCGATCTCCGACCGGGCCAAGTTCTCCGGCTGGCTGCTCTTCGCGTTCGGCTGGGCCACCCTGGTCTACTTCCCGGTCGCGCACTGGGTGTGGGGCGGCGGCGTCATCGGCGCCAAGCTGCACGCGCTGGACTTCGCCGGCGGCACCGCGGTGCACATCAACGCCGGCGCGGCGGCGCTCGGCGTGGCGCTGGTGCTCGGCAAGCGGGTCGGCTGGCCCCGCGAGGGCATGAAGCCGCACAACATCCCGCTCGTCGCGCTCGGCGCCGGTCTGCTCTGGTTCGGCTGGTTCGGCTTCAACGCCGGCTCCGAGCTGACCGTCGACTCGGTGGCCGGCCTGGCGTTCCTCAACACCCAGCTCGCCACCGCCGCGGCGGTGCTCGGCTGGCTGCTGGTCGAGCGGATCAAGGACGGCCGTCCGACCATGGTCGGCGCGTCCTCCGGCGCGGTCGCCGGCCTGGTCGCGATCACCCCGGCCTGCGGTTTCATCGCCCCCTGGGCGGCGGTCCTGCTCGGGCTCGTCGCCGGTGCGGTCTGCGCGCTCGCCATCAGCCTGAAGTACAAGCTCGGCTACGACGACTCGCTCGACGTGGTCGGCGTGCACTTCGTCGGCGGCTGGATCGGCTCGCTCTGGCTCGGGTTCTTCGCCACCAACTCGGTCAACAGCGCGATCGGCGACGTGGTCGGCGCCTCCGACGGCCTGTTCTACGGCGGCGGCGTCACCCAGCTCGGCCGGCAGGCGCTGGCCGGTCTGATCGTCACCGTCTGGTCGGGCGGGGTGGCCTGGCTGCTCGCCTTCGCCATCCAGAAGACGATCGGCTTCCGGGTGTCGGCCGAGGCCGAGGTCGACGGCATCGACGTCGCCGAGCACGCGGAGAGCGCGTACGACCTGTCGCCCACCACGGGCAGCAGCACCAGCGCGTTCGCCCTGGCCGGGATCGGCGGCGGCAAGCCGAGCCCGGAGCCCACCGCCGAGGCGGACCCGTCCGCCGCGCCGGTCGGCGAGAAGGTCGCCGGTTAACGTTCCTGGGATGGAGGGATTGGACATGAAGCTGGTGACCGCGGTCATCAAGCCGTACCAGCTGGACGCGGTGAAGGAGGCCCTGCACGCCCTCGGCGTGGCCGGGCTGACCGTCAGCGAGGTCCAGGGCTACGGCCGGCAGAAGGGGCACACCGAGGTCTACCGGGGTGCGGAGTACACGGTCGAGTTCCTGCCCAAGATCCGGGTCGAGGTGCTCACCGACGAGATGGACGTCGACAAGATCGTGGACGCCATCGTCGGCGCCGCCCGGACCGGCAAGATCGGCGACGGCAAGGTCTGGGTGACCGGTGTCGAGGAGGTCGTCCGGGTGCGTACCGGCGAGCGCGGGCTCGACGCGCTCTGACCACGGAATCCGCCGACGTGACCTCGTTGACCACGGCCACCGCCCCGGGCGGGGACGGCGTACCCGTGGTCAACGAGGTCACCGGCGTGCCCGGGGGCGTCGGCGCGGCGGCCCGTGCCGACCGCGCCGACGCGCTCGACGCCTGGCTGCGCCGGATCTTCCCGGCCCGGCCCGGCGTCGCGCTGGTCGCCGTGGGCGGGCTCGGCCGCCGCCAGTGCGCCCCCTACGGCGACCTCGACCTGGTGCTGCTGCACGCCGGGGTGCCCGGCGTCGACGAGCTGGCCGCCGCGCTCTGGTACCCGATCTGGGACGCCGGCCTGCGGCTCGACCACTCGGTACGCACCGTCGCCGAGGCGCTCTCGGTGGCCCAGGACGACGTCAAGGTCGCCCTCGGCCTGCTCGACGCGCGCCACGTGGCCGGCGACCCGGCTCTGACCGAGCAGCTCGCCCGCACCGCCACCGACCACTGGCGGCGTACCGCCATCCGGCAGCTCCCCGGGCTGCGCGAGATCACCGCGACCCGCTGGGAGGCCCACGGCGAGCTGGCCTTCCTGCTCGAAGGCGACCTCAAGGAGGCCGCCGGTGGGCTGCGCGACGTCGGCATCCTGCGGGCCATCGCGACCGCCGGCGTCACCGACGCGCTCCGCCCCGCCGTGCACGCCGCGCACCGGCGGCTGCTGGACACCCGGGACGCCCTGCACCAGCAGGTCGGCCGCCGGGTCGACCGCCTGGTCGCGCAGGAACGCGACGGCGTCGCGAAGCTCCTCGGCGTCGACGGGGGCGACGCGCTGCTGCGCCTGATCGCCGGCGACGCGCGGACCGTCCGCCACGCCCTCGACGACGCCTGGCGGGCCGCCGACCGACTCCGTTCCGGCCGGCAGCGCGCCGCCTCGGGCCGGCCGGTGCGCCGCCCGGTCGCCCGGGACGTCGTCGAGCAGGACGGCGAACTGGTGCTCGCCCGGACCGCGATCGGGGCCCGCCCCGACCCCTGCCTGTCGCTGCGGGTGGCCGCCGCGGCGGCCACCACCCGGCTGCCCATCGCGCGCGCCACCTGCGAGTGGCTGGCCGCGTACTGCCCGCCGCTGCCCGCGCCCTGGCCGCCGGCCGCCCGCGCCGCGCTGATCACCCTGCTCGGCGCCGGCCCCGGCCTGGTGCCGGCCTGGGAGACCTGCGACCGGTACGGGCTGATCGACGGCTGGCTGCCCGAGTGGACCCGGATGCGCAGCCTGCCCCAGCACAACCCGGTGCACCGGTTCACGCTCGACCGGCACCTGGTGCAGACCGCGTACGAGGCCAGCCGGCACACCCGCGACGTGGAGCGCCCCGACCTGCTGCTGCTCGGCGCGTTCCTGCACGACATCGGCAAGGGACTTCCGGGAGACCACTCGACGGTCGGGGCGCCGCTGGCCGAGGCGGTGGCCACCCGGATCGGGCTGCCCCCGGCCGAGGCGGCGCTGATCGGCACGCTGGTCCGGCTGCACCTGCTGCTGCCCGAGGTGGCCACCCGGCGGGACCTGTCCGACCCGAAGACCATCGCCGGGGTCGCCGGGCTGGTCGGCGACCCCGGCACGCTGGAACTGCTGCACGCGCTGGTCCGGGCGGACGCCGCCGCCACCGGCCCGGCCGCCTGGTCCGGCTGGAAGGGCCGGCTGATCGCCGACCTGGTCGCCCGGGTACGCACCACGCTGGACACCGGCGTGGTGCCCGCCCCGCCGGCCCCCGACCCGGCGCTGGTCGCCGGCCCGCTGCCGGTCGTACACCTGGGCGAGGACCGGGTGTCGGTGGCCGCGGCCGACCGGCGTGGGCTGCTCGCCACCGTGGCCGGGTGCCTGGCCCTGCACCGACTGGAAGTGATCTCCGCGGACGCCGCCACGGTGGACGGTCGCGCCCTGGTCGAGTGCCGGGTGCAGCCGCGCTACGGGCTCGCCCCCGACCCGATCGCGCTCAGCGCCGACCTGCGCCGGGCGGTGGCCGGCGACGTCTCGGTCACCCAGCGGCTGCGCGGCCGGGCGCTCGCCGCCCGCAGCCGGGGCGCCGCGCCCCGCGTGGTCTGGCACCGGGAGGCGGCCACCGACGCGGTGCTGCTGGAGTTGCGCGCGGCGGACGCGGCCGGCCTGCTCTACCGGGTCACCTGCGCGCTCGACGAGGCCGGCGCCCAGGTGCGCGCCGCCCGGATCGCCACCCTCGGCGGCGACGTGGTGGACACGTTCTACCTGGTCGGCACCGACCTACCGGACGAGCGTCGGGCCGTCGTCGAGGCCGCCCTCCTCGCCGCCGTGTAAGGAAGGGCCCCCTATTAACGTTTTCGGTAGAGGCGGGGCCCCCGCTTAACACCTCGCGCTACGCCCACTGACGTACGCCGGGAGCCGCCGCCGGGCCGACGCGGCGGAGGGCCGCCGGCGGGACGCTCAACGGCATGAACCCGCCCGTGCAGACCGAAGCGCTCACCAAACGGTACGGCGGCCTGACCGCCGTGCGGCATCTCGACCTGACCGTCCGACCCGGCGAGGTATACGGCTTCCTCGGCCCCAACGGCGCCGGCAAGACCACCACGCTGCGCATGCTGCTCGGCCTGGTCCGGCCCAGCGCCGGCACGGTGCGGCTGTTCGGCCGTACCCCCGGCGTCGGGCGGCTCGCCGGCGTCGGCGCGCTGATCGAGGGGCCGGCGTTCTACCCGTACCTGTCCGGCCGGGACAACCTGAGCGTGCTGGCCCGCTACGCCGGCGTCGGCGCGGACCGGGTCGCGGCGGTGCTCGACCAGGTCGACCTCGCCGACCGGGCCGGCGACCGGTACACCGGCTACTCGCTGGGCATGAAGCAGCGCCTCGGGGTGGCCGCCGCGCTGCTGAAGGACCCGCGCCTGCTGATCCTGGACGAGCCGACGAACGGCCTCGACCCGGCCGGCATGGCGGACATGCGGACGCTGATCCGGCGGCTCGGTGCGGCCGGGCACACCGTGCTGGTCTCCAGTCACCTGCTCGGCGAGGTCGAGCAGATCTGTGACCGGGTGGGCGTGATCGCCCGGGGCGCGCTGGTCGCCGAGGGCAGCATCGACGAACTACGCGGCGCGGCCGCGCTGCGGGTGCTCGCCGACCCGCTGGACGCGGCGGCGGAGCGGGCCCGGGAACTCGTCGGCGCGGACCGGGTCCGTGTCGTCGACGGCGGGCTGGAAGTGGCGGTCGAGCCGGCGCGGGCCGCCTGGCTGAACACCGCGCTTGTCGGTGCCGGGCTCGCCGTACGCGAGCTGCGGCCCCGGGAGCGGGACCTGGAGCAGATCTTCTTCGACCTGGTGGAAAGGGGTACCGCCGATGTCGCGTAGTTTCGGTGCCGAGCTGGTCAAGCTGGTCCGGCGGCCGGCCGTCTGGCTGCTGCTGGCCATCACGCTGGCGTTGTCGCTGATCTTCACCTACCTCTTCCCGTACGCCGGGGTGGCCGGCGGCGCCGACGGCCCGAACACGGACCGGGCGCTGCCCGCCCTGCTCCCCGATCACCTGGTCGGCAACTCGCTCGGCGGCCTGCCGATCTTCCTCGGTGCGATCCTGCTGATCCTCGGCGTGCTCACGGCCGGCGGCGAGTACGGCTGGGGCACCTGGAAGACCGTGCTCACCCAGGGCCCGACCCGGCTCCAGGTGTACGCGGGCAAGCTGCTCGCGCTCGCGGTCGCCGCGCTGGGCGTGGTGCTTGCCGTGTTCGCGGTCGGCGCGGTGGCCGCCGCGCTGATCGCGTCCGCCGAGGCGCAGCCGGTGCGCTGGCCGTCGGCCGGTGATCTGGTGGTCGGCGTCGGCGCGGGGTGGCTCGTCGCGACGATGTGGGCCATGCTCGGTGCCGTGCTCGCGGTCGCGTTGCGTGCGGTGGCGCTCCCGGTCGGCCTGGGACTGGTGTGGATGCTCGCCGTGCAGAACCTGCTCGCCGCCATCGCCGCCCCGCTCGTCGACTGGGTGGCGACCGCCCAGCAGGGGCTGCCGGGCCCGAACGCCGGGGCGTTGGCCGCCGCGCTGGGCGCGCCCGGGGACACCCCGGGTGTCGCCGCCACCGTCGGCGGTGGACAGGCGGCGGTGGTGGTGGCCGCGTACCTGGTGGGCTTCGCGGCGATCGGCGCGGCGCTGCTGCGCCGGCGGGACATCGGCTGAGCCGGGACGGGGGGAGCGAGGTGGACCGCGAGCGTCGGCGCCGGTGGTCCCTCGACGGCCTGCTCGCCCTGGCCCTGCTGGCGATCGGGCTGGCCGGCACCGGGCCGGCCGGCCTGAACCAGGACGTCCGGGCCGACCTGGGCGCCTATCCGCTGGTGGTGGTCGCCGCGCTCGCGGTGGCGGGACGCCGACGGTGGCCGGTGCCGACCCTGGCCGTGGTCACCGCCGCGACCACGGCGTACCTGATGCTGGACTACCCGTACGGCCCGATCCTGCTGTCGTTCTTCGCCGCGGTCTACGCGGTGGCCGCGCACCTGCCGTTCCGCGACGCGGCGGTGGCCGGCGCGGTCGCGTTGGCCGCGCTGCTGGCCTACGTGTTCGTCGGGGTCCGGCCACCGGGGCCGGTCGGTCTGATGCCGGTCGCCGCGTGGGTGGTGGTGCCGGTCGCGATCGGGGTCACCGTGCGGATGGGCCGCGAGGCCACCGCGCGGAGCCGGGCGGACGGGGCCCGCCGGCTGGCCGACGCGGAGCGGCTGCGGGTGGCCCGGGAGGTGCACGACG
Source organism: Micromonospora sp. AKA38 (assembly GCF_027925725.1). Lineage (NCBI taxonomy): Bacteria > Bacillati > Actinomycetota > Actinomycetes > Micromonosporales > Micromonosporaceae > Micromonospora > Micromonospora sp. AKA38. Next base: position 739,421 of record NZ_BNEI01000002.1, on the reverse strand, counting down.
TGGTGGGCCACGGCCTCGCCGCGATCCACCTCCAGGCCGAGATCGCGTTGCACCTGCTGGCCCGCAGGCCCGAGCAGGCCGAGGCGGCGCTCACCGCGATCAGCCGGACCAGCCAGGAGGCGTTGGACGAGCTGCGGGTCACGCTCACCGTGGTCCGTCGCGAGGAGTCCGTCGACGAGCGCGCGCCGGCGCCCGGGCTGGGCCAGCTCCCGCAGTTGCGGGACCGGCTGGCCGGCGCCGGCGTGCCGCTCACCGTCGAGGTGGCCGGCGTGACACGCGCGCTGCCGGCGGCGGTGGACCTGGCCGCGTACCGGGTGGTGCAGGAGGCGCTGACCAACGTGTTGCGGCACGCCGGGCCGGCCACCGCCGCGGTCCGCCTCGGCTACGCGCCGGGCCAGGTCACCGTGGAGGTCACCGACACCGGCCGGGGCCCCTCCGCCCGGCCCGCCCGGCCTACCGGCTCGGGCCTGGCCGGCATGCGCGAACGGGTCACCGCGCTCGGCGGTACGTTCAGCGCCGGGGCGGCCCCGGCCGGCGGGTTCCGGGTGCACGCCACGCTGCCCACGGGGGAGGTCACATGATCCGGGTGCTGCTCGCCGACGACCAGGACCTGGTCCGGATCGGACTGCGGGCCCTGGTGGAGAGCGAGGACGACCTGACGGTCGTGGGGGAGGCCGCCGACGGGCTCGCCGCCGTGACGGTGGCCCGCCGGGAACGCCCCGACGTGGTGCTGATGGACGTGCGGATGCCCGGCGTCGACGGCATCGAGGCCACCCGTCGCATCGTCGGCGACCCGACGCTGGCCGGCACCCGGGTGGTGGTGCTGACCACGTTCGAGCTGGACGAGTACGTCTTCGACGCGCTCCGGCACGGCGCCAGCGGCTTCCTCACCAAGGACACCCGCCCGGTCGACCTGCTGCGGGCGATCCGCCTGGTCGCCGACGGGGAGGCGCTGCTGTCCCCGTCGGTGACCCGGCGGGTGGTCCGGGAGTTCGCGACCCGGCCGGCCCGGGTGCCGCGTCCGCATCCCCGGCTCGGGTCGCTCACCGACCGGGAACGCGAGGTGGTGGGGCTGGTCGGGGAAGGGCTGAGCAACGCCGAGATCGCGGACCGGCTGGTGGTCAGCCCGGCCACGGCGCGTACCCACGTCAGCCGGGCGATGGTGAAGCTCGGGGCCCGGGACCGGGCGCAACTGGTGGTCTTCGCGTACCAGTCGGGCCTGGTCGTCTCCTGACCCGCTCGGGTGCCGGCCGGTGCCCGTCGGACCGCGGCGGGCGGACCTCGGCGCGTCGGCGCCTTTCGAGCTGAGAGCAGGAACGACTCGGCGGCCCGGCCGGGTCGGAGCGGGGGTGCGGGCGGCGGGCTACCCTAACGGTGGGCTGGACAGCCGGCCCGGCCGCACTGTGCCCGCCGATGACGACAAACGGGATGTTCGCGTGTTTGACACCTTGAGTGACCGCCTGTCCGGGATCTTCACCAAGCTCCGCGGCAAGGGGCGGCTCACCGACGCCGACATCGACGCCACCGCACGCGAGATCCGGATGGCGCTGCTGGAGGCCGACGTCGCCCTGCCGGTGGTCAAGGGCTTCATCGCGAACGTCAAGGAGCGGGCCCGCGGGTCCGAGGTCTCCCAGGCGCTCAACCCGGCCCAGCAGATCGTCAAGATCGTCAACGAGGAGCTGATCAACGTCCTCGGTGGCGAGGGGCGGCGGCTCCAGTTCGCCAAGAACCCGCCGACCGTGATCATGCTCGCCGGCCTCCAGGGCTCCGGCAAGACCACGCTCGCCGGCAAGCTGGCCCGCTGGCTCAAGGGCCAGGGCCACCAGCCGCTGCTGGTCGCCGCCGACCTTCAGCGCCCGAACGCCGTCGGGCAGCTCCAGGTGCTCGGCGGCCGGGCCGGCGTCGAGGTGTACGCCCCGGCGCCCGGCAACGGCGTCGGCGACCCGGTGCAGGTGGCCCGCGACTCGATCGAGCACGCCCGCCGCGCCGCCCGCGACATCGTCATCGTGGACACCGCCGGCCGGCTCGGCATCGACGCCGAGATGATGCGGCAGGCGGCGGACATCCGCGACGCGGTCCAGCCGGACGAGGTCATCTTCGTCATCGACGCCATGGTCGGCCAGGACGCGGTCCGCACCGCCGAGGCGTTCCGCGACGGCGTCGGCATCACCGGCGTGGTCCTCTCCAAGCTCGACGGTGACGCCCGCGGTGGTGCCGCGCTCTCCGTCCGGGAGGTCACCGGCCAGCCGATCCTGTTCGCCTCCACCGGCGAGAAGCTGGAGGACTTCGACGTCTTCCACCCCGACCGGATGGCCAGCCGGATCCTCGGCATGGGCGACGTCCTCACGCTGATCGAGCAGGCCGAGGCGGCCTTCGACTCCGATCAGAAGGAGAAGATGACCGCCAAGCTGATGGGCGGGGAGACCTTCACGCTGGAGGACTTCCTCGATCAGCTCATCGCGGTCCGGCGGATGGGTCCGATCGCCAACGTGCTGGCCATGATGCCCGGCATGGGCCAGATGAAGGACCAGATCGCCGAGCTGGACGACAAGCACTTCGACCGGGTCACCGCGATCATCCGGTCGATGACGCCGGGCGAGCGCACCAACCCGAAGATCATCAACGGTTCCCGTCGGGCCCGCATCGCCAACGGTTCCGGCGTCACCGTGATGGACGTCAACCAGCTGCTCAACCGCTTCGCCGACGCGCAGAAGATGATGAAGCAGATGGGCGGCATGATGGGCCTGCCCGGCGGCGGCCGGCGCAAGGCGACCAAGTCGCCCAAGAACAAGCGCAAGGGCACCAAGGGCGGCGGCGGTCGGCCGCGTACCGGCGCCGGGATGCCGGGCGGCTTCCCCGGCGGCATGCCGCAGCTCCCGCCGGGCCTGGACCCGGGCGACCTGGCCGGTGGGCAGGGCTTGCCTCCGGGCTTCAAGCTGCCGAAGATCGACTTCAACAAGCTGGGAAAGGGTGGGGAGAAGGGTCCCCGCTAGCGTGTCGGTGACGGTGGGCGACGTCATCATCTCCTAGGGTGATGTCGCCCCCCTGGAAGGAGATGTCAGTGACCGCGGCCCCGATCCTGCCGGAGCGGCACGAGTGGACGGTCGACGACCTGGGCGACCTGCCCAAGGACCTTCCGTACGAACTGATCAACGGAAGGTTGATCGTGCCGTCCCCCACTGCCCTGCACCAGGACCTGTGTGTCCGCCTGCTGCTCGCGCTCGAAGTCAACTGCCCGCCGGAGTTCCTGGTCACCATCGACCTGTCGATGCGGGTCGACCGGCGTAACGAGCCGCGACCCGACGTGGTGGTCATCCGGCGTAAGCACGCCGGCCGGTCACCGGTGCCGATCGAGGACGCGTTGCTCGCGGTGGAGGTCGTCTCGCCGACGTCGCACTTCCGCGACCTCTACGACAAGGCGAGGGTCTACGCCCGCGCCGGGGTCGGCTCCTACTGGGTGGTGGACCCGCAGCACGAGCGGATCGCGCTCACCGAGTACACGCTGGGTGGCGCTGCCCGCGAGTACGAGCAGTTGACCCACACCGAGGACCTGTTCGTCACCGAGCGACCCTGGAAGGTCTCGGTCGATCTGCCGGCGTTGACCGCACGACGCAACGACCTGCTGGCCGGCGAGGACGACTGAGATCGGGTAGGACTGTGCGCATGGCTCTGCACGTGCGCGGTGTGTTCCTCCCCGACGACGAGGTCCGGGACGTCTGGCTGGTCGGCGACCGGGTCACCTTCGAACCGGTGCCGGGCGCCGAGACGGTGGCCGACGGCGGCTTCGTGCTTCCCGGCCTGACCGACGCGCACTGCCATATCGGCATCGCCCGGGGCGGCGCGCCGATCACCGGGCTCGACCAGGCCCGCGAACTGGCCCGGATCGACCGGGACGCGGGCGTGCTGGCGATCCGTGACGCCGGCTCGCCGTACCCGTACCCGGAGTTGGAGGACGAGCCGGAGCTGCCACGCCTGGCCCGCGCCGGCCGGCACGTCGCGCCGCCGAAGCGGTACCTGCGCGACATCGGCGTGGAGGTCGACGCCGCCGAGGTGGCCGCGACCGTGGCGGCGCAGGCCGCCGCCGGCAACGACTGGGTCAAGCTGGTCGGGGACTGGATCGACCGGGGCGTGGGCGACCTGGCGCCGGCCTGGGACGCCGACACGATGACCGCGGCGGTCGCCGCCGCGCACGCCGCCGGGGTACGCGCCGCGGTGCACACGTTCTCCGAGTCGGCCGTGGAGATCATGGTGCGGGCCGGGGTGGACTCGGTGGAGCACGGCACCGGGCTGAGCCTCGACCTGATCGACCTGATGGCCCGGCAGGGCACCGCGCTGGTGCCCACGATGATCAACATTCGGACGTTCGGCCACATCGCGGAGCAGGCCCGAACCAAGTTCCCCGGGTACGCCGACCACATGCTCGCCCTGCGCGACCGCTTCCCCGAGGTGGTCCGCGCCGCGCACGAGGCCGGCGTGCCGATCTACGTGGGCACCGACGCCGGCGGCGGCATCGACCACGGGCTCGCGGCCGAGGAGATGCTGCTGCTGCACGAGCAGGCCGGGATGCCCGCCGAGGACGTGCTGGCCGCCGCCTCCTGGCGGGCCCGGGAGTGGCTCGGCTTCCCCGGCCTGGTCGAGGGCGGCCTCGCCGACCTGGTGGTCTACGCCGCGGACCCGCGCCGCGACCTGCGGGTCGTCCGGACGCCCAGCCGGATCGTGCTGCGCGGCCGCGTGATCCGCTGACGCCGGCGCGCGCCCCCGTCCGTCTGCCCGTCCGCGCCGCTGCTGTCTCCCGGAACGAGTGCGTGGGGGTGGGTCAGCGCGGTGGGGCGGCGGCCAGGAACAGGTGGACGGCGAGGTCGGCCAACTTGCCGGCGGTCTCGTCGACCGGGGCCCGGGGCAGCACGATGTGGCTCACCACCAGGCGCACCACGCTGTCCGCCGCGAACGCCAGGGCCGCCGGGTCGGCGTCGGGCAGGTGGCACCCGGCCCACTCCAGCAGCGCCGCGGTCGACTCGGTGAGCACCAGCTCGGAGCGGGTGGTCAGGTAGGGCAGCAGTTCGTCCGAGCCGCCCCGGGCGCTGGTCAGGATCGCCTTGACCAGCGGGTTGTCGGCGGCGGCGGCGAGCGTCCGGCGGATCGCCGCGTACGCGGCCGCGCGCACGTCGGCGCCGTGCTCGCCGAGCGCGGCCCGGACGTCGCCGACGAAGCGGTCCACCTCGCGTCGGGCCAGCGCCTCGGCCAGGCCGGCCTTGGTGCCGAACTCGTTGTAGACCGTCTGCCGGCTGACGCCGGCGGCCTCGGCCACCGCGCCCATCCGTACGCCGTCCCAGCCGCAGGCCACGGTCTGCGCCCGGGCGGCCTCCACGATCGCGTTCCGTGCGTCACCCATCGACGTCGAAGTCTACGGCCGCCGGGTCGACACGGCGCGGGTCGGCTCCCCGGCGCAGCGGCGACCCGCGCGACGCATAGGATGTGCGGTCATGGCACGCGTGCTCACTCCCCGTGCGGAGGACTTTCCCCGCTGGTACCAGGACCTGATCGCCAAGGCGAAGCTGGCCGACAACGGCCCGGTTCGGGGCACCATGGTCATCCGACCGGCCGGCTACGCCATCTGGGAGCGGATGCAGGCCGAGATGGACGCCCGGATCAAGGCGGCCGGCGCGGAGAACGCGTACTTCCCGCTCTTCATCCCGGAGAGCTACCTCAAGCGCGAGGCCGAGCACGTCGAGGGCTTCTCGCCGGAGCTGGCGGTGGTCACCCACGGCGGCGGCAAGCAACTCGCCGAGCCGGTGGTGGTGCGCCCCACCAGCGAGACGGTCATCGGCGAGTTCATGGCCAAGTGGATCGACTCGTACCGGGACCTGCCGCTGCTGCTCAACCAGTGGGCGAACGTGGTCCGCTGGGAGCTGCGCCCGCGGATCTTCCTGCGCACCAGTGAGTTCCTCTGGCAGGAGGGGCACACCGCGCACGCCTCCCGGGACGACGCCCGCGCCTACGCCCGGCGGATCCTGCACGAGGCGTACGAGGATCTGATGGTCAACGTGCTGGGCATCCCGGTGGTGGTCGGCCTGAAGACCGCCCGGGAGCGCTTCGCCGGGGCCACCGCCACGTACACGTGCGAGGGCATGATGGGCGACGGTAAGGCGCTCCAGCTCGGCACCAGCCACGAGCTGGGGCAGAACTTCGCCAAGGCGTTCGACATCAGCTACTCGTCGGCCGAGGGCGGCCGGGAGCACGCCTGGACCACCTCCTGGGGCACCTCGACCCGGATGCTCGGCGGGCTGATCATGGCGCACGGCGACGACAACGGGCTGCGGGTGCCGCCGAAGCTGGCGCCGGTCCAGGCGTACGTGATGGTCGTCAAGGACGGCGAGGGCGTGAGCGAGGCCGCGACCAAGCTGCGCGACGCGCTGCGCGACGCCGGTGTCCGGGTGGCGCTGGACGACCGCACCGACACCGCGTTCGGCCGCCGTGCCGTCGACGCCGAGCTGCGCGGTTACCCGGTCCGCGTCGAGGTCGGCCCGCGCGATCTGGCCGCCGGCAACGCGGTGGTGGTCCGGCGTACCGACGGCTCGAAGGCCCCCACGCCGGTGGCCGACGTGGTCGGCGCGGTGCTGGCCGCGCTGGAGGCCGACCAGCGGGCGCTGCACGACCAGGCGCTGGAGTTCCGCCGGTCCCGCACCGTCGAGGTGTCGACGCTGGCCGAGGCGATCGAGGCGTCCGCCACCGGTTGGGCCATGGTGCCCTGGTCGGCGGTGGGCGTGCCCGGTGAGGCCGAGGCGAACGCGCAGGGCGTCACCGTCCGCTGCCTGCTCCGCGCCGACGGCTCGGTGCCGGACACCGAGGACGAGCCCGACCTGGTCGCCATCCTCGCCCGCGCCTACTGAGGGTGTAAGGAAGGGCCCCCTGTTAACGCATTCGGTAGAGGCGGGGCCCCCTCTTAACAAGTCAGGGATGGTGAGCGTGCGCTTCGAACCCGGCCGGCTGGTCCTGCACCGCAACGTGCGGCACGGGCGGATCGGGTGGGTCCGGACGGCCCGCGTCGTCTCCGACGACGAGCGCGGGCTGCTGCTCTGGGTGCCCCGCGACGCGCCGGTGGCGTACGAGGTGACCGCGGCCGGGTCGGGCATGCGCGCGGTGCCGTTCGCCGAGTGGATCGTCTCCTCGTACGCCCTGGCGGTCGGCACCTGGAACGGGCCGTCGGTGCTCAAGTTCCTGCCCGCCGGCGCCGCCCACTCGGTGTGGTGGTTCTCCGACGAGCGGGGCCGGTTCAAGAACTGGTACGTGAACCTGGAGGAGCCCGGCGTCCGCTGGGACGACGGCGCGGTGGCCGGGGTCGACATGGTGGACCAGGACCTCGACGTGGTGATCCACCCGGACCTGACCTGGGAGTGGAAGGACGAGGACGAGTTCGCCGAGCGGCTCGCCTTCCCGGAGCACTACTGGGTGACCGACGAGAAGGCGGTGCGCGCCGAGGGGGAACGGGTGATCCGGATCGCCGAGTCGGGCGCGTTCCCGTTCGACGGGACGTGGTGCGACTTCACGCCGCCCGCGGAGTGGGACGTTCCGGACGAGCTGCCGCCCGGTTGGGACCGCCCGCCGGCACGCTGAGGGTGTCCTTCGTCACGGACCGGCCGGTCCGGGGCGCGCGGTCCGGGTCCGGTGCGAGCGTTCCGGGTCGGATCTGGCAGAATGGTCCGCTGGTATCCGGCACGCGTCCGGCGCCCTCTAACCCGGGCGCGTCGCCAGTTCACCGAGCAGTCTCCGGCCCAAACCCCACTGTGCCGGTCGGCGCTCACCCGCCACACCGCCCAGACGGGCCGGTGAGATCGCAACAGGAGCGAAACAACTGTGGCCGTAAAGATCCGGCTCCTGCGGATGGGCAAGATCCGCAACCCGCAGTACCGCATCGTCGTCGCCGACTCGCGCACCAAGCGTGACGGTCGCGCGATCGAGTTCGTCGGTGTGTACCAGCCGAAGGAGGACCCTTCGGTGATCGAGGTCCGGTCGGAGCGGGTCCAGTACTGGCTGTCGGTCGGCGCTCAGCCGAGCGAGGCCGTGCAGCGTCTGCTGGAGCTGACCGGTGACTGGCAGAAGTTCAAGGGCCTGCCGGCCCCGCCGCCGCTGAAGGTCGCCCCGGAGCGGGCCGACCGCAAGGCGGCGTACGAGGCCGAGGCGAAGGCCGCCGCCGGTGTGGCGGACACCCCGGCCAAGCCGGCCAAGAAGGCCGCCAAGACGGAGGCCGCGAAGCCCGAGGCCGAGGCGCCGAAGGCGGAGGAGCCGAAGGCCGAGGCGCAGACCGGCGCCGAGTCCGGCGAGCAGGCCTGACATGGCGCTGCGTCCCGCCCTGGAGCACCTGGTCAAGGGGATCGTCGACCACCCGGATGACGTCCGGGTGCGGATGGTCGATTCCCGTCGGGGCAAGCGGCTCGAGGTCCGCGTGCACCCGGAGGACCTCGGCACGGTGATCGGGCGGTCCGGACGGACCGCCAAGGCGCTGCGCCAGGTGATCGGCTCCATCGGCGGACGTGGGGTACGCGTCGACATCGTCGACTCGTACTGATGCTTCTCGTCGTCGGCCGGATCGGCAAACCGCACGGCATCCGCGGTGAGGTCACCGTGGAGGTGCGGACCGATGAGCCCGAAGCACGCTTCGCCCCCGGTTCGGTGCTGGTCACCGAGCCGGGGGTGGTGCCGGCCGAGCCCGGCGCCTGGCGGGTGCCGCCGACGCTGACCGTGGAGTCGGCGCGCTGGCACCAGGGCCGCCTGCTGGTCGTGTTCGCCGGCGTCCTGGGTCGCGACGTCGCCGAGGCGTTGCGCAACACGCTTGTCGGCGTGGACAGCGCGGACGTCGCCGAGCCGGACGACCCGGAGGAGTTCCACGACCACCAGTTGGTCGGGCTCGCCGTGGTCACCCGGGACGGGGAACGGCTCGGCGAGGTGGACCGCATCGACCACGCCCCCGCCTCCGACCTGTTGGTGGTGCGGCGTCCGGCGGGGAGTCCCGTGCTCGTTCCGTTCGTCAAGGCGATCGTGCCCGAGGTGGATCTCGCCGGCGGTCGCGTCGTCGTCGACCTGCCCGGCGGTTTGCTCGACCTCTAGCTGGAGCCACCGCATGCGCGTCGACATCGTCTCGATCTTCCCGGAGTACTTCGCCCCGCTGGACCTCTCGTTGATCGGCAAGGCCCGGGCGAACGGGCTGCTGCGGCTGGCCGTACACGATCTGCGGACCTGGACCCACGACGTGCACCGCACGGTGGACGACACGCCCTACGGCGGCGGTCCCGGCATGGTGATGCGGCCGGAGCCGTGGGGTGAGGCGCTGGACGCGCTGGCCCCCGACGAGCTGAGCCCGGACGGCCACACGCTGCCCCGGCTGCTCGTCCCGTCGCCGGCCGGCGTCCCGTTCACCCAGGCGATGGCGCACCAACTGGCCACCGAGTCGCACCTGCTCTTCGCCTGCGGCCGGTACGAGGGCATCGACCAGCGGGTGCTCGACCACGCGGCGGCCCGGATGCCGGTGACCGAGGTCTCACTCGGCGACTACGTGCTGTTCGGCGGCGAGGTCGCCGTGCTGGTCATCCTGGAGGCGGTGACCCGGCTGCTGCCCGGGGTGCTCGGCAACGCCGGCTCGCTGGACGAGGAGTCGCACGCGCACGGGCTGCTGGAGGCGCCGCTCTACACGAAGCCGGCGACCTGGCGTGACCTCGACGTGCCCGAGGTGCTCCGCTCCGGCGACCATGCCCGGATCGCGCGCTGGCGACGCGACGAGGCGCTGCGGCGCACCGCGGCCCGTCGCCCCGACCTGGTCGGCGCGCTGCCCCCGGAGAGCCTGGACCAGCGGGACCGGGCGGCGCTGGAGCGGGGTGGGTTTCAGTCCCCGCCGGGGCATGTGGCAAAGTAGAGGGGTTGCCGCATCCGCTCACGCCGTGGGCGGCTGCGAGGACCCCCGACCGGGGCCGGCGTCGCCGGTCACCACCCGGGGGTCAGAATCACCCGTTCGCGCATCGACTGACGATGCGCCGTGAGCCTCACGAGGACGCAGCGATGAACATCCTGGACGCCCTTGACGCCCAGTCGAAGCGCGCCGACCTGCCCGACTTCCGTGCCGGTGACACCGTCAAGGTGCACGCGCGGGTCGTCGAGGGCAGCCGGTCCCGGGTCCAGATCTTCCAGGGCGTGGTCATCCGTCGCCAGGGTGACGGCCTGCGCGAGACCTTCTCGGTCCGCAAGATCAGCTTCGGTGTCGGCGTGGAGCGGACCTACCCGCTGAACAGCCCGGGCATCGACCGGATCGAGATCGTGACCCGCGGTGACGTGCGGCGCGCCAAGCTCTACTACCTGCGCGAGCTGCGCGGCAAGAAGGCCAAGATCAAGGAGCTGCGGGAGAAGCAGCCGGCGAACTGATCCACTTCCGCCACGCCGTCCCGCCTGCGCGGATGTCGTATCGACCGGATCGCATTACCCTGGTCGGTACGGGCGCAGCCGGACGGCGCGAAGCGGTCCACTGCCGCCCGTGGGGTCTTCGAGGAGACTCCCGGGCGGTAGTGTCGTTTTCGCGGCGATCCGGAGAGTGGCATGGTGCAGATGCTTGACGAGGACGGCACCGTCGATCCCTGGCGCCGGCGGTCCCGGCGTTCCCGACGGCAGATGCCCCTCTGGCAGGAGTTGCCGCTGCTGCTCGTCGTGGCGTTCTGCCTCGCGGTGCTGATCCGCACGTTCCTGCTCCAGGCATTCTTCATCCCGTCCGGGTCGATGGAGAACACGCTGCTCATCGGCGACCGGGTGCTGGTCAACAAGGTCGTCTACGACATGCGCGACCCGGTCCGCGGCGAGGTCGTGGTGTTCCGGGGCACCGACCGCTGGGTCGCCCAGGAGGCGCCGGCCCCGCCGACCAACCTCGCCGGCAAGGTCGGCCGCACGCTCGGCGACCTGGTCGGGGTCAGCCGCCCCGGCGAGAAGGACTTCATCAAGCGTGTCATCGGGGTGCCGGGCGACAAGGTCTGGTGCTGCGACAACGGCCGCGTCGTGGTCAACGGCACGCCGCTGGAGGAGCAGGCGTACGTCTCCGAGGACTCCCCGGTCGACCTGCCGCCCAACCCGAAGGAGTGCCGCTCCCGGCAGTTCACCGAGGTGGTGGTGCCGCCGGGGCAGATCTTCGTGATGGGCGACCACCGACTGGTGTCGCAGGACGCCCGCTGCCAGGGGCCGGTGCCGATCGACAACGTGGTCGGCCGGGCCTTCATGATCGTCTGGCCGTCCGAGCGGTGGACCAGCCTGCCCGTACCCAAGACGTTCGCGGACCTGCCCCGCGCGGACGCCGCGCCGGCCCGTCCGGTCCCGATCGATCCCGACCCGCTGGGGGGTGTCGTCCTGATTCTTCCGGTCGCGGCCACGCTGGCCGTTCTCCCGGGTTCGGGGCGACTGCGCCGCACCGGTGGACGTAGGCTCCTCCCGTGATTGACGAGCAGACCGAAAAGCCGCGCAGCTCCTTCTGGAAGGAACTGCCCATCCTCCTGGGTGTGGCGATCCTGGTCGCAGTGCTGGTTCGTGCCTTCGTGCTGCAGACCTTCTTCATTCCGTCCCCGTCCATGGAGAACACCCTCGCGATCGACGATCGGGTGCTGGTCAACAAGCTGGTCTACGACTTCCGCTCGCCGCACCGCGGTGAGGTGATCGTCTTCAAGGCGCCCACCGAGTGGAGCGGCAACCCCAACGGTGAGGACTTCATCAAGCGGGTGATCGGCGTCGGGGGCGACCACGTGGTCTGCTGCGACCGCACCGGTGGCCAGGAGCGGCTGGTCATCAACGGCAAGCCGATCGACGAGCCGTTCGTCTTCCCCGGCAACAAGCCCGCCGACCAGGACTTCGACATCACCGTGCCGAAGGGTCGGCTGTGGGTGATGGGCGATCACCGGGAGGCCTCCGGCGACTCACTGGAGCACTGGCAGCAGTCCGGTGAGGACATCACCGAGGCCACCATCCCGGAGGGTGAGGTCGTCGGCCGGGCCTTCACGATCTTCTGGCCGGTCGACCGGGCCACCTGGCTCACCGTGCCCAAGCAGTTCGACGGCATCCCCAATCCCTAACCGGAGCGCGTGGTCGTTCGTCGGAGGCGTCTGGCAGGCTGGTGCGGTGACCGTCTACACCCCTCGTCGCGCGGCCCGGGTGCTGCTGATCGACGCCGCCGGCCGGGTGCTGCTGTTCGAGGGCAGCGATCCGGGCCGGCCGGGGCACCGCTACTGGTTCACCCCGGGCGGCGGGCTCGACCCGGGGGAGACCCCGGCGCAGGGCGCGGCGCGGGAGTTGGCCGAGGAGACCGGCCTCCGGCTGACGCCGGCCGAGCTGGGCGCGCCGGTCTGGTCGGAGACCGTCGAGTTCCCGTTCGACGGCGTCTGGTACCGCCAGGAGCAGGAGTTCTTCCTCGTCCGGGTGCCCGGGTGGGAGGTCGACACCGCCGGCTTCGACGAGATCGAGCGGGCCAGCGTGCACGGGCACCGCTGGTGGGTGGTGACCGACCTGGCCGCCACCACCGAGCGCTACTACCCGCCCGACCTGCCCGACCGGCTCGGCCGGGTGCTGACCGGGGGTGGCACGTGCTGACCCCGCCGCGCACGGTGGTGCGCCGCGACGGCGGCCTCTACGCGTTGGAGCGGGCGCTGCAACGGCGCGGCTTCCGGCACGTGGCGGGCGCCGACGAGGCCGGCCGGGGCGCCTGTGCCGGGCCGCTGGTGGCCGCCGCCGCGGTGCTGCCCGAGGGGCGGCGCGGTGAGATCGACGAGCTGGCCGACTCGAAGCTGCTCACCCCGGCGGCCCGCGAGCGGGTCTACCACCAGGTGGTGGCCCGGGCCCTGGCGTACGCCGTGGTGATCATCCCGGCCGAGGAGGTCGACGCGCGCGGGCTGCACGTGTGCAACCTGGCCGCGATGCGCCGCGCGCTCGCCTCGCTCGACACCCGGCCGGACTACGTACTGACCGACGGCTTCGGGGTGGACGGGCTCGACGTGCCGGGGCTGGCGGTCTGGAAGGGGGACCGGGTGGCGGCCTGCGTCGCGGCGGCGAGCGTGCTCGCCAAGGTCACCCGGGACCGCATCATGGTGGAGCTGGACGGGCGCTTCCCGGGCTACGGCTTCGCCGAGCACAAGGGCTACATCACCGCGGAGCACAGCGCGGCGCTGCGGGAGCGGGGGCCCTGCCGGGAACACCGGTTCTCGTACGTGAACGTGGCGGCCGTCTCCGGGCGGGACGGCCGGCCGCCGCGGGCCCGCCGCCCGGCCGGCGGGGAACCGACGGCACCGCTCACCGGTCGTGGGGCCGGGGGTCGGGACGAGCCGATGGAGCACTCCGGCCCGCCAGGGGGTACCGTCGGCGTGGCGTTGGGCGAGCAGCCTCGACCTCCGGTGTCGGTGGGGGAAGATGTGGTCATGGAAGGCGGAGTGCGATGAGCGCGGAAGATCTCGAGAAGTACGAGACCGAGATGGAGCTGCAGCTCTACCGGGAGTACCGCGACATTGTCCGTCAGTTCTCCTACGTGGTGGAGACCGAGCGCCGTTTCTACCTGGCGAATCAGGTGGACCTGCACGTCCGCAACTCCGACGGTGAGGTCTACTTCGAGGTCGAGATGCACGACGCCTGGGTGTGGGACATGTACCGTCCTGCCCGTTTCGTCAAGAACGTCCGAGTAATGACGTTCAAGGACGTCAATGTGGAAGAGCTCGAAAAGCCCGACATCTCGCTTCCCGCGGATTCGGGCTTCGGCGGCTGAGCCGGGCGGGCCGAACCGCCCGCCGCCGGCCGCCGATCACTCCGCCGGCACGACCACCTCGACGCGCTGCACCAGGTTGTTCGCGAACCCACCCCGGTTCCACGGCTGCTCGACCGGCTGGGTCCGCCCCGAGGCGTCCGTCGCCCGCGCCCCCAGCACGTACCGCCCCGGCGTCGCCGTCCACGCCACCGACCACCGGCGCCACGCCCACCCGCCCCCGGTGGGCTCGTCCAGACGCGCCGACGTCCAGGTGTCGCCGCCGTCGAACGTCACCTCGACCGACGTCACCGGCGCGTGCCCCGACCAGGCGCGACCGTCCACCGTGCACGGCCCCGGCCGCAGCACCCGCGTCCGGGACATGAAATCCGGGAACCCGGGCGGACGCACCAGCGCGCGCGGCTCGATCCGGGTCACCGGCACGCCCGGGTCGACGGCGTCGGTCCGCAGCCGGTAGGCCACCGCGTTCTGGTAACCGTCGAACGGCTCCGTCGTCACCCGGATGTCGCGCAGCCACTTGACGTGCGCCATGCCGTACCAGCCGGGCACGATCAGCCGCAACGGGGCGCCGTGCTGCGGCAGCAACGGAGCGCCGTTCATCTCGTACGCCAGCAGCACCTCCTCGCGCAGCGCGTCGGCCACCGGCAGCGCGCGTTGGTAGTCCTGCTCGACGCCGCGCTCCACCCCGTGATCGGCGCCGGTGAACACCACGTCGACCGCGTCGGCGGACAGGCCGGCCTCGCGCAGCAGCGGAGCCAGCGGGGTGCCCGTCCACTCGGCGTTGCCCACCGCCTCCACCAGCCAGGGCTGGCTGACCGGACGTGGACGCAGCAACGCCCGCCCGTTGCCGGCGCACTCCAGCGTGACCTGCCGGGTGACCCGGGGCCGGGCGCGCAACGTCGCCAGGTCCAGCCGGAGCGGGCGCTCGACCGCCCCGGACACGGTCAGCGTGTGCCCGGCCGGGTCCACGTCCGGGATGTCGTAGTGGATGAGCAGGTAGTGCAGGCCCGCCGGCGTCACGTCGTACCGCAACGCCTCCAGCGGGATGCCGTGGTTGCGCGCGGCGAGCTGAAGCTCCTCGACGCTGATCGCCTCGTCCGGCCCGGCGACCCGCGAGGGGCGGCTGACGTCGTCCACAGAGGTCATCGCTGCTCCAACTCGTCGTACCCCACGAACTCGAACATCCGCACCCCCGGGGCGAGCGGCCGGGGCGGGCCGGTGAAGCGGTGCGCGCCGACCCCCACCCCGTCGGCCGGGCTGCTCACCGCCACCGGCACGAAGCCCTCCTCGGCGAACCAGTCGCAGATGACGGGCACCAGGTCCGGCTCCCGCCGGTGCCGGGTCCACAGCACCGTGCCACCGGTGGCGCAGAGCGACGCACAGTGTCGCACCGTCGACCGGATGTCGTCGTCGTCGATATTGCCGAAGATGCCGCAGGCCAGCACCAGGTCCGCCGGGACCAGGTCGGCGTAGCGGTCGGTCAGGGCCGCGTCGCCGGTGACGACCTCCACGCCGGTCAGCCCCGCCTCGGCGGCGGCCCGGCGGGCCGGTTCGGTGTTGCGCGGATCCAACTCGACCAGGCGGGCGGTCACGTCCCGGCCGCGGGGATGGGTGGCGAGCACCGGGATCAGGTCGCGTCCCTGGCCGGCGCAGAGGCTGATCGCGCGCAGTGGGCCGGGCGGCGCCGCGTCCAGCGCCTCGACGATCCGGTGCCGCACCTCGGCGAGCCGCCGGGACAGCGCCGAGTCGGGTTGGTCGTAGTCGCGGTGCCAGGCGTGCCAGTCCTTCGTCACGCGGCCAGCATAGGCGGATCCGCTATAGCAGATCCGTCCCGAGTTCGGGCGTCGTCCACAAGCGGGTGTCCGTCCACAGCGTCGTCCGCGAGCGGTGGTCGGACGCCGGGCGGCGCGGGCAGAGTGCGCGGCATGGCTACCCCGATCGGTCGCGCCGGTTCGGCCGTGCTGCTGGTGCTACTCCTCACGCCGGGCCCGTCCGCCGAGCCGTCGCGCCGCCCGGCACCGGCCGGCGCCGTACGCCCGGCGGGCCCACCGCCGGCCGCGGCCGTACCTCCCGTCGGGGCTGCGCCACCGCCGGTCCGGGCTTCCCCGCGGGACGGCGCCGCACCGTTGGTCGGTCCAGCGCCGGTTCGGGCCTCTCCGCCGGCCGGCGCCGCACCGTTTGTCGGTCGACCGGTGTCGGCGGCGCCGGGAGCCGGTCCGGCGGCACGTTTCCGGTGGCCGTTGCCGGGCCCACCCCGGGTGGCCCGGCGGTTCGACCCGCCACCTGAGCCCTGGCTGCCCGGGCACCGGGGCGTGGACCTCGTCGCCACACCGGGTGCCGAGGTGCGCGCCGCCGGAGCGGGCACGGTCCTCTTCGCCGGTGCGGTGGCCGGCCGGCCGGTGCTCACCGTCGGGCACGGTGACGGGCTGCGCACCACCTACGAGCCGGTCCGTTCCCGGCTCGCGGCCGGCACCCGGGTCGACGCCGGCACCCCGGTCGGCGAGCTGCTCGCCGGGCACCCCGGCTGTGCCGCCGCGGCCTGCCTGCACTGGGGACTGCGCCACGGTGACGACTACCTGGACCCGCTCGCCCTGCTCGGGTTGGGCCGGGTCCGACTCCTCCCCCTCGACCCGACGCCGGCCAACCCGGGCGCTCAGCCCTGGGCGAGCAGCGCGGGCAGCCGTGCCGCCAGCCGGTCGTACTCCTCCGGGGTGTTGTAGACCTGGCCGCACAGCCGCAGGTAACCCCGGCCGTTCCAGCCGGCCACCGACACCTCGGCGGCCAGCCGGTCCGCGATCCGGGCCCGCAGCGCCCGGGCCGCGTCCAGCGTCGTCGCGACGCCGGGCGGCAGCGGCACCAGGCGCATGGCGACCGCCGGTCCGCCGGGCGCCGGCAGCCGCTCCGGCGCCACCCCGAGCGCGTCCCCGACCACCCGTTGCCCGTACGCGGCCAGCGCCGCGTTGTGCGCGCGCACCCGGTCCACGCCGAGGCTGCGCAGCGTGAACAGGCCGACCGGGGCGGCCAGCCAACCGGTGTAGTCGAGGGTGGCCTGCCACTCGACCCGGGTGGGGAACCCGCTGCCCTGCTCCCACGAGACGACGAGCGGCTGGATCCGCTCCCGCCACGGCTCCGCCACCACCAGCGCGGCGGTGCCGCGCGGCGCGTACGCCCACTTGTGCAGGTTGCCGACCCAGAAGTCGGCGCCGACCGACGCCACCGTGGCCGGCAGCATGCCCGGCGCGTGCGCCGCGTCCACCAGCACCGGCACGCCCCGTTCCCGGGCCACCGCGACGAGCGCCGCCGCCGGGAACAGCCGGGCGGTCGGCGAGGTGAGCTGGTCGACGATCAGCAACCGGGTCCGCTCGGGGCGCAGCCCGGCCCGGACGATCTCGACGATCTCCTCGTCGGTGGCCGTCAACGGCACCGGCAGGGTCCGGGACACCGCCCCGGTCCGCTCGCACTCCCGGGCCACCGACAGGGCGACCGCCCCGTACCCGTGGTCGGTGGTCAGCACCTCGTCGCCGGGGCGCAGCCCGAGCGACTGCAACACCACGGCCGCGCCGGTGGTGGCGTTGCCGACCAGGGCGGTGCCGTCCGGGTCGGCGCCGAGGAAGGTGGCCAGGTGCCGCCGGGCGTGAGTGATCCGGTCGACCAGGCCCTGGGCGAAGAACCGCAGCGGGTTGGCCTCCATCTCGTCGCGCAGCCGCTGCTGGGCGCGCTGCACGGCGACCGGTACGGCACCGAACGAGCCGTGGTTGAGGTGGCTGACGGACGGGTCGAGGGAGAAGAGCAGCCGAGCCCCGGGAATCGGCTCGGGCGGCTGCGGCACCGTCATCCGTCGATGGTAGCCCGCCGTGGATCACCGCCGGCCGGTTCCGTCAGGCCCGTGGGTGCGCCTGCCGGTAGGCCGCCCGCAGCCGCTCGACCGAGACGTGTGTGTAGATCTGCGTGCTGGCCAGTGACGAGTGGCCGAGCAGTTCCTGCACGGCGCGCAGGTCCGCGCCGCCTTCGAGCAGATGGGTGGCGGCCGAGTGGCGCAGCCCGTGCGGGGTCACCCGCGGCACGCCGGCCGCGGCGGTCCAGCCGGCCACGATCCGCCGGGCGGTGGTCGGGTTCAGCCGTCCGCCCCGGGCCCCGAGCAGCAGCGCGCGGCCCGAGCCGGGCACCACCAGGGCGGCCCGACCGGCGTCGAGCCACGCGTCCAGGGCGCGCTGCGCCGGGACCCCGTACGGCACCGCCCGCTCCCGACCGCCCTTGCCCAGCACGCGTACCACCCGGCGGGCCTGGTCGACGTCCGTGACGTCCAGGCCGCACGCCTCGCTGATCCGCACCCCGGTGCCGTAGAGCAGTTCGAGCAGCAGCCGGTCCCGCAGCAGCACCGCCTCCGGCGTACCGGGCCCGTCGCCCGCCCCGGCCCCGGCGTCGGTCCCGGCGGGCAGCCCCGGGTTCCGGTCGGTGGCCTCGGCGGTCCGTGCCGGGGCGTCCATCAGGGCGGCGGCCTGATCGGCGCGCAGAACCGTGGGCAGGTCCCGGCGGGCCCGAGGGCTGGCCAGCGGCGCGGCGACGTCGCCGGGGAGCAGGCCGGCCCGGTGCGCCCAGGCGCTGAAGGTCCGGGCGGCGGCGGCCCGCCGGGCCAGCGTCGTCCGGGCGGTCCCCATGATCCGCTGCCGGGCCAGCCAGCTGCGCAGCACCGCGAGGTCCAGCTCGGGCAGGTCGGCGCAGCCCATCCGCGCCGCGTGGTCCAGCAGTGAGACCACGTCCGTAACGTACGCCCGGACGGTGTGCGCGGAGCGGTTCCGCACCCGGGACAGGTGGTCGGCGAAGTCGTCCACCGCCGCGCGCATGGCGGTGGGCAGCGCCGCGTGGAGGTCGCGGGTGCCGCCGCGTCGTCCGCTCATGCCCACCTCGTCGTCGATCCCGCACCGGCGGGGGCCCCGTGGTCGGGATGAGCCTACGGGCACCGGTTGAGCCGCTCGGGCACCGACAGGCGGACCCGCGCTGCCCGCCGCAGTCCGTCGTGCGGTCTCCGTCCACCGTGGCCTGCCGGACGCGATCCGGGCCCTCGTCGCGGAGCTGGAGACCGGGGAGCGGAACGCTCACCCATCTCCGGTCCCGGCGTCCGTCCGCCTGACGGGCGTCGGCGGGGGAGCCAACGCGTACCCGCCGTCACGGCGCACCACGAGGTGGAGCTCCTCCAGCAGCGACAGCTTCCGCATGGCCGCCCGGATGTCCACGCCGGCCCGGGCGGCCAGCGCCTCCAAACCGATCACGCCGCGACGCGGAAACGTCTCCACCAGCAGCGTGGCCTCGTCGTCGAGCTGGTCGGTGGGCCGGCTCGGCCCGCGTACGGGCGGGGCGAGGTCCGCGCCGATCCGACCCACCTCCTCCAGCACGTGTGCCACGCCGGTGACCAGGCGGGCCCTCGGCTCCTCGCGGAGGATCTCGTGGGCGCCGACGGACATGGCCGACGTGACCGGACCCGGAACGACCATGGCCGGGCGGCTGAGGGCGAGCGCCCGTCTCGTCGTCTGGGTCGCCCCGCTGCGGGCGGACGCCTCCACCAGCACGGTGCCGACGGTTCCGGCGGCGATCACGCGATTCCGGATGAGGAACCGGGGACGCAGGGGCTCCGCCCCCGGCAGCCATTCGCCGAGCAGCAACCCGGACTCGGCGATCCGGTCGAAGAGCGCGGCGTTGCCCATCGGGTAGGGCCGGTCTATCCCGCACGCCAGCACGCTCACCGTCACCCCGCCCGCGTTCAGCGCGCCCCGATGCGCCGCCGCGTCGACGCCGAAGGCGCCCCCGGAGACCACGGTCCAGCCCCGGTCGGCGAGACCGTAGCCGAGTTCGGTCGCCACGTGCAGGCCGTACGCGGTCGCGGCCCGGGCGCCGACCACGGCCACGGAACGCTCCAGGGATTCGTCCAGTCGCGGGGCGCCGCGCAGCCACAGGCACAGCGGCGGGGCGGTTTCCAGGTCCACCCGCCGGCTGGCGTCGGGCAGCCGGAGACGGCGCAGGTCGGCGAGTCGAACCGGCCACTCGGCGTCCTCCGGGCAGATGACGCGGGCACCGAGCCGTTCCGCGCGGGCCAGCGCGTCGGCGGCGACGCCGCGTGCGTCACCGCCGGCGCGGCGGGCCGCCACGGTGGCGCGGAGCCGGTCCTCGGGTGCGCCGCCGTCGAGCAGCAGGTCCAGCGTGGCGATCGGGCCGATCGAGTCCACCAGCCGGTACACGGTCCAGGTGCCGGGCTCGGCGAGCCAGGTCAACGCCAGCCGGGCGAGCAGCCGCTCCTCCCTGGTGCTCATGCGCCTGCTCCCGTCCTGAGTTGGAGGGCCTCCAGCACGTCCTGCCGGTCCGGGCGTGCGCGCCCGTCCAGGTCGGCGACGGTCCAGGCCATTCGGATGACGCGATCGAAGCCGCGTGCGGAGATCGATCCGGAGTCCAGCCGGGCGCGTAGCTCAGCGGTGTCGTCGGCGGGGAGCCGCCACGGTGGACGGCGGAGGAGCGGCCCCGGTATCTCGGCGTTGAGCCGGTGCCCGGTGCCGGCCCACCGGTCGGCGGCGGCTCGTCGGGCCGCGGTGACGCGGGCGGCGACAGTCGACGAGGACTCGCTCACGGTCACCGTCTCCATCAGCTCCGCCGCGGTCACCGGCATCAGTTGCACCTGCACGTCGACCCGGTCGAGCAGTGGCCCGGAAAGCCGGCCGAGGTAGCGCCGCCGGGCCTGCGGTGCGCACTCGCAGTCGGCGTCGCCGGACGGCTTCGCGCAGGGGCAGGGGTTGGCGGCCAGCACCAGTTGGGAACGGGCCGGGTACTCAACGGCGCCCCGGGTGCGGGCGACCCGGACCCGTCCGCTCTCCAGCGGCTGGCGCAACGCCTCCAGCGCGCCCTTGCTGAACTCCGGCGCCTCGTCGAGGAAGAGCACGCCCCGGTGGGCCAGTGACACGGCGCCGGGCCGGGCCAGCCCGGAGCCGCCGCCGACCAGCGCGGGCACCGTGGCGGTGTGGTGCGGCGCCTGGAACGGTGGGCGGCGCAGCAGCCCGCCGCCGGGCGGCAGCAGGCCGGCGATCGAGTGCAGCGCCGTCACCTCCAGGGCGGCCTCGTCGTCCAGCGCGGGCAGGATCGACGGCAGCCGTTCGGCGAGCATGGTCTTGCCGGCCCCGGGCGGGCCGAGCAGAGCGAGGTGGTGGCCGCCGGCGGCGGCGATCTCCAGTGCGCGCCGGCCGAAGGGCTGCCCGGCGACGTCGCTGAGGTCGGGACCGGTGGGCGTGCCGGCCGGCGGCGGCTCCGGTGAGGCGAGCAGTGGCACGCCGCCGCGAACGTGCGCGACGAGCCGGTGCAGCGTGTCGACCCCGTGCACCCGTACGCCGGGGATGACGGCGGCCTCCGCGGCGTTGCCGGCGGGCACCACGACCCGCGGGCAGCCGGCCCGGGCGGCGGCGGCGACCATGGGCAGAGCGCCCCGGACCGGGCGGACCGCGCCGTCGAGACCGAGTTCGCCGAGGACGACGGTGCCCTCCAGGGCGACCGGCGGTAGTTCGCCGGAACCGGCGAGCACGGCGACGGCGATGGCGAGGTCGAACGCGGAACCGTACTTGGGCAGGGTGGCGGGGAGCAGGTTGAGTGTGATCCGCCGGTTCGGCCACTTCTGGCCGGAGTTGACGATGGCGGCGCGAACCCGGTCGCGGGCCTCGTGCAGCGCGGTGTCCGGCAGGCCGGAGATGAGCACCGCCGGCAGGCCGGGCGCGAGGTCGGCCTCCACCTCGACCACCTGCCCGGACACGCCGGCCAGCCCGACGCTGAGGACCTTGGCGTAGCCCATGTCAGAACGCGCCCCGGAGGTGTTCCACGCGGGCGTGGCCGGCGGCCGGCAACCGGACCGAGAGCACGTCGAAACGGACCTCGTCGGCGGTGGTGCCGGTCTCGGCGAGCCAGCGGGCGGCCAGGCCGCGCAGCCGGCGTGCCTTGGCCCGGACCACGGCCTCGGCGGGGGAGCCGTACCGCTCGGTGCGCCGCGTCTTCACCTCGCAGAAGGCGAGGACCGGCCCCTCCCAGGCGATGATGTCGATCTCCCCGTCGGGGCAGCGCCAGTTGCGGGCGATCGGGCGTAGCCCGGTCTCGATCAGGTGCCGCAGCGCGCACCGCTCGCCGTAGGCGCCGACGGCCTGGTTCCGGTTCGTCATGCCGGTCAGGATGCGGGCCACCGGGCCGATCGTGCGCGTCCCGCGGCTCCGGCCTGTGGATGACGGCGGCTTGTGGACGGGCCCGCGATCACTCGACCAATCTGCTATGTCGAGCGTGCTCGCGGACGGTGAGGGCGCTGCCGCTCTCAGGATCACATGGGCGTTTTGTGGCTACCATTTGTGACGCCGCTTTACACCGGGAGTTGGTACTCCCTACTGTCACCTAGCCGATAGTACTTAACGGGGGCTCGGGTGAATCTGCGCAGGACGCTAGCGCCGCGTTGGTGCGGTGCCGGAACGACGACGACCGCATCATCTCCCACGAACCTGCGGTGCGGCTGCTGATCACGCGCCTTCCTTAGTGATCCACGAAGGCTGACGAGTCCTGACTGTCGGCTCGGGCTTCGCCGCCCCTGCCGTACCTGGTTGACAGTCACTTACCCTTCCCGCGCTCCCATGCGCGGGTCCTTTGGGCTGCTCACACACGCGTAACGAGGAGTGCTTGGTGACAAGACGTGAAATCGCCGTCGGGCGGTGCCGCCCCGGACTCGCCGCGTCGGTGGTCGCGCTGGCCTTGGTGGCCGTCGCCGGTCCGACCGCGATGTCCTCGCCAGCTGGGGCGGAGCCGGCGGCCCCCGAATCGTCGGCCGCCCCGGAGGCGCCGGCGCTGAACGAGGTCGACGCCTTGGCTCAGGCCCGGAAGTTGAAGATGTCAGTGGAGGTGACCGCCCTCAAGGCTGAGAGCGCACGTGTGCTGGCGACTCCGCGGGGCACGCTGGTGTTGGAGTCCTATGCGGAGCCGCAGTGGACCCGGGGTCGCGGTGGTGGGCCGTGGCGGAAGATCGATACCCGGCTGGAGCGGCGGGCCGACGGGTCGGTGGCGCCGGTGGCGACGTTGACGGACGTGACGTTCACCGCCGGTGGGAGCGGTCCGACGATCCGGCTGCCCCTGGCCGAGGGGCAGGTGTCGCTGTCCTGGCCAGGAAACCTGCCGGCGCCGACGATCGATGGTGACACCGCCGTGTACGAATCGGTGCTGCCGGAGGTGGACCTGCGGCTGCGGGCGCTGCGCGACGGGTTCACCTGGGCTCTGGTGGTCAGGTCCGCGCAGGCGGCGGCGAACCCGGCGCTGGACGAGCTGCGGTTCGCGCTGCACACCACGGGCACTCTCACCAAGCGGTCCCGGTCCGGCGGCGGGTTCGAGGTCGCCGACCGTAACGGTCGCTCGGTGCTGTCCGCTGGCGGGGCGTTGATGTGGGACTCGGCCGGGGTGGCCTCGGCCGCCCAGGGCGCCGCGAGTCGGGCGGCGAACGCATTCGCGGTTCAGGGCCGTCGTGAGGCGCTGCGGGTGGTGCCGGACCGGGCGCGTAAGGCGGAGATCCCGACCGGGGTCCAGGGCGAGGATCTTGTTATCCGGCCCGACCGGGCGCTGCTGCGTGGTAAGGGCACCGTGTACCCGGTCGTCATCGACCCGTGAAGCACGATCGAGAAGACCCGGTGGGGTTACTCGAGCACCAACGACGCGACCCGTAACGACGGTGTGGCCCGGGTCGGCAAGGACCCTGAGGGGTCCGGCACGTACCGGTCGTACTTCTCGTTCAAGCTCGTCTCGCTGTCCGGCAAGACGATCCGCGACGCGAAGTTCCTGACAGAGATGACGCACTCGTGGGACTGCGACAGCACGCCGGTGAACCTGTGGCGTACGGCCGACATTGCGACCACTGGTAAGCAGGCATGGTCCGGGCCGAGCTTCTCGAAGTGGTTGGAGGAGCGGTCGGCGCACGCGCACAAGCCGTCGGGGGGCGCTGGTTGCAGCGATGATCCGCAGCCGGACAAGCCGATGGAGTTCGCGAGCCAGAACGTCATCGACGACATCAGCGCCAACCGCGGCCAGGACATCTACACGCTGGCTCTGTCGACCCGGCGGTCCGACGGAACGTCGGAGTCGACCAGCAACTGGTGGAAGAAGTTCGACCCGGTACAGACCAAGCTGACGATCGAGTACAACACCAACCCCAACACCCCGACCGCGGCGCAGCTGTCGACCCACGCCGGCTACACCGCGCCGGCGCAGGTCTGCGTGACCGGCACGTCGCGGCCCGCGGTGCGTTCGGACTTCCCGTGGCTGAAGGCGACGGTGAGCGATCCGGACGGCAGCGGCGGTGGCAGCCTCGCCGGCGTCTTCACGCTGCAGAAGCTGGTGGGCAGCACCTGGACGAACGTGTCCGGCTGGCCGAAGACCGACTCCGGGGTCGCACCCGGGGCCAAGGCCGAACTGCAGTTGACCACGAAGACGGTGAACGGCGAGCTCTACCGGTGGCAGGTGCAGACCAAGGACACGCTGGGCGGGGTGTCGGCGAGCGCGTCACCGTGGTGCGAGTTCTCCGTCGACTACTCCGCGCCGGCCTCGACTCCGACCGTCACGGCAGCGGACGGGCTGTACCCCGAGGCGCCACCGCGTGGCACCGATCTGGATTCGCATGGATCGCCCGGCTATTCGGGGCGGTTCACGTTCTCGGCCAATGGCGCGGCTGACGTCTTCGACTACGTCTACCAGGTCAACGGCGGCCCGGAGATGACGGTACGGGCAAGCCAGCTGGGCGGCCCGGCGACGGTCTGGGTCACGCCGACCGTACGGCTGGAGAACGTGGTAACAGTGCGCAGCCGTGACCAGGCCGGCAACCCCTCCGCCTCCTACGACTACGTCTTCTACGCCGGTGACCCCTCGGCCCCGGTCGCCCACTGGGCGATGGACGAGGGCTCCGGCACCACCCTCGCCAACAAGCTCGACGGTGGGGCCGCAGCGACGCTGGCCCCTTCGCCGAAGTGGGCGGACTCCCGCGTACTGGGTGTCCACAAGCAGTCCGGCAAAGACTGGGCGGTCGAACTTGACGGCGTCGACGACCAGGCGGTCACCGCAGGCCCAGTCGTTGACACCGCCCGCAGCTTCACTTTCGCTGCATGGGTTCGCGCCGATGCCGTCGGCGGAGTGGTCGTGGCGCAAGCTGGCGCCAACAAGAGCCCCTTCGAACTTCAGTACTTCCCCACCAAGCAACGGTGGTGCTTCACCAGCTATACCTCCGATATCGCGAACGCCTCGGTCACTCCCTCGCCAGCATGCACTCCTGACCCGGTCCAGGTCGGGGCGTGGGTGCACCTGGCCGGTATCTATGATGCGGGCGCCAGCAGCCAGCTGTCGCTATACGTCAATGGCGTTCGCAGGGGCGTGGGCACGACCAGTGCCCCTGCCTGGACAGCTAGTGGCCCCCTGCTTATCGGTGCCGGACGTAACGGATCACCGGTCGGTTGGTTCAGGGGTGCGATCAGCGAGGTCCGCGTCTGGGATCGAGCCATCGACCCGGCGATCGATCTGGTGGAACTTGTTCGTCCCGTCCGGGTGGGCCAATGGGACATGGACGACGATGATCAGGAGGAACCGCGGCAAGCTGGTGACTCGTCCGGCTATCAACGCCCGCTGACTTTGGCCGCGTCACCGTCTGCCGCTTGGACCGCGGACGGCTACGACTCGATGGGGCTGACCTTCGACGGTGTCTCCGGGGCCAGCCAGACCGACGGACCAGTACTGCGCACCGACCAGTCATACACCGTGTCCGCGTGGGCCCGCTACACGGGTGGAGCAGGCGCCAGAACCGTCATCGCTCAGGACGGAAAGAACGTGTCCAGTTCATTCCTGAGTTGCCGCAGCGACGCGACGGGAACGAAATGGTCAGTGATGACCCGCTCTGCCGACTCAACCTCCAGCTCGGCGCTTTACGTCATCGGAAGTGACTGCATACCCAACCAGTGGACCCACCTAGTTGCCGTCCAAGACGTCACGAGCAGGACGTTGAGCCTCTACGTCAACGGAGTCTTGGTTAAGCAGAGTGCCCAGACCTATGACCCATGGCATGGCGATGGCGCGCTGGCGATCGGCCGAGGACTGTGGCGCACGCCCGCCGACTACTTCGGTGGGCAGATCGACAGCGTCAAGGTATGGCAGGGGGCGCTGAGCGCCGCCGAGGTCCAAGCCGTGTTCGCCGGATTCTGACACCGAACGGCCATCGTCGATCTCGTGAACGGTCCGGGCGTCCTGCAGGCATGAGCGTGACGCCCGGACCATCCAGCAACCTCCCGCGCGAGCCGGCGCGGGTCGGACATCCGTGACCTCCGAAGGGACCTGATGAGAACTGCCAGAGCTGGTCGGCCGCACCGCAATCGCGGGCGAACGCCGGCCGTCAACACCATGGGGAGCGGTGCCCGACGCGCCCTCACCGTCGGTCTGGTCGCGCTGCTCGCCGCCGCAGGCGGCGGGCAGATTCCCGTGCAGGCGCAGCGCCCGGCCGCGGCTCCCCACCTTGAGCCGCAGCGGTATCCGTCCGCCCCGCTGCACGAAGTCAAGCGGACCAAGCCCACCACCAAGGACACCGACGCCGCGATGGTGAAGCGGCCCGCGCCGGTGTGGCCGACCGCGTCCGCCGCCGAGGTGGCGTTGCCGGCGACCTCCGCCAGCGACCGATCGACCAAGGTCGCCGCCCGCGCCGGCACCCTTCCGGTGACGGTCCGGCCCGCCACCGGCCCGTCGACGGCTCGTTCGGCCGCATCCACCCCCGGCAAGGTGCGGGTGCAGGTGCTGTCGCGCACGCAGAGCGCTGCGGCAGGGGTGAACGGGTTGCTTCTGCGGGTCGGTCGCTCCGACGGGACACGCTCCGCCGGGCAGGTCGAGATCGGCGTCGACTATGCAGCCTTCGCCACCGCGTACGGTGCGGACTGGTCGTCGCGGCTACGGCTTGTGAGGCTGCCCGAGTGCGCGTTGACCGCGCCCTCGGCCAGGGACTGCGGTCCGGTCGCGTTGGACTCACGCAACAACGTTCGCACCCGGACCGTGTCGGCGACCGTTGCGGCGGCCCCGGTGAGCGGGGCGTTGTCGCCGGCAGAGGCCAAGCGGCTCGGCGTCGCTCCGGCGGCCGCCAGTGCGGGGACGCTTGTTGCGCTGACCAGCGGTCCCTCCGGCGGGGCGGGTAGTTTCACCGCGTCGAGCCTCAGCCCGTCCTCTTCGTGGGGCCACAGCGGTGCCACGGGTAGCTTCCAGTGGTCCTACCCGATGCGCACGCCGCCTGGGCCGGGTGGGCCGTCGCCCTCCCTCACCGTCGGCTACTCGTCCCAGTCCGTGGACGGCCGGCATGCCGCTTCCAACAACCAGCCGGGCGCTTTCGGTGAGGGCTTCGACTACTCTCCCGGCTTCATCGAACGCCGTTACAAGGCATGCTCCGACGACATGGGCGGCAACGCCAACAACACGGTCAAGACCGGTGACCTGTGTTGGGGGCCGGACAACGCCGTGATGTCGCTCAACGGCAGTTCGGTCGAACTGCTCAAGGGCAGTGACGGCAAGTGGCATCCGCGCAACGAGGACGGCTCGAAGATCGAGTTGGCCACCACGCCCGCCTACAGCAACGGCGACGACAACAACGAGTACTGGAAGGTCACGACCACCGACGGCACGCAGTACTGGTTCGGCCGCCACCAGTTGCCGGGATGGTCGTCCGGGAAGCCCACGACGAACTCGGTGCTCACCGTCCCCGTGTACGGCAACAACCCGGGTGAGCCCTGCAACGCCGACACGTTCGCCGCCTCCGACTGCAACGGCAAGCGGCAGGCCTGGCGCTGGAACCTGGACTACGTCCAGGACATCCACGGCAACACCATGTCCTACTGGTGGGCCAAGGAGACCAACTACTACGCCAAGAACAAGGTCACCTCGACTCCGGTCGTCTACGACCGGGCCGGCTACCTGACCCGCATCGACTACGGCAGCGACAACCGGGACAACAACGAGTACGCCGCCTCCTCACCGTACGTCGAGAACGTCCCGGTCCGCATCGACCTGACGAACATGGACCGCTGCCTGGCCAACTGCACCACGAAGAACGACACCACGTGGCCGGACACCCCTTGGGACCAGGAGTGTCTCTCCTCCACCAAGCCCTGCCTCAACGGCTCGCCCACGTTCTGGTCGGCCAAGCGGACCACCGAGGTCCTGACCAAGGTGTGGAAGAGCAACGCGTACCAGAACGTCGACTCCTGGACGTTCCGGCAGTCCTTCCCGGACCCGGGTGACGGAACCCGCGCCGGCCTGTGGCTGGAGGGCATCACCCACAAGGGCCTCAACGGCGGCACGGTCACCGCGCCGGAGGTGACCTTCGAACGGGTCCAGATGCAGAACCGGGTCGACGCGGCGGGCAGTGACTGGGCCCTCGCCATGAACTGGCACCGGGTCAAGCAGATCAACCTGGAGACCGGCGGCAAGATCTTCGTCACCTACAGCGACCCGGGGTGCGTCAAGGACAGCAAGATGCCCTCGAAGAGCGCGCTGGACAGCAACACGCTGCTCTGCTACCCGGTCAAGTGGACGCCACCCGGTTACACCGACAAGGTCACCGACTTCTTCCACAAGTATGTGGTGAAGGAGGTGCAGCAGATCGACGAGGTCGGCGGAGCAAGGCCGGTGCGCACCGCCTACGACTATCTCAACGAGAACGACGAACCGCTGTGGCACTACGAGGACGACACCGGCATCGCTCCGGACGACACCCGTACCTGGTCGCAGTGGCGGGGATACCCGACGGTCGTCACCTACCTCGGTGAGGGCGTCGACCGCACCAAGACCGAGACCCTGTACTTCCGCGGCATGTACGGCGACAAGCTCGCCTCTGGTGGCACCCGCACCACCAAGGTGCAGGGCAGGGAGGGTGGTCCGGCCAACGACTACGAGCACTTCGCGGGCAGCCCTCGGGAGACCATCACCTGGCTCGGCTCCACGGTCCTCGCCGCCACCGTCAACGACATGTGGCGCTCCGACCCACCGACCGCCACGCGTTCCGGCACACCGGTCGCGGAGGCCCGGTACGCCCGGATCGGCGCAACGCACGCCCGCGGGGCAACCGACGGCGGTGTCCGGCGGACCACGACCACCACCAGCTATGACGAATACGGCATGCCGACCGACGTCGAGGACGGCGGGGACGACAGCAAGACCGGCGACGAAGCATGCGTGAAGACCGAGTACGGCCGTAACGCCACGAAGTGGTTGCTCGACCCGGTGCGGCGGACGCACGGCTGGGTGGGCGGGTGCGGCACCACTCCCACCGCGGAGAACCAAATCACCGCGGACACCCGCTTCAGCTTCGACTCGCAGGCGTACGGCGCGGCGCCGACCAGCGGTCTGGCGACCGCGGTGGAGACGATCACGGGTTTCAGCGGCGGTACCCGGACGTACAAGAAGGTGTCTTCGGCCACCTACGACGCCTACGGGCGGGTCGACGTGAGCTTCGACATCGCCGGGGAGCAGACCGACACGGACTACGTGCCGGCGTCCGGCGGGCCGGTCACGCAGGTGATTACCACGAACCCGCTGTTGTGGAAGAGCACCGTCGATCTCGACCCTGCCTTCGGTGTGCCGGTGAAAACCACCGACCCCAACAACCGGATAACCGAGATCACCTATGACGCCATGGGCCGCACCATCGCGGTCTGGCTGCCCAACCGTGACCGCGCCATCTACGGGTCGGCACCCTCGAACAGCTACAGCTACACCCTGTCCAAGTCGCAGCCCTCGTTCATCACCACCAAGGCGTTGAACGCCGGCGGCGGCACCGACACCTCCTACCTCCTTCTCGACGGTCTGGGCCGCCCCCGGCAGGCACAGGAGTCGGCATACGGCAGCGGCCGGATCCTGTCCGACACCTTCTACGACGCCGCCGGCCGCATCTACAAGGAGAACGCGGCCTACTTCGACGCCGGCGCCATCGACACCACCATCATCAAGTTCCGCGACGACAAGGACGTGCCCAGCCAGACCAAGACCCTCTACGACACGGCCGGCCGCCCGATCCACTCACTCCTGCTCGGCACCAACGCCGGCGTGCAGGTGGAGAAGGCCCGGACCTCCACGACCTACCACGGCGATCACACCACCGTGACGCCGCCGACGGGTGACGCGGCCACCACGGTGTGGACGGACCTGTACGGCCGGACCGAGAAGCTCTGGCAGTACCACGGTCCCACCGCGGCCGGTACCTACGACGAAACCAGCTACACGTACCACCCGGTGGGGCAGCTGGCGACCGTCAAGGACCCGTCCGGCAACACCTGGTCGTACTCCTACGACATCCAGGGCCGGCCCACCTCCACCACCGACCCGGACACCGGCACGTCGACCAGCAAGTACAACGACCTGGGCGAGCTGGAGCGGACCACCGACGCCCGCCCGGACACCCCCGACGTCTGGTACACCTACGACCGGATGGGGCGGCTGTCGACCACGCGCGAGGGCAGCCTGACCGGCCCGAAGCGGACCGAGTTCACCTACGACTCGCCGATCAAGGGCGCGACGAAGTCCGCCTCGCGCTGGATCGGCACCGAGGAGTACCGCAGCGAACTGGTCTCGGTCGACAAGATGGACCGACCCACCCAGACCAAGCTGACCCTGCCCTCCTCGCAGGCCGGCTTCTGCGGCATCGGCGCGGTCACCTGCACCTTCACCTCGAAGGCCAGCTTCCTCGCCGACGGTTCACCGAACACTCTCACCATTCCGGCGGCCGGCGGGCTCAGCGAGGAGGTCCTCAACTACCAGTACGACAGCACGTACGCGCTGCTGGACAAGCTCGCCACCAACTACGGTGACGCCAGCTACTACGCGATCGAGTCCAAGTACACGAACCTGCACGAACTCAGCCTCATCACCCGGTCCACCCAGTTGACGGGCACCAAGTCTGTCCAGACGAAAAACACCTTCGACCCGGCTACCGGCCGTGTCAGCAGCGGCACCGTCCAGCGTTCCACCGCTCCGGTGCCCGTGTCGAACACCTCATACGAATACGACGCCAGCGGCAATGTCCTGAAGATCGACGACAACTCCGGTGCCCGCCCCCGCGACACCCAGTGCTTCACCTACGACCACCAACGCCGACTGACCGAGGCCTGGACCCCGGCCTCCTACGACTGCGGCACGAAGCCGCAGAACGAGTCGGAGTTGGGTGGCCCGGCACCGTACTGGCAGCAGTGGTCGTTCGGCGCTCCGGACGACCCGAAGGGGCGCGTCGGCAACCGCCTGACCCAGATCGAGCGCGGCACGCCGACCGGCACGGTCACCACCTCCTACTCCTACCCGGCGGCCAGAGCTGCGCAGCCGCACCGACTCGACGGTTGGAGCAGGACCGACAACACCGGCACGACCACCGGCTCATACACCTATGACGAAGTCGGCAACATGAAGACCCGCCCCGGAACGTCGGGGCAACAGACCATGAGCTGGGACGTCGAGGGACACCTGGCCTCGGTGACGGACAGCGCCGGGACCAACTCCTACATCTACGACGCCAGCGGCAACCGGCTCATCGCCACCGACGGAACCGGCAGCACACTCTTCCTCGGCGACCAAGAGGTACGCAAGAACGGCACCAACGGCCAGGTGAGCGCCACCCGGTACTACGGGTTCAACGGCGAGGTCATCGCCCAGCGCACCGTCACGGGCATCACCTGGTTGGCCAGCGACCACCAGGGAACCTCCCAAGTCAGCATCGCCAACGACACCAACCAGACCATCACCCAACGCCGCCAGACGCCCTACGGCGCCCCGCGCGGCGCCGCGGTCACCTGGCCGAACCAACAGGGATTCCTCGGCGGCTACCAGGACCCCACAGGTCTGACGCACCTGGGCGCCCGGGAGTACGACCCGTCCATCGGGCGGTTCATCTCCGCCGACCCGATCAACGACATCGGCAACCCACAGCAGATGCAGGCGTACGCCTACGCCTCCAACAATCCCACCACCTATGCCGACCCCAGCGGTGAGATCATCCCCGAGTACGCGGGGATTGACACACCCAAGGGCCTCTGCCCGCGCACCATCGACGGATACGCCTGCCAGGACGTTGTCGAGAAGTACAAGCCACAGTCGACCCGTCGTGACCCTGGACGGTTCAACAACAAGGTGTTGCACGATGCGGCGGGGGTGGTGTCCTGGGTGCCGGTCCTCGGCTCGGGAGCCGACGCGGCCGATGCCGCCCTCTATCTCCACGAAGGCGACACGAAGTCGGCCGTCGTCACGATGGCCCCGGGCCCGCCGGTCTGCAAGTTCGTGAAGCGGGCCTGCAAGTGGGTCAGTGAACAACTCGGCAGGAAGGCGGAGAAGAAGGCCGCCAAGACCTTGAGCAAGGAGGCGTTGGAGCGCCTCACGCCCAAGATCAACCCGCGCCAGGAGTTGGCCGAGATGGCCATGCTCAAGGCCGAGGCGCGCGCCAAGGACCTCGCGAAGGTCAAGCCGAAGGCTCCGCCCGCTCCCGCGAAGAAGCCGGATCCGGGCACGAAGGGGAAGCCCGCAAGCAAGAACACCGATGCGCCGCCGGAGAAGTCGTGCAAGCACAGCTTCGCCCCGGACACCCTCGTCTTGATGGCGGACGGGGAGCGCAAGCCGATCGCGGAGATCGCCGAAGGCGAGGAGGTCCTCGCCCACGACCCCGAGACAGGTGCCACCAGCGCGGAGCCCGTCGACGCCGTTCACGACAACGAGGACGAGGCGCTGACCGATCTCTCGGTCCGCGATGATCGCGGCGAGTTTGTCACCCTGCACACCACGCAGCACCACCCCTTCTGGAGCGAGAGCCGCGACCGATGGGTCGAAGCGGCGGATCTCCAACCGACGGAAGAGCTGTTGTCGCCGGACGGGGTCGCCCTAACGGTGGCGAAGGTCGACAACTTCAGCGGGCAGCGCACGATGCGCGACCTCACGGTCCGCAGCGTCCACACGTACTATGTGATCGCTGGCGACACGCCGGTCCTCGTGCACAACTGTGGCACTACAGACTTGTATCGTGTTTCGCCCAACGCACGTGGCTCAAGTGAATTGGATAATGGACTTAATCCCGAACACTTCCCCTTGACTGATGAGCTTGACGGTTCCGCTCATTTCGGCAATGTAGCGCGGGTAAATGACTATGCTGCAAATCACGGAGGGACTCACGGTCAGGGATTCAGGGTTGCAGTCCCGAACAAATGGTTGACTGATAATGATATTGAAATTTGGGAAGACATGACGCCCGATCTACTTGAGTTTATTATCCCAAGGAACCTGTTCGGCGAATTCAATCAGTTCCCACGGACCCCCTGGGTTCCGGGTGGATCTTCATGACCGAATCGCAGATTCCGAGGTATGCGCTCGTCCAATGCGAGGTCACGGGTCATGCGTCATATGGCCTTGTGCTGCAGGTGAGCGGCGGCGTGCGGGGGTTCGTTGACAAGGTGGATATAGCCGACGAAGCCGTCGCTTTCGAGGACTGGCCTCATGTTGGTGAATCCCTGACTTGCGTAGTTCTGGGCTACTCTCGGGACGGTAGGATTCGTGCAAGTGCTCGACCTAGGGATATAGCCTTGGTCGCGGCGGTTAGTGACCCTGAGTCGGCCCTGATGGCATGGGTTCGGATACGCGACCAAGGCTTCGCGGACTCCCGTGACCGAGCACGCTTCATTGAGTCGGCGGATGCCATTCCGGTGATAAGATGGGCACTTCGCCATCGCATTGGTACCGCTGATTGGAATCGTGCTTCCGAGATACTTTCAGACGCTCCTGACCGCTTGAAACGCGAGGTTTACAGGTAGGGGCATACTGCTGCGCGTTCGTCGTATTGGTCAGATGGAACAGCGGATCCTGCCGAGCGCGGACGGGCGACGTGTCGCAATCTATGGTCCGAATCTGAAAGGTAGTGTCGCGAAGGGGATCGAAAAGCTTGGTGTGCCCGTCTTCCGGAACGCGGAAGATCTAATCGCTTGGATTGGGCCGAAAGCGTGACGGAGACGGTG
The DNA here is from genome assembly GCF_027925725.1 of Micromonospora sp. AKA38. NCBI lineage: Bacteria > Bacillati > Actinomycetota > Actinomycetes > Micromonosporales > Micromonosporaceae > Micromonospora > Micromonospora sp. AKA38. Next base: position 705,617 of record NZ_BNEI01000002.1, on the reverse strand, counting down.
ATCCTGGTTTTTGATGACCAGACAGTCGATCTGGGAAGGTTGGCGGACTTTGCTCAATCGGTCGGCACCGTCTCGAACGAGGGGAACGTTTTGACAATTCGGCGCGGCGATGAGCGGTGCTACGTTGTCGAGGTGTCAGATCCCGAGGTTGAAGGCATTTTCGAGGATTGGCCGAGATCTCAGCTTCCAGAATCGCTGCGTTCTATCTTCAGCGTGGACTACCGTGAGCCTGATCTTGTTCTCACCCTAGTTCGGTCAGTTGCCCAACGGTGCTCGTTGAAAGTCGATACAAACCGCGGTCTGGTTGTACGGGGTGGGGACTTGAATCTCGAAGATGTTGAATCACAGGTAAGGGTTTCAAGTCCTATTCTTTGGGTGTTGTTGACCGCTTGAGTCGATCCGGATCGACTCAAGCGGTCAACAACTTCCCCTCGGCCGTCTGGACCGCGCTGTTTTCGAGGTGCTCGGACGTGCTGATCGATCCTATCTGGAGCAGCAGTTACATTACTCAGCGTGCTTTCTCTGTGACGCCAATAGGTTGTCGCCGGGACCGCCGACAGTGCATGGCCGAATGGCGTTGCTGGTGGCGGTCGCATACCGTGCCCGTCGTGGACGGACGACGGAGCTATCCCGAGGATCAGCAGGAACCGCGGTGGGGCGACCGCGGGTACGAGTCGGACTGGCGTGCCGCGGGCGAGCCGCGCTACCGCGACGACGACTACCGCGCCCCGGAGCAGCGGGCGGGCGAGGGCCGGTACGCGGACCGGTACTCCGCCGCCGATCCGCTCGTCGACGACACGAGTGGTTGGCGGTCACAGCGACCGGACGACCCGGAGGTCTCCGGGGAACTGCCGGGGCGGGCCGGCCGGCGGGCGGCCCGCGAGTCAGCGGCCGGGCACGGGGACGACCGGCTCGGAGCGGTGTCGCGCAGCGGCGTCGACGCGCTCGGCACCGCGTCGCGCGGCGCGCCGGACCCGCTCGGGTCGCGCGGAACCGACGCCCTCGCCGGGGGCGCCGACCCGGCCCGACCCGCCTCGTTCGGGAGTTTCGGCGCGGACGCCCCGGCCGGAGGTGCCGTTTCGGCCGGTCCGGCCTCGTTCGGGGGGTTCGGCGCGGATGCCCCGGCCGGGAATGCCGGTCCGGGCTCGTTCGGGGGGTTCGGCGCGGACGCCCCGGCCGGGAGCGGCGATCCGGCGCGTCCGGGCCCGCTCGGCGGCTACCCGATCGTGGAGACCGGCCGGTCGGCGGAGCCCGCCACGGCCGGCGGGACGCAGATCTCGGTGGGCGGCCGGCCGAGCCCGGGTGCGGCCACCTCGCTGACCATCGGCGAGCGCCCGACCGCCCCGACCGAGCCGACGGCGCCGGTGAACCCGCTGGAGATGCCGACCGGCCCGATGCCGGCGGTCGTGCCCCGGTCGGACGGGCCGCCGCCCGGTGACGGCGTCTACCGGACCCGGCGCCCGGCGTTGGCGGTGCTGCTGGCGGCGCTCGTGCTGGTGCTGGAGGTGCCCGCGTTCCGGGTGCTGCTGCACGGGCTGGTGGGTGACCCGGTCTCCACGTCGCACGTCGTGGTGGGCACGTTCCTCGTGGTCGGGCTGCCGATCTTCGGTGCCGGGCTGTACGGCCTGCGCACCGGTGGGCTCGCGCTGGCCGACGGCAGCCGCGGCTGGCTCCGCCCGCCGACCGCGTACCTGACCGTGGGTCTGGTGCTCTTCGTCGCCGCCGCGCTCGCCGCCCGCTGACCGCCGCCGCGCTCGCGGCCCGCTGACCACCGCTGACCGCTGGCGTGCTCGCGGCCCGCTGACCACCGCTGACCGCTGGCGTGCTCGCGGCCCGCTGACCACCGCTGACCGCTGGCGTGCTCGCGGCCCGCTGACCACCGCTGACCGCTGGCGTGCTCGCGGCCCGCTGACCACCGCTGACCGCTGGCGTGCTCGCGGCCCGCTGACCACCGCTGACCGCTGGCGTGCTCGCGGCCCGCTGACCACCGCTGACCGCTGGCGTGCTCGCGGCCCGCTGACCACCGCTGACCGCTGGCGTGCTCGCGGCCCGCTGACCACCGCTGACCGCTGGCGTGCTCGCGGCCCGCTGACCACCGCTGACCGCTGGCGTGCTCGCGGCCCGCTGACCACCGCTGACCGCTGGCGTGCTCGCGGCCCGCTGACCACCGCTGACCGCTGGCGTGCTCGCGGCCCGCTGACCACCGCTGACCGCCGCCGCGCTCGCGGCCCGCTGACCGCCGGCGACTACGCACCCCGGGGCCGGGGGGCGGAGAAGGCGCGTACACTGGTCAACTGGCGACCGCCTCGTGCGGTCGACCTCGCGTGCCCTCTCCATGGTCATTCCGTGGAGCGACGGCCTCCCTGGTCCCGGTCCTTCGTCCGGGCCCACCCTGGCCGGCGACCGGGCGCCAGGCGTCCGGCCGCCGGCCGGACGGACAACCAGGGACAAAGTAGGAGTACCCACCATGGCCGTCGTGACCATGCGTCAGCTGCTGGAGAGCGGTGTGCACTTCGGGCACCAGACCCGGCGCTGGAACCCGAAGATGAAGCGCTTCATCTTCACCGAGCGCAACGGTATCTACATCATCGACCTGCGCCAGACCCTCGACTACATCGAGAAGGCGTACTCGTTCATCCGCACCACCGTCGCGGGCGGCGGCAGCATCCTGTTCGTCGGCACCAAGAAGCAGGCCCAGGAGGCCATCGCCGAGCAGGCGACCCGGGTCGGCCAGCCGTACGTCAACCACCGCTGGCTCGGTGGCATGCTGACCAACTTCCAGACCGTGTACAAGCGGCTCCAGCGGATGAAGGAGCTTGAGGCCCTGGGTGACCTGAGCGGCACCGCCGCCGGTTACACCAAGAAGGAGACCCTCCAGCTCTCCCGCGAGAAGATCAAGCTCACCAAGACCCTCGGTGGCCTGCGGGACATGCAGAAGCTCCCGGCCGCGGTCTGGATCGTCGACACCAAGAAGGAGCACATCGCCGTCGACGAGGCCCGCAAGCTGGGCATCCCGGTGATCGCCGTGCTGGACACCAACTGCGACCCGGACGAGGTCGACTTCCCGATCCCGGGTAACGACGACGCCATCCGCTCGGCCGAGCTGCTGACCAAGGTCGTCGCCGCGGCCGTCGCCGACGGTCTGATCGCGCGTTCCGGCCGTGGCCGGGGCGGCGACGAGAAGCCCGAGGCGGGCCAGGTCGGCGCCGACGAGCCGCTGGCCGAGTGGGAGCGCGAGCTGCTCGAGGAGCCGAAGAAGGCCGACGAGCAGCCCGCCGTCGCCGCTGAGCAGCCCGCCGCCGCTGAGCAGCCGGCCGCCGCCGAGCAGCAGCCGGCCCCGGCCGCTGCCGAGCAGCCGGCGACCGCCGCCGCGGAGTGATCGCACCGTCGCGTCCCCGCCGGCCGGTTCTGCGCCGGCCGGCGGGGCGCGGCGGACACACCGGGCGACACCGGCCCGGTTCCGGGTAACCGGCAGTCAGACCATCCCACCGCAGTAGTCACAGACACCGAAGAGAGAGTCATGTCCAACTTCACCGCCGCGGACGTCAAGAAGCTCCGGGACCTCACCGGCGCCGGCATGATGGACTCCAAGAAGGCGCTGACCGAGGCCGAGGGCGACTTCGACAAGGCCGTCGAGATCCTGCGCGTCAAGGGCGCGAAGGACGTGGGCAAGCGGGCCGGTCGCACCGCCGCCAACGGTCTCATCGCCCACTCCGGCCAGGCGCTGCTCGAACTCAACTGCGAGACCGACTTCGTCGCCAAGAACGACGCCTTCATCGCGCTGGCCCAGCAGCTGGTCGAGCACGGCGTGACCAGTGACGCCACCAACGCCGAGGAGCTGCTCGCCAGCACCATCGACGGCAAGACCGTGGCCGACCTGATCCAGGAGCAGTCCGCCAAGATCGGCGAGAAGCTGGTGCTGAACCGCTTCGCCAAGCTCGACGGCACCACCGCGGTCTACCTGCACCGCAAGAGTCAGGACCTGCCCCCGGCGGTCGGCGTGCTGGTGCAGTTCTCCGGCAAGACCGACGAGGCGGGCGACGCGGACGCCCGTGGCGTCGCGATGCAGATCGCCGCGATGCGGCCGAAGTACCTCACCCGCGACGAGGTGCCCGCCGAGACGGTCGAGTCCGAGCGGCGCATCGCCGAGCAGACCGCCCGCGAGGAGAACAAGCCCGCGGCGGCGCTCCCGAAGATCGTCGAGGGCCGGGTGAACGCCTTCTTCAAGGACTTCGTCCTGCTGGAGCAGGCCTCGGTCGCCGACAACAAGAAGACCGTCAAGCAGGTGCTGGCCGAGGCCGGCATCGAGGTGACCCGCTTCGTGCGGTTCGAGGTCGGCCAGGCCTGAGCCGCCACCCGGGCCGCGGGCCCGGGCAGCGAGAACGTGGACGAGGAGGCCGCCGGTGTACGCGACAGGCACCGCGGCCTCCTCGTCACATAGGGTCGGCAAGGGCAGGTACGCGACGCTCGCGCGGTGCGCGGGGAGAAGGGGCGGGGCGGATGACGCAGGTTGTGAGTGACCGGAGCCTGGCGGCGGATGACCCGACCGCCCCTCCGCCCGGCCGGTCCCGTCGGGTGGTGCTGAAGCTGTCCGGCGAGGTCTTCGGCGGCGGCGCGATCGGCGTCGACCCGGACGTGGTCCAGGGCATCGCCCGGCAGATCGCCACCGTGGTCCGCCGCGGCGTGCAGGTCTCCGTGGTGGTCGGCGGCGGCAACTTCTTCCGCGGCGCCGAGCTGCAGAAGCGCGGCATGGACCGCGCCCGCGCCGACTACATGGGCATGCTGGGCACGGTGATGAACTGCCTCGCGCTCCAGGACTTCCTGGAGAAGGAGGGCATCGAGACCCGGGTGCAGAGCGCGATCACCATGGCCCAGGTCGCCGAGCCGTACATTCCTTTGCGCGCGATCCGGCATCTGGAGAAGGGCCGGGTGGTGATCTTCGGCGCCGGCGCCGGGATGCCGTACTTCTCCACCGACACGGTGGCCGCCCAGCGCGCGCTGGAGATCCGCGCGGACGTGGTGCTGATGAGCAAGAACGGCGTGGACGCGGTCTACACCGCCGACCCCCGGATCGACCCGACGGCGAGCAAGCTCGACTCGATCACCTTCTCCGAGGTGCTGCGCCGCAACCTGCGGGTCGCCGACGCCGCCGCGTTCAGCCTCTGCATGGAGAACGGCCTGCCGATGCTGGTCTTCGGCGCCCAGGGTGACGACACGATCGTCCGCGCCGTCGGCGGTGAGAAGATCGGCACGCTGATCACCGCCTGACCGGCCCACCCGGACCGGCAGCGGTCCTCTGCCACAGCCCCAGCACAGCCCACGACGAGCGACAGAAGGAGGCGAGGAGACCGGTGATCGACGACACCCTCCTCGAGGCGGAGGAGAAGATGGAGCGTGCCATCGAGCACGCCAGGGAGGAATTCGGCGGGATCCGCACCGGTCGCGCCAACGCCGCCATGTTCGCCCGGATCGTCATCGACTACTACGGCAGCCCGACCCCGCTGCCGCAGATGGCGTCCATCGCGGTGCCCGAGCCGCGCATGGTGATCATCAAGCCGTACGACACCTCGCAGACCAATGCGATGGAGAAGGCGATCCGCGACTCGGATCTCGGGGTGAACCCGAACAACGAGGGTAACCAGCTGCGCATCGTGCTCCCGCAGATGACCGAGGAGCGGCGACGCGAGATGATCAAGGTCGCCCGGCAGAAGGGCGAGGAGGCGAAGGTCGCCGTCCGTAACATCCGCCGTAAGGGCAAGGAAGAGCTGGACCGCCTGGTCAAGGACGGCGAGGTCGGCGAGGACGAGGGCCGGCGCGCGGAGAAGGACCTGGACGACCTGACCCAGCGCTTCGTCGGCACCGTGGATGAAATGATCAAGCACAAGGAGAGCGAGCTGCTCGAGGTCTGAACGGCCCGCGCACTCCGTCACGGCACCGCGCCGCCGTCGCCCGGCACCCCGGGCGGCGGCCCGGTGCCGTCGTCGTGCCCGGCGGCGTCCACCCTCGACGCCGGCCGGTTGCAGTAGGCTCGGCACGATTCCCGACCACCACCGGGTGAACGGCGGGAATCGCCCGGCCGTCGGTCGGTCAACAGGAAGTCTCACGCCGGTAGGGGATGGTCTTGGTCTTGCGTCATGTGGTGGCTTTCGTACCGTCTGCCGGTGCGTGATGTCCCACCCCGACCCCTACGGCAGCACCGAGCCGCGCGGCTGGGACCGCTCGGCCCCCGCCCTGCCCTGGCCGGAGACCGGCCTGGAGCCCGGCCCGTGGCGGCGTCCCGCCCCCGGCCCGGACGCCTTTCCCGACGCGGAGGCGTACGCCGGGCCGGTCACCGACGCGTACCCGCTGGATCAGCGGCACCACGACGCGCCGTGGCCGCCCGACGGCCCCCCGGCCGCGCCGCGTGGCCGGCGGGACGAGCCCGGGCCCGGCGACCGTGGCCCGGCGGGCGACGACCGCCCGGACGACGACTACCCCACCGCGCAGATCGCCCCGGTCCGCGACGAGCTCACGGTCCGTGACGACCCCGCGGTACGCGACGAGCCCGCGCCCGAACCGCCGGCCGGTCGCCGGTCGAAGGGGCGTCGACGGGCGAGCGCGGACCGTCCCCCGAGCACCGCGCCGCCGGCGTCCCGGGCGGGTCGCAACCTGCCGGCGGCGATCGGCGTCGGGGCGGCCCTCGGCGCGGCGATCGTGGTGCCGCTCTTCTTCTTCCTGCCGGCGTTCCTGGCCGTGCTCGCCGCCGCGGTGGCGATCGGCATCTGGGAGATGGCGCGGGCGGTCCGCCGCAGCGGCGCCCACCCGCCGCTGGTGCCGCTGGTCGCCGGTGGCGTGATCATGGTCGGGTTGGCCTGGTTCGCCGGCCCGGACGCGCTCTGCCTCGGGCTGCTGGTCACCGTGCTGGGCACGATGATCTGGCGGCTCGGCGACGGTCCCGGCAACTATCAGCGTGACCTGACCGCGGCCACGCTGATCGCGGTCTACGTGCCCTTCCTCGCCGGCTTCGCGGCCCTGCTCGCCGCCGCGCCCGACGACGGTCACCTGCGGGTGCTGGTCACGCTGGTGGCGGTGGTGCTCTCCGACACCGGCGGGTACGCGGCCGGGGTGGCCTTCGGCAAGCGTCCGATGGCTCCGAAGATCAGCCCGAAGAAGTCGTGGGAGGGCTTCGCCGGCTCGGTCACCGCCGCCGCGGCGGGCAGCGCGCTGTTGCTGTGGCTGCTGTTCGACGTGGCCCCGTGGTGGGGCGCGCTGTTCGGGATGGCGATGTCCTGCGCGGCGGTGCTCGGTGACCTCGCCGAGTCGATGATCAAGCGGGATCTGGGCGTCAAGGACATGAGCAACCTGCTGCCCGGCCACGGCGGCCTGATGGACCGGCTCGACTCGATCCTGTTCGCGGTGCCGACGGCGTACCTGCTGTTGGCGGTGTTCGTGCCGGTGGTGAGCTGAGGGATGGATCACGTCGTCGCCACGCCCCCGACCGGCCGGTCGGGGGCGATTCGGCGCCGGTGGACAGGTGCGTCCGGCTCGGCGCGTGTCAGACTGGACGCGCCATGACGAGCCTCCCGCTGATCTCCGTAGACCCCGACGCCCGCGGCCGCCGGCCCGCGATGCCTCCCCGCCACCTCGCCGACCTCGACCTGCCGGGCCGGCAGGCGCTCGTCACCGAGCTGGGCGAACCGGCGTTCCGCGCCAAGCAGGTGTCGAACCACTACTTCGGCCGCCTGGTCCGTGACCCGGAGCGGATGACCGACCTGCCGGCGGCGACCCGGGAGCGGCTGGCCGGCACGTTGCTGCCCACGCTGCTCACCCCGGTGCGCGAGCTGGCCTGCGACGACGGCGCCACCCGCAAGGCGCTCTGGCGGCTGCACGACGGCTCGCTGGTGGAGAGCGTGCTGATGGGTTACCCGGACCGGGTCACCGTCTGCATCTCCAGCCAGGCCGGCTGCGGCATGGCCTGCCCGTTCTGCGCCACCGGCCAGGCCGGGCTGACCCGCAACCTCTCCACCGCGGAGATCGTCGACCAGGCCGTCTACCTGGCCGGCGTGGCCGCCTCCGGTGCGGTGGCCGGCTCGCCGCCGCGGCTGTCGCACGTGGTGTTCATGGGTATGGGTGAGCCGTTGGCCAACTACGCGCGGGTGGTGGCGGCGATCCGCCGGCTGGTCGCGCCGGCCCCGGAAGGGCTCGGCCTGTCCCAGCGGCACATCACCGTCTCCACGGTCGGGCTGGTGCCGGCCATTCGGCGGTTGGCCAGCGAAGACCTCTCCGTGACCCTTGCGTTGTCGCTGCACGCCCCCGATGATGAGCTGCGCGACGAACTCGTCCCGGTCAACCAGCGCTGGAAGGTGTCCGAGGTGCTGGACGCGGCGTGGGACTACGCGGCCACGACGGGGCGTCGCGTGTCCATCGAATACGCGATGATCAAGGACGTGAACGACCAGCCGTGGCGGGCCGACCTGCTCGGGCGGCTGCTGGCGGGCAAGCTGACCCACGTGAACCTGATCCCGCTCAACCCGACTCCGGGCAGCCGCTGGGACGCCAGCCCGAAGCCGGTCGAGCGGGAGTTCGTCAGGCGGTTGCGCGACGCCGGCGTGTCCACCACGGTGCGGGACACCCGGGGGCGCGAGATCGACGGGGCGTGTGGGCAGCTCGCCGCCGCCGAGGACACCGACAGCGACCCCCGCGCGGCAACGGCGTAGCGGTACGAGACCAGGAGACATAGTGGCGAGTCAGGGTCAGCGTTTCCGGCGGAAGGCGCTCCGTCGGGGATACAAGGTCGACGAGGTGGACGCCTTCCTGGACCGGGTCGAGGCGACCCTCGACGGCCAGCCGGTCGGTGCGCCCGTCGCGTCCCAGGAGGTCCACGACGTCGTCTTCCGGGTCCGGTTCAACGGCTATGACGAGTGGCAGGTCGACCTGCACCTCGACCGGGTCGAGCGGCAGCTCGCCGAGCTGGAGGAGCGCGCCGGCGCCCCCGGCGGGCGCGGTGGCGATCCCCGGATGGCAGACCGGCTCGGCCCGCCGATGCGCGACGACCGTGGCCTGTCCCCGGTGCCGCAGCCGCCGATGCCGCCCCGGCAGATGCCGGCCCAGGCCGGCCCGCCCGTCGACCGCTACGGCAACCGCTACGACGAGCCGACCGGCGCGTTCGCCGGTGGGTACGACGGCCCCCGTGGCGGCTACGACGCGCCGCGCGGCCCGGCCGGTCCCGGCCCGATGGGCCCCGGGCCGGGTGCCCCGATCGGGCACGGCGGACCGCCGCCGCGCAGCCTGCCACCCGGCCCGGGCGGCTACGGCCAGGACACCGGTCCCGGCGGATACGGTCAGGACACCGGTCCGGGCGGCTACGGCCAGGACACCGGCCCCGGCGGATACGGCCAGGACAAGGGCCCGGGTGGGTACGGCGGCCCGAGCGACCGCTTCGACGGCTTCGAGGCCGGCCGGCACGGTCGGACCGACATGACCGCGGAGATCCGGATGCCCGAGCGGGACCTGCGGGAGCTGCGTGGGCGCGGCCCGGCCGGCCCGCCGGCGCTGCCGCAGCAGGGCTACGGCCCGCCGGATCCGGGCTACGGCCCGCCGGACCAGGGCTACGGCCCGCCGGACCAGGGCTACGGCGGCGGCCCCTCGATGACGGGCCCGCCGCTTGTCGGTCCGCCGGCCGCCGGCCCGCCGATGGTGGGACCGCCGATGGCCGGCCCGCCCGGCAGCGACCTGCACCGGGTCGACCAGATCCGGCGCGGCTTCCAGGTCCGTCGGTTCGGCAGCGGGTACGACCCGGACCAGGTCGACCGGTTCTTCGACACGCTGCTCGGCGGCATGCAGGGGCGCAACCCGATGCCGGTGAACCCGAAGGAGCTGGACACGCTGCGCTTCGGCCTGGTGCCCGGCGGCTACTTCGAGGCCGAGGTCGACGCCGCGCTCAAGGACGTGCAGGACATCCTGCTCGGCCGCTGAGCCGCACCCGACGACGCACCGACGACGCACCGACGACGAAGGGCCCGCCCCCGAGGGGACGGGCCCTTCCGCGTACCGCTGGTGCCGGGTGTCAGGACCGCAGGCCGTTGCGGCGCAGCACGGCGTCGCCGATGACGATGGCGAGCAGCAGCGCGGCGATCCCGAACAGCCAGATGTGCTCCACCCGGCCCTCCTCGGTGCCGCAGAGCGCCATCAACACCAGGGCCACCGCCGACACCACCGCACCGATCCGTCCGGACCTGCGGTGCCCGGGCCTGTGCTGGTCTGGCGCGGTTACCGGCTCGTCTCCTGCCACTGTCGGTCCTTCCCTCGCGATCGGATCTCCGGTTAGTCTGGCACGCCGCGTGCCGGGCCCGGCGCAGGGTCCGACCCGACGCGGTCGGACGACCCGCACGGGCGACCGGCGGCCGGCGCGACGGTGGGCGGATCGGCCCGGGCCGTTGGACCTGTTCCGCGGGGGCCGGCCGGCACTGTGGGCGTCGCGGGACGGCGACCACACTGTCTCCGGTAGCGTCTTGTCGTACGCCTGATGCCTTTTTGAGGGGGACTACGGTGCGAGTGACCGGTACGGGCCACGCCAGCATGCGGATCGACACGCCCGCGGGCAGCATCCTGTGCGACCCGTGGGTCAATCCCGCCTACTTCGCCTCGTGGTTCCCCTTCCCCGACAACTCCCAGCTCGACTGGGCGACGCTGGGCCAGGTCGACTACCTGTACGTGTCGCACCTGCACCGGGACCACTTCGACGCGAAGCACCTGCGGGACTTCGTCTCGAAGGATGCCACCGTCCTGCTGCCCGAGTACCCGACCTCCGAGATGGAGGACGAGCTGCGGGAGCTGGGCTTCACGAAGTTCCTGAAGGCCCCGAACGAGCAGGTGGTGGAGCTGCCCGGCGGCCTCAAGATCATGATCCAGGCGTTGACCAGCCCGACCGACGGCCCGATCGGCGACTCGTCGCTCTGGGTCGAGTACGACGGCGTCCGGCTGCTCAACCAGAACGACGCCCGCCCCACCGACCTGACCGTCTTCGCCGAGCTGGGCCACGTGCACGCGCACATGCTCCAGTTCTCCGGCGCGATCTGGTACCCGATGGTCTACGAGCTGCCGCAGTCGGCGAAGACCGCGTTCGGCAAGCAGAAGCGGGACCGGCAGTTCGACCGCACCTGGCGCTACATCGACGACCTGAAGGCCGACCACGTCTTCCCGATCGCCGGCCCGCCCTGCTTCCTCGACGACGAGCTGTGGCAGTTCAACGACATCTTCGGCGACGAGGGCAACATCTTCCCCGACCAGTCGGTCTTCCTGGCCGAGTACGCGAAGGTCGGCGGCCACAACGGCATCGTGCTGCTGCCCGGCAGCGTCACCGAGATCACCACCGAGGGCGCGACCACCACCCACCCGCAGCCGGTGGAGGAGTTCTTCGCGAACAAGGTCGCCCACCTGGAGGAGATGCGGGAGCGCAAGCGCGGCGTCATCGAGGCCGAGAAGGCGTCCTGGCGGCACCCGGAGATCGACGTGCTGGCCGAGATGAAGCGCCGGATCGAGCCGCTGCTCGACGAGTCGATCTATCTGGCCAAGGGCGTCGGCGGCCCGGTCCGCTTCGACCTGGTCAGCTACGACGGCGCCGACGTCGAGTCGATCGTGGTGGACTTCCCGGGCAAGGAGGTCCGGCCGTACGCGGACGAGAAGGTCCGCTACCGGTTCCGCACCGAGCGGGCGCTGATCGAGCACCTGTTCCACATCGGCGAGGTCGACTGGGTCAACTCGCTCTTCCTCTCCTGCCGGTTCTCGGCGGCCCGGATCGGCCAGTACAACGAGTTCGTCTACGCGTTCTTCAAGTGCCTCTCCGAGGAACGCCTCCAGTACGCCGAGGGCTGGTACGACGAGCACGAGCGCGCGGTCGACGCCGAGGACATCACGGTCGACGGCTGGGTGGTGCAGCGGCGCTGCCCGCACCTGAAGGCGGACCTGAGCCGGTTCGGCATCGTCGACGGTGACCAGCTCACCTGCCAGCTCCACGGCTGGAAGTTCGACCTGCCCAGCGGCCGGTGCCTGACCAGCGTCGGGCACAAGATCCGCGCCCACCGGGCCGACGAGGAGACGCCGGCGCCGGCCGGGAACCCGGTCATCTGACGCTTTCGCCCCGCCCGCCGCCCCCGGCGCGCGACCATCTCCTGGTGAGGTGGGCGGCGTGACGGGCGCGGACCGGGAGCCGGCGTACCGGTTCGCGCGCAGCAGCGAGATGGCGCGGGACGCCTCCCGGGTGGAGGCGTTCAGCGACGCGGTGATCGCCATCGTGCTCACGCTGATGGCGGTCGAGCTGCTCCAGTTCGGCCCGGACGCCCCGGACGACCGGGGGCTGTCGGCCGCGTTGGCACACGAGTGGCGGGCCTACCTGGCGTACGTGATCACGTTCGCGGTCGTCGGCCAGGTCTGGCTGACGCACCACAACATGTGGCGCTACGTCTGCCGGGTCGACCAGATGCTGCTGGTGTTGAACCTGCTGCTGCTGATGTTCGTGGCCGCCATCCCGTTCACCGCGAACCTGCTGGCGGACAATCTGCGCGGCTCGGCCGGCGACCAGCGGCTGACCGCGGCGCTGTACGTCGGCACGGTGCTCGGCGAGGCGACGTTCTTCAACCTGAGCTGGTGGTGGGCCCGCCGCCGGGGCCTGCTGCACCCGGATCTCGACCCGCGGCTGGCCCGGGCGGTGGCCCGCCGGTTCCGGCTCGGCCCGCTGCTGTACCTGGTCGCGTTCGCGGTCGTGTTCGTCGACCCGATCCTCAGCCTGCTGGCGTACCTGCTGCTGATCGGGCTCTACGTGATCCGTGGCCCCGGTGACCTGCCGCGCGCCGGGCAGGAGGCCGCCGAGCCGTCGTGAGGTGTGAGAGGGGGCCCCTGCTATACCGGAGGCGTTAACAGGGGGCCCCTCCTTACCCCAGATCGGCGAGGATGCGGCGGGCGGCGTTGTGGCCGGCGGCGCCGATCACGCTGCCTGCCGGGTGGCAGCCGGCGCTGCCGGCGTAGACGCCGTCCACGCCGGTGGCGTACGGCATCCGGTCGGTGAACGACACCGTGTTGTCGACGTGGTGGATGTGGCCGCCGGTGATGCCGAAGTGGGCCTCGATGCCGGGCGGGGGCAGCGGCACCGCGTCCGCGATCAGGTCGGCGGTGCCCGGCGCGTACCGCTCGCAGATCGCGACCAGCCGCTCGACGTACCCGGGCAGCGCCGCGTCCCAGGTGGTGCCGGCCAGCTCGTAGGGGACCGACTGGACGAACAGCGCCGACGAGTGGTGCCCGGCGGGGTCTTGCAGCGACGGGTCGACGGTGGTGTGCACGTACCACTCGATGGTCGGCTCGTCCGGCAGCCGCCCGGCCTGGACGTCGGCCCACATGCCGCGCAGCGCCGCCATCGGCGACTCACCGCCGCCGCCGACCAGCGAGTCGGAGCCGGGCAGCAGGTGGATGGTCGAGCCGAACGGGCTCGGCGCGTCGGCCGGCAGGCAGGAGAAGCGCGGCAGCCCGGTGAGCGCCAGGTTGAGCTTGAGCGTGGTGCCGGGCCGGCGGACCGCCGCCATCCGCGCGCCCAGCTCCGCCGGGAGCGCGCTCGGGCAACAGGTCGATCAGCCGGTACGGGTCACACGCGCCCAGCACCACTGACGCGCCGACCTCCCGGCCGTCGGCCAGCACCACGCCCGACGCGGCGCCGGAGTCCAGCGTGACGGCGGTGACCGGGGCGCCGGTGACGATGCGGGCGCCCGCGCCCCGGGCCGCGTCGGCGAACGTGCGCGACACGGTGCCCATGCCGCCCTCGGCGATCATCCAGGTGCCGTCCGCGCCGGGGAGCCGGCACATGTTGTGCACCAGGAAGTTGTGCCCGGTGCCCGGGTCGTCCGGGCCGGCGTTGAGCCCGGACAGGCCGTCGGTGACCGCGTACATGCTGACCAGCAGCTCGGAGCGGAAGTCGAAGCGGGCCAGGTGGTCGGCGACCGAGCCGCGGACCAGGTCGACGAAGACCTGTCGCAGGGCCGGCCGGACGTAGCGCTCGGCGGTCTCGTCGACCGGCAGCGGCTCGGCCAGCCAGGCCGGCGCGAGGTCCTCGCGGAGCTGCGCCAGCTCGGCCTGGAGCGCGTCGTCGGCCGCCACGTCCGCCGCCGAGAACATCTCGGTGAGCTGCCGCCGGGTGGCCGCCACGTCGCTGCCGAAGAGGAGGTACGGCGCGCCGGGGCCGCCGGGCGTGGGCAGGAAGTAGTGCGGGTCGCGGCGCAGCACCGGAATGGTCACGTCGAGCGTGGCGAGCAGTTCCGGCGGCATCAGCCCGAGCAGGTACGACCCGGTGGAGTGACGCAGCCCGGGCACCAGCGGGAACGGGTTCTCGGTGCGGGTGGCGCCGCCGATCACCTCGGCCGCCTCCAGCACCAGCACGTCGAGGCCGGCGCGGGCCAGCAGGATCGCCGAGACCAGGCCGTTGTGCCCGGAGCCGACCACGACGACGTCGGCGCGTGCCGGCAGCTGAGTCCCGTCAGTCATGGGAACGGAGCCTACTGCCGGGCCGACCCCGGCGGGAGGGTTCGCGGCCGGGCGCTACCGTGGCCGGCATGCCCGAGGCAGTCCAGTTCGCGCTCCCGGCCGTACTCGTCGTCCTGCTCCTGCTCTGGTTCGTGCTCCGGCGGTCCGCCGGCCGTCCCCGGGATCTGGTCGCCCCGGACCCGGCCGCGGGCGGTGGGCAGGGGGAGGTGCTCCGGCTGGCCCGTGCGGGGCACACGGTCGAGGCGGTCCGGCTGTTGCGCCAGCAGACCGGGCTGCCGCTGCTGGAGGCGAAGCAGGCGGTCGACGCGTTGCGGGCGGGCGGCCCGCTGCCGGCCCCACCCGGCGGCCCGGTCGACCCGGGCGGCGGCGTGCGCGCCGAGGCGACCCGGCTGGTGCACGCCGGGAAGAAGATCCACGCCGTCAAGCTGGTGCGGGAGCACACGAACTGGTCGCTGGCCGAGGCGAAGCGGTACGTCGACCGACTCTGACGTCACGCCACGTTCACCGGGCAGTGGCGGCGGTCGATGCGGTCCGACAGCTACCGTCGGCGGGGAGTCGTCGTCTCGGGGAGGTCATCCGATGGATCGTCGTACCGTCCTGCGTGCTGCCACCGTGACGGGCGGCACCGCCTTCGCGGGCGGCCTCTGGGCCGCCGCCGCACCGGCGGCGCCCGCCCAGCCCGGTCCCGGCCCCTACGGTGACCTGCTGGCCGCCGACGCCAACGGCCTCCGGTTGCCGGACGGCTTCACCAGTCGGGTGATCGCCCGTTCCGGCCAGCGGGTCGCCGGCACCTCGTACGTCTGGCACCCGGCGCCGGACGGCGGCGCGTGCTTCCCGGCCGGCGACGGCTGGTGCTACGTCTCCAACTCGGAGGTGCCGCTGGTCGGCGGCGCCTCGGCGGTGCGCTTCGCGGCCGACGGCACGATCGTCGCCGCGTACCGGATCCTCGGCGGCACCAACAACAACTGCGCCGGCGGTCCCACCCCGTGGGGGACGTGGCTCTCCTGCGAGGAGGTGCCGCTGGGCCGGGTGTTCGAGACCTGGCCGGACGGCGGCCGGGGCGGCGAGGAGCGGACCCGGATGGGTCGCTTCAAGCACGAGGCGGCGGCCTGCGACCCGGTCCGGCAGGTGGTCTACCTGACCGAGGACGAGCCGGACGGCTGCTTCTACCGCTTCGTGCCGGACACCTGGGGTGACCTGCGCACCGGTCGGGTGCAGGTGCTCTGCGCCCCGGAGGACCAGGTGGCCGGCCCGGTGACCTGGCGGGACCTGCCGGACCGGGACGGTTTCCCGGTGCCCACCCGCTACCAGGCGGGCGCCGCGAAGTCGTTCGCCGGTGGCGAGGGCTGCTGGTACGCGGACGACACCTGTTGGTTCACCACCAAGGGCGACAACCGGGTGTGGGCGTACGACGCGGCGCGGGAGCGGCTCGACCTCGCGTACGACGACTCGCTGGTGGAGGCCGGCGCGGCGCCGCTGACCGGGGTGGACAACATCACCGGCACCGGAGGCGGCGACCTCTACGTGGCCGAGGACGGCGGCGACATGGAGATCAACATGATCACGCCGGCCGGCGTGGTGACGCCGTTCCTGCGGCTGCTCGGGCAGGCGGCGTCGGAACTCACCGGCCCGGCGTTCGCGCCGGACGGCAGCCGGCTCTACTTCTCGTCGCAGCGCGGCACCAGCGGCGCGAAGGCCGGCACCGGCGGCATCACCTACGAGGTGCGCGGCCCGTTCCGGCGCTGACCGGGCTCAGGCGCGGGCCGCCTCCCGGGCGGCCCGCCACCGGCTCAACGCCAGCGTGGCCGAGTAGCCGGCCAGCACGATCACGTGGAACAGGTAGAGCCAGAGCAGCACCGCCACCCCGCCGCCGATCTCGTCGAACCCGCCGAACGGCACGCCCAGGTTCAGCGGCAGCGAGCAGAACAGCACGAAACCGTGCAGGAAGCCGGAGAGGTTCGCGGCGGTGAACGAGCCCATGCCGAGCGTGGACAACCAGTCCGGGGAGGCCGGGCCGACCACCCGGAACACCCACACCAGCACCGGCGTGAGCACCAGCCACACCGCCAGGAACGACAGCACCACACCGAGCGCGCCGATCCAGCCGCCCTGCCGGACCAGCCGGGTGGTCAGCGGCAGCGCCAGCAGGATCGACAGCAGCAGGGCCGGGGCGGGCGCGAGCAGCGGCAGCAGCAGCAGCCGGCCGCGCCAGCCGACAAGCGCGCCGGACTCGGCGCGCGGCTCGGCCACCGAGACGAACGCCCGGCGCAATCCCTCGCCGTAGAGCGAGGCCGGCAGCAGCGAGGCGAGCGCCAGCAGCGGGGTCAGCCCCAACCCGGCCTCGACCAGCGCGGCCACCGCCCGGTGCGCGCCGATCTCGGTGGGCAGCGTGTCGATCGCGTACGAGGTCAGCCGGCGCACCCGGTCGGCGCCGGCGAGCAGCCCGGTGAGCCAGATCGCCAGCAGCGCCACCGGCACCACGGCGATCGCGCCGTAGAACGTGATCGCGGCGGCGTGCAGTGAGAGATCCCGGCCCCGGACCGGCCGGAACGCCGCCGAGGTGATCCGCTTCGTGCGGTGCCAGCCGTCGCCCATCGCCCCCTCGTTCCCCGTGCGGTCGCCGGCCACGCATTACGATCCGGCGTCATGATGATCGCCTCGACCGAGCGGCTCGTGGTCCGGGACTGGACCGAGTCACCCGACGACCTCGCCCGGGTCTACGACATCTACTCCCGTGCGGAGGTGATGCGCTGGCTGGGCGGCGGGAAGGGGCGGCTGACCGACCCCGCGCAGGCGCTGGAGCGGGTGCGTTCCTGGCGCGAGCGCAACGCGCCGTACGCCGGTCGGTGGGGCCTGTGGGCGATCGAACCGCACGCGACGGGCTGCGCGGCCGGCAGCGTGCTGCTCAAGCCGCTGCCCGGCCGGGACGGTGTCACGCCTACCGACGACCTGGAGGTCGGCTGGCACCTGCACCCCGACGCCCAGGGCCACGGCTACGCCACCGAGGCGGCCCGGGCGGTGCTGGAGCGGGAGTTCGCCACCGGCACCGGCCGGGTGTACGCGGTGGTGATGGCCGGCAACGAGCCGTCGACGGCGGTGGCCCGGCGCCTCGGCATGACGCACGTCGGCGTCCGCACCGACTGGTACGGCGGCGCGGAGCTGGAGACGTTCGTCCTGGACCGGCCCGCCTGACCGAAGTCGGGTGCCCGTACGTTGGCAGTTCGCCGTCGGACTCCTACGGTGGTGGGGACGCGGGGGAGGTGCGGTGGTCGACGGCGGCGAGGCAGCACGTTGGCTGCAACTCCACGCGTCCCGGGGCGGGCCGGACGAGTTGTCGCTCCTGGTGAGCAGCGCCGCGCCGGCCATCGGCGCCAGCGAGATCGTGATCTACCTGGCCGACTACACGCAGTCGTCGCTCGTCCCCATGCCCGGCGCCGGCCCGGCCCGGGGCGAGCTGACGATCGAGACGACGCTGGCCGGTCGGGCGTTCACCAGCCTCGAGGTGCAGCGCGCGCCCGCCCACCCGGACCGGCTCTGGGTGCCCCTGCTGCTCGGCTGCGAACGGCTGGGGGTGCTGGAGGTCGTGTCGCCGGCCGCCGCCGACCCCGCGTCGGACCGGCCGGCCTGGGAACTCGCGGTCAACGTCGCCCAGCTCCTGGTGAACCGCCGCCTCTACGGCGACGTCGTGGAACGGATCCGCCGCCGCCTGCCGATGCAGGTCGCCGCCGAGATCGTCTGGGGGCTGCTGCCGCCGCTGACGTTCGCCACCGACGACCTGGTGATCACCGCCATCCTCGAACCCTGCTACGACGTCGGCGGGGACATCTTCGACTACGCGCTCAACGACGACGTGCTCAGCGTCGGGCTCTTCGACACCTGCGGGCACGGCATCAAGGCGAGCGCGCTGGCCTCGCTCGTGGTCAGCGCGTACCGCAACGCCCGGCGTACCGGCCTCGACCTGGTCGACACGGCGATCAGCATCGACAGGTGGGTACGCGCCGAGCACCCGGGCACGTTCGCGACCGCGCTGCTCGCCGAACTCGACAGGCGCACCGGCCAGCTCCGGATCATCAACGCGGGTCATCCCGGCGCCATGCTGCTGCGCGACGGCCGGGCCGTCCGGGCGCTGCCCGGCCCGACCGCGCTGCCGCTCGGCCTGGGCAACCTGTCGGGCAAGCGCCCCCGGGTGCACGAGGAGGCGCTGCACCCGGGCGACCGCATCCTCGCCTACACCGACGGCATCACCGACGCGCGCGGCGACAACAGGGAGCGTTTCGGGCTGGACCGGCTGGTCGACTTCGTCGAGCGTGCCCTCAACGACCGGCTGCCCAGCCCGGAGACGATGCGTCGTCTGATACGCGCCGTCCTCGCGTACCAGCAGGACGAGCTGGACGACGACGCCACCGCGCTGTTCCTGGAGTGGCAGCCGCCGCACCTGCCCATGCGGCACCTGGAGCACCTCGCCGCGTCCGGTGACCGCGACCGCTGATGCCGCGAGGGCGGGCCTCGGATGATCAGTCCGTGGCCCGCCCGGCCTGGCGGCCGCGGCCCACGTTGACGCGGACGCGGCCTCACCCCGCGGTCAGCAGGGGGAGGTGATCCACCTGTGCGAGAGCAGGTAGGCAGGGCCGATGTTGCCCTGCCAACCCTGCCCCATGCACCCGTTGTAGCCGCTGTAGTTCGTGCCCGTGTAGAACGCCACCGCCGTGTAGGAGGTGGACGTTCCGCGGTTGTACACCGAGCGGGCCGGAGCGCTCCGGGCCCAGGAGCAGCGGTCGATCCCCAACGTCCAGTCCGGGTCGGCGTCCGACCATTTGCACATGTTGCCGGACCCGCCGCTGCCGGTGTAGAAGCACACGTTGGAAGCGGGGCAGTCGGCGTAGGTGGCGGATGGGGTCACCACGGCCGCGGCCGGAGAGCTGACTGCCAGAAGGGCCGCTGCCGCCGTTGCGGCCACGGCGAGAGCCCGGCTCGGTCGGGTGACTGCGGACAGTGTTCGCTGGAACATGCAGAACCTCCTAGGGCCGCCGAAAAGGGCTTCCGGCTTGTCGGCAGGAACGCCGCGCGGGTGCCAGCCGATCTGCCCGCGCTGACGTTTGTCTATGACTTGTAGTGTCGTGAGCACACCGGAGCCGATCCAGGCGACTGACCGGCGATCCACCGGCGACTTCCTCCCACGACGGCTGAGGGACAGGGCAAGCGATGGAGTTCGGTCCTTTGATCAAGTCGCGTCGACAGTCGCTGAACCTCTCTCAGGAGGAGCTCGCCGCTCGGTCGGGAATCAGCGTGCGGAACCTTCGTGACCTGGAAACCGGGCGGATCCGGCAACCCCGCCAGCAGACTGTGCGGTTGCTGGCCGAGGCGTTGGGGCTGTCCGGTGACGAGCGGCGCGACTTTCACGAGCGGGCACGGGCGGCTCCGGGACTCAGCTTGCCGACGGACGGGACAGGAGGCGCCTCCACGGCGAGTCGACCCCTTCCGGCTCAACTGCCACCGGACACCGCCTCCTTCACCGGACGCGCCGACGCTCTGGCCGTGATGGACGCGCTCCTCAGCACGGAGACGCCAACCGTGGGCACGACGACCCTGGTGGTAGGTCCGCCAGGGATCGGTAAGACCTCGCTCGCGGTGCACTGGGCGCACCGGGTGAAGGACCGCTTCCCGGACGGACAGCTCTTCGTCAACCTGTCTGGATTCGACCCCAGCCAACCGCCGCTGGCTGCCACCTCGGCGGCCCACGCGTTCCTGGGCGCGCTGGGGGTTCCGGCAGCGGCTACGCCGGTCGACGAGACGGGCCGGACTGGCCTGCTGCGCAGCCTGCTCGCCGGCAAGCGAATGTTGTTGCTGCTCGACAACGCCCGCGACGCGGAGCACGTCCGACTGCTGTTGGTAGCGGCACCGGGATCCGTAGTCGTCGTCACCAGCCGGGACCGGCTCCTGGGGCTGGTCGCGGCGGCGTCCGCACACCCGGTCAGCCTCAGCCCGCTCAGCGACGACGAGTCGCGACAACTGCTGCGCCGCCGGGTCGGCGCCGGCCGCCTCGATGCCGAAGCGACCGCCGCGCAGGTGATTGTCGACCGCTGTGGCGGCCTGCCGCTCGCCCTGGCGGTGACGGCTGCCCGTATCGTCTCCCAGCCCGCGGTGCCGCTGGCCGTCGTCGCGGGTGACCTGACCGGTGCCGTGCCACGGCTCGACAGTCTGGCCAGCCACGACAGCCCGACAGACCTACGCTCCTGCCTCCTCGGCTCATACCGGTTGCTGAACCCCGGGGCCCGGCAGGTCTTCCGGGTGCTTGGACTGCATCCCGGCGCCGCCAACGAGGCGGCGGCGGCAAGCCTGGTCGGGCGCCCACCCGGGCACGTGGGCCCGCTGCTCGCCGAGTTGGCCCGGGTCCACCTGATCGGCGAGACGGCCGACCGCCGGTGGCACCTGCACGACCTGGTGGCCGCCTTCGCCAAGGAACGAGGGCGGCGGGACAGCGATGCCGACCGCATGTCCGCGCTGAGGCGGCTCGGCGATCATTACCTGCAGACCGCGGTTGCGGGTGCGCGTCTACTTGAGCCTCGCCGGGAACCGCTCCCCACGATCACCCCGGCGCCGGGTGTCACCGTCCACTCGCTCGTCGACGAGGAGGACGCCAACGCCTGGTACCGGGCGCACCGGACAACCCTCGTCGCCATGGTGCACCTGGCCGCCGAGCACGGCATGGCGACCCACGCATGGCAGTTGGCGTGGGCGATGACCACGTTCCTGTCCCGCGGCGGCCACTGGGCCGACCAACTGGTGGTGAACCGCGTCGCCCTCCGTGCCGCCCGAGTGGGCTCCGACGCCCGCGGCATGTCGTACGCGCTGCGCGGTATGGGCCGCGCCTACCTGCGCCTCGGCGACCACGATGCGGCCGAGGCCAGCCTGCGTCGGGCGCTGCGGCTGTCGAGCCGGATCGGAGACCTCGGCGGGCGGGCGCGGGCCCACCACGGGTTGGCGTATGTGCGTCAACAGCGCCGCGACCTGCCCGGCGCCCTCCACCACTCCCGGCGGGCGAGGCTCCTCTTCCTGCTGGCGGGCAACCACAGCGCTGGTGCCGAAGCGCTCAACAGCTCTGGTTGGTACCACCTGCTGGCTGGCAATCTCCGCCAGTCGTTCCGTCAGACCCGGACGGCGCTGGTTCTGTTGCGGCGGTTCGGTGAGCGGCACGGCGAAGCCAGCGCCTGGGATACTCTCGGCCGGCTCTGCGCCCATCTCGGCGATCCGGGCCAGGCGGACCGATGTTACGAGCACGCCCTTGCGTTGTTCCGGGATCTGGGGGACCCGTTCTTCGAGGCGGAGGTGCTGATGCACCGGGCGGAGGACCGGTGGGCGGCGGGCGACCGGGACGCCGCCAGAGCGGACTGGAGCGCCTCCGCGCGGATCCTTGAGGGCCTGCACCATCCGTGGGCCGTCATGGTGCGCGATCGGATCGGCAATCCGGGCAGCTAGCTGTAGTGCCCTGGACCGGCCATGGTCGGGTCCAGCCGACGAACCGGGCGAAGTGCTCGGCCGGGTCGACCTCGCCCGGTCCCCGCCGCGGCGCGTCGGCGATCGCGTCGTGCATCAGCATGCAGAGGTAGACGGCCAGGCCGGGGCGGTCGTGCGCGTACTCGCGGCGCAGCCGCAGTCGGGCCGGCTGGCACGGCCACGGCGCGGCGCACTCCCGGCACCGCCAGGCCGCGACGGACAACGTGTGCGAGCCGAGCAGAGCGGGACAGCGCCGCTAGGGTGGGTTGCAGCACGATTACCCGCTGAGGGGGTGAGCCCGATGGCCCAGGCAGCATTCACGCCGGAGCCGGCACCGCAGTCCGCCGAGCCGTCGTTCGACGTGCTCCGCTGGCACGATGAGCCGTGGACCGCGCAGCTCGCTCTCGATCTCCTACCGGAGACCAACGGCCCGAAGGTCGAGGTCCTGAGCGGAAGCGTGATCGTGACACCACATGCCGGCATCGACCACCAGTCGGTCGAGCGCGAATTGCCGTACCTGTTGCACCGGGCCGCCCGCCGGGCAGGGCTCTGGGTTTATCCGGAGATCAACTTGGTCTCCGGCAAGGAGCTGTTCATTCCCGACATCGCCGTGCTGCGTTCGTCGGGTGGTGGGCGATCGGCGGTCGACATCGGCCAGGCCGTCCTTCTCGGGGAGATCGTGTCACCCGGCAACCGGCGTAAGGATGTCATCGACCGGCCTCGGGAGTACGCCGCCGCCGGCGTGCCGTACTTCCTCCGGGTCGACCTGCGCAACCGCGTGCCGGCCCTCGCGCTCTACGAACTGGTCGACGACGACTACCGGCCGCTGGCCGCCGCGGCGGCGGGAACCACGTTCGTGATGCGGCAGCCGTTCGAGTTCAGCGTCGACCCGGCCGACCTGCTCGACGAGGAGGCCCCGGAACGGCCCGGGTGAGGCGTGCGGCGGCGCTGGGGAACAATGGGCGCGTGACCACTCCCCGAGACCTCGTGCTGCTCGGCTCGACCGGCTCCATCGGCACCCAGGCCATCGACATCGTCAGGCGCAACCCCGGCCGGTTCCGGGTGGTCGCGCTCGGCGCCGGCGGCGGCAACGTGGCGCTGCTGGCCGCGCAGGCGCTGGAGCTGGGCGTGGCGGCGGTCGGGGTGGCGCGGGCATCCGCCGCACAGGATCTCCAGCTCGCGTTCTACGCCGAGGCGAGCCGGCGCGGCTGGGCCTCCGGCGACTTCAAGCTTCCCAAGATCGTGGCCGGGCCGGACGCGATGACCGAGCTGGCGCAGTGGCCGTGCGACGTCGTGCTCAACGGCGTGGTCGGCTCGTTGGGCCTGCCGCCGACGCTGGCCGCGCTGCGCGCCGGGCGTACCCTCGCGCTGGCCAACAAGGAGTCGCTGGTGGCCGGCGGCCCGCTGGTCAAGGCCGCGGTGACGCGGCCGGGGCAGATCGTCCCGGTCGACTCCGAGCACTCGGCGCTGGCGCAGTGCCTGCGCGGCGGCGCCCGGGGCGAGGTGCGCCGGCTGGTGGTCACCGCCAGCGGCGGGCCGTTCCGGGGCCGGCGGCGCGAGGAGTTGACCGACGTCACACCGGAGCAGGCGCTGGCGCACCCGACCTGGCAGATGGGCCCGGTCGTCACGATCAACTCCGCCACCATGGTCAACAAGGCGCTGGAGGTCATCGAGGCGCACGAGCTGTTCGACGTGCCGTACGCCGACATCGAGGTGATGGTCCACCCGCAGTCGGTGATCCACTCGATGGTCGAGTTCGTCGACGGCTCCACGCTCGCCCAGGCCAGCCCGCCGGACATGCGGCTGCCCATCGCGCTGGGCATCGGCTGGCCGGACCGGGTGCCCGACGCCGCCGCCGCGGTCGACTGGACCACGGCGCACACCTGGGAGTTCACCCCGCTCGACGACGCCGCCTTCCCGGCGGTGGCGCTGGCCAAGGCGGCCGGCGAGGCGGGACGGTGCCGGCCGGCGATCTACAACGCGGCCAACGAGGAGTGCGTGGCCGCGTTCGTGGCGGGCCGGCTGCCGTTCCTCGGCATCGTCGACACCCTCGGGCGGGTGCTGGAGGACGCTCCCGACTTCGACGAACCAGGTACCGTCGAGGACGTGCTCGCCGCCGAGTCGTGGGCACGGGCGCACGCCCAGGAGATCATCGTCGGGTCGGTGGAAGGAGCTCGATGAGCTATCTGCTCGGGGTGGTGCTGTTCGCCCTGGCGATCCTCATCTCGGTGAGCCTGCACGAGGCGGGGCACATGATGACCGCCAAGGCGTTCGGGATGAAGGTCACCCGCTACTTCGTCGGCTTCGGGCCGACGCTCTGGTCGTTCAAGCGGGGCGAGACGGAGTACGGCGTCAAGGGCATCCCGCTCGGCGGCTTCTGCAAGATCGTCGGAATGACCCCGCAGGACGACGACGTCGAGCCCGGGGACGAGAAACGCGCCATGTGGCGCTACCCGGTGTGGAAGCGGACGATCGTGATGTCCGCCGGCTCCGCGATGCACTTCGCCATCGCGCTGGTCGCGCTCTGGATCATCGCGGTCTCCGCCGGTCTGCCGAACCCGAAGTTCCCCACCACCGAGGCCGGCTTCCGGGCCGAGCCGGCGGTGATCGCGCTCGCCCCGTGCGTGGTGGTGGAGAACGCCCCCCGCGCCTGCCAGGCCGGCGACCCGGCCAGCCCGGCCGGTCAGGCCCAGCTCAAGGACGGCGACCGGATCACCGCGGTGAACGGCCGACCGGTCTCCACCTGGGGCGACATGCTCGACGTGGTCCGCGGCACACAGCCCGGCCCGGCCACCGTCGCCTACCTGCGCGACGGCACCCCGGCCACCGCCACCGTCGACCTGGCGTCGGTGCAGCGCCCACCGCTGAACGACCCCAAGGGCGCCACCTCGGCGGTCTCCGCGCTGGGCGTGGCGCTGCGACCCAGCACGCCGACCCGGGTGGAGTACGGTCCGGTCGCCGCGTTCGGCGCCACCGCCGACTTCACCGGCAACATGGCGGTGCAGACCTTCCACGCCATGCAGCGCATCCCGCAGAAGGTGCCGGCGCTGTGGAACGCGATCACCGGCGCGGAGCGCGACGTGGACACCCCGATCAGCGTGGTCGGCGCCAGCCGGCTCGGCGGCGAGGCCGTGGAGAACAACGCCTGGCTGGTGTTCTTCATGCTCTTCGTGTCGCTGAACTTCTTCATCGGCGTGTTCAACCTGCTGCCGCTGCTGCCGCTGGACGGCGGCCACATCGCCATCGCCTGGTTCGAGCGCGCCCGCTCCTGGCTCTACGCCCGGATCGGCCGCACCGACCCGGGTCGCGTCGACTACCTCAAGCTCATGCCCCTCACGTACGCGGTGATCCTGGTGGGTGGCGTGTTCACGCTGCTGACCGTCACCGCGGACGTCGTCAACCCGATCACGCTCTTCTCAAGGTGAGTGCCTGAAGTGACCGCTGTCAGTCTCGGTATGCCCCCCGTACCGCCGCCCCCGCTGGCCCCGCGCCGGGCCAGCCGCCAGATCATGGTCGGTTCGGTGCCGGTCGGTGGTGGCGCACCGGTCTCGGTGCAGTCCATGACCACCACCCTCACCGCCGACGTCAACGCCACGCTCCAGCAGATCGCCGAGCTGACCGCGTCCGGCTGCCAGATCGTCCGGGTCGCCGTGCCGTCGCAGGACGACGTGGAGGCGCTGCCGGCGATCGCGCGCAAGTCGCAGATCCCGGTGATCGCCGACATCCACTTCCAGCCGAAGTACGTCTTCGCCGCGATCGACGCGGGCTGCGCCGCGGTGCGGGTGAACCCGGGCAACATCCGGCAGTTCGACGACAAGGTCAAGGAGATCGCCAAGGCGGCCGGTGACGCGGGCACGCCGATCCGGATCGGCGTGAACGCCGGCTCGCTGGACAAGCGCCTGCTGGCCAAGTACGGCAGGGCCACCGCCGAGGCGCTCGTCGAGTCCGCGCTCTGGGAGTGCTCGCTGTTCGAGGAGCACGGCTTCCGGGACATCAAGATCTCGGTCAAGCACAACGACCCGGTGGTGATGATCCGCGCCTACCGGCTGCTCGCCGAGAAGTGCGACTATCCGTTGCACCTGGGCGTCACCGAGGCCGGCCCGGCGTTCCAGGGCACCATCAAGTCGGCGGTGGCGTTCGGCGCGCTGCTTGCCGAGGGCATCGGCGACACGATCCGGGTCTCGCTCTCCGCCCCGCCGGTGGAGGAGATCAAGGTCGGCGCGGCGATCCTGGAGTCGCTGGGCCTGCGCGAGCGCGGCCTGGAGATCGTCTCCTGCCCGTCCTGCGGCCGGGCCCAGGTCGACGTCTACAAGCTGGCCGAGGAGGTCACCGCCGGCCTGGAAGGGCTGCCGGTGCCGCTGCGCGTCGCGGTCATGGGCTGTGTGGTGAACGGTCCGGGTGAGGCCCGTGAGGCCGACCTGGGCGTCGCCTCCGGTAACGGCAAGGGCCAGATCTTCGTCAAGGGCAAGGTCGTCAAGACCGTGCCGGAGGCGCAGATCGTGGAGACGCTGATCGAGGAGGCGCTGCGGATCGCCGACGAGATGGGCGCCGAGATCCCCGAGGAGCTGCGCGAGCTGCTGCCGGGCGGCGCCACCGTCACCGTGCACTGACCCGCGTTCCGTCTCACCGTGCGGCCGTTCCCTCCGGGGGGCGGCCGCACGAGCCGTCTCGGGCGTTGCCGTCCCTCCGCCGCCGACCCGGCGACGCTGGTGCCGGGCGTCGCACGCGGCACCGCCGCGCAAACCGTCACCTTCACCGCCCGGAACGTCGCCGAGGGGTTCGACGTGGTTCAGCTCCTCGACCGGACCGGGTGACCCGGCGGTGGCGCTGGCACCACAGCCGACCTCGACGCTTTCCACAGAGTTATCCGAGCATTACCCCATAGCGATTGCATACTTGCGTATGTGCATGCTTCGATGGGCAGCGTTCGCGTGTCGTGGAAGCCGGAAGGAAAGACGTGAGACCTTTTTCCATTGTGGTCGCGGCGGCACTGGCGCTGGCCGTACTGGTACCACCCACGGTTTTCGACGCCGACCGAGGCGCGGCGGCGGCAGTGCGGGCCGACGTACTCGACGCTGAAGACGAATCCCAGGACTTTCCTTTTCCCGGCGCCGACACGATCGCTCTCCACGACGGGTCCGACAAGTACATCACCTATGGCGCCAGTGCCGGCGGACGCAAGGTGCCCTACGCCATATCCGGCTCCGGCAACGTCGTCGGCACCTCGCCGGTGGTGGCCGGCGACGCCCTGCCCGACGGCGGCGGAGCGTGGGTCGAGGCCGGCTCCGGCATCTGGACTCCCGCCGCGTTCTACCACGTCAAGGACGGTGTGGGTCGCTACTACCTGTTCTACACGGCGACCCGGAAGAACGACGACGGACGCAAGTGCATCGGCGTGGCGCGGTCAAGGAGCCCGTACGGCGCGTTCGTCGCCGAGGACACCCCCATCGTCTGCCCGGACAAGGGCAACCGCTGGGCGCTCGACGCGGATGTCACCACCGGGCCCGAGGGCGCGATCTGGATGACCTGGCGCGACGGCCAACGTGCCGAAGGGCCCGAATCCGCGCTGTCGGTAATGATGCTGACGTTCAACACCAACGGCACGGTCGACCGCAACAGCGATCCGGTGGTCATCCTGCGCAGCGACAACCTCGCCTGGACGAGATGGCGGGACACCGGCGGGGTGACGGTCATCGAGAACCCGAGCGCCTTCTACCACAACGGATCGTGGTACCTGTTCTACTCCGGAAACAGCTGGAGCGAGAACTACTATTCGACCGGAATCGCGTTCTGCGGCACGAAGATTGACGGCGGCCCCTGCTCGCCACTGCCGGGGCCCAACCGTGCCTGGTTCTCGTACTCGGGGCCGGCCGTGCACCTCCCCGACGATATGCGCAAACGGTCGTTGCCGGGAAACAAGCGCGGCCCAGGCGCGATGGACGTCTACCGCGCCCGGGACGGCAAGCCGTGGGTGACCTGGAACTACCTCGCCGACCAGAGCAGCGGGCGGAAGAGCCGCACGGGTCGCCTCGTGATCACCGGATCGGGCGCCGCCGCTGATTTCAAGGTCGAGCTTCCCTAGTCCGTCACAGTCCACACTGCCGAAAGGGCCGTTCGTGAGTAACCGAAGGATCAACCTTGCCCGCCGGGCCGCCGCGGTGGTGGCCTCAGTCACCGCGCTCGCGCTGCTCCATCCCGCTGCCCCGGCCGTCGCGGCGAACGCGACATTCCAGGTCGGCACGCTCAACATCTACAATGGCCTCACCCACGCGAAGTTCCTTGAGGATCTGCAACTGATCACGTCGAAGGCGGACCTGGTCGGCCTCAACGAAGTTGGTGCCCGGAAGGACTTCCTGACGACGTGGGCCAGCGACAACGGCTGGTGGTTCTACTCGCCGGGCGGGGTCAACCAGGCGGGTGAGGCCCTGCTCGCCAAGAAGAGCATGTTCGACCGTGTCGACGCGGGCTCCCAGTTCGCCTGCGACACCAACGGAGCCGGTGAGGTACCGCCCGCCCGGTACAACAACTGGGTCAAGTACCAGCACAAGGCCAGCGGGCGCAGCGTCTACCACATCAACTTCCACGCCAACGCCAGCATCGAGGACAACGGCCGCCCCACCGACCTGCCCCGTACCGACTGCGCGGCGAAGCAGTTCCAGATGGTCAAGGACCTCGCCCGCGCCAAGAAGGACGACGGTCAGGTCGTCGTCAGCGGTGACCTGAACGTCGACTTCAGCGCCGACCGGGCGTACGGGTCGCCCGTGTTCCCGTGGAAGGTCTTCGAGGCCAACGAGCTGCCGAACCTGCGGTCGGTATACAACCTGTACGGCGAGAAGGGTGCGGGTACCCACGGAAACCGGCACATCGACTACATCTACTTCTGGAAGCGGGTCGACGGGTTCCGCTACCTCTGGATGACCGACTACCGCATCATCGGCGGCACCAACTCCGACCACCAGGGAGTTGTGGCCGACTTCGCAATCGAACTCTGAGCATCGCGCCGACCACGTGGCGGGAGTGGACGGCGAACCCGGGCGCCGCTGGACCCGACGACACCCGGGCGGCGTTCAGTCGGACTCGGCGAGGATGGCGTAGAGCTTGCGGCGGGTCTCGTCGAGCACCTGGGCGGCGCGGGCGCGTTGGTCGTCGGTGCCGGTGGTCATCACCTGCCGCAGCGCGTTCATGGCCTGGGTCCCCGCGTCGCGGATGTCGTGCCAGCTGTTGACGGTCTGCTCGGCGAACTCCGCCCAGGGCGGGGCCTCCGCCGCCTGGGCGGCCTCGGCCTGCCCCTGCTCGGTGAGGGCGAAGCGCTTGCGCCCGCCGTCGGAGTCGGCGGCGGTGGCGATGACGCCCTCGTCCTCCAGCAGTTGCAGCGTCGGGTAGATCGACCCGGGGCTGGGCCGCCAGGCCCCGCCGGTGCGGGCGTCGATCTCCTGGATCATCTCGTAGCCGTGCATCGGCCGCTCGGTGAGCAGGGCCAGCACGGCGCCGCGCACGTTCGGCCGGCGGCCGCGACCCCGGCCGCCCCGGCCGCGCCCGTGGCCGTGCGGTCCGTGCGGCCCGGGTGGGAACGGCGGCGGACCCGGGGGTACGGGCGGGAAGCCGAAGCCGCCGTGCCGGTGCATCTCGTCGTGCATGGTGTGGACGTGTCGACGGAAACCCATCGGACTCTCCTTCGTCAGGACTATCACTGATGCATCAACGATATATCGGCAATGCATCGTCGACAAGACGTGACGGGAGTGTGCGAGTGCCCGGTCGGCCCACCGGCTCCCGGCTGCGTCTGGCAGGCTGGTAACCGTGCTCACGATGCCGGTACGCCAACTGGGGGAGTCGGAGCGCCGTTCGGTCGAGCGGCTGCTCGACCTCGACCCCTACGCCGGCGCGCAGGTCGCCGAGCGGGTCGCGGCGCGCGGCCTGGCCTGGTGGCGGGCCGAGGCGCGGATCCTCGGCTACGGCTCCCGGCGCAACCTGGAGTCGATCTGCTGGCTGGGCGGCAACCTGACCCCGGTGCTCGCGTCCGAGTCGGCGGTGGCCGCGTTCGCCGAGCAGTTGGGCGAGGAGGAGCGGCTCTGCTCCTCGATCGTGGGTCGCGCCGACGCGGTGCTCGGCCTCTGGGACCGCCTCTCCGCGCACTGGGGGCCGGCCCGGGACGTACGCCCGAACCAGCCGTTGCTGGCCACGGACGCGCCGCCGCCGGTGGCGCCCGACCCGCAGGTGCGTCGCGTGCGCGTCGGTGAGGTGGACCGGCTCTTCCCGGCGGCGGTGGCGATGTACACCGAGGAGGTCGGCGTCTCGCCGCTGGCCGAGGACGGCGGGCGCGGCTACCGGCGGCGGGTGACCGAGCTGGTGCGCGCCGGCCGGGCCTACGCCCGGTTCGTCGACGGCCGGGTGGTCTTCAAGGCCGAGCTGGCGGTGGTGACCCGGCGCACCGCGCAGGTGCAGGGGGTCTGGGTGGCGCCCGAGTGGCGCGGCCGGGGCATCGCGGTCGCCGCGATGGCCGCGGTGGTCCGCGACGCGCTGGCCCGGGTCGCGCCCACGGTCAGTCTCTACGTCAACGACTTCAACCAACCGGCCCGGCGCGTCTACGAGCGGTGCGGCTTCCGCCCGGTCGGCACGCTCGCCACCGTGCTGTTCTGAGGATCACCCCGCCTCGCCTTGCCCCGAACCGGACACCCGGCGCTATGCTGGTCATGTTTTTGTACTGACCAGTCAGTCTAGAAGGGTGCCATGGCAATCGTCGAGGCCAGCGGATTGGGACTACGGACCCGTCGGGGCTGGGTCTACCGGGACGTCGACCTCACCGCGGCACGCGGTGAGCTGCACGCGGTCACCGGCCCGCCCGGCAGCGGTCGCACCTCGCTGCTGCTCGCGCTCGCCGGGCGTTTCCCGCACAGCCACGGCGAGCTGCGCCGCCGCGGCCCGGCCGCGCTCGGCCAGGTGGCCGGCGTGCACGAGCCCGACCCGACGCTCACCGTCGCCGAGCACATCACCGAACGGCTGCTGCTGCTCGGGCCGGTGCCGCGCCGCCGCCGGCAGCTCGTCCCGGTGGCCGCGCTGCGGGCCCGCCGCGCCTACCGCCGCGACGCCTACGCCACCGCCATCGCCGGCGCCGGCTTCACCGACACTCCGCTCGACCCCGAGCGGTACGGCCGCGACCTGACCCCGGTCGACCGGCAGGTGCTCGGGCTGGTGCTGGCCAGCCTCGGCGGCCCCAGCCTGATCGTCGCCGACGACGTGGACGCCGGCGCCGACCGAGGCGAACGGGAGTGGATCTGGGCCGCGCTGGAACGCCTCGCCGACCAGGGGTACGCGGTGGTCGTCAGCGCCCGGGCCGTCGAGCCCGGCGTCGCCGCCACCGTGCACCGCATCGGTGACCCCGCGTTGCCCACACCCGCCCTGCCCGGTCCCGTTGCGACCGCTCCCGTTCCGACCGCCGAGGTGACCGCATGAGCGTGCTGCGACTGGCCCTGTTCGAGCTGCGCCGGATGACCCGGGGCCGGCTGCCGCGCGCCGCGCTCGCCGTGCTCACCGTGGTCCCGCTGCTCTACGGCGCGCTCTACCTCTACGCGTTCTGGGACCCGTACGGGAACCTCGACCGGATCCCGGTCGCGCTGGTCAACGCCGACCGACCGGCGAAGGCGGCCGACGGCAGCGAGGTGCACGCCGGCCGGGACCTCGCCGACGAACTGGTCGACCGCAAGGTCTTCGGCTGGACCGTCACCGACCAGGCCGACGCCACGAAGGGCCTCCGCGACGGCCGCTACCATCTGGTCTTCTCCATCCCGGCCGAGTTCTCGGCCACGCTCGCGGCCAGCCCCGACCCGGACCGGCCGGCCCGGCAGGGCGAGCTGAAGGTGGTCAACGACGACGCCACCAACTACCTCTCCGGGCTGCTCGCCCGCTCCGCGTTCAGCGAGATCCGGGCTGCCGCCGCGGAGAGCACCGCCGCCTCGTACTTCGACAAGATGCTGATCGGCTTCACCGACGCCAAGGCCGAGACCGGCCGCGCCGCCGACGGGGCCGGAAAGATCTCCGACGGGCTCGACGCCTCCCAGCGGGGCGCCGGGCAGCTCGCCGACGGGCTCGGCGACGCCGAGAACGGCGCCGGGCAGCTCGCCGGCGGGCTGAACACGTCCGTCCAGGGCGCCGACAAGCTGGCCAAGGGCCTCGACCAGTTGCAGACCGGCGCCGCCCAGCTCGCCGACGGCGCCGGCCGGGCCGCCACCGAGACGAAGGCCGCCGCCGCCACCGTCGACGCCGCCGCCGACAGGTACGAGCCGGTGCTGCGCCGCAACGCCGACAAGATCCAGCAGGCGGCCACCGCGGTGGCCACCGGCGCGCAGCAGCTCGCCGCCGGCCTGGACGCGCTGCCCGCCAAGGCCGACGAGGTGGTCAGGCTGGCGCAGGAGATCTCCGACCGGCTCGACGCGGTCGCGAAGGAACACCCCGAGCTGGCCGACGACCCGAACTTCGCCGCCGCCCGCACGGCCGCCGACCGGGCCGTCACCCAGGCCGAGGCGCTGGCGTCCGCCGTGGACAGGTCCGACCTGGCCGCGCTGAAGAAGCAGATGACCGAGGTCGCGAAGACCGCCCGGGAGGTGGCCGCCGCCGCGCCACATCTGGCCGACGACGTCGCCGCCGCCCGGGCCAAGGTCGACAAGCTGGCCAGCGGCCTCGGCACGCTGGCCCAGGGCAGCGCCAAGCTCCGCGACGGGCTCGGTGACGCGTCCACCGGCGCCGACCAGTTGCGCGGCGGGCTCTACCAACTGTCCACCGGCGCCCGCGCGCTCGACGGCGGCCTGGCCCGGCTCGGCACCGGCAGCACCTCGCTCGTCGACGGGCTGACCAAGCTGGAGGGCGGCGCCGGCGACCTCGCCGACGGGCTCGCCGCCGGCGAGAAGAAGCTGCCCGGGTACGACGACGCGGCCAGTCGCGCCGACGTGCTCGGCGACCCGGTCGGCCTGATCCGCGACTCGCAGCACCCGGCCGGCTCGTACGGCGTGGGCTTCGCCCCGTACTTCCTGGCGCTGGCGCTCTGGGTCGGCGCGATGATCACGTACATGCTGTTGCGGCCGGTCAACCGGCGCCACGTGATGTCCGGCGCGCCCGGCTGGCGGGTGGTGCTCGCCGGCTGGCTGCCCGCCGCCGGGATCGGCCTGGCCCAGGTCGCCGTGCTCTACACCGTGGTGACGCTGGCGCTCGGGCTGCACCCGACGCACGGCGCGGCGACGTTCGGGCTGCTCGCGCTCACCTCGCTGGCGTTCACCGCGATCATGCAACTGCTCGGCGTGGCGCTCGGCCCGGCCGGCCGGCTGGCCGCGCTGGCGCTGCTGATGCTCCAGCTCACCTCGTCCGGCGGCACCTACCCGGTGCAGACCTCGCCCGGCTTCTTCCAGGCCATCCACCCCTGGCTGCCGATGACGTACGTGGTCGGCGGCCTGCGGCACACGATCAACGGCGGGCCGGCCGGCCCGGTGGTCACCGGCGCGCTGGTGCTGCTCGCGTTCGGCCTGGGCGCGCTGGCGCTCGGCGTCGGCGCGGCGCGCCGCTCCCGCCGGCTCACCCCGGCCAAGCTGCACCCCGAACTGACCATGTGAGGATGGGCCGGTGACGGACGGACGGACCCGCCGGCGGGAGGACACCCGCCAACGACTCTTCGTGGCCGCGGTGGACCTGATCGCCGAGCAGGGCTTCTCGGCCACCACGGTGGACGACATCGCGGCTCGCGCCGGGGTGGCGAAGGGGACCGTCTACTACAACTTCGAGTCCAAGACGGTCCTCTTCGAGGAGCTGCTGCGACACGGCATCGGCCTGCTCACCGCCGAGTTTCGGGCCGCGGTCGACGGGCTGCCGCCGCGCGAGGCGCTCGCCGCGCTGGTTCGCGCCGAATTGGACTACATCCGCCGCTACCGGGCCTTCGCCCAACTGCTGCTCTCCGAGATGTGGCGCACCAACCGGGAGTGGCAGCAGACGCTGCGGCTGCTGCGCGGCGAGGCGATCGAGGTGATCGCCGAGACGGTCCGGGCCGGCGTGGACAACGGCGACCTCCCGGCCGACCTGGACGTGCGCACCGCCAGCTCGGCGCTGTTCGGCGTCGGGCTGGTGGTGGCCGTGGACTGGCTGGTGTTCCAGCCCGAGCGGCCGATCACCGACGTGCAGGAGGCGCTGCTCGGCATCGTCCGCCGGGTCGCCCGGACCTGACCGGAACGCGGTAATTCGGTTGAACCACGCCGGTCCGGCGGGAAGGCTGGGTGCACCGCCCCCACCCGTCCGAGTCCGGAGGACCGTCCTATGCGCCTGCTCCGAGACCTCTGGGCCACCGCGCCCCGGCGGATGGCGGCCGTTCTGCTGCTGATCGTGCTGGGCGCCGGTGGCCAGGCCGCCGCCTCCGCGCTCGCCGGGCCGGTGCTCGTGCACCGCTCGTCCGGCTGGTTCGTCGCGCTGGCCGTGGCGCTGGTCGCCGCCGTCGTCACCGACCTGCTGATCGGGCTGATCATGGCCCGGCTCACCGCCGACTGGTCCGCCGACGTGCGTCGCCGGCTCTGCCGGGTCGCGCTCGGGCAGGAGCTGCCGGCCCTGGAGACCACGCCGGTCGGCGAGCTGCTCGACCGGATCGACAACGACGTCTACCAGGTCGCCGCCGAGATGCGGAACACCGGCGTACGGCTGGCGCAGGGCATCGCCGTCTGTGTGCTCGCCACCGTCAGCGCGCTCGTCGTCTGGTGGCCGGCCGGCGTGGGGATGGTGCTGCTCACCACGCTGCTCGCGGTCGTGCTGCGCCGGCCCACCGCCCGCATCGCCCCGGCCCGGATGGCCGAGGAGGAGGCCTGGTCCGACCTCGCGGCCGTGATGGAGGAGGCGGTGCACGGGCAGGACGACGTGCGCACCAGCCTGGCCCGGCCGTACGTGCTGCGGCTCTACGCCCGCCGCGCGGCCGAGGTGGTCGCCCGCTGCGGCCGGGTGTTCCGGCTCTCCGCCCGGGTCACCTCGGTGGCCGCCGGTGGCGTCCGGGCCGGCATCGCCGGTGTGGTGCTGGCCGGCGCGTGGGCGCTGTCGACCGGGCGGGTCGACGCCGCCCGGCTCACCGCCGTCTGGTTGCTCGCCATCGCGTTCGGCGCCACCGTCGAGCACATCGCCCGCTGGGTGCCGCACCTGCAACAGGCGTTCGGCGCGTGGGCCCGGGTGCAGTTGCTGGCCGGCGCGCGGCAGGAGCCGGCCGGCGGGGCCGCCCCGACCGACGGCGACCTGAGCGTGCGCGGGCTCACCTTCCGCTACCCGGTCGCCGGCGAGGAGCGCGGCCCGGCACTGCGCGACGTGCGGCTCGACTTCGTCCGCGGGCGCTCGTACGCGCTGGTCGGGCGCACCGGCTCGGGCAAGTCGACGCTGGCCAAGGTGCTCACCCGGGCGGTGGAGGTGCCCCGTGGCACCGTCTTCCTGGGCGACACCGACCTGGTCGACCTGGACGTCGAGGAGCTGCGCCGGTGGATCGCCGTGGTGCCCCAGCGCACCGAGATCCTCGCCGGCACGCTCGCCGAGAACGTCGCGTTGCACGACCCGGAGCTGCTCGACGCCGCCGAGCGGGCACTGGCCGAGCTGGGCCTGGCCGGCTGGATCGCCGAGCTGCCCGACGGGGTGCACACCCGGCTCGGCGAGGGCGGGCACGTGCTCTCCGCCGGCCAGGAGCAACTCGTCGCGTTCGCCCGCATCCTGGTCCGGGACCCGCACGTGGTGATCCTCGACGAGGCCACCGCGCGACTCGACCCGGTCACCGAGAACCGGGTCCGCGAGGCCACCGAGCGGCTGCTCACCGACCGGATCGGCATCGTCATCGCGCACCGGCTCTCCTCGGTGCGCCGCTGCGACGAGGTGGTGGTGATGGCCGACGGCGCGGTGCTGGAGGCCGGCCCGATGCGCGAGTCCGCCCGCTTCGCCGAGCTGCTCGCCACCAGCCACGCCGGGGCGTACGCGGGCACCGGCGCGCGGCGCGGCGGCGTGGAACTGCTCGACGCGCCCGGCTGGGCCGACGAGGCGGCCCCGGTCGTGGCGCCGGCCCCCGCGCCGCGTCGCGCCGGGATGCCGCGCGCCGAACCGCCGCCGGCGCCGCCCGCGCCGCCCGCGCGGACCATGCGGGAGATCCTCCGGCTCGGCCTGAACGATCCCCGGTACGGCCTGGCCGCGGTCGCCATGTTCGTCGTGATGACGCTGCTCGGGCTGGACGGTTCGGTGCTGCCCTGGCTCTGGGCCGAGCTGGTCGCCGGCGGCGACCCGTGGCTGCCGGCGCTCGGCATCGCCGCCGCGCTGCTGCTGGTGCTGCCGCTGCCCTACCTCACCAACCTGTGGTTCCCGCAGTGGTGGATCCGGCAGATGCTGCGGATCAGCGCCCGACTGGTGCACGGGCAGACCGGCGCGCGCCGGGTCAGCGGGCACACCCCGGCCGAGGTGGTCGCGCAGGGCGGCGACACGGACCGGGTGGTGCAGCTCGCCGACAACCTGATGGACCAGTTCATCTCGCTGGCCATCGTGCTCACCATGACGCTGGTGACCGGCAGCTTCGTGCCGGCGCTGTTCTTCGTCGGCACGATGGTGGTCTCCGGGCTGGCGGCGACGCTGTTCGGGCCCCGGCTGGAACGCACCGCCGCCGGCACCGTCGCCGCCCGCGCCGCGTTCGCCACCGCGCTGGTCTCCGCGCTCTCCGCCGCCCGCACGGTGAAGCTGGCCGGTGCCACCCGGCCGGTGCTGACCCACCTCGCCGGGCTGGACGCGGTGCGCAGCGAGCGGCAGCGCCGGGAGATCGCCATGCAGGTGTGGGCCCGCTCCACCCCGGCGGTCGTCAGCGGGCTGCTGCCGATCGGGGCCTGGGCGCTCTACCTGACCGGCGGGCTCTCCGCCGGCGCCACCCTGGTCGCGGTCTCCACGCTGGGCGCGGCCCGCTGGTTCGCGTGGACCACCGCGGCGCTGGTCTCGCAGTACCCGTCGGCCCGGGTGTGGACCCGGCGGACCGTGGCGATGACCGGGACGGCCAACTACTCCGAGCCGGTGCCCGGGCTGGATCTGGTCGCCGGCACCGCGCCCGCACCGGAGCCGCCGTCCCGGCACCCGCTGCGCCGGCTGGAGCTGGCCGGCTTCGGCGCGCTGCACTCCGACGGCACGCTCGCCGTCCGCGACGTCGACCTGGTGGTCGAACGCGGGCAGTTGGTGCTGGTGGTCGGCCCGGTCGGGGCCGGCAAGTCGTCGCTGCTGCGCGCGCTCGCCGGGATCGTGCACCACGTCGGCGCGTTGCGCTGGAACGGCGAGCCGGTCACCGAGCCGGAGCTGTTCCTGCGCCCGAACCAGGTCGGCTACGTGGGCCAGCTACCCCGGGTGCTCTCCGGCACGGTGGCCGAGAACATCGCGCTCGGCCACCCGGTCGACGCCGCGAGCGCGGTGTCGACCGCCCAGCTCGACCACGACCTGGCCGCCGCCGGAGGCGGGCTCGGGCTGCTCATCGGGCACAAGGGGACCCGGCTCTCCGGCGGCCAGCTCCAGCGGCTGGCGCTGGCCCGGGCGCTCGCCCCGCGTACCGAACTGCTCGTCGCGGACGACGTGTCGTCGGCGCTGGACGTGACCACGGAGCTGGCGCTCTGGGCGGCGTTGCGCGAGCACGGGGTGACCGTGGTCGGCTCGACCGCCAAGCGGGCCGCGCTGGTCCGCGCGGACCACGTGGTGGTGCTTGTCGACGGCGTGGTCGCCGACCAGGGCGCGTGGTCCGACCTGGAACCCCGCTGGAACCACCTGGCCGGCTGACCGCCGGGCCCCGACCCGCCCAAGGGTCGGGGCCCGGCGCGGTCAGAACGCGCGGGCGTACTGGTCGGGCCAGGCCGGGGTGGCGCCCAGCTTGGCGGCGGCGCGGCGCGGCCAGTACGGGTCGCGCAGCAGTTCCCGGCCCAGCAGCACCAGGTCGGCCTCGCCGCCGGCCACGATCTGCTCGGCCTGCTCGGGCTCGACGATCAGGCCCACCGCGCCTGTCGGCACGGCCGCCTCACGGCGGATCCGGGCGGCCAGCGGCACCTGGTAGCCGGGGCCGACCGGGATCGACGCCTTCGCCGCCGCCCCGCCGGAGGACGCGTCGACCAGGTCCACGCCGGCGGCGGCCAGCTCGCCCGCGAGCACCACGCTGTCCTCGATCGTCCAGCCGCCGTCGGTCCAGTCGGTGGCCGAGATCCGGGTCAGCACCGGCACCGCCTCGCCGACCGCGGCGCGGACCGCGCGCGCCACCTCCAGGGTGAGCCGCATCCGGCCGGCCCGGTCCCCGCCGTAGCCGTCGGTGCGCCGGTTGGTCAGCGGGGACAGGAACTCGTGCAGCAGGTAGCCGTGCGCCGCGTGGATCTCCACCGCGGCGAAGCCGGCGTCCACCGCCCGCCCGGCGGCGACCGCGAACGCGTCCACCACCGCCGCGACGCCGGCCTCGTCGAGCGCGGTCGGGGTGCGGTAGTCGCTGACGAACGGGTCGACGCCCGGGCCGACCGGCGTCCAGCCGCCCTCGGCGTCCGGCACGCCGCCGCGCCGCTCCGCCCACGGCCGGTACGTCGACGCCTTGAACCCGGCGTGCGCGAGCTGCACGGCCGGCACCGCGCCCTGGCCGGCGACGAACGCGGTGACCGGCCGCCACGCGTCGACGTGCGCGCCGGACCAGAGCCCGACGTCCTGCGGGCTGATCCGCCCCTCCGGCACCACCGCGGTCGCCTCGGTGAGCACCAGCCCGGCCCCGCCGACCGCGCGGGAACCGAGGTGGACGCGGTGCCAGTCGGTGGGCAGCCCGTCGGGCCCGGCACTGTACTGGCACATCGGCGCCAGCGCGATCCGGTTGGGCAGTGTGACGCCGCGCAGGGCGAGCGGGGTGAACAGGGCGCTCATGCGGTTCTCCTCCGGTCAGGGCGACGGGTGCGTTCCCGGCCGGGAACGCACCCGTCGGGCGTGGATCAGGCGGGTACGGGGGCGAGCCGCTCGTTCTCGCGCTCGGCGGGCTCGACCGGCTCGATCAGGTCGCGCCGGCCGGCCGAGTCGTACGCGGCCCGGTCGAGCGTGCCCTCGCGGGCGGCCACGATGGTCGGCACCACGGCCTGTCCGGCCACGTTCGTCGCGGTCCGCATCATGTCCAGGATCGGGTCGATGGCCAGCAGCAGACCGGCACCGGCCAGCGGCAGGCCCAGCGTGCTCAGGGTCAGCGTGAGCATCACGATCGCGCCGGTCAGGCCGGCGGTGGCGGCCGAGCCGACCACCGACACGAACGCGATCAGCAGGTAGTCGGTGACGCCCAGGTCCACGCCGAACACCTGCGCCACGAAGATCGCGGCGAGCGCCGGGTAGATCGCGGCGCAGCCGTCCATCTTCGTGGTGGCGCCGAACGGCACCGCGAAGGAGGCGTACTCGCGGGGGACGCCGAGGCGCTCCACCGCACGCTGGGTCACCGGCATGGTGCCCACCGAGGAACGGGACACGAAGGCCAGCTCGATGGCGGGCCAGGCGCCGGCGAAGAAGCGCAGCGGGTTGAGCCGGCCGGCGGCGACCAGCAGCACCGGGTAGACCACGAACATCACCAGCGCGCAGCCGACGTAGACGGCGGTGGTGAACTTGGCGAGCGGGGCCAGCAGGTCCCAGCCGTACGAGGCGACGGCGTTGCCGATCAGGCCCAGGGTGCCGATCGGGGCGAGCCGGATGACCCACCACAGCGCCTTCTGCACGATCGTCAGGACCGAGCGGTTGAGCTGCACGAACGGCTCGGCGGGCTCGCCGACCAGCAGCGCGGCGGCGCCCACCACCAGGGCGAGGAAGACGATCTGGAGCACGTTGCCCTCGACGAACGCGCCGACCGGGTTGGTGGGCACGATGCCGGTGAGGAAGTCGATCCAGGAGCCGGTGGTCTTCGGCGCGTTGGCGCCGGCCGGGTCCAGGTTCACGCCGCGACCGGGGTCGGTGAGCAGGCCCAGGCCGATGCCGATGCTCACCGCGATCAGCGCGGTGATGCCGAACCAGAGCAGCGTCTTGAGCGCCAGTCGGGCGGCGTTGGCGACGCCGCGCAGGCTGACCACGCTGACCACGATGGCGGTGAAGACCAGTGGCGGCACGGCCAGCTTGAGGAGCTGGACGAAGAGACCGCCGACGGTGTCGAGCGTGCTGGTCAGCCAGGCGAGGTCGTTGGCGCGGGCGAGGAAGCCCAGCGCCACGCCGAGCACGAGGCCGAGCAGGATCTGCACGGAAAAGGGGATCTTGCGCAGGGCGGAAGCCATGAGGACGGGTCCAAGGTCTGGAGAGGGAAGGGCGGGCGTCGGGGAGCGGAGCTACGCCGGACAGACGCCGCTGGCCTGCCGTCGGAGGTCGACGTACAGGCGCTCGGTGAGACACCAGACATTGGTCATCGCCGAACCACGCTACTCCCGCACCCGCCCCGCCGGAAGGACCGTTCCCCGTGACGCCCCTTACAGCCTGTCCTGCCGAAGGAGGGGCCCCTTTTTAACACCCGTCGGTTAGCGGGGGCCCCTTCTATCGCCCAGGCGTTAACAGGGTGCCCTTCCTTACCAGCACCGCGGCGGTGGTCAGGCCCCACGCGGCGGTTGCTCCCAGCAGCACGCGCTCCAGCACGCCGACCAGCGTGCCCCGGCCGACCAGCAGCATGGCCAGCCCCACCGCGCCGGCCAGCGGCAGCGCCAGCGCCGCGCCGACCGCGGCGACCCGCCGCAGCGCCGCGCCCGCGGCCGGGCAGCACACCAGCGCCACCATCGCGAAGACCACCGCCGCGGTGGCCGCGATGCTGGCCCCGCCGTGCACCAGGTCGGCCACCGTGGCGGCCTCGAACGGCGGCAGCGGGCAGCCGGCGCTGCACGTCACCGTGCCGGAGAGCACGGTGGCGACCGCGCCGACGCCGAGCAGCACGGACGCCGCCCGCGCCACCGCCGGCAGCGCGCCGGCGAGCAGCAGCAGCGCCGCCGCCAGCGTGAAGATCCCCATCCGGTACGCCCCGGCGTACCCGCTGTCGGCGACACCGGCCTCGCTGACGTACCTGGTCGGGCCGGGGCCCGGACCGGCGATGACGGCAACCGTCACCGCGACCGCCCCGGCCAGCACGCAGGCGGCGGCCCCGGCGGCGGCGACCCGGCGCGACGCGCGCTCAGCCACGCCCGTGCGGCGTGGTCCAGCCGGCCAGGTCCGGACCGAGCGGCACGATGCGGGTCGGGTTGATCATGTCGTGGGTGGCGTAGTAGTGCCGCTTGATGTGGTCGAAGTCCACCGTCTCGCCGAAGCCCGGCGTCTGGAACAGGTCCCGCGCGTACGCCCACAGCACCGGCATCTCGGTCAGCTTCTGCCGGTTGCACTTGAAGTGCCCGTGGTACGCCACGTCGAAGCGGACCAGCGTGGTGAACAGCCGCACGTCCGCCTCGGTGATCGCGTCCCCCATCAGGTAGCGCTGCCCGGCCAGTCGCTCGCCCAGCGCGTCCAGCCGGGCGAACAGCGCGGTGTACGCCTCGTCGTACGCCGCCTGCGAGGTGGCGAAGCCGCACCGGTACACGCCGTTGTTGACGTCGGAATGGATCTCCGCCATCAGCGCGTCCAGCTCCGGCCGCAGCTCGACCGGGTAGAGGTCCGGCGCGTCCGGTGCGTGGAACCGCCGCCACTCGGTGGAGAGGTCGAGCGTGAGCCGCGGGTAGTCGTTGGTGACCACGCGCCCGGTCAGCGTGTCGACGAGTGCCGGCACGGTCACCCGGCCGGTGTAGTCCGGGTCGGTGGCCAGGTACGCCTCGGAGAGGAACCCGACGCCCAGCACCGGGTCGAAGCCGTCCGGGTCCAGCGCGAACCGCCAGCCCCGTTCGTCCCGGATCGGGTCCACGGTGCCCAGCGAGATCACCTCGTTCAGGCCGAGCAGGCCGCGCACGATCCGGGCCCGGTGCGCCCACGGGCAGGCCCGGCACCAGATCAGCCGGTACCGGCCCGGCTCCAGCGGCCAGCGGCCCTGCTCGTCCGGCCCGCCGCCGGCCGGCGAGGTGGAGTGCGGGGTGACCCGCCCGGTGAACCGGTTGGGTTGGCGGACGAACGAACCGCCGCCACTGGTCTCTGCGCTGAACTGGGCCCCGGCCATGCCGCCAACCTATCCGCTCCGGGCGCGGATATCCTGGCGCCGTGGCACCCCGGCGCGACCCGCCGGGGCCGCCGCCGACCGACCCCTTCCCACCCCCGAAGGACGTGCGCGCGATGACCGTGGCCTACCTCGTTGCCGGAGTCCGCACCCCGATCGGCCGGTACGCCGGCGCCCTCGCCGGGGTCCGCCCCGACGACCTCGCCGCGCACGTGATCCGCGAGCTGGTGGCGCGGCACCCGTCGGTCGACTGGGCCCGCACCGACGACGTGATCCTCGGCTGCGCCAACCAGGCCGGCGAGGACAACCGCAACGTGGCCCGGATGGCCGCGCTGCTCGGCGGCCTGCCGGCGGAGGTGCCGGGCAGCACGGTCAACCGGCTCTGCGGCTCCGGCCTGGACGCGCTCGCCGCCGCCGCCCGCGCCATCGTCGCCGGGGACGCCGACCTGGTGGTGGCCGGCGGCGTGGAGAGCATGAGCCGCGCGCCGTTCGTGATGCC
Source organism: Micromonospora sp. AKA38 (assembly GCF_027925725.1). NCBI lineage: Bacteria > Bacillati > Actinomycetota > Actinomycetes > Micromonosporales > Micromonosporaceae > Micromonospora > Micromonospora sp. AKA38. Next base: position 663,009 of record NZ_BNEI01000002.1, on the reverse strand, counting down.
CAAGGCGACCACGCCGTTCGCCCGCACCGCCGAGGTCTACGACACCACCATCGGCTGGCGGCTGGTCAACCCGCTGATGGAGCGCGGCTGGGGCATCGACTCGATGCCGGAGACGGCGGAGAACGTGGCCGCCGAGTTCGGCGTGGACCGCGCCGCGCAGGACGCGTTCGCGTACCGCTCGCAGCAGCGGGCCGCCAAGGCGCAGGCCGACGGCCGGCTGGCCGAGGAGATCGTCGGCGTGACCGTGCCGGCCGGCAGGCGGGAGACGAAGCTCGTCGAGGTCGACGAGCACCCGCGGGAGACCACGCCGGAGAAGCTGGCCGCGCTGCCCACCCCGTTCCGCGCCGGCGGCACGGTGACCGCCGGCAACTCCTCCGGCGTCAACGACGGCGCGGTGGCGCTGCTGGTCGCCTCCGCGGCCGCCGTCGAGCGCCACGGCCTCACCCCGCTGGCCCGGGTACGCGGCGCGGCGGCGGCCGGCGTACCGCCACGGATCATGGGGATCGGGCCGGTCCCGGCGACCCGGAAGCTGCTCGACCGCCAGGGCCTCACGCTGGCCGACGTCGACGTGATCGAGCTGAACGAGGCGTTCGCCGCGCAGTCCGTGGCGGTGCTGCGTGAGCTGGGCCTGCCGGAGGACGCCGAGCACGTCAACCCGAACGGCGGGGCCATCGCGCTGGGCCACCCGCTCGGCGCCAGTGGCGCCCGGCTGGCGTTGACCGCCGCGCTGGAGCTGCGCCGCCGGGGTGGTCGGCGGGCCCTCGCCACCATGTGCGTCGGCGTCGGGCAGGGCATCTCGCTGCTGCTGGAGTCGGCCGGCTGAGCGCGAGCGGCGGCATCGCCAGAAGTGGATCTCCCGTTGCCGGTCCGGCGCGCATAGAGTGGGCTGGACCACATGATCCGCCGCACCAGGCGGGTGACGACCGGGGAGATCGCACGATGCAGACGTCGGACGGACCTCCCGCCGGGATCGACCTGAGCCGGCCCAGCGCCGCCCGGGTCTACGACTACTTCCTCGGCGGGGCGCACAACTTCGAGATCGACCGGCAGCTCGCCGAGCAGATCGCGGCCATGACGCCGAACCTGGCGGCCACCATGCGCTCCGGCCGGGAGTTCCTGCGCCGGGCGGTGCGGGTGCTGCTCGACGCCGGCATCGACCAGTTCCTCGACATCGGCTCCGGCATCCCCACCGTCGGCAACGTGCACGAGGTCGCCCAGGCCGCGAACCCCGAGGCCCGGATCGTCTACGTCGACATCGACCCGGTGGCGGTGGCGCACAGCCACGAGTTGCTGGCCGGCAACGACCGGGCCACCGCGCTCCTGGCTGACCTGCGCGAGCCGAAGCTGATCCTGGACCAGGCCCGGGCCGGCGGCCTGATCGACTTCGACCGGCCACTGGGCATCCTGCTCGCCGGCGTGGTGCACTTCGTGCCGGACGCCGACCGCCCGGCCGACATCCTGGCCACCCTGCGGGCCGCCGCCGCGCCGGGCAGTTTCCTGGTCGTCTCGCACTCCACCTTCGAGGACCAGCCGCAGGAGATGCTGGACGCGCAGCGGCTGTCGGCGCGTACCGCCACCGAGATCACGCTCCGCTCGCGGGCCGAGATCACCGGCTTCTTCGGTGACTGGACGATCCTCGAACCGGGTGTGGTGCACATGCCGCTCTGGCGGCCCGACTCGCCCTCGGACGTGGACGAGCACCCGGAACGTTTCGGGGCGTTCGGCGGCGTCGCCCGGTACGACCGCGCTGCCGGGTGAGCCGACGTGCCCGCCCCGGAGCCCGTCGGGGATGACTTCAGCCGTCCCGGCGCCACGGCGTACGCCGCCGAGTGGGCCCGGGCGGTGCGGCGCATCGGTTTCGTGCCGCTGAGCGCGGCCGAGACCGAGCGCCTGTTGGTGTCGCTCACCGAGCGGCTGGCCCGCGCGTTGCGGGCGCCCGCCTTCTCCGCCCGACCGGCGGAGGAGGTGGGGCGGGCCCTGGTGGAGGCGCACCTGACCGAGCCCGGCGTGCTCGACTGGTCGGTGCAGGCGCTCGGCGACCGGTTCCTGCCCTGGGTGCTGCCGGCCCGCGAGGATCTGCCCGAGCTGCGGGAACGGATCGCCTCGTTGCAGGGCGCGGTCGCCGCCGGGTTCAGCCGGGCGCTGCGGGACCGGGTGTTCAGCCAGCAGGAACGGATCGCCCGCTCCGCCTGGCAGGCCCGGGACGCCGTCGAGCAGGCGTTGCGGGACAGCGAGGCACGGTTCCGGGCGGTCTTCACCGGCGCCGCCATCGGCATCGGCATCGCCGGTGTGGACGGGCACATCATCGAGGTCAACCAGTCCTTCGCGGACATGCTCGGCTACACGGTCGCGGAGATGCGGCAGATGAACGTGTCCGCGCTGGCCCACGCCGACGACGCGGCCGGCATGTGGGAGCTCTACCAGGAGCTGGTCGAGGGCAAGCGGGACAGCGCCCGGGTGGAGAAGCGCTACTACCGCAAGGACGGCAGCGTGGTCTGGACCGACCTGGCCGTGTCGCTGATCCGGTACGACGACGGCCGCCCCCGGTTCACCGTCGCCATGATCGAGGACATCACCCAGCGGTACGAGTTGCAGCAGCGGCTGCGTTTCCAGGCGCTGCACGACCCGCTGACCGGCCTGCCCAACCGGACGCTGTTCTTCGAGACGCTCGGTGGCGTCTTCGCCGCGGCCGGGCCCGAGCAGCGCGTCGGGCTCTGCTTCATCGACCTGGACGGGTTCAAGGCGGTCAACGACAGCCTCGGCCACGACCTCGGTGACCGGCTGCTCCAGGTGATCGCCCGACGGCTCAGCGACTGCGTGGCCGGCCGTGGGCACCTGGTGGCCCGGATGGGCGGCGACGAGTTCGTCATCCTGGTCGACTCCGGCGGCGGTCTCGACGACGCGGTGGAGGTGGCCGAGCTGGCGCTCGCGGCGGTCTCCGCCCCGGTGCACGTCGCCGACCAGCAGCTCGCGGTCTCGGCCAGCATCGGCATCGTGGACTGCCCGGCGGCGGAGACCAGCGCCGGCGAGTTGATGAAGGCCGCCGACACCACGCTCTACTGGGCCAAGGCCGAGGGGCGGGGCCGCTGGGCGGTGTACGACCCGGAGCGCAGCGCCGCCGACATCGCCCGGTCGGCGCTGGCCGCCAACCTGCCCGCCGCGTTGGACCGGGGCGAGTTCGTGCTGCACTACCAGCCGATCGTGTCGCTGTTGGACGGCAGCATGGTGGCGGTCGAGGCGCTGGTCCGCTGGCAGCACCCGGAGCTGGGGCTGCTCGGGCCGGACCGCTTCATCGGCCTGGCCGAGGAGACCGGCCTGATCGTCCGGCTCGGCGCCTGGGTGCTGCGCCAGGCGTGCCGGGACGCCGAGTCGTGGCGGCGCGCCTTCGGTGAGTCGAAGCCGGTGGTCAGCGTCAACCTGGCCGCCCGGCAGGCCGACGACCCGGCCATCGTGGAGACCGTGGCGGAGGCGTTGCAGCACACCGGCCTCCCCGCCGAGCTGCTCCAGCTCGAACTGACCGAGAGCGCGGTGATGGGCAGCGCGGGTGAGCCGCTGCGGGCCCTGCACCAGCTTGCCGACCTCGGGTTGCGGTTGGCCATCGACGACTTCGGCACCGGCTACTCGAACCTGGCGTACCTGCGCCGGCTGCCGATCCACTGCGTGAAGCTGGCCGGCCCGTTCGTCGAGGGCATCCGCGGTGACGGCGCGGTCGCCGACCACCGCGACGAGCGGATCGTCGACGCGCTGGTCCGGTTGGCGCACGCGTTGGAGCTGTCGGTCACGGCCGAGGCGGTGGAGACCGAGGTGCAGGCCGAGCGGCTGCGGGCGTTGCGCTGCGACACCGGCCAGGGCCGCTGGTTCGGTGCCCCGATGCCCGCCGACGCCATCCGCGCCCGCCTGGCGGGGTAAGGAAGGGCCCCCGCTCAACGCCTCCGGTAGAGGAGGGGCCCCCGCTTAACATCTCGGTTTACGCACCGCCCGCGCAGAGAAGAGAGAACTCGTGAGTCTGACCGATTCGCAGGCCGTGGTGTCGGTGGTCGCCGCGCTGGCGATCCTGGCCGGGCTGGCCGGCGTGGTGGTGCCCGGCCTGCCGGCGCTGCCGCTGTGCTGGGGCGGCGTGCTGGTGTGGGCGCTGTTCGGCGACGCCGGCCCGGGCCGCTGGGCGGTGCTCGCCGCGGCGACCGTGGTCGCCGCCGGTGGCACCGTGGTCAAGTACCTCTGGCCGGGGCGGAACCTGAAGCGCACCGGTGTGCCCACCCGGTCGCTGCTGGCCGGCGCGCTGCTCGGCGTGGTCGGGTTCTTCGTCATCCCGGTGGTCGGGCTGCCGATCGGCTTCATCGCCGGGATCTGGGGCGCGGAGCTGCTGCGGCTGGGCAGCAACCGGCTGGCCTGGCCGGCCACCGTGCAGGCGCTCAAGGCGGCCGGCCTGTCCATGCTCGTCGAGTTCATGGCGGGCATGGTGATCGCCGCGCTCTGGGTGGCGGGCCTGCTGTTCGCCTGAGGCACGACACCCGCCACCGCGCGGCGGTCCTGGTCAGGGTTGGGGCGAAGCGTTCGTCACCGGCGGGAAGCGGTGAGTGATCCCGCCCGGGGCCGGGCGGTGACCAGATCGGTGCGACGACGGTGCCTGCGGTAGAGCTGTCGGAACACGCCGTCCGGGAAGGCCGGATGCCAGGGCTTCACCGGGCCGGCGAAGTGGATGATGGACGCGTCCGTGATGCTCCCGCCGACGGTCGGGTCGAGCCGCCACGCCATCATGTGGTTCCAGCGCTTGGGGAGCCGGGTCCACCGGCCGTAGACCGCGTGGTTGAGCGCGTCCTGGTCCGGGAAACGCGCCTCGTGGGCGTGGCGGGCGATGTAGTCGAGCGCCGCGGCGGTGATCTCGAGTTCCCGCCACCGTGGCACGTCGATGAGTAGCACCCCGGAGTTCAGGTACGGCGCCTGGGCGTCGAGGTCCCGGTAGCCGTAGATGCCGGGCAGGCCGCCGTTGTCGATGAGGCGGCGGGTGAACGCGTCCCGGACCGCGCCGACCGGCGTGTCGCCCAGGTCGACGTCGCGCAACGGCGCCAGGGAGCCGGTGCAGAGCACGTCGGAGTCGAGGTAGAGCAGCCGGTCGACGCCCGGGGGCAGGGAGTGCGGGATCAGCAGCCGCAGGTACATGGCGGCGGAGAGATAGCTCAGGTGGGGCTCGCGGGATCCGGGCAGGCGGATCGGAGGCGGGTCCACGGTCAGGAAGGTGACGGTGGCGTGCCGGGCCGCCCGGGTCAGCGAGGCCCGGGCCTGCTCGGTGACGTCGTCGTCGGCGGCCAGCCAGAACCGCAGCGGTTCGGTCGGCATCTGGGCGGCGACGGTGGACATCACGACCGCCGCGTGCGGGGCGTAGGTGGCGTCGAAGGCCAGTGCGCAGTCCAGGATTACCTCCTCGGTCGGGGTGGACACCTGTCAATTTACAACGTTGTATAAGTGTCGACAACCAGGGCCCCTGCGCCGGTTCGAGAGACGTGGCCTTCCCGGGCTGATGGTGACCGTCGGGTCGGGAGGGAGCGGCGGCGCGGGCGTCCGGGGGTACGGCGAGACGCCGTACTTCAGTGAGAGAGAGGTGGACGCCGCGCGCCGCCGCGGACCGGGCGTTGCCGAGCGCCCGGTGCCGGCCCGTCGGGTCGGGCCTGGTCACAGCTCCAAGGATGCCCCGGTCCGGGAACCGGGACAACGCATTTAACCGGTACGCGTATTGACCACCTTGATCGGCGGGAGCAGACTGCGAGCACTCGCCCGAGGAGGTGTGCAGTGGCCACGACGCCCGCGCCGACCGCCGAGCAGCCGATGGACGACGACGCCCGACGACTCGCCGAACTCGGCTACAAACAGGAGCTGCGCCGCAAGTGGAGCGGCTTCTCCAACTTCGCCATCTCGTTCTCGATCATCTCGATCCTGGCCGGCTGCTTCACCACGTTCGGTCAGGCGTGGAACAACGGCGGCCCGGTGGCCGTGTCCTGGGGTTGGCCGCTGATCTCGATGTTCATCCTGGTCATCGGGTTCTGCATGGCCGAGCTGGTCTCCGCCTACCCGACCGCGGGCGGGATCTACTGGTGGGCGGCGACCATGGGTCGGCCGGTGCACGGCTGGTTCACCGGCTGGCTCAACCTGATCGGGCTGGTCGCGGTCACCGCCTCGGTCGACTACGGCTGCGCCACGTTCCTCAACCTGACGCTGTCGGCGCTCGTCGACGGCTGGGCCGGCACCGGCCAGCAGACGTTCGGGCTGTTCGTGGTGATCCTCGCGCTGCACGGCCTGATCAACATCTACGGGCACCGCATCATCGACGTACTCCAGAACGTCTCGGTCTGGTGGCACGTGGCCGGCGCGGCCGTGGTGGTGCTGATCCTGGTCCTGGTTCCGGACGAGCACCAGAGCTTCCAGTTCGTGTTCACCGAGCGGTTCAACAACTCCGGCTTCGGCGACGGGGACACCGGCGGGTTGACGTTCTGGTTCTACGTGCTGCCGCTGGGCTTCCTGCTCACGCAGTACACGATCACCGGCTTCGATGCCTGCGCGCACGTCTCCGAGGAGACCCGGGGCGCGTCCAAGGCCGCCGCGCAGGGACTGTGGCGGTCGATCTTCTACTCCGCCGTCGGCGGCTGGATCCTGCTGCTCGCGTTCCTGTTCGCCGCCACCGACGTGGACGCGATCAACTCCGCGGGCGGCTTCTCCGGGGCGATCTTCGAGACGGCGCTGACCCCGTTCTTCTTCAAGGTGGTCATCATCATCTCCACCATCGGGCAGTTCTTCTGCGGGATGAGCTGCGTGACCTCGATGTCGCGGATGGCGTACGCGTTCAGCCGGGACCGGGCGGTGCCGGGCTGGCGGCTCTGGTCGAAGGTCAACCGCAACGGTACGCCGGTCAACGCCATCATCGGCGCCACGCTGGCCGGGCTGGTGCTCACGCTGCCCGCGCTCTACCAGCGCGGCGGCATCCCGGTCGCGTTCTACGCGGTGGTGTCGGTGGCGGTGATCGGGCTCTACCTGTCGTTCATCATCCCGATCTTCCTGCGGCTGCGGATGGGGGACCGGTTCGTCCCGGGCCCGTGGACGCTCGGCCGCCGTTACCGGCTGCTCGGCTGGATCGCGGTGGTGGAGATCGCCGTCATCTCGGTCTACTTCGTGCTGCCGATCGTCCCGGCCGGCGTGCCGGGTCATCCCGACTTCTCCTGGACGGCGGTGAACTACGCGCCGCTGGCGGTGGGCGGGGTGCTGCTCGGCGTCGCGATCTGGTGGTACGCCTCGGCCCGCACCTGGTTCACCGGCCCCCGCCGAACGGTCGAGGAGCTGCCCGCCGACACCCCCACCCCACCCTCCTGACCAACACCCCCCGGCACCCGCCCCCTCGGCCCTCGGCCCTTCGGCGTCGATCATGAGGTTGGCGGCAGTTGTGGATCTCCAAACCACCGTCAACCTCATGATCACCCGCTTGTCGTCCGGAAGGGTGGGCGGGTTGAGCCGACCCGGCCGAGATCTTGGAAGGAGATGGCCCCTGGAGGGGCACCTTCCTTCCAAGATCTCTTCGACTCCCGGCATGCGAGAGGGATCGTCCGCCACGTGGGAGCGGTGCGTCGGTTGGTCGACGCCGGTGGAACGCCATGGCTGTCAAAACGTGCCTGAGACAGCCATGGCGTTCCACCGACGCGGCGGTGGACCCTGTGGGTTCCGCGATCAGGGGGCGGTGGGGAACTGCCGGGTCAGGGTGATGAACGAGCGCCACGATGACGGGGTGACGTGGAGGGTGCCGCCGTCGCGGTCCTTCGTGTCACGTACCAGCACCACGCCCGGCAGGTTGGCCGCCACCTCCACGCAGTCCGTGTTGCCGCTGCGGGTCGCCTTGTGCCAGGTCGCGTCGCTCAGATCCATGACGTCACCACCTCTTTCAGGAGTTCGATCGACTGCCGGCGGGGCAATGCTTCGCTCCGAATCATCTCCCACCGTGACAGAAGAGTAGCCACGTCGGCATCGCCGTCGATCACGCTCGTGGTGAGCTGACACTCCATGCTGGCGACCCAGCCGCCCTCCTCGCCTCGGGCCAGGGTGAACGGACCGGACATGCCGATGTGCAGCCCGACGTGCAGCGGAAGGACGTGGATGCTGATGTGCGGACGCTCCGCACATGCGATCAGGTGCTCGATCTGCTGGGACAGCAGGCCCCGGAAGCTCTCGTCGGGTCGGTGCAACACGCCTTCGTCGAACACGACCACGAGCTGCGGCGGGTTCTCCTGTCGCAGCGCGTCCTGGCGATCCATCCGCGCCGTCACCCGACGATCCACCTCGGTGTCGGTGAGCAGACCGTCGCACCGAATGACTGCGCGGGCGTAGTTCTCGGTCTGGAGCAGGGCCGGGATGAGCGTCGGATGGAAACACCGAAGCTGTCGAGCGCTGCGCTCCGCGTCGAGCCACGGCCTGAGCCACGACGGCAGACCGTCTCGCTCGGCAATCTTGAGCAGGGCGACAAGCAGGCCGCCGGAGTTCAGCACCTCGTCTGCGCGTGCCAGAAAGAGGCGATCGTACGGACGGCCGCCGGTCTCGACGGCCGACACCATCGAGGCGGAGTAGTCCACCAGCCTGCCGAACTCCTCCTGACTGAGACCGGCCGCGTTCCGCAGCCGGCGGATCTGTGCCCGGATCAACTCCGCTGTCGGTTCCTCCACAGTTCCTCCACAGATCTGATCCGAGGTGCACTCGGCATCCGCTGACCGTCCCGCGCCCGCACAGGGGCTTCGTGACCAGGCTCGATGCCTTCCGACCGTAGCGGTGTGCTCAGCAGACTGTCACGTAGGCGGATCCGCTCGCCGCAGACGGGCGCGGGCGGGTTCCAGCCCGGGGCCGCCCGGTTCCGACGATTCGCCGGGCGGCCCCCTCCACACGAACCACCAGGAGGCCGATGGTGACGGGTCGCCGACGGGTGCCGCACGTGCCCACGCGCCCGCTGTGGCGGTGCCGCAACTGCGGCGCGGAGTGGCCCTGTCAGCCGGCGCGGCTGTCGCTGCTCGTCGAGTACCGGGGTGACCGCGTCGGGCTGCTGTTCCACCTGGGCGGCCTGATGGCCGAGGCGCACGAACACCTCGCCCGGCTGAACCCGGACCATGTGCCGGACCTGCACCGCCGCTTCCTGGCCTGGGCGCGGGCGCGTGGCTGACGCCGTGGGCGGCTGTCCGCGTACCGCTGGGTCAGGGTGTGGGTTGGCGGTGGGTGAGCGGGAAGCGGAGGACGCGGTCGTCGTCGGCCGCCGGTGGGACGTTGCGCGGCTCGCGGTTGCTGGTGGTCACCCAGAGCGCGCCGTCCGGGGCGACCGCGACGGTACGCAGGCGGCCGAACGTCCCGACCAGCTCCGCCACCGGTACGCCGACCGTGCCGTCGTGGTCGACCGGCACCGCCCAGAGTCGGGTACCGCGCAGCGCGGCCACGTAGAGCGTGCCCCGGGCGAACGCCGCGCCGCTCGGGGACGCCTGTGCCGGCGGCCAGACCACGACCGGGTCCCGGAAGCGGGGGTCGCCGGCGACGCCCTCCACGATCGGCCAGCCGTAGTTGCCGCCCGGCACGATCCGGTTCACCTCGTCCCAGGTGTTCTGCCCGAACTCGGTGGCGAACAGCCGGCCGTGCCGGTCCCAGGCCAGCCCCTGCACGTTGCGGTGGCCGTAGCTGTAGACCGGCGAGCCGGGGAACGGGTTGTCCGCCGGCACGCCGCCGTCCGGGCGGATCCGCAGGATCTTGCCGTTGCGGCTGGTCAGGTCCTGGGCGCGGGCCGGGACCCCGGCGTCGCCGACGCCGGCGTAGAGCAGCCCGTCGGGGCCGAACGCGATTCGCCCGCCGTCGTGGAACGTGGCCCGGGGGATGCCGCTGAGCAGCACCTGCGGGACCGGCGTGGCGGCCAGCCGGAACCGGACCACGCGGAGGTCGGTGGCGGTGGTGTAGGCGGCGTACACCCAGCCGTCCCGCCGGTAGGTGGGGGAGACGGCGAGCCCGAGCAGGCCCGCCTCGCCGCCGGCGACCACGTCGGCGATCCGGGCCACCTGCTGCGCGGGCCGGCCGGGGCGGACCCGCAGGATGGTGCCCGGGTCCCGCTGGGCGACCAGGGCACTGCCGTCGGGCAGGAAGTCCAGCCCCCAGGGCACCACCAAACCGGTGGCGACCACCTGCGGGTTCGTCAGGTCGTAGCCGGTCGCCGGCCGCCGGGGGCGGCTGACGTGCCGCTCCACGTCGGCCGGGCGCAGGTCGACCAGGTCCGGCTGCGGCGCCGTCTCGACGGCGGGCCGGTCGGGGGCGGCGGTGGGCTGCCGGTCGGCGCGGGCGTCGGTGGCGCCCAACCCGATCGCGAGGACGGCCACGGCGGCCGCGACGATCCGACGACGCATGTGCTCTCCCCGGTTTCGCACCCGGTCCCACCGGGGCATTGACGGTGATCCGGTTTGCCAGTAGACCTTGGTGATGGAGGCCCCCTGATGAGTAGAACGCCGTTCTCGCTGGAGCAGTTGCGGGTCGCCGTCGCCGAGGGCGAGATCGACACGGTGGTGCTCGCCCTCACCGACATGCAGGGTCGCCTCCAGGGCAAGCGGATCCACGCGCCGTTCTTCCTCGACAACGTGCTCGAGAACGGCAGCGAGGGCTGCAACTACCTGCTCGCCGTGGACGTCGACATGAACACCGTCGACGGGTACGCGATGTCGAGCTGGGAACGCGGCTACGGCGACTTCGCCATGAAGCCCGACCTGGACACGTTGCGCCGGACGCCGTGGCAGCCCGGCTCCGCGATGGTGCTGGCCGACCTGGAGTGGCTGGACGGCTCCGGCCCGGTGGTCGCCTCGCCCCGGCAGATCCTGCGCCGGCAGCTCGACCGGCTGGCCGCGCACGGGCTGACCGCGTACGCCGGCACCGAGCTGGAGTTCGTGCTCTACCGCGACTCGTACGAGGAGGCGTGGTCGCGCGGCTACCGCGACCTGACCCCGGCGAACCAGTACAACGTGGACTACTCGCTGCTCGGCACCGCCCGGGTGGAGCCGCTGCTGCGCCGCATCCGCACCGAGATGGCCGCCGCCGGGTTGACGCCGGAGAGCGCGAAGGGCGAGTGCAACCTCGGCCAGCACGAGATCGCCTTCCGGTACGACGAGGCGGTGGCCTGCGCCGACCACCACGTCGTCTACAAGAACGGGGCGAAGGAGATCGCCGCCCAGGAGGGCATGGCGATCACGTTCATGGCGAAGCCGAACGCGCGGGAGGGCAACTCCTGCCACATCCACTTCTCGCTGCGTGACGCGTCCGGCTCGTCGGCGATGCTTGGCGACGGGCCGGCGCACCTGAGCGTGACCGGGCAGCGGGTGCTGGCCGGGCTGCTCGCCACGATGCGCGAGTTCAGTCTGCTCTTCGCACCCAACATCAACTCCTACAAGCGGTACCAGCCGGGCTCGTTCGCGCCGACCGCGCTGCGCTGGGGCACCGACAACCGCACCTGCGCGCTGCGGCTGGTCGGGCACGGGCAGGGGATGCGGGTGGAGAACCGGGTGCCGGGGGCGGACGTCAACCCGTACCTGGCGATCGCCGCGCTGGTGGCCGGCGCGGTCCACGGCATCGAGCACGAGCTGGAGCTGGCCGAGGAGTGCACCGGCAACGCGTACGACGACCCGGCCGCCGAGCGGGTCCCCGGCACGCTGCGGGACGCGCTCGACCTCTGGCAGGGCTCGACAGTCGCCCCGGAGGCGTTCGGCGACGAGGTGGTCGCCCACTACGCCAACCAGGCGAAGGTCGAGCTGTCCGCCTTCGACGCCGCCGTCACGGACTGGGAGCTGACCCGTGGCTTCGAACGCCTCTGACCCCGCCTGTCGCCCCCGCCCCGCCCCCGTCCCTCGCCGATCTTGCACTTGCGGCCCGCTTTTCGCGGCATGAGAGGCTTTTGTCCGGGCAACATCTGCAAGATCGACGAGGCGGGAGGCGAGGGATGGCGAGGGATGGCGAGAGGTAGGGGAGCGCGTGGGTGAGGTGATCTCGCCGGTCAGTGGGACGGCGATCGCGGAGGTGGCGTCCGCGTCCGTGGCGGAGGTGGACGCCGCGGTGGCGCGGGCGGCTGCCGCGTACGAGGGGTGGCGTCGGGTGGCGCCGGGGGACCGGGCGCGGCTGCTGCGGCGGTTCGCCGCCGAGGTGGACGCGCACCTGGAGGAGCTGGCGCAGTTGGAGGTGCGCAACTCCGGCCACACCGTCGGCAACGCGCGCTGGGAGGCCGGCAACGTCCGGGACGTGCTCGACTACTACGCGGGCGCGCCGGAGCGGCTGACCGGCCGGCAGATCCCGGTGCCCGGCGGGCTCGACGTCACGTTCCACGAGCCGCTGGGCGTGGTCGGCGTGATCGTGCCGTGGAACTTCCCGATGCCGATCGCCGGCTGGGGGCTCGCCCCGGCGCTGGCCGCCGGCAACACGGTGGTGCTCAAACCGGCCGAGCTGACGCCGCTGACCGCGCTGCGCCTGGCCGAGCTGGCGCTCGACGCCGGGCTGCCGGAGGGCGTGTTCGCCGTGCTGCCCGGCCAGGGCGGCGTGGTCGGCGAGCGGTTCGTCACCCACCCGGCGGTCCGCAAGATCTGCTTCACCGGCTCCACCGAGGTCGGCACCCGGATCATGGCCGGTGCCGCCGACCAGGTGAAGCGGGTGACGCTGGAGCTGGGCGGCAAGTCCGCGAACATCGTCTTCGCCGACGCGGACCTGGCGAAGGCGGCGGCCACCGCGCCGTCCGCGGTCTTCGACAACGCCGGCCAGGACTGCTGCGCACGCTCCCGGATCCTGGTCCAGCGTCAGGTGTACGACCGCTTCCTGGAGCTGCTCGAACCGGCCGTGCGGGCGTTCCGGGTGGAGGACCCGGCCCGCGAGACGGCCGAGATGGGGCCGCTGATCTCCGCCGCGCACCGGGACCGGGTCGCCGGGTACGTCGACGGCGCGACCGTGGCGTTCACCGGCTCCCGCCCGGACGGCCCCGGCTTCTGGTACGCCCCGACCGTGCTGCTCGCCGACTCCCCGACGGACCGGCACTGGCGCGAGGAGATCTTCGGCCCGGTCGTCTCGGTGCTCCCGTTCGACGACGAGGCGGACGCGGTCCGGCTCGCCAACGACACCGAGTACGGCCTCTCCGGCTCGATCTGGACCCGGGACGTGGGTCGGGCCGTGCGGGTCGCCCGGGGGGTCGAGGCCGGCAACCTCAGCGTCAACTCGCACTCGTCGGTGCGCTACTGGACCCCGTTCGGCGGGATGAAGCGTTCCGGCCTCGGCCGGGAGCTGGGTCCGGACGCGCTGCACGCCTTCACCGACGTCAAGAACGTGTTCATCGGCACCGAGGAGTGATCACAGTGCAGGGACGGCTTTCCGACCGGGTGGCGGTGGTGACCGGCGCGGGCAGTGGCATCGGGCTGGCCACCGTGCGGCGCTTCGCCGCCGAGGGCGCGCGGGTGGTCTGCGTGGACATCGACGCCGACGCCGGCACCCGGGCCGCCGACGAGGTGGGCGGCGAGTTCGTGGCCGCCGACGTGGCCGACGAGACGGCGGTCCGCGACCTGTTCGACGGCGTGGTGGCCCGCCACGGCCGGGTGGACGTGTCGTTCCACAACGCCGGCATCTCGCCGCCGGACGACGACTCAATCCTGGAGACCGGGCTGGACGCCTGGGAGCGGGTGCTGCGGGTCAACACCACGAGCGTCTACCTGTGCTGCAAGCACGTCATCCCGCACATGCGGCGGCAGGGCAAGGGCTCGATCATCAACACCGCCTCGTTCGTGGCCCTGATGGGGGCGGCCACGTCGCAGATCGCGTACACGGCGAGCAAGGGCGGGGTGCTGGCGATGACCCGCGAGTTGGGCGTGCAGTTCGCCCGCGAGGGCATCCGGGTCAACGCGCTCTGCCCCGGCCCGGTCGCCACCCCGCTGCTGCTGGAGCTGTTCGCGAAAGACCCGGAGCGGGCCGCCCGCCGGCTGGTGCACGTGCCGATGGGGCGGTTCGGCGACCCGACCGAGATCGCCGCCGCGGTGGCGTTCCTGGCCAGCGACGACGCCTCGTTCATGACCGCCGCGCAGTTCGTGGTCGACGGCGGCATCACCGGCGCGTACGTCACGCCGCTGTGAGGCTGATCAACCCGGGGGCGAGCCGGGGTCGCCCCGGCCCGCCGGTTACGACAGGATGAGGCGGAGGTAACCAGCGTCCATCGCGCCGAATGCGTTACGTTGCTCCACCGTCGGGGTAGTAGCCAGGGACGGTCGGCGCAGCGGCGCCGGCCGTCGGGGATATGAGGCCGGAGCGGGAGGCTGCATGGGCTCGGCCCAGGGGGGCGGGGACGCCGGTTGGTCGTCCCCGGCGGCCGGCGAGTCGTCGCTCCCGCCGCTGCTGACCGCCGCGTTCGCCGCCGGCGGTGAGATGGGCGAGCGGCTGCGCGGCTTCGACTGGTCCACCACCCCGCTCGGCACCCCGGACGGCTGGCCCGCCGCGCTCTGCCACGCGGTGAGCACCATGCTCGCCTCCCGCGCCCAGATGGTGGTGTTCTGGGGCGCGGAGCACCTGGCCTTCTACAACGACGCCTACCGGCCCACCATCGGCGAGAAGCATCCGGCCGTGATCGGGCAGTCGGCCCGGCTGCACTGGGCGGAGACCTGGGACGTGCTCGGCCCGCTGCTGGACGGCGTGCGCGGCACCGGCGTGCCCTACCGGGGTGAGGACCACCCCTTCGTGATCAACCGGCACGGCTTCCTGGAGGACGTCTACTTCGACGTCTCGTACGACCCGATCCGCGACGCGGACGGCACCGTCAACGGCATCTTCTGCTTCGTCAACGAGACCACCGGCCGGGTGCTCGGCGAGCGCCGGCTGCGGGCCCTGGCCGAGCTGGGCAACGAGTTGGGCGACGTGCCGAACACGCTGGAGCTGGGCCGGGCCGTGGCGCGGGTGCTCGACGCGCACCGCGACGACGTGCCGTTCAGCGCGCTGTGGCTGCACGACGCCGACGGCACCCCGGCGCTGGCCGGCTGCGCCGGCGTGGATCCGGCCACGCTCGCCGGCTGGCCCGGTCGGCCCGCCGGTGAGCCGCTGACCGAGCCGCGCTGGGTCGCCACCGCCGACCTGCCCGGCGCGGTCCCGCCGGACGCCGCCGACCAGGCGCTGCTGCTGCCGTTGGCCGCCACCAACGAGCCGGCCGGCGCGCTGCTGCTGGGCGTGTCCCGCCGGCTGCCGTTCAGCGACGACTACCGCGACTTCGTCGACCTGGTCGCCGCGCAGGTCTCCCGGGCCGTGGGCAAGCTGCGGGCGTACGAGCAGGAGCGCGCCCGCGCCGCCGAGCTGGCCGCGCTCGACCGCGCCAAGACCAACTTCTTCGCCAACGTCAGCCACGAGTTCCGGACCCCGCTGACGCTGGTCCTCGGGCCGCTGGAGGACATGCTCGCCGACCGGGAGCTGCCCGACCGCTACCTCGACCCGCTGACCGTCATGCACCGCAACGGGCTGCGCCTGCTCAAGCTGGTCAACACCGTGCTCGACTTCTCCCGGCTGGAGTCCGGCCGGCTGGCCGCCCGCTACCAACCCACCGACCTGCCCGACTACACGGCCCGGCTGGCCAGCACGTTCCGCTCGGCCACCGAGCGGGCCGGGCTGCGGCTGGTGGTCGACTGCCCGCCCCTGCCGGCACCGGTCTACGTCGACCGGGACATGTGGGAGAAGATCGTCCTCAACCTGGTGTCGAACGCGGTGAAGTTCACCTTCGAGGGCGACATCGTGGTCCGGGTGCGCCCTGGCGACGGGGCCGCCGTGCTGGAGGTGAGCGACACCGGCGTCGGCATCGCGCCACAGGAGCTGCCGCAGGTCTTCGAACGGTTCCACCGGGTGGCCGGCGCGCGCTCGCGTACCCACGAGGGCACCGGCATCGGGCTCGCGCTGGTCCGCGAGCTGGTCGAGATGCACGGCGGCACGGTCACCGCGCACAGCGTCGTGGAACGGGGCACCACGTTCACCGTCACCGTGCCGTTCGGCTACGCGCACCTGCCCGCCGACCGGGTGTCCGCGCTGGCGCCGGTGCCGCTGACCGAGCCGGAGCAGGCCCGGCTGTACGTCGCCGAGACGGCGCTCTGGACCGACGAGGTGGCCCGGCCCGTGGGGCTGCCCGAGCCGTCCGGCACACCCGGCGGCTCCGGCCGCGTCCTGGTCGCCGACGACAACCCCGACCTGCGGGAGCACGTCAGCCGGCTGCTCGCCCCGGCGTACGAGGTGGTGGCCGTGCCCGACGGCGTGGAGGCGTTGCGGCTGGCCGTGGACAGCCCGTTCGACCTGGTGTTGACCGACGTGATGATGCCCCGGCTGGACGGCTTCGGGCTGGTCGCCGCGCTGCGCGCCAATCCGGTCACCCGGGGGGTGCCGATCGTGCTGCTCTCCGCGCGGGCCGGCGCGGCGGAGGAGGTGGCCGGCCTGTCGGCCGGCGCGGACGACTACCTCACCAAGCCCTTCTCCAGCCAGGAACTGGTCGCCCGGGTCCGGGCCAACGTCGAGTTGGGCCAGCTCCGCGGGCAGATCATCCGCCGGCTGCGGGCGCTCGCCGACGCCGCGGTGGCGATCAACACCGCCCGTTCCACGGCCGAGGTGGTGCGGGTGGCCGCGCAACACGCGATCGGCCTGGCCGAGGCGGGCCGGGTGCTGGTGGTCGCCACCGGCGTCCGCCACGAGGAGGACACCGGCGGGGACCTGCCGGCCGAACCGTCCGCGGTGCTGCCGCTCACCGGCACCACCGGTGAGCAGCTCGGCGAGCTGCGGGTGTGGCGTCGGGAGGACGGCGGCGCGGAGCAGGCGGCGTTGACCGAGCTGGCCCGGCTGGTCGGCGTACGGCTGGAGAACGCCCAGCTCTACGAGGCCGAGCATCGGATCGCCACCACGCTCCAGCACAGCCTGCTGCCGCGTACGCTGCCGCAACTGCCCGGCGCGCTGGTGGCCAGCCGCTACCTGCCGGGCAGCGCCGACGTGGAGGTCGGCGGCGACTGGTACGACGTGGTGGGCACCCCCGACGACGAGCTGGTGCTGGTCATCGGCGACGTCGTCGGCAAGGGGGTGCGGGCCGCCGCCGCGATGGGTCAGCTCCGCAACGCGCTGCGCGCGTACGTGCTGGAGGGCTACGACCCAGGCGAGGCGCTGACCCGGCTCAACCGGCTGGTGCACTCCACCGGCAGCGGCTCCTTCGCCACTGTGGTCTGCCTCACCTTCTGCCCGCGCACCGGCCGCCTCCGGTACGCCAGCGCGGGTCATCCCTCGCCCCTGCTGATTCGCGGAGACGATGTGGCGTTCCTGCACGATCGGGCCCTCGGACCGCCGGTCGGGGCGATCCCCGGCACCACCTATCCGACCGCCGAGGGTGAACTCGCCCCCGGCGGTCGGCTGCTGCTCTACACCGACGGTCTGATCGAGGACCGCGAGGAGGGCATCGACGCCGGGCTCCGCCAGCTACGGGTCGACGCCGCCGCCGGCGGCGGGCACGTCGCCGACCTGGTGGACGCCGTCGTGGAGCGCGTGGCCGGGCGACCCCGGCACGACGACGTGGCGGTGCTGGCGCTGGAGGCGGCTGAGCGGCACCGTTTCGCGCTGCGGCTGCCGGCCGACCCGACCCGGCTCAGCGTGCTGCGCAAGCGCCTGGAGGACTTCCTCGTCGCCCACCGGGTCGACGAGACCGACCTGTTCGACCTGACGGTGGCGATCTCGGAGGCCGCCGCGAACGCGATCGAGCACCCGGTCGACCCGGTCGACCCGTCCATCGAGGTCGACGTCACCATCGTCGGTCGCACGGTGACCGCGACCGTCCGGGACAGCGGCCGGTGGCGCGAGCCCAGCGGGTCGGGGTTCCGGGGCCGCGGGCTTGGGCTGATCCAGGCGCTCGGAGAGATGAGCGTCACCCGCACCGGAGACGGCACCGAGCTGACGCTGCGACGCCGGCTGGCCGACTAGACCGGTCGTGCGCTCAGGCGTCGGCCAGCCACTCCTGCTCACCCAGACCGGAGATCTCCAGCACGCGCCGGACCTGCCGCGACGGCAGCACGGTGAGCGCGGCCGGGAACCGCTGGGAGAGCCGGACCACCGCGTGGATGGCGGCCGAGTCGAAGAACGTGACCGCCCGCAGGTCGAGCAGCAGCCGCGTGGCGGGCTCGCGCAGCGCGGTCTGAAACATGGTGTCGGCGGTCGCCATGTCGACCTCGCCGGTGACCAACACATGACGGTGGTCGCCGTCACCCTGCGCCGTCACGGAGAAGACGGGCGGCGCACCCCCTTGATCCACGCAGCAACAATGGCACAGCGTTTGCGGCACGGCAACAACCTCCCCACCGAGCCGTGGCGAGGTCGTCGTCGAGGGCGGCGATAGGCTGAGGGCATGACCGTCCGTGCGCCGCTGACCCCCGGCACGCTCTCCCCGTGGCGAGCGGTCCCCGCCCACATCCCGCGACCGGAGTACGTGGGCAAGAAGCGCCCGCAGGAGTGGCGCGGGTCGCACGTGCAGACACCGGAGACCATCGAGAAGATGCGCGTGGCCGGCCGGCTCGCGGCCCTGGCCACCCAGCTCGCCGGCGAGCACTGCAAGCCGGGGGTGACCACCGACGAGATCGACCGGGTGGTGCACGAGTTCCTCTGCGACCACGGCGCCTACCCGTCGACGCTTGGTTACCGGGGCTTCCCCAAGTCCTGCTGCACCAGCCTCAACGAGGTGATCTGCCACGGCATCCCCGACACGACGGTGCTCCAGGACGGCGACATCATCAACGTCGACGTCACGGCGTACCTGAACGGCGTGCACGGCGACACCGACGCGACGTTCTGCGTGGGCGAGGTGAGCGAGGAGGCCCGGCTGCTGGTCGAGCGGACCCACACGGCCATGATGCGCGGCATCAAGGCGGTCGCGCCGGGCCGGCAGATCAACGTCGTCGGCCGGGTGATCGAGTCGTACGCCAAGCGGTTCGGCTACGGCGTGGTCCGCGACTTCACCGGTCACGGCATCGGCGAGGCCTTCCACAGCGGCCTCTACGTGCCGCACTACGACAGCCCGCGCCCCACCGACCTGATGGAGCCCGGCATGACGTTCACCATCGAGCCGATGATCACCATCGGCACCCACCAGTACGACGTCTGGGACGACGGCTGGACGGCCGTCACGAAGGACCGGAAGTGGACCGCGCAGTTCGAGCACACCATCGTCGTGACCGACGACGGCTACGAGATCCTGACGCTGCCGTGACCGAGACCCCGGCGGCGCTGCGCGAGGCGCACCACGCGGACGTGTCCGGCGGCTGGCTGCGGCCGGCCGTCTTCGGCGCGATGGACGGGCTGGTCACGAACATCGCGTTGATCGCCGGCGTCGGCGGTGGCGGGGTGTCGCCGCGCAGCGTCGTGCTGACCGGCGCGGCCGGCCTGGTGGCCGGCGCCATCTCGATGGGCCTGGGCGAGTACACGAGCGTCCGGTCCGCCAACGAGCAGGTCGCCGCCGAGGTGGCCAAGGAACGGCGTGAGCTGGAACGGCACCCGGAGGCGGAGGCGCGTGAGCTGGCCGACGCCTGGGTGGCCCGCGGCCTGCCCCGTGAGCTGGCCACCCAGGTCGCCGAGGCGGTCCGGCGCAACCCGGAGGAGGCGCTGCGCGTGCACGTCCGGGAGGAGTTGGGCGTCGACCCGGACGACCAGCCCAGCCCGTGGGCGGCGGCGATCTCGTCGTTCGTCTGCTTCTCGATCGGCGCCCTGGTGCCGCTGCTGTCGTACCTGCTCGGGTTCACCAGCCTCTGGCTGGCGCTCGCCGTCGGCGGGGTGGGGCTCTTCGTCGCCGGCGCGATCGTGGCCCGGTTCACCTACCGCTCGTGGTGGACCAGCGGCCTGCGGCAGTTGCTGCTCGGCGCGCTGGCGGCCGGCGCCACCTACCTGATCGGCACCCTGATCGGAGTCGGCGGCCTCGGCTGACGCCCCACCGGAGGGTCAGGCGGTGGGGACGAGACGGAAGACCTTGATCTCGCGGCCACCGGCCCGCTCGACGTAGGTGCGGTAGGCCGGCCACTCCTGGGCCAGCCGGTCGAACAGCCGGTCCCGGTCGGCGCCGGTGACCTGCTCGGCGCGCACCGGGATCCGGCGACCCTTGACGTCGACCTCGGCGGAGGGCTGGGCCAGCAGGTTGAACGTCCACGACGGCTGGTGCTGCTGCCCCCAGTTGGAGCCGATCACCACGTAGGCGTCGCCGTCCGGCACGTAGAGCAGGGGGTTGCTGCGGGGCCGGCCGGAGCGGCGGCCGGTGGACGTCAGCACCAGCGTGGGCACCAACCCGAACGCGACCACCCGCCCCTTCGTCAGCCGGCCGACCAGCCGGTCGGCGGGGACGAGCACGCGCATGGTGGCGGCGAACCACCGCTGGTGACCGAGGTGGCGGGCGAGGGATCCCAGGGCGGACACCCGTCCAGTCTGCCGCTCCCGCCGCGCCCCGTCACCCCCTGAGCCACCCCGACGGCCGGCCGGCAGTCAGTCGAGGCGGCGTTCGACGGGCAGGCGTGAGCGGGTGAGCAGGGCCGCGCCGAGCATCGCCACCAGCGGCACCACCACCAGCACGGCCATCGTGAGGCCGGGCACGGTCACCGGGTACGGCGGCTGCACCGGCCAGGACTGCGCGTACCGCTGGTTCAGCGAGGCCAGCACGACGGCGGCCGAGCCGAGTCCGGCCACGATGCCCAGCGCCGAGCCGAGCACCGCGATCACGCCGGCCTGGCAGAGCGACAGCACCCGGCGTACCCGCGGATCGGCGCCGACCGCCGCGAGCGTGGACAGGTCCCGACGGCCCTCGGCGGCGGCCAGGCCGGTGGCGACCGCGGCGGCGCCCAGCGTGATCACCCCGGAGGCGGCGGCCAGCAGGAGCAGCAGGGGACGCTGGTCGGTCGGCGGGTCGGCGGTCGACACCTGGAGGGCCGTCGGCGCCTCCTCGGACAGCTCGTCGATCAGCCGCTCGCGCTGCCCGTCGGTGGGTGGGGCCGCGGTGTCCACCAGGTAGCCCATCGGCGCGGCCACCAGGCCGAGCGCCCGCGCGGCGGCGGGGGAGAGGACCAGCCGGTCCACCGGAAGGCCGCCGCGCAGCGGGTACCCGGGCAGCAGACTGGCGTCCGTCGGGGCACCGGAGCTGTGGGTCACCTCCACCCGGACCCGTCCGTCCGCCACCTGCCGAGGGTCGGTGACCACCACGCCGCCCGCGGCGAGCGTCCGGCGGGCGGCGGCCACCTCGTCGGCCGGCGCGCCGGTGAGCGCCGCCAACACGTCACCGTCGTCCACGATGGCCGGCAGCGAGATGTCGTTCGGTTCCCGGAACGGCTGTCGGCAGCGGGGATCGTCGCGGGTCGAGGCGGGAGCCACCTCGAACGGCTCGTACCGGCAGCGCTCGTCGGGCGGACGCACCGCCTGGGCGACGCAGTAGTCCTCCGGGGCGGCCGGACGGGCGCACTCGGGAATGGCGAGTCCCGCCACGCCGGCGTCGGGCAGCACGGCCCGGACCCGTCCGGTGACCGCTGCGAGCGTCGGCCGCGGGTCCCCCTCCCGGTCGGCGAACTGGACCAGCGCGTGTCCCGGCGGCAGGCCGGGTTGCCACCCCGCCCGCTGCCGGGCGTCGTCGCTGGCCACGTAGACGCCGAGCGCGACGCTGCCGGCGACCGCCGCCATCACGGCCGAGATGGCCGGCGCGGCCGACGACCGGTTGCGACTGGCGTCGCGTAACGCGAGCCGGGGGGTCAGCGGCAGCAGCCGGCCGGCCCGGGCCAGCAGCCCGACCAGCGTCGGGGTGCAGAAGACCAGCCCCAGCTCACCGAGGGTGACACCGGCCAGCACCCCGGTCGGCGAGGTCTGGGAGGCGGCGAACGCGGCCAGGGCGGTGCCGACGACGGTGAGCAGCGCGCCGAGCAGCAACCAGCGCCGACGTGGCCGGGGCGCATCCCGCCGGCCGGCCAGGCCGGCCACCACGTCCTGCCGGGCCGCGGTCCAGGCCGGCGCGAGCGCCGCCAGCACACCGGCCAGCACCGCGACCGCGGCGATCGCGGCCAGCGCGCTGGGAAAGACGCGGTACGCGCCGAGGCGCTCGTGGATCAGGTACTGCTCGACCAGCGGCCGGCCGGCGAACGCGGTCCCGACGCCGAGCAGCAGCCCGAGGGCGGCCCCGCCGGCGCCGAGCACCACCCCGTCGGCGAGCACGATCCGGCGCAGGTGGGCGGCGTCCCCGCCGGCCACCGCGACCAGCGCGAGATCCCGCCGCCGGCGGCGTACGCCGACCGCGAAGGCCGGCCCGACCAGCAGCACCACCTCCAGCAGACCCAGGCCGCCGACCAGCACCGAGACGCCGGCCTCCTCGGCGTCCGGCAACGGCGTGCCGTTGTCGAACTCCTGCCGACCGGGCAGCGGGGACCGGGTGGACACCTGGATGCCGCGGGCGTTCAGCCGGTCGGCCAGCGCCTCGTCCATCGCCCCGGGCAGGTCCACCAGCCAGCTCTCGTCGGTGGGCGGCCCGTCCGGAGCGACGCCGGAGAGCGTCACCACCTCGCCCAGGTTGTCCGGGAACTCGACCACCCCGACCACCCGGTACGGCGTGCCGTCGGTGGTGCGTACCGGCGCCCCGGGGCGGGTGTCCAGCCGGCGTTGCGCGGCCGGACTGACCGCGATCTCGTCCGGGCGCACCGGCACCCGGCCCGCCCGCAGCGTGGCCAGCGGACGGGCGAGCGGGTCGGTCAGGTCGAGCGCGCGCGCCTGGAACGACACTGTCCGGCGGCCGAGCGGCGTCTCGAACGGCATCCACCGTCGGACCCGGATGACCCGGCTGCCGGCGGGCAGGAGCGCCCGCAACTCGTCGGCGGTGACCGGGCGGGTCCGGGGCACCGGGTCGCCCTCGACCGGCCAGGAGTTGTCGCCCCACCTGTCCTGCGTCACCGGGGTCAGGCTGCTCCAGCGCAGCTCGGCGTCGGCCGCGCCGAGCCGGCGGTCGAGCCGTTCCGAGCGGGTCAGCTCGGACATGTCGTAGCTCGCCGCGGCGAAGCTGAGTCCCAGCACCGGCAGCGCGATCATCACCAGCACCAGCAGGGTGCGGCGGCGGGAGCGGCGGGCCTCCCGGCGGGCGATCCGCAGCGCGGTGCGCCACGACCCCCGGGCCGCGGCGAGCCGGCCGGGGCTCACCGCTCGCTGCCGCTGAGCAGGTGCTCGATGCCGACCAGCGGCGCGGTCGAGTCGACGAGCACCCCGTCGCGGAGGAAGACCACCCGGTCCGCCCAGCCGGCGTGCCGGGCCTCGTGGGTGACCAGCACCCCGGCCGCGCCGTCGTCCACCCGGCGGCGCAGCAGGTGCAGCACCGCCTCGCCGGCCTGCGAGTCCAGCGCGCCGGTCGGCTCGTCGGCGAGGACCAGCCGGCGTTCGCCGACCAGGGCCCGGGCGATCGCCACCCGCTGCTGCTGACCGCCGGACATCTGGTCGGGGAACCGGTCCGCCTGCCCCGCGACGTCGACCTCGCGCAGCGCGGCCAGGGCCAGCCGGCGGGCCGCCCGCACCCCGATGCCGTCCAGCTCCAGGGGCAGCGCCACGTTCTCCACCGCGGTCAGGCTGCCCAGCAGGTTGAGGTCCTGGAAGACGTAACCGATCCGGCGGCGACGCAGGCGGGCCAGCTCGCGGGCCGGCAGGCCGCCGAGCGCCTCGCCCTCGACCAGCACCTCACCGCCGGTGGGCCGGTCCAGCCCACCGGCCAGCGCCAGCAGGGTGGACTTGCCGGACCCGGAGGGGCCCATCACCGCCACCAGCTCGCCGGCCGCCACGGTGAGGCTGACGCCGCGCAGCGCGTGCACGGCGGCCTCGCCCGCGCCGTGCGTCCGGCGCACGTCGCGTAGTTCGAGCACTCCGCTCATCGTCGCGGGCCTCCCGTGCCCCGTCACCGGCGGGCCTCGTCACCGGCCCGGTCCACCGCCTCGGGGTGGGCGACCGGCCGGCCCGCCGTCGGGCGGTGGCGGACCAGGCTGGTCTCGCAGTGGTCGAGCCACCGCACCTCGGCCTCGGCCTGGAAGATCATCGCGTCCAGCACCAGCCGCCAGGGCAGATCCTCCGGCTTGTCGCTGGTGTACTTCAACCGGGTGAACTCCTGCAACGCGCGCATGGTGGCGCTGCGCTGGGTCTGCACCACCGCCCGGACGTCCACCCCGGGTGTGGTCAGCGCCAGCGCCAGCTTGATCGACAGTTCGTCCCGGGGCCGGTCGGCCCGGCTGATCGGCGTGGCGAACCAGAGCGCCAGGTCCGCCCGCCCGGCGTCGGTGATCTCGTACGGCCGCTGCCCGCTCTCGTTCTCCGGCAGCGGGCGCACCAGACCGTCACGTTCCAGCCGGGCCAGCGTGGTGTAGACCTGCCCGATGTTGAGCGGCCACGTCGAGCCGGTCGACTCCTCGAACGCGGCACGCAACTGGTAGCCGTACATCTGGCCACGTTCGAGGAGGGCGAGCAGGCCGTGGCGGATGGACATGGCCTGGAGTATGCATACCTGGTATGCGCGCCGCAACCGGAGGGCTCCACCGGGTGACCGCCGTCGCGCTCAGGCCGGCCGACCCGGGAACGGCACGGTGACCGGGCTCACCCCCGCCGTACGCCGCCAGCGGGTGGCCCGCAGCGCGCAGTCGGTGAGCGCGGCGAGCGCCGTGTTCCGGTCCGCGCCGGCGGTGTGCGGCAGCGCGGCCCGCCAGTGACCGGCGGTCCGTTCCTCGACCTCCACGGCCAGTTGGAGCGCGCTCGTCCGGTCGGTCACCGGGTAGGGCAACGCGTAGCCGGCCCGGTCCGCCGGCACCTGCCCGGCCCCCTCGGCGAGCTGGAGCAGCAGCGCGTCCCGGCGGGAACGGTGCGCCGCCTCGGCGGCACGGGCGGCCGAGCGGGCCGCGTCGGTGAGGTGCACGCCGATCACCCCGTACGCCCAGACCGCCGCGTACTCGGCGGCGAGCGCGTCACCGAGCGCCCGGGTCGGGCCGTTGCTCGGTCCGTTGCTCGGGTCCACGCGCTGCCCGGCGGGCATGGCCACCCGGCCCTCGCTGCGTTCGGTGCGTTCGCTCATGCGGTGCTGGTCGGGCATGCGCTCACGGCCCTCGCTGCGTTCGGTGCGTTCGCTCATGCGGTGCTGGCTGGGCATGCGCTCACGGCCCTCGCTGCGCTCGGTGCGTTCGCTCATGCCAGCGCCTCCACGTGGGTGGCCCGGGCCGCGGCGATCGAGCCGAGCAGCGCCGCCCGGTCGACGGGTGCGGTCGCGGCGGCCTTGGCGGCGCTCGCGTGGCCCTGCTGCTCGGCCCGGCGCAGCTCGGCGAGCACGGCGTCCGGAGCGTCGGCCGGTGCCCCGGACGCCGGGCCGGTCGGGCCGGTGGACGTCGTCCCGGAGGGCGCCGCCCGGCCGATCACCCGGCGCAACTCGTCGGCGTGCGCCCGGTGCGCGTCGGCGATCGGGGTGAGCCGCGCGGCCAGCGTCGGCGCGGTCGAGGCGGCGGCCCGGTGCCGCGCCTCCAACGCGAGGGCCTCGGCCGCCAGCGGCTCCAGCGCGTCCGGCGGCGGTGGCTCGTCGTCGCGGTCGAAAGGATCACAACCAGTCAGCGGCGCGGTGGCGCCACCGAGCGCCACGAGCGCTCCGGCCCGCAGCAGGCGACGCCGGGAATGCCCCGCTCCGCCCTGGTCAGATGGTGTTCTGCCGGTCCCCACCGGACAAGTCAACACCATCCCCGCCACCCCGTGGGGCAGCCTCCTCGGTGCGCCGCCCGGGCCGCCACCCGGCCCAGGCGTTACGCTCTGCGCAGCCACCGGGCGCGAACGCCCCGGTGGCGTGCCGGCATTGCGGGTCGACCGCGTACGCCGGCCCGGACGAACCCGGCCCCGAGGGGCCGTGGCAACAGCAGAGAGGTGCGCGGAATGACGCAGCGTGGCCGTGCCACCCGGTCGTCCGGGCCCGCCGGGCGGCCCCGCCGGTCCGACGGCCCCCGCGGTCCGGAGCGGAGCGGCGCACCCCGTGGCGACCTCGCCGCCCGCCGGGCCCGGCTGCGCGAGGTGATCGAGCCGGTGGTCACCGCCGCCGGCTACGACCTGGAGGATCTCTCCGTCTCCCGGGCCGGGCGCCGGCACGTGGTCCGGGTGATCGTGGACGCCGACGGCGGGATCAACCTGGACGCCGTCGCGGACGTCTCCCGGGCCGTCTCCACCGCGCTGGACGCCGCCGAGGAGGCCGGTGGCGACATCGTCGCCGGCGAGTACCAGCTCGAGGTCAGCTCGCCGGGCGTGGACCGCCCGCTCACCCTGCCCCGACACTGGCGGCGCAACGTCGGCCGGCTGGTCAAGGTCACCGTCCGTGGCGACGCCGGGGACCGGCAGCTCACCGGCCGGATCACGGCCGCCGACGACGAGCGCGTGACGCTGGAGACCGACGCCGGCTCCGCCGCCCATCCGTACGCCGAGCTCGGGCCCGGCCGGGTCCAGGTGGAGTTCTCCCGCCTGGACGACCTGGCCGACGCCGACCTCGACGACGACACCGACACCGACATCGACGACGAAGATCTGGAGGACGAGGAGAGGTGAACATCGACCTCGCGGCGCTGCGCGCCCTGGAGCGCGAGCGGGAGATCCCGTTCGACACGATCCTCGCGGCGATCGAGACCGCGCTGCTGACCGCGTACCGGCACACCGACGGCGCCGAGCCGCACGCCCGGGTGGAGATCGACCGTAAGAGCGGGGCCGCCTCGGTCTACGCCCAGGAGATGGACGACGACGGCACGGTCACCCGGGAGTGGGACGACACCCCGCACGACTTCGGCCGGATCGCCGCCATGACCGCCAAGCAGGTGATCCTCCAGCGGCTGCGGGAGGCCACCGACGAGGTCCACTTCGGCGAGTACGCGGGTCGCGACGGCGACCTGGTCACCGGCGTGGTGCAGGCGCACGAGGCCCGCAAGGAGAAGGGCATCATCAGCGTCGACCTGGGCAAGCTGGAGGGCGTGCTGCCCCAGTCCGAGCAGGTGCCGGGGGAGGACCCGCAGCACGGCGAGCGGATCCGCTGCATCGTCGTGCACGTCGCCAAGGGCATGCGCGGGCCGCAGATCACGCTGTCCCGGTCGCACCCGGCACTGGTGAAGAAGCTCTTTGCGCTGGAGGTGCCGGAGATCGCCGACGGCACGGTGGAGATCGGCGCGATCGCGCGTGAGGCAGGTCACCGCACCAAGATCGCCGTACGCTCCACCACGCCCGGCGTGAACGCCAAGGGCGCCTGCATCGGCCCGATGGGACAGCGGGTCCGCGCGGTGATGAGCGAGCTGCACGGCGAGAAGATCGACATCATCGACTGGTCGGACGACCCGGCCACCTTCGTCGGCAACGCGCTGTCGCCGGCCAAGGCCCTGCGGGTCGAGGTGGTCGACCTGGCCAGCCGCGCCGCCCGGGTCACCGTGCCGGATTTCCAGCTCTCGCTCGCGATCGGCCGGGAAGGGCAGAACGCCCGCCTGGCTGCCCGGTTGACCGGATGGCGCATCGACATCCGCTCCGACGCGGAGTCCTCCGGCAGCGCCGGCCGCAGCGGAGCCGCTCACGTACCGGAGCCGGGCGGCGCGATCTCGAGCAGCTAGGGGTAGACTTTCTCAGTGGCACGACGCGAGCTGCCGGAGCGCACCTGTGTGGGCTGCCGGAAACGAGCGCCGGCCAGCGAGTTGTTGCGGGTCGTCGCGGTCGGTGACGAGGCTGGTCAGACCAGTCTCCGGCCCGATCCGGCCCGCAGACTGCCGGGTCGGGGAGCGAACATGCACCCCAATCCGGCCTGCTTCGCGCAGGCGGTGCGGCGCCGCGCCTTCGGGCGGGCACTGCGCGTCGCCGGGGTCCCCGACCACGGCGCGCTTGCCGAGCACGTCGACGCGCAACCCCCGACGAGCGGTCAAACCCGACCGGTCGCGGGTCGCTAGCAAGGTAGGACGACCGACATGAGCACACGATGAAGTCGCAGAAATGACCAGGCTTCAAGTGCACGAGTGAGGTCGCTGCGGGTGCTGCCCGCACGACCTCGGAGTGAGGAGTGCAGTGGCAGGAAAGGCCCGCGTACACGAGCTTGCCAAGGAGCTCGGGGTCGAAAGCAAGACCGTTCTCGCCAAGCTCAAGGAGATGGGCGAGTTCGTGAAGTCCGCCTCCAGCACCGTCGAGGCGCCTGTCGCCCGACGGCTGCGGAACGCGTTCGTGGCGTCCGCCGGTTCGCCGGCGCCCGCCGCCCCGCCGACTGCCGCGTCCAGCGGCCCGGCACCGACCCCCACGCCCACCCCGACCCCGGGTGCCCCCCGGGTCTCGGCCCGTCCGATGCCGCCCCGGCGGCCGGCCGCGCCGACCCCTGGACCGCGGCCCAAGGGCCCGGTCCCCGGCCCGCCGCAGCCGGCGACCCCGGTCGCCAAGCCGGCGAGCGCGCACGACATCGAAGTGGCGGCCGCGGAGGCACGCGCCGCCGCGCTGAAGGCTGAGCAGGAGGCCGCGGTCAAGGCCGCCCAGGCCGCCCGCCAGCAGCAGCGCGAGACCCCCCGCCGGGAGCCCCCGGCCGAGGGCGGTCCCCGTCCCGGCCCGCGTCCCGGCCCGAACGCCATGCCGCCGCGTCCGGGTTCCCCGGCCGCGCGTCCCGGCGGTCCGGGTCAGGGTCAGGGCCCCGGTGCCCGGCCGGGCGGTCGCCCGCCGGCGCGTGGCGCCGGCAACAACCCGTTCGGCATCCAGGGCGGCCAGCAGCGTCCCCCGGCCGCCGGTGCGGGCGGTCCCCGTCCCAGCCCGGCCGGCATGCCGCCGCGGCCCAGCCCGGCGTCCATGCCGCCGCGGCCGAGTCCGGCGTCCATGCCGAGCCAGCGTCCGACCACCGGTCGCCCCGGCGGTCCCGGTGGCGGTCGTGGCGGCCCCGGCGGCGGCGCGGGTCGTCCCGGCGGCGGCGGTGGCGGTGGCTTCCGCGGCGGTCCCGGTGGCGGCGGCGGTGGCGGTGGCTACCGCGGCGGTCCCGGTGGCGGCGGCGGTGGCGGTGGCTTCCGTGGTGGTCCCGGCGGTGGCGCCGGCGGCGGTGGCGGCGCGCCCGGTGGCGGTTTCCGTCCCGGTGGCGGCGGTGGCCGTCCGGGTGGCGGCGGTCGCGGCCGTGGCGGTGGCGCGGCGGGTGCCTTCGGGCGTCCCGGCGGTCGGCCGACCCGCGGTCGCAAGTCCAAGAAGCAGCGCAGACAGGAGTTCGACAACCTGTCGGCCCCGACCATGTCCTCGGGTGCGCCCCGCGGTCAGGGTCAGGTCGTCCGGTTGTCCCGTGGCGCCTCGCTGTCGGACTTCGCCGACAAGATCAACGCCAATCCGGGTTCGCTGGTCCAGGAGATGTTCAACCTGGGCGAGATGGTGACCGCGACCCAGTCCTGCTCCGACGAGACCCTGCTGCTGCTGGGTGAGCACCTCGGCTTCGACGTGCAGATCGTCAGCCCGGAGGACGAGGACCGCGAGCTGCTCGCGCAGTTCAACATCGACCTCGACGCCGAGGTCGCGGCGGACCGCCTGGTCAGCCGTGCGCCGGTGGTGACCGTCATGGGTCACGTCGACCACGGTAAGACCAAGCTGCTCGACGCGATCCGCAAGGCGAACGTCGTGGCCGGCGAGGCGGGTGGCATCACCCAGCACATCGGCGCCTACCAGGTCCACGTCCCGCACGAGGGCGAGGACCGCGCGGTGACCTTCATCGACACCCCGGGTCACGAGGCGTTCACCGCCATGCGTGCCCGTGGTGCCCAGGTGACGGACATCGTGATCCTGGTGGTGGCGGCCGACGACGGCGTGATGCCGCAGACCATCGAGGCGCTCAACCACGCCAAGGCGGCGGACGTGCCGATCGTGGTCGCGGTCAACAAGGTCGACAAGCCGGAGGCGAACCCGGACAAGGTCCGCCAGCAGCTGACCGAGTACGGCCTGGTCGCCGAGGAGTACGGCGGCGACACCATGTTCGTCAACGTGGCCGCCAAGCCCGGCATCGGCATCGAGGAGCTGCTCGAGGCCGTCCTGCTGACCGCCGACGCGTCGCTGGAGCTGACCGCTCCGATCGACGGGCCGGCGCAGGGTGTGGCCATCGAGGCGCACCTGGACAAGGGCCGCGGCGCGGTGGCGACCGTGCTGGTGCAGAAGGGCACGCTGCGGGCGGGTGACTCCATCGTCGCCGGTGGGGCGCACGGCCGGGTGCGGGCCATGCTGGACGAGAACGGCAAGCCGGTCGACACGGCCGGGCCGGCGCGTCCGGTCATGGTGTTGGGTCTGACCACGGTGCCGGGTGCGGGTGACACCTTCCTGGCCGCCGAGGACGACCGCACCGTGCGGCAGATCGCCGAGCAGCGGCAGGCACGGCGGCGGGCGGCGTCCTTCGCCAACTCCCGTGGCCGGGCCACCCTCGAGACGCTCATGGAGCAGCTCAAGGAGGGCGAGAAGACCTCGCTCAACCTGGTGCTCAAGGGCGACGTCTCCGGTTCCGTGGAGGCGCTCGAGGACGCGCTGTTCAACCTCGACATCCCGGAGGAGGTCCAGCTTCGGATCATCCACCGGGGCGTGGGCGCGATCACCGAGAGCGACGTCATGCTCGCGAGCGCCTCGTCCGAGGCGGTCACGATCATCGGCTTCAACGTGCGGGCCGCCAACAAGGTCCGCGAGATCGCCGACCGCGAGGGCGTGGAGATCCGGTACTACACGGTCATCTACCAGGCCATCGAGGAGATCGACGCCGCGCTCAAGGGGCTGCTCAAGCCGGAGTACGAGGAGGTCGAGCTGGGCACCGCGGAGATCCGCGACGTCTTCCGCTCGTCCAAGATCGGCAACATCTCCGGCTGTATCGTCCGGTCCGGCCTCATCCGCCGCAACGCCAAGGCGCGGCTGCTGCGGGACGGGTCGGTCGTGGCGGACAACCTCACGATCAGCTCGCTGAAGCGGTTCAAGGACGACGCGACCGAGGTCCGCGAAGGCTTCGAGTGTGGTCTGACGCTGGGCGGTTACAACAACGTCCAGGTCGGCGACATCATCGAGACCTTCGAGATGCGGGAGAAGCCGCGCGCCTGAGTGGTGTGCACGACCGGTCGACGGCCGGGGCCTTCGGGCCCCGGCCGTCGCCGTTTCCGCAGGCTGAGACAATCTCCGGCGTGATCGGGTACGCACTGCTCCTCGCCCCCTCCGCCAACCGCGTCTACGCCGACGCGGCGGCCCGGCTGGCCCGCGCCGAACTGGCCGTGTTCGCCGGCTCGGGTGTGCTCGACGCGCCGCCGTCCGACGCGGAGGTCACCCGCATCGGCGGAGTGGAGTATCTGACGTTCACCGCGCCCGCACCCGGCCTCGGCGCACGGGACCTGGCCCACCTGGCGAACCTGTCGGCGGCGTACGCGCTCTTCGAGCGGGTCGGCGACGACCTGCTCCGGCCGGTGCCGCTGCACCCGCTGGCCCGGTACGACTCGGACCTGATCACCATCCCCAAGTACGCCGGCAAGACCAACGAGCAGTTCACCCGGCTGCTGCTCAACGTCACGCTGCTCGCCTCCGCCGCCGCGCCCCGGATGCTCGACGGCGGGCTGGTGGTGCTGGACCCGCTCTGCGGCCGGGGCACCACGCTCAACCAGGCGCTCATGTACGGCCACGACGGCATCGGCGTCGAACGCGACAGCCAGGACGTGGAGGCGTACGCGGCGTTCCTGCGTACCTGGCTGCGCCGTAAGCGGCTCAAGCACACGGCGGAGTCCACGTCGGTGCGCCGGGACCGCAAGCTGGTCGCCCGCCGCTTCGAGGCGGTGCTCTCGCCGTCGAAGGACGCGCACCGGGCCGGTGCCACCCAGCGGATCGTCGTGCTGAACACCGACACCACCCGGGCCCGCGAGGTGCTCCGTCCCCGCTGCGCCGACGTGCTCGTCACCGACGCCCCGTACGGGGTGGCGCACGGCAGCCGCACCGGCCAGGGCCTGTCCCGCAGCCCGCTGGAACTGCTCACCGCCGCCGTGCCGGTGTGGCGGGAGCTGCTGCGGCCGGGCGGCGCGTTGGGGCTGTCCTGGAACACCCACGTGGCGCCACGCGCGGCGGCCGAGGCGGTGCTGACCGATGCCGGCCTGCGCGTCGTCGACGGGCCCGGCTGGCGGGACCTGGCCCACCGGGTCGACCAGGCCATCGAGCGGGACGTGGTCGTGGCGGTCGCGCCATGACCGGGTGACCGGCGGTGGTCACGGCTTATCCGGGGTGACCGGCGGTGGTCACGTCTTATCCGGGTGACCGGCGGCGTCCCGGCGCGTACCGTTGCTCGCCGTGTATACCGGAACCGCGCTGTTCGACCTGTTGCTGCCGGGTGACTCCCGGTCCCTGAAGGCCAAGCGGTCCTACGTCCGGCCGATCGTCGCCGCGCTGCGCAAGTTCGAGGTCTCGGTCGCCGAGGTCGGCGCGCTCGACCTGCACGGCCGGGCCGAGATCGGGGTGGCCGTGGTGGCCGCCGAGCCGGCCCACGTCCGCGAGGTGCTCGACTCCTGCGAACGGATGGTCGCCGCCCGCCCGGAGACCGAACTGCTGTCGGTGCGTCGCCGCCTGCACGGCGCGGACGACTGACACCGTCGGCGCGTCGCGCGGCAGCCGGGCCGCGCCGCGCGGGGCCGGTCAAGGCGCGGGTAGTGTTCTCGGACGTTGGGCGGTCGGGCCCGGCGGCGCCCGGCGCCGCCCCCGGCCGGCGGCTTCCCGATCGCGGCGTCAGGCGCGCCGGGGTCGTAGGAACAGTGATCGTGGAGGTGGGGGACATGTCGGATCCGGCCAAGGTACGCCGGCACGCGGAGCGCGTCCGTGAACTCGTCGCGTCGGTGGTGCGGAGCCAGATCAAGGACCCCCGGCTCGGCATGATCACGATCACCGACGCCCGGATCACCGCCGACCTGCGCGACGCCACCGTCTTCTACACCGTGCTCGGTGACGCGGCGGCCCAGGCGAGCACCGCCGCCGCGCTGGAGAGCGCCAAGGGCATGCTGCGCAGCACGGTCGGCAAGGCACTTGGCCTGCGGCACTCGCCGACGCTCACCTTCGTTCTCGACGACGTGCAGAACCAGGTCAAGCACATCGACGACCTGCTGACCGCCGCCCGCTCCGCCGACGCCGAGGTGCAGCGGCTGGCCGCCAAGGCCGCGTACGCGGGCGACGCCCAGCCGTACCGCGTCGAGGAGGACGACGCCGACGCGGAGGGCTACTCCCCGGTGGGCGACGCCGACGCCGAGGGTGGCTCCCCGGCGGACGACGCGCCGCGCGGCGGCGACCGCCGGTGACCGAGGCCGTCCCGAGCGGCGGGCCGGGCACCGCCGTGAGTGGCGCGCCGTCCCCCGCCGGTCCCACCGACGCCGACTGGGCGGCTGCCGTCGCGGCGGTGCGGGGCCTCCACCCGGACGCGCGGGTGCTGCTGATCTGCCACGTCAACCCGGACGGGGACGCGCTCGGCAGCATGCTCGGCTTCGCGTTGGGCCTGCGCCGACTCGGGGTACGCCACCTCCAGGCGACGTTCCCCGGGCCGGCCGGCGTGCCGGAGCCGTTCCGCTGGCTGCCCGGCGTCGAGCTGCTGGTGCCGCAGGACGACGCGGACCCGGCACCGGACCTGGTGATCTGCTTCGACGCGGCGAGCGAGTCCCGGCTCGGCGACCTGGCCGACCGGCTGGGCGGGGCGGGCACGTCGCTGGTGCTGGACCACCATGCCTCGAACACCGGCTTCGGTGACGTCAACCTGGTGGACCCGCACGCGGCGGCCACCTCCGTGGTGGCGCTGGGGCTGCTGGACCGGCTCGGCGTTCCGCTGGACGCGGCCACGGCGACCGGGCTCTACGTGGCACTGACCACCGACACCGGCTCGTTCCGGTTCGAGGCGACCACCCCGGCCGTGCACGAGATGGCCGCGCGCCTGCTGGCCACCGGCATCCGCCCCGGCGACATCTCCCGGCGGGTCTTCGACACCCGCCCGTTCGGCGCCGTCCGCCTCTTCGGCGAGGTGCTCGGCCGGGCCACGTTGGAACCCGCCGCCGCCGACGGGCACGGCCTGGTCTGGACGTACGCGACCCGTGACGACCTGGTCCGCCACGACCAGCCGGCGTACGTGTTGGAGGCGCTCATCGACTCGGTCCGCTGCACCGCCGAGGCGGACGTGAGCTGCGTGGTGAAGCAGTCCGGGGACGCCGAGTGGGCGGTCTCGCTGCGCAGCAAGGGCGCGGTGGACGTGAGCCGGGTGGCGGTCGGCCTGGGCGGCGGCGGGCACCGCTTCGCGGCCGGTTTCACGGGTCGTGGCCCCCTCGACGACGTGATCGGCAGCATCCGCGCCGCACTCCCCACCGCGGTACTGACCGCCCCACCCGTCTGACGGGACGCCGCCGGCCCTGGCCCTCGCTGATCGGCTCCGCCCCGCTCCGGGCGGCACGTCATCGAATGTCCCGGACATTCCCGTGACGCCCATAACGTTCCACTCGTGGCGTTGGCGGGCGGTGGGTGGAACGGTATGGCTGTCTGGGCAGCCGTATGACAACCATGGCGTTCCACTCGTGGTGGTAGGGGCGGGTGGGTGGAACGGTATGGGTGTCTGGGCGGTTCGGCATCCGGTGCCTTGTGCGTGCTCCCGCGCTGTGGGGGCGTTTTGTTCGGTTCGGTGGTGGTCGGCGGCACGCTGGCGGTGGAATGGGTCGGGGGGTCGCGGCGTTGTATCCCGGTGCACGGCCGAGGAAGGCAAGCGCCTCCAGCCCCCTGGGAATGACGGTGGGGGCCCGGTCGTTGCACAGACTTCCGGCGCCGCGTCGAGGCCCCCGCCCCGCGAGCAACCGGATCCCCCGAGAACTTGTTGTGCGCCTGACGGTGCCCGCACCCCCCGGTGCGTTGACCCCCGAATGGAGCCCCCTCATGAACACGATGCTGCGTAAGAGCGTGCTGGGTATTGCTGGTCTGGCCTTCACCGGTGGTGTGTTCGCCGGTCCGATCGCCGGTCATGTCGAGTCCGCGCACGCCGCCACGGCCAAGCCGGTCACGGCGGTGGCGAGTGTGCAGGGTGAGCAGTCGACGATCAACCTGAACGACGAGCAGACCGCGAACGTGAAGGCGATCATCGCGGCGACGAAGAAGGCCGGGCTGCCGGAGCGGGCCGCGGTCATCTCGATCGCGACCGCGTTGCAGGAGTCGAAGCTGGAGAACCTGGGCCACCTCGGCGACCGCAACGACCACGACTCGCTGGGTCTGTTCCAGCAGCGCCCCTCCTCGGGTTGGGGCACCCCGGAGCAGATCACCGACCCCGAGTACTCGACGCTCGCGTTCCTGAAGGGTCTGAAGCAGGTCGACGGCTGGCAGGACATGCCGCTGACCAAGGCCGCGCAGACGGTGCAGGTGTCGGCCTACCCGGACGCGTACGCGCAGTGGGAGAAGCAGGCCACCGACCTCGTCAGCAAGCACTGGACCAAGTAAGACCGAGCGTGAAGGCCGGCACCCCGCCGAGGGTGCCGGCCTTCGGCGTTTCCCCGCAGACACGAGGCGTGCCGGTCTTCCCGCGCTACGTCACGCTGGGGACAATCGGATGATGGATCACCCCCGTGAGCTCACCGTCGAGGCGCCCCGGGTCTGGGACCGACCGGTCGTCTCCGTACCGGTGTTGATCTGCCTCTCCCTGGTCGGTGGCCAACTTCCGTCGTTCTCGACGGTGGCGAACCTCTACATCCTCGGCACCGGCGGGGGGTTGATCTGGGTCGGTCTGAGCAACCGGGTGCCCCGACGCCCGGCGCCGCGGCGGCTGCCGTCGGCCGCGCTGTGGTGGCTGCTGCCGGTCACCGTCTTCGGGGTCTTCGAGGGGGCGACGTTCGTGCTGTCCGTGGGCGACGACTTTCCCACCTTCTCCCGGCTGGCCGATCCGCTGCTCGAGGACCACCTGGCCCGCTCGGCGGCCTGGTTCGCCTGGCTGGCCGCGTTCTGGGGACTGGTCCGCCGATGATGCGCGCGTTGGCCATCGGCGGGTTCCTGACCGCCGTGCTGCTGTTCGCGGTCGTCGAGTGGGCCGCCCGCCGGGAGGGTTCCCGGGTCCCGTCCCTGGCCGACGTCTGCGCCTTCGTCATGCGGTACGAGGTCGGGCCGGTGCCGGTGGGCCGGATCGGTCTGTTCGGCTTCTGGTGGTGGCTGGGCTGGCACTTTCTCGCCCGCTGAGGCGTTGCCGGAAACGGGGTTACCTGTCCGCATCGCGGGAACAGTGGGCACTATCTGGAAAGTGAACGTTAATTTGGGTGCGGGACCGGCGCTTCGCGGCGCTGGTCACGGGGGGTGGTGCCGCACCCGGCGCTGCCTCCCTCCAGGGTCAGACCGACCCGGGCTCACGCTGCCAGGCGAGCCGCTCCGGTGATCCCGGACCGCTGCCCGGCGCGCAGCAGGCCGACGACTCCGGTCGCGGCGCGACGGACGTCGCGTCGTCGACGACGGGGCGTCGGGCGCCCGCAGGGCCGCCGTGCCTCGGTGGTCCGCACCCTGGAAGGACATGCCATGCCGAGCAAGCGCAAGCCGCAGACCGAGACCACCAACGACGAGGCGCGCGAGCAGATGCGTCGCGCGTTGCAGACCTCGATGGACACCCGTCAGTGACGCAGGCCGCCCGGCGGTGACGCCGGCCGGCTGGGGCCCCGCGACACCGTGACCGGCCCCACCGCCAGCGTCACCGCCGCACCGGTCGCCGCACCCGCAGCGCTGGTCCGGAGCCCGCGCTCACCGGTCGCCGCACCCGCAGCGCCGGTCCGGAGCCCGCGCTCACCGGTCGCCGCACCCGCAGCGCCGTCGCGCGGCGGAACGCCAGCGCTACCGTCACCCGGTGCGCCGCATCCTCGTCGTCGGCAGCTCGGGCGCCGGCAAGAGCACCCTCGCCGGTGAACTGGCCCGGCGACTCGACCTTCCGCTGATCCACCTCGACCGCCACTACTGGCGGCCCGGCTGGGTCGCCCCGACCGGCGCCGAGTTCCGCGCCGAGGTGGCCGCGCTCGCCGCCCGCCCGGCCTGGGTGATGGACGGCAACTACGCCAGCACCCTCGACCTCCGACTGCCCCGCGCCGACCTGATGGTGCTCTGCGACCCGCACCGGCTGCGGTGCCTGGCCCGGGTGGCGCGTCGCCGCTGGGCCCACCGCACCGAGCCCCGACCCGACCTTCCCGAGGGCTGCCCGGACCGCGTCGACCTCGACCTCCTGCGCTACGTCTGGCGCTATCCGCGCCGCTCCCGCCCCCGCGTGTTGGCGGCCGTCGCCGCGTACGCCCCGAACCTGCCGGTGCGTCGGCTGCGCGGCCGGCGGGACGTGGCCCGCTTCCTGGACCGGGCAAGTAAGCGGTACTAGCGGGTTGCGTGCCTTACCGAGCGCGTGCCAGGATCGGCGGCGATGAGCACGACCGCCGCCCCCGCCACCGCCGCCACGCCCCGGCGGATCGCCGCGCTCGCCCTGCCCGCGCTGGTGGTGCTGGCCGCCGAGCCGCTCTACGTGCTCGTCGACACCGCCGTGGTCGGCCATCTCGGGCGGGTGCCGCTCGCCGCCCTCGCCGTCGGCGGCACGGTCATGACGCTGACCGCCTGGATCGGCACCGTCGTCGCGTACGGCACCACGGGGCGGTCGGCCCGCCGGTTCGGTGCGGGGGACCGGACCGCTGCGGTGGCCGAGGGCGTCCAGGCGTCCTGGCTCGCGCTGACCGCCGGCGTGCTGGTGGCGGTCGCCATCGGCATCGGCGGGGGCGCGCTGGCGCGTACCCTCGTGGGCGGTCCCGGCGAGGTGGCCGACGCCGCCGCCGGCTGGCTGCGGGTCGCGGCGCTCGGCGCGCCCGGCCTGCTGCTCGCCGCCGCCGGCAACGGCTGGCTGCGCGGCATCCAGGACACCCGCCGGCCGCTGCTGTTCGTGCTCGCCCCCAACCTGCTCTCCGCGCTGCTCTGCCCGCTGCTGGTCTACCCTGCCGGCCTCGGCCTGGTCGGCTCCGCGGTGGCGAACGCGGTGGCGCAGACGCTCTCCGGCGCGCTCTTCGCGGCGGCGCTGGTGCGCGAGCGGGTCTCCCTGCGGCCCCGGCCCCGCACCATCGGGCAGCAGTTGGTGCTCAGCCGCGATCTGCTGGTCCGGGGCGTCGCCTTCCAGGCGAGTTTCCTGTCGGCGACCGCGGTCGCGGCCCGCTTCGGCGCCGCGGCGGTCGGCGCGCACCAGATCGCCGTACAACTGTGGTTCTTCACCGCGCTGGTGCTGGACGCCCTCGCGATCGCCGCGCAGGCCCTGATCGGCGCCGCGCTCGGCGCCGGCGACGCGGCCGGCGCGCGGTTCCTCGCCCGCCGCGTCGCCCTGCTCGGCGGCGTGTGCGGCGTCGCGTTCGCGGTGCTCATCGCCGCCGGCGCCGGCGGCGTGCCGTCGTTGTTCAGCTCCGATCCGCAGGTACGCGAGCAGGCCATGGTGGCCTGGCCGTGGCTGGTCGCGCTCCAGCCGATCGGTGGCGTGGTGTTCGCGCTCGACGGGGTGCTGATCGGTGCCGGCGACGTGCGCTACCTGCGCAACCTCACCATCGTTGCCGCGCTGGGCGGGTTCCTGCCGGCGATCTGGCTGGCCTACGGCCTCGACCTCGGGCTGGGCGGGATCTGGGCCGGGCTGACGCTGTTCGTGGTGCTCCGGCTGATCGCGCTGCTGCTGCGGCTGCGTTCCGGCGCCTGGGCGGTGGTCGGCGCGGTCCGCTGACGCCGGTCAGCAGGACTGATGTGAACCG
The DNA here is from genome assembly GCF_027925725.1 of Micromonospora sp. AKA38. Lineage (NCBI taxonomy): Bacteria > Bacillati > Actinomycetota > Actinomycetes > Micromonosporales > Micromonosporaceae > Micromonospora > Micromonospora sp. AKA38. Next base: position 624,241 of record NZ_BNEI01000002.1, on the reverse strand, counting down.
GGGCCGCCCATCCACGGCTCGACGACGAAGAACCCTTCCCCCAGGCGGGCGCAGTCGGCGTTGCTGGCGGTCGCTCGCGCGGAGACGAGCCAGAGACCGCGCTTGGCGGCGGGCACATCCTTCGACCGGGGGACCTCCCAGACCACCCGGTCGCGGATGGTGGCGATTCCGGCCCGGCCCGGTGTCGTCCGGGGCACGTCGAAGGCGTACATCCAGACGTATTCGGTGGTGATCCTCAGGATCGGCAGGCCGTTCGCGCCGGTGACGGCCCGGTAGCGTGTCTCGCCCCGCACCCGGATCTCGTCCGCGCTGTCCTGGGAGCCGATGCGGGTGGCGTAGTTCAGGAACGAGGCGTCGTCGAAGTCGGCACGTCGCTCGGAGCGGGCGGCCGGCGCCAACAACGCGAGAAACGGCTCCGGGTCGCCGACGATCATGCTGGTGTCCAGCCGGGTCTGTACCAACGCGGCCCGGACCTGGGACAGCGCCACGGCCACCTCGCGGGCGGTGAACGGAAACTGCGCCGTGGCCCGGGGCAGGGTGATCCCGGCCTCGCCGACCGCGAAATCCGCGCCGAGGGTGCCCGCGAAAAGGTCGCGCGGTTCGCCGACCTGGCTGAGTGGAAGCGGAGACGGGCTGGGGGAGGCCGACGCGACGGTGGTGCCGGTACGCACCCGGTCGACGGTGATCGTGCCGAGGACGGCGGTGCCGCCGATCAGCGCCAGTGCCAGCACTACCACAAGGGTGACGTAGCGCTTGCCGCTATGCCGGTGCCACACCATCCGGAACCGCTCGCCGCGGGTCAGTGGGGTGGCCGCGTCCTCGCCGGTCATCCAACTCGGCAACCGGACACCGTCGCCACGGGTGGCGACGGCATACGGGTCCGGCTCGGCCGGCGTGGTCTCGCGTTCGTTCAACGGGGGTCCCAGTGGGTGTGGGGTAGGGGGCAGATGATGATCGCATCGGGAGGTGCCGGTCGTGGTGCCCCGATGGTCAGACCTGGTGGTGCCTGATCCGCCACAGCAGGTAGGACGCACCCGCGACCAGCAACGTGGCCGTCACGGCCACCACCACGAAGGACACGATCGCGGAGAGCACCGGGCGCCGCTCACTGAACCGGGTCCGGTCCCGCCGGGCCCAGAGGCGGCGCCGCGCCGCCGCCAGCGCCGGAACGCCGTCGACCAGTTCGGAGACGCGGCGGCCGAGCGTACGTCGGGGCGGCTCCGGGGCGCGCATCCAGTCGGGCAGGTCCACCCGGGCGCGGTGCGGCCCGGTCGGCGGATCGGTGCTCATCGCGGATTCCTGTCGTTCGTGCGGGAAGGTGCGGGTCGGTGGCGCGGGGTCAGCAGGTGTCCGGGAGGTCGAGGGTCTTGTCCGGGTCGAAGACCGCGTCCGGATCCGGGTCGACGGGACCGCCGAACGAGGGCTTGCCGAGCGCGAGCAGGCCCTTGTCCCAGGCCGCGCAGTCGATGTTGGAGGCGTACGAGTCGGACTTCTCGATCCAGAGCCCGAGCGAGCCGCGGCGCACGTCGTCCGGGTGGGGCACGCTCCACACCACGGTGTCGTGCACCACCACGACACCGTCGCCCGGCTCGGCGCTCGCGGTGCGGAACGCGTACGCCCAGACGAAGTTCGTGGTGACCGCCAGGATCCGGATGCCGTGCGGATCCTTGGTGACCCGGTAGCTGATCCGGCCCTTGACCCGGGGCTGGTCGGCGGTGAGCCGGGCGCCGGGGGCCAGCCGGGTGGCGTAGCTGCCCACCTCGCCGGAGGGGACGTCGCGGCGCAGGTCGGGCCGGGCGTCCGGCGCGAACTGGCGGACCAACCGCTCCGGATCCTTCGCGGTGAAGAACGCGCGGTCCAGCCGGGCGGTCACCAGCGCCTTGCGTACCTTGGCCAGCGTGTCGGCCACCTGCTTCTCGGTGAACGCGCCGGTCCGCTTGGCCCGGGGCAGCGCGATCCCGGCCGCGCCCTGCGGGAAGCCGGCGGCCGGGGTGCCGTCGAACGGCCCGGTGGCCGGTGGCGGCGACGCCGAGGTGACGGCCTGCTCGCCGCTGGGCGGGCTGACCGTCGGATGGGCCACCGGTGTCGCCTGCCAGCGTCGGTAGCCCTGGTAGCCGACCGTGGTGACCACCCCGGCGCAGGCCAGCAGCAGCACCGCGACCGCGCCGCCGAGCAGCTTGCCCGAGTGCCGGGCCAGGCCGATGCGCCAGCGTTCGAGGCGGGTGGGCTCGGCGTCCGGAGCGGCCTGGCGGAGCCACTCGGGAACCCGCCCCAGGGCATCCGCGGACAGCGGGTCGGCGGGGTCGGGCTCGGGGGTGGCGCGGTGATCGGTCATCGGACTTCCGGTGGCGGCGGACGAGGGCGCATGATCTTGACACCTCGTCGACCCCGGCGGTATCCCCCGCGGGGTCGGTCGCCGCCGTCTGGCAGGCTTGGCGGTCGTGAGCGCAGACGGTCTGATCGTGGTCGACAAGCCCGGCGGCATGACGTCGCACGACGTGGTGGCCCGCATCCGGCGGCTGGCCCGGACCCGCCGGGTCGGGCACGGCGGCACGCTGGACCCGATGGCCACCGGTGTGCTCGTGATCGGGGTGGGGCGGGCGACCCGGCTGCTCACCTACGTGATCGGCGCGGGCAAGAGCTACGCCGCGACGATCCGGCTCGGCCAGGCCACGGTCACCGACGACGCCGAGGGGGACGTGATCGCCACCACCGCCACGGCGGGGGTGACCGACGACGCGGTCCGGGCCGCGCTGGCGGCGCTGACCGGCGAGATCGACCAGGTGCCGAGCGCGGTGAGCGCCATCAAGATCAACGGAGAGCGGGCGTACAAGCGGGTCCGCGACGGGGAGAGCGTGGACCTGCCCGCCCGCCGGGTCACCGTCTCCCGCCTCGACGTGCTGGCCATCCGCCGGGACACCCCTGACGTGGTGGACGTGGACGTGGACGTGACCTGCTCGTCCGGGACGTACATCCGGGCCGTCGCCCGGGACGCGGGCCTGGCGCTCGGGGTCGGCGGCCACCTCACCGCGCTGCGTCGTACCGCGGTCGGCGGCTTCGCGCTGGCCGAGGCGGCCACCCTGGCGCAGCTCGAACAGCGCGCGCCGGAGGTGGTGAACCTGCCGCTGGACGCCGCCGCCGCGCGGTTCTTCCCGCGCCGGGACGCCACCGCCGAGGAGGCCCGCACGCTGTCCCACGGCGGGCCGCTGGCCCCGGCCGGGATCGCCGGTCCGTACGCGGTCTTCGATCCGGCGGGCGGGCTGATCGCTATCGTCAGCGAACGGGACGGGCGGGCCCGCGCGGAGATCGTGCTGGCCCCGGCCTGACGGCGCGCGGGCGGACAGGGGAGGAACGGCATGCAGCGGTGGCGGGGGTACGAGGCGGCGCCCGGCGGCTGGGGGCGTTCGGTGGTCACCATCGGCGTCTTCGACGGGGTGCACCAGGGGCACCAGGCCACCATCGGGCACGCCGTGGCGCGCGCCCGGGAACTGGGTGTCAAGTCGGTGGTGGTGACGTTCGACCCGCACCCGGCCGAGGTGGTCCGCCCCGGGTCGCACCCGGCGGTGCTCACCGAGCCGGCCCGCAAGGCGGAGTTGATCGAGGCGCTCGGCGTGGACGTGCTCTGCGTGGTGCCGTTCACCGCCGAGTTCTCCCGGCTGCCGGCCGAGGCGTTCGTGCACGACATCCTCACCGAGCACCTGCACGCCGCGCTGGTCGTGGTCGGCGACAACTTCCGGTTCGGGCACCGGGCGGCCGGTGACGTGGCGCTGCTGGAGCGGCTGGGCCGCACGTTCGGCTTCGGCGTGGAGGGCGCCCCGCTGGTCGCCGAGGCGGGCACCGTCTTCTCGTCCACGTACATCCGCTCCTGCGTCGACGCCGGTGACGTGCGCGCGGCGGCGGCGGCGCTGGGCCGCCCGCACCGGGTCGAGGGCGTGGTGGTCCGCGGCGACCAGCGCGGACGTGAGCTGGGTTACCCCACCGCCAACCTGCTGACCCACCGGTACGCGGCGGTGCCCGCCGACGGGGTGTACGCGGCCCGGCTGGTGCGTCGCGGCGGCGACCCGCTCGTGGCGGCGGTGTCGATCGGCACGAACCCGACGTTCTCCGGCCGGGAGCGCCGGGTGGAGGCGTACGCCCTGGACTTCTCCGGTGACCTGTACGGCGAGCGGCTGGCGCTGGACTTCGTGGCGCACCTGCGCGAGCAACGGACGTACGACGCGATCGAGCCACTTGTCGCGCAGATCGCCGAGGACGTGGAGCGCACCCGACGGGCGGTGTCCTGACCCGCGGGGGGAGCCCTTGACCGGCCGGGCCGGTCCGGGGCTGGTAGGCTGACGGAGACGTCGGCTGACCGACGGGAGCCTCGCGTGCCTGCACGACGCCGCGGGCGCGAGGAATCCGGTCCGTCGCACCGGTCGCCACGACCGCTCCGACAGACCTCATCGAACCACCCACGAAACAGGGAGAACATGGCGCTCGACCAGGAAGCCAAGGCCAAGATCCGCCAGGAGTACGCGACCGCCGAGGGCGACACCGGTTCGCCGGAGGTGCAGGTCGCGGTCCTGACCAAGCGGATCGCGGAGCTGACCGAGCACCTGAAGGTGCACAAGCACGACCACCACAGCCGCCGTGGGCTGCTGCTGCTGGTCGGCCGGCGCCGTCGGCTGCTCAACTACGTCCAGAAGAAGGACATCAACCGCTACCGGTCGCTCATCGAGCGGCTCGGCCTGCGCCGATGACCTGACGGGGGAGTGGCCACTCGGCCGCTCCCCCGTTCCGGTACCACCAGAAAGAAACCCGGCCGCGCGACGACCCGAGAGGGAGCCGGTCAGCACCGGTCTCCGGTAGTGGCCCCCGGGAATCCCGGCATCATGCCGGCCCACCCGGGCGCTTCGATCGAAGACCGGCCGCCTGAGCAGTTCCCGTGTCGTCGGCCGACGACGCGAAGGAGCACCACAGCACATGACCGAGACCAACCTCGGCACCGAATCCCGCACCGCCGTGATCGACAACGGGTCCTTCGGCACCCGTGAGATCACCTTCTCCACCGGCCGGCTGGCCCGGCAGGCCGCCGGCTCCGTCGTCGCCCAGCTCGGCGAGACGGTCGTCCTCTCCGCCACCACCGCCGGCAAGCAGCCGCGTGAGTCGTTCGACTTCTTCCCGCTGACCGTCGACGTCGAGGAGCGGATGTACGCCGCGGGCCGGATCCCCGGCTCGTTCTTCCGCCGCGAGGGCCGGCCCAGCGAGGACGCCATCCTCACCTGCCGGCTGATCGACCGGCCGCTGCGCCCGTCGTTCGTCAAGGGCCTGCGCAACGAGGTCCAGGTCGTCGAGACCGTGCTGGCGCTCGACCCGCAGCACCCGTACGACGTGGTGGCCATCAACGCCGCCTCGATGTCGACCAAGCTCTCCGGCCTGCCGTTCTCCGGCCCGATCGGGGCGACCCGGGTCGCGCACGTGGACGGCCAGTGGGTCGCCTTCCCGACCCTGGAGGAGCTGGCCCGGGCCACCTTCGACATGGTCGTGGCCGGTCGCACCCTGGCCGACGGCGAGGTCGCGATCATGATGGTCGAGGCCGAGGCCACCCCGAACGCGGTGGCCCTGATCTCGGACGGCGCCACCGCGCCGACCGAGGAGATCGTGGCCAGCGGCCTGGAGGCCGCGAAGCCGGCCATCCGCGAGCTGTGCCGGGCGCAGAGCGAGCTGGCCGAGGTGGCCGCCAAGCCGGTCAGCGAGTTCCCGGTGTTCCTGGACTACCAGGACGATGCGTACGACGCGGTGGCCGACGTGGCCCGCGCCGACGTCACCGAGGCGCTCAAGATCGCCGGTAAGGCCGACCGCGAGGAGGCCCTGGACCGCATCAAGGCCAAGGTCGCCGAGGAGCTGTCCGGCCGCTTCGAGGGCCGCGAGAAGGAGCTGTCCGCCGCGTTCCGCTCGCTGACCAAGTCCGAGGTCCGCAACCGGGTGCTGCGCGAGCAGGTCCGCATCGACGGCCGCGGTCCGCGCGACATCCGGCCGCTGAGCGCCGAGGTCGGCGTGCTGCCGCGGGTGCACGGCTCGGCGCTGTTCGAGCGCGGCGAGACCCAGATCCTGGGCGTCACCACGCTGAACATGCTCCGCATGGAGCAGATGGTGGACACGCTGTCCCCGGAGAACCGCAAGCGCTACATGCACAACTACAACTTCCCGCCGTACTCCACCGGGGAGACCGGCCGGGTCGGCTCGCCGAAGCGGCGCGAGATCGGCCACGGCGCGCTGGCCGAGCGGGCGCTGATTCCGGTGCTGCCGTCGCGCGAGGAGTTCCCGTACGCCATCCGGCAGGTCTCCGAGGCGCTCGGCTCCAACGGCTCCACCTCGATGGGTTCGGTCTGCGCCTCGACGCTGGGCCTGCTCTCGGCCGGTGTGCCGCTGAAGGCCCCGGTCGCCGGCATCGCCATGGGCCTCATCTCCGACGAGGTCGACGGCAAGACCCAGTACGTGACGCTGACCGACATCCTCGGCGCCGAGGACGCGTTCGGCGACATGGACTTCAAGGTCGCCGGCACGCGTGACTTCGTCACCGCGCTCCAGCTCGACACCAAGCTCGACGGCATCCCGTCGGACGTGCTGGCCGCCGCGCTCCAGCAGGCGCACGAGGCCCGGCAGACCATCCTCGACGTGATGCAGCGGGCCATCGAGACGCCGGCCGAGATGTCCGACTACGCGCCGCGGGTCACCACCGTCAAGATCCCGGTCGACAAGATCGGCATGGTGATCGGCCCGAAGGGCCAGACCATCAACGCGATCCAGGACGAGACCGGCGCCGAGATCTCCATCGAGGACGACGGCACGATCTACGTCGGCGCGACCAACGGCCCGTCGGCCCAGGCCGCGGTGGACCGGATCAACGGCATCGCCAACCCGACCCTGCCGAAGGTGGGGGAGCGGTTCCTCGGCACCGTGGTGAAGACGGCCGCGTTCGGCGCGTTCATCTCGCTCCTGCCGGGCCGCGACGGCCTGCTGCACATCTCCAAGGTGGGCGACGGCAAGCGCGTCGACAAGGTGGAGGACTTCCTCAACGTCGGCGACAAGGTCGAGGTCGAGATCGCCGACATCGACGCCCGCGGCAAGATCTACCTGGACAAGATCCGTCCGGAGGGCGCCGAGGCGCCGGCCGCCGGCGAGGCCGCCGGTGGCGAGCGTCCGGCCGGCCGGGACCGCGGCGGCGACCGTGGCCCGCGCGACCGCGGCGACCGCGGTGGCGACCGGGGCGGCGACCGCGGTGGCGAGCGTCGCTCGGAGGGTGGCGGTGAGGGCGGCGACCGCCCGCGTCGCCGCACCCGGCACAGCTGATCGACCGACCGGCCCGGGTGACGTCCGCGTCGCCCGGGCCGGCCCACGGCTCCAGGTCGCACGGCGGGCTGGAGCCGTCGTTCGTCCCACCCCACCCCTCGTGGCACGGAGAGCAGGTTTGTCGTGAGTTCGTCCACCCCGGCGGCACGGGCGGTCACCCGCACCCTCAGCGACGACCCGCTCGGCGGCACCGTCCGGCGCACCGTGCTCCCCAGCGGCCTGCGGGTGCTCACCGAGGCGATCCCGGCGATGCGCAGCGTCTCGTTCGGCATCTGGGTGGCGGTGGGCTCCCGGGACGAGACCGGGTCGCAGGCCGGCGCCGCGCACTTCCTGGAACACCTGCTCTTCAAGGGCACCAAGAAGCGCAGCGCGTTGGAGATCTCGTCCGAGATCGAGGCGGTGGGCGGCGAGACCAACGCGTTCACCACGAAGGAATACACCTGCTACTACGCGCGGGTGCTGGACGAGGACCTGCCGCTGGCCATCGACGTGATGTGCGACGCGGTCGCCGACTCGGTGCTGGCCGCCGCCGACGTGGAGACCGAACGCGGCGTCATCCTCGAAGAGATCGCCATGCACGACGACGAGCCCGGCGACGAGGTGCACGACCTGTTCGCCCGCGCCGTCTACGGCGACCACCCGCTCGGCCGGCTCATCTCCGGCACCGAGGAGACGGTCACGCCGATGACCCGGCGGCAGATCCAGAACTTCTACCGCAGCCGGTACACCGCGCCGCAGATCGTCATCGCCGCCGCCGGCAACCTCGACCACGCCGCCGTGGTCAAGCTGGTCCGGCAGGCGCTGCGGGGCACCCCGCTGGACACCGACCCGGCCGCGCCGGCGCCGCACCGCGCGACCACCCCGGCGGTACGCGTGAAGCCGGCCACCACACTTGTCGAGCCGAAGGAGACCGAGCAGGCGCACGTGCTGCTCGGCTGCCCCGCCATCGACCGCACCGACGAGCGGCGCTTCGCGCTGGGCGTGCTCAACAACGTGCTCGGCGGCGGCATGTCCAGCCGGCTGTTCCAGGAGATCCGGGAGCAGCGCGGCCTCGCGTACTCGGTCTACTCCTACGCCAGCCAGTACGCCGACAGCGGCGTGTTCGCCGTCTACGCCGGCTGCGCGCCCGGCAAGGTGGACGAGGTGCTGGCCCTGACCCGGGCCGAGCTGGCCCGGGTGGCCGCCGAGGGGGTCACCGAGGCCGAGCTGGTCCGCGGCAAGGGAATGAGCAAGGGCTCGTTCGTGCTCGGGCTGGAGGACACCGGCTCCCGGATGAGCCGGCTGGCCAAGGGCGAGCTGCTCTACGGCAACCTGATGCCGGTGGACGAGCTGCTGGCCCGGGTGGACGCGGTGACGCTGGCGGACGTGAACGACCTCGCCGCCGAGCTGCTCGGCCGGCCGATGTCGCTGGCCGTGGTCGGCCCGTTCGACTCCGGCGCGTTCCCGGTCGACCGCTGACCGGTCCGGCGGGTGGGGCGCGTCCCGATTGGGATAGGTTGTGCCCCGTGACTGACGTGCGGGAGAAGGGCCCGGCCGAGGCGGCGCGGGTCGGTGTGCTGGGTGCCCGGGGCCGGATGGGCCTGGAGGTCTGCAAGGCGGTCGACGCCGCCACCGACCTGGAACTGGTGGCCGCCGTCGACCAGGGCGACGACCTGGCCGCGGTGGCCGACGCCGGGGCCGGCGTGGTCGTCGACTTCACCACCCCCGACGCCGTCATGGACAACCTGCGCTGGTGCGTCGAGCGGGGCGTCCACGCGGTGGTCGGCACCACCGGCTTCACCGAGCAGCGGCTGGCCCAGGTGCGGGACTGGCTGGCCGACCGGCCGTCGGTGGGCGTGGTGATCGCGCCCAACTTCGGCATCGGCGCGGTGCTGATGATGCAGTTCGCGGCGCGCGCCGCCCGGCACTTCGAGTCGGTCGAGATCGTCGAGCAGCACCACCCGCGCAAGCTGGACGCACCGAGCGGCACCGCCACCCACACCGCGCGGCTGATCGCGGCGGCCCGCGCCGAGGCCGGTCTCGGTCCCGCGCCGGACGCCACCCGCGACGAGGTGGCCGGCGCCCGGGGCGCCGACATCGACGGGGTACGCGTGCACGCGGTGCGCGCCACCGGCCTGGTCGCCCACCAGGAGGTGCTGTTCGGCACCACCGGTGAGACGCTGACCATCCGGCACGACTCGTACGACCGGGCCTCGTTCATGCCCGGTGTGCTGCTGGCGGTCCGCGAGGTGGGTCGCCGGCCGGGCCTGACCGTCGGCCTGGACGCCCTGCTCGACTGATTCCCGCCGCGCCGGCCGGCCCGTCGGCTGCCGCCGGCCGGCGGTGTGCCGGTGCGGCCACCTGCGCCGTGCGGTGTGCGGCTGCGCAACGGCGATCAAGCGGCGCGGTCGTCGGCGGGTGCAGGCTGGGCACATGACCTCGACGGACGGACTCACCGGCCTCCTCGACGTGCTCCAGGCGGCGCTCGACGATCCGGAGGTCGCCCCGGTCGACCTGGCCGCGCGGGCCCACCTGTCCCGGTTCCACTTCGACCGGCTGGTCGCCGCGGCCACCGGCGAACCGCCGGGCGTGCTGCGTCGACGCCTGCTCCTGGAACGGGCGGCCCATCGGCTCGTCACCAGCGACCGGACGGTCCTCGACATCGCGGTCGAGGCCGGGTACGGCTCGCACGAGGCGTTCACCCGTGCCTTCCGTCGGTCGTACGGCTTCGCCCCGACCGCGGTCCGGCGGCGTCGGCCGCTGACCTTCCGCGAGCTGGAGTTGCCCTGCCCCAGCGGCGTCCACTTCCAACCGCCCGGTGGCCTGCGGCTGCCGGCCGCACGTCAGGAGACCCCGATGAACGTTCTCCAACATCTGGTCGACCACCACGTCCAGACGCTCACCGCGATCATCGACCGCGCCGCCGGTCTCGACGACCGGGTCCTCGACCGGCCCGTCACCGTGTCCGTGGAGACCATCGACGAGCAGCCGACGCTCCGCTCGCTGGTCAACGCCATGGTCACCCAGGAGGAGCACTGGCTCTCGGCGCTGCGCGGCGGGGAGTGGCCCGACGAGAGCGACCGGTCGATGACCGGCCTGGCCGCCCGGCACGCGGTCGCCGGCCGCGACTGGCGGGCCTTCGTGGCCCGGACGCTTGCCGACGGCACCCTGGCGGACACGTTCGTCGACACCACCTGCACGCCCCCGTCCACGCACACGTTGGGCGGCACCATCGGCCACGTGATCACCTTCGCCGCCGTGCGTCGGACCCTGGCGATCGGCGCCCTGCGCAGCGCCGGGGTCACCGACCTCGGCGCCGGCGACCCGCGCCCGTACCTCGACCGCGTCGCCCTCGCCGCCGCCGACTGACGTGAAGGAAGGGCCCCCGGTTAACGCAATACGCATAACAGGGGGCCCCTCCTGTCGCCTCCCGGGGCGGTCGGTGCCGGCGGACCCGACCGGGTCGCGGTGACCTCGGCGAAATCGATGGTCGGTGGGCGGAGCCGAGCCTAGGCTGACCGCCATGATCGACTCTGGAGAGCGTGACCGTCTCGGCCGCCGGGTGACCCTGCGGCCGGTGGACGACGACAACTGGCGGCCGGTGGCCGACGTGGCCCCGCGCGACGACCAGCGCGCCTTCGTCGCCGCGCTGGCCGCCCGCTACCTGCTGCTCTCCACGCACTCGGAGGTCTGGAACTCGCTCGCCGTGTACGCCGACGACACCGTGGTGGGGCACGTGATGTGGGGCGTGGACGACGACGGCTCCCGCTGGATCGGCGGCATGGTCATCGACGCCGCCGAGCAGGGCCGGGGGTTGGGCCGCGCCACGGTACGCACGCTGGCCGACTGGCTGGCCGAGGCGGGCCGGCCGATCCGACTGAGCTACCACCCGGACAACACCGCGGCCGCCGGTCTCTACACCGCACTCGGCTTCCGCCCGACGGGCGCGATGGAGGACGACGAACTGGTAGCCGAACTCCACCCCGCCCGACCCCACCGCCCCGACCCGACCCGAACTCCTTGATCACCGCCGTCGAGCACCCGGACCGGCTTCGGTGACCATGAAGTTGGCGGCGCTTGTGGAGATCGACAAGGCCGCCAACTTCATGATCAACGCCTGGGGGCGGTGGGGGTGGCGGGTTGGCGGGGGGTGGGGATGTGGGCGGGGTGCAGGGTGGGAGGCAGGTCCGTCAGGGTGGGGTGGCCGGTGTGGGTGACCGTGGCCGTCACCGGGGTGCCGGCGATGCGCAGGTTGGTCGCGCTGAGCGCGCCCAGTTCCGGGCCGGCCAGCGGGCGCAGGTCGACCCGGCCGTTCGGCACGTCGGGGTAGACGCCGAGACCGGCCTGGAGCAGCAGCACGGCCGACGCCGCCGACCAGGCCTGCGGGCGGCACGCCGCCGGGTAGGGCACGGGCCGGCCGAGCGCCGCCCGGTCGTCGCCGCCGTACAGCTCGGGCAGGCGGTAGTCGAACGCCTCGGCGGCGGCGAGCAGGCCGTCGGCGAGGCGTAGCGCCGCGTCCCGGTGCCCGTCGCGGGCCAGCCCCGCGAGCACGATCGCGGTGTCGTGCGCCCAGATCGAACCGCAGTGGTACGACAGCGGGCTGAACCCGGCGTCGTCGGTGGACATGGTGCGCAGCCCGAAGCCGCCGGCCATCGCCTCGGTGGAGAGCAGCGCCGCCACCTGGGCCGATTCGGCGTCCGACAGCAGCCCGGTGCCGAGCAGGTGGCCGATGTTGCTGGTCAGCGCGTCGACCGGGCGCTTGTCCCGGTCCAGTGCCAGCGCGGGTTGCGGGCCGTGGCGGCCGTCCACCCAGAACGCCGTGCGGAACCTCGTGGCGAGCCGGTCGGCGTAGCCGCGCCAGCGGTCGGCGTCCGGACGACCGAACGCGTCCAGCAGGTCCGCCCCGTCGGTGGCCGCCCGGTACGCGTACCCCTGCACCTCGGCCAGCACGATCGGCGGCGCGGCCAGCCGGCCGTCGCGGAAGCGCACCGCGTCGCCGGAGTCCTTCCAGCCCTGGTTGGCCAGGCCGTGGCCGGTGGTGTCGACGTACTCGACGAAGCCGTCGCCGTCGGCGTCGGCGTGCTCGCCGAGCCAGTGCAGCGCCGCCTCCAGGTGCGGCAGCAGCGGCTCGATCTGGTCGGCGGGCAGGCCCCAGCGCCAGGCGTCGTGCAGCAGGCTGACCCAGAGCATGGTCGCGTCGACGGTGCCGTAGTACGCGGGCGGCAGCCGCAGCCCCTCGTTCGGGGCGAACTCGTGCCGGCGCAGCTCGTGCAGGATCTTGCCGGGCTGCTCGCCGGTGGCCGGGTCGACCCGGGTGCCCTGCCGACGGGCCAGCACCCGCAGCGTGCCGGCGGCCAGCTCGGTGCCGAGCGGCAGCATCATCCGGGCGGCCCAGAGGCTGTCCCGGCCGAACAGGGTGAGGAACCAGGGCACGCCGGCGCCGAGGAAGACGTCCTCCGGGTGGGCCGGCTCGGCCAGGCGCAGCGCGTGCAGGTCGGCCAGGGACCGGTCGAGCAGCCGGAGCAGTCGGCGGTCGTCGGCGGCGACCCGGGGCTCGGCCCAGCCCGGGCCGGGCGGCGCGGCGGTCACCACGGCCCGCGGGTCGGTGACGGCGAGCCGCCAGCGCAGCGTGACCGAGTCGCCCGGGTCGACGGCGACCGCCCAGCTCAGGCGCGGTGCGACGGCGCGCTCGCCGGTGGCGTCCACGGTGGCGCCCGCGCCGGTCACGGTCACGGTGAGGCCGTCGGCGGCCCACTGCACCCGGCCCGGCTCGCCGGCCCCGGCCTCCAGCGGCTGACCGGCGTGGCCGGTCTTGACCTGCTCGATCGGGGCTAGATCGCAGGCCAGGTCCACGGTGACGGTGGTGCGGACCGGCTCGGCGGCGGTGGACGACACCACGATCTCCTCGGTGAGACCGGCCGGGCTGGCCCGTCGGGTGCGTTCGACCCGGACGGTCGGGTCGGGGGTGGGGTCACCGAGCCAGCGGGCCAGGGCGACGAAGCGGGCGCCGTGCGGGCCGGCGGCGCCGTTCGCGATCGGCTCCGGCGCCCGGTCGTCGAGGCGCAGCTCGGCGCGGGAGAGCACCCGGGCGTCGGCGTGGAAGACGCCCTGGACGCCGTGCGGCCGGAGCTGACCGGCCGCGTCGCCGAGCGCGCTCGTGGGGGCGTGCACCACCCCGACCAGGTCGTGCAGCAGTGGTTGGAGGCGGCGTTCGGTCACGGGGGAACTCCTGGTGCTGATCGGTGGCGCGGATGTCTTGACAACTGGCTGCGGCCGGGTGCAGAGTGCGAAACATTCCAGAAACTTTGAACGATCTAATCCTGCCGCATCGGCATTGGATCGTTCAAGGCGGCGAGAGGGATTTCGTGGGAGAAAAGGTAACCATCGCGACCGTGGCCCGGCATGCCCAGGTCAGCCGGCAGACCGTCTCCAACGTGCTCAACGCCCCGCACATCGTCCGCGAGGACACCCGCCGCCGGGTGCGGGAGGCCATCGCCGTGCTCGGCTACCGGGCCAACCAGGCCGCCCGCCAGATGCGGACCGGGCGGTCCCGGCTCATCGCCGTCCGCATCGAGCCCACCCGGGACGGCATCAACGGCTCCGTGCTCGACCGCTTCCTGCACGGCCTCACCGAGACCGCCGACGCCACCGGCTACCGGGTCATGCTCTACACCGCCCGCCACGACGACGACGAGATCGCCACCTACGACGACCTGCTCGGCGCGTACGACCTGGACGCGTTCGTGCTCACCGGCACCAAGCACCGCGACCCGCGTACCGCGTGGCTGGCCGAGCGGAAGGTGCCGTTCGTGACGTTCGGCCGGCCCTGGGACACGCCGGAGGCGCACCCCTGGGTCGACGTGGACGGCGCTGCCGGCACCGCCCAGGCCACCCGGCACCTGCTCGCCGCCGGCCACCGTCGGATCGCGTTCCTCGGCTGGCCCGCCGGCTCCGGCGTCGGTGACGACAGGCGCGCCGGCTGGCGTACCACGATGGCGGAGGTCGGCCTCGACGGCGCCGCACCGGACCGCGCCACCGAGGACGGCATCGCCGAGGGGGAGCGCGAGGCCCGCGCGCTGCTCGCCCTCGACGCGCCGCCGACGGCGCTGGTCTGCGCCAGCGACTCGCTGGCCCTCGGCGCGTGGCAGGCCGCCCGCGACGCCGGGACCGACGTGGCGGTCGTCGGCTTCGACGACACCCCGGTGGCCGCCGCGGTCGGGCTGAGCAGCGTCAGCCAGCCGCTCGGCGAGGCCGCCGCCCGCTGTGTCGAGCTGCTCACCGGGCTGCTCGACGGGCAACAACGCGACCCCCAACTGCTGCTCGACCCCTCGCTGGTGCTCCGGCACTCGGCGTGATCCCATCCCCCACCAGGAGAAACAGATGACACCACGGATGCTCACCCGGGCCGCGGTGGCCGGCGTCGCCGCCGTCGCCCTGCTCGGCTCCGCCGCCTGCGGCAGCGGCTTCGACGACTCGGCCACCGACACCAAGCAGTCCAGCGGCCCGGCCAGCCTGCAGATCCTGATCGGCTCCTCCGGGGACGCCGAGACCAAGGCCGTGAAGGACGCCGCCGCCGCGTGGGCCGGCTCCTCCGGCAACTCCGCCACCGTCACCCCGGCGCAGGACCTCACCCAGCAGCTCGGCCAGGCGCTGGCCGGCGGCACCCCGCCGGACGTCTTCTACGTCGACGCGGCCCGCTTCGCCGACTTCGCCAGCGTCGGCGCGCTGGAGCCGTACGGGGACAAGGTCGCCAACTCCGACGACTTCTACGAGAGCCTGCGCACCGCGTTCACCTACGACGGCAAGCTCTACTGCGCGCCGAAGGACTTCTCCACCCTGGCGCTCCAGATCAACACCGACCTGTGGGCCAAGGCCGGCCTGACCGACGCCGACGTGCCGACCACCTGGGACCAGCTCACCGCCGTCAGCCAGAAGATCAAGGCCAAGGGGCAGGTCGCGCTCGCGCTCGGCGACACCCGGGACCGCATCGGCGCGTTCATGGTGCAGAACGGCGGCTGGCTGATGAGCAAGGACGGCAAGCAGCCGACCGCGGACACCCCGGAGAACCTCCAGGCCCTCCAGTACGTCAAGTCGCTGCTCACCAACGGCTACGCGAAGTTCCCGAAGCAGCTCGACTCCGGCTGGTCCGGCGAGGCGTTCGGCAAGGGCAAGGCCGTGATGACCATCGAGGGCAACTGGATCAAGGGCGCCCTGCAGAACGACTTCCCGAACGTGAAGTACAAGGTGGTGCCGCTGCCGGCCGGCCCGAAGGGTCAGGGCACGCTCTCCTTCACCCAGTGCTGGGGCATCGCGGCCAAGTCGAAGTACAAGGAGCAGGCGATCAAGTTCGTCGAGGCGATGACCGCCGGCGAGCAGCAGATCGGCTTCGCGAAGGCGTTCGGCGTGATGCCGTCCCGCCAGTCGGTCCGCGACCAGTACACCGGCGCGTTCCCGGCGGACAAGCCGTTCATCGACGGCGTCGAGTACGCCCAGGGCCCGGTGAACGCGCCGAAGATGGACAGCGTGCTGCGGGACCTGGAGGCCGGCCTCCAGGGCCTGACCACCGGTGACCCGAAGACGATCCTGGCCAACTTCGACAAGAACGCCAAGGCGGCGCTCGGCGGCTGAGGTGCAAGGAGGGGCCCCCTGTTAACAGACGGGTGTTAACAAGGGGCCCCTCCTTCCACCTTCCCCGAGCGAAGGAGGAGGGAATGGCAACGGACACGCTCGCCGCGCCGGGCACCGCGTCGGCCGGCCCGCCGCGTCGCCGTACGGGCGGCATCCGCAGTAACGAGAACCTGGCCGGCTGGCTCTTCGTCGCGCCGGTGATCGTGATCCTCGGGCTCTTCCTGCTGCTGCCGATCCTGATGGCGCTCTGGGTGAGCCTCACCGACTGGAACGGCCAGGGCAGCCCGTTCACCGGCGACGTGCCGTTCGTCGGCGGCGACAACTACAGCCGGCTGTTCACCGACGACGGGCTCGCCCGCCGCGACTTCATGACCGCCATCCGCAACAACATCTACTACGTGGCGATCGTGGTGCCGGTGCAGACCGCGCTCGCGCTCGGTCTCGCCCTGGTGGTCAACAACCGGCTGCTGAAGGGGAAGGGCTTCTTCCGCAGCGCGTTCTACTTCCCGTCCGTGACCAGCTCGGTCGCGGTCAGCGTGGTCTTCCTGTTCCTGTTCGCCAACTCCGGCGCGGTCAACCGGCTGCTCGGCCTGCTCGGCGTCGACGGGCCGGAGTGGTTCGCCGACGGGCGCGGCGTCCTGCACCTGGTCCTCGGCGCGTTCGGGCTGGACACCCCGCCGGCCGCGCTCACCTCCGGCGGCCCGTTCGGGCTGAGCTGGTGGGAGTGGCTCTCCGGGCCCAGCGTGGCCATGATGTCGATCATCTGCCTGGTCATCTGGACCACCTCGGGCACGTTCATGCTGATGTACCTGGCCGCGTTGCAGAACGTCCCGGTGGCGCTGGACGAGGCCGGCATGCTCGACGGGGCGTCCCGCTGGCAGCGCTTCCGGTACGTCACGCTGCCGCTGCTCAAGCCCACCACGTTCCTCGTGGTCACGCTGGGACTGATCGGCTCCTGGCAGGTCTTCGACCAGGTGTACGTGATGAGCCAGGGTGACCCGGCCAAGACCACGCTCACCCCGGCGTACCTGTCGTACCGGACCGCGTTCCGCGACTTCGACTACGGCTCCGGCGCGGCCATCTCGTTCGTGCTGTTCCTGATCATCATCCTGCTCACCCTGTTCCAGCGCCGGCTGATGGCCGACCGGGACGGCAACCGGCGCGGCCGGTGGTGGCGGCGACGCGTACCGGAGGGGTCCTGACATGGCCGTGCTGACCGACCGGCCGGCGCCGGTCGCGCGCCGTCGCGACCGCGAGCCGCGCGCCCGGGCCAACCGCTTCCTCGGATACGCCGTCCTGATCTTCTTCGGACTGGTCTTCCTCTACCCGTTCGTGATCCAGCTCGGCAACTCGTTCAAGACCGAGCCGGACGCGGCGGCCAACCCGCTGTCGCCGATCCCGGACCCGCTCACGCTGGCCGGCTTCGAACGGATCTTCTCCGGCACCAACTTCCCGCTCTGGCTCGGCAACTCGCTGCTGGTCACCGTGCTGGTCACGCTCGGCCGGGTGTTCTTCGACTCGCTCGCCGGCTACGCGTTGGCCCGGCTGCGCTTCCGGGGCCGGGCCGGGCTGTTCGCCGCCGTCATCGCGGTGATGGCGGTGCCGGGCGTGGTGCTGCTGATCCCGAAGTTCCTGGTGCTCAAGCAGATCGGCCTGTACGACAGTTACGCCGGCCTGATCGTGCCGCTGCTCGCCGACGCGGCCGGCGTGTTCATCATGAAGCAGTTCTTCGAGTCGATCCCGGTCAGCGTGGAGGAGGCGGCCCGGATCGACGGCGCCGGTGTCTTCCGCACGTTCTGGTCGGTGGTGCTGCCGATGGCCCGACCGGCGCTGATCACGCTGACCATCCTGTCGTTCCAGGGCTCCTGGAACGAGTTCCCGCACAGCCTCGTCTCGGTGCAGGACCCGGGCCTGTTCACGCTGCCCCGTGGCCTGGCCGACCTGGTCGGCGGCTCGCTCGGCAAGGGCAACCAGTATCCGCTGAAGCTCGGCGCGGCGCTGCTGGCCACCATCCCGGTGGCGGTGCTCTTCGTGATCTTCCAGCGTTACTTCGTGCGCGGCGCCAACGAGGGCGCGGACAAGGGCTGACCGGTGG
Organism: Micromonospora sp. AKA38; assembly: GCF_027925725.1. Taxonomy (NCBI): domain Bacteria; kingdom Bacillati; phylum Actinomycetota; class Actinomycetes; order Micromonosporales; family Micromonosporaceae; genus Micromonospora; species Micromonospora sp. AKA38. The sequence continues at coordinate 606,207 of NZ_BNEI01000002.1, read as the reverse complement.
CGCCGGCGGTCCCGCCCCGTGCCGGGACCGCCGGCGCCACCCGTCGAGGGCAGACCGGCGGCCGGCCGGAAACTCATCGCTGCGCCGGCGCCGCTTCCTCCGGGACGGCCACGTGCAGCCGGAGCTGGGGCACCAGCATGTCGTCCACGTCCAGCGCCCGGGTCGCGCCGTCCGGCTCCCAGCCGGTCGAGCCGAGGAACGCGCGGGTCGCCGCGTCCGCGTCGAACGCCCACGCCACCGCGCGGGTGAGCCCGTCCGCGCGCCAGTGCTCGACGGCGGCGGCGAGCAGCCGGCTGCCGTGCCCGCGCCGCCCCCACCGCGGCTCGACCAGCAGGTCGGTCACCGCGGCCACGCCCGAGTCGAACGCGTCGGCCGGTTCGCCCGGGGCGAGCGCCTCGGCGTCGGCCGGACCGGAGGCGGCGAACCCCACCAGATACGATTGCGCGGCCTGTTCGACGGCGACCAGCACCCGGTGCGCGCCCGAGGGCGGCTCCTGCACCGCCGCGTCCCACCGCCGGGCGAGGTACGCCTCGTCCAGGTTGTCGAGCACGTGCCGGGGCAGGATCCGGCGGTACGCGACCCGCCAGGTCGCGAGCTGGATGCGTGCGATCTCGGCGACGTCCTCGGGACGCGCGGGGCGGACGTAGCCTGCAGCCATGGCACGTGAGCCTACGCAGGGCGAGGAGGAGGACGGTGGCGCAGGGTGCCGGGCGGACGACCGCGCAGGTCGTGGCCGTGGCGGCGCTCGCCGCGGCGGTCACCGGGTTCCTCTCCGTGGCGGCGGTGCGGCACGGCTTCTTCGACCTGAGGGTCTACCACGGCGCGCTCACCTACTGGGCGCGTGACGGCGGCGAGATCTACGACTTCCTCAAGGCCGGCACCCAGTACGGCTTCACCTACCCGCCGTTCGCGGCGCTCGTCATGCTGCCCATGGCGTACCTGCCGTGGGGCGCGGCGATCGTGGTGAGCGTGGCGGCGACGGTGGTGGTCAGCGCCGTGGTGATCTGGTGGCTGCTGGACCCGGTGGCCCGTCGGGCCGGCTGGACCCGCTGGTTCACGCTCGCGGTCGCGCTCTGCCTGGCCGCCGCGTACGAGCCGATGCGCGAGACGGTCAATTTCGGTCAGGTCAACATGCTGCTGCTGTTCCTGGTGGCGGTGGACCTGCTCCGGCTGCTGCCGGCCGGCAACCGCTGGGCCGGCGTGGGCATCGGCCTGGCCACCGCGATCAAGCTGACCCCGGGCATCTTCATCGTCTACCTGCTGGTCACCGGCCGCTGGCGGGCCGCCGCGACCGCGGTCGGCTCGGCCGCCGTCGCCACGCTCGTCGCCGCCGGCCTCTTCCCGGACGCGTCCCGCGAGTTCTGGACCGAGGCGCTGTGGAACACCGACCGGGTCGGTGAGCTGGCGTTCGTCTCCAACCAGTCGCTGCGCGGCGTGGTCGCCCGGCTCGACCCGGAGCATCCGAGCACCGTGGCCTGGCTGCTGCTGGTCCTGGCCACGCTGGCGGTCTGGGGCTGGCGCTGCCGGGCCGCGGTGTCCGCCGGCGACGAGGCCACCGGCCTGGCCCTGACCGGTGCGGTGATGTGCCTGGTCAGCCCCGTGACCTGGGTGCACCACCTGGTCTGGCTGCTGCCGGGGCTGATCCTGCTGGTCGACAACGGCATGGCGGCCCCCGCCCGCAGCCGGCGGCGCCGTCTGCTGCTGGCCGCCGCGCTGATCGGGTACGCGCTGCTGTGCAGCCGGATCGTCTGGTCCTGGGAGAAGGACTTCACCGGCGTGGACGGCTTCCTCGGCAGCAACACCTACGTGTGGATCAGCCTGGCGCTGCTGCTCGGCCTGCCGATCCGCCGCTGGGCGGTCCCGGCCGGCGGCGCCGGGCCGGCGGGCGACGCCGGGCCGGCCGGGTCAGCGGTCGAGCCGGGCGGTGTACCGCAGCTCGCGGAGCAGGACCGGATCGCGCCCACCGTGCAACGGCACCGGGTAGGCGGACTCCTCGCCGTCCGGTGAGTGCCCGGCCCGCTCGTAGAAGCGGCGGGCCCGGGCGTTGTCGGCGAGCACCCAGAGCCGGTACTCGGTCCAGCCCTGCCCGGCCAGCCCGGCCCGGGCGGCGGCGAGCAGCGCCGCGCCGGTGCCCGAACCCCAGTACGCCGGCTCCAGATAGAGGGCCAGCAACTCGCCGTACGCCGGGTCGAGGTCGCCGCGGTCCTGGTTGTTCCGGTACGGCCCGAACGTGGTGAAGCCGGTGACCTCCCCGTCGGCCTCGGCGACAAGCGTGGTGAACGGGTGCTCCGGGTCGGCGGTGCCGAGGTCGCGGCGGCGCTGTGCCCAGGCGGCCGGGTTCAGCCGGCGCAGCACCTCGGCGGGCATGATGCCGGCGTACCCGGCCTGCCAGCCGTGGACGTGCACCCGGGCGATCGCCTCGGCGTCGTCCGGTTCCTCCCGGCGGATGGTGGGCACCCGTCCAGTTCTATGCCCCGGCGGTCGACCGGTCCAGCCGCCGCACCGTCCGCGTCGTACCGGTGGATTAGGGTCGCGACGATGGCCGCACCGGAATCGCTCTCGCTCGCCCAGGCCCGCCGGGTCGCGCTGGCCGCCCAGGGCTTCGCCGACCCGACGCCCGCCGGCGTGCCCACCCGCCGGCACCTGCGCCGGGTGCTCGACCGGGTCGGGCTGATCCAGATGGATTCGGTGAACGTCCTGCAACGCGCGCACTACCTGCCGCTCTACAGCCGGCTCGGGCCCTACCCGACCGCGCTGCTCGACACCGCCGCCTACCGCCGCCCCCGCGAGCTGTTCGAATACTGGGCGCACGAGGCGTCGCTGGTCCCGGTGGGGCTGCACCCGGTGTTGCGCTGGCGGATGGCCAAGGCGCGCGACGAGGCGTGGGGCGGGATGCGCCGGATCGCGCAGGAGCAACCCGAGCTGGTCGCGTGGGTCCGTGACGAGGTGGCCGCCCGGGGCCCGCTCACCGCCGCCGAGATCGAGCACGACGCGCCCCGGGAGACCGGCAACTGGGGGTGGAACTGGTCGGCCGTCAAGCGGGCGCTGGAGTTCCTGTTCTGGGCCGGTGAGGTCACCGCCGCCGACCGCACGAACTCGTTCGCCCGCCGCTACGACCTGCCCGAGCGGGTGCTGCCGGCGGCCGTGCTCGACGCGCCCACCCCGACCGTCGCCGAGGCGCACCGGGCCCTGGTGGCGCTCGCGGCCCGGTCGTTGGGCGTCGCCGCCGAGCCGGAGCTGCGGGACTACTTCCGCCTGCCGGTGGCCGGGGCCCGGCAGGCGATCGCCGAGCTGGTCGAGGCGGGCGAGCTGACCCCGGTCACCGTCCAGGGGTGGCGGCAGCCGGCCTTCCTGCACGCCGACGCCCGGCTGCCCCGCTGGGTGCGGGGCAACACGCTGGTCAGCCCGTTCGACCCGCTGGTCTGGGAGCGGGCCCGCACGGAGCGGCTCTTCGGCTTCACCTACCGCATCGAGATCTACGTGCCGGCGCCCCAGCGGGTGTACGGCTACTACGTGCTGCCGTTCCGGCAGGGCGAGCGGTTCACCGCCCGGGTCGACCTCAAGGCCGACCGGAAGGCGGGCGTCCTGCTGGTGCCGGCGGCCTGGCTGGAGCCGGGCGCCGACCCGGGGGAGACGGCCGTGGCGCTCGCCGCCGAGCTGTACCGGCTGGCCGGCTGGCTCGGCCTGGACGCGGTCGCCCCGCCGGCCGCCGGTGACCTGGCCGCGCCGTTGGCCGCCGCGCTGGTGGGCGTGGCCGGTGTACGGTGACCTCGTGACGAGCGTCGACCGGCCCGCTACCACGCCGCACCCGCACCCGGACGCGCCCACGCACCCGGACGCGCCCACGCACCCGGAGCAGCCCACGCACCCGGAGCCGCACGGGCCCGCCGGGGCGGTGTGGCCGGCCGAGGTGGTCTACCAGCCCGTCGAGCCGGACCGGTTCACCCGCATGGTGCTGCGCCTGCACGACCGCGCCCCGCGTTGGGCGGTGCCGCTGGCCGCGCTGGCCTGCGTCGGCCTCGGCATGACGTACGCGTTGATCAGCGACCCCACCCGGAGCGATCCGGACGCCCGGCCGACCTGCCTGCTCAAGCTCACCACCGGGCTGGACTGCCCGGGCTGCGGCGGCACCCGCGCGCTCTGGTTCGTGCTGCACGGCGACCTGCCGGCCGCCGCCCGGCACCATTTCCTCTTCGTCTTCGCGCTGCCGTTCCTGGCCTGGCTCTTCGTCGCCTGGGCCGGCAACCGGGCGTTCGGCTGGCGGCTGCCCGAGCCGCAGTTCAGCCCGAAGGTGCTCGGTGGTTTCCTGGCCGCCTGGGCGGTCTTCTCGGTGGTCCGCAACCTGCCCTGGGCGCCGTTCCCCTCGCTCTACGTCTGACCGCCCGCCGGCCCGGGCACGCCGACGCCGGTCGGCCGCGTGCCCGATTTCCACGCCGGACGACGGGCAACTACAGTCCTCGGCATGCCGGAGATGGTGCAGCCCCAGGTCAAGCTGATCGCGTGGACCCAGTTCCAGGCGCCGGACGAGGTGCCGTGGTCGACCGACGCCGACGGCGGGCAGGCGCTCGCCGAGTTCGCCGGCCGGGCCTGCTACCAGAGCTGGAAGAAGCCGAACCCGGTCACCGCGACGAACGCCGGCTACCTGGCGCACATCCTGGAGGTGGGTCACCTGTCCGTGCTGGAGCACGGCTCGGTGAGCTTCTACTTCAGCGGCGTCTCCCGGTCGTTCACGCACGAGCTGATCCGGCACCGGCACTTCTCCTACTCGCAGCTCTCCCAGCGCTACGTGCCCGAGCGGGACGCCGCCATGGTCGAGCCGGCGGTGATCGCCGAGGACCCGGAGCTGCACAAGAAGTTCGTCGAGGCGTCCGAGGCGGCGGTGCGCGCGTACACCGATCTGCTGGAGGGGCTGGAGGCCCGCTTCACCGACGAGCCCAACCCGACGCTGCGCCGCAAGCAGGCCCGGCAGGCGGCCCGGGCCGTGCTGCCGAACGCGACCGAGACCCGGATCGTGGTGACCGGAAACTACCGGGCGTGGCGGCACTTCGTGAAGATGCGCGCCACCGAGCACGCCGACGTGGAGATCCGCGAGCTGGCGATCGAGTGCCTGCGGCAGCTCCAGGGCGTCGCGCCGAACGTCTTCGCCGACTTCGTGATCACCACGCTGCCGGACGGCACCGAGGTGGCGGCGTCGCCGCACGCGGAGTGAGTCGTCTCCCTTCGCCGCCGGGGCACCGGTGGTCGTCCGCTAGGTTGTGAACATGACGCACGACCACTCCGCCGCCCTGGACCGCGGCGCGTCGCGCCCGTTCGGGCGGGTGATCACGGCCATGGTGACGCCGTTCACCCCTGACGGCGCGCTCGACCTCGACGGCGCCGCCCAGCTCGCCCGGCACCTCGTCGACGAGCAGGGCAACGACGCGCTGGTGCTCAACGGCACCACCGGTGAGTCGCCGACCACCACCGACGCGGAGAAGGAGACGCTGATCCGCGCCGTGGTCGAGGCGGTCGGCGACCGGGCCCGGATCGTCGCCGGGGTGGGCACCAACGACACCCGGCACACCGTCGAGCTGGCCGCGCAGGCCGAGAAGGCCGGTGCGCACGGCCTGCTCGTGGTCACCCCGTACTACAACAAGCCGCCGCAGGCCGGGCTGCTGCACCACTTCACCACCGTCGCGGACGCCACCGGGCTGCCGGTGATGCTCTACGACATCCCGCACCGCTCCGGCGTCGCGATCGCCACCGACACGCTGGTCAAGCTCGCCGAGCACGGCCGGATCGTCGCGGTCAAGGACGCCAAGGGCGACCTGATCGCGACCTCGGAGGTGCTGGCCCGCAGCGACCTCGCGTTCTACAGCGGTGAGGACGCGCTGACCCTGCCCGCCCTGGCGATCGGCGCGGTCGGCGTGGTCGGCACGTCCACGCACTTCACCGGCATGGCGACGAAGCAGATGATCGAGGCGTTCGAGACGGGCGACCACGCCGGCGCGCTCGCCCTGCACCGGCGGCTGCTGCCGCTCTACACCGGTATCTTCCGCACCCAGGGCACGATCCTGGTCAAGGCCGGCCTCACGGCACACGGCCTGCCGGCCGGCCCGGTGCGACCGCCGCTGGTGGAGGCCACCGGCGACGAACTGGCCCAGCTGCGCGCCGACTGCGCCGCGGCGGGCCTGCCCCTGCCCGAATGATTCAACGACACGACGGACGCCGCGCGCGGCGTCGCAGAATGAGGTGACGCGTGACCGAGGCGCACATCGACGGTGAGCTGCCCCCGCCGCTGCCGGAGGGCGGCCTGCGGATCATGCCGCTCGGCGGACTCGGCGCGATCGGCCGGAACATGACCGTCTTCGAGTACGACGGCAAGCTGCTGATCGTCGACTGCGGGGTGCTCTTCCCCGACGTCGAGCAGCCGGGCGTGGACCTGATCCTGCCCGACTTCGGCCCGATCCTGGACCGGCTGGCCGACGTGCAGGCGATCGTGCTCACCCACGGCCACGAGGACCACATCGGCGCGGTGCCGTACCTGCTCGCCCACAAGCCGGACATCCCGCTGGTCGGGTCCCAGTTCACGCTGGCGCTGGTCGAGGCGAAGCTGGCCGAGCGGCGGATCCAGCCGTACACGCTGACCGTGCGGGAGGGCGGCCGGGAGCGGCTGGGCCCGTTCGAGTGCGAGTTCTTCGCGGTGAACCACTCGATCCCGGACGCGCTGGCGGTGGCCATCCGCACCCCGGCCGGCCTGGTGCTGCACACCGGCGACTTCAAGATGGACCAGCTCCCGCTGGACGGGCGGATCACCGACCTGGCCGGCTTCGCCCGGCTCGGCGCCGAGGGCGTCGACCTGCTGCTCTCCGACTCGACAAACGCGGAGATCCCCGGCTTCGTCACGCCGGAGCGGGAGATCGGGCCGGTGCTCGACTCGATCTTCGCGAAGGCCAAGGGGCGGATCATCGTCGCCTCGTTCGCCTCGCACGTGCACCGGGTGCAGCAGGTCTTCGACTCGGCGGCCGAGCACGGCCGCAAGGTGGCGCTGATCGGCCGGTCCATGGTCCGCAACATGGGCATCGCCCGGGACCTGGGCCTGCTCAACATCCCGGCCGGTCTGGTGGTCAACATCGAGGAGGCCACCAACCTGCCGCCCGAGCAGATCGTGCTCATGTCCACCGGCTCGCAGGGCGAGCCGATGAGCGCGCTGGGCCGGATGGCCAGCGGCGACCACCGGCACATCACCATCGCGCCGGGCGACACCGTGGTGCTGGCCTCGTCGCTGGTGCCCGGCAACGAGACCTCGGTCTACCGGGTGATCAACCGGCTGGCCCGGGCCGGCGCCGTGGTGGTGCACAAGGACGTCGCGAAGGTGCACGTCTCCGGGCACGCCCCGGCCGGCGAGCTGCTCTACCTGCTCAACGTGGTGCGGCCGAGCAACCTGATGCCGGTGCACGGCGAGTGGCGGCACCTGCGCGCGCACGCCCGGCTCGGCATCGAGTCAGGTGTCGCGCCGGACCGGGTGGTGCTCTGCGAGGACGGCGACGTGGTCGACCTGGTCGAGGGCCGGGCCAGCCTGGTCGGGCGCGTGAAGAGCCGGTACGTCTACGTCGACGGCCTCGCCGTGGGCGACGTCAGCGAGTCGCTGCTGACCGAGCGCCGGATCCTCGGCGACGGCGGCTTCATCGCCACCACCGTGGTGGTCGACTCGGTCACCGGCAAGGTGGTCGCCGGGCCGACCGTCTCGGCGAAGGGCTTCTCCGAGGACCCGGCCGCGTTCAACCCGGTGGTGCCGCTGGTCACCGAGGCGCTGAACCGGGCCGCCGCGGACGGCATCACCGACCCGCACCAGCTCCAGCAGATCGTCCGCCGGACGGTGGGCCGCTGGGTCAACGACGCGTACCGCCGTCGGCCGATGATCGTCCCGACCGTCGTCGAGGTCTGACCCCGACCGGCCACGTTCGCGTGGTGGCCCCGCGGCACCTGAGGGTGCTGCGGGGCCTTTTTCGGTAAGCCTGGCGGGTTTGATTTCCGGGCATTTCGTTATGTGGCCAGCCTGTTCGCGGATTGACTATTCGCGTCGACAGAAAACGCTCTGACCTGCGAAAACAGCGACAGATCGCTACTGCTGAAAGGGTGGGCGTGATAGAAGGATAGGGCGCGCCAGATTTCCTGTCGTGAATTTTCGTCTCCTTCTTCCCACCTATTCGCCGCTGGCGCGCCATGGGCGTGCCCGTCGATCTCGCAGAAAGGTAGGGTTCGATGTCCTCGTCGTCCCGCCTGCGCGTCTGGGCCGCACCGGCCCTCGCCGGCGCGCTCGTCCTGTCGGTGCTGTCACCACCCGCACCCGTCTCGGCAAGACCCGCCGCCGCAGCGGAGAACCGGGCCGCCGCGGCGAAGCCGGCCACCTCGGCCGCGTCCACCGCGTCGTCCCGGCCGACCGTCCGGACCGGACGGCTGGTCGAGCCCTCCGCGCCGGCCGCGCCGAAGAAGCCGCGCGCCGGCCACCGCGGCACCCTCGCGGTGGTCACCTGGCAGGCGCCCGCAGACCACGGCAGCGCCATCACCGGGTACGTGGTGACGCCGCACCGCAACAAGAAGGCGGCCAAGCCGGTCTCGTTCGACGGCACCGCCACCACCGGCACGCTGCGGCTGGCCTCCGACAAGGGTTCGTGGACGTTCACGGTGGCCGCCCGTAACACGGTCGGCACCGGCCCGGCCAGCCCGCTGTCGGCGCCCGCCAAGGTGCTCGCGCTGCCGGCCGCGCCGACCATCATCGCGCTCAGCGCGAACAGCACCACCGCGCTGCTGAGCTGGACACCCGGCTCCGACGGCGGCTCGCCGGTGACCAACTGGGTGATCACCCCGTACGTCGGGGCGGCGCGGCAGGCGAGCCAGACCGTCGGACCGGCCATCACCGGGGACATCACCGGCCTGATCTCCGGTGTCACCTACCGGTTCACGGTGTCCGCCCGGACCGCGGCCGGCACCGGGCCGGAGTCGCCGCTGTCGTTCCCGGTGACCATGAACGTGTCACCGACTCTGGCGTTCGCGACGCCCCCGACCGGCGCGGTGGGGGTGGCATACGTGGCGGCCCTCGACGTCACGCGCGGCGTCCCGCCGTTCACCTGGTCGATCGCCTCCGGAACGCTGCCGCCGGGGCTGACCGTGAGGGCCGAGGACGGCACCCTCAGCGGTGTGCCCACCGCCGCCGGCATCTTCCCGGTGGTGGTGCGGGTGGTGGACGCGCACGCGCAGCAGGCCAGCCGCCTGGTGACGCTGGAGATCCGCCAGGCGCCCGACCTGAACAACGCGGCCCCGCCGCTCGCCGAGGTGGGCGCGATCTACTCCGACCAGCTCCTGGTGACCGGCGGCACCGCGCCGTTCAGTTGGTCCGTCACCGGGACGCTGCCGCCGGGGCTCACGCTCAACCCGGCCACCGGGCTGCTGTCCGGGCGGCCCACCGCGGCCGGGGCATACTCGTTCACGGTGCGGGTCACCGACGCGTTCGGACTCTACGACACCCAGCAGTTCCGGCTGCTCGTCCAACCCACCAGCGTGGCCACCCTCACCGTCGAGAGCACGCTGGTCAACTTCGGCACGCCGAGCGCCTTCCACGTCCGGATCGGACCGGGCGTCGCCGAGGGGAACGTCACCGCGATCGACGTGCTGCCCAACGGCACCGACCGGCCGCTCGGCACGTTCCCGGTGACGCTCAACGCCGCGGACTTCGAGGTTATCCTGCCGGCGTTCGGGCTCAACAACTTCCGGGTGCAGTTCGACGCGACGAACACCAACACGGTGGTCAACTCCAACACGGTCACCGTGGACGTCCGGGCGGTGCCCGGCCAGGTCGTCATCGGCCAGTTCGCCCAGTCCGGCACCGCCGGCGACCAGGACCAGTTCATCTCCATACGTAACACGCTGCCGATCGAACTGCCGATCGCCGGGTTCAAGATCCAGGCGCCGGGCGGGTTCAGCCTCACCGTTCCGGCCAGCGCCCGGCCGCTGCCGAGCCGACGGGGCTATCTCGTCGCCGGACCCGACTACTCGCTGACCAACATCCTGCCCGACCTGGTGGTGACCGACCTCGGGCCGTCGGGCGGCGGATTCCGCCTGGTGGCGCCGGACGTGCCCGGCACGGTGACCGACGCCGCCGGGTCCGCGCCCGGCTTCTTCGAGGGCACCGCGCTGCCGGCGTTCAGCAGCCCGCCGCACGTCGCGCACACCTGGGGCCGCATCTACCAGAACGGCCAACTGGTGGACACCAGCAACTCGCGGAACGACTTCCGGCTGGTGAGCGTGCAGCTCGGCCCGACCGAAGGGGTGCCGTCCGCGCTGGGCTCCCCGAGCCCGCGCAACTCGCTCGGCACCTACCAGCAGAACGACGTCCTCCAGTCCACCCGGCTGGACCCGGACGTGTCCAACGCGGCCGTGCCGAACCGGGTGGTGAGCGGTAACACCATCATCCTCCGGTTCCGGCTCACCAACCGCTCGTCCACCTCCGCCATCACCCAGGCGCGGCTGCGGATCACCTCGCTCAGCCAGGTCAACGGCGCACCGAAGCCGAACGGCCCGACGCCGACGCCGCACGGCAACCTGCGGGTGATCAACCCGACCACCGCCACCAGCGACGTCACGCTGAGCAACGGAAGCGTGGTCACGGTGAACAACCTCCGGATGGACGCGCCGGCCACCGACCCGCCCGGCGGCGGCCTGTTCACCACGCTGACCGTTCCGCTGGCGCTCGGCGGCCTCGGTCCGGGCGTGTCGACGAACGTGGCGCTCTGGCTGCGCATCGAGACCCCGGGGCAGTACTGGGTCGGCTGGGACGCCGACGCGCTCGGCGGACCGGTGCCCGTACCCACCGTGGCGACGTCCGCCAACGGCAAGGGGCACCTGCGGAAGATCAAGCCGGGTTCGGCCAAACTCACGCCGTCCCACGTGGTCAGCGGCACGGTCCGCTGACCGGATCGTAACGGTGCGGGTGACGCCTCGGCGTCACCCGCACCACCGTGCCCGCTGCCGGAGCGACAGGAGGAGCAGATGACCGGACGATTCGCCTACGGGCTCCGGGTGCACGGGCTGGACGACGTCACCGACCTGATGCCGGCCGGCCCCGGTGACGACCTGCCCGAGGTGACGATCCGCCAGGACGACGGCCCGCGCCCCACGCCGGTGCCGCTGGACCGGTGGCGGCAGGTGCGCCTGCTCGCCGACGGACGGCACCTCACCGTCGACCGGCGGGCCGGCACGGCCACGTTCCACGGGCCGCCGTTGACGCCGGACCTGCTCGCCCACCCCTACCTGGCGCCGCCGGCCGTCGTAATGAACCGGTGGGCCGGTCGGGAGACGTTCCACGCCGGCGCGTTCGTCCGGCACGGTCACGCGTACGCGGTGCTCGGTCCGCGTACCGCCGGCAAGAGCAGCCTGCTCGCGGCGCTCGCCGCCCGGGACGTGCCGGTGCTCGCCGACGACGTGGCGGTGGTGCACGACGGCGCGGTCTTCGCCGGGCCGCGCTGCATCGACCTGCGACAGCCGGTCCCCGGCGCGGCGCTGCCGGGTCGGACCGCCCGGGAGGGCAGCCGGACCCGGGTGCCGCTGCCGCCGATCGCCACGCACGCGCCGCTGGCCGGCTGGTTCTTCCTGTCCTGGGGCGACGGGCCGGCGGTGACCCGGCTGCCCGCGGTCGACGCGCTGGGCCGGCTCGCCGCCGAACGGTCCTGGCCGCAGTTGCCGTCCGACCCGGCCGTGCTGCTCGCCCTGGCGGCGCTGCCCGCCTGGGAACTGACCCGGCCCCGGGACTGGACCGCTCTGGAGCGCACGTGGCGGCTGATGGCGTCGGTCACCGGGACCGCCGACCTCGCCATGGCGAGCCGGCCGGCCTGATCAGCGGTCGCCGGCCAACCCCTGCGGCGCGTGGTCGCGGGGCACCGGTGGATGCTGCCGCAGCCACAGGTGCTGCACCAGCCCGGCGGTGCACTCCGGGATCGGCCACCGGCTCCAGACCGCGCGCAACACGGCCGGATCCACCACCGACTCGTCCACGCCGCCGCCGTCCCAGCTCCGCACGAACTCGCGCGTCGGCGTGCGCAGGAACACGTCCAGGAAGTACGCCTTGCCCTGCCGCTGGAACAGCAGCGGCGGCAGGTGGCCGGCGGCCACCTCGGCGAGCAGGTCGCGGCGGGCCACGCCACGGCGGTGACCGGCGGTGGCGGCGAGCGCCGCCACGAACCCCGGATCGAGGAACGGGTGCCGGACCAGGACGGCGTGGTCCGCGCCCATCCGGTCGAACGAGGCCACGGTGAGCCGCAGGTCACGACGGCGCAGGTGCCAGGCCATCCGCCGGTCCAGCCGGGTCGGCTCGGCCCGCCGCTCGGCCCGGAACCGACGTAGCACCTCCTGCGCCGCCGCCGGCCGCAGCCAGGGGAACCGGTCGGCGCCGGACGGCCCCCGCCGCCATCGGGCCCGCACCCGGGACGCCCGGTGGCGCAAGCGGCGGTACGGCGAGGCCGGCAGCGGGGGTCGCCAACCGGCGAGGATCTGGTCGCCGCCACCACCGGTCAGCATCGACCCGCCGGCCGCCAGTTCGACGATCGGCAGGTGCAGGTGGGTGTTCAGGGGGTGGCACACGCCGTAGCGGTGCAGGAACCTTTGGGCGACCGGACCGACCAGATCGAGGTCGTCGTCCGCGTGCAGGATCTCCCAGCGGTCCCGCAGTCGCAGCTCGTCGATCACCCGGTCCTGCCAGTGCGACTCGTCGGCCGCCGGGGCGCCGGTGAAACGCCAGGTCACCGGCACCGGCGCGGGCAGGCCGTGCCGGGCGGCCACCCGGGCGGCCACGGCCAGCACCACTGACGAGTCGAGGCCACCGGAGAAGCTGACCAGGCACGGCGCGCGGCGGACCGCCGGCAGCACCGCCGCCTCCAGCGCCGCCAGGGGGGATGCGACGACCGGAGCCGGCGGACCGGTCCGGTCCGCCGGCTCCACGCCGGGCACCAAACCGGTGGCCAGCTCGTACGGCGACGGCCAGGGCGCGGACACCCGGGTGTCGACTGTCGACTCGGTCATGTCAGCTCCTGGTGAGCGTGTCGCGGTGGTGCGCCTGGTCCTCAGAGGGACGCGCCGCTGCCGCCCTGCCCGTCACCGACGGGAAGCTCCCCGCCCTTGGTCAGTTCGGCCAGGGTGCCGAGCCGGGTCAGCCGCGGCGGCCGGTATCCCTCGGCGACCGTGGGCTGCGCGTCGGTCGGGGTTGTCTGGGGTGTCGTCATGTCTCACGTCCTCCGTGCGATTTCTGATGGACCATGCAGTTCTGTCCGCACTGTCTATCGAAGGCGGGGCGGAGGGGATACGGTGCGCACCGAACATCCACCCGAAGGCGTGATCCGGCCGGTGTCGTCGCTTTGCGCACGCGTCCGACCACGCGGCGTCGAAAGGGTGGCGCCACGCTCAACCGTTCGGCGTCCGGCTCCGTACCCCCGGTCGGTCGGCGTGCCCCCGCGCCGGCCGGGAGGAGCGTGGCGGATGGACCGCAGACGGATGACAGCCATCGGCGTACTGGTGGCGGCGGCCGGCCTGACGGCGGCGGTGACGCTGCCGTCGTTCGCCGGTGAGGAACCCCGGCGGGCGGCCCCGGCCGCCGACGGCATCGCCCCGGAGGTCCTGGACGCGCTGGGCCGTGACCTCTCGCTCACCCGCGACCAGGCGGTCCGCCGGCTGACGACCGAACGCTGGGCGGCCGGCACGGTCAGCAGATTGCGCACCGAACTAGGCGCCGGCTACGGCGGGAGCTGGCTCGGCGACGACGGCGTCACGCTCCACGTGGCGGTGACCGATGCGGCCGGGGCGGCGCGGGTCACCGCGGCCGGCGCGGTGCCGAAGCGGGTGCAGCGGGGCGTCGCCGAGTTGGACGCGGTGAAGACCCGGCTGGACGCGGCCGGCGCGGACGCCAGTCCGGACATCGCCGGCTGGTACGTCGACGTGGCCAGCAACTCCGTGGTGGTGGTCGCCCGGCCCGGCGCGGAGGCCGCCGGCCGCCGGTTCGCCGCCGCCGGCGGGACAACCGGCCCGGTCCGGGTGCGGACCGCCGACGAGGCCCCGCGCCCGCTGTTCGACGTGCGGGGCGGCGACGCGTTCTTCATCAACAACGCCGGCCGCTGCTCGGTCGGCTTCTCCGTGGTCGGCGGCTTCGTCACCGCCGGGCACTGCGGCCGGCCGGGGGACCGCACCACCGGCAGCAACCGGGTCGCCCAGGGCACGTTCGCGGCCTCGTCGTTCCCCGGCGACGACTGGGCCGTGGTCGAGACCAACGGCGACTGGACGCCGCAGGGCGTGGTGAACGACTTCAACGGCGGCACGGTGCCGGTGAACGGCTCCACCGAGGCCCCGGTCGGCGCGTCGATCTGCCGGTCCGGCTCCACCACCGGCACCCGCTGCGGCGTGGTGCAGGCCAAGAACGCCACCGTCAACTATCCGGAGGGGACGGTCACCGGACTGACCCGGACCGACGTCTGCGCCGAGCCGGGCGACTCCGGCGGCGCGTGGCTCTCCGGTGACCAGGCGCAGGGTGTCACCTCCGGTGGTTCCGGCGACTGCACCCGGGGCGGCGTGACGTTCTTCCAGCCGGTCAACGAGATCCTCCAGCGCAACAACCTGACGCTGGTCACCGCCGGCGGCCAGCCGGCGCCCGCGCAGCCGCCGGCCGGTGGCGACCAGACCGCCCCGCCGGCCGCGACGCCGCCCGCCGAGCCGCCGGCCGGCGGCACCGAGTGCACCGGCCAGGTGAGCCGCACCGGCCGGATCGCCGCCGGGCGCGCACAGGTGCAGCCGGACGGCCGCTTCTTCCGGGTGGCCGGCGGCGCGCAGGAGGCCTGCGTCGTCGCGCCGGACGGCGCCCGGGTGGTGCTGGAGCTGCAACGCTTCACCGGCGGCGCGTTCCGCACCGTCGCCCGCGCGGCCACCGCCGACGGCGCGGCCACGCTGACCGCCGACACCCCGGCCGGCGCCTACCGCTACCGCGTGGTCGGGCTGTCCGGCGCCGGCGACTACACGGTGGCGTTCTCCGCCCGCTGACCCGCCGCCCCCCCCCGAGACCGCGGCCCCCGATCCCCACCGCCCGGTGGTCGGGGGCCGCGCCGCGTCGGCGGCACGGTTCCTCCGGGCATCCCCACCGCCCGACGCCGCGCGGGCCGCGTGCGGCTCAGCCCAGGGCGGCGACCGCGTCGGCGTACGCGGTGCCGGTGCGGACGGCGGCGGCCACCAGCACGGCCAGTTGGGTCGGCGCGACGCCGCAGGACAGGTCCGTGGTGACACCGGCGGCCAACACCAGCGTCCCGTCGCCGGGCTCGTGCACGTAGGCGGCGGGCAGCAGGCGGTCGTGGTTCCAGGCGTTGCAGAACGCGTACGCCTCGGCGCGTCGGTCGGCCGGCAGCGTGCGTGCCGCCACCACCCGGGCGTGCAGCACCTCGCCGAGCACGCGGAACTGGATCGTGGCCTCGCCCCACCGGCCGACGAGCGTGCCGTCCGGCTCCGCCGTGACCGCCTCGCGGCGCGCCGCCAGCGCGGCGGCGAGCAGCGCGGCGTCCAGCGGGGCCGGCTCCTCCGGGCCGGGCGGGCCCGGGTCGGCCGGGTCGGCCTCCGGCTCCTCGTCGAACTCGCTCTCGGCCGCCAGCGACACCGGCCCGGCGAGCGGCCGTTCGGCCAGCCAGGAGGCGATCCGGCCGGACTGGTGCCCGGTGCCGTTGCGGGCGTCGAAGCTGCCGGCCAGCGCGGTGGCCAGCGCCTGGAGCTGTGCGCCGAGCGTGGCCACGTCCACCTCGGCCGCCGGCCGGGAGCCGTGCCCGGGACGGTGGATCCGCCGCCCGCCGAGACCGGCCTCCGCGGCCAGCCCGCAGAGCAGTGCGCCGGCCGCGGCGAACTCCATCGCGGACAGGTCGTCGGCCGGCCGGTCCAGCCGGGGCAACTGCTCGGTCAGCAGCTCCAGGCCGCGGTGCGGGTACCCGCCGAGCGCGCAGAACCGCAGGTGCGTGGCGAGCAGCGGGAACGCGGCCCGCTCCCGACGGTGCCGGCGGTACGCGCGGACGTGCGCCCGCGCCGCCCGCTCCACCGCGCCGGTACGCAGCCACGGCAGCAGCCCCGCCGTGAGTGACCGTTCGGGCTGGTCGGTGCAGTCCGGCGCGCCGTCCGCCGCGTCGCGTTCGCCGTCGTGCGGGCCGTGCCGGCCCAGTGCCGCCAGGGCCGCCTCCGGCTCACCCCAGCCGGTCAGCAGCTCGGCCCGCCGGGCCGGGGCGCAACCCGGGCAGCCGCCCACCGGGTCGGCCGCGTCCCCGGCCGTCCACCGCTGGTACGCGCGCCGGGCGGCCGGCTCGTCGCCGAGGTGGTCGGCGATCCGGCAGCGCAGCTCGGCGACCGGCGTGGCGTCCGGGCCCAGCTCGTCGGCGAGTTCGTCGGTGAGCGACCGGATCTGGTCCAGCCCGACCCGGGGGGTGCCGAGCGCCGCCTCCACCGCCTGCCGCTGGTGCCGGCGCAGCCGGACCAGCTCGTCGGGGTGGGCGTCGAGCAGCCCCGGATGCCGGGCCAGCGTGGCCCGCAGGCGGCGTACCGGCTCCACGGTCCGCCACCGCTCGCCCCGGTGCAGGTACGCCTCGACCAGCGCGAACCGCGCCGACAGGGCGGTACGCGGGTCGTCGGCGGCGTCGGCGCGGGCCGCGATCCGGCCCAGCTCGGCGCAGCGTTCCTCGTCGTCCGGCCGGTCCCGGGCGTCGGCGAGCGCGGCGGCCAGCGCCCGGTCGCGGGCCGTGGTCACCGGAGCGTCCCGCCGGGCAGGTCGGCGACGGCGGCGGCGAGTTGGCAGCCGGTGGTGACGCCGCAGTCGATCAGCCGGTCGAGCTGGTGCGGGGTGACGCCGCGCTCCAGGTCGGTGGTGACCTCGCCGCAGACCTGGGCGACGCCGTCGTCGTCGACGTGCACGTACGCCTTGGGCCAGAGCCGGTCGTGGTTCCACGTGTTGCAGAACGCGTGCAGCCCGGGGACCTGTTCGATGCCGAACCGGTGTGCGGCGACGGTGCGCACCTGGAGCAGCTCGCCGGCCGCGCCCCGGCGGTGGAACCAGATCAGGCTGCGTTCCCAGCGGCCGACGAGCGCGCCGTCGGATTCCTCGGCCACCGCGTACCCCCGGTGGGCCAGCACGGCGGCGATCAGCTCGCCGGTCAGTGGCCGCAGTGCCTGCGGGTGTCCGGTCAGGGGACCGTCCGGACCGTCCTCGATCTCCGGCGACGCCATCGGGCATCCCTTCTGAGGCGAATAACACAAACGACGGCCCGGCCCGCGCTGCGACACGCGCACCCGACCCGGAAAAGCGGCGTTCCGCCGGTTACCGCCGTTACCGTGACTCTATGGCGGGCCGTACCTCTCAGGCGAGCCGGCGGCGCGGCGCGTCGCCGCGCGGAACCACGAACAACCGTGCCCGTCAACCGGCGAAGAAGGCGGCGCGCAAGCCGGTCCGGCGGCGGCCGACCCGCGGGCCGAGCCCGGCCGCGTTCGTCGGCGGCGCGGTCAACGCACTGTGGATGGGGTTGGCGCACTCGGTCGGCTGGGCGTTCCGGGCCGCCGGCCGGCAGGCCGCGTCCACCCGGGAGCTGGACCCGGAGCACCGCCGCGACGGGGCCGGCCTGCTCCTGTTCGGGCTGGCCATCCTCGCCGCGGTGGGCATCTGGGGCGGCGGCGCGGGTCCGGTCGGCCGGCATCTGGCCGACACGGTGCGCCTCTTCTTCGGCGCGATCTCCATCGTGCTGCCGGTGCTGTTGATGATCGGCGCGTGGCGGTTGATGCGTACGCCGGTGGACCCGGAGCATCGCGGTCGCGGCCTGGTCGGCTGGGGTTCGATGCTGCTGGCCACCGCCGCGATGCTGCACATCGGGCAGAACCCGGTCGACGAGGTGCAGCGCGACTACGCCGGCGGCCTGATCGGCGCCGGCCTGGGTGACCTGCTGAAGTCGGCGGTGACCGCCTGGGTGGCCATGCCGTTGCTGTTCCTGCTGCTGGTGTTCGGCCTGCTGGTGGTGACCGCGACGCCGATCAACCGGATTCCGGAGCGACTCGGGCTGCGCGCCGGCCTGATCCCGTCCGACGACGTCGAGGTGGAGGAACCGGTCGAGGTCGCCGCGCCGCCGAAGCCGGCGCGCAAGCGGCCGGCGAAGCGGCTCCCGCCGCCGCTGGACCCACCGGACCCGGACGACGAGCTGGCCGGCGTGGACCTCCAGGAAACCATCGTGCTGCCGCGCAAGATGCCCAAGGTGCCGGCGAACCGCAAGCCGGCCGAGCCGCCGGAGCACTCGCCGCTGCCCACCCGCGCCGAGCAGCTCGCGCTCACCGGGCTGGCCGGCGACTACACGCTGCCGCCGGCCAACATGCTCGGCGCCGGCGCCGCGCCGAAGACCCGGAGCAAGGCCAACGACGAGGTGATCGCGGCGCTGACCGGCGTGTTCGACCAGTTCGGGGTGGACGCCGAGGTCACCGGCTTCACCCGGGGCCCGACCGTGACCCGCTACGAGGTCGAGCTGGGGCCGGGCGTCAAGGTCGAGCGGATCACCCAGCTCTCCCGCAACATCGCGTACGCGGTGAAGTCGCCGGACGTGCGGATCCTCAGCCCGATCCCGGGCAAGAGCGCGGTCGGCGTGGAGATCCCGAACACCGACCCGGAGAACGTGTCGCTCGGCGACGTGCTGCGGTCGCGCAACGCGACAAGCGACCACCACCCGATGGTGGTGGCGCTCGGCAAGGACATCGAGGGCGGCTACGTGGTGGCCAACCTGGCGAAGATGCCGCACATCCTGATCGCGGGCGCCACCGGCGCCGGCAAGTCGTCCTGCCTGAACTCGCTGCTGGTGTCCATTCTGACCCGGGCCACGCCGGACGAGGTGCGGCTGCTGCTGATCGACCCGAAGCGCGTCGAGATGACCGGCTACGAGGGCATCCCGCACCTGGTCACGCCGATCGTCACCAACCCGAAGAAGGCGGCCGACTCGCTGGAGTGGGTCGTCCGCGAGATGGACATGCGCTACGACGACCTCGCCGCCAACGGGGTCCGGCACATCGACGACTTCAACCGCAAGGTGCGCAACGGCGAGATCAAGGCCCCGCCCGGCAGCGAGCGGGAGATGCGCCCCTACCCGTACCTGCTGGTGATCGTGGACGAGCTGGCCGACCTGATGATGGTCGCGCCGCGCGACGTGGAGGACTCGGTCGTCCGGATCACCCAGCTCGCCCGCGCCGCCGGCATCCACCTGGTGCTGGCCACCCAGCGCCCCTCGGTGGACGTGGTCACCGGTCTGATCAAGGCGAACGTGCCGTCCCGGTTGGCGTTCGCCACCTCGTCGCTCGCCGACTCCCGGGTCATCCTCGACCAGCCCGGCGCGGAGAAGCTGCTCGGCCGCGGTGACGGCCTGTTCCTGCCGATGGGCGCGTCGAAGCCGGTGCGCATCCAGGGCGCCTGGGTGACCGAGCGCGAGATCGCCGACGTGGTCAAGTTCTGCAAGGACCAGCGCGAGCCGGAGTTCCGCAAGGACGTGCTCGCCCCGGCGCAGGACAGCAAGAAGAAGATCGACGAGGACATCGGCGACGACCTGGACCTGCTGGTGCAGGCCGTGGAGCTGGTGGTCACCTCGCAGTTCGGCTCGACCTCGATGCTCCAGCGCAAGCTGCGGGTCGGCTTCGCCAAGGCGGGCCGGCTGATGGACCTGATGGAGACCCGGGGCGTGGTCGGCCCGTCCGAGGGCTCCAAGGCGCGCGACGTGCTGGTCAAGCCGGACGAGCTGGAGGAGGTCCTGGTCGGCCTGCGGGGCGGCGAGGAGTAGACCCGGTCACGACGAGGGCCCGCCGGAGAACGGCGGGCCCTCGTCGTGCGGGTGGTGCGATCAGGCGTTCAGGAGCGCGGCGGCGATGATGAAGCCGAGGACGGCGCCGGCGACGCTCGCGGCGGCGGCGTACCAGCCGAGGGGCTTGTCGCCGAGCACGGCGCCCACGATGCCGAGGATGACGCCGAGGACCCCGAAGATCAGCGGGGACAGGAAGAGCGCGAGCGCCGCGAAGACGAACGCGATGATGGTGCAGATCCGGGCGGCGTTGCTGCGCGGACGGGCGGTGGCGTGGACGTCGGCCATGGGGTCCTCCGTGAGTGATCTTCTCGATGAGCTGGGGATCACCTACCCCGGCGCGGCGGCTGTCCAAACCGGATGACGCATCGGTCAGTGGAACACCTTGAGGCCGACCACGCCCGCGACCACCAGCAGCAGGCAGGCGATCCGGGGCAGGTTGGCCGGCTCGCCGAGCGCGACCATGCCGACCAGCGCGGTGCCCACCGCACCGATGCCGACCCACACCGCGTAGCCGGTGCCGACCGGGATGTCGCGCAGCGCGTACGCCAGGCCGGCCATGCTGCCGACGAGCGTGACGGCGAAGACGGCGGAGGGGACGGGGCGGGTGAAGCCGGCGCTGCGGTCCAGGGCGATCGCCCACGCGGTCTCCAGCAGTCCGGAGAGCACCAGCACGATCCAGGCCATGACGGATCACCTCTGACGGGCGGGCCCGGCGGTCGGCCGGGCGGCGGTCGGTTCACGCGGGGCGTCGTGCCTGACCGGGTACGCCCACCACTCGTCCGGGGCGGCCCGGGGACCGCCACGGCCGACGCTAGCACCGGCGGGTCGGGTCGGGCGGCGTGGTGACGAAGCCCACCATCACTGGAGTTGACGTCAACTTCAGGTTGCACGATGGGTCCATGACGGTGCTCTTCTCCGACGAGGACGTGGCGGCGGTCGTGGACGCCCCGCTCACCGTCGCCGCCATGCGGGACGCGTTGCTGGCCTCGTACGCCGGGCGGCTGATCGCCCCGCCCCGGGCGTCCGCGTCGCTCGGTGGCGGCCGGATGGTCCTCACCGCCGGCCACCTGACCGGCGAGTGGTACGGCTTCCGCTCGTACGACACGTTCGGGCACCCGGAGAGCGGGCAGCTCGTCGTGCTGCACGACGCGCGTACCGGCGCGGTCCGGGCCATCGCGGTCGGCGACGAGCTGGGCTCGCGGCGCACCGGGGGACTGGGCGGCGTGGCGGTGGACGCGCTGGCCCGACCGGACGCCGCCACGCTCGGCGTGGTGGGTTCCGGACGCCAGGCGTGGACCCAGGTCTGGGCCGTCGCGGCGGTCCGGCCGCTGCGCGAGGTGACCGTGCACAGCCGCTCGGCCGCCCGGCGGGAGGCGTTCGCCGCCCGGGTCCGGGCCGAGCTGGGCGTGCCGGCCCGGGCCGTCGGCTCCGCCGCCGCGGCGGTACGTGACCGCGATCTCGTGGTGCTCGCCACCACAAGCACCACCCCGGTGCTGGCCGCCGCCGACCTGGCCCCCGGCACGCACGTCAACACCGTCGGCTTCAAGCAGGTCGACCGGCACGAGTTCGGCACCGACCTGCTCGACGCCGCCGACCTGCTGGTCACCGACTCGCCGGGGCAGGCCGCCGCGTACGCCCCGCCGATGCTCGCCGCCGTCGAGCCGTACGCCGGGCGGCTGGGTGACCTGGGCGCGGTGCTGGCCGGCGCGGTCCCCGGCCGGACCCGCGCGGAGCAGATCTCGGTCTTCTGCTCCACCGGCCTGGCCGGCACCGAGGTCTTCCTGCTGGACCGTCTGGCCCGCACCCTCGCGCCCGCGCGCCCGGCGCGGTGAGACGGGAACCCTTCTCTACCGCAGGCGTCAAGAAGGGGCCCTTCCTTGCACCTGTACCCTCGGATGGTGTCTGATTCTTTGTCTGGGCGGCGGGTTGCGCTGCTGACGCTGGGGTGCGCGCGCAACGAGGTCGACTCGGAGGAGTTGGCCGCCCGGCTGCACGCCGACGGCTGGCAGGTGACCACCGACGGCGAGGGCGCCGACGTGGTGGTGGTGAACACCTGCGGCTTCGTGGAGAAGGCGAAGCAGGACTCGATCCAGACGCTGCTGGCCGCCGCCGACACCGGCGCCAAGGTGGTCGCCGCCGGCTGCATGGCCGAGCGGTACGGCCGTGAGCTGGCCGACAGTCTCCCCGAGGCGCAGGCGGTGCTCAGCTTCGACGACTACCCGGACATCGCCGCCCGGCTCGACGCGGTGGTGGCCGGCGAGGCGATCTCCGCGCACACCCCGCGCGACCGGCGCGAGTTGCTGCCGCTGACGCCGGTGAAGCGCCGCGAGGCGGCGGTCTCGCTGCCCGGCCACGGCACGCCGACCCGGGTCGCGCCGGAGACCGACGCGCACACCCCGGCGCACCTGCGGCAGGTGCTGCGGCACCGGCTCGACACCGGCCCGGTGGCCTCGCTGAAGCTGGCCAGTGGCTGCGACCGGCGGTGCGCGTTCTGCGCCATTCCGGCGTTCCGTGGGGCGTTCGTCTCGCGTACCCCGGACGAGCTGCTCGCCGAGGCGGAGTGGCTGGCCAAGACCGGCGTGCGGGAGCTGGTGCTGGTCAGCGAGAACTCCACCTCCTACGGCAAGGACCTGGGCGACCCGCGGGCGCTGGAGAAGCTGCTGCCGCAGCTCGCCGCCATCGACGGGATCGTGCGGGTGCGGGCGAGTTACCTCCAGCCGGCCGAGACCCGGCCCGGCCTGGTCGAGGTGATCGCCACCACGCCGGGCGTGGCCGCGTACTTCGACCTGTCGTTCCAGCACTCCAGCGAGCCGGTGCTGCGCCGGATGCGCCGGTTCGGCTCCACCGACCGGTTCCTGGAGCTGCTCGCCTCCGCCCGTGCGCTGGCGCCGGAGGCGGGCGCGCGGAGCAACTTCATCGTCGGCTTCCCGGGCGAGACGAAGCAGGACGTGGCCGAGCTGGTCCGGTTCCTGACCGAGGCGCGGCTGGACGCGATCGGCATGTTCGACTACAGCGACGAGGACGGCACCGAGGCCGCCGGGCTGCCCGGCAAGGTCTCCGCCGCCACGGTCAAGCGGCGCTACGACAAGCTCAGCGCGCTCGCCGACGAACTGTGCTCGCAGCGGGCCGAGGAGCGGCTCGGCTCGACGGTGGAGGTGCTTGTCGACTCGGTCGCCGACGGCGTGGTCGAGGGCCGGGCCGCCCACCAGGCGCCCGAGGTCGACGGGTCGACCACGCTCGTCGCGCCGGACGGCGGCGGGGTGGACCTGGTCGCGCTGCGCCCGGGTGACCTGGTCCGGGCCCGGGTGACCGCGACCGAGGGGGTCGACCTGATCGCCGTACCGGATGAGATGATCTCGGCGGCGCCCGGCGCGGCACGGTGACGGCGGGCCCGGACGGAGCGGGGAAGCCACGTGGGGCGATGCCGGACATGACCGGGGCGGAGTCGACGGTGTCCGCTCCCGTGCCGCTGCTCAACGCGGCCAACCTGCTGACCGCGGCGCGGCTGGTGCTGGTGCCGGTCTTCGCGGTCACCGTCGTCGCGTCCGGGATGAGTCACGCCGGCTGGCGGATCGCGGCCTGCCTGATCTTCGTGGTGGCCTCGGCGACGGACCTGGTCGACGGCTGGATCGCCAGGCGGTTCGAGCTGGTCACCTCGCTGGGCAAGGTCGCCGACCCGATCGCCGACAAGGCGCTCACCGGCGCCGCGTTGGTGCTGCTCTCCGTCTACGACCGGCTGCCCTGGTGGGTGACCGTGGTGATCCTGGTCCGGGAGCTGGGCATCACCGCGTTGCGCTTCTGGGTGATCCGGCACGGGGTGATCGCGGCCAGCCGGGGCGGCAAGATCAAGACCGCGTTGCAGATCCTGGCCATCACCTGGTACCTCTGGCCGATGCCGGCGGCGCTGGCCCCGGTCGGCCCCTGGATCATGGGCGCCGCCGTGGCGGTCACGGTCGCCACCGGCTTCGACTACGTCGCCCAGGCGCTGCGGCTGCGACGTCCCACGCGTTGATCCGGGCAGCCGGCGGGTAAGCCGGCGCGGCGCGGGAAGAAGGGGCGGTCATGGGAGACACCGACGCGAGACACCAGCGGCCCGCCGGCAGTCCGGCGGCCTCCGCGGTGCACCGCCTGCACGAGTGCGGCCAGACGCTGGCCACGGTCGAGTCGCTCACCGGCGGGCTGCTCGCCGCCGCCATCGTGGAGATCGCCGGCGTCAGCGCGATCTACCGGGGCGGGCTGGTGGTCTACGCCACCGAACTGAAGGCGGTGCTGGCCGCTGTGCCGGAGGACCTGCTGGCGGCGCGCGGGCCGGTCGACCCGGACGTGGCCGTCGCGCTCGCCGAGGGCGGGCGGCGGCGCTGCGGCGCGGACTGGGGACTGGCCACCACCGGCGTGGCCGGGCCGGAGCCGCAGGACGACAAGCCGGTCGGCCTGGTCTACGTGGCGGTCGCCGGCCCCACCGGCAGCGACGTGCGCCGGCTCGACCTCGACGGCGGCCGGGACCACATCCGCTCGGCCGCGGTGATCGAGGCGCTGCGCCTGCTCGCCGAGCGCATCCCGGGCGCCGACGACGCCGGGGTCGCCGACCCGGCGGGCGTCGGCCGGCGGTGAGCCGTCCGACCGCCGACGCGCCCGGCCGCGGGGTCGCCGGCACGGCGTTCCGCACAGGATTGGAGAGGCGGGGTGGGATGTCGTCGTGGCGGTCAACGGGTACGGTTGCGGGAAGGCTCCGGCGGGCGACGCCGGCGCCGGGGCGGCCCGCCGTCCCCGGCGCGGCGCGGACCGGCCGGACAGGTGTCCCGTCAGGGGAGGTGCGATGGTCCTGCTACGCCGGGTGATCGGTGACGCACTGCGGGCGCGCCGGCAGGGGCAGCACCGCACCCTCCGCGAGGTCTCGTCCGCGGCCAACGTCAGCCTCGGTTACCTCTCCGAGATCGAACGCGGCCAGAAGGAGCCCTCCAGCGAGCTGCTCGCCGCGATCTGCGACGCGCTCGGCGCCCGCCTGTCCGAGCTGCTGCGCGAGGTGAGCGACACGGTCGCGTTGGCCGAGCAGATGCCCGGCGTGCTGGTGCCGGTGACCGACGAGCCGACGCCGGTGGCCCCGTCCGCCGTGCGCAAGGCCACCAACCGGGGTGTCCGGCAGGTCACCACCGACGGCGCGGTGGCCGTCCAGGTCCGGCAGGATTCGCCGCTCAAGGCGACGCTGCGCAGCACCCGCGTGCGCCCCGCCGAGCGGGACGTGGTCTGCGCCGCCTGACCGACCGGTCCGCGCGATGGTCGCCGGTGGCGCGTGCGTCGTACTGTTGATCAGGGTCGTACGGGTGCCGGAGTGGTGTCCGACTGGGACGATGTAGGCGCGACACTACTGAGGGGACGAGGCGGAGATGGCGAACCCGTTCGTCAAGGGTTGGAAGTACCTGATGGCGCTCTTCGGCGCGAAGATCGACGAGCACGCCGATCCGAAGGTGCAGATCCAGCAGGCGGTCGAGGAGGCGCAGCGGCAGCACCAGGCGCTGGTCCAGCAGGCCGCGGCGGTGATCGGCAACCAGCGCCAGCTGGAGATGAAGCTCTCCCGGCAGATGACCGAGGTGGAGCAGCTCCAGGGCAACGCGCGGCAGGCGCTCGCGCTGGCCGACCAGGCCCGGGGCCGGGGCGACGAGACCGAGGCCGGCCGCTACGAGCAGTCCGCCCAGTTGCTCGCCACCCAGCTCGTCTCCGGTGAGCAGGCGCTGGAGGACCTCAAGACGCTGCACGACCAGGCGCTCGGCGCGGCCGCGCAGGCCCGCAAGGCGGTCGAGAACAACTCGATGATCCTCCAGCAGAAGCTCGCCGAGCGCACCAAGCTGCTCAGCCAGCTCGAGCAGGCCAAGATGCAGGAGAGCGTGGCCCGCTCGCTGGAGTCGATGTCGTCGCTCACCGCGCCGGCCAGCACCCCGTCCCTGGACGAGGTGCGGGACCGCATCGAGCGCCGCTACGCCACCGCCATGGGCCGGGCCGAGCTGGCCGGCAACTCGGTCGAGGGCCGGATGCTGGAGATCCAGAAGGCGACGCTCGACTCGGCCGGGTCCTCCAGACTGGAACAGATCCGGTCGAGCATGGCCGGCGAGCAGCTCGGCGGCCAGCAGCAGCGGCCCGCCGTGGGGCAGCCGACCGACCCGGCCGCCGCCGCCCGGCTGGACGAGATCCGGGCCAGCATGAGCCGGGACCGCGGCGCCGGGGAGAGCACCACCGGCTGACGGACGAGGGAGAGCGATGGCGGACGAGCGGACGCGACACTTCCGGCGGCTGGCCAAGCTGCGTCGTTCGGCGCGGCGGTGGAGCGTGCTGGCCGGTGGGCTGGGCGGTGCCGCCGCGGTGCTCACCCCGTACGCCGGCCTGGGGCTGCCGGACGCGGCCTGGGCCGGTGCCGCGGGCAGCGCGATCGCGGTGGCCGCCTGGCGCTGGATCGACCACCGGGCGCTCGCCGCCGTGCCGGCCCCGCCGGCGCTCGACCCGGCCGAGGCCGCCGCCCGCTCCCGGGCCCGGCTGGTCGCCGCCGTCGAGCGGCTGCCCGTCGGCCCCGGCGTCCTCGCCGAGGTACGCCGCGTCCGGTCGCGCCTCGCGCTGCGCGGCACCTCCGCGGCCGAGCCGTGGGCCCGCCTGGACCGCGCCGCGCTCACCCTCGGCGGGCTGGCCGGCCGGTTGACCGGGCTGGCCGAGCCGGCGGTCCGGGAGGCCGCCGAGGCGGACCATTCCCTGCGTGAGCTGGCCGGACGGGTGGCCGGCGTGGAGCGCGCGCTGAAACTGGCCCCGCGGGGGCCGCTCGCCGAGGTGCACGCCACGCTCGTCGCCCAACTCGAGGAGGGGGTGGCCGCCTACGAGCGGCTGGTGGTGGCCGCCGCCGGCTACGTCGCCGAGGACGCCCGCCCCGACACCCACCACCCGGCCGCCGCACGCCTCACCGAGGCCACCGACCTGCTGCACGGCGTCGCCTCTGCCCTCGCCGAACTCCGCACCCCCCTCAGAACCACCCCCTGACAGCCCCGCCCGCCCCCGGGTGATCATGAGGTTGGCGGCGATGTCGATCTCCGATCCGGCCGTCAACCTCATGATCGACAGGAGGGGTGTCGAGCGGGTCACTCGGGGGTGGTGATCTGGATCGGGGGGGTCCACGGGGAGGTGCCGACGATGTTCGTCGCGCGGACCCGGTAGTAGTAGGTGACGCCGGGCGGCAGGGCGGTGTTGGTGAAGCCGCGGCCGGTGACGCGGAACGTGGTGGGGTCCCGGGTGAAGCCGGCGTCGGTGGCGCGTTCGACGAGGAAGCCGGCGCCCGGCCCGACCGGCGTCGACGCCGACCAGCTCAGCGTCACCGTGGTGGTGTCCGGGGCCGGCGCGCCGGCGGTGGCGGAGACCCGGGTGGGCGCGGCCGGCCGGGGCGGCGTGGTCACCGTGGCCACCGTCGACCAGGGGGACGCCGCGCCGAGGTACGTGGTGCGTACCCGGTAGTAGTACGTGGTGTCCGGTGCGACGACCGGGTCCAGGTGGGCCTCGCCGACGGTGATCGCCGTGGTGCCCGGCCCGCTGGTGAACGTGGGGTTGGTGGCCCGCTGCACGTCCACCCCGGTGGCGAAGGAGTGGTTCGCCCAGCGCAACGCCACCCGCAGCGGGGCGGCCGGCGGCACCGCCGCGGTCAGCCGGGACGGCGCGGTCAGCCGCACCGCCGCCGGCGCGTCGTTCGACCAGGCCGAGCAGCTCACCGCGTTCTCGGCGCGGATCCGGTAGTGGTAGGTGACGCCGGGGGTGACCGTCGCGTCCGTGTACCGGGTCGCGGTGGCGGCCACGGTGATCTCGGTGCGGCCGGTCGTGAAGGCGCTGTCGGTGGCGCGTTGCAGCCGATGGCTGGTGGCCGGCGGCCGGCTGCCGTTGCCGGTCCAGGCCAGCGCGATGGCCGGCAGCGCGGTGGCCGAACCGGGCACCGGCGTGGCGGTCAGGCCGGTGGGCGCCCGGGGCGACACCCGCAGCACCAGCGGCCGGCTCATGCCCTGGTCGCGCAGCCCCGCCGAGCGCGTCTGCCAGCGGTACTCCCAGCCCAGGTTGACCACCTGGTTGACCACCGTCGCGGGCCGGCCGTCGACCGGGCTGACCGGGCCGGCGTCCAGCCGCGCGCCGGCCGGGCGGCTCGGATCGAGCAGCCGTACGCTGTCGCCGACCGTGAACGGCAGGCTGGGCGCGACCGGGCGCAACGCCACCACCACGTCCTCCCGGGGGTTTACCCGGACGGTGTCCTTCCAGCCCAGCTCGCCCTGTTCCGGTGGGCGGAGCGTGCCGTCCCAGCCGACCCGGTTGACCACCTGCACGTCGACGCCCTCCACGTGCACCGGATGGGTCCGGTCCGTGTCGCCGACGATCCGCCAGAGCTGGGTGCCGTCCGCCGGCGCGCCCACCGGCACGGTCGGGTCGGTCACGAACAGCTCCTCGGTGACCGGGTCGGCCGGGCCGAGCGGCAGCACGGCCGGCGCGAGCGGGCCGGCGAGCGGGTGGCCGACCCCGAGTCGCCCCACCGCCCGGCCGTGCCGGGGCTCGAACACCTGCCCGACCGACTTCACCGCCAGCGGCAGCGTGACCGGGCCGGACCCGCCGGCCGGGGTGAACGTGACCGAGGTGGCACGCGCCGGGACCAGCGTCGGGCCGGCGGTGCGGGTGCCGAACGCCGGGTCGTACGCCGGTTGCGGCACGATCGGCGGCGGCTGGCTCTGCGCGTACGCGGCGGGCAGCCGGGCGGCCAGTCGCCGCATGTCGTAGCGGGGCGCCGGGCTGCCGACCACCCGGATCTGGAGCAGCGTGCGCGTGTTCGGGCCGTAGCCGGGGTGGGCCGGCGGCAGGCCGCCCGCGCCGGTGCGGTCGGCGGCGCCGGTGTGGTGGTCGTAGCGCGGATCGAAGCGGGGCAGCGGGGCCGGGCAGTCGTTGTAGAGGATCAGCGTGCGGCCCGGCGGCACGGTGGAGAAGTCCACCACCACGTCGGCGCGTTCGCCGGGCGCGAGCAGCAGCGTGTGCCCGTCCACGTTGAGCACGGTCGGGTCCTGCCGGTCGTAGCGGTAGCCGACCGGCTGGTTCGCCAGCACCACCGGCGCCGGCAGCAGGCCGCCCTCGTTGCCGATCTGGATCAGCTCCGGCCCGGCGGCGGCCGGGTCGGGCACGCCGCCGTCGCGCCCGTCCACCGGCCAGTACGCCGCCCGCCCCGGCACGCGTACCGCCTCGACCATCGGCACCTCGCCGGCGCGCGGGTCGGCCGCGTCGCCGTCCGGCGTCCACATCGGCCCGTCCGAGGCGGCCCGGTAGAGCTGGAGGTTGAGCGCCCGGTCCGCGCAGGCGTTCAGGATCCGGAACCGGTACGCCCGCGGCTCGACCTCCAGGTACGGGTACGCGACGCCGTTGACCAGCGGCGTGTCCCCGTACGCCGCGGGGACCGCCGACGGGTGCGGCACGCCCGGCACCAGCGGTGGCTCGTCGGGTTCGGTGACCGGGTCGTGGTGCGGGTTGGGCACCGGGGCGACCCAGGGGCTGGTCCCGCCGTCCGGGTCGTGCGCCCACGGCCCGTAGTCCCACCGCCCGGTCGGGTTCGTGCCGCTGATCCGGTACGGGTTCTGCCGGGGCTGGTAGACGTGTGGGTGCCAGAGGCTGCCCTTGGCGCCCCAGCGGTCCCGGTCCCAGGTCGGGTCCTGCGCGGCGAGCTGCGCGTCGTCGGGGACGAACGTCTTGTCCTCGATCACCAGCGGGAGCTGGTCGGCGGGGAGCACGCCGTCGGCGACGAGGCGGTCCTCGGCCGGGTCGGTGAGCAGGTAGAGCGCGAGCTGCCCGGCGTAGACGGTGAGCCGGGACAGGCCGAGCGTGTTGTCGTGCAGCCACATCAGCCGGCCGCTCTGGTCGTTCGGGAAGTAGAGCGTGGTGGCGCCCGCGCCGGGCGCCGGCATGTCCGGCACCGGCGTCACCCCCACCCCGACCGGGTACGGGGTGATCTCGCCGGCCGGGGTCACCCACTGCCACGGGTTGCCGGCGCTGATCCAGGCGGTCCGCGCGCCGGCCAGGTGCGGCACGGCCCGGTTCTGCGGGTACGGCGCGGGACCGTCCAGCGGCCCGGTCCCAGCCCCGTCGACCGTCTCGTCGACCGGTAGGAACAGTTCGCCGGCCCGGCCGGTGGGGAGCTGGTTGATGAACTTGATCCGGACCGGCCGGCCGCGCCGGGCCTCGATCATCGGCCCGAGGTGCCAGGGCCGGTCGGGCGGGCTCACCGTGTTGTGGCCGGACGCGTCAGTGCCCAGGTTGAGCTGGCGGTAGCCGCGGAGCCGGGTGGCCGGCAGGTCCCGGTGCAGGCGCTGCGCGTACTCCTGGAGGCCGATCTCGTAGTAGTCGCAGCCCGGCCAGGTGATGGTGTCCGGCACCGCGACCGGCAGTCGGGCGCCGAGCCCGGCGGTGGGCGCCCGGCCCGGCAGCGGCAGCGGGTCGACGAACTTGCGCAGGCCGGTGCCGGGGACCGGGCGGCCGTCCGGGTCGAGCGTGGGCAGCGGGCTGCCGGCGGTGTTCGGCACCGGACCGAACAGCCGCGGCACCCCGCCCGGGTCCAGAGGGGCCGGGCCGGTGCGTTCGGCCGGTCCGGCGGGCGTCTCGTCGGCGGCGCGGGCGGTCGGGACGGTGGGCGCGGTCTCCTCGGCGACCGTGGCGGCCCGGTCCGGCCGGTCCGGCCGGAGTCTGCGGAACAGCACCATGGCTCTCCCCGGGATCGGGGCGCGCCCGGCCGTCACCCCGGCGTGGCGGGCGTACGCGCTGCTGACGATCGGTGCGGTCCACCGCAGCATGCGACGCCGGACGGGCGGGAGGGAAGTACCCAATCGTCCGTATCTCGGGTGATCTTATGCGGTTCGTGGAAGTTGCATGTCACGTCCGCTCCGGCTGGCAGACCGGGCACCAGTAGGTGACCCGCTCGCCCAGCTCCTCCTTGCGGATCGCCGTCCCGCAACGCCGGCACGGCTGGGCCCGGCGACCGTAGACGTAACTGGTCCCGCCCCGGCGCAGCACCCCGGTGGTGCTCTGCGTCCAGCGGCCCCGGTTCGCCGCCAGCAGCCGCTGGGCCAGCGCGACGGTGCCGGCCAGGTCGGGCACGTCGCGCACCGGCGTCCACGGCGACACCCCGCGCAGGAACAGCACCTCGCACTTGTAGAGGTTGCCCACCCCGGCCAGGTTGCGCTGGTCGAGCAGCGCCTCGCCGATGCTCTGCTCCGGGTGCGCGGCCAGCCGGCGGACCGCCTCGGCCGGGTCCCAGTCCGGACCGAGCAGGTCCGGACCGAGGTGACCGACGAGCGACTCCTCCTCGGCGGTCGGGATCAGCGCCAGTTCGTGCAGGTGGTAGCCGACCGCGACCGCGCCGGCGGAGCGGAGCACCACCCGGATCAGGTGCGCCGGTCGGGCCGACCACCGCTCGCCCGGGGCGTACGCCCGCCACGCGCCGTCCATCCGCAGGTGCGAGTGCAGCGTCCGGTCCTCGCCGGCCGGACCGGCGAGGCGCAGCAGCAGGTGCTTGCCGCGGCTGGCCGACTCGCGCACGGTCCAGCCGGTCAGGTCGGTGGTGGCGAGCTGCGGCACGCGGAAGTCCGACCCGGTGAGACGGGCCCCGGCCAACGCGCGGTGCAGGACGCGGGCGGTGTTCCAGACGGTGTCACCTTCGGGCACCCCGTCATTGTCGCCTACCGAACGGAATTCACATGTTTCGCTATCTGCACCGATATTCTTTTTTGTGTTGATAGCGGACAGGATCAGGGGGTTCTGAGGAGAATCCCATGGCCCGAGCCCGTCGTACCGTCATCGCCCTGACCGCCCTGCTCACCGCCATCGCCGGCCTGCCCGCCGCCGCGTCCGCCGCGCCGGCCCGCGCCCCCGGCCCCGAACGCTGGTCCGCCGACCTCGCCGTCGCCGGTGGCGACGACGTCAACGTCACCTGGCGCGCCGGCCGCCTGCGGCTGGCCGACCCCCGCCCCACCGCCCGCACCCGCCCCGCCGCCGCGTCCGGCCCGCTCGCCGAGGGCATCCTGCTCGCCGCGCCGCGCGCGCTGGACCGGCCCGCCACCCGGGTACGCGCCCGGCTCGCCGCCCGCACCGGCGACGGCGGCACCGCGACGGCCGAGGTACGCGGCTGGCGGGCCGGCGGCTGGACCGAGTGGCGCGACGCCACCGAGGCCCTCTTCGACCAGCCGGTCACCCGGGTCCAGGCGCGCGTCGTGCTGACCGCGCCGGGCACCGCCGCCGAGGCCACCGTGACCGACCTGACGCTCGCCGCCGACCAGGCCGCCGCCGCCGCGACCCAGCCCACCGCCGGGCGCACCTACCGGGTGTACGCGACCCGGATCGGCCTGGTCGGCGGCGTCACCGCCAACGGGCACGTCGTCGGCGCGCGGGACCACTTCGCGGCGCTGCCCACCCGGCGCGGCCTCTCCCCCCGGGGCACCGGCGACTACACGGTCAAGGTCTGCACCACAAACGGCAGCCGGTGCGAGTACGCGCCGGTCTGGGACGTCGGCCCGTGGAACACCCGGGACGACTGGTGGAACCCGCCGACCGTCCGGGAGAACTGGCGCGACCTGCCGCAGGGCCGGCCCGAGGCGCAGGCCGCCTACGAGGACGGCTACCACGGCGGGCGGGACCAGTTCGGGCGGGTCGTGCGCAACCCGGCCGGGCTGGACCTGGCCGACGGCACGTTCTGGGACGGGTTGCGGCTCACCGACAACGCGTGGGTGAACGTGACACTGCTCTGGACCGGGGGCGGGGCGCGGGCGGTGGTCGGCTCCGGGCCGCTGACCCTGCGCACCGGGGCGGGCACCTCGTACGCGAGCCGGGGCCTCGCCGCCACCCACGCGCAGGTGCCGGTGCAGTGCTACCTGACCGGCGAGCGCATCGCCGGCACCTACCGCACCACGACGCGGTGGTACCGCCTGGTCGGCGGCACCTACGTCAGCCACGCCTACCTGTCCGCAATCTCCGGCGGCCCCGTCCCCCGCTGCTGACCCTCCCTCCCTCCCTCCCCGCGTCTCTCCCCGCCTCCCTCCCCGGCGATCTTGCACTTGCGGCCCGTCCGGCGCGGCTTTCGGGTCATTTGTCGGGGCATGAACTGCAAGATCGCGGGGTCAGGGGGTGGTGACGGTGACCATGTCGCCGGGG
Source organism: Micromonospora sp. AKA38 (assembly GCF_027925725.1). Classification (NCBI taxonomy): domain Bacteria; kingdom Bacillati; phylum Actinomycetota; class Actinomycetes; order Micromonosporales; family Micromonosporaceae; genus Micromonospora; species Micromonospora sp. AKA38. The sequence goes on along the minus strand of NZ_BNEI01000002.1, from coordinate 573,166 downwards.
GAGAGGGTGAGGAGGTCGGCGGCGCGGCCGGTGTGCACGGCCACGGCCACCAGGCCGGCCGAGTCGACGTAGGCGACCAGGCTGCCGGGAGCGGCGTCGCCGAACGTGCGGCCGTGCACGGCCTCGCGCCCGTTCACCAGCACCCGGGACGGCAGGCCGTCGAGCAGCGGGCCCGGCGCGGCGAGTTGGACGTTGCCGAAGTGGTCGACGGTGAGCACCTCGGCGTCGAACCCGGCGGCCTCCGCCCGGACGACCGGCTCCGGCAGCCGGACCAGGGTGGCCGGGTCGACGGCCGGCCCGGCCCCGGCCGGCGGCGCGCCGAGCGCCAGCCGGGCGGCCACCGGCGCGAACACGTCCCGCCCGTGGAAGGTGCGGGACACGGTGGGCGCGAGCCACGCCGGGTTGGTCAGCTCCACCGCGGCGGTCACCCCGCCGAGCGCCTCCGCCGCGGGCAGGAGCAGCCCGTTGTCCGGCCCGACCAGCAACCCGCCGGGCGCGGCCAGCGCGATGCCGCGCCGCTCGGTCCCGACCCCCGGATCGACCACCCCGACGTGCACCCCGACCGGCAGGTACGGCACCGTCTGCGCTAGCACCGCAGCGCCCCGGCGGACGTCGCCCGGCGGCACCAGGTGCGTCACGTCGATCACCCGGGCGGTCGGCGCGAGCCGCGCGAGCACCCCGTGGCAGGCCGCGACGAAGCCGTCCGCCAGCCCGTAGTCGGTGGTCAACGAGACGCACGGCCGGCGCGTCACCGGTGGCCCGTCCGGATGACTCGCCATCGGCTCCTCCTCGTCGTCTCCGGCCACCCTAGCGAGACGCCGCCCCGCCCTCCCGCCGTGGCCGTGCGGGAGCCGCCCGGTCCGTGCGGGAGCTGGCCGGTCCGTGCGGGAGCTGGCCGGTCCGTGCGGGAGCTGGCCGGTCCGTGCGGGAGCCGGCCGTGCCGCCGGCCGGTCCCTGCGGCGCCGCCCGGTCCGGGCTGAGCCAGCCGTGCGGTGCCGGCCGGTCCGGGCGGGGTCAGCCGTGCGGCGCCGCCCGGACCGGGGCGGGTCAGCCACGCAGGCGCAGGCCCCGGGGGGTGGCCCGGAACCCGGCCGCGGTGAGCGCGTCGCGCAGCGGTGAGGAGTGCACCGCCTCGCCGTCGGCGCGCTCCACCGAGATCGCGCCGAGCGCGCCGGAGTGCACCGCGTCCGCGAGCGCCTTGCCGGCCGCCCCGAGCGCGTCGGTGTCGTCGGTGAACGAGAGGATCGTCCGCCCGCCCCGCTCCACATAGAGCACCAGGTCGCCGCCGACCAGCACCACCAGCGCGCCCGCCTTGCGCCCGGCCCGGTGGCCGGTGGCGGGTGCCGACCCGTCGCCCGAGTCGACGACGCGGTCCGGCCAGGACAGCGCCGCGCCGTACGGGTTCGCCGGATCGGTGGCGGCCAGCACCACGGTCGGGCCGCCGCCCCGGTCCCGGCTGTCGTCGGCCAACGCGCGGATCCGGTCGACCGCGCCGGGCACCGCGAACTGGGCCGCGCCCAGGCCCTCGACGAAGTAGCCGCGCCGGGCCGCCCCGCGCTCCTCCAACGCCGACAGCACCGGGTAGACCGCGGCGAAACCACCTGTCACCTGCTCCGCCACCACCGCGCCCCGGGTCACCACCCCGTGCCGTTCCAGCAGCAGGTCGGCCAGGGCGGCGGCCCGACGGGTCGGGTCCAGGTCGCGTTCCGGCAGCCGGGACCAGCGGCCGGCCATGGTCGGCGGGCCGCCCCGGCTGGGCAGCGCCACCCGACCGGGCCGGCGGTAGCGGGTGCGCGGCGCCGCCGGCCGGGACCGGTGCGCCCCACCCGCGCCCAACGCGGCCCGCAGCGGCGCGAGCGTGTCGTTGGTCAGGTGGCCGGCCCAGACCAGGTCCCACACCACGGCCGACAACGCGGCGTCGTCGGTGGTGCCGACCCGATCGGAGAGCGAACGGAAGAACAGCGCCTGCCCGTCGCCGAGCGCGTCGAGCACGGCCTCGTGCAGCGGGGTGAGCGTCAACGTCTCGTCCGGTGGCGGCAGCAGCAACGGCGCGACGTCGGCGTACGCCAGCGTCACCCACCCGTCGCCGCCGGAGATCGCGCCGGCGCCGGCCCAGACCACCTCGCCGCCGGCGCACAGCTCGTCGAGCTGGGCCGGCGAGTAGTCGGCGACCCGGGCCGGCAGCACCAGACGCTCCAGCGCGGACGCCGGCACGGTGGTGCCCTGCACCTGCTCCACGGCGGCGGCGACCGCCTCGACGCCCCGGGCCGACGAGCCGACCTGCTGCCAGCGGGGCAGGAACGCGGCCAGCGCCCGGGGCGGCACCGGCTCGATCTCCCGGCGCAGCGCCGCCAGGGAGCGGCGGCGCAGCAGGCGCAGCACCTCCGCGTCGCACCACTGGGTGCCGACGCTGTCCGGGGCGAACTCGCCGGAGACCACCCGACCGGTCGCCGAGAGCCGGCGCAGCGCCTGCTCGACCACGAACACCCCGAGCCCGAACCGGGCGGCGCAGGTGGCCGCCGCGAACGGGCCGTGGGTGCGCGCGTACCGGGCGACCATGTCGCCGAGCGGATCGGCCACCGGCGCGAGGTGGGCCTCGGCCACCCCCACCGGCAGCGCCACCCCGAGCGCGTCGCGCAGCCGGGCGGCGTCCTCGACGATCACCCAGCGGTCCTCGCCGGCGACCCGGACCCGCAGCACCCGGCGGGCCGCCGCCAGCTCCACCGGCCACGCCTCCGGCACCCCGCGTTCGGCCAGCTCGGCCGGGCTCAGGTCGCCGACCACCCGGAGCAGCTCGACCACGTCCTCGGCGTCGCGGGGCCGCCGCTGCTCGGTGCGCCAACGCAACTGCCGCTCGGTCTCGGCGAGCACCGCCGGGTCGAGCAGCTCCCGCAGGTCGACCCGGCCGAGCAGCTCGCCGAGCAGCCCGGAGTCGAGCGCCAGCGCGGCGGCCCGCCGCTCGGCCAGCGGCGCGTCGCCCTCGTAGAGGAACGCCCCGACGTACCCGAACAGCAGCGACCTGGCGAACGGGGACGGGCGTTCGGACTCCACCTCGACCAGGCGCACCTTACGGGCGGCCAGGTCGCGCATCAGCCCGCCCAGGGCCGGCTGGTCGAAGACGTCCTGGAGGCACTCCCGGGCGGCTTCCAGGGTGACCGGGAAGTCGGCGTACTCGCGGGCCACGTCGAGCAGTTGCGCGGCGCGCTGGCGTTGGGCCCAGAGCGGCTGCCGGCGGCGCGGGTCGCGGCGGGGCAGCAGCAACGACCGCGCCGCGCACTCGCGGAACCGGGCGGCGAACAGCGCCGACGTGCCGACCGACTCCTCGACGAGCTGGGCGATCTCGTCCGGCTCGAAGACCACCACGTCCGCGCCGGGCGGCTCCTCGGCGGTGTCCGGCAGTCGCACCACGATGCCGTCGTCGGAGGGCATGACCTGGGCGTCCACGCCGTAGCGTTCGGCCAGCCGGCGACCGATGGCGAGCGCCCACGGGCCGTTGACCCGGGCGCCGAGCACCGAGTGCACGGCGAGCCGCCAGTCGCCCAGCTCGTCGCGGAAGCGCTCGACCACCACCGTCCGGTCGTCGGGCAGCGACCGGGTGGCCGCCTTCTGCTCGCGCAGGTACGTCATCAGGTTGCCGGCGGCCCAGTCGTCCAGCCCGCCGGCGCGCAGCGCCGCCACCGCGTCGGCGTCGGACTGTCGCAGCAGCGCACGGACCCGGGCGCCGATCGCGCGGCCCAGCTCGACCGGCCGGCCGAGCTGGTCGCCCTTCCAGAACGGCATCCGGGCGGCCTGCCCCGGCGCGGGGGAGACCAGCACCCGGTCGGGGGTGATCTCCTCGATGCGCCAGGACGACGAGCCGAGCAGGAACACGTCGCCGACGCGCGACTCGTAGACCATCTCCTCGTCCAGCTCGCCGACCCGCGCCGCCCGCTCGGCCCCGGCCAGGAAGACGCCGAACAGCCCCCGGTCGGGAATGGTGCCGCCGCTGGTCACCGCGAGCCGCTGGGCGCCGGGCCGGCCGGTCAGCACGTCGGTGGCGCGGTCCCAGACCAGCCGGGGGCGCAGCTCGGCGAAGGCGGTGGACGGGTAGCGGCCGGAGAGCATGTCGAGCACCGCGTGCAGCGCCGAGTCGGGCAGCTCGGCGAAGGGCGCCGCGCGCCGCACCAGCACGGCCAGGTCGCCGAGCGGCCACGGCTCCAACGCCACCATCGCGACGATCTGCTGGGCCAGCACGTCGAGCGGGTTGCGCGGGTAGTGCAGCTCCTCGATCGCGCCCTCGCCCATCCGCTCGGCGACCACGGTGCAGGAGAGCAGGTCGCCGCGGTGCTTGGGGAAGACCACGCCCCGGGAGACGGCGCCGACCTGGTGCCCGGCCCGGCCCACCCGTTGCAACCCGGCCGCGACGCTCGGCGGCGCCTCGATCTGCACCACCAGGTCCACCGCGCCCATGTCGATGCCCAGCTCCAGACTGGAGGTGGCCACCACGGCGGGGAGCTGACCGGACTTGAGCGCCTCCTCGATGTGCTTGCGCTCCTCCCGGGAGACGCTGCCGTGGTGCGCCCGCGCGATCACCGACGGCGCCCCGGTCGCGGCCCCGGACTGTGCCATCACCTCGGCCGGCTGCCGGGGCGCGCGCACCGGCCCGGCCCGGTCGCCGGCCGGCGGGCCGTCGACGCCGGGCAGCAGATCGGATACGCGCACCGGCTCCCCGCCCCGGGCCACGCGGCTGCCCTCCGGCGCGGACGCCGCCTCCGCCTCCTCGGCGGCCAGCTCGTTGAGGCGGGCACAGAGTCGCTCCGCCCCCCGCCGCGAATTGGTGAACACGATCGTGGACCGGTGCGCGCGGATCAACGCGAGCACCCGCTCCTCGACGGCCGGCCAGATCGAGGGCCGGCGCGGGCCGAGCCCGCCCAGCTCGTCCTCCGGGGGCTCCTGCTCGTCGAGGCGGGTCATGTCCTCCACCGGAACCTGGACGCTGACCTCGATGGTCTTGTCGGCCGGCGGCTGCACCACGTCGACCGGGCGGACGCCGCCGAGGAAGCGGGCGCAGACGTCGATCGGGCGCACCGTGGCGGACAGCCCGATGCGTTGGGCGGGCCGCTCCAGCAGCGCGTCGAGGCGTTCCAGGGAGAGCGCCAGGTGGGCGCCGCGCTTGGTGCCGGCCACCGCGTGCACCTCGTCGACGATCACCGTGTCCACCCCGCGCAGCGAGTCGCGGGCGGCGGAGGTGAGCAGCAGGAACAGCGACTCGGGCGTGGTGATGAGGACGTCCGGCGGGGTGCGGGCGAAGGCCCGCCGCTCGTCGGCCGGGGTGTCGCCGGTGCGCATGCCGACGGTGATGTCGGGCGGGGCGAGCGCGAGCCGGGTGGCGGCCTGCCGGATGCCGATGAGCGGGGTCCGCAGGTTGCGCTCCACGTCGACGGCGAGCGCCTTGAGGGGGCTGACGTAGAGCACCCGGCACCGCCGCCGAGGGTCGGCCGGCGGTGGCTCCTTGCCCAGCCGGTCGAGCGACCAGAGGAACGCCGCGAGCGTCTTGCCGGAGCCGGTCGGGGCGACCACGAGCGCGTGGTGACCGGCGGCGATCGAGCGCCAGGCGCCCGCCTGGGCCGGCGTGGGCGCGGCGAACGCCGCGGTGAACCACTCCCGGGTCGCCGCGCCGAACTCCGCCAGCACCCCGTCGGCCGGGGTCACCTCGTCCGCCACGGCACCATCCTGCCCCGCCGGTACGACATCCGGCCCGTCGCCGGGGTGGTTCCGTACCGGGCGGACAATTGACGCGACGAATAAGGGATTTGTTCCGTTAAGTCTCACTTAACTGCTTGCTTGCGGCATGCAACATAAAGTAACTTCACTCGCAACGTGGCGTGGGTGGAGGCGTGGATGACCGTTGAGGAGCGAGGCTCTCGACCCGGCACCGACGTGCTCATCCGCAAGGTCGACAGCCGGCTCGCCTCGCTCCGCGCCGGCCTGCACGGCCCGGAGCTGGAGCTGGCCGAGGAGCTGGCCGAGCGCCTGCGTCAGCTGGTCGTCGCCACCGCCCGGTCCAGCGCCGCCGACCGCGCGCTGGTCCGCGCCGCGGTGCACTACTTCGTGCTGCGCCGGGAGAGCCGCGACACCCGGCTTCCGGTCCGCTCCCTCGCCGCCGCCCAGCGCGTGGTGGACCGGGCGGCCCGCCAGCTCAACCACCCGGCCCAGCCCGGCGACCCCCGCCGAAACCCGGCCCGCTTCCCCTGACGGTTTTCGGGGAAAACGGCGCGGCGGGTGGGGAAGTGGCGTGTGATCGGTCGTACCCGCAGCGTGCCCCCGCGCTGTACCTCGACCGGGAGTACGCGTGCTCGTCCTGCTGATCCTGCACCTGGTGGCGGCACTGCTCGCCCCGCTGCTGGTCCGCAGGTGGGGCCCGCGCGCCTGCCTGCTGGTGGCGCTCGCCCCGGCGGCCACGGCCGGCTGGGCGGTGGCGCACACCGGCGCGGTACGCCACGGCGGCGCGGTGGTCGAGACGTACCCCTGGATCCCGCAGCTCCGGTTCGACCTGGCCCTGCGGGTCACCACGCTGTCCTGGCTGATGCTGCTGCTGGTCGGCGGCGTCGGTGCGCTGGTGCTTGTCTACTCCGCCCGCTACTTCCCGCCCGGCTCGGTGGGGCTGGCCCGGTTCGCCGCCGTGCTTGTCGCGTTCGCCGGCGCGATGCTCGGCCTCGTCGCCGCCGACGACCTGCTGCTGCTCTACGTCTTCTGGGAGCTGACCACCGTCTTCTCCTACCTGCTGATCGGGCACAGCACCGAACGCCGGGCCAGCCGGTGGGCCGCCGCCCAGGCGCTCACCGTCACCACGCTGGGCGGCCTGGCCATGCTGGTCGGCTTCCTGCTGCTCGGCCACCACGCCGGGAGCTACCGCTGGTCGGCGGTGGCCGCCGCGCCGCTGCCCGGCGGCGGGTACCTGGCCACCGCCGTGCTGCTGATCCTGACCGGCGCGCTGGCCAAGTCCGCGGTGTTCCCGTTCAACGCCTGGCTGCCGGTGGCGATGGCCGCGCCGACACCGGTCAGCGCGTACCTGCACGCGGCGGCGATGGTGAAGGCCGGCATCTTCCTGATCGGGCTGCTCGGCCCGGCGCTCGCCCCGGCCGGGCCGTGGCGGCCGGTCACCGTGGTCGCCGGGCTGGTCACGCTGGTCGGCGGCGGCTGGGCGGCGCTGCGGCAGTGCGACCTGAAGCTGCTGCTGGCGTACGGGACGGTCAGTCAGCTCGGCCTGCTGGCGGTGGCGTTCGGGGCGGGCACCCCGGCTGCGGCCCTGGCCGGCGTCGCCCTGCTGGCCGCGCACGCGCTGTTCAAGGCCGCGCTCTTCCTCGTCGTCGGCATCCTCGACCACGCCACGGGCAGCCGGGACCTGCGGGACCTGTCCGGCGTGGGCCGGGCCTCGCCGCTGCTGGCCACCGTCGCCGCGCTGGCCGCCGCGTCGATGGCCGGCGTCCCGCCGCTGCTCGGCTTCGTGGCCAAGGAAGGCGTGCTCGCCGCGTTCACCGACCGGCCGTGGGTGCTGGTGGTGCTGGTCGCCGGCAGCGCCTTGACGGCGGGCTACAGCATCCGCTTCCTGTGGGGCGCGTTCGGCACCCGACCCGGGGTCCGGGACACCGTGCTGGACCGACCGCCGGTGGCGATGGTGGTACCCCCGGCGCTGCTGGCCGTGGCCGGGCTCGCCGCCGGCCTGACCGCCGGCTGGGTGGGCGGCCTGCTCCAGCCGTACGCCGAGCTGTTCGGCCCGGTCGAGGAGCACCTGGCGCTCTGGCACGGACCCACCGTGGCGCTCGGCCTCTCCGCGCTGGTGCTGGCCGGCGGCGTGCTGCTGCACCTGCTCCGCGGCCCGCTCGCCCCCGCGCTGGCCCGGCTGCGCTCGCCGGTGGGCGGCAACCAGGGCTACGAGTGGGCGATCCACCGGTTCGACCGGCTCGCCATCGAGGTCACCGGCGCCACCCAGCGGGGTTCGCTGCCGCAGTACCTCGGCACCGTGCTGCTCGTCCTGGTGGTCGTGCCGGGCGGAGCGATGGTGGCCACCGCGCCGTGGCGGGTCGAGCTGGCGCCCTGGGACACCCCGACCCAACTGGTGGTCTGCCTGGTGATCGCGGTCGCGGCGGTGCTCGCGGTGGGCGCGCGCCGCCGGCTCACCGCCATGCTGCTGGTCGGCGTGACCGGCTACGGCACCGCGATGATGTTCGTCCTCTACGGCGCGCCGGACCTGGCACTCACCCAGTTCCTGGTGGAGACCGCCACCATCGCCGTCTTCGTGTTGGTGCTGCGCCGGCTGCCGGAACGCTTCTCGGCCCGTCCGCTGCGCCGCAGCCGGTGGCTGCGGCGGGGCATCGGCGTCGCCGCCGGCCTGGTGATGGCCGGCCTGGCGCTGACCGCGGCCGGTGCCCGCCGGGCGCCGTCGATCTCCGCGGCGTTCGGTGACCTCGCGGTCGCGCAGGGGTACGGCCGCAACGTCGTCAACGTGACGCTCGTGGACATCCGGGCCTGGGACACCATGGGCGAGATCTCGGTGCTGGTGGTGACCGCCACCGGGGTGGCCAGCCTGATCTTCGAGCGCTCCCGCACCGGGCCGCGCCCGCGCCGTCCCCGCCCGGCGGTGCCGCGCCCCGGCCGCACGGTCTGGCTGCGCGGCGGGCAGACGCTGCACGAGCGGCGGCGGTCGATCGTGTTCGAGGTGGTCACCCGGCTGATCTTCCACACCGTGCTGCTCTTCTCGCTGTTCCTGCTCTTCTCCGGGCACAACGCGCCGGGCGGCGGGTTCTCCGGCGGGCTGGTCGCCGGCCTCGCGCTGACCCTCCGCTACCTGGCCGGCGGGCGGTACGAGCTGGCCGAGGCCGCGCCGGTCGGGGCCGGCATGGTGCTCGGCGCCGGCCTGGCGGTCTCGGTCGGCAGCGGCGTGCTCGGCCTGGTGCTCAGCGGCGAGGTGCTGCAGAGCGTCAAGGTGGATCTGTGGCTGCCGCTGATCGGCCACTTCTACCTGGTCACGTCTATCTTCTTCGACATCGGCGTCTATCTGGTGGTGGTCGGGCTGGTGCTGGACATCCTGCGCAGCCTGGGCGCCGAGGTGGACCGGCACGTCGAGGCGGCCGGCGAGCCGGGCCGTGGCCTGACGGTCCGGCGTGAGGGGCCGGGCGCGTGACGGGGCCGACGCTGGTGCTGGTGCTGGCGGTCGGGGTGCTCGTCGCCGCCGGCGTCACGCTGCTGCTGGAACGCAGCCTGACCCGGATCCTGCTCGGCGTCATCCTGCTCGGCAACGGGGTGAACCTGCTCATCCTGCTCGGCGGGCGGTCCGGCGCCGCCCCGCTGGTCGGCACCGCGCCGGCCGGCGACATGAGCGACGCCCTGCCGCAGGCCATGGTGCTCACCGCCGTGGTGATCACGTTCGGGCTGACCGCGTTCCTGCTCGCGGTCGCCTACCGGAGCTGGTACACCAGCGGCGACGACGAGGTGCAGGACGACCTGGAGGACCGGCAGACCGTCCGGCTGGCCGAACGCAACGAGGTGGCCACCGCGGACCTCGGCGGCGACGGCCCGGACGGCGACCCGGAACAGGTCGACCCGGAGCCGGCCCGCCGCCGGCTGCGGCGGAACGAGGAGTCATGAGTGGGCTGGTGCCGCTGCCGGTGGTGGTGCCGCTGCTCGGCGCGGCGCTCACCCTGATGCTGACCGGCCGGCCCCGGTTGCAGCGCTCGATCAGCGTGCTCTGCCTGGCCGGCGTGCTGCTGGTCGCGGTGGTGCTGCTGGTCCAGGCGTACCGGTACGGGCCGGTGGTGGTGCGCGTCGGCGGGTGGCCGGCGCCGGTCGGCATCGTGCTGGTGGCCGACCAGTTGGCGGCGCTCATGGTGGTGGTCTCCTCGGCGGTCACGCTCTGCGTGCTGATCTACTCGATCGGCCAGGGTCGGGCGGAGATCGGCGAGACCGCGCCGGTGAGCATCTTCCACCCCACCTACCTGGTGCTCACCGCCGGCGTGACGAACGCGTTCCTGGCCGGGGACCTGTTCAACCTGTTCGTCGGCTTCGAGATCCTGCTGGCCGCGAGCTTCGTGCTGATCACGCTGGGCGGCACCGAGGTGCGGCTGCGCACCGGCTCGACGTACGTGGTGGTCAGCATCCTGTCGTCGCTGCTCTTCCTGTCCGCCGTCGGGTTGGTGTACGCGGCCACCGGCACGCTGAACATGGCGCAGCTCGCCGGCCGGCTGGACGCGCTGCCCGCCGGCGTACGCCTCGCGTTGCAGCTCATGCTGCTGCTCGCGTTCGGCATCAAGGCGGCGGTCTTCCCGGTCTCCGCCTGGCTGCCGGACAGCTATCCGACCGCGCCCGCGCCGGTGACCGCGGTCTTCGCCGGCCTGCTGACCAAGGTCGGCGTGTACGCGATCATCCGCACCGAGACGCTGCTCTTCCCCGGCGGCCAGGTCGACGGGCTACTGATGGTGGTGGCCGGTCTGACCATGGTGGTGGGCGTCCTGGGCGCGGTGGCGCAGTCGGACATGAAGCGGCTCTTCTCCTTCACGCTGGTCAGCCACATCGGCTACATGATCTTCGGGGTGGCGTTGAGCAGCGTCGCCGGTCTGTCCGGCGCGATCTTCTACGTGGTGCACCACATCACCGTCCAGACCACGCTCTTCCTGGTCGCCGGCCTGGTCGAGGAACGCGCCGGCAGCACCGACCTGCGGCGGCTCGGCGGGCTGGCGCGGGTCACCCCGGTGGTCGCGGTGCTCTTCTTCGTCCCGGCGATGAACCTGGCCGGCGTCCCGCCGTTCTCCGGCTTCCTCGGCAAGCTCGGCCTGCTCCAGGCCGGCGTGGCGGCCGGCGGCGCGCTGCCCGCCGTGCTGGTCGGCGCCGGCACGCTGACCAGCCTGCTGACGCTCTACGTGGCGTCCCGGGTGTGGAACATCGCGTTCTGGCGGGCGCCGCGGCTGGCCACCACCACGCCGGACGCCCGGCTACCCGCCCTGATGGTCGGCGCCACCGCCGCGCTCGTCGGGCTCGGCGTCCTGCTCACGCTGGTGGCCGGGCCGCTGTTCCAGGTCACCGCGGACGCCGCCGCCGACCTGCGCCAACGCACCCCGTACGTGCGGGCCGTGCTGCCCCGGGACGTGCCGTGACCGCCGACCCGGGCCCGGACCGGGGCGGCGCGGCGCCGGGCGGCGACCCGCCGACGGTGGGCCGCGGCGGCCGTCGGCGGGACCAGGCCGTGGCGCTCGGCTGGCTGGTCGTCGTCTGGCTGCTGCTCTGGGGCGACGTCTCCTGGGGCAACCTGCTGACCGGCCTGGCGATCGGCGCGGCGGTGCTGTTCTTCTTCCCGCTGCCGTCGGTCACCTTCGGCGGGCGGCTGCGGCCGGGGCCGCTGCTGGTGCTCGCCGGCACGTTCGTCGGGGAGCTGGTCAGCGCCAGCGTGCACGTCGCCGCCGTCGCGTTGCGCCCCGGCTACCGGCCGCGCGGCGGGATCATCGCGGTGCCCCTGCGGGTCCGCACCGACCTCAACCTGGCGCTCACCGCCGAGGTGATCTCGCTGGTGCCGGGCACCCTGATCCTCGACATCGACCGCACGCGCGCGGTGCTCTACGTGCACGTGCTCGACGTGCGCGGCCCCGAGGACCTGACCGGCAGCCGCGACCGCGTGCTCGCCGTCGAACGGCGCATCGTCCGCGCCGTCGGCTCTCCCACCGAGGTACGCCAGCTCGACACCGAACCCGTCGAACGGAGGAACCACCCGTGACCGTCCTGCTCGCCGTCGCGCTGACCGTGCTGCTCTCGGCCACCGCACTGCTCGCCCTGACCCGGATCTACCGTGGCCCGTCCCTGCTCGACCGCATCGTCGGCGCCGACCTGCTGCTCGCCGCCATGCTCGGCGCGGTGGGGGCGGAGGCGGCGGTGAACCGGCACGCCACCACGCTGCCCGTGCTGGTGGTGCTCTCCCTGCTCGGCTTCGTGGGCTCGGTCTCCCTGGTCCGCTTCGCCGTCCGGGCCGAATCGTGACGGTCGTGGCGGTCGTGGCGGACTGGGTGGGTGGGCTCCTGCTGCTGGGCGGCGCGCTGCTGAGCCTGGTCGCCGGCATCGGGCTGGTGCGCTTCCCGGACACGCTGGACCGGATGCACGCTGCCACGAAACCGCAGGTGCTCGGCGTGCTGCTGTTGTTGGGCGGGCTGGCGTTGCGGCTGCGTACCGGCTCGGACCTGGGCATGTTGGCGCTGGTGGCGATCTTCCAGCTCTCCACCGCGCCGGTCGCCGCGCAGATGATCGGACGGGCCGCCTACCGGTCCGGGCGGGTCGACCGGTCGCTGCTCGACGTCGACGAGCTGGCCGGACGCTGAGAACCGGACGCGGGGGAGGCTTTTCGGCACCTTCAGCGAGCATCCAGCGGGCACCGATAAAATGGGCCGCATGATCGACTCTCCTGCCCCGGAGGGCAGCAGTAGCCGGCCGGGTCGTACCCGGCATCTTCCCTCCCCGACGACCCCGGGAGCCCTGAACCTCCCGTGTTGATCCTCGTCGGTCTCCTTCTCATCACCGTGCTCACCGCCGCCACCGGTTACTTCGTGGCGCAGGAGTTCGGTTACGTCGCCGTGGACCGCGGCAAGCTCAAGCAACTCGCCGACGGTGGCGACCGTGCCGCCGCCCGCGCCCTGGAGGTGACCGGGCGGCTCTCCTTCATGCTCTCCGGCGCCCAGCTCGGCATCACCGTGACCGCCCTGCTTGTCGGTTACGTCGCCGAGCCGTACCTGGGCGCCGGGCTGGCCGACCTGCTCGGCGTGGCCGGCGTGTCCGGCGCGGTGGCGCTGCCGCTGTCGGTGGCGCTGGCCCTGGTCATCGCCACCGTGGTGCAGATGGTCCTGGGTGAGCTGGCCCCGAAGAACCTGGCCATCGCCCGGGCCGTGCCACTGGCCCGGGCGCTGTCCCGGTCCACCCTGATCTACCTGCGGATCGCCGGTCCGCTGATCACGCTCTTCGACCGGGCCGCCGTGCGGCTGCTCCGCCGGGTCGGCATCGAGCCGATCGAGGAGCTGCCCAGCGGCGCCACCCCGGCCGACCTGGAACAGATCATCGCCGAGTCCCGTGAGGAGGGGCATCTCGACGCGGAGATGTCCGACCTGCTGGACCGGGGGCTCGACTTCCGGGGGCTGACCGCCGGTGAGGCCATGGTGCCCCGGGTCGACGTGCACACCGTCCGGGCCGACGAGCCGGTCAGCCGGATCGTCGAGATGCTCGACACCGGCCACTCCCGGTTCCCGGTGCGCGGCGCCGAGGGCGTCGACGACCTGATCGGCGTGGTCGGCATCGCCGACGTGCTGGGCGTGTCGCCGGCCGAGCGGGCGCGTACCCGGATCGGCGCGGTGGCCGTACCCCCGTTGCTGGTGCCGGAGACGCTGCCGCTGCCGACGGTGCTGGACCGGCTCCGGTCCGGGCACCGGCAGTTGGCCTGCGTGGTCGACGAGTACGGCGGGTTCGCCGGCGTGATCACGCTGGAGGATCTCGCCGAGGAGCTGGTCGGGCCGATCCGCGACGAGGACGACCCGCCGGAGCGGGCGCCGGCCCGGCAGGAGGACGGCTCCTGGGTGGTGCCGGCCCGCTGGCGGATCGACGAGGTCGCCGACAGCACCGGCATCGAACTGCCCGAGGCGCCGGAGTACGACACGCTCTCCGGCCTGGTGATGCGGGAGCTGGGTCGGGTGCCCGAGGTCGGCGACCGGCTGGAGATCGCGCTCGCCGGTGACGGTGACGAACCGCCGCCGTCCGGGCCCCGGGTGCTGGTGGAGGTGCTGGCCGTGGACCGGCACGTGGCCGACTCGGTCCGGCTCCGGACGACTGCCGGCGTGGCCGGGGAGGGTGCGGCATGAGCCCCGGATTCGCGTTGATCTTCTCCGTGGTGCTGCTGGCGCTCAACGGATTCTTCGTGGCGGCCGAGTTCGCGCTGGTCGCCTCGAAGCGGTACCGGCTGGAGCAGTCGGCGGCCGGTGGTGGCCGGGCGGCCCGCGCGGCGCTGGACGGCGTCCGCGAGCTGAGCCTGATGCTGGCCGGCGCGCAGCTCGGCATCACGCTGTGCACGCTGGGCCTCGGCGCGTTGGCCGAGCCGGCCATCGAGCACCTGCTCAGCCCGTTGCTGCACGCGGTCGGCCTGCCCGACGCGGCGAGCCACGTGGTGGCGCTGGTGTTCGCGCTGGGCCTGGTGACGTTCCTGCACCTGGTGGTCGGCGAGATGGCGCCGAAGTCGTGGGCGATCACCGACGCGGAGCGCTCGGCGATGCTGCTGGCGCTGCCGTTCCGGGCGTTCGCCCGGATCGCCCGCCCGGTGCTGTCGTTGCTGAACGGGCTGGCCAACGCGATGCTGCGGCTGGTCGGCGTGCAGCAGCAGGACCAGCTCGCCCAGGTGCACGGCCCGGACGAGCTGCGCATCCTGCTGGAGCAGTCCCGGGAGCACGGGCTGCTCGGCGCCGAGCAGCACCAGTTGCTGACCAGCATGCTGGAGTTGCAGGGCACCACGGTGGCCCAGGTGATGGAGCCGTTCGACAAGATCGTCACGGTCCGCCGGGACGACACCGCCGAACGGATCGAGCACGTCTCCCGGGACAGCGGCCGGTCCCGCCTCGCCGTGGTCGACAGCGGTGGCGAGGTCTGCGGCCTGGTGCACGTCCGGGAGGCGGTGCGCGCGGTGACCACCGGCCGGACGGCGACCGCCGGGGAGCTGATGACGAACGCGTTCACGCTGCCGGCCGAGTCGTCGGTGTCCGAGGCGGTGGCGGCGATGCGGGGCCGGCAGGCGCAGCTCGCGTTGGTCCGCAACGGTGGTGGCCCGACCCGGCCGATCGGCTTCGTCGCGCTGGAGGACCTCCTGGAGGAGGTCATCGGCGAGTTCGACGACGAGACCGACCCGGTCCCGAGGGGCCGCCGCCTCCGCTGACCCACCCCGCCCACCCCGGGCGGGTGTGGGTGGGCGGGGAGGGGGAATGCCCCGGTATGCGGCTCACCGGGGTGTCGCGGGGGTCGGCCTGGACCGGGCTCTCGGTCACCACCACGTTGCCCAATCCGAGCACCCGGCCGGGCCTGCGCCTGCCGGGTCGGGTGACGTTGGCCGCCGACGGCGAGGACGTCCTGGTCCGGCACATCCGCCTCGGGCTGGTCACCCAGGTCGAGCCGGAGGACCCGGGGGCGTCGCGCCGGCTGGTGCAGTACCACCAGTGGCCGATCGCGGGCCGGTTCGTGGTGCCGGGCGGGCGTCGGCGGGCGGTGGACTTCGCCGTGCCGCTGCCCTGGGCGACGCCGGTGACGGTGTTCGGCGGGGTGCCGTTGATGACGTTGCGCACCGGGCTGCGGACCGAGGTGTCCGTCGACCCGGACCTCGACCAGGGCGAGATGGTGCCGGTCCTGGTCCACCCGCTGCCCACCCAGCAGCACCTGCTCGCCGCGTTGGACACGCTCGGCTTCGTGATGCGGCAGGCGGGACTCCAGCAGGGCCGGCTGCCCGGGGTGGCGCAGACGCTGCCGTTCCAGCAGCGGCTCGGCTTCTGGGCCGCCCCGCTCTACGCCGGCCCGATGACCGAGCTGGAAGTGACCATGCTGACCGACTCGGCCGGCATGGAGGTGTTGTTCTGGCTGGACCGGCGGCTGTCCCTGGCCGGGGTGACCCACCAGAGCATCAGCCGGTTCCGGGTCTGGCACGCCGGAGCGGACCGGCGGGACTGGGTGGCCACCGTGGACGGCTGGCTGCGGCACGCCATCGACCGGCACGCCGCAGCCGCCGCGTACGCTGACTGGTCGGCCACGATCCGGGAGTCGGCGCACGTCAGCCGCCATCCCGACCAGCCGGTCGCACCCGGCTACGGCCTCGGTGGCACGGCCGGCAGCGGGGGCGTCGGCGGCGGTGGCGGCGACGGCACCTGAGCGCCGCGCGGGGCGTCAACAGGGGCCCCTCCTCCACCGAATACGTTAAGGAGGGGCCCCTCCTCTACCGAATACGTTAAGAAGGGGCCCCTCCTTACACGTCAGCCGGCGGCGAGCTTGAGGCTGAAGCCGAGGAACAGCATCGCGATCGCGGTGGTGCCGGTTGCGGCGAGCCGCTGACGGTGCTGGAACTGGGCGGCCAGGAACGTGCCGGTGAAGATCAACGCGGTCAGGTAGAGCGCGCTGGTGACCTGCGCGATCAGCCCGAGCAGCAGGAACGACAGTGCCGGCCAGGCGTACCCGGGGTCGACGAACTGGATGAAGAACGAGACGAAGAAGAGGATCGCCTTCGGGTTGAGCAGGCTGATCGTCAGCGCCCGCCGGAACGGGTCGCGGGCCGGCTCCACCTCGTCGATCAGGCGCGGCGTGGCCGGGTCGTTGCGGTCACGCCAGCGCCGCCACGCGCCGCGCAGCATGGCCAACCCCAACCATCCGAGGTACGCCGCGCCGGCGTACTTGATCACGAGGAAGAGTGGCGGGTACGCCCGGAGCAGCGAGGCCACCCCGGCGGCGGAGAGGGCCATCAGCGCGGCGTCGCCGACGAACACCCCGGCGGCGGCCCGGTAACCGGTGGCCACCCCGCGCCGGGCGGCGGTGGCAAGCACGAAGAGCGAGTTCGGCCCGGGCAGCAGCACGATCGCCACGGTGCCCAGCACGTACGTTCCGATGTCGGTGATCCCCAGCATGCCGGACATCATGAACCGGCCGGTGCCGCCGGCTGAAGTCGTTTCTGCAGCCTGAGCTGTGCGTTCGGCCACTCCTCGGCGATCATCGAGTAGAGCGCGGACTGCCGCCAGGTGCCGTCGGCCCGGCGCCGGTTGGACCGCAGCGTGCCCTCCCGCACCGCGCCGAGCCGCTCGATGGCCCGCTGGGACCGCTCGTTGAGCGTGCTGGTCTGCCAGGTGACCCGCACCGCGTCCAGCTCCTCGAAGGCGCGGGTGAGCAGCAGCAGTTTCGCCTCGGTGTTGATCCCGGTGCG
The DNA here is from genome assembly GCF_027925725.1 of Micromonospora sp. AKA38. Taxonomy (NCBI): domain Bacteria; kingdom Bacillati; phylum Actinomycetota; class Actinomycetes; order Micromonosporales; family Micromonosporaceae; genus Micromonospora; species Micromonospora sp. AKA38. The sequence goes on along the minus strand of NZ_BNEI01000002.1, from coordinate 556,224 downwards.
CCACCACGGCCGGCCGAGCTGGGTGTAGCCGATCTCCACGGTTCGCAGGTCGGCGTCGGGCTGGTAATAGGAGGTGGTGCCGACGATCGCCCCGGTGGCCGCGCAGCGCTGCACCCACGGCGTCCGGACACCACGGAACCCGGCGTTCAGGGCGGCGCGGATCAGCTCGGCCGTCCCGGCCACGTCGGTGGGGCGTGGACTGCCGACGTGCCGCCAGGCCTCCTCGTCGTCGAGCGCGGCGTGCAGCTCCTCGGCGTGCGAGAGGTCCAGCGGTTCCAGCACGACGTGCTCGCCGCGCAGCACCACCGGCTCCAGCCAGGGCGAGCGGGCCGGCCGCAGGTAGGCCGGCACCGGCGCGGTGACGCCGGCGTCCGGCTCGGGCCGGCCCGGCGTCAGCCGCAGCGGCAGCACCCCGGCCCAGTACGGCAGCTCCGCGTCGGCCGGCTCGTCGTTGACGCCACCGGTGCGCATCCGCACCGACACCTCCCGCAGGGGCAGCGCCAGCACCGCGGTCTCGGCCAGCTCGCGCCGGTTCGGCGGCCGGCTCTCGGTGGACCGGCCGGCGGCCACCTTCTCCACCAGCGCGGTCAGCACGGCGGCCTTCTCCCGCTCGTCGGTGACCAGCCGGGCGGTGCCGTGCGCGACGACCGAGCGGTAGTTGGCGCTGTGGTGGAACTGGGAACGGGCGTAGACCAGCCCGTCGAGGTGGGTGACCGCGACGCTGACCGGCAGTCCGTCCGCGCCCCGGGCGGCGAGCAACGGTCGGCTGCCGGTGGAGCCGTGCAGGTAGAGCGTGTCGTCGACGCGCACGTGCAGGGTCGGCAGGACGCGTGGCTCGCCGTCGGAGGTGAACGCCAGCGCGCAGTGGTACGCCTCGTCGAGCAGCGCGTGGGCGGTGGCCCGGTCGTAGTGCATCCGGTCGCGGGTGCGGGTGGCGGTGGTGCGTTCGGTCCGGGGGTACATGCGATCTCCCGATTTTGTTCTAGTACAATCTCCGAACTGTGTCAGCACGTTATCAGATCAGCGGTGCCACGTCGGTGGCCATTTCGGCGAGCGTGGAATCCGCCGTCCGCGCCGGCGCGCTCGCCCCGGGCGACCCGCTGCCCGCGGTCCGGGCGCTCGCCGGCGAGCTGGGCGTCAGCCCGGCCACCGTCGCCCGGGCGTACCAAGACCTGCGGCAGCGTGGCCTGGTCGTCACCGCCGGCCGGCTCGGCACCCGGGTCCGACCCCGCCCGCCGGTGGCCGCCCGCCGCGCGGCGCTGCTGCCGCCACCGCGCCCCGACACCCGCGACCTCGCCAGCGGCCACCCCGACCGCCGGCTGCTGCCGCCGCTCGGGCCGCACCTGGCCGCGCTCGCCGCCGGATTCGGGCCCGCCACCGGGTACGCGGAAGCTGCCGTCCTGCCCGAACTGGCCGCCGCCGCCCGGGAACGGCTCACCGCCGACGGGGTGCCGGCCGACGAGCTGACCGTGACCGGCGGCGCGCTGGACGGCATCGAGCGGCTGCTCGCCGCCCACCTACGGCCCGGCGACGCGGTCGCGGTGGAGGACCCCGGGTGGGCCAACCTGCTCGACCTGATCGCCGCGCTCGGCCTGCGTACCGTCGGGGTGCCGGTGGACGACGAGGGCCCGACCGTGGCCGGGGTGCGGGTCGCGCTGGCCGCCGGCGTCCGGGCGCTGGTGGTGACCAGCCGGGCCCAGAACCCGACCGGCGCGGCCGTCTCCGCCGACCGGGCCGAGGCGCTGCGCACGCTGCTCGCCGACCGGGCCGACCTGCTGCTGATCGAGGACGACCACGCCGCCGAGCTGGCCCGCGTACCCCTGCACCCGCTCGCCGGGGTGACCCCGGCGTGGGCCCTCGTCCGGTCGGTGAGCAAGCCCTACGGGCCCGACCTGCGGCTCGCCGTGCTGGCCGGCGACGAGGCCACGGTGGCCCGGGTGGCCGGACGGGCGCAGGTCGGCGCCGGTTGGGTCTCCACCGTGCTGCAACACCTGGTCCTGGCGCTCTGGCGTGATCCGGCCACCGCCGAGCTGGTGCGGCGCGCGGCGGACGGCTACGACCGGCGGCGGGACGGACTGGTCGCCGCGCTCGCCGCGCGCGGGCTGGCCGCGCACGGGCGCACCGGGATCAACGTCTGGGTGCCGGTGCCGGACGAGACGGTCGCGGTCACCGCCCTGCGCGACGCCGGCTGGTCGGTGGCGCCCGGCAGCCTCTACCGGATCGCCGCCGCGCCCGCCGTCCGGATCACGGTGAGCACGCTCGACGACACCGACCTGCCGCTGCTAGCCGACGCACTCGCGCACGCGGTGCGCCCCGTGAAAGGAGGGGCCCCCTATTAACGCCTCCGGTATAGCAGGGGCCCCCTCCTAACACGCGCGCCGGCAGGTGCCGCGTGCCGGCCGGCGGACGGGGTAGAACGGTCCGCATGGCCGAGACCGAGAACGCGCCCGGCGCGCAGGAGTTCATCCCGCCGTCGGCGGACACCATCGACGCGCTGCGGACCGCGGCGGCCGGATGCCGCGGCTGTGAGCTGTACCGGGACGCGTCGCAGACCGTCTTCGGCCGGGGCGACGAGAGCGCCCGGGTGGTCTTCGTCGGCGAGCAGCCGGGCGACGTGGAGGATCAGCAGGGCCTGCCGTTCGTCGGCCCGGCCGGCCGGCTGTTGCGCAAGGCCGTGGACGACGCCGGCCTCGACCCCGGCCAGATCTACCTGACCAACGCCGTCAAGCACTTCCGCTTCGAGCTGCGCGGCAAGCGGCGCATCCACCAGACCCCGGACCGGGTGCACATCACCGCCTGCCGGCCCTGGCTGGTCGCCGAGTTCGCCCGGCTGCGCCCGGAGATCGTGGTGGTGCTCGGCGCCACCGCCGCCAAGGCGCTGCTCGGCCCGACGTTCCGGGTGACGAGACAACGTGGCGAACTGCTGCCCTGGCCGGCCGCCGCCCAGCACCCGGAGGACTTCGCGCGGGTGCCGGTGGACCGGTCCGGCGCGGTCGCCGACGCGCCGGACACCCGGCTGCTCGCCACCATCCATCCGTCCGCCGTGCTGCGCGCCGACAACCAGGACATCGCGTACGAGGGCCTGGTCGCCGACCTCAAGGTGGCGGCCGGCGTGCTGCGCTGAGGTCGGCCGCGTTCTTCCGGTTCCCGATTCGAGCGGCGTCCCCGGCAGCACGGTCGTGCCGGGAGACCTATCACCTGAATGCGATATACCTCTGCGTCATTATTATGACTCAGAGGCATACGACGTCGAGGTGATGTCTTCCCGTCCCCTGACCCGCCGACCGCACCCCATCGGCGTGTCGAATCCGGGAAGGCACGTTGTGCTCAGGCCAGGTGCTGTTCCTTGATCGCGGCGACGAACGTCTGGAAGGTCTCCGAGGCGAACACCAGCGCCGGCCCCTTTCGGTCCTTGCTGTCCCGGACCGCGACGACACCGGGGAGATCGGCAGCCACTTCCACACAGTTGCCGCCGTTGTTGCCGCTCTTCGTGCTCTTGTGCCAATGCGCGCTGCTCAGGTCCATGATGCTGCCGCTTCTCTGATCAGGTTGGCCGATTGGGTTCGAGGGAGAGCCTCTCCTACTATGCGTGCCCAGCGTTGCTCCAGGATGCCGACATCCTCCCGGTCCTCAATGATCTGCGCCCTTACCTGGGCGTCGACGTGAGCGACCCGAGTGCCGTCGGGCATCTCGGCCATCGCAAACGGACCCCCCATTCCTGGGTACAGCGGCGAGCCGAGAGGGACAATGTGCACCCGCACAGAGGTCAGCTCGGTGCAGGCGAGGATGTGCAGGCACTGCTCGCGCATCACCGAACGGTCCGAGTTGGCCGGACGACGAAGGACCGCCTCGTCCATGACGGCGACAAAGAGCGGAGGTCGGGACCGGCGCAGGATCGACTGGCGCTCGATCCTGGCGGCGGTCAGCGCGTCGACCTCCTCCAGCGTCAGTGACTCCATCGCCAGTGTCGCCCTGGCGTACGCCTCGGTCTGCAGCAGCCCGGGCACCCAGGCCAGTTCGAAGCCACGGAGGGCGAGGGCCTCCCGCTCGATGTCGGCCCACGGCCGGAACCATGACGGCTCACGTCTCTTGAGTACGTCCGGCCACAGGTCCTTGACGTCCCTGCCGAGGATGGCCGCGACCCGGGAACGGGCCACCGGGCGCGGGATGCGCCCACGGCTGACCCACCGCTGTGCCGTCTTGGGGTCCACGCCGGTCTGCGCGGCAAGGCTCTCCGCGGTCTCCCCGGCCTCGGTCATGGCCGCTATGAGTCCGTGATTCACGGCATCTCCTCAGTGGACGTCCCCGACGTCTCCCGAACATACATCAACGCAGTGTGAGGGTCCTGTCACCACGCGGCATCCTGCCGGAAGGCGGCGATGCGGAGGTGCGGAGATGCCCAGGTGGAAGTGGTTCCAACGCGAGAACGAGCCGGTCGACGTGGTGCAGCCGGCGACGGCTTATCCCGACCGGGCCGGCGCCCACGCGAAGCAGCCCGAGGCTTCCCATAAACGGGAAGTCGACGAACGCCAGTCGGACGGCGGCTGCGAGCGCCTTGCGTGAGCCGGGGAGATGCTGCGCGCCTGGCGGAACAACCGGGAGAAGACCGATGACGCTGAACGGCGGTGACGTCCTGCTGGTCACCAGGGCGGCGAGCGTCCAGTTCACGAAGCCGGTCCGGTTCCGCGTGATCAAGGACGTCACGGACGCCGCCGACGGGGTCAGGCGCGTCCCTGCCAGGTGCACAGGCAGACCCGGTTGCCGTCCGGGTCGGCGAGCATCCAGAAGTTCGGGGCCTCCGCGTCACTGACCAGCGTGCCGCCGGCCGCGAGCGCCGCCTCGATGCGCGCCGCGACAGCGGCCGGGTCGACCCACACGTCCGGATGCCAGCGCTGCCGGGGCTCCTCGCGGCCGGACGCCTGGAACCAGATCGTGGGCAGCGCGCCGGCCGGGTCGCGTACCTCGTTGGTGGCGTCGCCCGACGGCTCCCACGCCAGGACCGCCCGCCAGAACGGCGCGACGGCGGCGTGCTCCGGGCTGTCCAGCGCGAACTCCAGGCGGGACAGCCCGGCCGGGGACGGCGACAGGCCGGCGTCGGCGGCGAGCGCCGAGATCGTCCGGGCCAGGCGCAGGTCCCGCCCGGTGACGCCGCCCGCGTCGTGCGACCACAGCCGCACATCCACAAAGGTGTAGCGCAGGTCCAGGTCGGGATGATGGTCCACCCGCTCGGCCTCCGCGCCGACCGCGGCCACCAACGCCAGACCGGCCGCGAAGTCGGGGGTACGGATGCGGGTGTGCAAAGCGCCCAGCAGGTACGTCCACCCGTCCAGCCCGGCGTCGGCGATCTGTGCTCCGGTCAGCGTGGTCACCGGGTCATCCTGACGCGCGTCCCGCCGACCCGCCACCCCGGGGCACAGCACCGCATGTGCTCACGGCCCTCGCTGCGCTCGGTGCGTTCGCTCATGCGGTGCTGGCTGGGCATGTGCTCACGGCCCTCGCTGCGCTCGGTGCGTTCGCTCATGCGGCCCCTGTCCAGGGCGGGTGAGCGGTGCCAGACTGGCCGCCATGGAGCAGCATCTCTACCAGCCGGTGCACGACGAGTTCCGGGACCTGTGCCGTCGGTTCCTCGCCCGGGAGGCGGTGCCGCACCACGAGCGCTGGGAGGCCGAGGGCATCGTCGACCGCGCGGTATGGCGGGCCGCCGGCGCGGCCGGGCTGCTCGGGCCGGACGTGGACCCGGCGTACGGCGGTGGCGGGCAGCGTGACTTCCGGTTCAACGCGGTGCTCGACGAGGAGATCATCGCGGCCGGCTGCACCGGTCTGGGCTTCGGCCTGCACAACGACGTGGTGGCGCCGTACCTGACCGAGCTGACCACCGCCGACCAGCGCAAGCGCTGGCTGCCGGGCTTCTGCTCGGGTGACCTGGTCACCGCGATCGCGATGAGCGAGCCGGGCGCGGGCAGCGACCTGGCCGGCATCCGCACCACCGCGGTCCGGGACGGCGATTCGCTGGTGCTCAACGGCCAGAAGACGTTCATCACCAACGGTGAGCTGGCCGACCTCGTGGTGGTGGTGGCGAAGACCGCCCCGGAGCAGGGCGCGCACGGGGTGAGCCTGGTGGTGGTGGAGCGTGACACGCCGGGCTTCGGCCGGGGACGCCGGCTGGCCAAGGTCGGGCTGAAGGCCAATGACACCGCCGAGCTGTTCTTCGACGACTGCCGGGTGCCGGCGGAGAACCTGATCGGCGCCGAGAACCAGGGCTTCTACCACCTGATGGCCAACCTGCCCCGGGAGCGGCTGAGCATCGCGGTCGCCGCGGTGGCGGCCTGCGAGAAGCTGCTCGCGCTGACGCTGGAGTACGCCCGCTCGCGGGAGGCGTTCGGCCGCCCGATCGGCTCGTTCCAGCACAACCGGTTCCTCCTGGCCGAGCTGGACACCGAGGTCACCATCGCGCGGACGTTCGTGAACCACTGCGTCGCCGAGCACGACGCGGGCCGGCTCTCGGTGACCGACGCGGCGAAGGCGAAGTGGTGGACCACCGAGTTGCAGACCCGGGTCGCCGACCGGTGCGTGCAACTGCACGGCGGGTACGGCTTCATGGCGGAGTACCCGGTGGCGAAGGCGTGGCTGGACAGCCGGGTGCAGACCATCTACGGCGGCACCACCGAGATCATGAAGGAGATCATCGGCCGCGGCCTCGGCCTGTAGCGAAACCGGGTGCCGGCCGGCCGGTCCGGTGCGGAAGGATGGGGCACCCGTCCCCACCAGGAGCGCCATGGCCACCGACCTGACCGCGCCGGCCCCGCCCCGGCCCGATGTCGCCGCCATCCAGCGGCGTACCCTCCGGCTGCTCTTCCTCACCCAGATCGTCGGCGGCCTCGGCGTGGCCATCGGCATCTCGGTCGGCGCGCTGCTCGCCGCCCGGATCGCCGGCACCGCACTGGCCGGGCTGGCGCAGAGCGCCGGGGTGGTCGGCGCGGCGCTGCTCGCCGTGCCGGTGACCCGGCTGATGGCGGCGCGTGGGCGGCGCCCCGGGCTGGTCCTGGCCTATCTGATCGGCGCGACCGGCGGCGTGCTGGTGGTGGCCGCCGCGGTGACCCGTGTGGTGCCGCTGCTCTTCGTCGGCATGCTGCTGTTCGGCGGCGGCACGGCGGCCAACCTCCAGGCCCGCTACTCGGCGGTGGACCTCGCCGAGCCGGCGCGCCGGGGCCGGCAGTTGTCGCTTGTGGTCTGGGCCACCACCATCGGCTCGGTGACCGCGCCGAACCTCGCCTCGTTCGCCGACGACGCCACCCGGGGCTGGGGCGTGCCGACGCTGGCCGGGCCGTTCGTCTTCAGCGCCGTCGCGTTCGTGCTGGCTGCCGTCGTACTCTTCGCGTTGCTCCGGCCGGACCCGCTGCGCACCGCGCGCCGGCTGGCGGCGGCCGAACCGGCCGCTCCCGCCGGCCCCGACCGGGCGGTCACCCGCCGCGGCGGCATGGTCGCCGCGTGGCGGACGGTACGCGGGCGGCCGGCCGCCCGCCTCGGCATCGCCGCGGTCGCGGTGGGGCACCTGGTGATGGTCGCGGTGATGTCGATGACCCCGGTGCATCTCGGTGAGTGGCACTCCGACGCGGACGTGCTGCGGGTGGTCGGCATCGTGCTCAGCCTGCACATCGCCGGCATGTACGCGTTCTCGCCGGTGGTGGGCTGGCTGACCGACCGGCTGGGGCGGCGGCCGGTGATCCTCGGCGGCGTGGCGCTGCTGCTGGCCGCGTGCGCGGTGGCCGGCACCGCCGGGCACCACACCCCGCCGCTCTCGGTGGGGCTGGCGCTGCTCGGGCTGGGCTGGTCGGGCACCATGGTGGCGGGCTCGACGCTGCTGTCGGAGTCGGTGCCCGCCGCCGACCGGCCCGGTGTGCAGGGCCTGTCCGACCTGCTGATGGGGCTGGCCGGGGCGGGCGCGGCGGCGGTGAGCGGGTTCGTCATGCGGGCCGTGGGGTACCCGACGCTCACCCTGCTGGCGGCGATCGCGGTGGTGCCGCTGGTGGCGCTGGCGATGCGGCGTCCCGGCGCGGAACCACTCGACGAGGAGGACTGAACACGTGCGGCTGACCGACTTCTGGACGCGTCTGGAGGAGGCGTTCGGGCCGGGCTACGCGGCCAGCATCGCCAGCGACCAGGTGCTGTCGCAGCTCGGCGGGCGGACCGTCGAGCAGGCGCTCGCGGCCGGTGAGGAAACGCACGTGGTGTGGCGGGCGGTGGTCGCCGCGTATCCCGACCGCGTGCCCGCCCGGCTACGCTGAGCAGCCTTTTCTCTGGTTCCGCGTGTCGCTTGCCCAGTCGTACACCTGTTCGGCTATTGTCCACAGCGGGGTGCTCGTCCACAGCTCACGGCCCGTCGGCTGGTTTTCTGTCGGACCCAGCGCCTAGCGTGTCCCGCGTGACGCGAAGCTCAGGAAAGACGCCGGCGAAGGCAGGGGTGGCAACGATGGCGGCAGGTCCTGACCGGGAGAAGGCGCTAGACCTTGCTCTCGCTCAGATCGACAAGCAGTTCGGCAAGGGTTCGGTGATGCGGCTGGGGGAGCGGCCCGTCGTGCAGACGGCGGTCATCCCCACCAGCTCCATCGCGCTCGACGTGGCGCTCGGCGTGGGCGGTCTGCCGCGCGGCCGGGTCGTCGAGATCTACGGTCCGGAGTCCAGCGGTAAGACCACCGTCGCCCTGCACGCGGTGGCCAACGCCCAGCGGGCCGGTGGCATCGCCGCGTTCATCGACGCCGAGCACGCGCTCGACCCGGAGTACGCGAAGGCGCTCGGCGTCGACACCGACGCTCTGCTGGTCTCCCAGCCGGACACCGGCGAGCAGGCGCTGGAGATCACCGACATGCTGGTCCGCTCCGGCGCGATCGACATCATCGTGATCGACTCGGTCGCGGCCCTGGTGCCGCGCGCCGAGATCGAGGGTGAGATGGGCGACAGCCACGTGGGCCTCCAGGCCCGGCTGATGAGCCAGGCGCTCCGGAAGATCACCGGCATCCTCAACAACACCGGCACCACCGCGATCTTCATCAACCAGCTCCGCGAGAAGATCGGCGTGATGTTCGGCAGCCCGGAGACCACCACCGGTGGTCGGGCGCTGAAGTTCTACGCCTCGGTCCGGCTCGACGTGCGCCGCATCGAGAGCCTCAAGGACGGCACCGACGTGGTCGGTAACCGCACCCGGGTCAAGGTCGTGAAGAACAAGGTCGCCGCGCCGTTCAAGCAGGCCGAGTTCGACATCATGTACGGCAAGGGCATCTCCCGTGAGGGCTCCCTGATCGACGTCGGTGTGGAGCAGGCGATCATCCGCAAGTCCGGCGCCTGGTACACCTACGACGGCGACCAGCTCGGCCAGGGCAAGGAGAAGGCCCGCGAGTTCCTCCGCGAGAACCCGGACGTCGCGGCCGAGATCGAGAAGAAGATCCTGGAGAAGCTCGGCGTCGGCACCGGTGGTGCGGGCGATGCCGCCGGCGGCCCGGAGTTGCCGCCGGTCGACTTCTGATCCGCTGACCAGTGGCAGGACGACGCGCCCGTACGGGACGGGGCTGGGATGCCAGCCCACCCCGTACGGGTGACGCCACCGGCGCGCCGCAGCCCCGCCGTGGCCGCCGTGGTCGCGCGGCGGAGTCCGATCCGGGGGAGGCTCCGGCTCCGCCGCGCGACGAGGCCGAGCTGGCCCGGGAGATCTGCCTGCGGCAGCTCGCCACCCGACCGCGCACCCGGGCCGAGCTGGCCGGCGCGCTCGCCCGGCGCGGCATCTCCGAAGAGGTGGCCGAGCGGGTCCTCGACCGTTACGACGAGGTCGGCATCGTCGACGACGCGGCCTTCGCCCAGGCCTGGGTGAGCAGCCGGCACACCGGCCGTGGGCTGGCCCGCCGGGCGCTCGCCAACGAGCTGCGCCGCAAGGGCGTCGACGACGAGCTGGCCGGCGCGGCGCTGGACGGGATCGACGAGGAGGCCGAGGCGGAGACCGCCCGCGCCCTGGTGGACCGGAAGCTGCGCACCGCCCGGGGCGAGCCCGACGCGGTGTTCCGGCGTCTGGTCGGCATGCTGGCGCGTAAGGGCTACCCGGCCGGCGTGGCGATCCGCGCGGTGAAGGACGCGCTGGCCGCGCAGAGCGCCGAGGCGGCGGAGTTCGCCGAGCACATCGACGCCGACGCCCTGGCCGACGCGGAGAACGACCTCGACGCCCGCCGGCACGACTGACCGTCCGGTCCCGGACGCGACCGTCCGGCGCCGGTGGTTCGCCCGCGAGACCGGCGGCGGACTGCGCGCCGAGGACGTGGTGATCTGGGTCGCGGGCGCCATGGCAGAAGGGCTGCACACCGGTGCTGAAGGCGTGTCTGAACGGCGGGCGGCGACGGGACGAGCACCCCGCCGTCCCGCTCACCCCGGCCGAGTTGGCCGCCGACGCCGCCCGCTGCGTGGCCGCCGGGGTGGCTGCGGTGCACGTGCACCCGCGTGACGACAGCGGCATCGAGTCCCTCGACCCGGCCGTGATCGCCGCTGCGGTCGACGCCGTCCGGGCCGCCTGCCCCGGCCTGCCGGTCGGGGTCAGCACCGGCGCCTGGATCGTGCCCGACCCGGCCGAGCGGGTGGCCGCGGTGCGCGCCTGGACGGTGCGGCCCGACTTCGCCTCGGTCAACGCCCACGAACCGGGCGCGGCGGCGGTCGCGGCGGCCCTGCACGAGCGCGGCGTCATGGTCGAGGCCGGCCTCTGGACGGTGGCGGCGGTCGACGCGTGGCGTCGCTGGCCGACTCCGACCGGCCGGGTCCTCGTGGAGTGCATGGCCGAACCGGCGGAGGCGGCGCTCGCCGACGCGGTGGCGATGCTCGCCGCGCTGCCGACCGGGTGCCCGCCGGTGCTGCTGCACGGCGAGGGGCCGGCCACCTGGCCGGTGTTCGTCGAGGCGGTCCGTCGAGGCCTGCACACCCGCATCGGCCTGGAGGACACGCTGCTGCTCCCGGACGGCAGTCGCGCGCCGGACAACACCGCCCTGGTCGCCGCCGCCCGGCATCATGCCCCGGGGATGGGTCTGAGCAGCCGGGAAACGTCACGCTAGGATGACAGGCGGCGAGGTTTGTCCGGCCCTGTCCGGCATATTCTCAGCAATCCGTGACGGCTCAACTTCTCTCCGTCCGGGTGGTTTGATCATGACTCCTTGACCGAACGGGTCCTCGCGACCTAGCCTCGCCATACAGGCTCACTTTGCCCGACCAGCGCAGGCTAAGCGCACAACATAGATCGCGTAACAGAACAGCATCACTTTGGCCAGCTTCACCGGCCCTTGACGGCAGCTCCGGACCCGGTCCGGAGCGTCCGACAACTGCAACCGGCCGCCGGCGGTTCCCCCCGAAGGGGCACCGCCGACGGAAAGCTGCCCACAGCCAGCCGCTCCGGTCGGGCGTCCAGAGTCGCAGGCGCGTGCCCGTCGGCGCGTGTCCTGCGGCGCCGACGTTCAGGGGAGGCGGCCATGGCGCGGCGGCACAGGTTCACCGGCGGTCTGCGATGAGCGCCTTCGACGTCGTCCTCCTCGTGGTGGTGCTGCTGCTGGTCGTGGTGGTGGTCGGCGCCGTGCTGTTCGGTGTGCGGGCGCTCCAGCGGTTCAGCCTGGCTCCGGCACCGGAGGACCCGGCCTTCATCGCGGAGAAGGACCGGCAGGAACAGTCCCTGGCCGCGTTGCGTACCGCCGCCGACGAGGTCAACAGCACCATCGACGTGGCGAAGTCGGCGGCCTCCGCGGCCCGGGCCGAGGCAGCCGCCGCGAAGGCCGAGGCGAAGGCCGCCCGCGCCGAGGCGCGACGGGTGCTCGACGACGCCCGCACCGAGGCCGACACGGTGCTGGAGCGGGCGCACAAGCAGGCCGAGGCGGACGCCGAGCAACTGCGTACCACCGCCCGGCGCAGCGGCGAGCGGGAGGTCGCGGTGCTCGCCGCCACCACCCGAGAGCAGGCCGCCGAGGTGGAGCGCCGGGCCGCCCGGATGGACGAGCGGGAGCGGCTGCACACCGAGGAGGTGGAGCGGCTCGCCGAACGGGAGCGGCAGCTCACCGCCGCGACCGCCGCGCTCGCCGCCCGGGAGGCCGCGCTGGCCGAGCGCGAGCGGGCGCTGACCGAGGTGGAGGAGAAGCGCCGCCGCGAACTGGAGCGGGTGGCCGGGCTGACCGCCGACGCCGCGCGGGCCGAGCTGGTCGAGTCGATCGAGGGACAGGCGAAGCGGGAGGCCGCGCTGCTGGTCCGGGAGATCGAGTCGGACGCGCGGGGCACCGCCGAGCAGCGCGCCCGGCACATCGTGGTGGACGCCATCCAGCGGGTGGCCAGCGAGCAGACCGCGGAGAGCGTGGTCAGCGTGCTGCACCTGCCCGGCGACGAGATGAAGGGCCGGATCATCGGCCGGGAGGGGCGCAACATCCGCGCCTTCGAGTCGGTCACCGGCGTCAACCTGATCATCGACGACACGCCCGAGGCGGTGCTGCTCTCCTGTTTCGACCCGGTCCGCCGGGAGGTCGGCCGGCTGACGCTGGAGAAGCTGGTGCTGGACGGTCGGATCCATCCGCACCGGATCGAGGAGGTCTACGACCTGGCCCGCCACGAGGTGGAGGAGCTGTGCCACCGGGCCGCCGAGGACGCCCTGGTCGAGGTGGGCATCACCGAGATCCACCCGGAGCTGGTCACCCTGCTGGGCCGGCTGCGCTACCGGACGTCGTACGGGCAGAACGTGCTCAAGCACCTGGTGGAGACCGCGCACATCGCCGGCACCATGGCCGCGGAGCTGCGCCTGGACGTGGCGACCATCAAGCGCTGCGCGTTCCTGCACGACATCGGCAAGGCGCTCACCCACGAGGTGGAGGGCAGCCACGCCATCATCGGCGCCGACCTGGCCCGCAAGTACGGCGAGGCCGAGGACGTGGTGCACGCCATCGAGGCGCACCACAACGAGGTGCCGCCGCAGACCATCGAGGCGGTGCTGACCCAGGCGTCGGACGCCTGCTCGGGCGGGCGGCCCGGGGCCCGGCGGGAGAGCCTGGAGGCGTACGTCAAGCGGCTGGAGCGGATCGAGGAGATCGCGGCCGGCAAGCTCGGTGTGGAGAAGGTGTTCGCCATGCAGGCGGGCCGGGAGATCCGGGTGATGGTCAAGCCGGACGACGTGGACGACATCGGCGCGGCCGTGCTGGCCCGCGACGTGGCCAAGCAGATCGAGGAGGAGCTGACCTATCCGGGGCAGATCCGGGTGACCGTGGTGCGCGAGTCCCGGGTCACCGAGATCGCCCGCTGACGCAACGACGACGGGCGGGTGGGGGAGAAACCCCGCCCGCCCGTCGTGTGTCCGTCGGATCAGATGAGCTGCGTGGCGCCGGCGCCGCCGTCGGTCTGGGTCGACGGCACCGGCTTGGCCGCGCTGCGCGGCAGCCGGGTCAGCCGCTTCTGCAACCACCAGGCCAGCACCGACAGCAGGCCGCAGATGCTGATGTAGATGGCCGCGACGATCAGGTACGTCGGCACGTACGGCAGGCCGAAGGCGAGGCGGCCACCGATCTGCTTGCCGGCGAAGAGCAGCTCCGGGTACGTGATGATGAAGCCGAGCGCGGTGTCCTTGAGCAGCACGACGAGCTGGCTCACGATCGCCGGCAGCATCGAGCGGAACGCCTGTGGCAGCAGGATCAGCCGGAGCACCTGGTTCTTGCGCAGGCCGACCGCGTACGCGCCCTCGGACTGCCCGTACGGCACGGCGTTGATGCCGGCGCGGAAGATCTCCGCCAGCACCGAGCCGTTGTAGAGCGTCAAGCCGATGACCAGCGCCCAGAACTTGTCGATCGGCCAGCCGTACTGCAACGGCACGTAGTAGCCGAAGAAGATCAGGATCAGCAGCGGGATGGCTCGGAACAGCTCCACCACGAACGTGGCCGGGCCGCGCAGCAACCACTTGTCGCTGAGCCGGGCGCTGGCGAAGACCGCACCGAACAGCAGGGCAAGCACGGTGGCGACGGCGGCGGCCTTGAGCGTCGCCCAGAGGCCGGAGAGAAGTTCCCGCTGCACCGCGACGTACTGGAACTGGTCCCACTTGCGGGCCTCGAACTGGCCGGTCTGGTCGAACTTGTAGACGATGAACGCGACTAGGGCCACGATCCCCGCGATCGCGGCGATGCCGAGGATCCGGTTGCGCAGTCGTGCCTTCGGGCCGGGAAGGTCGTAGAGAACGCTGCTGCTCATCGGGCCACCGCCCACTTGCGCTCGAGGAACCGCTGGAGCACCACCAGCGGAAGGATCAGGATCAGGAAGCCGATGACGATCCAGGTGAGTACGACGAACTGCGGCTCACCCCGTTCGGCCATGTACGCCGGGATGGCGCCGGCCTCCAGCACGGAGAAACCGGCGGCGATCGTGGTGTTCTTCAGCATGGCGATGAGGACGCTCATCAGCGGCGGGACCATGGCCCGCAGCGCTTGTGGCAGCACGATCAGCGTCAGCACCTGGCCAAATGTCATGCCGAGCGCGCGGGCGGCCTCGGCTTGGCCGGTGGCGACCGTGTTGACGCCGGAGCGGACCACCTCGCAGATGAACGCCGAGGTGTAGACCGTGAGCGCGATGCAGGCACTCGGGAAGTAGTCGATGTTCACGTCCAGCTTCGGCACCGCGAAGACGAGGAACGCGAAGACCAGGGTCAGCGGGGTGTTGCGGACCAGGTTGACGTAGGTGGCCCCGAACGCCCGCAGGGCGGGGATCGGGGACACCCGCATCGCGCCGAGCAGCGTGCCGAGGACGAGGCTGCCGACGCCGGCGATCAGGAACAACTTGACGGTGTTGATGAACCCGTCGCGGAACAGGCTCGCGTTGTCCGTCAGGACGCGGAAGAACTCGCCCATGCCTCGCTCTCAGACTGTCAGACGGGGCCGGGCGGGGAGGAGGACCTCCCCGCCCGGCCCGAGGTCGGGGGGCGGACCGTCAGTACCGCTCGAGCTGCGGCGGGGTGGCCGGCGAGCCGGACTTGCCCAGCGTGCCGTCGTAGATCTTCTTCCAGGTGCCGTCGGTGAACGCGGCCTCGATCTGGTCGTTCACGTAGTCGCGCATGGCCTTGTCGTCCTTGGGCAGGCCGATGCCGTACTTCTCGGTGCTGAACGGCTGGCCGACGACCTTGAGCTCGTCCGGGTTCTGCGCGGCGTAGCCCTTGAGGATGGCGTCGTCGGTGGTGACCGCGTCGACCTTCTTGTCCAGGAGCTGCGAGACGCACTCGGAGTAGGTCTTGAACTCGACGATGTTCTCCGGCTCGGTCATGCCCTCGTCCCGGACCTTCTGGATCGGGGTGGAGCCGGTGGCCGAGCAGACCTTCTTGCCCTTGAGCGTGTCCTTGCCGGTGATCGACGACTCGTCCTTGCGGACCAGCAGGTCCTGACCGGCGACGAAGTACGGGCCGGCGAAGGAGACGTCGTTCTTGCGCTTGTCAGTGATCGAGTAGGTGCCGACGTAGTAGTCGATCTCGCCACCCTTGATCGCGGTCTCCCGGTTGGCCGACGCGATCTCCTTGTACTCGATCTTCGCCGGGTCGACGCCGAGCGTGCTGGCGACGTACTGGGCGATCTCGATGTCGAAGCCGCAGCGCTTGCCCTGGGCGTCCTTGTAGCCGAGGTTCGGCTGGTCGAACTTGACGCCGACGACGACCTTGCCGGCCGACTTGACCTTCGTGAAGGTCGGGCTGCCGGCGACGTTGGCGTCCGTCTTGGGGGTGAAGGTGACGCCCGAGCTGGTGCAGTTGTCGGACTGCGCCCCGCCGCTGGCGTTGCCGCCACCGCTCGGGGCCGGGTCCCCCTCCTTGCCGCAGGCAGCCGCGGAAAGGGCGAGCGAGGCCATCATGGCCACCGCCGCCACGCGCTTCATACGCATACTCATCTCCTTCTTCGACGGAGCCGCCGGGGACGACTCCACTACGGACGCTCAGTGCGTGAGGATTTTGGAGAGGAAGTCCTTGGCCCGCTCGCTGCGCGGGTTCGCGAAGAACTCGTTCGGCGGGGCGTCCTCGACCAGTTTGCCGTCGGCCATGAAGATGACCCGGTTGGCCGCGTGCCGGGCGAAGCCCATCTCGTGCGTGACCACCACCATGGTCATGCCGTCGCGCGCCAGCGAGGTCATCACGTCGAGCACCTCGCCGACCATCTCCGGGTCGAGCGCGCTGGTCGGCTCGTCGAAGAGCATCGCCTTGGGCTGCATGGCCAGCGCGCGGGCGATCGCCGCCCGCTGCTGCTGGCCGCCGGAGAGCTGGGCCGGGTACTTGTCAGCCTGGTTGGCGATGCCGACGCGGTCGAGCAGGGCCAGGCCGCGCTCGCGGGCGGCGGCCGGCTTCTCCTTGCGGACCTTGACCGGCCCGAGCGTGACGTTCTCCAGGATGCTCTTGTGCGCGAAGAGGTTGAACGACTGGAACACCATGCCGACCTCGCTGCGCAGCTTGGCCAGCGGCTTGCCCTCGGCCGGCAGCGGCTGCCCGTCGAACGTGATGGTGCCGTTGTCGATCGGCTCCAGCCGGTTGATGGCGCGGCACAGCGTCGACTTGCCGGAGCCGGACGGGCCGATGACCACGACCACCTCGCCCCGGCCGACGGAGAGGGACACGTCGTCGAGCACGTGCAGCGGCCCGAACCACTTGTTGACCCCGTCGAGCACGATCAGCGGGTCGCCCGTCGTCACGATCGTCCACCGTCCCTGTCGTCCGTGCCGGAACAGAGGGTCGGTCGACCCCCGGTTGGGCAACTGTAGGCGGGGTGACGTGGCGGAACGCAACTCAGTTGGTCACGGAGCGGTAACACCGGTCACCGGTGTGCCGGCGGGTCCCAATTCCGTCCCTGGCCGGGGCGCCCGAGTGGCGACGCCGCCGTCTCGCGGAGATCATGGAGCGATGACGTTCCGGCTCACCGAGTACGCCCGTGGCGGCGGCTGCGCCTGCAAGATCCCGCCCGGTGAGCTGGAGGCGATGGTCGCCGGGTTGGGCCCGAGCGGCGGCGCCGCCGAGTTGCTGGTCGGCCTGGAGAACGGCGACGACGCCGCGGTGGTCCGGCTGGACGAGCGCACCGGCCTGGTGACCACCGCCGACTTCTTCACCCCGGTCGTCGACGACGCGTACGACTGGGGCCGCATCGCCGCCGTCAACGCGCTCTCCGACGTGTACGCCATGGGCGGCACCCCGCTCGTCGCGCTCAACCTGCTGTGCTGGCCGCGGGAGGTGCTGCCGCTGGAGCTGGCCCGGGAGGTGCTGCGCGGCGGGCAGGACGTGGCCCGCGAGGCGGGCTGCCATCTGGCCGGCGGGCACAGTGTGGACGACGACGGTCCGAAGTACGGCCTGGCGGTCACCGGGTTGGTCCGCCCGGACGAGTTGATCACGCTGGACGCCGGGCGGGCCGGGCTGCCGCTGTCGCTGACCAAGCCGCTCGGCGTGGGCGTGCTCAACACCCGGCACAAGCAGACCGGGGAGCGCAACGCTGCGGCGGTCGACTCGATGACCCGGCTCAACCGGGACGCCGCCCGCGCCGCGGTGGCCGCCGGCATCCGCTGCGGCACCGACGTGACCGGCTTCGGGCTGCTCGGGCACGCCTCGAAGCTGGCCCGCGCCAGCCGGCTCACGGCGGTGATCGACACCGCCGCGGTGCCGTACCTGGAGGGCGCGCGGGAGGCGCTGCGCGACGGGTACGTCAGCGGCGGCACCCGGCGCAACCTGGAGTGGGTGACGCCGTGGACCGACTTCGGCGACGTCGACGAGGCCGAGCGGCTGCTGCTGGCCGACGCGCAGACGTCGGGTGGGCTGCTGGTGGCCGGCGAGGTGCCGGGCGGCACGGTGGTCGGTGAGTTGCTGCCCGCCTCCGACACGTTGATCCGGCTGCGCTGACCGGCGTGGCAGCGGTGCGGACGCGACACCGTACCCGATAAACTGTCATCTTCCCGCTACTCAGGGCAACGTCGCCCAGGGGAAATTTTGCCCGGAATGGTCACAGACCGGTAACTTGCCCCCGGTCGAGGTCAAATGCCCCCCACCATCGTCAGTAAGGCCCGATCCGGAGGCCGGTGGGACGAGCGCAGCGAGGAGGCGGCATGACCGAGCTGTGGAACTGGAGAATCGACGGCGGCGCGCCGGTGGAGGTCTACCCGGCGTTGGCCGAGGCGCTCGGCCGGGTGGTGATGCCGCTCGCCGTCGCCGACCCGGTCCGGCTGCCCGCGTACGCGGTGGTCTGCGACGTGTGGGAGGCGCCCGGGGCGTACGGCACCGTGGTCGACTGTTACGGCGTGCCCGAACGCCTGCCCGAGCTGCCCGCCATCGCGGCCCTGGCCCGGG
Source organism: Micromonospora sp. AKA38 (assembly GCF_027925725.1). Classification (NCBI taxonomy): domain Bacteria; kingdom Bacillati; phylum Actinomycetota; class Actinomycetes; order Micromonosporales; family Micromonosporaceae; genus Micromonospora; species Micromonospora sp. AKA38. The sequence goes on along the minus strand of NZ_BNEI01000002.1, from coordinate 537,893 downwards.
TGCTCGGCCGCAACTGCCTGATGCGCGACGACACGCTCGACGCCGGCCGGCACCTGCTGGTCGCCCCGGACGGCACGATCCGCCCGGTGCACTTCGACGTGGTCGAGACCGACGACGGCGAGGCGCTCAGCGACCAGCGGCTCTGCACGCTTGCCGACCCCGGCTGCCGGGGCTGGTCGCAGTGCCACCGCTCCCGCTGGGCCCCCGACTCGGTCGCCCCCGCGCTGGCCGCCGCCTGACCGCCCCACCCCCCACCCGCCCGGGCGGGACACGGGGGTGGGGCGGTCCGGGTGGCCCGGATACGCTGTCCGGGTCATGACTACCGCAGCCGCGGGCAGCCCGCGCACCTACCAGGTGCGCACGTACGGCTGCCAGATGAACGTGCACGACTCCGAGCGCATCTCCGGCCTGCTCGAAGACGCCGGCTACGTGCGCGCCGCCGAGTCCGTCGAGCAGCCCGACGTGGTGGTGTTCAACACCTGCGCGGTCCGGGAGAACGCCGACAACCGGCTCTACGGCAACCTCGGCCACCTCCGCCCGGTCAAGACGAAGCACCCCGGCATGCAGATCGCGGTCGGCGGCTGCCTGGCCCAGAAGGACCGCGGCGAGATCGTCCGCAAGGCGCCCTGGGTGGACGTCGTCTTCGGCACGCACAACATCGGCTCGCTGCCGGCGCTGCTGGACCGGGCCCGGCACAACGCGGCGGCCGAGGTGGAGATCCTCGAGTCGCTGGAGGTCTTCCCGTCCACCCTGCCGACCCGGCGCGAGTCGACGTACGCGGGCTGGGTCTCCATCTCCGTCGGCTGCAACAACACCTGCACGTTCTGCATCGTGCCGTCGCTGCGCGGCAAGGAGAAGGACCGCCGCCCCGGCGACGTGCTCTCCGAGGTGCGCGCGCTGGTCGCCGAGGGCGTGCTGGAGGTGACGCTGCTCGGGCAGAACGTCAACTCCTACGGCGTGGAGTTCGGCGACCGGTACGCGTTCGGCAAGCTGCTGCGCGCCTGCGGCGACGTCGACGGGCTGGAGCGGGTCCGCTTCACCAGCCCGCACCCGAAGGACTTCACCGACGACGTGATCGCCGCGATGGCCGAGACGCCGAACGTCTGCCACTCGCTGCACATGCCGTTGCAGTCCGGCTCCGACGAGGTGCTGCGGGCGATGCGCCGCTCGTACCGGTCGGAGAAGTACCTGGGGATCATCTCCAAGGTCCGGGCGGCGATGCCGGACGCGGCGATCACCACCGACATCATCGTCGGCTTCCCCGGCGAGACCGAGGCGGACTTCCAGCAGACCCTCGACGTGGTCCGGGAGGCCCGGTTCTCGTCGGCGTTCACGTTCCAGTACTCCAAGCGCCCCGGCACCCCGGCCGCCACCATGGTCGAACAGCTCCCCAAGCAGGTCGTGCAGGAGCGCTACGAGCGGTTGATCGCCTGTGTCGAGGAGATCACCTGGGCGGAGAACAAGAAGCTGGTCGGGGAGACCGTCGAGGTGCTGGTCGCCGTCGGCGAGGGGCGCAAGGACGAGCGCACCGGCCGGATGTCCGGCCGGGCCCGCGACGGCCGGCTCGTGCACTTCGCCACCGGTGACCTGGCCGGGCGGATCCGCCCCGGCGACATCGTGCACACCACTGTCACGTACGCCGCCCCGCACCATCTCAACGCGGACGGGGCACCGGTGGCGCACCGGCGTACCCGGGCCGGCGACGCGGCCGAGGCGGGACGCGCCCCGCGTACGCCCGGGGTGCTGCTCGGGCTGCCGACGGTGGGCGCGCCGGCCGAGTCGCCCGCCCCCACCGGCGGCTGCGCCGCCCACTGACCCGCCCGCGCTGAAGGAGGGGCCCCTTCTTAACACCGAGTGTTAAGAAGGGGCCCCTCCTCTACCGAATGCGTTAAGAGGGGGCCCCTCCTTACACCATCAGCAGGCGGTGCCGTTGAGCTTGACGGTGGCGGGGGCGGCGGCGGTGCCGTTGGCGGTGAAGCCGACGGTCACCGAGGCGCCCGGCGCCAGCGACGACGCCCAGTTCGGCGCGGCGGCCGTGACCGTCGTGCCGGACTGCGTGACGGTGGCGTTCCAGCCGCTGGCCAGCGTCACCCCGGACGGCCACGTCCAGGTGGCCGACCACGGGTTCAGCGCGGCGGTGCCGGTGTTCTTCACGGTCAGCTCGCCCTGGAACCCGCCGGCCCAGGCGTTGGTCTGCTTGTAGCTGGCGGTGCAGCCGCCGCTGGGCGCCGGCGTCGTCGGTGCCGGCGTGGTCGGCGCCGGTGAGGTGTTCGGGGTGCCGGTCGGGGACGGGCTGCTGGTGCTGCCGCCACCCGTCGGCGGGATCAGGTACGGCTGGAGGATGGCCTGCTTGGCCTGGTTGACGGTGGTCCAGTCGTCGTTGGCGATGCCGCCGGTGTCACCCGAGTTCGGGTTCCACGACCAGTAGGTGAACGACATGCCGTTGACCCCGGTGCCGGTGTAGGCCATCAGGTTCTCCAGCCAGACCTTGTCCTTCGGGTCCTGGAGCGTGGTGCCGAACTCGCCCATCATGATCGGCGCGATGTTCTGCTTGTAGAGGTAACCCCAGTACTTGTCCCAGATCGCCGGCATGTTCGCCGGGTAGCTCGGGTCGTCGAACCAGGCCTGCCGGTAGACCGAGGTGGCGTACTCGTGCGGCGAGTAGACCAGCCGGTTCGCCACGTTCAGCCGCACCGGGAACTGCCCGGCCTTGGACAGGTTGCCGCCCCACCAGCCGCAGTCCTCGTCGTTGCTGGGGTCGTTGTCCCAGACGTTCGACAGACCGCCGCTCGGGCAGCTCACCCCCTCCACGAAGATCAGCCAGTTGGGCTGCACGCCGAGGATCGCGTTGCCGGCCCGCTCGGCGGCGAGCCGCCAGTCCCGGGCGGTGTCGCCGCAGCCCCAGCAGGCGCCGGTGGCGGCCGGGTTGGTGCCCTCGGCGTGCGGCTCGTTGTGCAGGTCCGCGCCGATCACCGTGGGGTTGTTCGCGTACCGCTGGGCCATCGTCTTCCAGTCGGCGATCCAGGTCGCCTCGGACACGCCCGAGGTGTACCAGAGCGGCGACTGCCCGGCCGAGGTCGGCCGGTGCCGGTCCAGGATGACCCGCATCCCCTTGCTGCCCGCGTAGCCGATGACCTTGTCCAGGATCTGCAACGGGGAGAGCCCGATCAGGTCCGGGTTGACGAAGTCGTTGATCCCGGTCGCCGTCGCGCCGGGCTTGATGGAGTCGTTCGAGAACGGGATGCGCAGCGTGTTGTAGCCCAACCGGGCCATGGTGTCGAGTTGGCCGCGCCACGGGTTGCTCGACCACAGGCCGTGGAACGTCTTGTTGTCGGTCTCCATGCCGAACCAGTTGATGCCGGTCAGCCGGACGGTCGCGCCCGTGCTGTCGACGATCTTGTTGCCGTTGGTGTGCAGGTAACCGGTGCCGGTGCCGCCGGCCGCGGCGACGGCCGGGGTGGTGCTGACGGCCGCGGCGACGAGGATGCCGGCCGCGGCGGTGGCGAGCGCCGTCAGGGCGCCGCCGAGGGCGGTGCGTCGGTGCATGGGAGCTCCACTTCGGATGCCCGCGCCGCTCGGGCGCCGCGGGCGGCAGGACCAGGAGGCCCGACCCGCTCGTCATCGAGTACGCGGACAGCGTCCGCCGGGCCGGTCACGTGGACGGCCAACCGCGGGGGAACACCGGCGATCCTCGACGGCGATGATCGCCGTCGACGCCCTAACGCCGGTGTCGAAACCTGACTCCGCCGCCCATTCTGATCAGCCCACCTCGATGCGTCAACCGCCGCCCGGACAGACGGAAGCCCCGGCCCGCCAGGGACCGGGGCTTCCGAACGCGTCCGTCAGCCGGCCTGCTCGGCGAGCTGGAGGAACTGGCGCTTGGACGCCAGCGCCTGCTCGGCCTCCTTGATGCGGCGGGTGTCGCCGGCCGCCTGGGCCCGGGCCAGCCGCTCCTCGGCCTCGGCCACCTGGGCGCGCATCTGCGCCAGCAGCGGATTGTCCTCCTTGGAGGTGCGCCGCCACGCCGAGTCCATCACCTGGCGGACCTTCTCGTCCACCGTCCGCAGCCGGCGCTCCAGGCCGGCGGCCGCCTCGCGGGGCACCCGGCCGGCCTCGTGCCACTGCGCCTGGATCTCCCGCAGCTTCGCCTGGGCGCCCTTCGGGTCGCCGTCGACGTCGAGTGCCTCGGCCTCGACCAGCAGCGCCTGCTTGCGCTCCAGGTTGACCTTCTGCTCGTTGTCCCGCGCCGAGAAGACCTCGCTGCGGCGGGTGAAGAACTCGTCCTGCGCGGCCCGGAACCGTTCCCAGAGCTTCTGCTCGGCCTCCTTGGCGGCGCGCGGCGCGGCCTTCCACTGAGCCATCAGGTCCTTGAGCTGGCCGGCGGTGACGCCCCAGTCGGTGGACTCCTTGAGCTTCTCGGCCTCGGCGACCAGCTCCTCCTTGACCGTCTGCGCCTGCTTGCGCTGCTGGTCGAGGGAGGCGAAGTGGGCGCCCCGGCGCCGGGTGAAGCCGTCCCGCGCGGCGGCGAACCGCTTCCACAGCTCACCGTCGGTCTTCTTGTCGACGCCGCGGATGGTCTTCCACTCGTCGAGGATCTCCTTGAGCCGGTCGCCCGCGGTCTTCCAGCCGGTCGACTCGGCGGCCAGCTTCTCGGCCTCCTCGACCAGGGCGGTCTTGCGGGTCAGCGCCTCGCCCCGGGCGGCCTCCCGGGCCGCCTTGGCCTCGCCGGCCTTCTCCTCGGCGACGGCGGCAAGCTTGTCCAGCCGGGCGGCCAGGGCGTCGATGTCCCCGACCACGTGCGCCTCGGCCAGTGACGCGCGGATCCGGCGGATCGTGGTCAGCGAGTGGCCGGCATCGGCCGCGCCCGAGTTGAGCCGGGCCTCGGTGAGGTCCACCTCGGTCACCAGGTCGGCGAAGCGCCGGGCGAAGTGGGCGAGCCCTTCCTCCGGGGCCCCCGCCTGCCAGGATCCGACCACCCGCTCGCCCTCGGCGGTCTTGACGTAGACGGTGCCGTCCTCGTCGACCCGTCCGAAGGCAGTCCAGTCGCTCATGTGCCCATCCTCGTTCTCCCGGCGCCGAGGGAACAGCCCTCGGTCGCCGCCACGGCGCAGCAAACTTTCTCCCGGCATTGTCACAGGTCCGCCCCCGTCCGTGTCGAGCGCCTGTCGTCGACCGTGACCATACGGTGTCGTACGCCCTCGATGACCGGATCGGCGCGGGACGCACCGGGGTGTCCCGCTAGGTTGGGGTCGTGCCCCTGGTCGCCGCCGCCGTCTGCCCCCATCCGCCGCTGCTCGTGCCCGAGCTGGCCGGCGCCGCCGCACCCGAGCTGGACGACCTGCGGGCCGCCGCCGACGCGGCGGTCGCCCGGCTGCTCTCCGCCGAGCCCGACGCGATCCTGCTCGTCGGCGGGGGACCGGAGACCGTCCGGTTCAACGCCGCCGACTCGGGCTCTCTGCGCGGCTTCGGGCTCGACCGGCCGGTGCGGCTGTGGAAGATCTCCTGCTCCGGCGGAGAGGTCCTGCCGCTGAGCCTGACCATCGGCGCCTGGCTGCTGAACCGCTCCGGCACCGGCCTGCCCCGCCTGGCCCGGTCGGTGGCCCACGACGCCGCACCGGCGGAGTGCGCGGCGTTCGGCGCGAGCCTGATCGCCGCCGACGATCCGCGGGTCGCGCTGCTCGTGCTCGGCGACGGGTCCGCCTGCCGGGGCGTCACCGCGCCGGGGTACGACGACCCGCGCGCGCCCGCGTACGACGAGGTGGTCGCCGCGGCCCTGGCCGGCGCGGACGCCGACGCCCTGCGCGGCCTGGACCCGGTGCTCTCCGCCGAGCTGCGGGTCGCCGGGCGGGCGCCATGGCAGACGCTGGCCGGCGCGGTGGGCGCGGCGGGCGGCGACTGGCGGGGCGAGCTGAGCTACCACCGGGCGCCCTACGGCGTCGCCTACTTCGTGGCGAACTGGGAGCTGTCATGACCGTCGTCGCGGTGGTCGGGCCGACCGCGGCCGGCAAGTCGGCGCTGAGCATCGCGTTGGCGCACGCGCTCGACGGCGAGGTGGTCAACGCCGACTCGATGCAGCTCTACCGGGGCATGGACGTCGGCACCGCCAAGCTGACCCCGGCCGAGCGGGAGGGCGTGCCGCACCACCTGCTGGACATCTGGCCGGTGACGGAGCCGGCCAGCGTCGCCGAGTACCAGAAGCTGGCCCGCGCGGCGGTCGACGACATCCTCGCCCGGGGGCGGGTGCCGTTGCTGGTCGGCGGCTCCGGGCTCTACGTGCGGGCGGTGCTGGAGCAGTTCGAGTTCCCCGGCACCGACCCGACGCTGCGGGAGCGGCTGGAGGCGGAGCTGGCCGAGGTCGGCCCGGCCCCGCTGCACGCCCGGCTCGCCGCCGCGGACCCGGTGGCGGCGGCCGGCATCCTGCCCGGCAACGGCCGGCGGATCGTCCGGGCGCTGGAGGTGATCGAGCTGACCGGCGCGCCGTTCACCGCGTCGCTGCCGGCGCCCACGCCGTACTACCCGTCCGTGCAGCTCGGCGTGGACCTGGACACCGCGACGCTGGACGAGCGGATCGCGCTGCGGGTGGACCGGATGTGGGCCGACGGCCTGGTCGACGAGGTGCGCACGTTGGTCGGCGCGGGGCTGCCGGCGGGCCGGACGGCCAGCCGGGCCCTCGGCTACCAGCAGGTGCTGCGGTTCCTGGCCGGTGAGCTGACCGAGACGCAGGCGTACGAGGAGACGATCCGGGCCACCCGCCGGTTCGTCCGCCGGCAACGCTCGTGGTTCCGGCGCGATCCGCGCGTGCACTGGCTCGACTCGGCCGCCCCCGGGTTCGTCGACACGGCGCTGCGGATCGCCGTCGGGCATCGGGGATGATGGGACCGTGGAGTTCAGCAAGGGGCACGGCACCGGCAACGACTTCGTCATCCTGCCCGACCCGGACGGCACGCTCGATCTGACGCCCGGCCTGGTCGCCGCGCTCTGCGACCGCCGGCGCGGGCTGGGCGGCGACGGCGTGCTGCGGGTGGTGCGCGCCGCGAAGCACCCCGACGGCGCCGCGCTTGCCGGCGAGGCCGAGTGGTTCATGGACTACTGGAACTCCGACGGCTCGTTCGCGGAGATGTGCGGCAACGGGGCCCGGGTCTTCGTGCGCTACCTGCTGGAGCGGTCACTTGTCGCCCCGTCGGGCGGGACGCTGCCGATCGCCACCCGGGCCGGTCTGGTCCGGGCCCGCGTCGAGGGCGCGGACGTGGCGGTCGAGATGCGCCGGCCCCGCCTGCACGACGCGGCCACCGCCACACTGGGCGGGCTGACCCTGACCGGCGCGGCGGTGGACGTCGGAAACCCGCACCTGGTGTGTGCGCTGCCCGCCGCGCTTGACCTGGCCGCCCTCGACCTCACCCGCGCCCCCGAGGTCGATGCCGCGACGTTCCCGGCCGGCGTCAACGTCGAGTTCACCACGCCCGGCGAGCCGGTCGACGGCACCGACGGGCACGTGCTGATGCGGGTCCACGAGCGGGGCTCCGCCGAGACGCTCTCCTGCGGCACCGGCGCGTGCGCGGTGGCGGCGGTGGCGTTGCGGGACATGGGCCGGGAGAACGGCGTCGTGGCCGTGGACGTCCCGGGCGGCCGCCTGACGGTCACCGTGACCGCCGACTCCTGCTGGCTGGCCGGCCCTGCCGTACTGGTCGCCACCGGCACCCTGACCCGCGCCGCCCTGCGCCCCTGACCAGCGCTTCCCCGTCCGGCGCCGGTCGCACCGGGCGTCACTCCGCACGGGGAGCGTTGCCCCAGCCGGGGGGCGTTTGCCTCGCACGAGGCATTGCCCAGCCGGGAGCGTTGGTCTCGCCCGGGTGCGTCGCCCCAGCCGGGTGCGTCGCCCGCGCCGGGTGCGTCGCCCCACCCGGGTGCGTCGCCCGCCCGGCTGCGTCGCCCGCCGGGGGCATTGGTGACGCCGGGTAACGGCCTGGGAGACGGATGGGTTCGGGAGCGATATACCGCCTGGTCATATTTATGACGCTGCGGTATATCGCTACACAGTCGCACCTCTGCCGGCCGCGACACGCCGGCCCGCGACACGCCGGCGGCAGCTTAGGTAAGCGGCCAGACGGCGCGGCATGCGGCGAAGGCGGGCGGCCGGACGGCGCGGCATGCAGCGAAGGCGGGCGGCCGGACGGCGCGGCATGCGGCGAAGGCGGGCGGCCAGATGGCGCGGCATGCAGCGAAGGCGGGCGGCCGGACGGCGCGGCATGCAGCGAAGGCGGGCGGCCGGACGGCGCGGCATGCAGCGAAGGCGGGTGGCCAGGTAGTGGGGGCGGCGGCGAAGGCGGGCGGCCAAGGGGTGGGGTGGCAGCTCAGGCGGGCGGTGGGGCCGCGGTCGGGGTGGCGCCGTCAGGGGGTGGCGCTGGCGTTGGCGGCGATCTCGGGAAGGTCGGCCGGGCCCGGGTCGGCGGCGGGCGGCGGCGTGACGGCCGGGTTCTGCGCGGCGGCGCGCACCGCGGCGGCCACCGCCGGGGCGACCCGCGAGTCGAACACGCTCGGCACGATCACGGTGGGGTTGATCTTGTCCTCGCCGACCACGTCGGCGATGGCGCGGGCCGCCGCGATCGCCATCTCCTCGGTGAACTCCTCGGCGTGCGCGTCGAGCATGCCGCGGAACACGCCCGGGAAGGCGAGCACGTTGTTGATCTGGTTCGGCTGGTCCGAGCGGCCGGTGGCGACCACGGCGGCGTGCTTGCGCGCCTCCCGCGGGTCCACCTCCGGGTCCGGGTTGGCCAGCGCGAAGACGATCGCGTCCTTCGCCATCGCGGCCACGTCGTCGCCGGTGAGCAGGTTGGGCGCGCTCACCCCGATGAACACGTCCGCGCCGCGCACCGCACCGGCCAGGTCGCCGGTGTAGTTCTCCCGGTTGGTGTTCTCGGCCAGCCACTGCCAGGCCGGGTTCAGGTCGGGCAGCCCGCGGTGCAGCGCGCCCTGCCGGTCGTACGCGATGATGTCGCCCACGCCCTGACGCAGCAGCAGCTTCATGATCGCGGTGCCGGCCGCGCCGGCGCCGGAGACCACGACCCGGACGTCCGCGAGCTGCTTGCCCACCACGCGCAGCGCATTGGTCAGCGCGGCCAGCACGCAGATCGCGGTGCCGTGCTGGTCGTCGTGGAAGACCGGGATGTCCAGCGCCTCGCGCAGCCGGGCCTCGATCTCGAAGCAGCGCGGCGCGGCGATGTCCTCCAGGTTGATCCCGCCGTACGCCGGCGCGATCGCCTTGACGATCGCCACGATCTCGTCGGTGTCCTGGGTGTCCAGCACCACCGGCCAGGCGTCCACGCCGCCGAAGCGCTTGAACAGCGCCGCCTTGCCCTCCATCACCGGCAGTGAGGCGGCCGGCCCGAGGTTGCCCAGGCCGAGCACGGCCGAGCCGTCGCTGACCACGGCGACCGTGTTGCGCTTGATGGTGAGCCGCCGGGCGTCGGCCGGGTTCTCCGCGATCGCCATGCAGACCCGGGCCACCCCCGGGGTGTACGCCCGGGACAACTCGTCGCGGGTGCGCAGCGCGACCTTCGGGGTCACCTCGATCTTGCCGCCCAGGTGCAGCAGGAACGTCCGGTCGGAGACCTTGCGCACGTCCACCCCGTCGAGCGCGGTGAGCGCGTCGACCACCTGGTCGGCGTGGCCGGCGTCGGCGGTGTCGCAGGTGAGGTCGACGATCACGTTGGTCGGGTCGGAGTCGACCACGTCCAGCGCGGTGACGATGGCGCCGGCCTCGCCCGCCGCGGTGGTCAGTCGACCGATGGAGGAGGCGTCGGCGGGCACCGCGATCCGGATCGTGATCGAGAATCCGGCACTCGGCAGTCGGGTGATGGCCACGAGAAAACAACTCCTCCGTCGACGCTGAGCGGCTCGACTGGCATTTCTACCCGCCCACCCGGGCCGACCGGCATCCGGCCCCACTACCGGTGGGTAGCGCCACGGGCATAACGCGGGTGCGCCCGGCGTTGACACGTGTCAGGATTGCTGTCACGCGCCGAAAATTCTCGGTGATGCACATAACGGACAGGAGACGCGGTTTGCGCGAGCAGGAGACCTTCCACCCCTACGAGGACGACGAGCTCGACACCACCACCGGTGAGTACGAGCTGTCGGAGCGGCAGGCACTGCGGCGGGTCCCTGGCCTCTCCACCGAGCTGACCGACATCACCGAGGTCGAGTACCGCCAGCTCCGGCTGGAGCGGGTCGTCCTGGTGGGCGTCTGGACGGAGGGGAACCAGTCCGACGCGGACAACAGCCTCACCGAGCTGGCGGCGCTGGCCGAGACGGCCGGCTCGCAGGTGCTCGAAGGGCTGATCCAGCGCCGCAACCGACCGGACCCGGCGACGTACATCGGTCGGGGCAAGGTCGACGACCTGGGCGCGGTGGTGCTCTCCACCGGCGCCGACACGGTGATCTGCGACGGTGAGCTGTCCCCGTCGCAGCTGCGCAACCTGGAGCAGCGCACCAAGGTCAAGGTGGTCGACCGCACCGCGCTGATCCTCGACATCTTCGCCCAGCACGCCAAGAGCAAGGAGGGCAAGGCGCAGGTCGAGCTGGCCCAGCTCGAATACCTGCTGCCGCGCCTGCGCGGTTGGGGTGAGACGCTCTCCCGGCAGACCGGTGGTAGCGGTCGCGGCGGTGGCGCCGGCGGCGGCGTGGGCCTGCGCGGCCCGGGTGAGACCAAGCTGGAGACCGACCGCCGTCGGATCCGGCACCGCATCGCGCGGCTGCGCCGCGAGATCAAGGGCATGACCACGGTACGCCAGACGAAGCGCGCCCGGCGCTCCCGCAACGCGGTGCCCGCGGTGGCCATCGCCGGCTACACCAACGCCGGTAAGTCCAGCCTGCTCAACCGCCTCACCGGGGCGGGCGTGCTGGTGGAGAACGCGCTGTTCGCCACGCTGGACCCGACCACCCGCCGGGCCACCACCTCCGACGGGCGGCTCTACACGCTCTCCGACACGGTGGGCTTCGTCCGGCACCTGCCGCACCAGATCGTCGAGGCGTTCCGCTCGACGCTGGAGGAGGTCGGCGACGCCGACCTGGTGGTGCACGTGGTCGACGGCACGCACCCGGATCCGGAGGAGCAGGTCCGGGCGGTCCGCGAGGTGCTCGCCGAGGTGGGCGCCGACCGGCTGCCCGAGCTGCTGGTGGTCAACAAGACCGACGCCACCGACGAGGAGACGATGCTGCGTCTCAAGCGGCTCTGGCCGGAGGCGGTCTTCGTCTCCGCGCACAGTGGGCGCGGGGTCGACGAGCTGCGCGAGGCGGTCGAGCGTCGGCTGCCCCGGCCGGCGGTCGAGGTCCGCGCGGTGCTCCCGTACGACCGGGGTGACCTGGTGGCCCGGGTGCACCGTCAGGGTGAGGTGCTGAGCACCGCGCACCTGCCCGAGGGCACGCTGCTGCACGTGCGGGTGGGTCAGGCGCTCGCCGCCGAGCTGGCGCCCTACCGCGCGGGTGACCGGCTCACCAATGACGATCGGGTGGGCGCCGGGCGGTGACCGTCCGGCGTCACCCGCCCGAAACCCGGCTCGTGCGACACTGAGCGCCATGCGGCACGTTGTCTCCTCGGTCACGCTCGCGCTCGGCCTGGTCGGCGCGGTCGTGGCGCCGGCCGGGCCGGCCCCGGCGGCCCCCGCCGCGGCCCCGGTGCTGGCCGCGGCTCCCAAGAAGAAGTGCACGGTCGCCGACGACCGGCTCCGCGAGCTGTCCGGCCTGGTCGCCACCGGCGACGGGTACGTCGTCATCAACGACGGCTCCGACGACCCGAGTCGCAAGCGCGTCTTCTACCTGGACGCCAAGTGCAAGGTCGACAAGGAGATCCGCTACTCCGGGGACGGCCCGCTCGACACCGAGGACCTGGCGCTCGGTCCGGACCGCAAGACGCTCTGGGTCGCCGACACCGGCGACAACATCGAGAAGAAGACCCGGCGGGAACGCGTCGCGGTCTGGACGATGCCGCTGTCCGGGTCGAAGGAACCGGTGCTGCACCGGCTCGCCTACCCGGGCAAGGAGCCGCACGACGCCGAGGCGCTGCTGGTCGGCGACGACAACCTGCCGCTGGTGATCACGAAGGAGCTCTCCGGCAAGTCGGAGGTCTTCACCCCGACCGCGAAGCTGAAGGCCGGCGGCGACCCCGAGCCGATCCCGATGGAGAAGGTCGGCGAGGTCACGCTGCCGAAGACCAACACCGAGAACAAGCTCGGCTCGCCGGGGCGGGCGCTGGTCACCGGCGCCGCCCGCTCGCCGGACGGCGCCAGGGTCGTGCTGCGCACGTACGCCGACGCGTTCGAGTTCGACGTGGCCGGCGGTGACATCCTCAAGGCGTTGACCAGCGGTAAGCCCCGGGTCACGCCGTTGGCCGACCCGTTCGGCGAGGCGATCTCCTACACCTCCGACGGCAAGTCGTTCGTCACCGTCTCCGACGGCGGCTCGCTCGACCCGACCGACCCGATCGACATCCTCGGCTACACACCGGCCACCACAGGTGTGGAGGCGTTGCCCAACGGCGGCAAGGTCGAGACCCGGCCGGCCGCCGAGAAGTCCTGGCTGGAAGGGCTGTCGCTCGACGAGATCACGTACCTGATCGCCGCGGTCGGGGTGCTCGGTGCGCTGCTGGTCGGCGCCGGCGTCTTCGGCATCCTGCGGGCCCGGCGCAGGCCGGCGCCCGTCGCGCCGGCTGACGAGTCCGAGCGCAGCGACGAGTTCCCGGTGAACGGCGGCGTCCCGCCCGGCAACCGGCCGGACGCACCGCCACGCGGCGGGGTCTACGGCGGCGCTCAGGGCGGTGGCGTCTACGGCGGTGCCGCAGCCGGGGAGCGCCCGGCCGGCGGGGTGTACGGCGGGGGCCGGCCCCCGGGCGGCGCCGTGTACGGAGGGGGTGCCCAGGGCGGCGGTCGGCCTCCGAGCGGCGGCGCTGCGCAGGGCGGCGGTCGTGGCCAGGTCGGCGTTCCCCAGGTCGGCGTTCCCCAGGTCGGCGGTCCCCAGGGCGGCGGTCCGCAGGGCGGCGGCGCCTCCCCGGGCGGCGGCCGACCGGGTGGTGCTTCCCAGGGCGGCGGCGGCCGGTCGGGCGGGGGCCGTCCCCAGGGTGGCCGGCCGCAGGGCGGTGGCGGTGCCCCGGGCGGTGGCGTCTACGGCGGCGGCGCGGGCGGTGGCGGTGGCACCGGCGAGCGGGGCGGTTCGGGCGGCGGCGTCTACGGCGGCGGGGGAGGCGGCCAGGGTGGTGCGCGTCCGGGCGGCCGGGGTGGCGGTCCGGGTGGCGCGGGTCACCGCGGGCAGCCCGGTGGTGGCCGGCGGGGTGACGGCGGCCGGGCCGAGCCGCCGAGGCGCGATCCCCGGGACCCGCGCGGCGAGCGCCGCGACGACGGTTACGGCGAGCGCGGTCAGTACGGGCCGGTCCCCGGTGGCCGGGAGCCCCGGGGCGACCGCTACTGAGCACGACGCGAACGAGGGGTGACCGGCCACCGGTCACCCCTCGTGCGTCAGTCGGCCGGGGTCAGATCCGGCGCAGCACCGCCACCACGCGGCCCATGATGGTGGCGTCGTCGCCCGGGATCGGGTCGAAGGCCGGGTTCTGCGGCATCAGCCAGACGTGCCCGTCGCGGCGGCGGTAGGTCTTCACGGTCGCCTCGCCGTCGAGCATGGCCGCCACGATGTCGCCGACCTCGGCGTTGGGCTGCTGCCGGACGACCACCCAGTCGCCGTCGCAGATCGCGGCGTCGAGCATCGAGTCGCCCTTGACCTGGAGCATGAAGACCTCGCCCTCACCGACCAGCTCGCGGGGCAGCGGGAAGATGTCCTCCACGGCCTGCTCGGCGAGGATCGGCCCACCGGCGGCGATCCGGCCCAGCATCGGCACGTACGCCGGGGCGGGACGCTGCGCGCGGGCGGCCTCGTCGTCGACGTCGCTCGGGGCCCGGACGTCGACTGCGCGCGGGCGGTTCGGGTCGCGGCGCAGGAAGCCCTTCTTCTCCAGCTCCTTGAGCTGGTAGGCGACGCTGGACGGGGAGACCAGGCCGACCGCCTCGCCGATCTCGCGGACGCTCGGCGGGTAGCCGTGGCGCTCGACCCAGGTGCGGATGAACTCCAGGATCCGGCGCTGCCGGGCGGTGAGGTCGACCGTGGCCGGTTCGGGGAAGGCGCTGACCACCGGTGTGACCGGACGCACGGCGGGCTGGGCGGCCCGACTGCGCGCGGCGCGGGGTCGGCGGGTCGCCGGCGGCCCCGCCCCGTCGATCGGCTGCGGGTTCTTCTGCCGGCTGGCCCGGTCCTCGGTCACGTCCGTCCTCCCTGGTCGGCGCTGGGTGCCTCGTCGGCTCGTGGTGCGTGTGGTCCGACCGTATAGGTGAGATCGGCCATTTTCAAACATCTGTACGACCTGCTGTCGGCGTGTCGCGCCGAAATCCTGGATTTCCGAACGCTTGTTCTGATAAATGGTACGCCGCACTCGAACGGGTGTTCCATCCCGACGCCCCGTGACCGAGGGTGCCGGGTCGGCGTTGGGCTCCTCGACGGGTGACGCGCCGGACACGCCGACCAACTTGACCTCGCTTGGGGGACGGCATACGGTCAACCCCTAGATGTAGTAGTCACATGGGCGTAAGTTGCCTACAGGTTGGGTTTCCACTACCGAACGCACTCCCGCACCGCACATCCGGCGACGGTCATCCACGATGGCTCCGCCGGGTCGACGCGTGCCCGGGAGTCGGTAGGTGTGCCCGTGGTCGATGAAGGAGGTCGGGCGATGCGGTGTCCGTACTGCCGGCACGCCGACTCCCGGGTCGTCGACTCGCGGGAGGCCGACGACGGCCAGCTCATCCGGCGGCGGCGGTCCTGCCCGGAGTGCGGCAAGCGGTTCACCACCGTCGAGGAGGCGGTGCTCGCGGTGGTCAAGCGCAGCGGGGTGACCGAACCGTTCAGCCGCACCAAGATCATCGGTGGGGTGCGCAAGGCGTGCCAGGGCCGGCCGGTCGACGACGACTCGATCGCGCTGCTGGCACAGAAGGTCGAGGAGACCGTACGCGCCAAGGGGGCGGCGGAGATTCCCAGCCACGACGTGGGGCTGGCCATCCTCGGCCCGCTGCGTGACCTCGACGAGGTGGCCTACCTGCGGTTCGCCAGCGTCTACCGGTCGTTCGACTCGCTCGCCGACTTCGAGCGGGAGATCGAGACGCTGCGGGCCGCCGCGCGCGCCCGGGGGGGCGCGGACACGCCGGCGGGCGACACCGCCGGCGCGATCAACTGACATCTCTGATTCTGACAGGTTCGACCAGGCGCGGTGGGTGACCGTGCCGACGAGGGGGCGAGGGCGTGACGACCAGCAAGTCACGGAACAAGGCCGGGGCGGGGCTGAAGACCGAGCGCGTCTGGACGACCGAGGGGGTGCATCCCTACGACGAGGTCGCCTGGGAGCGCCGCGACGTCGTCATGACGAACTGGCGGGACGGCTCGATCAACTTCGAGCAGCGCGGGGTGGAGTTCCCCGAGTCCTGGTCGGTCAACGCGGCCAACATCGTGACCACGAAGTACTTCCGGGGCGCGGTGGGGACCCCGGAGCGGGAGTGGTCGCTCAAGCAGCTGATCGACCGGGTGGTCGACACCTACCGCACCGCCGGTGAGGAGTACGGCTACTTCGCCTCCCCGGCCGACGCCGAGGTGTTCGCGCACGAGCTGACCTGGATGCTGCTGCACCAGGTGTTCAGCTTCAACTCGCCGGTCTGGTTCAACGTCGGCACGCCGTCGCCGCAGCAGGTCAGCGCCTGCTTCATCCTGGCCGTCGACGACTCGATGGACTCGATCCTCGACTGGTACAAGGAGGAGGGGCGGATCTTCCAGGGCGGCTCGGGCGCCGGGGTGAACCTCTCCCGCATCCGGTCCTCGAAGGAGCTGCTCTCCTCCGGCGGCACCGCCTCCGGTCCGGTCAGCTTCATGCGCGGCGCGGACGCCTCCGCCGGCACCATCAAGTCCGGTGGCGCCACCCGGCGCGCGGCCAAGATGGTCATCCTCGACGTGGACCACCCGGACATCGAGGAGTTCGTGGCGACCAAGGCGCGCGAGGAGGACAAGATCCGCGCGCTGCGGGACGCCGGGTTCGACATGGACCTGGGCGGCGCCGACATCGTCAGCGTGCAGTACCAGAACGCCAACAACTCGGTCCGCGTCTCCGACGAGTTCATGACCGCGGTGGAGAACGGCGGCGGCTTCGACCTGCGCGGCCGGCTCGACGGGCAGACCATCGAGACGATCGACGCCAAGAAGCTGTTCCACACCATCTCCCAGGCCGCCTGGGAGTGCGCCGACCCGGGCCTGCAGTACGACGACACCATCAACGACTGGCACACCTGCCCGGAGACCGGGCGGATCACCGCGTCGAACCCGTGCTCGGAGTACCTGCACCTGGACAACTCCTCGTGCAACCTGGCCTCGCTGAACCTGATGAAGTTCCTCCGCGCCGACGGCGGCTTCGAGGTGGAGAAGTTCGTCCGGTCGGTCGAGTTCGTCATCACCGCGATGGACATCTCGATCTGCTTCGCCGACTTCCCGACCGAGAAGATCGGGGAGACCACCCGCGCCTACCGGCAGCTCGGCATCGGGTACGCCAACCTGGGTGCCCTGCTGATGGCCTCCGGCCTGCCGTACGACTCGGAGCAGGGGCGGGAGGTGTCCGCGGCGATCACCTCGCTGATGACCGGCACCGCCTACCGCCGCTCCGCCGAGCTGGCCGGCATCGTCGGCCCGTACGACGGCTACGCCCGCAACGCGGAACCGCACAAGCGCGTCATGCGCAAGCACGCCGCCGCCAACGACAGCATCAAGCCGACCGGCACCGTGGGCACCGCCGTGCAGCGCGAGGCGACGAAGCAGTGGACGCTCGGCAACAAGCTCGGCGACCGGAACGGCTGGCGCAACTCGCAGGCCAGCGTGCTCGCCCCGACCGGCACCATCGGCCTGATGATGGACTGCGACACCACCGGCGTCGAGCCGGACCTGGCGCTGGTCAAGTTCAAGAAGCTGGTCGGCGGCGGCTCGATGCAGATCGTCAACCAGACCGTGCCGCGCGCGCTGCGCAGCCTCGGCTACCCCGAGGAGCAGGTCGAGGCGATCGTCGAGCACATCGCCGACCACGGGCACGTGGTGGACGCCCCCGGCCTGAAGCCGGAGCACTACCCGGTCTTCGACTGCGCCATGGGTGAGCGGTCCATCGCGCCGATGGGGCACGTGCGGATGATGGCGGCGGTCCAGCCGTTCATCTCCGGCGCCATCTCCAAGACGGTCAACATGCCGGAGCAGGCCACCGTCGCGGACGTCGAGAAGATCTACTACGAGGGCTGGAAGCTCGGCCTCAAGGCGCTGGCGATCTACCGGGACAACTGCAAGGTGGGCCAGCCGCTGTCGGTCGCCAAGCCGAACAAGGGCGCCGCCGAGACCCCGGCCCCGGTGGCCGAGGCCGAGAAGGTCGTGGAGAAGGTCGTCGAGTACCGCCCGGTGCGCAAGCGGCTGCCGAAGAAGCGCCCGTCGCAGACGGTCTCGTTCTCGGTCGGCGGCGCCGAGGGCTACCTCACCGCCTCGTCCTACCCGGACGACGGCCTCGGCGAGGTCTTCCTCAAGATGTCGAAGCAGGGCTCGACCCTGGCCGGCGTGATGGACGCCTTCTCGGTGGCCATCTCCATCGGTCTCCAGTACGGCGTCCCGCTGGAGACGTACGTCAGCAAGTTCACCAACATGCGCTTCGAGCCGGCCGGCATGACCGACGACCCGGACGTGCGGATGGCCGCCTCGGTGATGGACTACATCTTCCGTCGCCTGGCGCTGGACTTCCTGCCGTACGAGCGCCGCGCGGAGCTGGGCATCTTCACCGCCAAGGAGCGGGCCGCCCAGCTCCGGGCCGAGGCGGAGGCGGAGGCGAGCGGTGCGGACCTCACCGCGATGGCCGCCTCCGCCCCGGTCGAGGCGCCCGAGCCGAAGACCGGCCCGGTGGCCCAGCCGGCACAGGAGACGGCGAATGTTGCCGCCGCCAAGCCGGCGCCGGCGGTGGGTTCCAGCACCGAACTGCTGGAAGCCGTGATCGGCAAGGCCGCGGACGCGCCGCTCTGCTTCACCTGCGGCACCAAGATGCGCCCGGCCGGTAGCTGCTACGTCTGCGAGGGCTGCGGCTCCACCAGCGGTTGCAGCTGACAAAAGCAACGAGCCCCGGGCGCTCCAACGCCCGGGGCTCGTGAGCCGGGACGGAGCCCGACCTGTTCCTTGCAGAGACAGATCTTCGCTCCTCCCGGCTCGGTCAGGCAAGTTGATCGAGTAGGAACGGAGGAGTTATGCCTGGTAAGGCGAAGCCAGTGCACGTCGTCCCTCGGGACGGCGACTGGGCTGTGGTTCGAGAGGGAAATCAGCGGGCATCGTCGGTGCACGCTACCCAGGCGGAAGCCGAGAGGGCGGGGCGACCGGCGGCTCGGGCGGACCAGACGGAGTTCTATCTTCACGGCAGAGACGGTCAGATCCGTGAGCGAGACAGCTACGGCAACGATCCGAATCCGCCCCGCGACGCACGCTAGTTGAAGGGCCGGGGCGTACGCGAAGGCGTGCGCCCCGCTTGCCTTTCTGGGTCCTACCGGCTGGCTTTCAGCCCAGCGATGAAGGCCACCCAGCTCTGGCGGGGGAGCCCGAGGTTGGGGGCCGAGGGGTTCTTGCTGTCGCGGACTTCAACCGTCATGTTGACGTACCTAGCTTCGACGCAGGCTCCGTTGCTGCCGCTCCGGCTGCTCTTGCGCCACTGCGAGTCCACGTCCGCCTCCTACTCGGTGAGCCGCGCGCCTCGGATTTCCTCGATCATCGCGGCCGAGTCAGTGGGTGACAAGGCCGCTGCGCGCAGGCTGTTGAACACCACCGTACAGCGGCGTACATCCTCGCCCTCCGCATAGAGGTCACCCGTCAGGCCCTCGATGTAGACCACGCTCGGGCCGTCGGCGAAGTTGAGGATGTGGAAGCTGGACAGCATGGAGGCGTACGCGCCTTCCCGGAACGGGATCACCTGAATCGTGACGTTCCACCGGCTGCTCGCATCGAGCAAGGCGGTGAGCTGGTCGGCCATGACGGCAGCCCCGCCGATCTGGCGTTGGAGGACAGCTTCATCCAGTACGGCCACGAGGCGGAGCTTGCCAGAGGAGATCAGCTCTTGGCGGTGCGTTCGGACGGCAACTCGCCTCTCGACCGCGTCGGGTGATGGCTCGAAGGCGTCCTCCGCCATCATCGCCCGCGTGTATGCCGGCGTCTGGAGCAGGCCGGGTACGACAAGCGTCTCGAAGTTCTGTACCTCCTCGGCTGCGGATTCCAGGCCGATGTATTGCCGGTACGACGAGGGCAGGTCTCCGTACTTCGCCCACCAGCCGCGTTGCTTGCCGGTGCGTGCCATCGACAGCAACGTCTCGCGCAACTCGATGTCGGTCACGCCGTAACGGTCCAGCAGAGCGTTCAGCGCCGGCCCCTTGATGCCGACACGGCCTGCCTCGATCCGTCGAAGTGTGCTCGCGGTGACCTCGATGATGTCGGCGGCCTGCTCGGCGGTGACATCAGCCTGCTCTCTGGCCTGGCGCAACTGCGAGCCAAGTTGGAAGCGAACGAACGTCGGGCTTTCCATGGCGGTGATTGTTCCGCTCAGAGTGGCCTTGGGGAACGCGACACGCCAATTTGCATGCGCGTAGATGGTTGACCATCCGAAAATGCGCGCGCAAAATTAGCCGTGCATGGCAGCGGTGGGCTACGGCAGGAGACCTCTTGCGTAACCGGGTGTCGTACGAGGAGTACCTGGTGGCGGTCGCGTTGACCCTCGCCCGGCGACACCGTCCGGTCTGGTCATGGCAGCGGTGGCGGCGTATCTGTCGATGCGGTGCCGACCTGCCATGCCGCGCCCGTCACCGCATCCCGATCCGTAGTGGCCACTGGCCTGGGGAGGAAGAGACGTGACTGCCCACGTGCCGGTATTGCCGGCTTGGAGCTGCGGTGGATGCGGCGCACCCTGGCCCTGCGCGACCCGACGCCATGAGCTGCGGGTGGAGTTCGCCGGAGTGCCCCTGTCGCTGGCCCTCTACATGGGGTCCTATCTGGTCTGGGCGACCGAGGATCTGACCTGGGTCTCGGCCGGGCTGTTGCACCGCCGCTTCCTCGGGTGGGTGCGATGAGTGCCATCAGCCGGGGCGACGAACGCTTCCACTACTGCGATGGCTCCCACCGTTGGATCCCGCCCGACCCGGACTTCGACCAGGAGGTCTGGGAGGCGATGGTCCGTCAGCACCAGCAATGCCATCTGGAGGAGATTTCTCGCGGTCTCCGCCGACGTCGGCCCGAGGCACGTTAGGTGTGCACGGTCACAGACCCGAGTACGCGAGGAGCTGCGATGCTCAGGCGATGAGCACGGCCGACATCTATCAGGCGTTCGCCGACCGCGAGGCACACGGCCTGTCCCCGGCGTACGAACGGTTGTCGCGGGCCGTGGCGCGCGACCCGGAACTGCTCGCGATGCTCGACACGTTGCCGCCGGCGAAGCGTCAGCCGAACCTGCTCTTCGGTGTGGTCCGGTTGCGCGGCGGCCCGGTGGACGACCCGGCGGCGTTCCGCGCGCACGTGCTGGCGCACTGGCCGGAGATCGCGGCGCAGATGCGGGCCCGGGCCACGCAGACCAACGAGGCCGGCCGCTGCGCGGTGCTGCTGCCGGTGCTCACCGCGTTGCCGCAGCCGCTGGCGCTGCTGGAGGTGGGCGCCTCCGCCGGCCTGTGCCTCTACCCGGACCGGTACACGTACCGCTACGGCGACCGACGGATCGGCGACGGCGAGCCGGTGCTCGACTGCACGCTCACCGGCGTCGCCCCGCCGGACCGGCGGCCGGAGGTGGTGTGGCGGGCCGGGCTCGACATGAACCCGCTCGACGTCACCGACCCGGCGGACCTGGCCTGGCTGGACGCGTTGATCTGGCCCGAACACACGCACCGGCGCCAACGGCTGCGCGCGGCGGCGGCAGTCGCCGGGGCCGACCCACCGCTGCTGGTCCGCGGTGACCTGGTCGACGACCTGCCGGCGCTGGCGGCCCGCGCCCCGGCCGGCGCGACGCTGGTGATCTTCCACAGTTCGGTGCTCTACCAGGTGCCGCCGGCCCGCCGGACGGCCTTCACCGAGCTGGTCCGGACGCTGCCCGGGCACTGGCTCGCCAACGAGGACCCGACCCTGCTGCCGGGGGCGGGCGTCCCCGACCCGCCGGACGGCGGGTTCCACAACCTGCTCGCGCTCGACGGCCGACCGCTGGCCTGGACGCGGGGCCACGGGCAGGCGGCCACCTGGTTCGGCTGACGGCCGCCGCGGCCGGCCCGACGGTCAGTCCGCGGGCAGCGAGTCGATCGCGGCGGCCAGCACCCCGCGCAGGTCGGCCTCCGCGCCGGCCGGCAACGTCTTCGGCTCGACCACCTGGTACGCGACGCGCACCTCGTACCTGTCACCCCGCCAGGCCCAGCCGTCGAACCGGGTCTCCCCGCCGTCCCACGGGCGCACCGCCACGCAGGAGTTGTCGCCCGGTCCGCCGCCGGTCAGGTCGCTTCCGATCCTGGCGCACCGGTCCCGCCGCCACCGGTCGTCGTACATGCCCTCGGCGTCGACGGCCACGGTGACGACCAGGTCGCCGCGCATGGTGGTGCCGCTGGTCAGGTCGACCGCGCACTCCCGGGAGCCGCTGCGGTCACCGAGGTTTGCCGAGGCGCTGGGCGACGCGCCCGGCGCGAGCCGGGTCAGCAGGTCGGCCGGGAGCAGCGCGCAGGGGTCGCGCAGTTCGTCAGGCGTCGCCGTCTCGTCGGTGCCGCAGCCGGCGACGGCCAACAGCGCGCCGGCGACCACGATCGTCGCGGCCGATCTCGTCATCTGTCCTCCTTGGACGGTCGCGGCGACGGTAACAGCGCCACGCCACCCCGGATCTCGCGGTCCGCCCCCGTCCACATCCCGACCTCACCCACCACCCGTCCGCCCTGTTTCGCGGAAAGCGTGGTCATCCGGGCCCGAATGGCCACGCTTTCCGGGAAAGCGAGCGTGGGGGTGGAGGGATGGGGTGGGGCGGAGCGGGCCGGTAGGGTCGCGGGGTGGCCGAACCGCGCTGGCTGGCCGAGACCCGGGACGCCTACGACACCGTCGCCGAGGACTACGCGCGGCTGCTGCCCGACGTGGCGGAGCCGCCGCTGGACCGGGCCGTACTGACCGCGTTCGCCGAAACGGTGGGGCCGGATCGACCGGTGCTGGAGGTCGGCTGCGGCACCGGCCGGGTCACCGCCCACCTGCGCCGTCTCGGCCTCGACGTGGCCGGCGTCGACCTGTCGCCCGGCATGGTGGCGGTGGCCCGCCGGGCCCACCCGGAGCTGCGCTTCGACGTCGGCTCGATGACGGAGTCGGTCGCGACCGACGCGTCCCTGGCCGGGCTCGTCGCCTGGTACTCGATCATCCACCTCCCGCCGGAGCTGCTGCCCGAGGTCTTTGCCGGCTTCCACCGGGCGCTCGTCCCGGGCGGCCACCTGCTGCTCGCGGTGAAGGCCGGCGACCGGGTCGACCGGCGGGCTCGGGCCTACGGGCACGCGGTCGCGTACGACGTGCACTGGCTGTCACCGGAGCGGCTCACCGAGCAGCTCACCGCCGCCGGACTCACGGTCACGGCCACGCTGCTCCGGGCGCCGGTCGGCGCGGAGCGCCAGCCCCAGGCGTTCCTGTTCGCGCGGCGGGCCGGCGGATGAGCGTCGCACTGTTCACGCTCGGCGGGACCATCGCGATGGCCGACGCCGACGCCGGGGGAGTGGTCACCCGGCTCACCGGCGCCGACCTCACCGCCGCCGTACCCGGGCTTGCCGACATCCCACTCGACGTGCGTGACGTCGAGGCGGTGCCCAGCGCCGCGCTCGCGTACCGGCAGATCCTCGATCTGGTGGACGCGGCGGCTGCGGCGGTCGACGGCGGGGCGACCGGCGTGGTGGTCACCCAGGGCACCGACACGCTGGAGGAGACCGCGTTCCTGGCCGACCTGGTCTGGGCGCGCGCCGCGCCGCTGGTGTTCACCGGCGCGATGCGCAACCCGACACTCGCCGGCCCGGACGGGCCGGCGAACCTGCTCGCGGCGGTCCGGGTCGCCGCCGCGCCGGCCGCGCGGGACCTCGGCGTGCTGGTGGCGATGAACGACGAGATCCACGCCGCGCGGTTCGTCCGCAAGAGCCACAGCACCGGTACGGCCACGTTCGCCTCGCCGGACGCCGGGCCGCTCGGGCACGTGATCGAGGGGCGGGTACGCGTGCTCACCCGGCCGCCCCGGCACGCGCCGCTGCCGGCGGTGGGCCGCGACCGGCTGGCCGCCGTCCGGGTGGCGCTGCACACGGTCACGCTGGACGACGACGTGGCGCTGCTCGACGCGCTCGCCGCCGGTCGGGACGGGCTGGTGGTGGCCGGGTTCGGGGTGGGGCACGTGCCGCCGGCGTTCGCCCCGGCGCTGGGCGCGCTGGCCGGACGGATGCCGGTGGTGCTGACCTCGCGCACCGGGGCCGGGTCGGTGCTGCGGGACACCTACGGCGCGGTCGGCTCGGAGCGGGACCTGCGGCGGCGCGGGCTGGTCGACGGCGGGCTGCTCCACCCGTACAAGGCGAAGGTGCTGCTGCGGCTGCTGCTCGCCGCCGGCGCGGACTCCGGCGCCATCGCCGAGGCGTTCGCGCGGCACGGCTGAGGTGTAAGGCGGGGCCCCCTCTTAACACCTGCCGTTCAGAAGGGGCCCCGCCTATGCGGGAGGCGTTAACCGGGGGCCCCTCCTTACACTCCAGCGGTGAGTGAGGAGCTGGCGGACCGGCCGTTGACCGAGCCGCACCCGTCGCGGCTGCCGCCGGCGCACCCGGGGCGGGAGCGGATCCTGGCGGCGCACGCCGCCGCGCTGGCCGCCGGGGAGGCCGGCTACCCGGACCCGGAGACCGGTCTCTTCGTGCTCAGCGCCGGTTTCCTGGCCCGCCGGGGCACGTGCTGCGGGCGGGGCTGCCGGCACTGTCCGTACCTGACCGACTGAGGCACGTTCGGCGCGTGCCCGGGCCGACACGCAGGGTTGCGCTCGGGTGCGACCATTGTGGTGCGCCGAGACCCACAGGCTATCGGAGGATGCGTCCATGAGCGGGTTCTGGAAGCGGCTGTGGCGGTCCGGCAAGCCGGCGGAGCAGCGGCCAACCCGTGTCGGCGACGACCCCGACGCGCCGTTCACGGTCACGTCCCGGACAGCGCCGGACGGACATCCCATCATCGAGGTCACACTCGGCCCGACGATGAGTTCGGCTCTGCGACGGGACTACGCCGCCGAGGAGTACGGCGACACCGACCCCCGCACCATCGCGGCCGGCCGCGCCCACGCGCAGACCCTGATGAAACAGGGCGAGGTGGCGGAGGCCGTCTCGACGTACCGGTCCGTCCTCGGCGCGCAGCGGGCGTCGCTCGGGCCGAACCACCCCGACACCCTGGCCACCCAGCACAGCCTCGGATTCGCCCTGCAGACGCTGGGCCGGGACGCCGACGCGGCGAAGGTGCAACAGGAGGTGTACGACCGACGGCGGCGGGTCCTCGGTCCCGACCACTCCGACACGCTCACCAGCGGCACCAACCTGGGGGAGATGTTGCACCGGCTCGGCCGGCTCCAGGAGGCGGAACGGACGCACCGTGCGGTCACCGAGAGCCTGGTGCGCTCGGAGGGACCCACTGCCTCGCGCACCCTGCTCAGCAAGATGAGCCTGATGAGCGCGGTGCACTCGTTGGGCGACCTGCACGAGGCCGAGCGGCTGTGCACCGAGGTGGTGGCCGGGCTCCGCCGTAGCGAGGGGCAGCGGGCCCGGGTCACGCTCCAGGCCCGCAGCAACCACGCCACGTTGCTGATGAGTCTCGACCGCGTCCGTGACGCGCTGCGCGTCGTCACGGCGGTGGTGGCCGACGCCGAGGAGGCACTCGGCCGGCGTGACCCGGTGACCCTGCACGCCCGGCACGGGCTGGCGAACGCCCTGAGCCGCAGCGGCCGGACCGACAAGGCGGTACGAACGCTGGACGCAGCCGTACCCGACTTCACCCGGACGTTCGGCGCCGAGCATCCGCTGACGCTCGCGGCCCGGGTCGGGCTGGTGGAGGCGCTCGTTGCCGACGGGCAGCGGACACGGGCCAGGCGGGAGGCCCGCGAGTGCCTCGCCGCCTGCGAGCGGGCCCTCGGGCCCGGGCATCCGCAGACCCAGCAGGTGCGGGCACTGGTCGCGACGACCGGCGGCCGATGACGGCACCCGGGACGCGAGCGGCCCACGGTCGACCCGGGCGCGGTCACGGGCCCACGTGCACGTGCGTGGCCCACAGCGTGGGGCTGAGCCGATACCTGTCGCGTAGCGCGCGGGCCGCCTCGTGCAGCGCGTACGCCGGGGGCCGGGCCGCCGCCGCCGGGTAGAAGCGCCGGGCGATCTCCAGCGAGGCGTCGTCGTCGGTCTCCCACAGCGTGCCGATCACGTGCCGGAAGCCGGCGATCTGGAACGCCCCGGTGATGTGCACCGCCTCGTCGGCGAGTTCCGGGGTGGACCGTGCGGTGGAGCAGGCGGCCAGGAACGCGAGCTGGCTGTGCTCCAGCCCGAGGTTGGCGATGTCGCCGACGGTCAGCGGATGCTCGGCGTGGTCGTGGCTGAGCAGCCGGCCCGTCGCCGGGTCGTACGGATCGCCGAGCGCGTGGCAGGCGAGGTGGACGTGGGTGGCGGTGGACAGGCCGTGGAGCACCCGCTCGCGGGTCGCCGCCGCGCCTGTGTCGATCTCCACGTCTCCCCGGGCGGCGGCGACCGCCTCCGCCTCCCGCAGCGCGGCGGGCAACGGCGGGAAACCCCCAGGGGTCTCGGGCATGGCCACCACGTAGGTGCGGGTCCCGCCCCGGCCGTCCGGCTGGGCCGAACGCAGTCGGCGGAGCGCCTCGACCGTCGGGGTGTAGGAGGAGACCACCCGATCCAACGCGCCGTCCGGTGCCGTTCCGGCCGGCGGAGCCGGCTCGGCCGCGTGCAGCGGAAAGAACGCCATCGGGCCGGTGGGGCACCACCACAGCCGGGGGCGGACGGCGGATTCGCCCACGACGGCGGCGAGCCCCAGGTGGTCGAGGACCGGCCGCACGGCGACCCGCCACAGCCAGTCCAGGATCTCCCGTACGACCTGCTGGGCCGCCAGCCGGTCGCGGGCCCGCACACCGGGGTCGTGGGCCCGCCCGGTCGCCGTCCGCAGCCGGTCGACGTTCTCGGTGGCCGTCCGTAGGCTCAGTTCGGGCAGCGGCAGCACCGCCAGGTGGCCGCGGCGCAGGACGAGTGCGTCACAGCGGTACAGGCTCGGCGTGATCACCACCACGGGCTCTTCGCCGACCCCGGCCAGCAGCTCGGCGGCGGTGGCCGGACGCAGGAAGTCCGCCAGGCCGGGCAGGGCGCGGACCCGCCGCACCAGCGCCGTCCACTCCGCCTCCCGATCCCGGCCGCCGTCGTACCTGCCGCGCTCCGCGCCCCGCCCGCCCGGCTCCGGGGCGTCCATCTCCCGGCGTAGCCGCACGTACTCCCGGGCCAGGTCGGGATCGGCGAGCCACAGCGCCGCCAGGCCGCCCCGGGCGGCGAGACGCCGACCCAACAGCACCCCGCGCGCCTGCTCCAGGAGTTCGAGGGCGCGCTCCGGTCGTCCGGCGGTGAGCGCGAGCGCGGCGGCCCCGCCGGCGACCCCGGCGGTCTCGGCCAGGTCGTGGTGTTGGTCGACCCGCAGGCGGTCGCGGGAGGCGAGCCGGGGCAGCAGCGCCACCGCCGTGGCCAGCGCGTCGGTCGCATCCTCCCAACGACCGAGTGAGGCGCGTACGTAGCCGAGCGCCGCCTGCGCCTCGACCCGCCGGGAAACCGGTGCCGCCTCGACGCCGGTGGCGACAGTCGCCACCCGTTCCGCCTCCCGCAACGGGCCCGGCTCGCCGGTGCGCAGGTGCTCGGCGCGCAGCGCCTGGACGAGCGAGAACCGGGACGCCATCTGACCGGGATGCCGGGCCGGGAACAGAGCCGTCGCCTCCCGCATCAGCTCGATGCACTCGTGCAGGTCGGCGGGTTCGCCCCGGGCGTCGTAGCGCTTGCGGAGCGCGTAGCCGAGCTTGTCGACGAGCACCCGGCGCTGCGGATCGGCCCGCCCGGCGAGGGTGAGCACGCGCCGGAGGAGGCCGACGGCCAGGTCCAGCGAATCCACGTCACCGGTCTCCCGGTGGATGATCTGGGCCAGGTCGGCCGTGTCGACGACGGCCGCGATCGAGTCGGGATGCCCCTCGTCGACGTCCGCCGGAATGGCCAGGTAGGCGTCGGCGGCTTGGGCGAGGAGCTCCGGCTCGTGCCGACGGTGGTAGAGCTGCGTCAGGGCGGCACCGAGATGGCGCAGGGTCAGCCGCCGGTGGTGGTTCGGCGTCCCGTCCCGCTCCAGGCGGGCCAGCTCGCCACGGAGGAGTTCGACCGCGTACTCGCAGTCCGCGGTGTGCCGGGTGGTCTCGGCCCGGGTGAGCAGGCAGACCGCGAGCTGGGCCACCGCCGACGTGCGGTTGCCGTCGGGGAGCCGGGTCAGCACCGCGCGCAGCGCGTCGATCGCCTCGTCCAGGTCGGCGGGTGTGCCGGCCACCTCGTAACGGTGCCGCAGCGCCTCGGCGAGCCGCCCGCCGGCAGCCGTCAGGTTCATGGTGTCGTCGTCCCCGGCCGCTGCGAGGGCCCGTCGTCCGTAGCCGATCGCCTCGTCCAGGGCCGGGAGAGCGCCATTGAGCTGGTACGCCAGCAGCCGCACCCCGGCCGACTGGAGCAGTACGGCGACGTGGTGGGGGTGGTCGGGGTCGTCGACCGCGTCGGTGGCCTCCAGCACGGCCGACGCGGCGTCGAGATTCGCGGTGTCGCCGGTCAGGCCGGCCCGGGCCATCAACGCCTCGGACACCACCACCCTGATCGGCACGGCGTCGCCGTCATCCGCCGCGGTCGCCCGGACGGCCTGGTGGAGCAGGACCACGGCCTCCTCCAGATCCACCGGATCGTGGCCGAGCCGAAACCGCCGCAGCAGGGTCTCACCCAGGCCGAACTGACAGAAGGCGTGGTCGGGGACGCCGGCGGGGTGCAGGTCGAGCATCGCCCGCCAGGCCTCCACCATCTCGTCGACCAGCGTCTCGGAACCCCCGGCCTCCCACCGGATCGCCAGTCCGTCCGACCAGGCACGCAGCCAGGCGGCCCGGCGCGGGTGCTCCGGCGCGGCCACGGCGAGCACCCGCTCGTACAGGTCGACGGCCTCGGCCAGGTCGGTGGACCGCCGCCGGCCGGACCGGTAGCGGCCCTGGAGGGCCTCCGCGGCACCGACGAGATGGTCGAGGTCGGGTTGCCTGTCGGTGGGGGACCGCACGAGCCGGCGGAAGAGGTCGATCGACTCGTCCAACTCGTCCGGGCCGTCGTACCGCCGCAGAGTCGTGGCGAGCTGGTAGCGGCACAGCGATTCGAGGCCCGGCTCGTCGGTGGCGGCGAGCGCGAACCGGAGCAGGTCGACGGCCTCGTCCAGGTGGCGTCGCCGCCGATCGTTCCCCCACCTCAGCA
Source organism: Micromonospora sp. AKA38 (assembly GCF_027925725.1). Lineage (NCBI taxonomy): Bacteria > Bacillati > Actinomycetota > Actinomycetes > Micromonosporales > Micromonosporaceae > Micromonospora > Micromonospora sp. AKA38. Next base: position 509,256 of record NZ_BNEI01000002.1, on the reverse strand, counting down.
CGGCGACGACCGCGAGGTTCTGCGCGACGCCCGGGCGGGACTCGCGGGACCCGTGCCGCAGGACCCAACGCAGCAGCGACTCGGCGCGGTCCAGCCGGCCGGGATCATGGTCGTCCGGGTACGCCTGGAGCAGGCGGACCCCCTCCCACAGACGCGCGGCCACCAGATCGTGGTCGGATGTCATGCCCCTCCCCGTTGACGTCGCGACTCACCGATGTCGATCGTCGCAGCCGTTGGCGCCGAGCACTACTGTCGGTTCTGTCGTACGCCCGGGCGAAGGTCAGACGGGCGGTCGACCCACCTGCGGCGGGACGGGAACGGATGCGGATGAGCCACGTGCAGCGGCCACCAGGTCGCCGGATCAGCGACCCGACGGCCGCGAACGTGGCACGTGTCTGCGCGGACATGGTCGACGTCGCCGACCTCGTCGACCTCACCGGTCCGGAGGCGGAGCCGGTCCTGGCCCGGTTACGCGCCGACGACGCCACCGAGGAAGCGGTCCGGGTGGCGCTGGACGAGGTGGCGGATCTCCTGCGTCGGCACGGCCTGACCGGTGTGCTCGGCGCCGCGCGCGGTGGGGAGGTCCTGCCGGACGGGTTCACCGGCCTGCCCGCCATCGGCACCGGTCGACCGCTCGAAGAGGTGTACGTCTGCCCGGGGAACCTGTGTGACCGGACGGAGATCCGGCGTCCCGGGGCCACGGCCGCGCCGTCGTGCGCGGTCTGGGCGCGTCCGCTCCTGCTGTTCCGGCTGGACCGATGACGGCGTTCGTCACCTCACTCGGGGGCAAGCTCGCCGAACGGTGGCTGCAGGCTCTCCTGCTGCCCGGGATGGTCTTCGTCGGCGCGGTGGCGGTGGCCGGCCGACTCGGGCACGGCCGGTGGTCGGACGTCGACATGCTGGCCGCCGCCGTCGACCAGCTCGGTGAGTCGGCCACCAGGCGCGGCAACGGCGCGGTTGCGCTCCTCGCCGTCGCGGTGGTGACCGGCGCGGTGGCTGCCGCCGCGCTCGCGCAGGGGTTGGGACAGGTGGTGACCTACGCCTGGACCGCCACCTGGGGCCCGGTCGGGCGGTCCTTCGTGCACCGGCGTCGCCGCCGGTGGCGGCGCGTGGTCACCCGGTACGAGCAGGCGCTGATCGAGAAGGCCCGCGTGCTGCGCGGCGTGCGCCCCGCGGATCCGCCGCCGGAGGTGCCGGACACCGCGGCGCTGGCCGCCGCCCGCGACCGGATCTCGATGGTCGAGCCGCGGCTGCCCACCTGGATGGGTGATCGGATGCACGCGGTGGACGAGCGGATCCGGACCGCGTACGACCTGGATCTCGCCTCCGCGTGGCCCCGGCTCTGGCTGACCGTCCCGGACGAGGTTCGGAATGCCCTCGTCCGGGCCCAGGCCGAGTTCGCCGCCGCCGGCCGGCTGGCCGGTTGGGGCGGTCTCTATCTCCTCCTCGGCCTGCGGTGGTGGCCGGCGGCCGTGGTGGGCGCCGGCGTGTGGGCGGTGGGATGGTGGCGCGGTCGGATGTCGATGGGGAACCTCGCGCAGCTCGTCGAGGCCACGGTCGACCTGCACGCGTCCGCGCTCGCGGTCGCGCTCGGGCATCCGGTCGACGGATGCTTCACGCCCGGCGACGGGGAGGTCGTGACCCGAATCCTCCGCAAGGGCACCTAGCCGGGGCCTTCCGTCCCCGCCGACCGACCCGTACGGTGTCCGACGGAACTCCGGCGGGCCGGCCCCGCCGCCGACCGCGGAGGTCTTCCCGTGCGCGCCCGTAGTACCTGGCTGGCCGCCTCGGCCGTCCTGCTCGCCGCCGGCTGCGCCGACGACAGGTCCCCGGTGGCCGTGCCGGCGCCCCCGCCGCCGGCGGCCGAGGTCGCCGCCGCCTCCTCCGGCGGGGCGTGCCGGCTGCTCGACTTCGGGGTGATCGCCGAGCACACCGGCGGCACGTTCGACGTGGCCGCCGCCACCGACCAGGGCGACACGCACACCTGCGTGGTCCGTGCCCAGGGCGCGGTGCTGCCGGAGCTGACGCTCGCGGTGACGGACACGTCGATCGACGCGGCGACGTTCACCGCCGACGTGCAGCCGAGCGGGGCGACGAAGGTCACCAAGCTCGGCAAGATCGCTTACCGGCGGACGCTGCCGAGGACCGCGAACAGCGGCCCGGCCGCGGAGGTGGGCTGGCTGGCCGCCGAGGACCGGCTCGCCAGCCTGCGCTGGACCAGCCCCGAGGGGACCGCCGCGGCGGAGGTGGCGCAGGCGACCGGAAAGCTGGTCGCGCTGGCCAAGGTGATCGACACCCGGCAGTTGTGAGCCCAGCGGGCGAGTCGGTGGGCCACGACCCGCCTGGTCGGCGGGCCGTGACCAGGCCGGTCAGCGGGCCGCGACGAAGACGCGGGAGGCCACCTCGCGGGGCAGCCGCACCCGGTCGCCGGAACGGTCGATGGAGACACCGTCGCGCTCCTGCGCCACGGTGACGGTCGCGCCCGGGTCGACGCCCGCCGCGTGCAACTGCCGGAGCACGTCCGCGTCGGTCTGCACGCTCTCGCAGATCCGCCGCACCACCACCGAGCCGGACAGGCCCGGGAAGGCCAGGTTCCGCTCGCTCTCGACGGTCTCGGCCGGCGGCTGGCCGGGGTCGCCCAGCTCCTCCAGCCCCGGGATCGGATTGCCGTACGGCGACCGGGTCGGGCGGTTGAGCAGGTCGTAGACCCGCTTCTCCACCGCGTCGCTCATCACGTGCTCCCAGCGGCAGGCCTCCTCGTGGGCCTCCTCGTAGGGCATCCCGATCACGTTGACCAGCAGCAGCTCGGCCAGCCGGTGCTTGCGCATCACCGAGACCGCGGTGCTGCGGCCCAGCTCGGTGAGAGTCAGGTGTCGGTCGCCCTCGACGGTGAGCAGGCCGTCGCGCTCCATCCGGGCGACGGTCTGGCTGACGGTCGGGCCGCTCTGCCGCAGTCGCTCGGCGATGCGGGCGCGCAGCGGCGGCACACCCTCTTCCTCCAGCTCGAGGATGGTGCGCAGGTACATTTCGGTCGTATCGACCAGTGAGTGAGCGTTTATCTTTATCACCCGTAAGCGAGGAACGAACCGGAATCTCCAGTGTCTCACGAGCCGCCCCTGAGCTGCCAACACCACGACCGGCCCCCGCCCCGGATGGTGTTGACTGGGTCGCATGTCCGGAACCGCAGAGTTGCTGGTCGAGCCGGACCGGCTCGCCGCCGAACTCGACCACGCCGACCCGCCCGTCCTGCTCGACGTCCGCTGGCGGCTGACCGGCCCGCCCGGCCGCGACGACCACGCCGCCGGCCACCTGCCCGGCGCCGTCTTCGTCGACCTGGACACCGAGCTGTGCGGGCGTCCGGGCGCCGCCGGGCGGCACCCGCTGCCCGACCCCGCCGCGTTGCAGGCCGCGCTGCGGGCGGCCGGCGTCCGCGCCGGTCACCCCGTGGTGGTGTACGACGGCGGCGACGGGATGTCCGCCGCCCGGGCCTGGTGGACGCTGCGTTGGGCGGGGCACCGACCGGTGCGGGTGCTGCACGGCGGCTTCCCGGCCTGGGTCGCCGCCGGCCTGCCGGTGGACACCGCGACGCCCGAGCCCACGCCCGGCGACGTGACCGTCACCCCGGGCGCGTTGCCGGTGCTCGACGCCGGGCAGGCCGCCCGGCTCGCCGCCGCCGACGACGCGGTGCTGCTCGACGTGCGGGCCGCACCGCGCTACCGGGGCGAGCACGAGCCGGTGGATCCGGTCGCCGGGCACGTTCCGGGCGCGGTGAACCTGCCCGCCCCGGAGTACGTGACCCAGGGCCGGTTCCCGGCCGCGGAGGCGCTGCGCGCGCGGTTCGCCGAGGCGGGGGTGCGCGGGGACGCGCCGGTCGGGGCGTACTGCGGCTCCGGGGTGACCGCCGCGCAGACGGTGCTGGCGCTGCACCTGGCCGGCCGGCCGGACGCGGCGCTGTACGTGGGCTCGTGGAGCGGCTGGGTGGCCGACCCGGACCGTCCGGTGGCGACCGGGGGCGCCGCCGGTCGGTGAGTGCGCAGTTGGTGGGCGTGTCCGCGCTCACGTGCGACGATGGCCGCATGGCCGACGACACGGTGGTGGTGTGGGACTCCGCCCTCCTCGCCTACGACATGGGGGACCACCCCCTCGACCCGGTCCGCGTCGAGCTGACCATGGCGCTCGCCCGCGAGCTGGGCGTGCTCGACCGACCGGGCGTGCGCCTGGTCAGGCCGGAGCCGGCCGACGACGCGCTGCTCACCCGGGTGCACGATCCGGCCTATCTGGACGCGGTCCGGGCCGCGCCGCGTGACCCGCTCTTCGCCGGCTTCGGACTCGGCACCTCGGACAATCCGGTCTTCGACGGGATGCACGAGTCCAGCGCGCTGATCGCCGGCGCCACCGTGGCCGCCGCCGAGGCGGTCTGGCGGGGCGAGGCGCGGCGCGCGGTGAACGTGGCCGGCGGCCTGCACCACGCCATGCCGGCCCGGGCGGCCGGCTTCTGCGTCTACAACGATCCGGCGGTGGCCATCGCCCGCCTGCTCGACCTGGGCGCGGAACGGATCGCGTACGTCGACGTGGACGTGCACCACGGCGACGGGGTGCAGGAGATCTTCTACCGGGACCCGCGGGTGCTCACGGTCAGCCTGCACGAGACCCCGCTGGCGCTCTTCCCCGGCACCGGTTTCCCGGACGAGACCGGCGGGCCCGGCGCGGAGGGCAGCGCGGTCAACGTGCCGTTGCCGCCGGGGGTCGGCGACGCCGGCTGGCAGCGCGCGTTCCACGCGGTGGTGCCGTCGGTGCTGCGCGCGTTCCGGCCGCAGGTGCTCGTCACCCAGTGCGGGGCGGACGGGCACCGGGCCGACCCGCTGGCCGACCTGCACCTGTCCGTGGACGGGCAGCGGGCCACCTACCGGGCGTTGCGGACGCTCGCCGACGAGCTGTGCGAGGGCCGCTGGGTGGCCACCGGCGGTGGCGGGTACGCGCTGGTCGAGGTGGTGCCCCGGGCCTGGACGCACCTGCTCGCGGTGGCCACCGGTGAGCCGCTGGACCCGGCCACGCTCACCCCGCCGGGGTGGCGGGAGCTGGCCGCGCGCCGGCGGCCCGGGCACGACATCCCGCTGCGGATGACCGACGACGTCGATCCGGAGTTCCAGCCCTGGCAGCCCAGCGGCGAGCCGAACGCGGTGGACCGGGCGGTCGCGGCCACCCGCAAGGCCGTCTTCCCGCTGCTCGGGCTCGACCCGCACGACCCGCGCGACTGAGCGGCGGTGGGGAGGACCGACCGGTGACCACAGTCGAACAACCGGTGGACGTGCTGCTCAGCGACGGCACGACCGTCCAGCTGCGGCAGATCCGCCCGGATGACGCGGGGGCGATCGTGGCGATGCACGCCCGGTTCTCCGAGCGCACCCGCTACCTGCGGTACTTCTCGCCGTATCCGCGCATCCCGGAGCGGGACCTGAAGCGGTTCGTCACGGTGGACCACCGCGACCGGGAGGCGTTCGTGGTGCTGGCCGGCGAGCGGATCGTGGCCGTCGGCCGGTACGAGCGGCTCGGTCCCGCCTCGCCGGAGGCCGAGGTGGCGTTCGTGGTGGAGGACGCCTACCAGGGGCGAGGCATCGGCTCGGTGCTGCTGGAGCACCTCGCGGACGCGGCCGGCCGGCACGGCATCGGGCACTTCGTCGCCGAGGTGCTGCCGGCGAACGGGACGATGCTGCGGGTCTTCGCCGACTTCGGCTACCAGGTGCAGCGCCAGTACGCCGACGGCGTGGTGCACCTGAGCTTCCCGATCGCGGCCACCGAGGCGACGCTCGCGGTGCAGCGTGGCCGGGAGCACCGCACCGAGGCGCGGTCCATCGCCCGGCTGCTCGCCCCGCGCGGCATCGCCGTCTACGGCGCCAGCACCACCGGCCAGGGCATCGGCGCGGCGCTGCTCGGGCACCTGCGGGACGGCGGGTTCACCGGCGCGATCGTCCCGGTGCACCCGAGCGCGGCGACGGTGGCCGGGCTGCCGGCGTACCGGTCGGCGGCCGACGCCGGGCTCGACGTCGACCTGGCCGTGGTGGTGGTCGCGCCGGACGCGGTGCACGACGTGGTGCGGGACGCCGCCCACGCGGGCGCGCACGGGCTGGTGGTGATCTCGGCCGGGTTCGCCGAGGCCGGCCCGGCCGGGGCGGCGGCGCAGCGGGCCCTGGTCCGGGCCGCGCACCTGGCCGGCATGCGGGTGGTCGGCCCGAACTGTCTCGGCGTCGCCAACACCGACCCGGCGGTACGCATGAACGCCACGCTCGCGCCGGCGCTGCCGGCGCCCGGGCGGGTGGGCGTGTTCAGCCAGTCCGGCGCGTTCGGGGTGGCGTTGCTGGCCGAGGCGTCCCGGCGCGGGCTCGGGGTGTCGAGTTTCGTCTCGGCCGGCAACCGGGCCGACGTGTCCGGCAACGACCTGTTGCAGTACTGGCAGGACGACCCGGGCACCGACGTGATCACGCTCTACCTGGAGACGTTCGGCAATCCGCGCAAGTTCGCCCGGCTGGCCCGGCACATCGGCCGGCGCAAGCCGGTGGTGGCGCTGGCGTCGCTGGCCCGGTCGCCCGGGGTGGGCGAGGCGCCGGCGCTGGACGCCGCCGCGGTGAGCGCGCTGTTCGCGCAGTCCGGCGTGCTCCGGGTGGACACGGTCGCGGAGCTGCTCGACGTGGGCGTGCTGCTGGCCCACCAGCCGCTGCCGGCCGGCCGGCGGGTCGCCGTGGTCGGCAACTCGTCGGCGTTGACCGGGCTGGCCGCGACCGCCGGCGCCGGGCAGGGGCTGACCGTCGTCGACGGGTACCCGCACGACGTCGGGCCGACCGGCGGCGCCGCCGCGTACGCCGCCGCGCTCGCCGCGGCGGCGGCGGACGACCGGGTGGACGCCGTGGTGGCGGTGTTCGCGCCGCCGCTGCCCGGTCAGCTCACCGATCCGGAGGCGGACTTCGCGGCGGCGCTGCCGGACGCGCGGGCCACCGGCAAGCCGGTGGTGGCGACGTTCCTCGCCGGGCAGGCGCCGACCGGGGTGCCGACGTACCCGAGCGTGGAGGAGGCGGTGCGGGCGCTGGCCCGGGTCACCCGGTACGCGGACTGGCTGCGTCGGCCGCCGGGCGTGCTGCCCGAGCTGGCCCGGGTCGACCGGGCGGCCGGGCAGGCGGCGTGGGGCCCGGACGGGGCGGATCCGGCGACGCTGCTCGCCGCGTACGGGATCGACGTGGTGGCGTCCGTGCCGGCCGGTTCGGCCGAGGAGGCGGTGGCGGCGGGGGAGCGGCTCGGCTGGCCGGTGGCGCTCAAGGCAGCCGCCCCGGGGCTGCGCCACCGCCTGGACCTGGGCGCGGTCCGGCTCGACCTGGCCGACGCCGGGGCGGTGCGCCGCGCGTACGCCGAGATGTCTTCGGGGTTCGGCGCGGAGGTGCTGGTGCAGCCGATGGTGCCGCCGGGTGTGGCGTGCGTGGTGGAGCTGGTGGAGGATCCGGCGTTCGGCCCGGTGGTCGGGTTCGGGCTGGGCGGGGTGGCGACCGAGCTGCTCGGCGACCGGGCCTGGCGGGCGGTGCCGCTGACCGACCGGGACGCCGCCGAGCTGGTCGACGAGCCGCGCGCCGCGCCGCTGCTGCACGGGCACCGGGGCGCCGCCCCGGTGGACCGGGCGGCGCTCGTCGACCTGCTGCTGCGGGTCGGGCGGCTGGCCGACGAGCAGCCCCGGGTGCGTGCGCTGCGGCTCAACCCGGTGCTGGCCCGTCCGGACGGCATCTCGGTGCTGCACGCCACCATCCGCACCGGCCCGGATTCACCGCGCCCCGACACCGGCCCCCGCCGCTTGTAAGGAGGGGCCCCTTGTTAACGCCTCCGGTAGAGAAGGGGCCCCTTCTCACCGGCGATCACGCGCGACAGGCCCCGGCGAACCGCCGGGGCCTGTCGGGGCTTGGTGCTCGGGTCAGCAGGCGTACGCCTCCAGCCGGTTCGCCCGCTCCGGGTCGCGCAGCTTGAGCAGCGTCACCTTCTCGATCTGCCGGATCCGCTCCCGGGACAGCCCGAACTCGCGGCCCACCTCGTCCAGGGTGCGCTGCCGGCCGTCGTCCAGGCCGAAGCGCAGCCGGATCACGGCCTGCTCCCGCTGGGAGAGGGTGGCCAGCACGATCCGGACCTCGTTGCGCAGCTCGCCGTTGGCGGCGGCGTCGCCCGGCTCGGTACGCGGGTCGACGGCGGCGACGAAGTCCCCGAGCGCGCTCTCGCCGTCCTCGCCGACCGCCTGGTCCAGGCTCACCGGCTCCCGGTCGAACGAGATCAGCTCGATCACCTGGTACTCGGGGACCTCCAGCGCGGTGGCGACCTCGGCGACGGTGGGCTCGCGACCCAGCGTCACGGACAGCTCGCGGCGCACCCGGACCATCCGGTTGACCTGCTCGACCATGTGCACCGGGATGCGGATGGTGCGGGCCTGGTCGGCCATGGCGCGGGTGATGGCCTGGCGGATCCACCAGGTGGCGTACGTGGAGAACTTGAAGCCCTTGGTGTAGTCGAACTTCTCGACCGCGCGGATGAGGCCGAGGTTGCCCTCCTGGATCAGGTCGAGGAAGGCCATCCCGCGCCCGGTGTAGCGCTTGGCGATGCTCACCACCAGGCGGAGGTTCGCCTCCAGCAGGTGGTCCTTGGCGGCGCGTCCCTCGGCCGCGACCAGCGCCAGGTCCGCGCGCAGGTCGGCGGAGACCGGCGTGCAGGTGGCGAGCTTCTCCTCGGCGAAGAGGCCGGCCTCGATCCGCCTGCTCAGCTCGACCTCCTGCGCCGCGGTGAGCAGCTTGGTGCGGCCGATGCCGTTCAGGTAGGCCCGGACCAGGTCGGTGGAGACGCCGCGGTCGTCGGTGGCGTCCAGGTCCGTGAGGGTGACGTCCATGTCCTGGTGCTCGATCATCTGCTGGGTCATCTCTGTCTCTCCCCGTGTCCTACGTGCCGTACCGGCCCGTGCCGCCGGCGCGGTGGGGGCCGGTGACAAACAGCTTCGCAACCGGGGCGTGAGACGGGAGTGAGGCGATCGGGGACCCGACACGAATCCGGGGGGAACATGGGGTGTCGCTTGTCCCGTCCGGCTACCGTGCCAGCGAACCGGCCGGCAGGGCCGGGGACGAACCGGCGATCGGAGAACTCAGGTGGTCTTCAAGCGGCTCATGCAGGCGATGGGGGTGGGCGGGCCGTCGGTGCAGACGGTGCTGGCCAACCCGAACTGCCGTCCCGGCGGTCAGCTGGAGGGCCGGGTCCAGGTGGTCGGCGGCGAGCACCCGGCGGACGTGAGCTGGATCTCGCTCGGCCTGCTCACCCGGGTGGAGGTGGAGAGCGGCGACTCGGAGTACAACACCAACCAGGAGTTCGGCCGGATCCAGCTCACCGGCGCGTTCCAGCTGGCGCCGGGGCAGCGCCACGACGTGCCGTTCCGCTTCCAGGTGCCCTGGGAGACGCCGCTCACCGACCTGTACGGCCAGCACCTGCACGGCATGACCATGGGGCTGCGGACCGAGCTGGAGGTGGCCCGGGCGGTGGACTCCGGTGACCTGGACGCGGTCGCGGTGCACCCGCTGCCGGCCCAGGAGCGGCTGCTGGAGGCGCTGCTGCGGTTGGGCTTCCGGTTCGCCCGCGCCGACGTCGAGCGGGGCCACATCTACGGCGTACGCCAGCAGTTGCCGTTCTACCAGGAGATCGAGTTCTATCCGGCGCCGCAGTACGCCGGCGCGATGAACCAGCTCGAGGTCACCTTCGTCACCGACCCGCAGCAGGTGCAGGTGGTGCTGGAGATGGACAAGCGGGGCGGCCTGTTCACCGAGGGCCGGGACGCGTTCGGCCGGTTCACCGTGGACCACGCCACGGCGGACCGCACCGACTGGGCCGCCCAGCTCGACGGCTGGCTCCGCCAGTCGTTGTCCCAGCGGGGCCTGTTCTTCTAGGCGGCGACGCGGGCGCTCACAGGTCCAGCAGGAGCGAGCGGGGGCCGACGTTGACGCTCTCCACCAGCATGTGGGTGCGGAACCGACCGGTCGCCACCGTCGCGCCGCGGGCGCGCAGCTCCTCGACCACGGCGTCGACAAGCGGCTCGGCGACGTCCGCCGGGGCAGCGGCGGTCCAGCTCGGCCGCCGACCCTTGCGGGCGTCGCCGTAGAGCGTGAACTGACTGACCACGAGCAGCGGCGCCCCGGTGTCCGCGGCGCTGCGCTCGTCGTCCAGGATGCGTAGCTCGTGCAGCTTGCGGGCCATGGTGGCGGCCACCTGCCGGGTGTCGGCGTGGGTGACGCCGACCAGCACCAGCAGCCCGTCGGTGATCTCGCCGACCACCGCGCCGTCGACCGTGACGGAGGCCCGGGCGACGGTCTGCACCAACGCCCGCATCAGTCCGTCACCGGCTCGACGAGACCGCGCTCGACCAGGTGCGCCACGATCGGGCCGGCCGCCTCGGCCAGCTCGTCCGGGGCCACGTCGTGCGCGGCGGCGAGCAGGGCGAGCTGGTCGCGCAGCGGCAGCCGGCCGTCCGCGCCGCCGACCAGGGCGAGCACCAGCGGGTCGATCTCCTCGGACCAGCGCAGTCCGCGCGGCGCGGCGAGGACCTGCCGGTCCACCGCCCAGCCGTCGTCGCCCATCGTGGCCTCCTGGCGGAGCTGGAGCCCGTCGGCGGCGCGGTAGCGGGCGGCCAGCAGCCCGTCGGTGTCCCGGGCGCGCAGCCAGTCCTGCCTGTCGAACCATTCGGCGATCCGGTCGCCGAGCGGCGGTTCGACCCGCTGGCGCAGGTCCTCGACCCGGACGATCGGCTGGTCGTGGCCGGCCCGGCGCAGCGACACGAGGCCGAAGCCGATCGCCTCCACCTTGTGCGCGTCGAACCAGTCCAGCCAGGCTTCCATCCGCTGCGGGTCGGCGCTCTCCCCGACGTCGGTGAGCCAGAGGTTGACGTACGCCATCGGGTCGGCCACCTCGCGCTGGATGACCCAGGCGTCCAGCCCGGTGCCGGCGAACCAGCCGGTGACCCGGTCGGCCCAGTCCTCGCCGGTGACGTGCACCCAGTTCGCCAGGTACTGCATGGTGCCGCCGTCGGTGAGCAGGTGCGGCGCGGCGGCGGCCAGCTCGGCGCCGATCGCGTCGCCGACCCGCCCGGAGTCGCGGTAGACGTGCGTGGTGGTGCCGGGGCCGACCACGAACGGCGGGTTGCTGACCACCAGGTCGAAGCGGCGTCCGGCGACCGGGGCGACCAGGTCGCCGTGGAGCAGCTCCCAGTCCTGCCCGTTGAGCGCGGCGGTGGTGGCGGCGAAGCGCAGCGCCCGCTCCGAGACGTCGGTGGCGGTGACCCGGCGGGCGTGGGTGCCCAGGTGCAGCGCCTGCACGCCGGAGCCGGTGCCGAGGTCCAGCGCGGTCTCCACCGGGCGGCGTACGGCGGCGCCGATCAGCGTCTGAGTGGCCCCGCCGATGCCCAGCACGTGCTCGGCGTGCAGCGGCCGGCCGGGTCGGGCGCTGGCCGGCACGTCGGCGAGCACCCACCAGTCGTCGGCGTACGGCTCCAGGTCGACGCCGGCGCGCAGGCCGTCGCCGTGCCGCTCGACGATGCCGCCGGCGAGCGCCTCGTCCACGGTCAGCGGCGCCAACGCGGCGGCCACCACCGGCTCCGGCTCGGTGCGGTCGCAGATGAACACCCGGATCAGCGTGCCCAGCCGGTCCCGGTCCTCGGTGGCGCGCAGCGCGGCCCGGTAGTCGTTGCGGGCGACGCCGCCGGTGGCCTGCGAGCCGAGCCGCCCGGCGATGCCGTTGGCGGTGAAATCGGCAAGCGTCAGCGCGGTGCGCAGCGCGTCGACCCCGGCGGGGGAGAGCAGCATGTCGTGACGGTCCACGTGGCCATCCTGCCCCGGCCGCCGCCCGGCGCGGCGCGCACCCGCCGGATCCGGCCGGCAGACGGTATTACCCGGCAACTATCTCTTTCATGAGCATCAATGTGTGGTTAGCATTCCCGTCAACATCCGTCGATGGGCGGCCCGCCGGCCACGAACCGGCCCGCCCGGTAGGGAGCCAGACGATGCCCGACGTGTCCGTTCCCCGGCGTCGCGTGCTGCACGCGCTCGCCGTCACGGCCGCCGCCGCGGCCCTCACCGCCGCCGCCTCCACCCCGGCCCTCGCCGCGCCGACCGGTCAGGTCCGGTTCGCCGGCGCCGCCGACGCCGTCAGCGGCAGCTACCTGGTCGTGCTCAAGGGCGACGCGGTCGGCGCCGCCAACAGCCGCACCGCGCGTACCGCCGTGCCGGAGCGGGCCGCCGGCCTGGCGAAGCGCTACGGCGGCAGTGTCGCCACGGTGTGGAGCGCCGCGCTCACCGGCTACAACGCGAAGATGAGCATCGGGCAGGCGCGCCGGCTGGCCGCCGACCCGGCCGTCGCGTACGTCGAGCAGGACCGCCGGGTGACCGTCCAGGGCACCCAGACCGGCGCCACCTGGGGGCTGGACCGCATCGACCAGCGCAACCTGCCGCTCAACAGCACCTACACCTACCCGAACACCGCCACCAACGTGCGCGCGTACATCATCGACACCGGCATCCGGACCACGCACAGCCAGTTCGGCGGCCGGGCCACCTGGGGCACCAACACGGTGGACAGCAACAACACCGACTGCAACGGCCACGGCACGCACGTCGCCGGCACGGTCGGCGGCAGCACCTACGGCGTGGCCAAGGGCGTCCGCCTGATCGCGGTCAAGGTGCTCAACTGCTCCGGCAGCGGCAGCACCGCCGGCGTGGTCAACGGCGTCAACTGGGTCACCTCGAACGCGGTCAAGCCGGCCGTGGCCAACATGAGCCTCGGCGGCGGCGTCAGCACCACGCTGGACAACGCGGTGGCCAACTCGATCAGCTCCGGCATCACGTACGCGCTCGCGGCCGGCAACTCCAACGCCAACGCCTGCAACTCCTCGCCGGCCCGGGTCGCCTCGGCGATCACGGTGGGCTCCACCACCAGCAGCGACGCGCGGTCGTCCTTCTCCAACTACGGCACCTGCGTGGACATCTTCGCGCCGGGCTCGTCGATCACGTCGTCGTGGAACAGCAGCGACAGCGCGACCAACACCATCAGCGGCACCTCGATGGCGTCGCCGCACGTGGCGGGCGCCGCGGCGCTGGTGCTGTCGGCGAACCCGTCCTACACCCCGGCGCAGGTGGCCAGCTACCTGACCAGCAACGCCACCACCGGCAAGGTGACCAGCCCGGGCACGGGCTCGCCGAACCGGCTGCTCTTCGTCGTCAACTGACACCCGTCGGCTGACCGCGGCCCGGTGGATTCGAGTGGAGTCCACCGGGCCGCGTCGTGCCGGGTGTCGGAGAGTCGGCGGCGGGAGCGGTGGCCGGGGCGGCAGGATGGGGGCATGACGCTCTCCCTACCCATCGACCCGCAGGCCAACGAGATGCTGCGGCGCGACCCGCTGGCCCTGCTGCTCGGGATGGTGCTGGACCAGCAGGTGCCGATGGAGAAGGCGTTCTCCTCGCCGTACGTGCTGGCGCAGCGGCTCGGCCACGAGCCGGACGCCCGGGAGCTGGCCGGGTACGACCCGGACGCGCTGGTGGCGCTGTTCGCCCGGCCGCCGGCGCTGCACCGGTTCCCGAAGGCGATGGCGGCCCGGGTGCAGGAGGTCTGCCGGGCGCTCGTCGAGCGCTACGACGGCGACCCGGCGCGGCTCTGGTCGGAGGCGGCCGACGGCGCGGAGCTGCTGCGCCGGGTCGGCGAGCTGCCCGGCTTCGGCCGGCAGAAGGCGCAGATCTTCGTGGCGCTGCTCGGCAAGCGGTTCGGGGTCACCCCGGCGGGCTGGCGCGAGGCGGCCGGCGCCTACGGCGAGGCGGAGGCGTACCGGTCGGTCGCCGACGTGACCGACCCGGAGTCGCTGGGCCGGGTGCGCGAGTTCAAGCAGCGGATGAAGGCGGAGGCGAAGGCCGCGAAGGGCTGACGCGTGAGCGAGCAGCGGGGCGGGGGGCTGCTGCGCACCATGTCCAGCCCCGGCCGGGCGACCTTCCTGGAACTCTTCTTCGACCTGGTGTTCGTGTTCGCGCTGACCCGGGTGTCGCAGCGGCTGGTGGCCGACGTCGACAGCGGGCACCTGGCGGCCGGTGTCGCCCGGACGCTGCTGCTCTTCCTGGTGCTCTGGCACGTCTGGACCATCACCACCTGGGTGACCAGCCGGTACGAGCCGGAGCGGGCGGTCATCCAGGCGGTCGTGGTCGGTGTGATGTTCGGCAGTCTGGTGCTCGGGGTGACGCTCCCCCGCGCGCTGGAGGAGCGGGCGTTGGCGTTCGCGCTCGCGTACGTGGTGATGATGGTCGCGCGTCCGCTGGTGCTGGTGGTGGCGCTGCGCGAGCATCCGCGGCGAATGGTGCCGGTGCGGCTGGTCGGCTGGGCCGTGGCGACCGCCCCGCTCTGGCTGGCCGGCGCGCTGGTGCCCGACCTGCGCCTGCCGCTGTGGGCGGTCGCGCTGGCGGTGGACTACCTGGGCACGTTCCTGGGGTGGCCGCTGCCCCGGCTCGGTTCGTCCCGCATCCGGAGCTGGCTGGTCGCCGGGGAGCACCTGGCCGAGCGCTACCAACAGATCTTCCTCATCGCGCTCGGCGAGTCGATCCTGGTGATCGGCGTGTCCTACAGCGGGGAGCAGTTCTCCGGGCGGTCGGCCGCCGCGTTCGCGCTGGCGTTCCTGGTCACCGCGTTGCTCTGGCGGATCTACTTCCACCGGGCCGGGCACCTGCTCGTGGAGGCGTTGCGGCTGGCCGGCACGCCCGGGCGGCTGGCTGAGTCGGCCGCCCAGACCCACCTGTTCATGGTGCTCGGGGTGCTCGTCTCGGCGGTCGGCTACGAACTGGTCATCGCCCACCCGTACGACGCGGCGGATGCCCGCTGGCTGGTCTTCGTGGTGGGCGGCCCGGCGCTGTTCCTGGCCGCCCGGTCCCGCTTCGAGTACGAGATCTTCGGCCGGGTGTCCCGCTCCCGGCTGGTCGGGCTGGCGGGCCTGCTGCTGCTCGCGCCGGCGCTGACGGCCGGGCCGGTCCTGCTGGCGCTCGCCGTGGTGGCCGGCATGCTGGCGCTTGTCGCGCTCGCCGACATGTGGCGCGCCCGGGGTGGGCCGCCGGAGTCGTCGGCATCGCCGGTCGGGCGGGAGGCGCTCGGCAAGGCCGGCCCCGAGGCGTGAACCGGGCCCGCGCGGCCCGCGGTCGCGAACCGAGGTGACGCGTGCGGGCTCAGGCGGCGGTCGGGCGGGACAGTGAGGCCAGCGCGCGGCGGACGTCGGCCAGCGAGACCGTGGCCGAGTCGTCCAGGTCGGCCAGGCCCGCCTCGATCCACTGCCGCATCAGCGTGGTCACCCCGATGCCGCGCGCGTCGGCGGCGGCCCGGACCCGTTCGTACGTCTCCAGCGGCAGGCGTACCGACCGGCTGACCATCGGCACGTCGGTGTCGGGGGTGGGCAGTTGCGCCGGCGACGTCTCGTCGATCAGGTCGGCGAACGCGTCGCCGCCGGCGTGGAACCGCTTGGTCGCCTCGTCACGGTGCATGGTGACCGCCTCCTCGTCGGCGTGCCCTCCGCACCGCCTCGTCGTAGCGCTTGGCCTCGACGTCGCTCAGCTCGCGGGCGGAGAGGATGTCCCAGTCGTTGTCGGTGCCGTCTGCCTCGGCCAGCAGCACGGCGAGGCGCCGGCCGCGGTGGTCGGTGGCGTAGACCACCATCACGTCGTCGCCCAGGTGCCGGATGACCCGGCGGTTGCTGTGCAGGGCCTCCCAGACTTCCCCGGGTGTGACGTCGTAGACCCGCAGGTTCGCCAGCGCCTCGTCGGTGAAGCTGAACCGGTTGGCCACGAGCGGAGCGTACCACGCGCGTAACACGTAACCGGATTGTCGCCGATCACCTGCCCCGAGTGACAGGATGGGCGGTATCCCCTCGTAGGAGGTCCGTGGTGAAGCGTCAGGCCTACCAGCCGATCCTGATCACCGACGCCCGGCGCAGCCAGGACGACCAGCTCAGCAGCCGGCAGAAACGCTACGTGCTGATGATGGGCATCCGGGTCGCCTGCATCGTCGTGGGTGCCGTCCTGGTCGGCGTCAAGGCGCCGCTGCTCTGGCTGTGGTTGCCGCTGTGCGCGCTCGGCATGGTGCTCATCCCGTGGCTCGCGGTGCTGCTGGCGAACGACCGCCCGCCCAAGGAGGAGCACCGGCTGGCCAACCGTTTCCAGCCCCGGGGCCGCGACGAGACCCCGCCGATGGCGCTCGCCGCGGAGGAACGCCCGCACAAGGTCATCGACGCCGAGCCCTGACCGGTCGTCACCACGCTCCGGGACGCCGGACCGGAGAGTTCGCCGACGAACCGATATACCTCTCAGGCATAAGCATGACCAGAAGGCATATCGGCCGTCAGGCACACCCGGTTCCGAGCCGGCACCCGATCAGCGCGCGCCCGGCCGTCACGCGCCCGGCCGGGCGCCGACCGTGGTCACGGCCAGGGCGCCGAGGTCGCCGGCCCGGGCCAGCGCCGCCCGGGGGTCGGCCCCGGCCAGCCAGGCGGTGAGCAGGCCGGCCGCGAACGCGTCCCCGGCGCCGGTGACGTCCACCACGGCCACCCCGGGCGCCGGGGCCGTCTCCACCCGGCCGCCGCGCTCCACCCAGACCGCCCCCGCCGCGCCGCGCTTCACCACCACCCGGTGCGCCACCGCGGTCAGCGCCCGGCCCTGCGCCGCCGGATCCAGGCCACCGGCCAGCACGGTCGCCTCGTCAGTGTTGACCAGCAGCAGGTCGACGTCGCGTACCCAGGTCAGGAACGACCCGCCGACGCGCCGCAGCGGCGCCGCGGAGGCCGCGTCGACGCTGACCGTCAACCCGCGCTCGCGGGCGACGGCCAACGCGCGCAGGCCGGCGCCGCGCGACCCGACGTCCAACAGGGTGTACGCGGACAGGTGCAGATGCCCGACGTCGGGCGCCGCCGCCAGGGCGGCCTCGACGTGCCGCGCGGTCAGCCGTAGGTTCGCGCCGCGCTGACTGACCATGGTGCGCTCCCCGCCGTGGGTGAGCACGATCACCGTGCCGGTCGGGTAACCCTCGTGCCGCTCGACCGCGCAGTCCACCCCGATCCGGGTCAGCTCGGCGACCCGGTCCCGGCCGGTCTCGTCGTCGCCCACGGCGGCCACCAGCGTCACGGCCGCGCCCTGGCCGGCGAGCCAGGCCGCGGTGTTGGCCGCCTGCCCACCGCCGCTGAACCGGATCCCGGCCGCGGTGTCCGAGCCGGTCGCGAGCGGCCCGGACAGCATCGCGACCACGTCCGTGATCACGTCGCCGACGACGGCGATGCCGGGCGCTCCGCTCGTACCGGGCCCTCCGGACATGCCCTCGCTGCGCTCGGTGCGTTCGCTCATGCCGGGCCGGCGGCGGGTCGGGTCGCCGCGGCGACCGCGATGCGCGCCGCCAGGTCGGCGTTGCGCAGGATGATCCGGACGTTCACCGCCAGGCTGGCGCCCTCGGTGGCGGCGTGGAAGTGGGCTAGCAGGAACGGGGTCACCGCCTTGCCGGTGATCCCGTCCCGGGCCAGCGCCGCCAACCCGTCGGCGAGTGTGCGGTCGTGCAGCGCCGGGTCGAGCTGCTCGTCGGCCGGCAGCGGGTTGGCCACGATCAGCCCACCGGTGTGCACACCCTGTTCGGCGCGGGCGGCCAGCACGTCGGCCACCCGCTCCGGCGAGTCCACCGACCAGTCCAGGTCGAAGCCGGCGTCGGTGAGGTAGAAGCCGGGGAACCGGCGGGTGCGGTACCCCACCACGCCCACCCCCAGCGTCTCCAGCCGCTCCAGCGTGGCGCCCACGTCCAGGATCGACTTCACGCCGGCGCAGACCACCGCGATCGGCGTACGGGCCAACGTGACCAGGTCCGCCGACTCGTCGAACGTGTGCGCCGCCTCCCGGTGCACCCCGCCCAGCCCGCCGGTGGCGAACACACCGATCCCGGCCGCCGCCGCCACCGCGCTGGTGGCCGCCACCGTGGTGGCGCCGTCCGCGCCGGTCGCCGCCGCCGGCGCCAGGTCGCGGACCGAGAGCTTGCTCACGCCGTCGACCGTGGCGAGCCGGGTGAGCTGGGCGTCGTCGAGCCCGACCCGCAGCTCGCCGCCGACCATGCCGATGGTGGCCGGGACCGCGCCCGCGTCCCGGACCGCCTGCTCGATCTGCCGCGCCACGCGCAGGTTGTCCGGCCGGGGGAGACCGTGCGACACGATGGTGCTCTCCAGCGCCACGACCGGCCGCCCGGCGCGCAGGGCGTCGGCCACCTCACCGCCGAGACTGATGCGAAAGTTGGTCACTTCCGTTACGGTACGGGCCGCCCGCCGGAGGGCCGTGGTGGACCCGACCCGGCCGGCCTGCAAAACTGGGAAGCCGGAGGTGGGGACGTGAGCACTGAGATTCTGGAGCGCCCGGAGCAGAAGGAGGCCGACACCGGCCCCGAGATGTTCCACTACGTGCGCAAGGACAAGATCGCCGAGAGCGCGGTCATGGGCACGTACGTCATCGCGTTGTGCGGGGAGACCTTCCCGGTGACCAAGGCCGCCAAGCCCGGTTCACCGGTCTGCCCGAAGTGCAAGGAGATCTACGAGTCCTGGGGCGAGTGATCGCGGGCGGCTCCGCCGCCCGCCCACGTAACCTGCGCCGGTGACCACCTCCACCGCCCTGCTCCTCGCCGACCTCACCGGCGTGGCGGTCTTCGCCGCCTCCGGCGCCTCCGCGGCGGTGGCCAAACGGCTCGACCTGTTCGGGGTGGTCTTCGTCGGTGTGGTCGCCGCCCTCGGCGGCGGCATCTTCCGTGACCTGGTCATCGACGAGGTGCCCCCGCTGGCGTTCGCCGACTGGCGGTACGCCGTCACCGCGGCCGTCACCGCCGCCGCCGTGTTCCGACTGCACCCGCAGCTCGCCCGGCTGCGCACCACCGTGCTGGTGCTGGACGCCGCCGGGCTGGCCCTGTTCACCGTCACGGGCACGCTCAAGGCGCTCGACGCGCACGTGCCGGCCGTCGGCGCCTGCATGATCGGCATGCTCACCGCGATCGGCGGCGGGCTGGGCCGCGACCTGCTCACCGGCGAGATCCCGGTGGTGCTGCGCCGGGAGATCTACGCGGTGGCCGCGCTCGCCGGCTCGATCGCGGTGGCGTTGCTGTCGGCGTACGGGCACGCCACCGCGGCACCGCTGACCGGTGCCGCGGTCTTCGTCTTCGGGCTGCGGCTGATCTCGCTGCGCCGGCGCTGGTCCGCCCCGGTGCCGACGGTCCGCCCGGGTGGGCGGATGTGACCAGCGTGGCGTCGGGTGGGGCGGCCCGGGCCCGCTGGTTATGCTGAGTCGGCCTTCGCGGCACGGACGCGCGAGGGCGTTTTCATGGGCGGCGGCCCCCGTGGCCCCGGTCGGGCCCGTCGCCGTCCGCGGCGGAGAGGAGCTACCCGTGCCACCGCGGTTGCCGGCGCTCGACACGTTCCCACCACTGCGTTCCTGGCAACGCAAGGCGATGGTGGAATACCTGCGCCGCCGGGCCGAGGACTTCACCGCGGTCGCCACCCCCGGCGCCGGAAAGACCACCTTCGCCCTGCGGATCGCCGCCGAGCTGCTCGGCGACGGCACCGTCGAGGCGGTCACCGTGGTCGCGCCGACGGAGCATCTGAAGACCCAGTGGGCGCAGGCCGCGGCCCGGGTCGGCATCCAGCTCGACGCCGCGTTCCGCAACGCCGACCTGCACTCCGCCGCCGACTTCCACGGCGCGGTGGTCACGTACGCCCAGGTCGGCATGGCGCCGCAGGTGCACCGGCGGCGCACCATGACCCGGCGGACACTGGTCATCCTCGACGAGATCCACCACGCCGGCGACGCCCGCACCTGGGGCGACGGCGTCAAGGCGGCGTTCGAACCCGCGGTACGCCGGCTGATGCTCACCGGCACGCCGTTCCGCTCCGACGACAACCCGATCCCGTTCATCAGCTACGAGCGCGGCGGGGACGGGCTGCTGCGCTCCCGCGCCGACTCGGTCTACGGCTACGCCGACGCGCTGCGCGACGGCGTGGTCCGGCCGGTGCTGTTCCTGGCCTACTCCGGGGAGACCCGGTGGCGCACCAACGCCGGCGACGAGCTGGCCGCCCGGCTGGGCGAGCCGATGACACAGGATCTGATCGCGCAGGCGTGGCGTACCGCGCTGGACCCGGCCGGCGACTGGATGCCGCAGGTGCTGCGCGCCGCCGACGCCCGACTGAGCACGCTGCGCGCCAACGGCATGCCCGACGCGGGCGGCCTGGTCATCGCCACCGACCAGCAGGTCGCCCGCGCGTACGCCAAGCTGCTGGAGCAGGTGACCGGCGAGAAGGCCGCCGTGGTGCTCTCCGACGACCAGGGCGCCTCCGCGCGGATCGCGACGTTCGCGGCCTCCGAGCAGCGCTGGCTGGTCGCGGTGCGGATGGTGTCCGAGGGCGTGGACATCCCCCGGCTGGCCGTCGGCGTGTACGCGACGAGCGCCAGCACCGCGCTCTACTTCGCGCAGGCGATCGGCCGTTTCGTCCGGGCCCGCCGACCGGGCGAGACCGCCTCGGTCTTCCTGCCCAGCGTGCCGCACCTGCTCGGGCTGGCCAGCGAGATGGAGATCGAGCGGGACCACGTGCTCGGCAAGCCCAAGGGCTCCGACGGCTTCGACGACGACCTGTTGGAGCGCGCCCAGCGCGACGACGGGGCCAGCGGCGAGCTGGAGAAGCGGTTCGCGGCGCTCTCCGCCACCGCCGAACTGGACCAGGTGATCTTCGACGGCGCGTCGTTCGGCACCGCCGCCCAGGCCGGCACGCCGGAGGAGGAGGAATACCTCGGACTCCCCGGCCTGCTCACCGCCGACCAGGTCTCGCTGCTGCTGACCAAGCGGCAGGCCGACCAGCTCGCCGCGCAGAAGCGTCGGGCGGCCCAGCGGGCCGCTGAGCCGGCCGCTGCGGCCCCGGCGGCGGCGCCCCCACCGATGAGTGCGGCCCAGCGTCGGGTGGCGCTACGGCGGCAACTGAACGCCCTGGTGGCCGCCCGGCACCATCGCACCGGCCAGCCGCACGGCAAGATCCACGCCGAGCTGCGCCGGCTCTGCGGCGGCCCGCCCAGCGCCCAGGCGACGATCGAGCAGCTCGAGGAGCGCATCGCCACCGTGCAGACGTTGTGACAGAAACCGGCCGGAGACACCTCGTGCGGTGTCTCCGGCCGGTTATGTCGAGTTACTCGTTGTCTGTCGGACTCAGTTCGCCATGAGATCGGTGCCGCGCCAACTGAACTCCGGGTCCGTCGCGTACCGCACGGTGATCTTCACGAGATCCTCCGCGTACTTGTTCGCGTGGTGCCCACAGAACACCAGCTCGCTCCCACCCGAGAGGGTGATCCGGAGCTTGCCGGCAGCATTACAGCGGTCGCACCGTTCATCGGCGGCCGGGGGGCTCACCGTCTCGGGCGGCGGCGTGAGGGTCGGGGTCATCGCCTTCCTCCTCTGGTCGTCACCGATGAACACACTCGTCGGTCGTTGCTCACCTATCCTGCAACACCCATCTCGGGCCCTGCCTTCCCTGTGTGCCCGCGGGGGACCGAGGTCACACCTGGCGTGGAAGACAGTGTGCCGTGCACCAAGGGTGCCACGTCAACGATCACAAACAGGCAACCGACCGATCAAGGATCGGTGTTCTACGGGTGGTGATCAAACCGACACGTCTGGTTGACGTGTGCGGTCAGTCCAGGTAGTCGCGGAGCACCTGGGAACGCGAGGGGTGCCGCAACTTGGACATGGTCTTGGACTCGATCTGCCGGATGCGCTCCCGGGTCACGCCGTACACCTGACCGATCTCGTCCAGGGTGCGCGGCTGGCCGTCGGTGAGGCCGAAGCGCAGGCGCACCACGCCCGCCTCACGCTCGGACAACGTCTGGAGGACCTGCTGGAGCTGGTCCTGCAGCAGCGAGAACGACACCGCGTCGACCGCCACCACGGCCTCGGAATCCTCGATGAAGTCGCCGAGCTGGCTGTCCCCCTCGTCACCGATGGTCTGGTCGAGCGAGATGGGCTCCCGGGCGTACTGCTGGATCTCCAGCACCTTCTCCGGTGTGATGTCCATCTCCTTGGCCAGCTCCTCCGGAGTGGGCTCGCGGCCCAGATCCTGGAGCAGCTCGCGCTGGATCCGGCCGAGCTTGTTGATCACCTCGACCATGTGCACCGGGATGCGGATGGTGCGGGCCTGGTCGGCCATGGCGCGGGTGATGGCCTGGCGGATCCACCAGGTGGCGTACGTGGAGAACTTGTAGCCCTTGGTGTAGTCGAACTTCTCGACGGCCCGGATGAGGCCGAGGTTGCCCTCCTGGATCAGGTCGAGGAAGGCCATCCCGCGCCCGGTGTAGCGCTTGGCCAGCGAGACCACGAGTCGGAGGTTCGCCTCCAGCAGGTGGTTCTTGGCCCGCTCGCCGTCCCGGGAGATCCACATCAGGTCGCGCTGCAGATCGCGGACCAGCTTCTCCTCGCCCTCGTCGGCGGCGCGCAGCCGCTCGGCGGCGTAGAGGCCGGCCTCGATCCGCTTGGCGAGCTCGACCTCCTGCTCGGCGTTGAGCAGCGGCACCTTGCCGATCTGCTTGAGGTAGGCCCGGACCGAGTCGGCGGAGGCGGTCAGCTCGGCGTCCCGACGCGCCTGCTTGAGCGCCTCGGACTCCTCGTCGTCCCACTCGAAGTCGTTGTCGGTGGCGGAGTTCGCGGCGTCGGCCTCGGCGGCCTGGGCCAGCTCGGCCGGCTCCTCGACCACCACGTCCTCGATCTCGGCGGCCAGCTCCTCCGGGTCGACCTCACCCTCGGCGCCCTCGCCGGCCTTCGCCGGCTTCGCCGCGGCCGTCTTGGCGGCCACGGTGGCCTTGGTGGCCCGGGTCGTCTTGGTGGCCTTGGCCGGGACGGCGGCCTTGCCGGCCACCTCGGCGGTGGTGCCGGCGGCCTTGCGGGCCGTCGCCTTCCGGGGCGCCGGCGCGGGGGACTCCTCGGCGGCGGGCGCCTGCTTGGGGGCGGGTGCGGCCGCCTTCTTGGTGGTCTTGGCGGTGGTGGCCCGGGAGGCCGGGGTGGCGGACCGGGCCGCGGCGACCCGGCGGCGGGTGCTCGCGGAGCCGTCCACCACGACCGTCACGCCCGCCTCGGAGAGCGCGCGGAGGATCTTCTTGGCCTGGGCCGGGGTCACCTCAGCGGACTCGACGGTGCGCGCGAGCTGGGCCGACGTGAGCTGACCGCCGGCGCTCTGGGCGTGGGCGATCAGGGTGTCGGTGAGCGAGCGAACGTCGGCGCCGGTCTGGCGGGGTTCTGTCACGAATGACCTTCCGGAGGCGAAGAGCGAGCACGGCCGGGTCGTCCGGCGCAGCACGGGGCCGTGCCGGGCGAGTCGTTGAGGGACCCCCGTGTCCCGGTCCGTCCGGTCGTTGGCGGTCCGTGGCGCGTGGGCAGGGTGAATTGTAACGCCGTCTGCCGCGATCATCCTGCGCAGCACGGCGTACCGGCGGTCCGGACCGCCGATTCGACGCAGATGTGGACTTTGTAAGGATGATACCCACGCACGGCCAGGCCGGTCCGGGCCGCGCGGGAAGGGGACGAACATGATCGCCTCGGCGCCCACGCCGCGGGAATTGCTCACCATCGCCGTCGAGGTGGCCCGGGACGCCGCGGCCACCGCCCACCGGATGCGCGCCGAGGGCGTCTCGGTGGCCGCGACCAAGAGCACCGCGACCGACGTGGTCACCGCCGCCGACCGCGCGGTGGAGCGGCAGGTGCTGGCCGCGTTGCGGGACCGGCGGCCCGGCGACGCGGTGCTGGGCGAGGAGTACGGCGTGGCCGGTCCGGTCGCGGGGGGCGGGGTGCGCTGGATCGTCGATCCGATCGACGGCACCGTCAACTACCTCTACGGGCTGCCCTACTGCGCGGTCTCGCTCGCCGCCGAGGTGGCCGGCGAGGTCGTCGCCGGCGTGGTGCGCAACGTGTTCACCGGCGAGGAGTGGACCGCGACCGCGGGCGGCGGCGCCTGGCGGGACGGTCGGCGGCTGCGCTGCTCCGCCGAGGCCGACCTCGGGCAGGCGCTGGTCGCCACCGGCTTCGGGTACGCCGCGGGCCGCCGCGCGCACCAGGCGCGGGTGGTCGCCGAACTGATCCCGCACGTGCGCGACATCCGCCGGATGGGTGCGGCCGCGCTCGACCTCTGCCTGGCCGCCGAGGGACGGGTGGACGCGTACTTCGAGAAGGGGCTGGCCGACTGGGACCTCGCCGCGGGCGGGCTGGTCGCCCGGGAGGCCGGGCTGCTGGTGACCGGCTTGTCCGGCCGGCCGGCCGGACCGGACCTGGCGCTCGCCGCGCCGCCCGCGCTGCACGGCCCGCTGCACGCCCGGCTCGCCGACCTGGACGCCGCCGGCGGGCCGTGACGACCTGTCACCCACCCCACGGGTACGCGACGAGGGCGGCCTCCCGAACCGCGGAGACCGCCCTGCGTCGTCGGGCCGGCGGACCGGCCCACGGGTCACTTCTCGACCGGCATCGGGCACGTCTCGGGCGGCGCCTCGGGAGCGCCCAGGTCACCCAGCGACTGGTTCACCTCGGTGGTGGTGGCCAACTGCTGGAACCCGTTGCCGAGGACCACGTCGACGGTGTCGTCCTTGCGGTCCGGCAGGAACACCCGCTCGGCGTTGTTGAGGAAGTAGGCCCGGAGCAGGTGGGCCGAGCCGACACCCTTGGGGCCGAAGCGCAGCACCGCCACGCCGTCGACCTCCTTCGACTCGTTGCCGACCTTCTTGACCTGGAACTTGCGGTTGCGGAAGTCGTCCGCCACGCCGCCGGCCCGGCCGGACTCGTCGGTGGCGTTGTAGACGTTGATCTTCACGTCCTTCTGCTCGCGCAGTCGCAGGTCGACAAGCGGCCAGCCGGCGGGGCAGTCGGCGGCGGTGCCGGCCGAGCCCTGACTGTCCTTGACCACGGCGACGATCACGAAGACCAGGGCGATGACCGCCAGCAGTCCGACGACAACGAGTGCCCGCACTCGCGCAAAACTCATCCTGGGCGCTCCCCGGACAGTGATTGGGTGGCGGCGGCCGGCGCGGTCGGGCCGCGTCTGTCGACCGTCGGAGTACGCCGCTGAGGTTAACCCTTGTCCGGCTCCCGCGTGGAAACAGTCCGACATGCCGGCGCGCCACGGGGGGAACGGGTAGGACTACCCCTATCTTCGTGTCGCCTGAGTCACATTGGGAACAACTTCGGGCGCAGGGGCGTACATCTCTCCCGCGAGGGCGGTATACATGCCTCGCCCAAAGGGGGGGTAAGGTTCCGCGCTCGCCGGAGGGTTCCGCTCCGGCGAACCCGGCCCACCGGTCGTCGGGTCGGGTGCCCGACACAGTTGGTGGCCGGCCAGGGGAACCGAAACGGCGTCGTCCGGCGTTACAACCGGCAGCGACCATATCGATATTGGAGAGTGAAACCGATGGCCACCGACTACGACGCCCCGCGTCGCGACGAGGTCGACCTCGGCGAGGACAGCCTCGAGGAGCTCAAGGCCCGGCGGGTCGACTCACAGTCGGGCGCCGTGGACGTCGACGAGGCCGAAGTGGCCGAGAGCTTCGAGCTGCCCGGCGCCGACCTGGCCGACGAGGAGCTCACGGTCAAGGTCCTCCCGATGCAGCAGGACGAGTTCCGGTGCGCGCGCTGCTTCCTGGTCCACCACCGCAGCCAGCTCGCGGTCGAGCGCAACGGCGACCTGATCTGCCGAGAGTGCGTCTGATCCCGAGCCGGGACACCGGCGGCGGCCTCCTCGTCGGGGCCGCCGCTGTTCGAGCCGCCGTGCGCCGGTGGCCGGAAGCTGCTTGACTCGTACGGGCGGCTGCCGGCCGCGCGGAGCAGGAGGGCGGACGGGTGAGCGAGCGCAGCGAGCGGGATGACCGGACGCGAGTCCCGGAGACGGGACCGACGTCGTCCATGCCGGACCCGACCACCGCTCCGGCGCGGGCGGAGGAAACCGTCGACCCGGCCGCGACGCCGACCGGCGAGGAACTGGGCGCCACGGTCGCGGCCCTGACCGCCGACGACATCGCCCCGGCCCGCCGCCGGCAACTGCTGGTGCGGCTGGTCGGCCAGGCCCGGGCGCGCGGCCTCACCGACCTGTTCAAGCCCAAGGCCGCGCTGCGCTGGATGACCGAGACCGTCGCCGAGGTCGCGCCGCACGTGCCGATCCGTGACCTCGCCACGCTGCGGCGGCACTTCCCCGGCCTGGACGACGACGCGCTCGCCGACCGGCTGGTCCGCAACGCGTCCCGGGCCACCGCCGGGGTCGGCGCGGCCGGTGGCGGGGTCGCCGCGGTCGAGTGGGCGGTCACGCCCACCCTGCTCTCCGCCCCGGTCCTGCTGGCCGCCGAGACGGTCGCCGTGGTGGCGATCGAGTTGAAGCTCATCGGGGAACTGCACGAACTCCACCGGATGCCGCTGCCCACCGGCGGCACCGCGCGTGCCGTGGCGCTGGTGCAGTCCTGGGCCGGCCAGCGGGGGATCAACCCGATGATGCCCGGCGTCGGGGTGAGCGCCGTGCTGGGCACCGCCGCCCGCCGCGAGCTGCGGGACAGCATGCTGCGTCGCTTCGGCCGCAATCTCACCACGCTCGGGCCGTTCCTGACCGGCGCGGCGGTGGCCGGCTACCTCAACCGGCGGGCCACCCGCACGCTCGGCGAGCAGCTCCGCAAGGACCTCCGGCACACGTCCCGCGGCCTGCCCCACAAGCGGGGCTGACGGCCGGGGCGGGGAAGCGTCAGGCGGTGTCGCGGGCGGCCAGCAGCGCGGTCGCCAGCTCCACCGGGTGCCGGGTGCTGACCACCCAGAACGGGGTGGGGTCCGCCGGGTCGTCCAGCACCACCTGCACGGCGCCGCCGATCCAGGGGCGCTGCACCACGAACGCGAGCGGATCGGCGCCGACGCCGAGCACCTCGCGCCGGCCGGTCGCGTCCAGCGGCACCGCGTCCGCCACGTGGCGCACCGGGAGGTGGGCGTCGTCGACCCGCAGCTCGCCGTCGCGTACCTCGACCCGGATCCGGCCCAGCCACCACAGGGCGGCCCCCGTGCCGGGGATCAGCAGCACGAACGGCAGCCAGGCCCGGAAGCCGGTCGCGCCCAGCCACAGCTCGGCGGCGAGCAGCCCGGCCACGGCCAGCCCGGCGGGCCAGGCCCACCAGGGCAGCCCCAGGCGCTCCGCGTACGGCGCGGGGGTGGCCGTCGGGGCGGCCGGGGATGACGACTGACGCACACTGCGAGGGTACGGCGCGTGGCGGGCCGGCCAACCGGCAGGATGGCAGGGGCACCCCGAGGACCGGACGGAAGAGGATGACCGTGACAGATGTCGTACCCGTGCCCGTACGGCGGCTCGACCCGGAGCTGCCGCTGCCGGCGTACGCCCATCCCGGCGACGCCGGCGCGGACCTGGTGGCCGCCGCGGACGTGGAGCTGCCGCCAGGCGGGCGCGCGTTGGTGCCCACCGGCGTGGCGGTGGCGCTGCCGGAGGGGTACGTCGGGCTGGTCCACCCCCGGTCGGGGCTGGCCGCCAGGCTCGGCGTGACGGTGCTCAACGCGCCCGGTACGGTCGACGCCGGCTACCGGGGTGAGATCCTGGTCAACCTGATCAACCATGATCGGGACACGCCGGCGCGGATCAGCCGGGGCGACCGGATCGCGCAGTTGGTGGTCCAGCGGGTCGCCCGTGCCGAGTTCCGGCCGGTGGCCGAGCTGCCCGGCTCCCGGCGCGGGACCGGCGGGCACGGGTCCACCGGCGGGCACGCCGGGCTGGTTCCGGCTCCGGGCGGCGGGCAGAGCGAAGAGGTGGCAGGGTGAGTGCGAACAGCGGAGGGTGGGCGCAGTGATCTTCTCCCGGAAGCGGGCCGACGAGGCGCGGCACGCGCGTGACAACGGGGTCCTCGACGCCGGGGAGACCCCGGCGGCGCCGGCTCGTGGCCCCTACGACGTCAGCGAGGCGCCCGACGCGCCCCGGCTCGACCTGGGCAGCCTCCAGATCCCGGCGGTGCCGGACGTGGAGGTGCGGGTGCAGGCCGACCCGCAGGGCGTGATCCAGCAGGTGGTGCTGGTGCACGGGCAGAACGCGTTGCAGCTCGGCGTGTTCGCCGCGCCCCGTTCGGAGGGCATCTGGGACGAGGTGCGCGAGGAGATCCGCACCTCGCTGCTGAACGACGGCGCCGCCGCCCAGGAGGTCGAGGGGGAGCGCGGCACCGAGCTGCGGGCCCAGGTCCGCACCCCGGACGGCATGACCGACCTGCGGTTCATCGGCATCGACGGGCCGCGCTGGATGGTGCGGGGCGTCTTCCAGGGCCAGGCGGCCGTCGACCCGGCCGCCGGCGGCCCGCTCGCGGCCTGCCTGGACGGCCTGGTGGTGGACCGCGGCCAGGAGGCCAAGCCGGTCCGCGAGCCGCTGCCGCTGCGGCTGCCGCGCGAGGTGGCCGAGCAGCAGGCCGCCGAGCAGCAGGCGGCCGGTCCGCAGGAGGTCTGAGGCACGCGTCGGGCCCGGTCCCGTCGGCTCCGAGCCGGCGGGACCGGGCCCGCGGCGTGTCCGCCCGGCGTGCCGCCGATCCCGCACGCCGGCCGGACCGGCGTACGCTGGCGGGACGGTTCCGCCATCCGCGGGACCCCGGTGCGGAGAGGTGACGCGGAGGTCATGACGACCGACCAGGGCCGGGTGTCGCTGCGGCGGCTGCTGCAACGGTTCACCGCGAGCGAGGCCGAGATCGAGGCGCAGGAGCTGCGCCGGGAGAGCGCCGAATCCGGCGGCACCCCCACCCACCAGTGCAACCGGGGCCAGGTGGTCTCGGTGGCCGGGCGGCTGCGCACCGTGGTCTACACGCCGCGCACCAACCTGCCCACGCTGGAGGCGGACCTCTACGACGGCAACGACGTGGTCACCCTGGTCTGGCTGGGCCGGCGGCACATCGCCGGGATCGAGCCGGGCCGGCACCTCACCGCCCACGGCCGGGTGGCCGTGCGGGACGACCGCAAGGTGATCTACAACCCGTACTACGAGCTGGAGCCGCCGAAGTGACGACCGGACAGCAGCACACCCCGTCGGGCCTCGACCCGCAGGACGAGGAGCGGCTGCCCAGCATCGCCGAGCAGATGGCCGACCAGCTCGGCGGCTGGCGCGGCCTGGTCGAGTCGAGCATCCCGGTGGTGGTCTTCGTGATCGCCAACGTGGTGGGCGAGCTGCGCCCGGCGCTGATCGCCTCGATCGCGGTGGCGCTGCTGATCGCCGCGATGCGGCTGGCGCAGCGCAAACCGGTGCGGCACGCGCTGAACGGGTTGTTCGGCATCGGCGTCGGCGCGTTCTTCGCCCTGCGCAGCGGCGACGCGCGCGACTTCTATCTGCCCGGCATCCTCTACGGCATCGGCTACGGCCTGGCGCTGCTGCTCTCCGCCGCGATCCGGCAGCCGCTGGTCGGCTGGATCTGGTCGGTGCTGGTCGCCAAGGGCCGCTCCGAGTGGCGCGACGACCCCAAGCTGGTGCGCACGTTCACCCAGCTCACCGTGCTCTGGGGCGTGGTGTGGCTGGCCAAGGTCGGCGTGCAGGCCGGGCTCTACCTGGCCCACCAGGACACCGCGCTCGGCGTGGCCCGGCTCGCCCTGGGCTACCCGCCGTACGCGCTGCTGCTGCTGATCACGGTGTGGGTGGTGCGCCGGGTCACCCGGGAGGGCACCACCGTCACGCCGCTGCCGGGGGCCTGAGCCCGCTCAGGACCGCTCGCGGTTCCGCTCGGTGCTGTCCGGCCCGAGGATCACGGCGCGCACCGCGTCCTCCACCTCGGCGGTGCACACGAACACCAGCTCGTCGCCGGCCTCGATCGGGTCGTCCGGGGTGGGCACCAGCACCCGCTTGCCGCGCAGGATCGCCACCAGCGCCGCGTCCCGGGGGATCGGCACCGCGTGGATCGGCTGCCCCACGTAGGGCGCGGTCGGCGGCAGGGTGATCTCCACCAGGTTCGCCTCGCCCTGCCGGAACGTCATCAGCCGGACCAGGTCCCCGACGGTCACCGCCTCCTCGACCAGCGCGGCCATCACCCGCGGCTTGCTGACCGCGACGTCCACGCCCCACTGCTCGGTGAACAGCCACTCGTTCTCCGCCCGGTTGACCCGGGCCACCACCCGGGGCACCGCGAACTCGGTCTTGGCCAGCAGCGAGACCACCAGGTTGACCTTGTCGTCGCCGGTGGCCGCGACCACCACGTCGCAGCCGGCCACGTTGGCCTCCTCCAGGCTGGCCAGCTCGCACGCGTCGGCCAGCACCCAGTCGGCGGTCGGCACCCGGTCGGGCCGCAGCATCTTCGGCTGCCGCTCGATCAGCATCACCTGATGACCGTTGTCGATCAGCTCCTGGGCGATCGAGCGGCCCACGTTGCCGGCGCCGGCGATGGCGATCCGCATGACTCAGTGCCCCCCTTCCGGCGGCGCCGCCGCCACCGAGGTGACCGAGGCGACGATGTCGTCGGTCACCAGCATGAAGACCTGGTCGCCCTCCTGCACCACGGTGGAGGCGGTGGGCAGCGTGCCGATCCCGAAGCGGGTCAGGTAGGCGACCCGGGCGCCGGCGGACTCCTCGAGCTGCCGCAACGGCCGGCCGATCCAGTCCTTGTGCACCGGCACCTCGACGATCGACACGGTGCTGGTCAGGTCGCGGAAGATCTCCACGTTCCCCTCGGGGACCAGGTGGCGCAGCATCCGGTCGGCGGTCCACCGGACGGTCGCCACGGTCGGGATGCCGAGGCGCTCGTAGACCTGGGCGCGGCGCTGGTCGTAGATCCGGGCCGCCACCCGGGAGACGCCGAACGTCTCGCGGGCCAGCCGGGCCGAGATGATGTTGGAGTTGTCGCCGCTGGAGACCGCGGCGAACGCGTCGGCCCGCTCGATGCCGGCCTCGCGCAGCACCTCGCCGTCGAAGCCGGCGCCGGTGACCGTGATGCCGGCGAAGTCGGGCCCGAGTCGGCGGAACGCGTCCGCGTCCTGGTCGATCACCGCCACCGAGTGCCCCCGGGACTCCAGGCTGTGCGCCAGGGTCGACCCGACCCGGCCGCAACCCATGATCACGACATGCACGGTGTCCGCTCCTCCCACGGTGCCGCCCGCCGACCCGTCGTCTGCGAGCCTGCCACGTCCCCGCGTCCGGCGGGGCACCGACGGTACCGCGCGGGTGCGCGCGGCGGTGATCAGCCACCCCACCGTCCCGCGCCAAGGGGCCGTACGCTTGTCGGTTGTGGCCAGCCCCACCTCGCTGCTGAAGCGACTCCTCCTCGGTCGACCGTTCCGGTCCGACCGCCTCCAGCACACCCTGCTGCCGAAGCGCATCGCGCTGCCGGTCTTCGCGTCCGACGCGCTCTCGTCCGTGGCGTACGCGCCGGACGAGATCCTGTTGACGCTCTCCATCGCGGGCGCGTCCGCGTTCTTCTTCTCGCCGTGGGTCGCGCTCGCCGTCGTCGTGGTGATGCTCACCGTGGTGGCGAGCTACCGGCAGAACGTGCACGCCTACCCGTCCGGCGGCGGCGACTACGAGGTCGCCACCGTCAACCTCGGTCCGCGGGCCGGCCTCGCGGTGGCCAGCGCGCTGCTCGTCGACTACGTGCTGACGGTCGCCGTGTCGGTCTCCTCCGGGGTGGCGAACCTCGGCTCGGTGGTGCCGTTCGTGGCCACCCACAAGGTGCTCATCGCGGTCAGCGCGGTGGTGCTGCTCACCGCGATCAACCTGCGCGGCCTGCGCGAGTCGGGCACCGCGTTCGCCATCCCCACCTACGGCTTCGTCATCGTCATCGGCGGCATGCTGCTGACCGGTGCGGTGCGGATCTTCGTGCTCGGCGACGACCTGCGCGCGCCGAGCGCCGGCCTGGAGATCCACGCCGAGCACAGCGTCACCGGGTTCGCGCTGATCTTCCTGCTGCTGCGGACGTTCTCCTCCGGCTGCGCGGCGCTCACCGGCGTGGAGGCGATCTCCAACGGCGTACCGGCGTTCAAGTCGCCGAAGTCGAAGAACGCGGCCACCACGCTGCTGCTGCTCGGCGGCATCGCGGTCACCATGCTGGTCGGCATCATCCTGCTGGCCCGCCGGACCGGCCTGCAGTTCGTCGAGAGCCCCAGCCAGATCGTCTCCGGTCCGGACGGGTACGTGCAGAAGACGGTCACCGTGCAGCTCGGCGAGACCGTGTTCGGCGGCGGATCGGTGCTGCTCTACGTGGTCGCCGGGATGACCGCGCTGATCCTGTTCCTGGCCGCGAACACCGCGTTCAACGGCTTCCCGGTGCTCGGCTCGATCCTCGCGCAGGACCGCTACCTGCCCCGCCAACTCCACACCCGGGGCGACCGGCTGGCGTTCTCCAACGGCATCGTGTTCCTCGCCGTCTCCGCGGTGGTGCTGATCGTCGGCTTCCAGGCCGAGGTGACGCGGCTCATCCAGCTCTACATCGTCGGCGTGTTCGTCTCGTTCACGCTCTCCCAGGCCGGCATGATCCGGCACTGGAACCGGCACCTGCGCAACGAGCGCGACCCGGAGGCCCGCCGGCGCATGATCCGGTCCCGGGCCATCAACGCGTTCGGCATGGCCATGACCGGCGTGGTGCTGGTCATCGTGCTGGTCACCAAGTTCCTGCTCGGCGCGTGGATCGCGATCGTCGCGATGGCCGTGATGTACGTGGTCATGCTGGGCATCCGCCGGCACTACGACCGGGTCGCCGCCGAGCTGGAGCCGACCGAGCAGCGGGCCGTGCTGCCCGCCCGCAACCACGCCATCGTGCTGGTCAGCAAGCTGCACCAGCCCACGCTGCGGGCCGTCGCGTACGCCCGGGCCACCCGGCCGGACACGCTCACCGCGGTGACCGTCAACGTGGACGAGAAGGACACCCGGGACCTCCAGGCCGACTGGGAACGGCGGGAGCTGCCGGTGCCGCTGACCGTGATCGACTCCCCGTACCGGGAGATCACCCGGCCGATCCTCAACTTCGTCGCCTCGGTCCGCCGGGAGTCGCCGCGCGACGTGGTCACCGTCTTCATCCCGGAGTACGTGGTGGGCCGCTGGTGGGAGAACCTCCTGCACAACCAGAGCGCGCTACGGCTCAAGGGCCGGCTGCTGTTCGAACCGGGCGTGATGGTGACCAGCGTGCCCTGGCAGCTCGCGTCCACCGCCAGCAAGAACCTGGACCGCCTGGACGCCACGCTCAGCCGCGGACCGGCGCGCGGTCCCCGGGTCGCGCCGCGCAGCACCCTGCCGCCGCCGGTCGACGCCACGCCCTCCGGCGAACAGGGGGAGCGTTCGTGAGCGCGGGGAGTGAGCCGGCCCGGCGAGCCCCGCAGTCGGGAACGAAGGGTGGCGCCGTGAGCGCGCCGGAACGTCCCGGGCTGGTGGAGGCCGAGCGGGTCGAGCTGACCGTCGACGCGGTCGCCCCCGGCGGGCACTGCGTGGCCCGGGTCGGCGGCCAGGTGGTCTTCGTCCGGCACGCGCTGCCCGGCGAGCGGGTGGTGGCCGAGGTGACCGAGCTGCACCGGGGCTTCGCCCGCGCCGACGCGGTGCAGATCCTCGACGCCTCGCCGGACCGGGTCACCCCGCCCTGCCCGTACGCCCGGCCGGGTGGATGCGGCGGCTGCGACCTCCAGCACGTCGCCCCGGCCGCCCAGCTCGACTGGAAGCTCGCCGTGGTGCGCGAGCAGCTCACCCGGCTGGGCCGGCTCACCGACGCGCAGGTGGACGCGCTCGGCGTCCGGGTCGAGGCGCTGCCCGGCGGGCCGCTGGGCTGGCGCTCCCGGGTCCGCTACGCGGTGGACGCCGCCGACCGGGCCGGGCTGCTCAAGCACCGCTCGCACGAGGTGGTGCCGATCGACCGCTGCCTGATCGCCCATCCGGCGATCCGGGAGCTGCCGGTGCTGCCGCCCACCGGGGCGCGCTGGCCGGACGCCGACGCGGTGGAGGCGGTCGCCAGCAGCGGCGGGGACGTCGCCGTGGTCGCGTACGCCGACGGGGTCGCCACCGCGGTGAGCGGGCCGGAGCGGGTCCGGGAGACGGCGGCCGGGCGATCGTTCACGCTGCCCGCGTCCGGCTTCTGGCAGGTGCACCCGGCCGCGGCGGACGCCCTGGTCGGCGCCGTGCTGGACCTGCTCGACCCGCGTCCCGGCGAGACCGCCTGGGACCTGTACGGCGGGGCCGGGCTGTTCGCCGCCGCGCTCGCCGGCCGGGTCGACGGGGCCCGGGTGACAGTCGTCGAGTCCGCCCCGGACGGGGTGGCCGCGGCCCGGACGAACCTGGCCGACCTGGCCGCCGTGGAGGTGGTCGCGGCCCGGGTGGAGACCGCGCTGGCCCGCCGCCGGGTCACCGGCCCGGTCGACCTGGTGGTGCTCGACCCGCCGCGCTCCGGCGCGGGCGCGGCGGTGGTCCACGGCGTGGTGGCCGCCGACCCGCGGGCGGTGGCGTACGTGGCCTGCGACCCGGCGGCCTTCGCCCGGGACGTGCGCACGTTCGCCGAGGCGGGCTGGCGGCTGGCCGCGCTGCGCGGGTTCGACCTGTTCCCGATGACCCAGCACGTCGAGCTGGTCGGCCTGTTCCTGCCCCCGGCACAGTGACTAGCCTGGTCCGATGAAGATCGTCGGGTTGATGTCGGGGACGTCGTACGACGGGGTGGACGTGGCCGCCGGCGAGTTCACGCTCGACGGGGACACGCTGCGGCTACGGCCGCTCGGGCACCGTGAGCTGGCGTACCCGGGCGACCTGCGGGCGCAGATCGGTGCGCTGCTGCCGCCGGCGGCCACCACGATCGAGGCGGTCTGCCGGCTCGACAACCGGCTCGGCGACGTGTTCGCCGAGGCGGCTGCCGTCGGCGTCGAGCTGGCCGGTGGCGCCGTCGACGCGGTCGTGTCCCACGGTCAGACCGTCTTCCACTGGGTCGAGGCCGGCCGGGCGCGCGGCACGCTCCAGCTCGGCGCGCCGGCCCGGGTCGCCGCGCGCGTCGGCGTACCGGTGTTGCACGACCTGCGCTCGGCGGACGTGGCGGCCGGCGGGCAGGGCGCGCCGCTGGTCCCGGCGTTCGACGCGCTGCTGCTCGACGCCGCCGCCGGCCCTCGGGCGGCGTTGAATCTCGGGGGGATCGCGAACCTCACCGTGGTCGCCCCCGGGGCACCGGTCCTCGGGTACGACGTGGGCCCGGCCAACGCGCTGCTGGACGCCGCCGCCCGGCGCCTCCTGGGCCGCTCCTGCGACGTCGACGGGGCGCGCGCCGCCGCCGGCCGGGTGCACGGCGCACTGCTGGATCGGCTGCTCGCCGAGCCGTACTATGCCGCGCCGCCGCCCAAGTCGACGGGCAAGGAGCTGTTCCACGGCGGCTACCTGGACGCCGCGCTGGCCGCGCTCGGCGAGCCGGTGGCCGCCGACGACGTGCTGGCCACGCTCACCGAGCTGACCGCCCGCACGGTCGCCGACGCGTGCGACCGGCACCGCGTCACCGAGGTGGTGGCCGCCGGTGGGGGAGTGCGTAATCCCACACTCCGGGCCCGGCTGGCCGCGCTCGGCGCCGGCCGCTGGCGGCTGCGGACCACCGACGAGCTGGGCGTCCCGGCGCAGGCGAAGGAGGCGTACGCGTTCGCGCTGCTGGGCTGGCTGAGCTGGCACGGGCTGCCCGGCGCGGTGCCGTCGGTGACCGGCGCGTCCCGGGCCGCGGTGCTCGGCTCCTGGACCCCGGCCGGCCCTCCGTTCGGGGCGCCGACCCCGACGCCACCACGTCGGCTGACGGTGGCGTCCTGAGCCACGGCTCGGCTGCGGACTGTGCCACGACCGATAGACTCTCCGGTCATGAGTGTTGAAGAGGGCACGGCCAACCACGGTCGGCTGCTGGGCGCCGTCCGTGGCCCGCAGGACGTGAAGCGGATGACCGCCGAGCAGCTGGACATCCTCGGTGCCGAGATCCGTGACTTTCTGATCGCCAAGGTCTCCCGCACCGGTGGGCACATCGGCCCCAACCTCGGCGTCGTCGAGCTGACGCTGGCCATGCACCGGGTGTTCGACTCCCCGCGCGACCGGCTCCTGTTCGACACCGGCCACCAGGCCTACGTGCACAAGATCCTCACCGGTCGGCAGGAGGGCTTCGACAAGCTCCGCCAGCGCGGTGGCCTCTCCGGCTACCCCAGCCAGGCGGAGAGCGAGCACGACCTGATCGAGAACTCGCACGCCTCCACCGCCCTGTCGTACGCCGACGGCCTGGCCAAGGCGTACGCGCTGCGCGGCGAGAAGCGCTCCGTGGTGGCCGTGGTCGGCGACGGCGCGCTCACCGGCGGCATGTGCTGGGAGGCGCTCAACAACATCGCCACCGCCGGCAACCCGCTGATCATCGTGGTCAACGACAACGGCCGGTCCTACTCGCCGACCATCGGCGGCCTCGCCGACCACCTGTCGTCGCTGCGGCTCAACCCCGGCTACGAGAAGGTGCTCGACACCGTCAAGGACGCGCTGGGCAACACGCCGTTCGTCGGCAAGCCGATGTACGAGGTGCTGCACGCGGTCAAGAAGGGCATCAAGGACGCGGTCGCCCCGCAGGCCATGTTCGAGGACCTCGGCATCAAGTACGTCGGCCCGGTCGACGGTCACGACGTGCCGGCGGTCGAGGCGGCGCTGCGCGCGGCGAAGAACTTCGGCGGCCCGGTGATCGTGCACGCGGTCACCCGCAAGGGCTACGGCTACCGTCCCGCCGAGGACGACGAGGCCGACTGCCTGCACGGCCCGGGCGGCGCCTTCGACGTGGAGACCGGCCAACTCGTCGCCGCGCCGTCGGTGAAGTGGACCCACGTGTTCGCCAACGAGCTGGTGGCGATCGCCGACGAGCGCCCCGACGTGGTCGGCATCACCGCCGCCATGGCGGAGCCCACCGGCATCGCCGCGCTGGCCCGCAAGTACCCGAAGCGGGTCTACGACGTCGGCATCGCCGAGCAGCACGCCGCCACGTCCGCCGCCGGCCTGGCCATGGGCGGCCTGCACCCGGTGGTCGCGGTCTACGCCACGTTCCTCAACCGGGCGTTCGACCAGGTCCTGTTGGACGTGGCGATGCACAAGCTGCCGGTCACGTTCGTGCTGGACCGGGCCGGCATCACCGGCCCGGACGGGCCCAGCCACTACGGCATCTGGGACATGTCGGTCTTCGGCGTGGTGCCCGGCCTGCGGATCGCCGCGCCCCGCGACTCGGCCACGCTGCGCGAGGAACTGCGCGAGGCGATCGCCGTCGACGACGGCCCGACCATCCTGCGCTTCCCGACCGGCACCGTCGCCGCCGACCTGCCGGCCGTGCGCCGGGTCGGCCCGGTCGACGTGCTGACCGAGTCGGCGCGTACCGACGTGCTGCTGGTCGCGGTCGGCTCGTTCGCCGGCCTCGGCATGGAGGTCGCGTCCCGGGTCGCCGAGCAGGGCTACGGCGTCACCGTGGTCGACCCGCGCTGGGTCCGACCGGTCCCGGCCGAGCTGGTCGAGCTGGCCGCCGGACACCGGCTCGTGGTCACCGTCGAGGACGGCGTCCGGGTCGGCGGCGTCGGCTCCGCGCTGGCCCAGGCGATGCGCGACGCCGACGTCCGCGTGCCGGTCCGCGACCTCGGCGTACCCGCCGACTGGCACCCGCACGGCACCCGCGCGCAGATCCTCGCCGACCTGGGGCTGACCGCCCAGGACGTGGCGCGCGACGTCACCGGCTGGATCTCCGGCCTGGACGCCGCCCCGGTCGACCCGGCCACCGACGGGGCCACCGCGCAGAACTGATCCGGTTCACGGCACTCGGGCGGTCCCGCTGTCGCGGGGCCGCCCGAACGCTGTTCCGGGCACCGTCGCCACGTCGGCGGTGTGGAGCGGACGCAGGAGGGATGGCCGGAGAGATCTTGGAAGCAAAGTGCCCCTCCGGGGGCCATTTCCTTCCAAGATCTCAGGCGGCGTCGAGGACGGGGGTCAGCGGGGGGAGGAGAGGGAGCGGTACCAGGTCTTCTCGGTGCCGGCCAGGCTGAACGTCTGCTTGGCGTCGGTCTGCTCGACCACCACCAGGCCCGGACGGTCGACCAGGCGGGTAGTGCCGGGCGGCGCGGCGAACGAGGCGTCCCGGGTGCGCCAGGTGAGCACCGCGAGCGGCTGGCCCGGCACCGGCAGGGGGTACGCCTGGAGCGTGGTGGACCGGTCGGCCGGGGAGACGACGGGCGCACCGCCGCCGGACGGGCGGTAGAGCACGGCGGTCATCGTCCCGGTGGGACTGTCCCAACTCAACTGCTCCAGGTCGCCCGG
The DNA here is from genome assembly GCF_027925725.1 of Micromonospora sp. AKA38. Lineage (NCBI taxonomy): Bacteria > Bacillati > Actinomycetota > Actinomycetes > Micromonosporales > Micromonosporaceae > Micromonospora > Micromonospora sp. AKA38. The sequence goes on along the minus strand of NZ_BNEI01000002.1, from coordinate 470,930 downwards.
CTCCCCGTCGCCGAGCGCCACCTCGCCCAGCGAGCGCGTGGCGATCTTCGCCATCGGCCAGGACTCGGGCACGGAACGGGGCGCCTCCCGGTCACCGAGACGGCGCGGGACGCTGCCGAACGGGCCCCGTCCGCCGGTCAGCGCGCAGGTGTCCAGGCCGGTCAGGGCGCGTTTGCCGGCACCGGTCTCGTCGCGCACCAGCGGGTAGCGGGGCGCTTCGGTGGCCGTACCCAGGTCGAGGACGCGGTCCGCGGCCCGGCCGCGCGGCAGCGACGGCGTGGGCCGCAGCGTCGCGGTCAGCGCGACGGCCCGGCAGGCCGGCACCGCGACCGGCTCGGTGATGCCGTCGGCGCCGGGCACCGTGCGGCCGTCCGGGCCGAGCAGGCGTTCGACGCGGGCGGAGGTGAGGTAGCGGCGCCCGGTGGGTTGCCGGACCGGCAGCACGTCGGCGTAGACCAGGTAGCCGGCCTCGGTGTACTCGGTGGCGTGCGACACCCGCCACCGCTGCCCGTCCCGGTTCAGTTGCAGCAGCCAGGAGGCGGCCTCGCCGGGCACGTCGGCGGCGACCAGTGCCAGCGGCGCGCCGGCCACCTCGCCGGAGAAGAGGATGCCGGAGGAGGGCAGGTGGACCCGGTCGTCGACCGGTGAGCGCCAGTCACGCACCGCAGCGGTGATCGCGGCGGTGGCGGCGGCGTCACCGGCGAGGCTGCCGCGCGGCGGCCAGACCGCGAGCGAGCCGTCCAGGCTGTCGTAGCCGACCCGCAGGGTTGTCGGCTGCCGCTCGGTCACCGGCCCGCAACCGGCTGTGGCCAGCGCCAACGCTGCCAGCGCGGCGCCCGTCACCGCGTTTCGGCGGGCTGAAACCACACTGATCCCCTCGGCGGTCGTCGGTCGGAAGCCCACATGGTACGAGACGTGCGGTCACCGGGCGGAGCCCGGCTCACCCGTTCGTCGCGGAACGTGACGTGCGATTCGTGGCTCAATATCCGGCTCCGGTAGACTCCGCCGACTGTGACGCCTGCCGAGACCCGCGGCGCCTCGACGCCGGCCGCCGCCGCCCCGACGGGCTCCCGATCCGTCACCCTCGACCCCCCACCGCCGGTCACCCGGACCGAACCGCCGGCCGCATCCACCACCGAGGAGGCCGCGCCGGCCGCCCGACGCCGGTGGCGGTGGACGCGCCGCCGCATCGACCTGGTGGTGTACGCCGCCTTCCTGCTCGCCGCGATCTGGGTGACCAGCGGCATCTGGGCCGACCCGGCCGGCCGGGTGGCCGCGCTCTACAGCAGCGACCCCGCCCAGGTGCAGTTCTTCCTTGCCCACTCGGTGCGGGTGGTGCTGCACGGCGAGTTCCCGTTCTTCACCGACCAGTTCAACTACCCCGACGGGGTCAACCTGATGGCGAACACCGCCATCCTGGCGCTCGGCATCCCGATGGTGCCGGTGACGCTCCTGTTCGGACCGGCGGTCTCCTTCGTCGCGCTGGTCACACTCGGCCTGTGCGGCACCGCCGCCGCCTGGTACCGGGTGCTCTCCCGGCACCTGGTTCGGCACCGGCCGGCCGCCGCGGTCGGCGCGTGGTTCTGCGGGTTCTCGCCGGCGATGCTGTCGCACGCCAACTGGCACCCGAACATCATCAGCCAGTTCCTGCTGCCGTTCATCGTCTGGCGGGTGCTGGTGCTGACCCGGTCGGTCCGGCCGGTCCGCGACGGCGCGCTGCTCGCCCTGCTGGTCGTCGTGCAGGCGTTCATCAACGAGGAGATCCTGCTCTTCACCGCGCTGGCGCTCGGGGTGTTCCTGATCGCCGTGCTGGTGCAGCAGCGGGACCGGTGGGCCACCGCGTGGCGACCGCTCGGCACCGGCCTGGCGGTCTGCGCGGTGCTGGCCGGCGCGCTGCTGGCGTACCCGCTCTGGGTGCAGTTCGCCGGCCCGATGGCGTACCACGGGCTCAGCGACGCGGTCCGCGACTACGGCAACGACATCGCCGCGTTCGTCGCCCCCGGCTCGCCCACGTTCGGCGGCAACGAGCGGGCCAACGTCAACCTGGCCCCGAACTACTCGGAGGAGAACGCGTTCTTCGGCTGGAGCCTGTCGCTGCTGGCCGTCGGCATCGTCGTCTGGCTGCGCCGGGACGTGATGGTCCGGGCGCTGGCCGCGACCGGGCTGTTCTTCGCGGTGCTCTCGCTCGGTGAGCGGATCTCCTGGTGGGACCGGGAACTGGTGACCGGCCCGTGGGAGCTGCTGGTGCGGCTGCCGCTGCTGGACGCCGTGGTGCCGACCCGGTTCGGCCTGATCACCACCGTGACGGTGGCGGTCCTGCTGGCGTACGCGGTGCGCAGCGCCTGGGTGCTGCGCGGCGTCCAGCGGCGGACCGCGCGGACGCTGACCGCCGCCGGCCTGGTCTTCGCGCTGCTGCCGATCGCGCCGATGCCGCTGCGCGTCACCACCCGACCGCCGGTGCCGGAGTTCATCACCGCCGACCGGTGGCGGCAGTACGTCGGGCCGGACCAGACGCTGGTCTCCGTGCCGGTGCCGGCGATGGGTAACACCGACCCGATGCGCTGGGCGGCCAGCACCGACCTGGCGTTCAAGATCCCCGGCGGCTACTTCCTCGCGCCGCGCAACGGCGTCACCGGCGACCCGGGCCGATTCGGCGGCCGGCGCAGCGGCATCGGCGAGCTGCTCGCCGACGTGGCGTCCACCGGGCGTACGCCGAAACTCGACGACCGGCAGCGCCGTCGCTTCCTGGACGAGCTGCGGCACTGGAACGCGGCGGTGGTGGTGCTGCCGCTGGACGAGCAGAACGCCGAGCCGCTGCGGCGCACCGTGGAGCAACTGGTCGGGCCGGCCCGGCAGGAGCTGGACGTGTGGGTGTGGGACGTCCGGACACTGACCGACCGGTCCGCCTGAGCCCGGCGGCCCGCCCCGGGCCCGCGCCCCGGCGGTGGTGGCGGCCCCGGCCGGTCGACGCGCTCGTGGTGGCCGGCTACCTCGCCCTGGCCGTGCTGCTCACCGCCGACCAGTGGCGCCGCCCGGATCGGCTGTTCCACCAGGCCGGCGACCAGATGCTGTTCGAATGGATGCTGGCCCGGGCCGCCCGCGCGGTGACCGACGGCGAGAACCCGCTGCACAGCGCCGCGCTCAACGCCCCGCACGGGGTGAACCTGATGGCCAACACCTCGGTGCTCGGGCTGGGCGTGCCGCTCACCCCGGTCACCGTGGCGTTCGGCAGCCAGGCCGCGTTCCTGGTCGCGGTGGCGCTCAGCCTCGCCGGCACCGCCACCGCCTGGTACGCGCTGCTCGCCCGCCGGCTGGTCCGCTCCCGGGCCGCCGCCGCGGTCGGCGGGCTGGTCTGCGGGTTCGCCCCGGGCATGGTGGCGCAGGCCGGGGCGCACCTGCACATGGCCGCCCAGTTCCTGGTCCCGGTGATCCTCGCGCTGGTGTTCCGGCCGGCCACCGACCGGGTCCGGCGCGACGGGGTGCTGCTCGGGCTCGCGGTCGCGTACCAGGTCTTCCTCGGCGAGGAGGTGCTGGTCTTCCTGGCGCTGGCCGCCGGCGTGCTGGCCGGGGCGTACGCGCTGGCCGACCGGGACACCGCACGCCGGCTGGCGCCCGTGGTGGCGCGCCGGCTGGGCCTCGGCGCGCTGGTCGCCGGCGTGCTGCTGGCGTACCCGCTGTGGGTCCAGTTCCTCGGCCCCGGCCACTACACCGGGATGCCGTTCCACACCCGCGGCTACCGGTTGGACCTGGTCTCGTTCACCGCCACCGCCCGGCAGACCGTGGGCGGGGACGGCCACCGGGCCGGGCTGCTGTCGCCGAACCCGACCGAACAGAACTCGTTCTTCGGCCCGTTCCTGCCGCCGCTGGCGCTGCTGGTGGCGGTGCGGCTGTGGCGGCGACCGCTGGTGCGCGCGCTCGCCGCGTGCGGCCTGCTGTTCGCGCTGCTGTCGCTCGGCACCACGGTGATCGTGGGGCGGCACGACACCGGGCTGCCCGGCCCGTACCGGCTGGTCGCCGGCGTGCCGCTGCTGGACCTGGTGGTGCCGGCGCGGTTCGCGCTGGTCTGCGTACCGGTGCTGGGGGTGCTGCTGGCGCTGGCGGTGGACCGGGCCCCGGGCGGCACCGCGCGCGGGCGGGCGCTGTGGGCCGGCGCGGTCGCCGCCGCGCTGCTGCCGCTCGTCCCGACCCCGATCCGCACCGTGCCGGTCCCGCCGGTGCCGGCCGTGGTGACCGGCGGCGGCTGGCGGGCGTACGTCCCGCCGGGCCGGACGCTGGTGCCGGTGCCACCGGTCACCGGCGCGGCGGTCAGCCCGGCCATGTTCTGGTCGGCGCGCGCCGGGCTGGCCTTCGACGCGCCGGGCGGCTACTTCATCGGGCCGCGCTCAGCCGCCGACCCGACCGCCCGGTGGGGCGCGCCGGACCGTCCCACGTCGTTGCTGCTGCGCCGGGCCGCCGAGACCGGCCAGGTGCCGCCGGTGGGCGAGGCGGAACGCCGGCAGGCGGTCGAGGACCTGCGGCACTGGCGGGCAGCGGCGCTGGTGCAGGCCGACTCGTCGCCCGGCGACCCGGTACGGGTCACCGTGGACGCCCTGGTCGGGCCCGGGCGGGACGTCCCCGGCGGGCACCTGTGGGACGTCCGCCCCCTGCTCGGCGGCTGACCCTTACACGCGGTCGCGCACGTCCCAGAGCCAGACGTCGTCGATCCGCTGCGGGGGGCCGAGCAGCGCGGTCATCAGGTCACGCAGCACCGCCTCGCGCGGCCCGGCGCCGAGCACCACCACCGACGCCCGCCAGAAGCGTAGGTCCTCGACGGCCTGCCGGCGGTTCTCCGCGGTGATCTCGGGCAGCGCGTTGCGGTCCATGGTGGCGTAGATCAGCGTGCTGGTCGGGCGGTTCGGGGCGCCGAACACGCCTTCGCCCAGCTCGTTCGGGCCGATGAAGTATCCCCCCGGGATGGGGAACTCCTGCCCGGTCAGCGCGCTCCAGCGCAGTGTCGGCAGCCCGTGCACGTTGCTCGGGATCGGCACCGGCACCAGCGTCCGGCCGGCCGGCACGAACGGTCGCCAGCCACCGGCGGTGATGAAGTGCGGCGGCGGGTCCATCCGCTGCGCCGGCAGGGGGCGCGGGACCAGCGGCAGCAGGGCGGCCACGATCGCGGCGTACCCGACCAGGCGCAGCGCCCGCCGCCGGCCGGACGCGGCCCGGCCCGCGTCGTCGGTCCGCCCGTCGTCGGTTCGCCCGTCGTCGGTTCGCTCATCGTCGGTCCGTCCGTCGTCGGTCGGCTCGTTGTCGTGGTCGCCGGCGCGGGGTACGGGCACCGGGGCGGTCCCGGGCCGGCCGGCGCGGGACAACGCGTCCCAGGCCAGCGCGAGCAGCACGCCCACGGCGGCCACCACCACCAGGCTCAACCGGGTCGGCATCATCATCTCGACGAGCGGCAGGTCGTCCGGCACGTACGCCCACGGGCCGGCCACACTCGTCTCCACGCCGTCGAACCGCACCACGGGCCCGATCGAGGCGATCGTGAAGAGCGCCACCAGCACGGCCAGGATCCGGGCCGGCACCGACCGGCGGACCAGCAGCCCCAGCGCGGCCAGCGCGACCAGCACCAGCGGCCAGCCGAACCAGGTGTTCTGCTCGGTCAGGCCGATGGTCTTCTCCACCGCCTCGTCCCCGGCCGCGGTGTCCCGGGCGAACGTGACGAAGGCCATCAGGTCCTCGCCCCAGTTGTGGAAGACGCCGCCCTGCAACCCTCGGTAGGACTGCGGGCCGTTGAACTGGAACCAGATCGGGTACGCGGTGAGCAGCAGCGCCACCCCGCCGCCGACGGAGATCGCGGCCAGGAAGGACCCGGCCCGCGCCCGCGTCTCGCGCGGCCGTTGCACCGCGTACGCCAGCACGACGACCAGGCAGGCCAGCGCCGTGAGCAGCAGCATCTCCTCGTTGATGAAGATCTGGTACGCCACCAGCAGTCCGAGCGCCACCCCGTTACGTCGCCAGCGGCCCGGCTCGCCGAGCCGGAGCACCCGGGCCACGATCAGCGGGAGCAGGAAGTTCGACACGAAGTTCGGCTGCCCGTTGGCGTGGTGCACGATGCCCGGGGCGAACCCGAGGAACGCGCCGCCGACGAACGCCGCGCCGCGGGAGCGGACCAGGTGCCGCGACAGCGTCCAGTACGACGTCGCGGCGGTCGCCGACAACGCCGCGCCCAGGTAGAGCGCGTACATCACCTGTGGACCGAGCAGCATGGTCAGCGGCGCGAGCGGCAGCGTCACCCCGAGCAGCGAGGTGTTCGCCATCATGTTCACCCCGTCCGGCGCGTTCTGCCGGGCGGTGAACAGCGGGTTCTCCAGGTGCCGCACCGAGTACGCGCCGTGCGCGAACAGCCACTCGAACCAGCTGTGGTCGGTCGGCAGGTGCGAGGACACCCGGTGCTGCACGTCGCCCCAGTAGTTGAGGCAGACGAGAACGCCGAGCAACGCATAGGCTCCGAGGGCCAGCAGGTCGGCGCGAGCCGGCCGGCGACGGGGCCGTCGCGGCGGATCCGCCGTGACGGCGTCCACCTCGACGGATGAGGAGTTCAGCGAGGGGTCCACCACCGGCACGGCCACGACGGGCCATCGTACAGGCGGTCCGGCGTCGGTCCGGTCACGGTCGGGCGGCGGTCCGGCGGCGCGGAAAGGGGTGGTCGTGACCGTCATCGATCTGGGTGACCTGCGCGGCGACGACGCGGCGCCCGACGCCGCGCCCCGCCCGCCGCGTGCGGTCGGCCGCCCGTTCCGCGTCGTGGTGGCGCTGCTGGTGGCGCTGGTCACGCTCGCCGCCGCCGCGCCTCCGGCGCGGTCCGGGCCGGTCACGATCCCCGGCGGCACCGGGGCCTCCGCGTTCCTCTCCGACAACCGGGTGTACGTGGTGCGACGCGCCGCGTCGGAACCGGGCTGGGACCTCGTCGCGTACCGGGTGGGGCGGGAGCGGTGGCGGGCCCGGGTGGACGGTGTCGACGACGTGGTCGCGGTGTGGGAGCAGGGCGGGCGGGTGCTTGCCGTCGGACCGGCCGGAAACGGCGGCCGCTGGGAGACGACGGTGTTCGACGCGGGCACCGGCGCGCCGCGCTGGCGGCAGGACGGCGTGGTGTTCCCGGCCGGCGACGCGCTGCTGCTGCGCCCGTCCGGCGGGCCGGGCCCCCAGTCGGTCCGCCGGTTGGCGGTGGCCGACGGGCGCACGCTCTGGACCGTGCCCACCACCGGTCGGGACGTGCAGTTCAGCTACGGCCGGTCCGGGGTGGACCGGATCCTGCTGCTGCCGGCCGCCGGCGAGACGGTGGTGCTGGACGCGGCGACCGGCACCCGGCTGGCCGCCCGCGACCTGCATCCGGGGGAGGTGCCCGGCGCGCGCGCCATGCAGGGCGCGGGCCGGCTGTTCCTGGAGACCCGGTTGGCCGGCGACGTCGTCACTGCCTTCGAGATGGACACGCTCCGGCCACGCTGGACCGCCGAGCTGCCACTTGTCGATTACCTGGAACCGTGCGGGTCACTGCTCTGCGCCAGCCGGCAGACCGGCGGGATGTGGGCGCTGGACCCGGCCACCGGCGCGGTGCGCTGGGCCAGCGACCTGTGGTCGAGCGTGCTCCGGGCCGAGGGCGGACGCCTGCTGGTCGCCGCCGGCCGGGAGGGCGGCGAGGGCCTGTCGGTGCTGGCGGAGTCGGACGGCCGGCTGATCGCCGAGGTCGGCGACTGGGACGTGCTCCCGCAGGGCGAGAGCGGTGACCGGCTGTTCCTGAGCCGGCCGCTGGGCGGCGACCGGAGGCTCCTCGCCGAGCCGGACCTGTCCGGCGGCCCACCCGTGGTGCGGGACGTCCTGACCGGCACCGACTGCACCGCCGGCCGGACGCTGCTGGTCTGCCGGGAGCGGGGCGGCGACTTCACCGTGCGGCGGCTGCCGTGAGCCCGGTCATCGAGCTGGGCGAGCTGCGCCGTCCCGAGGACGGCGACGAGCCGCTCCCCGCGCCGCCGCGGCGACCGCCGGGCCGGGCCGCCCGCGCGGTGGCGCTCGGGTGCCTGCTGCTCACGCTGGCCGGCGCGGCGGCGCCGGCCCGGCCGCCGGCGCCGGTCCGGGTGCCCGCCGCGCCGGATGCCCTCTTCGTGGTGCTGGCGGGCCGGCTGATGGTGGCGGACGGTCCGAGCGCGCTCCACCAGGGCGGTCGGGTGGTCACCGGCTACCGGCTCACCGCAGGCGCGCCGGCGTGGCGGTTCGCGCTGCCCACCGGGGACCACGTGCTGGGGCTGACCGGCGCGGCCGGCGGCCTGCTGGTGTCGAGCAGCCCGACCGGGGTCGGGGACGCGCGCGCCACGCTGCTCGACCCGGCGACCGGCGCGGTGCGCTGGCAGCAGGTCGGCTACCCGGTCCCGACCGCGTCCGGCGGGGTGCTGTTCGAGAACCCCCGGCCGGGCGGAACGGGCCGGGTGCTCGCCGTCGACCCGGCCTCCGGCGCGACGCGCTGGTCGCTGGCGGTGCCCCCGCAGGGAGTGGCGTACCGGCGGGACGACCGGGGAGTGACGCAGCTCCTGCTGATCGAGCCGGACGGCCGGGTCGCCGTGCACGACGCGGACTCGGGCGCCCGGGTGCGCGCCGGCCGGGTGTCGTCCGCGCCGGACGGTGTCGCCTACCGGTTCGCGCAGGTCGTCGCCGGTCTGCTGCTGGTCGAGGGCGTCTCCGGTGAGATCACCGCGTACGGGGTGGACCGGCTGGACCGGCGCTGGAGCGTGCCGGTGGACCCGCGCGCCGGGTCGTGGTTCACCGACTGCGCCGGCATGGTCTGCCTCCGCGACCAGGTCGGCGACGCGCAGGCGCTCGACCCCGCCACCGGCCGCCCGGCCTGGACGGACGAGCGGTGGGCGGGGTTCGGGCCGGTCGGCGACCGGCTGATCGCCGCCGCGGCGGGGGACGGGCCGGAACTGGAGTTGTCGGTGCTGGAACCGGCGACCGGCCGGGTGCTCGGGCGGCTGGGCCGCTGGCGGGTCAGCGGGCGGGACGACGGGTCCGGCCGGTTGCTCAGGCTGCTCGGGCTCCGGCACCTCGCCGGGGACCGGACGCTCGTCGGTGACCTGGACGTGGCGGCCGGCGAGGCGCGACCGCGGGCGGTCCTGCCCGGCTCCTGGGCCGAGTGCGCGGACGCCGAGGCGGTGTTGGTGTGCCTGCGCCCGGCCGGCGGGCTGGCGGTGTGGCCGGCGCGGCGGTGATCACCAGTTGGCCTGGGCGGGCGGCGCCGGCAGCGGCACCGTCTCCGGCCGCAGCACGTACGCGATCCCACCGCTGCCCGCCTGCCAGGCCGCCTCGAACGGCGCGCGCGGCACGGTCCGGCGGACCCGTTCGTCGTCCGGCGCGTACGGGTCGTTGAGCACCGGGTCGCCGTCGGTGGTGAAGCCGGCCAGCACGATCAGGTGGCCCCGGGTGTCGTAGTCCAGCCCGGGAACCTGCCCACGGGTGAACGCCGCCGAGACGACGAGCGGGATGCCGGCGGCCACGAACCGTTCCGCCTCCGCCAGCGAGCGCAGCCGGGTGACGAACGCGTCCACCCCGTGCGTCGCCGCGTACGCGGTGTTGAACGGCCAGTTCCCGGCCCCGGCGTACGCGTGGTCGTAGCAGTGCCGCGCGGCGTGCACCACCACCGGGCGGGGGCCGGGCGGGTCGACCCAGGCGTACCGGTCCGGGGTGGGGCCGGCGCCCCAGAAGTCCAGCACCATCGACACGCAGGTGGGGCTGCACCAGGAGTCGCCACCGCCACCCCAGCGGGTCTCCCCGCCGGCGTGCAGCCGCTGCGCGTAACGCGGCACGTCCAGCACCCGCCCCCACGCCCGGCCCGCTGCCCCGGCGTCGTCGTGCGCGCCCCCGCCGGCCGGGCCGCTGTCGACCTGCTCGGGCGACGGGGACGCCGGGACCTGGCTGCCGGCGCTGGCGACCACGCCGACCGTGCGCAGCACCGGGCCGGCCGGCGCGTCGGGCCGGCGCAGCAGCGTCACCCGGACCTGCCAGCCGGTCACCCGTGCCCCGGTCACCCGGAGCGTGTCCGCGTCCACCCGGGCCCGGTCGTCGGACTGGCCGGGCACCGAGGCGCGGCGTACCGTGCCGTCGTCGGCCGCCCAGTGGCCCAGCTCGTACCAGCCGGTGGTGGCCGCGTCGCCGGCCCAGCCGCGTACCTCCACCCGGAGCCAGCAGCCGGGCGGCGTGTCGGCGGTCCAGGACGGCACCAGCTCGGCGGCGGCGAAGCCGACCTCCGTCACCGGCGAGGTCCAGGTGCCGGCGGCGGCCCCGGGAACCGGATCGGGGCGCGCCGGCCGGCGGGCCGCCGCGTCGGGCGTGGACCCGTTCGCGTCGGGCGTAGGTCCGTTCGCGTCGGGCGTGGGGCCGTCCGCGTCGAGCGTCAGCCCGGCCGGGCCGGCGGAGAGTCCGGCGGCGCGACCCAGGTCCCGGTCCGCCGGGAAGCGGAAACGGCGGTACGCGACGTTCCGGCCGGGGGCGGCGGCGGTCATCGGCGGCTCCGCTCGGCTCGGCCCGGCCGGCAGCCGGGGCGGTGGGCGATCGTTGCCGGCGAGCATCGCGTACCCGAAGGTTTTCTGCAACGGCGGGCCGTGCCGTCCGGTTGGCGCCGCGCACTAGGTTGTGGGAGGTCACGAGGCGGGAGGCCGGAATGCGGGTACTGGTGGTCGAGGACGAGCGCAACCTCGCCGACGCGATCGCGCGCGGGCTGCGCAAGCGCGGCATGGCGGTGGATGTCGCCTACGACGGCGACGCCGGGCACGAGGCGGCGTTCGTCACCCGCTACGACGTGGTGGTCCTGGACCGGGACCTGCCCGGCGTGCACGGCGACCGGATCTGCGCCGACCTGGCCGCCTCCGGCACGCTGACCCGGGTGCTCATGCTGACCGCGAGCGGGACCGTCGCCGACCGGGTCGAGGGGTTGCAGCTCGGCGCCGACGACTACCTGGCCAAGCCGTTCGCCTTCGACGAGCTGGTGGCCCGGGTGCAGGCGTTGGGCCGGCGGGCCACCCCGGCCGCGCCGCCGGTGCTGGCGGTGGCCGACCTGGAACTCGACCCGGCCCGGCGGGTGGTGACCCGGGGCGGCGTGCCGCTCGACCTGACCAACAAGGAGTTCGGCGTGCTCGCCGAGCTGCTCCGGGCCCGCGGCGCGGTGGTGTCCAGCGAGGAACTGCTGGAACGGGTCTGGGACGCCAACACCGACCCGTTCACCACCATCGTCCGGGTCACCGTGATGACGCTGCGCAAGAAACTCGGCGACCCCCCGCTGATCGACACCGTGGTCGGCGCGGGCTACCGGATCGAGCGCGCCAAGTGACCTCCGCGCGGGTACGGCCGACGCTGCGGCTGCGGCTGACGCTGCTCAACGGCGTGCTCCTGGTCGGCGCCGGCGCGATCCTGGTGCTGCTGGCCTGGCTGCTGGTCCGGGACGCGTTGCGCCCCACCGACGAGCTGCTGCCCGGCACCACCGTGGTGCTCACCGACGGCCGCACCCTCGACGCCGGGCAGTGGCAGCGGCAACTGGTCGACGCCGCGTCCCGGGAGCTGCTGTTCAAGGGCCTGCTGGCGCTGCTGGCGATCAGCGTCGTCGGGGTGGCCGGCGCGTACCTGGTGGCCGGCCGTGCGTTGCGCCCGCTGCACCAGGTCACCGCCACCGCCCGCCGGCTCGGCGAGACCACGCTCGACGAGCGGATCGGGTGGTCCGGCGCGGACGACGAGGTGGCCGAGCTGGCGGAGACGTTCGACGCGATGCTGGACCGGATCACCGCCGCGTTCGAGGCGCAGAAGCGGTTCGTCGCGAACGCCTCGCACGAGCTGCGGACCCCGCTTGCGGTGATGCGTACCGAGATCGACGTGACGCTCAGCGACGACGACGCGGACCTGGCCGAGTACCGGCGGATGGCCGGCGTGGTGCGGGAGGCGTCCGAGCGGGCCAACGGCCTGGTGGACGCGCTGCTGGTGCTGGCCCGCAGCGAGGCGCAGACCGGCCGGCGGTTGGCCCGCCGCGCCGAGAGCGACCTGGCCGTCGGCACCGCCAACGCGCTCTCCGCGGTGGCCCGCGAGGTGGAGCGGATCGGCCTGCGGGTGCACACCTCGCTGCGCCCCGCGCCGGTGGTCGGGGACCCGGGGCTGCTCGACCGGCTGGCCGGCAACCTGGTGGAGAACGCGGTCCGCTACAACCACCTGCACGGCCGGATGTGGGTGCGCACCGGCACCGACGGGCAGCGGTCCTGGCTGGTGGTGGGGAACACCGGCTTCGAGGTCGCCCCGGCCGAGGTGCCCGGCCTGTTCGAGCCGTTCCGGCGCGGCGGGCAGGAACGCACCGGGGCGCGCGGCTCCGGTCTCGGCCTGTCCATCGTCCGGGCGGTCTGCGACGCGCACGGCGGCACGGTGAAGGCGGTCCCGCAGCCCGGCGGCGGTCTGGAGGTGACCGTCACGCTCCCGTCGGCCGACCCGCCGGCGGCCACCTGACCGCCGATCCGTGACCGCCCGGCCGGACATCCGCCCTCACCTGTTCGTGCGGCCGGGCACGCTGTCCCGCCCGCCCGCGACGGTGGTCGGGCGTGGCGGCGCGGTGGTCGGTCAGAAAGCTTGCCGCGCGCTGGACGCCGCCGCGGACGTGGCTCAGGGTGAGCGGTGCGACACGCCTCACCGCCGAATCTACGGAGCTGCCCGTGACCCACCCCTCGGCCCCGCGCCGCCGCGCCCTCGCGGCCCTCGCCGCCGTCGCGCTCACCGCGGCCGGCCTGGCCCCGGCCGCGCCCGCCGGCGCCGCGCCCGACCACACCACCGTGGTCAAGGCCGTCCCGGCCACCACCTCGCCGGACATCATGGACGGCACCGTCGACGCGATCCACGACGCCGGCTCGAAGATCATCGTGGCCGGCTCGTTCAGCACCGTGCAGAACCGCAACTCCGACACCGACATCACCCGCAACTACCTGCTCGCCTTCGACAAGGCCACCGGCACGGTCGACACCGCGTTCGCGCCGTCGGTCGACAACGAGGTGTACGCGGTCGTCGCCGGCCCGACCGCCGGCACGGTCTTCGTCGCCGGCAAGTTCAACACCGTCAACGGGGTGACCCGGCGCAAGGTGGCGCTGCTCAACGTCGCCACCGGCGCGCTTGTCACCAGCTTCGCCCCGCCGGCGTTCAACGGGCTGGTCAACGACATCGCGCTGGCCGGCACCCGGCTGCTGGTCGGCGGCATCTTCACCACCGCCGGCAACCCCAACCCGCGCGGCGGGCTGGCCTCCCTCAACGCCACCACCGGCGCGGTGGACAGCTACCTGACCACCGCGCTCACCGAGCACCACAACTACGACGGGGTCAGCGGCTCCAACGCCGGCGTCGGGGTGGAGAAGATGGCGCTCGCCCCGGACGGCACCAGGCTCGTGGTGATCGGCAACTTCAAGAAGGCCGACGGGGTGCTGCACGACCAGATCGTCCAGCTCGACCTGGGCGCCACCGCCGCCACCGTGGCCGACTGGAACACCAGCCGCTACACGCCGCGCTGCGCGTGGTGGGCGTTCGACTCGTACATGCGGGACGTCGCGTACGCGCCGGACAGCAGCTACTTCGTGGTGGTCACCACCGGCGCGCCGAACGGCGGCACGCTCTGCGACGCCGCGGCCCGCTTCGAGGGCGGCACGACCGCCACCGACGCGCAGCCCACCTGGATCGACTACACCGGCGGCGACACGTTCCTCTCGGTCGCGGTCAGCGAGCAGGCCGTCTACGTGGGCGGCCACTTCCGCTGGCTGAACAACAGCGCCGGCGGCGACAACGCCCGGGCCGGCGCGGTCGGCCGGGCCAGCATCGCCGCGCTCGACCCGCGTACCGGCCTGCCGCTGTCCTGGAACCCCGGCCGCCACCCGCGCGGCATCGGCGCCTCCGAGATGCTTGTCACCCCGGCCGGGCTGTGGGTCGGCGGCGACACCTCGTGGATCGGCAACTTCCAGTACCGCCGGGAGCGGATCGCGTTCTTCCCGCTGGCCGGCGGCACGGCCCCGCACCCGACCACCGAGCCCACCCTGCCCGGCACGGTCTACCAGGCCGGCGTGCCGAAGCCCACCAACGTGCTGTACCGGGTCAACGCGGGCGGCCCGCTGGTCGCCGCCACCGACGGCGGACCGGACTGGGCGGCCGACGACGGCGGTAACCCCAGCCCGTACCACAACAGCGGCAGCTCCGCCGCCGGCTTCGCCGCGGTGGGCGCGCTGGACACGACCGTGCCGGCCGGCACGCCGGCCGCGCTCTACAGCGACGAACGTTACGACCCGGCCGGCGCGCCGGAGATGACCTGGCAGTTCCCGGTGCCCACCGGCACCGAGGTGCGGGTCCGGCTCTACCTGGCCAACCGGTACGACGGCACCGCCGCCGTCGGCGCCCGCGTCTTCGACGTGGCGCTGGAGGGCGCCACCGTCCTCGACGACCTCGACCTGTCCGCCGCCGCCGGGCACAACGTGGGCACCATGCGCGAGTTCACCGTGGTCAGCGACGGCACCGTCGACCTGGAGTTCCGGCACGTGGTGGAGAACCCGCTGATCGACGGCATCGAGATCGTCAAGACCGGCCCCCCGCCGGCCGGCACCGGCGACGAGGTGCAGGCCCGCTCGTACGACGGGACGACCACGGTCGGCGCGCCGAGCCCGGTGGCGAACCCGGACGGCACCGCCTGGTCCACCGCGCGGGGCGCGTTCTGGGTCGGCGGCACGCTGTTCTACGGCATGGACGGCGCGCTGTGGCGGCGCACGTTCGACGGGACCACGTTCGGCACGCCGGCGCTCGTCGACCCGTACCACGACGCCTACTGGGACACCGTGGAGACCGACTCCGGGCCGGCCGGTCAGACGTACGCCGGGGTGACCACCGGCTTCTACGCCGAGATCCCCAACGTGACCGGCATGTTCCACTCCGGCGGTCGGCTCTACTACACGCTCGCCGGGCAGAGCGGCCTGTTCTGGCGCTGGTTCACCCCGGACAGCGGCACGGTCGGCGCGGACCGGTTCACGGTGGCCGGCGCGGGCGGGCTCGCCGACGCGGGCGCGGTGTTCCTGGCCGGCGGCACGCTCTACAAGGTCAACCGGAGCACCGGTGACCTGTTGGCGACGGACTGGCTCAACGGCGCGCCGACCGCGACGTTCACCGTGCGCAGCGGCCCAACCGTCGACGGCACCGACTGGCGCGCCAAGGCGGTGTTCCTCGCCCCCTGAGCGGTGTAAGGAGGGGCCCCTTCTTAACGTTTGCGGTAGAGAAGGGGCCCCATCTCACCGCCCCGGGCAGGTCTTGTCGGGGGACGGTGGAGGATGGCAGGATCATGGCGTCAGCCGAGAGGTGGAAGGGGGTGTGGTGATGTCCGTTCTCAACAATCCCGCGCCCCGCGTTCCCCGCTGACCCTCGCACTCCGCCGGGGCGCATTCCCCATCGGAGGAAACATCGTGAGTGCACACATCCACTGCGTGACCGTGGAGTCCGACGACCCGTACGCCCTGGCCGGATGGTGGGGCCGCGTGCTCGACCGCGAGCGGCACGCCGACGACCACCCGGGTGACCCGGAGGCCGTCCTCGTCTCGCCCGACGGGCACGGCCCCGACCTGCTCTTCGTCGAGGTGGGTGAGCGCCACCGCAAGGGCGCGTTCCACCTCGACCTCCAGCCGGCCGAGGGCACCCGGGACACCGAGGTCGTCCGGCTGCGCGAACTCGGTGCGACGCTTGTCGCCGACCGGCGCCGGCCGGACGGCAGCGGCTGGGTGGTGCTGGCCGACCCGGAGGGCAACGAGTTCTGCGTGTGCCGCTCCACGGCGGAACGCGCCGCGTCGGCCTGACCCGGCGCCGGGTCGTGTCGGCCTGACCCGGAAACGGCGCCGGGCCCCCGCCGTCGGCGGGGGCCCGGCGCTCCGAGCGGGATCAGTCCTGCTTCTCGATCTCACCGCGCATGTTGACGAACTCCGACTGGAGCTCGGACACGGACTTGAAGTAGACGACCACCATGCCGAGGCTGCCCTTGTCGGACCAGATGCAGACACCGACCGGGATGTCCTGGGCCTTGCCGTCGCCGCACTTGGCGTCGCCGCCGAGCGGGCCGGCGTCGACCGTCTTGAACTCCTTGGTGCCCAGGTCCGGGGTGACCGCGGCGATGGCGTCCGCCATCTCCTTCTTCGGGTCGGCGATGACGCCGGAGACGGCGACGATCATGACCAGGTCCTTCTTGGCCGGGTCGCCGTAGAACGCGCCCGCCGTGCTGGTCGCGTTGGGCACGTCCTTGCCGAGCTCGGACTTCATCTGAAGAGCGGTCGACTGGAGCTGCGGCTCGGTCGCCTTCGGCCGGCCGCCCAGCGTCGTCGGCTCGACGACCCGGGTCTTGGTGGCGGTGACGACGTCCTTGACGTCGTCACCGGCGGCGAGCCAGAAGGCGACGCCACCGCCGACGCAGAGCACCAGCACCACGGCCAGGACGATCAGCAGGATCTTGCCGACCCCGAACTTCTTCTTCGGCGGGACCGGGGCGCCGAACTGGTCGCCGCCGTACTGCGGCTGCTGCGGGTAGTCACCGCCGTACTGCTGCTGCGGCGCCGGCGGGTGCTCACCGCCGTACTGCTGCGGCGGCTGGTAGCCACCCGGCTGTGCGGAGGGCGAGGGGTTGTGGCCGGGGTAGGGATTGGACGGCGGCTGGGACATGAAGGCAGCTCCTGTGAAGATTCTGGACGCGTGATGGTAGCCAGAGCCGCCGACACCCCGCCGTCCGGTCAGGGGCGGTGTGATCAAACCGGAACCGTCCCGTGACCGGCCCCGGAACGCCGATCGCGGTGCCCGTACCGTCCGGAACGGACGGCGCGAGCACCGCGATCGATGCGTGGACCGGTCAGCGCAGGCTGGCCACACCGCGCGGCAGGAACCGTCGGCCGGTCACCCGCTCGGAGGTGCCGGTCCGGTCCAGGTACGGCGTGACGCCGCCCAGGTGGAACGGCCAGCCGGCGCCGAGGATCATGCACAGGTCGATGTCCTGCGCCTCGGCGACGACACCCTCGTCGAGCATCAGCCCGATCTCCTGCGCCAGCGCGTCGAGCGCGTTCTGCCGCACCTGCTCGGCGGTGAGCGGCTGGTCGCCGACCACGAGCAGCTTGGCGACCTCCTCGTTGACCTGGTCGTCGACCACGATCGGCCGGCCGGAGTCGGCGATCCGCTTGAGGTTCTCGCTGACCGTGAACCGTTCCGGGAACGCCTCGTGCAGGGTGCCGCCCACGTGGTACGCCACCGCCGGCCCGACGAGCTGGAGCAGCGCGAGCGGGCGCATCGGCAGGCCCAGCGGGTCCAGCGCGCTGTCCGCGACGTCCAGCGGGGTGCCGGCGTCGACGGCGGCGAAGACGGTGCCGAGGAAGCGGGTCAGCAGCCGGTTCACCACGAACGCCGGGGCGTCCTTGACCAGCACCGACGACTTCTTGAGCTGCTTGCCGACCGCGAACGCGGTGGCCAGCGTGGCGTCGTCGGTGCGCTCGCCGCGGACGATCTCCAGCAGCGGCAGCACCGCCACCGGGTTGAAGAAGTGGAAGCCGACGACCCGCTCCGGGTGCTCCAGGTCGGCCGCCATCTCGGTGATCGACAGAGAGCTGGTGTTGGTGGCGAGCACCGCCTCCGGCGCGACGATCTTCTCCAGCTCGGCCCAGACCTGCTTCTTGACGCCCAGGTCCTCGAACACGGCCTCGATGACGAAGTCACAGTCGGCAAACGAAGTGCGCTGACCCTGTGCCGAGGCGGCGAACGCGTCGGCCTTTGCCGAGCCGGACACCAGGCCGTACAGCTTGGCGGCGGTGCCCTTGTCCATCCGGCCCTTGCTCACGGCCTTCTCGATCTGGGTGTGCACGTAGGCGACGCCCTGGTCCACCCGGGACTGATCAAGGTCGGTCAGCACCACCGGCACCTGGAGCCGGCGGGCGAACAGCAGCGCGAGCTGGCTGGCCATCAGGCCGGCGCCGACGATGCCGACCTTGGTCACCGGCCGGGCCAGGCCCTTGTCCGGCGCGCCGGCCGGGCGCTTGGCCCGCCGCTGCACCAGGTCGAACGCGTACAGGCCGCTGCGCAGCTCCTCGGAGAAGACCAGGTCGGCGAGCGCCTCGTCCTCCGCCGCGGTGCCGGCCGCGAAGTCCGCGTCCTTCGCGGTCTCCAGCAGGTCCAACGCCTTGTACGCGGCCGGGACCGCGCCGTGCAGCCGCTGGTCGAGGGTCTGCCGGGCGAAGTAGAGCACGCCCGCCCACATGTCCTTGTCGACCTCGGGGCGGGTGACGGTGACCTCGCCCCGGACCACGCCGGCGGCCCATTCGAGGGACCGCTCCAGGAAGTCGGCGGGCTCCAGCAGCACGTCCGCGATGCCCATCTCGGCCGCCTGCTTCGGCTTGAGCATCCGGTTCTGCATCAGCGGGTTCTGCAGGATCACCTGGGTGGCGGCCGGGATGCCGATCAGGTTCGGCAGCAGCTGGGTGCCGCCCCAGCCGGGTACCAGGCCGAGCGAGACCTCGGGCAGCGCCAGCGCCGCCGCGCCGGCCGACAGCGTCCGGTAGTGGCAGTGCAGCGCCAGCTCCAGGCCGCCGCCCATGGCCGCGCCGTTGACGAACGCGAACGTCGGGACGTCGCTGTCCTTGAGCCGGGCGAAGACCCGGTGGCCGAGCCGGCCGACCTCCAGCGCCTGCTCGCGGTTCTCCAGCTGGGGCAGGCTGGTGATGTCCGCGCCCACGCAGAAGATGTACGGCTTGCCGGTGACCGCGACGAACGCCGGGTTCGCCGCCAGGGCGGCGGTGATCGCCTCGTCCAGGCTGGTCAGGCCGCCCGGACCGAAGCTGTTCGGCTTGGTGTGGTCGAAGCCGTTGTCGAGGGTGATCAGGGCGGCCGGGCGGTCCAGCCCCGGTACGGCCACCTGACGCAGCAGCGCCCTGGTGACGACCTCGTTCGGTGCCGCGAGCGCGCTCACTTGTCCTCACCCTTCCAGTTCGGGTTCTCCCAGATGACCGTGCCGCCCATGCCGATGCCGATGCACATGGCGGTGAGGCCGTAGCGGACCTCGGGGTGCTCGGCGAACTGCCGGGCGAGCTGGGTCATCAGCCGCACGCCGGAGGACGCGAGCGGGTGCCCGATGGCGATCGCGCCGCCCCAGGCGTTGACCCGGGGGTCGTCGTCGGCGATGCCGAAGTGGTCGAGGAACGCGAGCACCTGCACCGCGAACGCCTCGTTCAGCTCGAACAGGCCGATGTCGTCGATGCTCAGGCCGGCGATGCGCAGCGCCTTCTCGGTGGAGGGGATCGGGCCGACGCCCATCACCTCGGGCTCGACGCCCACGAAGCCGTAAGACACCAGCCGCATGCCGACCGGCAGGCCCAGCTCGCGGGCGGTCTCCTCGGCGACCAGCAGCGCGGCGGTGGCGCCGTCGTTCAGGCCGGCCGCGTTGCCCGCGGTGACCTTGCCGTGCGGGCGGAACGGGGTCTTCAGGCCGGCCAGCTTCTCCAGGGAGGTGTCCCGCGGCGCCTCGTCCACGGTCGCCAGGCCCCAGCCGCCGTCGGCGTCGCGGATGGCCACCGGCACCAGGTCGCCCTGGAGCTTGCCGTTGGCGTACGCCTTGGCGGTCTTCTGCTGCGAGGCGAGCGCGAACGCGTCGGTGCGCTCCTTGGTGATGTGCGGGACCCGGTCGTGGAGGTTCTCCGCGGTGGCGCCCATCACCAGGGCGGACGGGTCGACCAGCTTCTCCGCGACGATCCGCGGGTTGGGGTCGACGCCCTCGCCCATCGGGTGGCGGCCCATGTGCTCCACGCCGCCGGCGATGGCCACGTCGTACGCGCCCATGGCGATGCCGCCGGCCACCGTGGTGACGGCGGTCATCGCGCCCGCGCACATCCGGTCGATGGCGAAGCCGGGCACGGTCTTGGGCAGGCCGGACAGCAGGGCGGCGGTGCGGCCGATGGTCAGGCCCTGGTCGCCGATCTGGGTGGTGGCGGCGATCGCCACCTCCTCCACCTTCTCCGGCGGCAGCTGCGGGTTGCGGCGCATCAGCTCGCGGATGCAGCGGATCACCAGGTCGTCGGCGCGGGTGTTGGCGTACATCCCACCCGCCTTGCCGAACGGCGTTCGGACGCCGTCGACGAAGACGACATCTCGGACTTCACGGGGCACTTGGAGCCTCCCTCGGCACTGGCCATTTCTCCGGATGCTACTCGCCAGTAACCAGCGGCGTCACCACCCCCCGTGTGGCCCACCTCACAACCCGCGTCGGGCCGGCTCAGGACGCCGGGATGCGCAACGCCTCGGTGAGCGCCGGCAGGAGCAGGCCGAGCTGCCACTCGCGGGCACCCAGTGTGCGTAGGGTCTCCGCCACCGTGTCGTCGGTGACCTCCTCCGGCGGCTGCCAGGCCAACCGGCGGATCGAGTCCGGCGCGATCAGGTTCTCCGCCGGCAGCCGGTGCGCCGACGCGGTGCCGACCACCACCTCCCGGCAGCGGGCCAGCCGGCCCGCCGCGACCGGGTCCCGCTCCGCCCACCGGTGCGGCGGCGGCGGGCCCTCCACCGTCGGACTCACCGGCAACGCGTCGTCCGGCAGTTGGCGTGCGTCGTCCAACGCCGCCAACCAGGTACGCGCCAGCCGGCGCACCGAGCGACCACCGAACCCGGGCAGGGTCAGCAGCGTCTTCTCGTCCTTCGGGTCCAGCTCGGCCGCCGCCACGATGGCCGAGTCGGGCAGCACCCGCCCCGGCGCGGCGTCCCGACGGGCGGCGATCTGGTCCCGCGCGTACCAGAGGGAACGCACCCGGGCCTGGGCGCGGGCGCCGCGGACCCGGTGGATGCCGGACGTGCGTCGCCACGGCTCGGCGCGGACCCGGGGCGGGCGGGCGCCGTTGCGCACCAGCGCGGCGAACTCCTCCGCCGCCCAGCCGGACTTGCCCTGCCTGTCGAGTTCGGCGTCGAGCGCGTCGCGCAGGTCGACGAGCAGCTCCACGTCCAGGGCCGCGTACGTCAGCCAGGACTCCGGCAGCGGCCGGCTGGACCAGTCGGCGGCGGAGTGGTGCTTCTCCAGGCTGAAGCCGAGCAGCTGTTCGGTCAGCGCGGCCAGGCCGACCCGCTCGAAACCAGCCAGCCGGGCGGCCAGTTCGGTGTCGAACAGTCGGCGCGGGCGCAGCCCCAACTCGGCCAGGCAGGCGAGATCCTGGCTGGCGGCGTGCAGCACCCACTCCGCCTCGGCGATCGCCGCGTCGAGCGCGGACAGGTCGGGCAGCGGCAGCGGGTCGATCAACGTGGTGCCGGCGCCGGCCCGGCGCAGCTGCACCAGGTAGGCGCGCTGGCTGTAGCGGTAGCCGGAGGCGCGTTCGGCGTCCAGGGCCACCGGGCCGGTGCCGGCCGCGAAGCGGGCCACGACCGCGTCCAGCTCACTGGGGGTGGCCACCGGCGCGGGGGTGCCGTCGCGCGGTGCGGTCAGCGGGACGGCTGCGCTCGCGTCGGTCTCGGTCCCCGCGCCCGCCGGCTCCGGCACGGCCGTCGACGGATGCGGAGACACCTCTCCCGTACGGCTTTCGGCGGCCCGACGGCGCAGGGGTGGTTCGTCGGTCACCTGACAACCCTAGTAGGCCGGACGATCCGGTGCGCGCAGCCGGTCCGTTGCGTGTCGACGAGATGTCCGCCAGGTGTCCGGAACGCGCCGGGTTGCGCGGGGGTGAGAGGGTCGGACATCGGGGAAGACAAACCCCGTTCCCGCCGGTACGGTCCATCGAGCCGTGGGCGGCGCGGGGGCGGCCGGGTAACGGTCGGCGCGCCGGCGGAGCCGGCGGGGGAGGACAGGCGATCATGTCAGGCGGGTACGAGACCGGCGACGGCGTGCCGGGGCAGGGCGGCGACGGAACGGCCGGCCGACCGGGGCCACTGCCGCCACGCATCGCTCCGCCCGGCCGGGCGGCCCCGTTCCCCGGTGCGCCCACCGGCCCAGACTTCTCCCGGGGCGTCGCGGCACCGGAACCGGCCCGGGGCACTGCCGCGCCCGGAGCGGCTCGGGGCGCCGCCACGTCCGGTCCGACCTGGGGCACTGCGGTCGCGCCTGGAGCATCCCGGGGCGCCGCCGCGCCCGGCCCGGCCTGGGACGCCGCCGCGTCCGGCTCGGCCTGGGACGCCGCCGCGCCCGACCCGGGTCGGGGCGTTGCCACGCCGGATTCGGCCTGGGGCGGCGGGGCGGGCCACGCCGGTCACCCGCCGTTCGGCGGGGCACCCGCGGCATCGCCCGTGCCGACCCAGCCGAATGCCGGTTCGGCCTGGTCGGGCCAGCCGGCGGCGGGGCCGGCCCACCCGTTCCGACCGGCCCCGGCCGCGCCGTCGACCGGTCAGTCGCCGTCCGGTCCGGCGTATCCGGGCCAGCCGGTCTCCGGTCCGGCGTATCCGGGTCAGCCGGTGTCGAGCCCGGGTCAGTCGCCGTCCGGTCCGGGGTATCCGGGTCAGCCGACGTCGAGCCCGGCGTTCCCGGGTCAGTCGCCGTCTGGTCCGGCGTCTCCCGGTCAGTCGCCGTCCGGTCCGGCGTTCCCCGGTCAGCAGACGTCCGGGCCGGCCTGGCCGGGTCAGTCGGGCTCCGGGTCGGCCTGGCCGGGTCAGCCCACACCGGGGTCGGCGTATCCGGCCGGCGTATCCGGCCAGACCGGATTCGGCGGCTCGCCGCTCGCCGGTGGCCCCGACCCGTCCCGCCGCCGGGGCCGGCTGCCGGTGGTGGCGCTCGTGCTGGCCGGTGTGCTGGCCGTGGTCACCGGCGTGCAGGCGTACCAGATCCACCGGCTCGACGACCGACTCGCCGCCGCCGACCGACGGACGGCCGAGGCCCAGGGCGCGGACGCCCGCCGGCTCGACGGGCTGGAGCAGCGCGCCGGAAGCCTGGAGAAGCAGGCCGGCGCCGCGTTCAATCCCGAAGCGGTGGCGAGCGCGGTGCTGCCCAGCGTGTTCCGGGTCCGGGCCGGCCAGTTCACCGGCACGGCGTTCGCGGTCGGCAAGGCGCCGGCCGGCGGTGGCACCACGCTGCTCACCAACTTCCACGTGGTGGAGTCGGTCTTCGCCGCCGGCGAGCGCAAGGTGTTCCTGGAGCGCACCGACCAGCGGTTCGAGGCGACGATCATCGACACCGACAAGGAAAAGGACCTGGCGCAGTTGCGCACCACCGCGACGTTCGGCGGCCTGATCGCGGCCCGGACGCCGGTGAAGTCCGGCCAGCAGATCGTGGTGGTCGGTGCCCCGCTCGGCCTGCAGGACAGCGTCACCACCGGGGTGGTGAGCGCGTTCCGCAAGGACGAGGGAGGCTCCGGCCCGGTGATCCAGTTCGACGCGCCGATCAATCCCGGCAACTCCGGCGGCCCGGTGATCAACGGCTCGAAGGAGGTCGTCGGCATCGCCACGGCCAAGGCCCGTGACGCCGAGGGCATCGGGCTGGCGGTGCCGATCAAGACCGCCTGCGACCGCTTCAGACTCTGCTGAGTCGCGGCTCAGCGCGGCGCGCCGTGCGGGTGTGGCCCCGACCACGCCCCCTCGACCCCGGCCCACCGGGCCACCCCGCGGGGACCAGCACAACTGGAGGAACGACATGTCCCAGCCACCCACCGGAGCGGAGGGCCACCCGCCCCAGCCGCCGGGCGGCACGGTCTACGGCAACCCGTACGGGAGCCAGCCCTCGCCCCCGCCGTACGGCCCGGCGCACCCCGACCCCACCCGGCCCCAGCCGCCCGTGTCCGGCCCCGGCGACCACGGTTCCGGCCCGGGCGCGTACGGTTCCGGCGCGTACGGCGCGGGTGGTCCCGCCCCAGGTGCCTACGCGCCCGGCGCCGCCTCCGTCCCGGCGCAGCCGATGTCCGCGCCGCCGGTCTCCGGCGCCGGCTACCCCCCGCAGCCGATGTCGGCGCCGCCCGTCTCCGGGCCCGGCTTCGGCCCGCAGCCGATGTCCGGGCCGCCGGTCGCCGGGCCCGGGTTCGGCCCCCAGCCGATGTCCGGTCCGCCCGGCGCCGCGCCCCCGTACGGCCCGGCCGGTTACGGCACGCCGACGGGTACGCCGGCCGGCGGTGGCCGGGGCCGGACCACGCTGGTCCTCGCCCTCGTCGCCGGGCTGCTCCTCGTCCTCGGCGGCGTGATGACCGGTCTCTACGTCACCACCAACGGCAAGCTGACCAGCGCCGAGCGGCAGGTCAGTCAGCGTGACGGCACCATCTCGGCGAACCAGCGGGAGATCGAGAAGCTCAAGGGTGAGGTCAAGGCGGTTCAGGAGCGGCTGGCCGACACCGAGCAGGACCTGACCGGCACCAAGAACGACCGGGACGAGCAGGCCCGGCAGAAGAAGGTCATCGCGAACTGCCTGAACAAGCTGACCACCGCCATCACCGCGGCGTCTCGTGGCGACAAGGCGGGCTTCGAGGCGGCCAACAAGGGGCTCGACAAGATCTGCGACGAGGCCGAGAACTACCTCTGAGCCCCACCCACCTGATCGATCATGAAGTTGGCGGCCGGCTGGATCTCCACAGCGGCCGCCAACTTCATGGTCGACAGGGCTGGCCGAAGGGCCCGGGTCAGGCGGCGCCGGCGGAGCGGCGGGTGGGCAGCGCGGTTACCCCGGGTGGGGGCAGACCGGCCGTCGAGGCCAGCAACGTGCACCAGCCGAGCAGGTGCGGCCCCAGGTCGGCGCGGAGCGGCGTCCAGGAGGCGCGGATCTCGATGTCGCCGGCGGCGGGCGGCCCGGCCAGCTCCCCGAACCGGGTGGAGAGCGTCTGGGTGACCGTGCCGCCGATCGCCCGGTGCCCGGCGCCCTGCGCGTCCAGCGCGTCGGTCAGCCAGGCCCAGCCCACCCCGGGCAGCAGCGGGTCGCTGGCCAGGTCGACCTCCAGCTCGGCGGTGACGTACGTGACCAGGCGCAGCGTGCCCTGCCAGGCCTCGTGCCCGGCCGGGTCGTGCAGCAGGATCAGCCGGCCACTGGCGATCTCGTCGTCGTCGCGCATGACCGCCGCGGAGAGGGCGAACGCGTACGGGGCCAGCCGCTGCGGAGCGCCGACCTCCTCCAGCAGGATCTCCGGCCGGGGTGTGGCCGACCGCAGTCCCGCGACCGCGCGGGCGAACGTTTCCGGGAGCGCGATCGGGGGGGCCATGCCGGCAGCCTATGCCGCCTCCGCCGCGCGGTGGGTGACGCCGCGCCGGGCGCGTCGCGGGCGCCTCGGTGTTGAGCGGGGCGCCCGCCTCTACCGGAGGCGTTAACAGGGGGCCCCTCCTTTCACGTCACATGTGGGGGCGGGGGCGTGAGGGTGGGCGGGGGGCGTGGCACGATTGCGGCGATGACCACCGACACCACGGGCACTGCCGCCCGAGACGGAGAACCCCGCCGCGGCGGGCCGGCCGACTCGCCGTTCGTGCGCGCCTGCCGGCGCGAGCCGGTCCCGCACACCCCGGTCTGGTTCATGCGCCAGGCCGGCCGGTCCCTGCCGGAGTACCGCGAGATCCGGGCCAGCGTGCCGATGCTGGAGTCGTGCCGCCGCCCCGAGCTGGTCACCGAGATCACCCTCCAGCCGGTCCGCCGGCACGGGGTGGACGCGGCGATCCTGTTCAGCGACATCGTGGTGCCGGTGGCGGCGGCCGGGATCGACCTGGACATCGTGCCCGGAACCGGGCCGGTGGTGGCCGAACCGGTGCGCACCGCCGCCGACGTGGAGCGGATCACCCCGATCGGCCGCGACGAGGTGTCCTACGTGGACGAGGCGGTCCGGCTGCTCGTCGCCGAGCTGGGCGACACCCCGCTGATCGGCTTCGCCGGCGCGCCGTTCACGCTGGCCAGCTACCTGGTCGAGGGCGGCCCGTCGCGGACCCACGCGAAGACCAAGGCGCTGATGTACGGCGACCCCGACCTGTGGCACACGCTCTGCGCCCGGCTGGCCGACGTGACGCTGTCGTTCCTGCGGGTGCAGATCGAGGCGGGCGTCTCCGCGGTGCAGCTCTTCGACTCGTGGGCCGGCGCGCTCTCCGAGGCCGACTACCGCCGCTTCGTGCTGCCCCACTCGGCGTACGTGCTGGGCGGTCTGGAAAGCGCCGGCGTGCCGCGCATCCACTTCGGGGTGGGCACCGGCGAGCTGCTCGCCGCGATGGGCGAGGCCGGCGCCGACGTGGTCGGCGTCGACTGGCGTACGCCGCTGGACGTCGCCACCGGCCGGATCGGGCCGGACAAGGCGGTGCAGGGCAACCTCGACCCGACCGTGCTGCTCGCACCCTGGCCGGTGGTCGAGGCCGAGGTGCGGCGCATCGTCGAGCAGGGCCGCGCCGCGCCCGGCCACGTGTTCAACCTCGGCCACGGTGTCCTGCCGGAGACCGACCCCGACGTGCTGACCCGGGTGGTCGCGCTGGTGCACGAGCTGTCCGCGCGACCGGCCCGCTAGGGGGAGCCGTGGCGCGGCCGTGGCGGGTGGCGATCGTCGGTGGCGGGATCACCGGGCTGGCCGCCGCCGTCCGGTTGCGCGACCGCGCCCCCGCCGGCACCGAGATCACCGTGTACGAGCAGTCCGGCCGGCTCGGCGGCAAACTGCGTACCGGTGAGCTGGCCGGCGGGCCGGTCGAGTTCGGGGCCGAGTCGTTCCTGATGCGCGACCCGGCCGGCGGGGAGTCGGCAGCGGTGGCCCTCGCGCGTCGCCTCGACCTGGCCGCGCAGCTCGTGCACCCGACCGTCGGGCAGGCCGCCCTGCTTGTCGACGGCGGGCTGCGCCCGGTGCCGGGCGGCACGCTCGTCGGCGTACCCGGGGATCTGGCGAAGGTGGCGGCGGTGGCCCGGCCGGCGGCGGACGCCGACCGGGACGCGGGCCGCCCGCTGCTGGCCCCCGGCGAGGACCTCGCGGTCGGTCGGCTGGTCCGGGAGCGGCTCGGCGACGCCGTGGTGGACCGGCTGGTCGACCCGATGCTCGGCGGCGTGTACGCCGGCCGCGCCGACGACCTCTCCCTGGTCACCACGATGCCGGCGCTGGCCCGCGCGGCCCGTCGGGAGCACACGCTGGTCGGTGCGGTACGCGCCGCGCAGGCCGCCGCGCCGCGCGCGCCCGGCGCCCCGGTCTTCGGCACCCTGGCCGGCGGGCTGAGCACGCTGGTCGAGGCGGCGGCGCGGGCCAGCGGGGCGACGATCCGCCGGGACGCGGCGGTGCGGGAGCTGCGGCGCACCCCGGACGGCTGGCGACTCACCGTCGGCCCGACCCGCGAAGCCGAACATGTCGAGGTCGACGCGGTGCTGCTGGCGGTGCCGGCCCGGCCGGCGGCCCGGCTGCTGGCCGGCGAGGCGCCCGGGGTGGCGGCGACCGTCGGCGCGCTCGACTACGCCAGCGTCGCGCTGGTCACGCTCGCGCTGCCCGCGCCGGAGCTGCCGGAGCTGTCCGGGTTCCTGGTGCCGGCCGGCGAGGGCCTGCTGATCAAGGCGGCCACGTTCTTCACCACCAAGTGGGGGCACCTGCGCCGGCCCGACGGGTTGGCGCTGGTGCGCGCCTCGGTCGGCCGCTACGGCGACGAGACCTCGCTCCAGCTCACCGACGACGACCTGGCCGCCACCGTACGCCGGGAGCTGTCGGCGGCGCTGGGCACGACGCTGCCCGACCCGGTGGCCCGGCACGTGCAGCGGTGGGGCGGCGCGCTGCCGCAGTACCCGCCCGGGCACACCGGCCGGGTGGCCGGGGCACGGACGGCGTTGCGCGCCGCGCACCCGACGCTGACGCTGGCCGGGGCCGGCTACGACGGGGTCGGCATTCCGGTCTGCGTCCGCTCCGGCGAGACGGCGGCCGAAGAGATCATCACAGCACTGGGAGGATCGGCGACATGACCGAGCAGACCAACGCGGCCCGGCTGCGGGAGCTGAACGAGACCATCCGCTACACCATGTGGTCGGTGTACCGGGCGTCGAGTCCGCTGCCGTCGCTGCGGGAGAACGTCGTCGACGAGGTCGAGTCGCTCTTCACGGAGCTGGCCGGCAAGGACGTCACGGTCCGGGGCACGTACGACGTGGCCGGGCTGCGCGCCGACGCCGACCTGATGATCTGGTGGCACTCGTCGTCGAGCGACGCGCTCCAGGACGCGTACCTGCGGTTCCGCCGTACCACGCTGGGTCGGGCGCTCACCCCGGTCTGGTCGCAGATGGCGCTGCACCGGCCGGCGGAGTTCAACCGCAGCCACATCCCGGCGTTCCTGGCCGACGAGCAGCCGCGCGCCTACCTCTGCGTCTACCCGTTCGTCCGCTCGTACGAGTGGTACCTGCTGCCCGAGGGGGAGCGGCGGGAGCTGCTGGCCGAGCACGGGAAGATGGCCCGCGGCTACCCGGACGTGCGGGCCAACACGGTCGCCTCGTTCGCGCTCGGCGACTACGAGTGGATGCTGGCGTTCGAGGCCGACGAGCTGCACCGCATCGTCGACCTGATGCGCGACCTGCGGGCGTCCCGGGCCCGGCGGCACGTCCGCGAGGAGATCCCGTTCTACACCGGCCGCCGCCGCCCCGTCGCCGACATCGTCACCTGCCTGGTGTGAAAGGAGGGGCCCCCTTTCAACGCCTGCGGTAGAGAAGGGGCCCCCTCTCACACCGGAGTGTCAAAAGGGGGCCCCTCCTTGCCTACCGGCTGGCGGTCAGGCGGTCGTCGTGCAGGAGAGGATGCCGGGCACCGGGTTGGTCCCGCTCGACGAGCCGGTGAAGCCGAACGAGGTGCTGGCCCCCGGGGCGAGCGCGCCGTTGTAGGCCACGTTGCGTGCGGTGACAAGCGTTCCGCTCGTGGTGACCGTGGCGTTCCACGCCGAGGTGACCTGCTGGCCGTTCTGGTAGTTCCAGCTCACCGACCAGCCGCGGATCGCACCGCCACCGTTGGTGACCTTCACCTCGGCCTGGAAGCCGCCGCCCCACTGACCGGTGATCTGGTAGGTCGCGGTGCAGCCCCCGGCCGGGTTCGGCGTCGTCGGTCCACCGGTGGGGGTGGCGGTCGGCGACGTGGTCGGGCTGGTCGTCGGCGACGCGGTCGGCGAGGTGGTGGGGGACGCGGTCGGCGACGGGCCGCTGCCGCCGAAGTCGACGTCGCTGCACAGGTAGTAGGACTGGTCCAGGTGGCTGGCCTGCCAGATCGTGTAGACGATGTGCCGGCCGGTCCGGCCCGGCGCGTTCGCCGGCACCTGGATCGACACGCCCGACGTCTCGGGCGTCCACTGGCTGGCCGGCGTGTTGCCGATCTGGCCGACCTGCTCCAGGTCGCTCCAGCGCAGCGGCGAGTTCAGCGCGTTGAAGCCCTGCTTGGTCACGTACACCCGGATGTAGTCGGCGCCGTGGCTGGCCTGGTCGTACAGCTTGATCCGGAAGTTGTTGGAGATCGGCGTGGTCTTCCAGGCGCCGACCGTGTCGAGCGAGTTGTAGCGGCCGTTGGAGGTGCGCCCGCCGCTGCACAGCTGGCCGTCCGGGATCGCGCCCTGGTGGTTGCCGGCGACGCCCTCGCGGAACAGGCCGTTCCAGTTCCACATGGCGGCCGGGTCGGACTGCCAGGCCTGCCAGCACATCGGGTCCTGGGTGGCCATCGCCGGGTTCTGGAAGTCGCTGCCCCAGCGCTGCCAGCAGCCGTAGTTCCGCGAGGCCGGGTCGACCACCGACCCGTGCGCCGAGGCCGGGCCGGAGAACGCGGTGGTGAGCAGCGCCGCGACGACCGCGCAGACGCCGAGGATCGCCGCGCCGAGCGGTATGCGGCGACGGTACGGAGTGGACATGGGAAGCCTCCGGGGTGGGTGTCGGTGCACGACGCCCGGACTGTCGGGGAGTTGCCCTCTCCCGCGTGGCGGCTCGACCCGCACGCTGCCACAGAAAACGACAGGCGTCAATTAGTTGGGATTCCGACGCATCGGGGTGTGCGGGATGCCGTCCTCGACGTAGCCGGGCCCGCTCACCGTGAAGCCGTGGCCGGCGTAGAGACCCACCAGGTGCGTCTGTGCCTCCAGCACGCACGGCCGGTCACCCACCACGGCCAGCGCCTCGGTCAGCAGCGCGCCGGCCAGGCCCGCGCCCCGGGCCGTCGGCGCCACCACCACCCGGCCGATCCGTGCCACGCCGTCGGGGTCGGCCAGGATCCGCAGGTACGCCACGACGACGCCGTCGCGGGCCAGCCAGAGATGGCGTGTGCCGGGCTCGACGTCCCGACCGTCCAGTTCCGGGTACGCGCAGGACTGCTCCACCACGAACACGTCGATGCGCAGCCGGAGCAGGTCGTGGAACGTGCGGGTGTCCAGCTCGGCGAAGCCGGCCTGGTGGAGCTCGACGGACATGCCGCCAGGTTAGGCCGCGGTCCGCGGGTGATCCACGCCGGTCCGACCCGCCGGGCGGACGGTCAGCGCGCCGCCGCCCGCAGGCCGGCGCCGGTGGCGACGGCGGCCCGGTCGAACCACGTCGCGGTGGCGGCGGCCGAGCGGGTCCACACCCCCACGCACTGGGTCACCCGCCCCCGGTGCAGACAGCCGTAGCGGTGCGGGAAACGGGTGCCGTCGGGCAGCGTCATGGTGGCGGCGACCGCGCGGCCCGACACGCCCACCCCGGCGGGCAGGTCGACGGCGGAGTGCCCGGCGGTCACCTGCCCGGCCTCCTCGTCGCGGTCGCACGCCGCCAGCACCTCGAAGATCCGGCGTACGGCGTCGGCGGCCACCGTCGCGTCCGGGTAGACCACGGTCTCCTGGGCCAGCTCGACGAACTCCTCCGGCGGAGCGCCCTTCGGTGTGCCGAAGACCCGGGTGGAGGCCACCAACCTCCGGTCGAGCAGCGGCAGCGGCCGGCCGCAGGCGATCCCGTCCGAGTCGAGCCGCTCGCTGGCGTGGTCGGGCTTCTCGGCCAGGCCGGCGAGGCTGCCGGTGGCGGCATGCCGGTCCCGCAGTGCGAGGGCGATGCCGCCGTCGGTGGGCGCCGGTGCGGCGAGAGCCGGTGCGGCGCCGGTCGGCCCGCTCGGAGCGGGGGTCGGGGCGCAGCCGGCCAGCGTCACGAGGATCGCCGTCGCGGCGATCATCCGTCGGTTCACCGGAGGATGCTAGCGGTCGATCGACACGGGGCGGCGTGGCGGACGCCCGGCTCCCGGATCGGCCGTCCGGTCAGGCGGGGCGGGCGCCGACCGCGTCGCGGATCTCGGCGCCCTGGTCGCCCTCGACCGCGCGGGCGCAGTGGGCGCAGCAGAAGAAGCGGCCGGAGACCTCGACGCCGTGTCCGACGATCTTGATCTGACAGTGTTCGCAGATCGGTGCCATCTTGTGCACCGCGCACTCGAAGCAGTCGAACGTGTGTCGGGCCCCGTCCACCGTGCGCACCTCGAACGCCATCCAGTAGTCGTTGCCGCAGACCTCGCAGGCAGCCATATGAAACCCCCCGAAAACGGACTTGTGCTCCCAGGGTCGGGCAACGGACGCGCCGGAGCGACCGGAACGGCGAACCCGGGGCGGCCCCGACGGCGTGTCGCAGCCGGCGTGTCGCGCGTTGACCGGGTGGACGGCGAGAATCAGGAGGAACCGTGATCAAACGCAACAAGCTCTTCGGCAACCAGACCCGGGTGACGTTCTCCCTGCCCCGCGACGCGCCGGCCGGCACGGTGAGCGTGGTCGGCTGCTTCAACGGCTGGGAGCCCGGCCGGCACGAGCTGGTGCCGCGCCGGGACGGCACCCGGACCGTGACCGTACGGCTCGGCCCGGGTGAGTACCGCTTCCGCTACCTCGCCACCGGCGGCGTGTGGCTGGACGACGACAGCGCCGACCGGGTCGACGAGGCCGGCAGCCTGCTGCGCCTGTAGGGCCGCGCGGTCAGCCGCCGCTCGGCTCCAGCCGTACCGAGATCGAGTTGACGCAGTGCCGGGTGTCCTTCGGGGTGAAGCCCTCGCCCTCGAAGACGTGCCCCAGGTGGCTGTCGCAGCGCGCGCAGCGGATCTCCACCCGCCGCATGCCGAGCGTGTTGTCCGGGATCTCCTTGACCGCGCCGGGAATGGCGTCGTCGAAGCTGGGCCAGCCGCAGTGCGAATCGAACTTGTCGTCGCTGCGGAACAACTCGGCCCCGCAGGCCCGGCAGTGGTAGACGCCGGGGGTCTTGGTGTCGACGTACTCACCGGTCCAGGGCGCCTCGGTGCCGGCCTCGCGGAGCACCCGGAACTCCGCCGGGCTCAACCGGACCCGCCACTCGTCCTCGGTGCGGGGCAGTTCATTGTCGGAAAGACTCACCGCTCCACGGTACGTCGACTGTCGGTGGCATCGCATATGGTCGCCTGATGGCGGGCAGCAGAAGCGCGGTCGAGGAGATCGAGGTCGCCGGCCGGGCCGTGCGGCTGAGCAGCCCGGATCGGGTGATCTTCCCGCAGCGCGGCTTCACCAAGGCGGACGTCTTCCACTACTACCTGGCGGTGGGCGAGGGCATCACCCGGGCCCTGCGGGACCGGCCCACCACCCTGCAACGCTTCCCCGAGGGCATCGAGGGGGAGATGTTCTTCCAGAAGCGGGTGCCCGCGCGCGGCGTACCCCCGTGGATCCGCACCGCGGAGATCAGCTTCCCCAGCGGCCGGACGGCCCAGGAGCTGTGCCCGGCCGACCTGGCCCACGTGGCCTGGGCGGCGCAGATGGGCACCGTGGTCTTCCATCCCTGGCCGGTGCGCGCCGCCGACACCGACCGTCCCGACGAGCTGCGCATCGACCTCGACCCGCAGCCCGGCACCGACTTCGCCGACGCGGCGACCGCCGCCGGTGAGCTGCGCGGGCTGCTGGACGAGCTGGGCGTGCCGGGCTGGCCGAAGACCTCCGGCGGTCGGGGCGTGCACGTCTACCTGCGCATCCAGCCACGCTGGACGTTCGTCGAGGTGCGCCGGGCCACCATCGCGCTGGCCCGGGAGCTGGAACGGCGTCGGCCCGAGTTGGTCACCACCGCCTGGTGGAAGGAGGAGCGGGGCCGCCGGGTCTTCGTCGACTTCAACCAGATGGCGCGGGACCGCACCATCGCGTGCGCGTACTCACTGCGGGCCAACGGGCGGGCCACCGTCTCCACCCCGGTCGACTGGGACGAGCTGCCCGGGGTCGACCCGGACGACTTCCACCTGGGCACGGTGCCGGCGCGGTTCGCCGAGCGGGGTGACCCGCACGCCGGCATCGACGACGCCCCGTGGGACATCACGCCGCTGCTGGAGTGGGCCGAGCGGGACGCCGCCGACGGTCTCGGTGACCTGCCGTACCCGCCGGAATACCCGAAGATGCCCGGCGAGCCGAAGCGGGTCCAGCCCTCCAAGGACCGCGACCGCCCGAAACCGTCCTGACCACCCCGTCCCCGCCCAGCATTCAGAGGAGCGCCCGGACGGACCTCCGGATGTGGTTCGGGCGGCGGTAGAGATCGGCGGCGGTGTAGATCCGGATACGCCAGCCGTGCTCGGCCAGCCAGTTCAGCCGGGAGCGGTCGTGGTGCAGGCGGTCGGGGTCGAGGTGGGAGCGGCCGTCGTACTCCACGCCGACGCGCTGCCGGCGGTAACCCAGGTCGAGCCGGTACACCGGCACGCCCTCCTCGTCCGGCACCCAGAGCTGCGGCTCCGGCGCGGGTAACCCGGCGTCGATCAGCAGCAGGCGTAGCTGGCTCTCCTGCCGGCACTCCGCACGCGGGTCGGCCAGCTCGGCCAGCCGGCCGGCCTGGCGTACCCCGCGCAGCCCGGCGTGCCGGGTCACCTCCGCCAAGAGGTCCGCCCGGCGGCACGCGCCCACCCGTAGGCACAGGTCCAGCACCGGAAGCGCGTCCGGCCGACGGAGCACCCGGGCCAGGTCGACGGCGCAGCGGGCGGCCGGCGCGCACGGCACCCCGGCGACCTCCACCACGTCCCTGACCGGCAGAACGGTCTGATGAACGGCCACGCCCCGGATGCTCGGCACCGGGCCACCGGCCGGAACGACCACGTGCACCTTGTCGCCGGACACGGCACCGAAGCGGTGCAGCCGGGCACCGGTGTGAAACCCCGCCACGGCGTCGGGCGGCAACCGGCGGAAGAGCGCCCGCAGCCGGCCCGTCTCGTCGTCCGCACGTCCGTAGACACCCCTCGACAGCCGGCCCAGACGCCCCGACTCCACGCGGTGCCGCACCGCCCCGCGGCTCACCCCGCCGGCCCGCAACTCCTCGTACCGCCACACCCCGCCACCCTCCCGCGCCTCCCGTCTCCCCGTCCGCCCCTGTGGACAACCCCGCCCCCGCCTCGTCGATCTAGGAGTTGTGGCACCTCGCAAAAGCCGCATGAAACGCATTCCATGGCACCACAACTCCAAGATCGACGAGGCGGAGGCGGGCGGGCGGGGCGGGCGGGGCGGGCGGGGCGGGGTGGGGTTGGGGTAACGATCATGTAACGGGCGCGAACCTTTTCGTGGGGGTGGCGGGTCTTCCTGGTCATCGGCTCACCCGGGCCAGGGAAGGACGTCGGATGAAGCTGGTGTGGAGGCGGGCGGTCGAGGCCCGCGGGCTGCTGCTCGCCGCCGCGGTCGCGGCGCTCGTCGCGGTCGGGCTGGTCACCGGGCTCTCCGACTACAACCGGCGGGCGGTCGAGGCGGGCGCTCGGGCGGTGCTCGACGCCGCCCCGCCCGAGGAGCGCAGCCTGCTGGTCAGCGGCTCCGGCGGCGCCGACGCGGCGGCGTTCGCGGGGCGGGACCGCGCGGTCCGGGCGCAGTTCGCCGGCCGGTTGGGCGGGGTGCCGGTCACCGTGGCCGCCGCCCGTTACGGCACCGGGCGGGAGTTGACCGGTGACGTGGGCGCCGCCCGCACCGACGACGACCCGATGTTCGCCAACCTCGCCACCCTTGACGGCCTGCCGGCGCGCGCCGAGCTGACCGCCGGGACGTGGCCCACGCCTGGCGCCGATCCGTTGCAGGTGACCGTGCCGGAGAAGGTGGCCGCGCGGCTCGGCCTGGTGGTCGGGGAGCGGGTGCCGCTGTTCGACCGGGCGGCGGAACGGCCCGGCGCGGTGACCGTCGTCGGCACGTGGCGGCCCCGCGACGCGGCCGACGCGTACTGGCGGCTCGCCCCGGGTGTCGGCGACAGTCAGGGCGACGCGGCGAGCACCTCGTACGGGCCGTTCGCGCTGGATCCGGCGGACTTCGCGCGTACCTTCCCGGGCTCGGTCTCGGCGGCCTGGCTGGCCGTCCCGGACCTGACCGGCGTCGAGCCGGGCCGGCTGCCAGCCGTCACCGCCGCGCTGGCCGACGTCACCGAGCGGCTGCCCACGGCCACCGGCCTGGGTTCCTCCGCGCAGCAGGTCAGCCACCTGGACCGGCTGGTGGACCGGCTCGGCCGGGCCGACCTGGTGGGCCGGTCCGCCCTGCTCACCCCGCTGCTGCTGATCGTGGTGCTCGGCGGGTACGCGCTGGTGCTGGTCGCCGCGCTGCTCAACGAGGACCGGCGGGCCCAGACCGCGCTGCTGCGGGCCCGGGGCGCCGCGCGTGGCCAGCTCGCCGGGCTCGCCGTACGCGAGGCGACGCTCGTGGTGGCGCCGGCCGTGCTGCTGGCCCCGGTGCTGACCGGGCAGGCGGTCCGGCACCTCGGCGCGGACCTGGGGCTGGCCGACGGCGGGGCCGCCCGGGTCTGGCTGGTGGCGCTCGCCGCCGCGGTCGGTTGCCTGCTCGCCATGGTGGTGCCGGCCCTGCGCCGGGCCGGCACCTACGTCGCCGACATGGCCGCCCGCTCCCGGCCGAGTCGGGGTGCGGCCGTGCAACGCGCCAGCGTCGACCTGGCCCTGGTGGCGCTGGCCGTGCTCGCCTGGACCCAGCTGCGGCAGTATTCGTCGCCGCTGGCCGGCGCGAACGGCAGCCTCGGCATCGACCCGCTGCTCGCCGCCGCGCCCACCATCGGTGTGCTGGCCGGCGCCGTGATCGCGCTGCGGCTGCTGCCGCCGGCCACCCGGCTCGCCGAACGGCTCGTCGACCGGCGACCGTGGAACGCGACCATGTTCGGCATGTGGCAGGCGGGCCGCCGCCCGCACGCCGGGCCGGTGCTGCTGCTCGCGCTCGCCGTCGGCGGCAGCACGCTGGCCTGGTCGCTGGTGGCCTCCTGGGAGCGGTCGCAGCGGGACCAGGCCTGGCACACGGTCGGCACCGACCTGCGGTTGACCGAACGCGACGGCACCGCCCCCGACGGCCGGGCCGCCGCGCTGGCCGCCGCCCCCGGGCTGGACCGGGTGCTGCCGGCCTGGCGCGACGACATCCGGGTCGGTCGGGAGGCCCGCCCGGCCACCGCGGTCGCGTTGGACGCCGCCGCCGCGCGCGGGATGCTCCGGCTCGACGAC
Source organism: Micromonospora sp. AKA38 (assembly GCF_027925725.1). Classification (NCBI taxonomy): domain Bacteria; kingdom Bacillati; phylum Actinomycetota; class Actinomycetes; order Micromonosporales; family Micromonosporaceae; genus Micromonospora; species Micromonospora sp. AKA38. The sequence goes on along the minus strand of NZ_BNEI01000002.1, from coordinate 434,616 downwards.
GCCGACGGCGGGGCGTCCACCGCCGCGCTGCTGGACCGGCTGGCGGGCGGCCGGGGCACGCCCGCCGGGACCCTCCTGCCGGCGGCGGCGCGCACGCTGTCCGGGACCGTCCGCACCCCGGTCGACACCAGGTACACGCCACCCACGGTGGCCGTGACGGCGCTGTTCACCACCGACGCCGGTGCCGCCTGGCGACTGCGGCTGGCCGAGGCCGACGGCGACGGCCGGCCGGTGCGCTTCTCCGTCGCGTTGCCCGACACCGGTGGCGTGCCGCTGCGGCTGGTCGGCTTCGAAGCCGACGGCGGCGACGTGGTCGGCCGCTCCTACCGGCTGCTGGTGGCGGGGCTGCGGCTCACCGACGCCGGGGGCGTCGCGCTGCCGCTGCCCCTCACCGGCGCCTGGCGGGTGGTCGATCCGGCGGCCGGGCCGCAGGGCGGCGCGCAGGCCACCCCGACCAGCGTGGACGCCACCCGGAGCTTCCGGGTGCCCGACGGGCTCCTCCAGTACGCGGGCACGCCGCCGTCCCGTTTCGCGGTGGTGCCCGGGTCCGACGCCCCGCCGGTGCCGGTGCTGATCACCCCGGGCGTGGCGGCGGCGCTGAGCGTCCGCACCGGTGACTCGCTCAAACTGTCGCTGGCCGAGGTGACGCTTGACGTCACAGTGGTCGGTCAGGTCGCCGCGGTCCCCGGCACCGAGGGCGACGGGGTGCTCCTCGACCTGCCCGCCGCCGCCGGCCAGATGCTCCAGCAGCGCGGCGGCGTACGGTCGGTGGCCGAGTGGTGGCTGCGGACCGGGCCGGGCGGGCACACCGCCGCCGCGCGGGCGCTCACCGGGGCCGACGGCGCCGTCCTGCACGACCGGCGACAGGTGGCCGAGGAGGCCGCCCGGGACCCGTACTGGCGGGGGGCCCGCACCGGGCTGCTCGCCGCCGCGCTCGGGTCGGTGCTGCTGGCCCTGGTCGGCCTGGCCGTGGACGGGTGGGCCACCACCCGACGCCGGCTCACCGAGTTCGCCGTGTTCACCACGCTCGGCGCGACCAGCCGGTTGCTGGCCCGCGCGTACCTGGCCGAGCAGACGTTCCTGGCCGCGATCGGGGTCGGCGTCGGGCTGCTGGTCGGAGCCGTGGTGGCGGCGACCATGGTGCCGCTGGTGATCCTCACCCCGGCGGCCGGCCGGCCGGTGCCCGAGGCGGTCTTCACGGTGCCCTGGCCGCCGGTCGGGCTGACCGCCGCCGGTCTGCTGCTCGCCGCGCTCGCGTTCGCCGCCGTCGTCACCACCGGCATCCGCCAGCGGATCGCCGCCGTGCAGCTCCGGATCGGGGGGGAGCAATGAGCGCGAGGAACGCAGCGCAGCGGAGTCCCGCAGTCGCGAATGAAGGTGAGCACCGATGAGCGCGAGGAACGCAGCGCAGCGGAGTCCCGCAGTCGCGAATGAAGGTGAGCACCGATGAGCGCGAGGAACGCAGCGCAGCGGAGTCCCGCAGTCGCGAATGAAGGTGAGCACCGATGAGCGCGAGGAACGCAGCGCAGCGGAGTCCCGCAGTCGCGAATGAAGGTGAGCACCGATGAGCGCGAGGAACGCAGCGCAGCGGAGTCCCGCAGTCGCGAATGAAGGTGAGCACCGATGAGGCTGCCAGGCGCCGCCGGGCGGGTCCGGGCGTACGGGGGGCAGTTCCTGCTGCTCGCCGTGCTGACCGCGGTGACCGCGCTGCTGATCACCGGCGTGCCGCGGGTCGCCGACCGGCTCACCGGCCAGGGGCTCACCGAGTACGTGGCCGGGCAGCCGGCGGCCCGGCGCGACGTCACGTACGCCACCGCGCCGACCACGTTCACGACCGGCGACCAGGTCGCCGCGCAGGCGCCCCAGCTCGCCGCGATCGAGGACCGGATGCCGGACGCGGTCCGGGACGTCGTCGGGCAACGCTGGTACGTCACGCAGGCCGTGCCGGGTCGGCTGCGCGGCCCGACGCTCTCCACCGACAAGGGGCTGATCGACCTCGTCCTGCGCGGCGGCACCGGGCTGCGCGAGGCGGCCACGCTGGCCGGCGGGCGGTGGCCGGAACGCGGCGTCACCGAGGCCGGCGCGATCGAGGTGGCACTCGCGGAAGCGGTGGCCACCGGACTGGGCGTCAGGCCCGGCGACCGGTTCCGCCTGTCGCTGCTCGACCCGAGCGGCGCCCCGCTCGAGTCCCGCCCGATCGAGCTGGTCGGCGTGTGGCGGCCGAACGACCCCGGCAACGGCGTCTGGGACGCGCTGCCGTCGATGCTGCGGCTCACCCCGCCCGAGGGCGACGGCGACCCGTTCGTGGCGGTCGCCTACACGGCCGACGCCGGGGTGGATGCCGCCGCCGCGGTCGGATGGCCGGTGAGCTTCGGTTGGCGGTACCGGATCGCCCCGGACCGGCTCGCCGCCGGCCGGCTCGACGCGCTGATCGCCGGCATCGACGGGCTGGAGCGGACCCGGCCCGCCTCGGTCACGCTGACCCAGGGCGTGGACGTTCCGCTGCGCCGCTTCGCCGCCTCGCTCGCCGCCGCCCGTACGCTGCTGGCGGTCATCGCCGCCGGCCTGCTCGCCACGCTGGCCGGGCTCGCCCTGCTGGCCGCCCGGCTCGCCGCGCGTCGCCGCCGGGCCGAGTTCCACCTGATCCGGGCACGCGGCGGCTCGACCGGCGACGTGCTGCGTCGCGGCCTGGCCGAGTCCGCCCTGGTGCTGCCGGCGGCGGCCGGAATCGGCTGGCTGCTCGCCGGCCTGCTGCCCGGCGCCGGCGCGTCGGCGCGGTGGGTACTGGTCGCCGCGGTGCTGGCCACCCTGCTTCCGCCGCTGGCGGCGCTCGCGGTGGGCCGTCGGGTCGCCGGCCGCGCCGACCTCGGTGGCCGGTCGCCGGCGCTGCGGCTGACCGTCGAGGTGGCGGTGCTCGGGGTCGCCGTGCTCGGGGCGTTCCTGCTGCGTCGGCGAGGGCTCACGCCGGGATCGGTGGATCCGCTGCTGGTCTCCGTGCCGGTGCTGCTGGCGGTGGCCGCGGCGGTGCTGGCGCTGCGCGCGTACCCATGGCCGTTGCGGCTGCTCAGCCGCGTGACGGCGCGGGCGCGCGGCAGCGTCGCGTTCCTCGGCACCGCCCGCGCCGGCCGGGCCGCCAGCACCGGACCGCTGGTCGTGGTGGTGCTGGCGGTCGCCACCGCCGCGTTCTGCGGGGTGGTGGCCACCGGCATCGAGGCCGGCCGGGACACCGCCGCCGCCCGCGCCGTCCCCGGCGACCTGCTGGTCGACGGCGAGCGGTTCGCGCCGGACACCGCCGGTGAGTTGGCCGCGCTGCCCGGCGTCCGCGCGGTGGCCCCGCTGCTGACCGTGCGGGCCCAGCGCCCGTACCTCGACCGGGCCGGCCGGCCGGCCCCGATCCGGGAGCTGCGGGTGCTGATGGTCGACGGCGACCGGTTCGCCGAGGTGGCCCGACGCGCCGGCGTACCCGTGCGCGTGCCCGGCCCGCTGCTCGGCGGCGGCAGCACCCCACTGCCGGCGTTGGTGTCCCCGACGGTCGCCGCGGAGCTGGCCGGGGCGGGGCTGGCGGACGCCGAGGGACGCCGTCCCGCCTGGCTGGACGTGCAGGGCAACCGGCTGCCGCTGCGCGTCGCCGCCACCGTCGACGGGTTCGCGCTCGTCGACCGCGAGGCGACCCGGTTCGTGGTGCTGCCCTGGCCGAGCCTGCCGGCGGACGCCCCGCACCCGCTCGCCCCCACCGGCTTCGTGCTGGCCGGGCCCGGCGTGGACCGGGCCGAGGTGAACCGGGTGGCGACCGAGGGGCAGCGCCGCTACCTGCGGATCGGAACGGTGGAGAACGGGGACCGGGCCCGCCCGCCGCAGGTGACCACCCGCGCCGACGTCCGCGCCGAGCTGGGCGGCAGCGGCGTGAACGGGTTGCTGGTGTTCGGGTTCGTGCTCGGCGCCGGCGGCGGCGCGGTGCTGGGCCTGCTCGGGCTCGCGTTCGCGGTGCTCGCCGGCGCGCGGTCCCGGGGGCAGGTGCTGTCCCGGCTGCGCACCATGGGCCTGTCCCGACGGCAGTGGCGCGGCCTGTTGCTGGTCGAGCTGACGCCGCTGGTGCTGGTGTCGGTGCTCACCGGGGCGGTGGTCGGCGCGCTGCTGCCGCTGCTGCTCACCCCGGTGCTCGGACTGCCCGCGTTCACCGGCGGGGTGACCGTGCGTCCGGCGTTCGAACCCGGCCTGGTGGCCGGGGTGTCCGCCCTGGCCCTGCTGGCCCTCGGCTTCGCGATCACCGTGGAGGCCGTGAACAACCGCCGGATGCGCCTCGGTGAGGTGCTGCGGCTCGGAGAGGAGAGCTGAGATGACCGCGACCGCCTCCGGCTCGGCGCGTCCGGCGCCGCGCCACGATCCCGGACCGCCGATGGCCGTGCCGGACCTGGCCGCCCTGCAACAGCGTGCCGCGGAGCGCGCCGCCGAACGGGCCGGCGGACGGGACCGGCTGCGCGGGCACATCGTCTGCGACGGGCTGGTGCGCATCTTCAAGACCGAGGGCGTCGAGGTGGTCGCACTCCAGGGCCTCGACCTGGTCATCGACCGCGGCGAGCTGGTCGCGATCGTGGGCGCCTCCGGCTCCGGCAAGTCCACCCTGCTCAACATCCTGTCCGGGTTGGACACCCCGACCGCCGGTATCGCCCGGGTCGCCGAGTACGACCTGCTCGCCCTCTCCAACCGGAAGCGGCTGGCGTACCGGCGGGAGATGGTCGGCTTCATCTGGCAGCAGACCGGCCGCAACCTGCTGCCGTACCTGACCGCGGTGGAGAACGTGGAGTTGCCGATGCGGCTGGCCCGGCGGCCCGGCGGCCGGCGGGGCCGGCGGGAGCGGGCCCGCCGGCTGCTCGACCTGGTCGGGGTCGGCTACTGCGCGGACCGTCGGCCGGGTCAGATGAGCGGCGGCGAGCAGCAGCGGTGCGCGGTGGCCGTGGCGGTGGCCAACGACCCGGAGATCCTCTTCGCCGACGAGCCGACCGGCGAGCTGGACGAGGCGACCGGCGCGGAGGTCTTCGCCGCGCTGCGCACCATCAACGCCGAGCTGGGGGTGACCATCGTCGTGGTCACCCACGACCACGCCGTGTCCGGCCAGGTCCGCCGGACCGTCGCCATCCGCGACGGCCGGACCGCCTCCGAGGTACGCCGGACCGCGCGGGTCACCGCCGACGGCGGCACCGAGCTGGTCAGCGAGGAGTACGCGGTGCTCGACCGGACCGGCCGGATGCAGTTGCCGGCGCCGTTCGTGGAGGCGCTGGCCCTGCGCGACCGGGTCCGGCTGGACCTGGAACCCGACCACGTCGAGGTCCGCCCCGGCGACCGGACGTACGCCGAGGAGAACGAGCGATGACCGACCAGGCTGTGGTGCTGCCGGCGACGCCGGTCGAGGACGTGGTCCGGGTCGAGGGGGTGAGCCGTACCTTCGGCCGGGGGGAGCACGCCGTGCACGCCGTACGGGACGTCTCGCTCACCGCCGGCCGGGGGGAGCTGGTCGCCGTGCGCGGCCGGTCCGGGGCCGGCAAGACCACGCTGCTGAACCTGATCGGTGGTCTGGACCGGCCGGACGCCGGCCGGATCGAGGTGGCCGGGCACGACGTGACGTCGGCGGGGGAGCGGGAACTGCTGGCGCTGCGCCGGGGCACCGTCGGTTTCGTCTTCCAGACGTTCGGTCTGGTGCCGATCCTGTCCGCGGCGGAGAACGTCGGGGTGCCGCTGCGGCTGGCCAAGGTGCCGGCGGCGGAGCGGGAGCAGCGGGTGGCGGTGCTGCTGGAACTGGTCGGGCTGGGCGCGCACGCGGCGCAGCGCCCGTACGAGTTGTCCGGCGGCCAGCAGCAGCGGGTGGCGGTGGCCCGGGCGTTGGCGAACGAGCCGGACCTGCTCATCGCCGACGAGCCGACCGGTCAGCTCGACTCCGAGACCGGGCGTTCGATCATGGACCTGATCCGTGCCGTGGTGCACGCCCGGGGCATGACCGCGCTGGTCGCCACGCACGATCCGGCGTTGATCGAGCTGGCCGACCGAACCCTGGTCCTGCGCGACGGCCACCTGCTCACCGACTGACCCGCGCCGTTCGCTAGCAGTCTCTCCTACTTCTGAAGTAGTGTTGATGTCATGTCCATGCCGTTGGAGTCCGTGCCGTTCTCCGAACTGCTGCGTCAGCCGGCGGAAACGGCCGAGCGGTTGTCCCGCGCCCGCGCGCTGCGGTTGCGTCGCCGAGACGCCGCCGACCTGGTGCTGATGTCCGCCGACCGTGCGGCTGCCGAGGGTGAGGTGGTAGACCTGACCGCCCGGCTGCTGGCCAGCCTGGTCCGCCGTGACCCTGGTCTGGTACGTGAGGCGCTGCCCACCGTGCTGCCTTGGGTGCGATTCCTGCCCACGGAGGATGCCCATCAGATGGCCGACGAGTTCATCGCCACGGCGGAGGCCGCCGCCGCGGTGGGCAACACCGCCGCGCTGTCTCAGCTGCTCACCGAGTGGCGGCACACCGCCGAGGTTCATGGCGACCCCGACCTGCACCGGGTCCTGACCACGCCGAGCGACGACGACTTCGGGCCGGTCACGCGCCCCACCGGCGAGTGAGCGCGAAGCGAGGCGATCGGGCCGCGCCACCGCCCCGCCCTGGCGGCTACGCCCTGCGATTCGCCACCAACGACGCGGCCAAGGGCTGGGAGGAACTGTGCCGCCAAGCGGCGGCCAACACACGCGCCGCATTCGACGCCATCGAAGCTGACCCCTGCCCTGCGCCACCGACCAGCCGCCAGCACCCTCTCAAAGGCGCCCTCGCCGTCGGCGTGCACCGCCACGAGACGCTGCCGCAATGGCAGTACGAGGTCACCGCCGGTGGTCGCATCTGGTATCTGGTCGATCACGACACCCGCACCTGCTGGATCAGACATGCCGGCACCGGGCACCCTAGGGCCACCGACTAGCAGCCGTCCGGTGCGAGCCTGACCTACCCGCCCGATCGGCGGCGGTGGTAGGCCCAGGTGACGGCCAGCAGCAGCGGGCCCCAGAGCACCAGCGGGGCGTAGCAGCCGGCCAGGAGCGCGAAACCACCGGTCGGCAACCCCAGGTCGTTGCCGTGCACCAGCGCGCCCCACATCGCGTACCCCCAGATCACGGTGAGCACGACGGCGCCGGCGGTGGCGGCGGCGACCGCGAACGGCGGCGGCACCCGCCGGCCACCGATCCACGGGAGCCGGTGGGGGAACACCTCGCCCTACGGGCGGACCAGGCCCAGCGCGAGGAGCGCCAACCCCTCCGAGACGAGGCTGAGCGCGACGATGTAGACGCTCTCGCCGAACCCGGGCCGGATCGGGACGCCGGCCACCACGGCGCCGATCGGCAGGCCGGCCACCAGCGCGATCCGCCACAACCCGGACGGGAGCACGACGAGCGGGATCAGGTGGGCGGCGCGGACCGCCCACCGTGGCGGCGGGCGGCCGTCGTGGGGGTGGACGGCAGGCGGGGACAGCGTGTCGGCGGGCATCGGACCTCCTCAGCGGTGGATGCCCCCAGCCTGGTCACCGGCCGGCCGCGCGGCCTCCCCCGCAGGCGGGAGCCGGACCCCCTACAGCGCCAGCTTCATCCCCTCGTGGCTGGCCACGAAGCCCAGGTCGCGGTAGAAGCGGTGGGCGTCGGCGCGCCGCTTGTCGGTGGTGAGCTGCACCAGCGCGCAGCCCCGCTCGCGGGCCCGGTCGATCGCCCAGCGCATCATCGTCCGGCCCAACCCCCGGCCGCGCCGGTCGGAGCGGACCCGCACGGATTCGATCAGCGCACGCTCCGCGCCGTGCCGGCCCAACCCCGGGATGTACGTGAGCTGGAAGCAGCCGACCAGCTCACCACCGTCGTCGGCGACGATCAGGTGGTTGCGCGAGTCGGCGGCCAGGTCGGCGAACGCCCGCTCGTACGCCGCGTCGACGTCGGGCCGGTCGCGGGTGCGGCCCAGCACGTCGTCGGCGAGCAGGGCCAGCACGTCGGGCAGGTCGGCGCGGACCGCCTCCCGGAAGATCACCTCGGTCATCCGACCAGCCTGGCACAACGGCGGGTGGCGATGGCCGGGCAGCATGACGCCATGGACCTTCTGCTGCTGCCGTTCCGCTGGATCTACCGGGGGCTGGTCTGGTTCGCCAACTCGCCCCGGACGCTGATCACCTCGTACCTGCTGATGATCGTGGTGGCCGGCGTGCTCTACAGCCAGGCCGAGCAGAAGGGCGCCGCCGACTCGGTCTGGTGGGCGGTGGTGACCGCGTCCACGGTCGGGTACGGCGACATCTCCCCGACCACGTTCGCCGGCCGGTTCCTCGCCGCGCTGCTCATCTCCACCATGGTGCTGCTGGTCATCCCGCTGATCACCGCGCACTTCGCCAGCCGGCTGATCGTCGACGACGACGCGTTCGAGCACGCCGAGCAGGAGGAGCTGAAGGCCGACGTCCGGCGGCTGCGGGCGCTGGTGGAGGAGATGGCCGCCCGGCAGGGCGTCGTGCTGCCCGAACCGCCCCGCCCGACGCCCGAGACCGGGTCCGGCGGGCCCCGGGTCCGGCGCCGCCGCCGGTGAGGCCGGTGGGTCAGCACCCGTCCAGCCAGCTCCGCAGCGCCCACCACCAGTGCACGGTCTGCGGCACCGTGCACCGCGCGCCCTCCTCGACCGGCGGCCCGCCGGTCACCTCCCGGAGCCGGCGCAGCCGGTACCGCACCGTGTTCGGGTGCACGTGCAGCGCCGCCGCGGTCTGGTCCAGCCGCTGGCCGTGATCCAGCCAGGCGAGCGCCGTGGTGGCCAGCTCGCGGTGGAACTCGTCGGCCGGGTCGAGCGCGCCGAGCAACGCGTCCCGCAGCAGCTCGGCCAGCGCCGGCTGGGCGGCCAGCGCGGTCTCCCCGGCCAGGTCCGTCACCCGACGCAGGCCGCGTAGCCGGCGACGGGTCGCGGTGCGCAGCGCCGCCAGGCAGAGCGCGTACATGGTCGGGGCCCGCTCCAGCGGTTGCGCGGGCGCCGCCAGCGCCAGCAGGCCGGCCGGGGCGGCGTCGGGCAGCCGGGGGAGCAGCCCGGCCAGCCGGTCCTCGACGGTGCCGACCAGGCCGCCGTGCCGGGTGAGCTGCCGGTGCAGGGTGAGCGACCGCACCGGGTCGGGATGCGCGGTGACCAGGCAGTGGTAGCGCCCGTCCGGCCGTAACCCGAAGCGGGCCAGCTCGGCCGGGGCCGCGCCGGCCGGACCGTCGAGCAGCAGCCGGCGCAGCAGTCGCGCCCGGACCGTCGCGCCGGTGCCGGCCAGTTCCCGCTCGGCGGCGCGGTGCCCGTCCACCACCGCCCGCTCCACCGCGGCGGCGTACCGGCCGATGACGAGCAGCCCCTCCAGCAGCACCTGGTCCGGGATGCCGGCGGCCCGGCCGTGCCGGACCACCAGCTCCACCGCCCGGTCCCGGCCGGCCTGGACGCCGCGCAGCAGGCCCGCGACGGAGATGCCCTGCGCCGCCCGGTCCGCGCCCAGCCGGCGGGCCTCGGTGAAGTCCCGCCCGGCCGGATCCTCGTGCCGTTCCAGCGCGCCGAGCCCGCTGGTCAGCAGCAGGACCACCTGCCGGCGGACCTCGCCGGCCGGCAGGCGGGCCACCTCCGGGGAGTCCGCGCGGGCGGCCCGGGCCACCTCCTCCACGGCGGCCGCGTCGCCGGCCAGGTCGCGCAGCAACGCGCCGAACGTGGGGGCGTCTCCGGTCCGGGTCATCGGTGCCCGCTTCCCGTTGTCGTCGCGGCACAACCGGGCCGGTCGGGCGTTGGCGTCCGGTTCCTAGCCGCCGTGGCCGGCCGGTTGCTCTCCTGGTTGTTACCGCAAGGTAACACCGATCGAGCCACCGAGAAACGTCGATGTCCCACCGGCCGTCAGGAGGCGTCCATGACCCCCGTGCCACCCCGCCCGTCCCGATCCCGCCGCCGCGCCGGCCTCGCCGCGCTGGCCGCGCTCGCGCTCGCCCTGCCGACTCCGCTGGCCGCCACGCCCACGCCCGCCGCCGCGGCCGTCGCGCTCCAGGAGGTGATGTTCGTCGGCAACAACTGGGACGGCACCGCCGACGTCATCCGCTCCCGCGGCGACTACGCGAAGCTCGGCCGGATCAACGTGATCCCGGACCGGGAGGCACGGCTGCGCGAGATCTACCTCAACCCGATCAAGCTGGCCTACTTCCTCGGCATCCGGCAGGGGCCGGGGGAGGGGCACGACCAGTTCGTCGACGACATGTACACCACACCGGACGGCACCGCGCTCGTCGCGTCCCGGCCCAGCTTCGCCGACGTGGTCTCGATCGACCTCGCCACCGGCGCGGTCCGCTGGCGGTTCCCGGTCTCCGGCTACCGCGCCGACCACATGGCCGTGTCGCCGGACGGCACCCGGGTCGCGGTCTCCGCCTCCACCTCGAACACGGTGCACGTGCTGGACATCCGCACCGGCCAGCAACTCGGCTCGTTCGGCACCGGCGACAAGCCACACGAGAACATCTTCACCCGCGACAATCGACTGTGGAACATGTCCATCGGCGAGGTCAACACCGACCTGGACGCGCCCTGGCTCGACTGGACCAAGGGCGACCGCCGGATCACCGTCGCCGACGCCACCACCTACCAGGTGGTCAAGGTGATCGACATGCGGGAGCGGCTGGACGCCGCCGGCCGCCGCGACCTCTCCGACGCGGTCCGCCCGGCGGTGTTCACCCCGGACGGCAGCCGGCTCTACTTCCAGGTGTCCTTCTTCAACGGCCTGGTCGAGTACGACGTGGCCGCCGACCGGATCACCCGGGTCGCCACGCTGCCGAAGAACCCGGCCACCAGCGAGGACCGCACCACCTGGGTGAACGACTCCCGGCACCACGGGCTGTCGGTCAGCCCGGACGGCTCGCGGCTTTGCGTCGCCGGCACCATGGACGACTACGCGACGGTGGTGGACCGGGCCACGCTGCTGCCGGGGACGCTGGTGCCGGCCAGCAAGCCGTACTGGGCCACGGTCAGCGGGGACGGCCGGGACTGCGTGATCTCCGAATCCGGCGCCGACCAGGTCACCGCCATCAACTTCGCCACCGGGCAGAAGGTGGCAAGCGTCGGAGTCGGCGACCACCCGCAGCGGGTCCGCATCGGGCACCTGCCGGCCGACTGGACGCCCCCGGCTGCCGGCTGACCGGCCGCCGCACCGTCACCGGGCGGGGCAGCGCAGCCCCTCCCGGGGGACGGTGAGCGAGATCAGGTACGCGTCGACGGCCGCGTTCACGCACGCGGTCTGCGGGTACGCGGTGTGCCCCTCGCCCTCCCAGGTGAGCACCCGGCCGACGCCCAGCATCGAGGCCAGCGCCCCGGTCTGCTCGTACGGCGTGGCCGGGTCGCCGGTGGTGCCGACCACCAGGATCGGCGGCGCGCCGACCGCCCGCCCGGTCGGGTACGGGTCCCGCCCGCCCGGCCACTCCACGCAGCCGAGCATCCCCACCGCCAACGCCGGGCCGAACAGCGGATATTTCTGCCGCCACTGCGACTGCAACGACCGGACCTGCTCCCGGGTCGGCTTCTCGGTCTCGTCGGCGCAGTTCACCGCCAGGTTGGCGTCGAACAGGTTGGAGTAGCGCCCGTCGTCCTCGCGACCGGCGTACGCGTCGGCGAGCTTGAACACGCCCGCCGGGTCGCCGCCCTGGAGGTCGTCGATCGCGCGCGCCAGCTCCTGCCAGCCCTGCTCGGTGTAGAGCGACGAGATCACCGCGTAGAAGACCCAGCCGGCGGTGGCCTCCCGGCCGCCCGCGCCGCGGACCGGGGAGGTGTTGGCCTTGTCGATCGCGGCGGTGACCGCGCCGCGGGCGTCCGGCGCGATCGGGCAGCGGCCGGCGTTCGCCGCGCACCACGCGGAGAAGTTGTCGAACGCCCGCTCGAAGCCCTTGGCCTGGCTCTCCGAGCCGGCGACGAGCTGCTGCCGCGGGTCGACCGCGCCGTCGAGCACCAGCGCGCGCACCCGCTGCGGGTAGAGCTGGGCGTAGGTCGCGCCGAGCAGCGTGCCGTAGGAGTAGCCGAGGTAGCTCAACTTCTCGTCGCCGACCGCCGCGCGCACCGCGTCCATGTCCCGCGCGGCCTGCTCGGTGCCGTAGAGCGGGAGCTGGTCGCCGTACTTCGCGCCGCACCGCTGACCGATGCGCCGGTTGAGGTCGACGAAGCCGTCGAACGACGCCTGGCTCTCCGGGTCGGGGTCGTAGCCGAAGCTGGCGTCCAGGTCGGCGTCCGGAATGCACCTCACCGGGCTGGACCGGGCCACCCCGCGCGGGTCGAAGCCGACGATGTCGAACCGTTCGGTGACCGCCGTCGGCAGCCCGCCGAACGCCGGGCCGAAGGAGAGGTAGACGGCGGTGTCCACGCCGGACGCCCCGGGGCCGCCCGGATTGACCACCAGTGACCCGATCCGGTCGCGCTGCTTGGTGGACCGGGCCCGGATCAGCGCGATCTCGAACGTCTCGCCGGTGCCCGGCCCGGCGGTCGCGCCGGTGGCCGCCCCGGCGCCCCAGTTGCGGGGCACCGCGATCCGGGTGCACTCGTAGCGCATGTCGGGCGCGCCCCGGCCGACCAGCTCACCCGGCACCTCGGGGCAGGCCCGCCAGGTGGGCGCGCTGCCCGGCGGGGCCGCCTCGACCGCGCCCCCGTTCTCGGTGCGCGGCGCGAACGCCGGCAGCGTGCAACCGGCGGTGAGCACCAGCGCCGCGACGAACGCGGCCAGCGCGGGCCGGACCCGGCGGGGCCGGTCGGGGAGACGGGTCACGTGGACGCCTTCCATGATCGGGTCGACCGCCAGGCTACGCCCGGCCGCGGGTGTCGCTCACCGTCGCCGCCGGATCGCCGCGCAGCACCTCGTCGACGTCGTAGCGGATCGGGCGGTCGAGCTGGCCGTACCCGCACGAGCGGGGATCCCGGTCGGGACGCCAGCGGAGGAACCGGGCGGTGTGCCGCAGCCGGTCGCCCTCCATCGCGTCGTAGGCGACCTCGACCACCAGCTCGGGGCGCAACGGCTCCCACTCCAGGTTCTTGCCGCCGGTCCACCGGCTCACCCCACCGGGGATGCGCTGGCCCCGCTCGTGGTCGCCGTGCGCCCACGGGTGCTCGTCGCCGACCTCGCGGTAGGGCTCCAGCTCGTCGAGCAGTTCCTTGCGCCGGGCCATGGTGAACGAGGAGCTGACGCCGATGTGGTGCAGCACCCCGTCGTCGTCGTAGAGCCCCAGCAGCAGCGAGCCGACCACCGGGCCGGACTTGTGCCAGCGGAAACCGGCCACCACCGCGTCCGCGGTGCGGGCGTGCTTGACCTTGAACATCAACCGCTTGCCCGGCTCGTACGGCAGGTCGGCCGGTTTGACGATGAGCCCGTCCAGGCCGGCGCCCTCGAACACCTCGAACCAGCGCCGGGCCGTTGCCGGGTCGGTGGTCACCTGCGTCACGTGCACCGGCGGCCGGACCCCGGCCAGGGCCTGCTCCAGCCGCTCCCGGCGCTGCGGGTAGGGCCGGTCGGTGAGCAGCTCGTCGTCGAGCGCCAGCAGGTCGAACGCGACGAAGTCGGCGGGCGTGGTCTCGGCCAGCATGGTCACCCGGGACTTGGCCGGATGGATCCGCTGGGCCAGCAGCTCGAAGTCGAGCCGCGGCTGCCCGTCGGGACCGTCCCGGCGGATCACGATCAGCTCGCCGTCGATCGCGCACCGGCGCGGGAGCTGGCGGCGTGCCTGCTCGACCACCTCGGGGAAGTAGCGGGTCATCGACTTGCCGCCGCGACTGGCCAGCTCGACCTCGTCGCCGTCGCGGAAGACGATGCAGCGGAAGCCGTCCCACTTCGGCTCGTAGGTCAGGCCGGGATCGGTGGGCAGTTCGGCCAGGCTCTTGGCGAGCATCGGCTCGACCGGCGGGTTGATCGGCAGGTCCACGGCGACCAGTCAACCAGACCCCGCCGACACCCGTGAGCCATCTCACCGCCGCCCCGGGTGCGGCGTGTCCCGCCGCGAGCCCTTCGTCACCCGCGACCGGATGGCGAAACCGCAGGTCAGAGCTACCGTCGCGGCGTGCCGGAGTGGAGCTGCGGATGCTGCGGTCGCTGGCGGGTCAGCGTGGAACTGGTCCGGGGGCGGTACCGCTACCGCCTCGTGCACCGCTACCCGGCGGCGCACGGCGGCGGCGCGAACGTCGTCGGCGAGGTGGGCTCCGTGGCCGAGTTGGAGCGCCTGCTCCGGCGGTACGCGCCGGTCGGCCTGGCCGACCTCCGCGAGGCCGCCTGACCCCAGCCCCGGCCGGACGGGAACCGGTCGAGATCGACGGGCGGGACGGACAACGGACCGGCGGGCGGCGGCGTAGCGTGGGCGGAATGGCTCACGGGGGAGGAATGCCATGCGATTCGTCGCGTCCGTCGAGATCGCCGCCGACATCGAGCGGGTGTGGACGGTGCAGACCGACGTGGAGCGTTGGCCGGAGTGGACGCCGTCCGTCACCGCCGCCCGCCGGCTGGAGTCCGGGCCGCTGGTCCTCGGCTCGACGGCCCGGCTCGAGCAGCCCCGGCTGCGTCCGGCCCTCTGGCGGGTCACCGAGATCGACCCGCAGTCCGGGTTCGTCTGGGAGTCCACCAGCCCCGGCGTACGCAGCCGGGGCGAGCACCGGCTGGTGCCGCTGGCCGACGGGCGGACCCGGGCCGAGCTGGCCCTGACGCAGAGCGGGCCGCTGGCCGGGCTGGTCGGGCTGATCTTCGGGTCGACCGTCCGCGGCTACCTGCGGCAGGAGGCGGACGGGCTCAGGCGTCGCTGCGAGGAGCGTTGACCTTCTCCAGGATCGCCAACCGGTTGCCGTTCTCGTCCGGCCGGTGCGCCACCACCCGGTAGCCGCGCCGCGCGTACAGGCCCAGGTTGTCCGCGCTCTGCGCGCCGGTGAACAACGCGAACCGCGCCACCCGGCCGGCGCAGGCGTGCTCCACCGCGGCCAGCAGCCGCCCGCCGATGCCGCGTCCCTGCTGGTCCGGGGCGACCGCGAGGCGGCCGACGTGGGCGGTGTCGCCGTCGAGGCGGGCCCGTACCGAGCCGACCAGGCGGGTCCCGCGCCGGGCGGCGAGCACCACGACCGGGCCGTCCAGCGCCGCCCGGACCTCGTCCAGCGTCTCGGTCAGCGGGGGCAGGAACGCGTCCCGGTACCGCTGCGCCTCCACCAGGTATGCGGCACGCTGCACGGTGAGGATCTCACCGGCGTCCGCGACGACGGCGGGGGCGATGGTCACGTCGTCGGTCACCGGGTCAGCTCACCACATCCGCCCCGGGCGGTCGTACCCTGGCGGGTGTCCCCGCGCGAGGAGGTGGCCGACGTGCCCGAGTTGACGTACCCCGAGGTGGGCGCGACCCGCGACGGTGGCCGACCGGCCGGCTACCACCACCTGCGCCACCGGGTCCGGCTGCCGGACGGCGCGTTTCCGGTCGCGGCGGACGCGGTGCTCGGCTGGCGGCTGCACCGCGCCGCCGGCGTGGTGATGCGCGCCGACGCGCCGCGCGCCGCGCCCGGGGTGCGGGTCACGCCGGGGCTGGGCGTCGGGCCGGCGCGGATCTGGGGGCCGACCGAGGTGGTCTGGGCCGTGGACGAGCCGGACCGGGCCGGCTTCGGCTACGGCACGCTGCCCGGGCACCCGGAGATCGGCGAGGAGGCGTTCCTGGTCACCCGCGGCGCGGACGGGACCTGGTTCGAGGTGACCGCGTTCAGCCGGCCGGCCCACTGGTACGTGCGCGCCGCCGGGCCGGTCACCCGGGGCTTCCAGCTCGGGTACGCGTGGTGGCTGGGGCGGACGCTGCGTCGGCTCTGCGCCGGCCGGTGACCGCTCAGTAACGGGCGAACGAGCGGATCGGGGCGCGCGGGCCGTACTTCGGCGCCTGCACGCCGGCGGCCTCCAGCAGCACGCACACCCGCCCCCGGTGGCCCCGGAACGGCTCCAGCAGCGCCAGCATCCGGGCGTCGTCGCCGCGCGGTTCGCCGGCCAGCGCCCAGGCCACCGTGTTCGGCACGTGGTAGTCGCCGACGCTGACCGCGTCCGGGTCCCCGTACGCGATCCGGACCACCTCAGCGGCGGTCCACGGCCCGATGCCGGGGATCGCGGTGAGCCGGCGGGTCGCCTCGGCGGCGTCCGCGCAGCGTTCCAGCCGGTCCGCGACGGCGGCGGCGCGGCGCAGCGTGTCGGCCCGCCGCTGCTCCACCCCGAACGGGTGGAACACCCAGTACGGCGTGGCCGCCACCGCGTCCGGCGTCGGCGGCAGCAGCAGCGGTTGCCGCGGCCCCGGCGCCGGCTCACGGAAGTGCCGCACGGTCGCCGCGTACGCCCGGTAGGCCTCCTTGCCGGTGACCTTCTGCTCGAAGACGGCCCGCAACAGCCGGGGGAACACCTGGCCGGTGGCCGGCATCCGCAACCCGTGGTGCTGGTGGGCCAGCCGGGCCACCAGCGGGTGCGTGGCGGCCAACGCGGCGAAGCCGGTCAGGTCGTCGGCCAGCCCGGCCACCCGGTCGGCGCGGTCGACCACCCACGCCGCGCCCGGGCCGTACCCCTCGGCGACCAGCTCGCCGGCCTCGGGGCGCAGCGCCAGCGTGGCCGGACCGTCCGGGGTGCGGGTGGCCCACCAGAAGCTGCCGGCGGCGATCCGCGCGCACGGGTCGTACGGGCTGAAGGTCAACGCCCGCACCGAGGCGGCCAGCCGGTAGCCGGCCGGGGGGCGCAGCGTACGGCGGGCGGCGGGCGAGGTCACCCCGCCACTCTGCCACGCGGCTCCGCCGTGACGACGGACACCGCCGTGCACCCTCGGGCGCGCGGCGGTGTGTCGGTGCCGGGAGGCGGGGCGATGCCGGTACGCCCCGCCTCCCGGGTCCACCACGGTGACCGGCCGCGCCCTCCCCGGCGGCGGCCGGTCACCGTGTCCGGTGCGGTCAGTACGAGTAGTCCGAGCCGCCGCCCGAGTCGCCGGAGCCACCCGACGCCGGCGGGGCGACCGGCTTGGGGGTGCCGGTCGGCAGGCAGGTCAGGTTCTTCTTGCCGTTCGGGTCCACGACGAACCAGGTGCCGCCGACGCCCTGGCCCTTCCACTGGCCCGGCTTCTTGTCCCCGATGTAGCGGTAGACCGGCCAGTCCCCGATGGTGATCTGCCGGGTGCCGTCCTGGCGGGTGACGGTGCCGACCTTGTCGTCGGAGACGCCCTGGAGCTGCGGGTTGCCGTCGGTCAGCGCCGGCGGCCAGACCTCGGCGCACTTGTCCACGCAGTTGGACTGCGCCGGGTTCGACGAGTCCTTGTCGAACCGGTACAGCACCCAGCCGTCCTGGTCGGTGACGACCTTGCCCATCCGGGGCAGCTTCTTGCCGACCAGCTCGTCGGTGAGTTTCACGTCCGACGGGGGCGCCTGGTCGGCGGCGGGGGTCTCCGGGGAGGCCGACGCCTCCGGCTCGGCCGCCGCGGTGGGTTCGGCCGCGGCGACGGCGACCGGCTCCGCCGCGCTCGAGTTCGCCCCGTCGTAGCCTGCGGGGGCGCAGGCCGTAAGTGCGACCATCGCGCTCGCGACGATGACGGTCGTCCGCATGTGGTGTGCCACGTGCCCTCCTCGTTCTTGGCAGTTCGCCGGGTAGTACGGGCGACGGTGCTGTCAAGGTTGAAGTCAAAAGGGTGGGCCATTTCACAGTGGACGGATTGAACCGATCCGGTCCGTGGCCCGTGCGCCACCACGACGGAACGGAACGGTCCGGGAACGACACGACGGCGCCGGACGGCCGTGGCCGCCCGGCGCCGTCGGCGCGGTGGGTTCAGAGGTCGGAGACGGTCACCAACGGGCTCGCCACGCCGTTGACGTCCACGGACTGCACCTGGACCTTCTCGATGTCGGCCAGCGGGGCCGAGGTCGACGCGCTCAGCTCCAGCGCGAGCGGGTTCTGGTTGGTGCCGTAGCCGCCGCCCGGCACCGACCAGGTGCCCACCACCTCGCTCGTGGCGTTCTTGCGCACCACCACCAGCCGGCAGGTGCGCGGCCCGGGCAGCCGGCTGAGCTGCACGGCGATCTGCGTGCCGTACTCCTTCTTCGCCAGCCACATCGTGGTCGTCACGCCGGTGCCCGGATCGGTGGCGTTGTGCTCGTCGCCCTCGATGTCCTTCTCGCCGCCGACGCCCGGCCGGTTCGGGTCGGTCGGGTCGCTGCTCGGCGCCACCGTCGGCACGCTCTGCGTCGGCCCGGCCTGCGGCGTCGACGGCGGGTCGTCGCCGAGGAAACCGGCCGCGACGCCGCTCAGGCCGCCGAACACCACCACGGCCGCCGCGGTGGCCAGCAACTGCCGGACCCGGGTACGCCGCCGGTCCCGTCGTACCGCCACCAGCGTCCGGTCCAGCAGCGCCGGATCGGTGTGGGTCTGCTCCAACGCGGCCATCGCCTCGCCGTCGATGCCGGAGAGCAGCCCCACCACCGGGACCATCGTCTCCAGCTCCGCCGCGCACGCCCAGCAGGTGGCCAGGTGCTCCTCGAACCGTTCCATGTCCTGCGGATCCAGCACGCCGAGCGCGTACGCGGCGACGTCCATGTGGTCGGCCCGGCTCATTCCGTCACCCCCCTCTCCTGCAGAGCCGTGCGCAGCGCGCGCAGCGCGTAGTAGACCCGGGACTTCGCGGTGCCCAGCGGCAGGCCCAGCTCCTCCGCCGCCTCCGGCACGGTCCGACCCCGGAAGTACGTCGCCACCAGGATCTCCCGGTGCGACTGGCTGAGCGTACGCAGCGCGTCCGCCACGGTCATCGTGCGCAGCACCCGGTCGGTGCTGTCCGACTCGGCGAAGGCGGTCAGGTCCCGGTCGTACGTCTCCGCCGGGCGGGCCTGTTCGCTGCGGTGCTCGTCGATGGCGATCCGCCGGGCCACCGTGACCAGCCAGGGCCGCAGCGAGCCCTGACCGCCCTGCACGCCGAGGCGGTGCGCGTTGCGCCAGGCCCGCAGCAGCGTCTCCTGCACGATGTCCTCGGCGCGCTGCCGGTCCCCGCCGGTCAGGCGCATCACGAACATCAGCAGCGGGCCGGCGTGCTCCGCGTAGAGCAGACGGATCAACTGGTCGGAGTGGCTGGCCTCGGCGGAGGTCGCCTGGTGGCGTCCGGGGGCGGGTCGAGGCGGCACCGGGTCATTCTGGCGATCGGCGGGACGCGCGTCGACCCCCCGGCCCGAACGCGACGCGCGGGAGTGTGGCTGCGCCCGGGCGAACATCCACTCGGGCCGCGCCACCTCGCCGTGCCAGCCGGCCGCCACCGCATGCATGCAGACCTCCGGTGTCCAATGACATCAGCCGGCCCCCCACGGGCATGGCCGCCCGGTGATACGCAGCGCGCCGCCGAACGGATCAACGTCTGACGGAAAAAATTCCCGGTGGCGGCGGGGTGGAGTCCACCGCGTCCGCGTCGGAGACCACCGGGACGCCGCCGGCGAACCGGTCCAGCTCGTCGCCGGCCACCACCCGGCCCGGGAACCAGTCGCCGGCCGCGCGCCGGGACAGCTCCGGCACCGGCGGCTCCACCCGGGACGCCACCAGCACCAGGTTGCCGTACCGCCGGCCGCGCAGCACCGCCGCGTCGCCCACCAGGCAGGCCCGGGGCAGCACGGTCCGCACGGTGGCGACCTGCCCGCGGGCGTGCCGCAGCGGCGGGCCGTCGGCGACGTTCGCCAGGTAGCAGCCGTCCGGCGCCAGCACCCGGGCCACCTCGGCGGCGAACTCCACCGAGGTCAGGTGCGCCGGGGTGCGGGCGCCGGCGAAGACGTCCGCGACGATCACGTCGTACCCCCCGTCCCGGCTGGACGACAGCGTGGCGCGGGCATCGCCCACCCGCACCCGCAACCGGGGATCGGCCGGCCAGGGCAGCTCCCGCCGGACCAGGTCCACCAGCGCGCCGTCCACCTCGGACACCCGCTGCGTGGAACCGGGCCGGGTGGCCCGCACGTACCGGGGCAGCGTCAGCGCGCCACCGCCCAGGTGCAGCACCCGCAACGGCGCGCCGGCGGGCGCGACCAGGTCGATCGCGGCGGCCAGCCGCCGGACGTACTCGAACTCCACGTGCGTCGGATCGGTCAGGTCCACATGCGACTGCGGTGCGCCGTCCAGCAGCAGCGTCCACGAGCCGGGACGGTCCCGGTCCGGCACCAGCTCGGCCTGCCCGGTGTCGACGTCCGCCACCACCCGGTCGGCGTCCCGTCGCCGGCCCATCAGCGCCGCATTCCACGCGCCGCCGAGGTGAGCACCCGGTGCAGCAGCCGGGCGTCGCCGAGCATCCCGCGCAGCTTGCGCTCCAACCCGGCGATCGGCACCAGGTTCTGCGGGGCCCGCGGGTCCTTGTACGGGGTGGACGCGAACCGGGGCAGCGTGACCAGGGACAGGTCGGCAAGCGCGACCGCCTCCGGCACGGTCAGCTCGGCCGAGCACTCCATCCGGACGATGCCCGCCCAGGGCGCCCCGGCGGCCACCGGCAGACGCAGATACCACGACCAGCCGCCCCACGCCGTGCCCAGCCGGAACACCGGGCAGCGCTGGCCCGGCGCCAGCCCGGTCACCACCGCGGTCAGTCGGGCGTCGAGATACTGGCTGTGCTGGGTCTTGATGTAACCCAGGGTGCGGGGGAGGTTCCGGCGGCTGCGCAGCGGACCGTCCACCACCAGCAGGTCGCCGTCGGCGCGGACCGCGTCCGAGACGGCCACCTCCAGCGCGGTCAGCGGGCCCTGCACCGCGGCCGGCAGCTTGCTCAGCTCGCCGGTGCCGCCGACCCGGTGCACCGGATAGCGGACCGAGCCGGCCACCACCTCCTGCGCCGACGGGCTGGCGGTGAACAACCCCCGGCCCACCCGGGCGCCGGCCAGTTCGGCGGCGCCCCGGTCCAGGTCGCAGCGGACCACCCCGGCCGCGTACGAGGCGGCGATGCCGGGGAACGAGCCGCCGTCCTCCTCGGCCGTCCAGACGCTGGCGTCGATCCGGCGGACGCCGTCGACGAGCAGCACCACGTCCGGCGACCGCACCCCGGGACGGGGATCGATCGCCCGCCAGTCGGTGACCGGCAGTTCGACGTCGGCCTCCACCTGGGCGCTGCTCGGCGTCGCCGGCCCGGTCCCGCCGGCCGCCTCGAACGACGCCCCGTACGCCGGGTCCCACGAGTCGACGAAGAACCGGGCGCCGGCCCGGGACGGCCCGGTCACGCGGCGCCCCGCCGCGCGCCGCCGCACGCGCTCACAGGCCGGTCCGCTCGATGCGGGCGGTGCGGGCGTCCTTGCGGACCTCGAAGCGGACCGGGATCCGCTCGGCCAGCGCCGGCACGTGGGTGACCACCCCGACCATCCGGTCCCCCCGGGCGGCCAGGTTCTCCAACGTGGCGGCGACCGTGTCCAGCGTGGCCGCGTCCAGCGTGCCGAAACCCTCGTCCAGCACGATCGACTCCAGGCTCGCCGCGCTCGTCGACATGCCCGCCAACTGCTCCGACAACGCCAACGCCAGCGCCAGCGACGCCTGGAACGTCTCCCCGCCGGACAGCGTCCGCACCCCGCGCCGCAGCCCGGCGTCGTGGTGGTCGACCACGAAGAACTCGCCCTTGTCGTGCACCAGGTCGTACTGCCCGCCGGACAGCTCCCGCAGGATCCGCGACGCGCCGTCGACCAGCAGGTCCAGCGCCTCGGTGAGCAGCCAGCGCTCGAAGTTGTTGGCCCGCAGGTGGCTCGCGAGCGCGCGGGCCACCCGCGCCTGCCGCTCGTGGCCGGCCCGCTGCTCGCGCAGCTCGGTCGCCTGCTCGCGACGCTCGGTGAGCCGGCGCAACTCCGCCTCGGCCCGCTCCACCGCCACCGCGGCGTCGCGCAGCGGATCGTCCGGCGCGTCCAGCCCGGCGGCGGTGAACAACGCGCCGATCCGGTCGGACACCTCGCCCGCCGCCCGCCGGGCCGCGTCCACCGACCCGGCCAACCCGCTCCGGTCGGCCCGCCGCCGGTCGGCCTGCTCGCCCGCCCACCCGGCCAGCGCCGCCCAGGCCGACGCCACGTCGTCCCGGTCGGCGGCCGGCGGGCCGAACCGGGCCAGCCCGTCCCGCACCGCGTCGAAGTCGCGCCACGCCCGGCGCAACCGGTCCTGCGCGCCGTCGAGCGTGCCCCGCGCCCGCCGGGCGGCCTCCCGACCGGCCCGCACCGCGCCACCAGCCTCGTCCAACGCCGTCCGGAGCCGGGCGTGCTCGGCCAGCGACCGCCGCAGCGCCTCCGGCGCGGCGGCGTCCGCGAGCTGCCCGTCCAGCTCGGCCAGCCGCGCGGCGAGCCCGTCCTGCTCGGCCCGGACCCGCAGCAGCACCCGGTCCAGGTCACGGGCGGCGGCGTCGCGCTCGGCCACCACCCGCTTGGCGGCCTCGCTGGCCGCCCGCGCCGCCTTGCCAGCCGCGAGCGCCCGACTCACCGCCGAACCCTTCGGCACCGCCGGCACGGCGACCACCACCTGCTCGCACACCGGGCACGGCGCGCCGTCGACCAGGTGCGCCCGCAGCGCCACCGCCTGGTCGGCGGCCTTCGCCTCGTCGTGCGCCCGGAACGCCGCCTCCAGCTCGACCTCGGCCCGCTCGGCGGTGGCCCGCGCCGCGTCCAGCGCCGCGACCGCGGTGTCGTGCTCGGCCCGCGCCGCGTCGACCGCCGCGCGGACCGTCGCCGCCTCGCCGGTCAACCGCTCCCGGTCGGCGTACGCCCGCAGCAGCAGGCGCGCCGCGCTCTCGTCGCCGGCCGCGGCCAGCTCGCCGCGCAGCTTCTCCTCGCGCTCCTCGGCCAACCCGACCGCCGCGGTCGCCTCGTCGACGGCCACCCGGGCCGCGGCCACCGCGCGGGCCAGCTCGGCGGTGCCGTCCGGCGGCCGGACCCCGGCCAGCACGCCCAGCTCGGCGTCGAGCGCGGCCAGCGACGCGGCCCGCTCACCGGCCGTGGCCCGGGCCCGTTCCAGTTCCGGTACGGCCGCCGCGACCGCCCCGGCCAGCTCCCGCACCGCCTCGACCCGGCCCCGGGCGTCGGCCAGCCGCGCGTCGTCCACGTCGGCGAGACCGCCGAGCACCTTGTCGACCGTCTCCAGCTTCGCCTCGGCCTGCCCGGCGCGCTCGACCGCCTTCTTCTGCACGTCCTCGTAGACGCCCAGCCCGAGCAGGTTCACCAGGATCTGCTGCCGGGTGGCCGGCTTCGCGTGCAGGAAGTCGGCGAACTGCCCCTGCGGCAGCACCACGCACGAGGTGAACTGCTCGTACGGCAGCCCGACCGCGTCCAGCACGGCCTGCTCCATCTCGGCCGGCGTGCCGGCCACCACGTCACCCAGATCCTCCGGGCTGAGCCCGGTGTCCAACTTGGTCACGTCGAAGCCGGGCGGCATGAGCTGGAGCCCGGCGTTGGCCGTCTTCACCGTGCCCCGGCCGTCGCGGCGGACCACCCGGGTGGCGACGTACCGGTCGCCGGCGGACTCGAAGACCAGCCGGACCCGGGCCTCGGTGGCCGACGGGGCCAGCGCGTTGGCCAGCCCGCGCGTGCCGCCCCAGCGCGGCACGGTGCCGTAGAGCGCGAAGCAGATCGCGTCGAGCACCGTCGACTTGCCCGAACCGGTCGGCCCGACCAGCGCGAAGAAGTCGGCGTCGGTGAAGTCGACGGTGGTCTCCTCGCGGAACACGGTGAAGCCGGCCATGTCCAGCCGCATCGGCCGCATCAGTGCTCCACCTCCTCGAGCAGCTCGTCGAAGAGTTCCCGGACGCCGTCGTCGGCGTGCCCACGACTGCCCAGGTAGTCGGCGAACAGCTCGCGCGGCGAGCGGCCGGCCCGCTGGGCGGTGCGGGTGCCGCTGCCCGGCGCCGGCATCAGCTCCGGGTCGATCCGGATCTCCAGCGCGCGGGGGAGCAGCTCCTGGACCTCCTCGCGCAGCCCGGCCCGGGGTTGTTCCCGGACGAAGACCCGCAGCCAGCCGTCCGGCGGCTCGATCTCGGCGAGCTGCGCGAGGGTGCCCCGCACCGTGCGCAGCGGCACCGCGCCGGGCACCGGCACCTCCCGGATCCGGGCGGCGGTGGTGGCGGTGACCTCCACGATCGTCACCGAGCCGACGTTCTCCTGCTCGCCGAAGTCGACCGCGAGCGGGCTGCCGCTGTAGCGGATCGGGCAGGGGCCGATCACCCGCTGGGAGCGGTGCAGGTGGCCCAGCGCCACGTAGTGCGCGTTGCCCGGGAAGACGGTCGCCGGCACCGCGTAGCCGAGCACGGTGTGCGCGTCCCGCTCGCCGCCGCCGGTGCTCGCCCCGACCACGGTGAGGTGCGCGGTGACCAGGTGCACCCGGTCCGGCTCGGTGAAGCCCTCGGCCAGCTTGTCGAGCACCCGGCCGAGATGGTCGGCGTAGGTCTGGTTGGCCTCGGCCGGGGTGAGCGCGTACATCTCCACCGCGCGGACCGCGTAGCGCTGGGACAGGAACGGCAGCGCGGCGACCCGCCACCGCTCGCCGTCGCGGGTCACCCCGTCGATGACGTGCTCGGCCGGATTCTCCCGCACGCTGCCGCGCAGCGTGATGCCGGCGGCGTCGGCCCACGGGCGCAGCGCGTCGAGCGCCGCGCCGTTGTCGTGGTTGCCGCCGATCGCCAGCACGTCGGCGCCGGTGCGGCGCAACGCGGTCAGCGCGCGGGTGACCAGCCGGGTCGCCTCCGGCGTCGGCGCGGCGGTGTCGTAGAGGTCACCGGCGACGATCACCAGGTCGGGCCGCTCCTCGCGGGCGATGTCGATCACCTGGGCGAGGACCTGCGTGTGCTCCTCGGCCCGGGACTGCCCCTTGAGGACCTTGCCGACGTGCCAGTCGGAGGTGTGCAGGATCTTCATGGTGGGTCGCCGCCTAGAACGGGATGTCGTCGTCGGAGGTGCCGGAGCCGACCACCGCGAACGGGTCGGCGGCCTGCGTGATCGACCGTAGCGTCTCCGACGGGGCGCGGCCCGCCTCGGAGACCCGGGTGGCCCACGCCGGGAACGGGAACTCCAGGCAGAGCGGCACCGGGATGTCCGGCTGGTTGACGAACATGGTGCCGGGCTTGGCCAGCAGCGCCCGCTGGCGTTGGGCGGGCGGCAGGAAGCCGTACTCCGGGCGGGACGCCTCGGCCGGGTCGAGCCGGCCGACCACCCGGATCGCCGAGTTGGTGACGATCCGCCGCTCCACCTCGCTCGCGGTCTGCTGCGCGCCGACCAGGATCACCCCCAGCGAGCGGCCCCGCTCGGCGATGTCGAGCAGCACCTCCTTGATCGGGGAGGAGCCCTCGCGGGGCGCGTACTTGTTCAACTCGTCGAGCACGACGAAGAGCAACGGCTTGGCGGTGCCGGCCTTCTCCTTGCGCTCGAACTCGCTCTTGAGCGTCACACCGACCACGAAGCGCTGCGCGCGGTCCGGCAGGTTGTGCAGGTCGACCACGGTGACCTGGGCGCTCTCCGCGGTGTTGATCGAGTGCGGGCGGCGGGTGGCCAGGTCACCTCGGATGAGCCGGCCCAGGTCCTTCTTGCTGCCGATGAGCCGGCGGGCGAACGCGTTGACCGTGCCCAGGCCGACCGCGCTGCCGGCCCAGTCGCCCCGGGTCTCGTCGTCGTTGAGCTGCTCGACCACGTGGTCGACCAGGTCGGCGTAGGAGCCGAGGCGAACCCCGTCGATGCTGACCCCGCCGTCGGCGGGCTGGGCGTATCTGGCCAGGTGGGCGGCGACCGAGTGGACCACCATGGTGTATTGCTGGCGTTCGTCGTCGGCGTCGGCGAACACGTAGGGCAGCAGCCGGTCGGCGCAGAACTCGCTCAGCGTCCAGTAGAAGCTGTCCACGCCGGTGAGCCGGCTGCTCACATCCGGCGTGCCGGAGGAGTCACCGACCCGGGGCGGGGCGTACACCCGCACGTCGGGGAACGCGCCGGCGTCGAGACCGAGCTTCGCGTACGCCGCGCGGGTCGGGTCGTCGAGCCGGGTGTTCGGGTGGTCGAGGAAGAGCAGGTCCTCGCCCTTGACGTTGAAGATCAGCGCCTTGGCGTTGACCGCGTCGCCGCCGAGCACGCCGGAGCGGAACACCGAGTAGAGCAGGAAGGTGGCGAAGCTGGTCTTGGTGGCCACCCCGGAGATGCCGGAGATGGAGACGTGCGCGCCCCGGGTGCCGTCGAGGAAGTCGGCGTTGAGGTAGACCGGCACGCCGTCGCGGCCCATCCCCATCGGGATCCGCCGCTCCATCCGGTCGAAGTGCAGCGCCCGGGCCCGGGCGTCACCCTCGGCCCGGTGCACCACCGCGCCCGGCGTGGGCGGGACGTAGAACTCCGGATCGACCCGGGTGGTGGTGATCTCGGCGGCCTCCTGCACCTGCGCCGGCAGCGTGCCGTCGGCGATGGCGAAGACGTCGGAGTCGAACTGCGCCCCCTCGTGCCGGGCGCGCACCTGGGTCACCACGCCGGCGATGGTCACCGGCTCCCGGTCGGGCAGCTCGCGTCGGGTCACCACCACGTCGTCGAGTTGCAGGTAGCTCCCCGGGGCGACGGCCGTCCAGAAGGTGAGCGGGGTGGCGTCGGCGGTGCCGAGCACCCGGCCGACCCCCTCGCCGGGGCCGTCGAGCTGGTCGTCGGTCATCGGCGGTCTCCGGTCGGCTGGTCGTCGGATTGGCGGCGCACGTCCTGCATCCTGCCCGAGGGATGCGACAGGTTGCCACGCGACGCGTCGGACGCCACGCCGGCCGCTCGCCGGGCGGATCCGGGCGAACACGGTACGTGTGATTCCGCTCCCGACGGGCGCTCGCGCCGCAGGTCACCGCCGCCCGAAGGGTGGGTGGGTGGTCAGGGGGCGGGCGGCGGGTCGCCCGGGTCGCGGGCGTAGCGCAGCATCAGCACGCCGTCGTCGGCGGCCAGTACGTGCCGCAGTGGCAGGTGGCGCGCGGCGCTGCCGGGCCCGGCGGTGATCCGGCCGGGGCCGGCGCCGGCGAGCAGCGGCGCCACGGTCAGGCACAGCTCGTCGACCAGGTCGGCGGCGGTGAGCGCGCCGAACAGGTGCGGGCCGCCCTCGCAGAGCACCTGGCCCAGCCCGCGTCGGCGCACCTCGGCCAGCCCGGCGGCCAGGTCGACGTGGTCGGTGCCGCAGCGGATCAGGTCGGCGACCTCGGCGAGCCCGGCTGGTGGCACGGCGCCGGAGCGGGTGAGCACCAGCGGCCGGACCGGGGCGTCGGCGAAGCAGCCCTG
Source organism: Micromonospora sp. AKA38 (assembly GCF_027925725.1). Taxonomy (NCBI): domain Bacteria; kingdom Bacillati; phylum Actinomycetota; class Actinomycetes; order Micromonosporales; family Micromonosporaceae; genus Micromonospora; species Micromonospora sp. AKA38. Next base: position 407,384 of record NZ_BNEI01000002.1, on the reverse strand, counting down.
CGCCGGGTCGAGGTCGAGCGAGCCGGAGACCACCACCAGCGTCGGGAACTCGGCCAGACCCCGCTCGCGGCGCCAGGCGCGGCGGTCGGCGCTCAGCCGGACCGCGCCGTAGCCCTCGTGCCGCAGCGTGCCGGCGGCCACCAGCAGGCCGTCGCAGAGCATCCGCAGCAGCCCGAAGACGCGCTTGTCCGGCTCGCCGGAGAGCCCGGCGGAATAGTCGTCCAGGGTGACCGCGCCGTCCGCGCTGGCGACGAAGTTGACCCGCAGGTGCGGCTGCGTCGCCCGGTCGTAGAGCGCGGTGAGTTGCGGGTCGGTGAGCGGACCGGTCCCGGGTGCGGGCCAGACCCGTGCGATCGGGGTGCCGCCGCTCATTCGCCGGCCGGCCCGGTGACCGGCGGCGTGGGCCCGGGTGCGCGGTGTTGGCAGTCGCACCACGTCCGGCCACGGCAGTCGCGGTGCCGCCGCTCCCGGCAGGCTCGGCAGATCATGCTGGCAGCCTATGCGGCGCCGGGGTGGCGGGGCGCACGCGGTAACGAAATGGGAACGCTCCCAGCGGCCTATTGACACCCCTGTTACCTGCCGGCAATCTCATGGGAGCGCTCCCGGCAGTGGTGTGAATCTCTTTCCTGCCCGCTCCGGCCCGGCGCCAAACGCACCCCCCACCACACAGATATCTCGCCTCACCACCGAAAAGAGGGGTCTGAAGATGAGCGTCCCGATCCACCGTCGGCGCTTCGCGGCCATCGCACTCGCGTCCGCCATGGTGCTTGCCGGCGCCACGGCCTGCGGCAACGACGACGACTCGTCAGGCGGCGGGGACAGCGGCGGCCCGGTCACCCTGGTCGTCGACGTCTTCGGCGACCAGGGCTTCGGCTACGAAGACCTGTACAAGCAGTACGAAGCCGAGCACTCGAACGTCAAGATCCAGGAGCGCGGCAAGGGCCTCGGTCTCGGCGACTACAACACCCGCCTGACCCAGCAGATCACCGCCGGCTCGGGCGCCGGTGACGTGGTGGCCCTCGAAGAGGGCACGATCGTCCAGTTCTACGCGCAGGCCGACAAGTTCGTGAACCTGGCCGACCACGGCGCGAACGACCTCAAGGGCAACTTCCTGCCGTGGAAGTGGGAGCAGGGCACCACCCCCGACGGCAAGGTGCTGGGCCTCGGCACCGACGTCGGCTCGATGGCGCTGTGCTACCGCAGCGACCTGTTCAAGGCCGCCGGCCTGCCCACCGACCGCGAGCAGGTCGGCGCGCTCTGGCCCACCTGGGACAAGTTCATCGAGGCCGGCCAGAAGTTCGCCGCCGCCGACAAGAAGCACAAGTTCGTCGACTCGGCGACCAACTTCTACAACGTGGTGCTGATGCAGATCGCGGGCCAGGGCACCGGCTACACGTACTACGACAAGAGCAACAAGCTGGTCATCGACCAGAACCCGGACGTGCAGGCCGCGTACCAGCTCACCACCAAGATGATCGCCGCCGGGCTGTCGAACAACCTGCAGTCCTTCTCCAACGAGTGGAACGCCGGTTTCAAGAACGGCACCTTCGCCACCATCGCCTGCCCGGCGTGGATGACCGGTGTGATCAAGGGCCAGGCCGGTGACGCGGCGGCCGGCAAGTGGGACGTGGCCAAGGCCCCCGGCGCGGGTGGCAACTGGGGCGGCTCGTTCCTCGGCGTGCCGAAGTCGAGCAAGCACCAGAAGGAGGCCGCGGAGCTGGCCAAGTTCCTGACCAGCGCCAAGGGTCAGGTCGGCGCGTTCAAGGCGGTCGGCAACCTGCCGTCGAACCCGCAGGCGCTCACCGACCCGGCCGTGGCCGACTCGACCAACGACTACTTCAGCAAGGCCCCGGTCGGCAAGATCTTCGCCGCTGGCGCCACCGACCTGAAGCCGGTCTACCTCGGCCCGAAGAACAACGCGGTCCGCACCGCCGTGGAGAACACGCTGCGCGCCGTGGAGCAGGGCAAGTCCGCCGACGAGCAGTGGCAGGCGGCTTTGAAGAACGGTGCGGCCGCCGGTAAGTGATCCGGCCGAGCCGCTCGCGGGTGGCGTCGGCAGCCCCGTGCTGCCGGCGCCACCCGCGGTGCCCGCAGAGCCCGGCGCCGCCCGTGAGGCGGGCGACGCCGGCCGAGGAGAAGGACTCCTGATGAGCCTCGACCTGCACGCCACGGCGCCGCCCGAGCCCCGCCCGCCGCGCGCCCGCACCTCGCACCGCCGCGCCAGCTCGGCCACCAAGCTGGACCTGAAGTACTCGCCCTACCTGTACGTCCTGCCGTTCTTCCTGCTCTTCGCCGTGTTCAGCGCGTACCCGATCGTGTACACGGTCTGGATCGCGTTGACCGACCGGTCCCCGCTCAACGCGACGATCTCCTTCGTCGGGCTGGACAACTTCGTCGAACTGCTCACCGACGACCCGCAGTTCTGGAACGCGGTGGTGAACACGTTCGGCATGTTCGTGCTCTCCACCGTGCCCCAGCTGATGCTGGCGCTGATGCTGGCCAACGCGCTGAACCGGAAGCTGCGCGCGCAGACCTTCTTCCGGATGGCCATCGCGATGCCGATCATCACCTCGACCGCGGTGGTCGCGCTGATCTTCTCGATGATCTACGCCAAGGACTTCGGCCTGATCAACTGGCTGCTCGACGCAGTCGGCCTGGACCCGATCGACTGGCGGGCGAACCGCTTCGCCTCCTGGTTCGCCATCTCCACCATGGTCGACTGGCGGTGGGTCGGCTACAACGCGCTGATCTACCTGGCCGCCATGCAGTCGATCAGCAAGGACATGTACGAGGCCGCCGCGCTCGACGGGGCGTCCCGGCGCCGCCAGTTCTGGTCGATCACGGTCCCGCAGCTGCGCCCCACGATCATCTTCACGCTGATCATCTCGACCATCGGCGGGCTCCAGCTCTTCACCGAGCCGCTGCTGTTCACCAGCGGGTCGGGCGGCCTCTCCGGCGGCTCCGAGGGCCAGTTCCAGACCATCACGATGTACCTGCTCGACGTGATGAACCAGCGCTTCCGGTGGGGTTACGCCGGGGCGGTCGCGCTCGTGCTCTTCGTGCTCATCGCACTGATGTCGACGGTCAACTACCTGCTGGCCCGCCGCATCAGCTCCGACAAGTGAAGGTGACGAGATGACGACCACCGCACTCCGTCCGCCCACCCGGCCGCCCGCGCCCGCCAAGGCCACCCACCAGGCCGAGCGGCTCTTCAAGGCCAGCCCGCTCACCTGGTTCGGGCTGGTCCTCGGCGTGTTCCTGTCGCTGTTCCCGTTCTACTGGATGATCGTCATCGCCTCGCGGACCAACGACGCCGCCAACTCCTGGCCGCCGCCGTTCCTGCCCGGCGGCAAGCTCGGCGAGAACATCGAGCGGGTGCTGGCCAACGGCGACGCCAACGTCGTCAAGGGCCTGATGAACTCGTTCCTGGTCTCCGGGACGATCACCATCGCCACGGTGTTCTTCGGCTCGCTGGCCGGCTTCGCGTTCGCCAAGCTCCGCTTCCGGGGCAAGAACGCGCTGCTGCTGATCATCCTCGCCTCGATGATGGTGCCGATCCAGCTCGGTGTGCTCCCGCTCTACATCCTGATGGCGAAGCTCGACTGGCTGAACACCATGCCGTCGGTCACCGTGCCGTTCCTCATCGGCGGCTTCGGGATCTTCATGATGCGCCAGTACGCCGAACAGGCCGTCCCGAACGAGCTGATCGAGGCCGCCCGGGTGGACGGCTGTTCGACCTGGCGGGTGTACTGGCACGTGGTGATGCCCGCGCTGCGGCCCGCCGCCGCGGTGCTCGGCCTGCTCACCTTCATGGAGCAGTGGAACCAGTTCTTCTGGCCGTTCGTGGTGCTGGCCGACCCGTCCAACCCCACCGTCCAGATCTCGCTCCGTAGCCTCAACACCGCCTACTTCGCCGACAACTCGCAGATCTTCGCCGGTACGTTGATCGCGACCCTGCCCCTGTTCATCGTGTTCGTTCTGTTCGGCCGCCAGATCATCGGCGGCATCATGGAAGGCGCCGTCAAGTCGTGAGCAACCCAGCCAGCCCGCCCGCCGTCGGCGTTCTCGACGAGGGCCCGGCCGTCACGTTCCCGCCCGGCTTCCTCTGGGGCGCGGCGACCGCCGCGTACCAGATCGAGGGCGCCGCGGCGGAGGGTGGCCGTACGCCGTCGATCTGGGACACCTTCAGCCACACCGAGGGTCGGACGGTAGCCGGGCACACCGGCGACGTGGCCTGTGACCACTACCACCGGATGTCGGACGACGTGCGGCTGATGGCCGACCTGGGGCTGCGGTCCTACCGCTTCTCCGTCTCCTGGCCCCGGGTGCAGCCGGGCGGCGCCGGTGGGGTCAACCAGGAGGGGATGGACTTCTACCACCGCCTGGTCGACGAGCTGCTCGGGCACGGCATCGAGCCCTGGGTGACGCTCTACCACTGGGACCTGCCCCAGCCGCTGGAGGACGCCGGCGGCTGGCCGGCCCGGGACACCGCCGGCCGGTTCGCGGAATACTCGGCGCTGGTCGCCGACGCGCTCGGCGACCGGGTGAAGTACTTCACCACGCTGAACGAGCCGTGGTGCTCGGCGTTCCTCGGCTACGGCTCCGGCGTGCACGCGCCGGGCCGGTCGAACGGCGCGGACGCGGTCCGGGCCGGGCACCACCTGATGCTCGGCCACGGCCTGGCCGTGCAGGCGGTGCGGGCGTCCCGCCCGCAGGCGGAACTCGGCATCACGGTGAACCTCTACCCGGTCACCCCGGCCACCGGGTCGGCGGCGGACGCCGACGCGGCCCGCCGCATCGACGCGCTGGCCAACCGCTTCTTCCTGGACCCGGTGCTGCGCGGCGCGTACCCGGCCGATCTGATCGCCGACCTGCGGAGCGTCACCGACCTCGGGCACGTCCGCGACGGCGACCTGGCCACCATCTCCACGCCGCTGGACATGGTCGGGGTCAACTACTACAGCCGGCACGTGGTCGCCGCGCCGGTCGAGGGCGGGGAGCCGGAGCCCTACTGGCGGGCGCCGTCCTGCTGGCCGGGCAGCGAGGACGTCCGGTTCGTCACCCGGGGCGTGCCGGTGACCGACATGGACTGGGAGATCGACGCCCCGGGCCTGACCGAGACGCTGGAGCGGGTCCATCGGGAGTACACCGACCTGCCGCTCTACGTCACCGAGAACGGCTCGGCGTTCGTCGACACACTGGCCGACGGGCGGGTGGACGACCCGGACCGGCTGGCCTACTTCGCCGCGCACCTGCGCGCGTCGCACGCCGCGATCGAGGCCGGGGTGCCGCTCAAGGGCTACTTCGCCTGGTCACTGATGGACAACTTCGAGTGGGCCTGGGGCTACACGAAGCGGTTCGGCATGGTCTATGTCGACTACGACAGCCAGGCCCGGATCGCGAAGTCCAGCGCCAGGTGGTACGCCGACGTGATCCGACGCAACGGCCTGGCCGCACAATAAGCTGGGCCAGCCAGTAACGGGTGGTGCCCGGCGCCGGAGCCTCAACCGGTGCCGGGCCCGCCCGACCGTCGGAGGAGCACAGACGATGACAACGCAGCGCACCCGCTCGCTCGGGCGCCCGACCCTCGACGCGGTCGCGGCCCGCGCCGGCGTCGGGCGCGGCACGGTCTCCCGCGTGGTCAACGGCTCGCCGCAGGTCAGTCCGGAGGCCCGGGCGGCCGTCCAGCAGGCCATCGCCGAGCTGGGCTACGTGCCGAACCGGGCCGCCCGGGCGCTGGTCACCCAGCGGACCGACTCGGTGGCCCTGGTGGTCTCCGAGTCGGGGGAGCGGGTCTTCACCGAGCCGTTCTTCGCGGCGATCGTCCGCGGCGTCAGCTCTGGGCTGGTCGAGACGCCGATGCAGCTCTGGCTGGCGATGGTGCAGTCGCCGATCGAGCGGGAGCGGGTCGAGCACCACCTGACCAACCAGCACGTGGACGGCGTACTGCTGCTGTCCCTGCACGACTCGGACCCGCTGCCCACGCTGCTGGAGGAGCGCGGCCTGCCGGCGGTGCTCGGCGGCCGGCCGGCCCGGATGCTGCACCCGAACGCCCAACCGGCGTGGTTCGTCGACGTGGACAACGTCGGCGGCGCCCGGCAGGCGGTGGAGCACCTGTTCGCCCGGGGGCGGCGGCGCGTCGCCACCATCGCCGGCCCGCAGGACATGGGCGCCGGCCTGGCCCGGCTCTCCGGCTACCGGGAGGCGGTGCGCGCCGCCGGGGGCATGGTCGAGAACGGCCTGATCGCGTACGGGGACTTCAGCGAGGGCAGCGGCACGGCCGCCATGCGTCGGCTGCTGGACTCCTGCCCGGATCTGGACGCCGTCTTCGTCGCCTCCGACCTGATGGCCTTCGGCGCGTTGCGCGCGCTGCGGGAGGCGGGTCGCCGGGTGCCCGAGGACGTGGCGGTGATCGGCTTCGACGACGCCCCGATCGCCCGCCAGGCCGAGCCGCCGCTGACCACGGTGTTCCAGCCGGTGGAGGAGATGGGCCGGCAGATGGCCCGCCTCCTGGTCTCCCGCATCCGCGGCGACGACGTCCCTTCCCCGCACGTCCTCCTGAACACCGAGCTGATCCACCGCGCCTCCGCCTGACGCACCCCACCACCACCACCTCCCCCCGCACGATCCGTGCATCAGCGGGCGTGGGGGTGGGGGTGGGTCAGGACCAGCGGCGGAGTTCTCGGCGGGCGAGGGACGCGCGGTGGACCTCGTCGGGGCCGTCGGCCAGGCGCAGCGTGCGGGCCTGGGCCCAGAGCGCGGCGAGCGGGGTGTCCTGGCTGACGCCGGCCCCGCCGTACGCCTGGATCGCCTTGTCGATCACCCACTCGGCCATCGCCGGGGTAGCGATCTTGATGGCCTGGATCTCGGTGTGCGCGCCCTTGTTGCCCACGGTGTCCATCAGCCAGGCGGTCTTGAGCACCAGCAGCCGGGCCTGCTCGATCCGGACCCGGGACTCGGCGATCCACTCCCGTACCACGCCCTGCTCGGCGAGCGGGCGGCCGAACGCCACCCGGTCCAGCGCGCGGCGGCAGAGCAGCTCCAGCGCCCGTTCGGCCATGCCGACGAGCCGCATGCAGTGGTGGATCCGCCCCGGACCGAGTCGCGCCTGGGCGATGGCGAAGCCGGTGCCCTCGGCGCCGACCAGGTTCTCCACCGGCACCCGGACACCCGTGAAGTCGATCTCGGCGTGCCCGCCGTGCGGGGCGTCGGAGTAGCCGAAGACGGTCATCCCGCGTCGTACCGTCACGCCAGGGGTGTCCCGGGGGACCAGGATCATGCTCTGCTGGCGGTGCCGGTCGGCGTCCGGGTCGGTCTTGCCCATCACGATGAAGACCTCGCAGCGCGGGTCCATCGCCCCGGACGACCACCACTTGCGGCCGTCGACCACGTAGTGGTCGCCGTCGCGGGTGATCCGGGTGGCGATGTTCGTCGCGTCGGAGGAGGCGACCTCCGGCTCGGTCATGCAGAAGGCGGAGCGGATCGTGCCGTCCAGCAGCGGCGCGAGCCAGCGCTCCCGCTGCGCGTCGGAGCCGAACTCGGCCAGCAGCTCCATGTTGCCGGTGTCCGGCGCGGCGCAGTTCAGCGCCTCCGGGGCCAGGTGCGGGCTGCGCCCGGTCAGCTCGGCCAGCGGCGCGTACTGGAGGTTGGTCAGGCCGGCGCCGTAGCGCGCGTCCGGTAGGAACAGGTTCCACAGGCCCCGGGCCCGGGCCTCGGCCTTCAGCTCGTCCATCACCGGCGGCCGGGCCCACGGGTCGCCGGCGGCGAGCACCTGCTCGTGGTGCACCGGCTCGGCCGGCAGGACGCACTCGGTGAGGAACGCCTCCAGCCGCTGCCGCAGCTCGACCGTGCGGTCGTCGTACGCGAACTCCATCACTTCTCCCTCACCGCGTGCAGACCGTGCGCGACCAGCGGCGCCACCATCTCGCCGATCCGGTCGAACCCCTCGCCCAGCGTCTGCCCGAGGGTGTGCCGGTAGTGGATGCCCTCGCAGATCACCGCCAGCTTGAAACAGCCGAGCGCCACGTGCCAGTGCAACGGGCCGACGTCGACGTCGCTGCGGCCGGCGTAGCGGTCGATCAGCTCGGCGCCGGTGGGGAAGCCGGCCCGGGGGCCGATCCCGTCGGCCACCGGGTTGCCCTCGGCGAGGTCGCTGTCGCCCAGCACGTCCCAGTAGGTCAGCAGCAGGCCGAGGTCGGCCAGCGGGTCGCCCAGCGTGGCCATCTCCCAGTCGAGCACCGCCCGCACCGTCACCGGCTCGACGGCGGTGAGCAGATTGTCCAGCCGGTAGTCGCCGTGCACGATCCGGCCCGCGTTCGCGCCCTCCGGCACGCTGCCGGCCAGCGCGTCGCGCAGCTCGTCGATGCCGGGCAGCGGGCGGCTGCGGGACCGGTCGAGCTGCCCGGCCCAGCGCCGGACCTGCCGGGCCAGGTAACCGTCGGGGCGGCCGAAGTCGGCCAGCCCGACCTCGGCCGGCTCCACCCGGTGCAGCGTGGCGAGCGTGTCCATCATCGCCATGGCGAGGTCACGCCGCTGGCCGGCGGTGAGCGCGTCGGTCTGCTCGCGCCGCCGGTAGACCTCGCCGTCGACGTGGGCCATCAGGTAGAACGGCGCGCCGATGACGCTCTCGTCGGCGCAGAGCAGCAGCGCCTCGGGGACCGGCACGCCGGTCGGGGCCAGCGCCGAGATCACCCGGTGTTCCCGGGCCATGTCGTGCGCGGTGGCCAGCACGTGCCCGAGCGGGGGCCGGCGCAGCACCACCTCGCGGTCACCGGCGCGCAGCAGGTAGGTCAGGTTGGACTTGCCGCCGGCGATCAGGCGCGCGGACAGCGGCCCGGCCAGCTCGGGCCGGTGGGTGGCCAGGTGGGCGGCGAGTCGGTCGAGGTCGAGCCCGCGCGGGGCCGGACCGGTCGGTGGCCGGGTGGCGTCGACGGCCGGATCGGTCATCCGGATAGTCGACGGCAGCTCAGCTTTGTTGTCAAGGTCGGATTTTCCCGGCGGGACATGCCGCGGCAACGGGGACGAAACGGCCGGCCGGCAGGCTGGGAACAGCCTGCCGGCCACGCGCCGGCCCGCCGAGCGGAGGGGATCAACATGCTGCTGAGAGTTCGGGTGACCCTGCCCGACCGACCGGGCACGCTCGGCCAGGTGGCCCGGACACTCGGTGTCTCCGGGGCGGACATCGTCCAGGTGGTGGTCCTGGAGCGGCTCGGTGGGCGGGCGGTCGACGACTTCACCGTGGTCTGGCCGGGCGCGGCGCGGGTGGAACGGCTGCTCGCCGGGCTGGCCGCGATCCCCGGCGTCCGGGTGGACGGGGTGTGGCGGGCGATCGGCACGCCGACCACCACCGGCCAGGACGCGGAGCTGCTCGCCCAGGTGGCGGCGAACCCGACCGACGGGGTGGCCACGCTCGTCGACGCCGTGCCCGGCCTGCTCGCCGCGGACTGGGCGGTGGCCGCGGTGGTGCCGCTGGACTGGGCCGCGCGTCCCGGTGGGGCCGGCTCGGCCACGGTCGGGCACGCGAGCTGGCGGACCCCGACGCCGCCCCGGTTGCCCGAGGTGACCCCGCTGCGCGCCCGCGCGCTGACCAGCCCGGAGGGGCACCACTACGCGGTGGCGCCGTTCGGCCGGGCCGGGCTGGTGCTGGTGGTCTCCCGCGACCACGGCGAGCCGCTCTCGGCGGCCGCGTTCCACGCCACCGAGGTGGACCGGCTCGCCCAACTCGTCCGCGCCAGCGCGGTGATCCTCGGTGACCGGCTGGACCTGGTGGGCACGCCGCCGGTGACCACCGTCACCTGACCCGGAGGCGGGGCGTCACCCCGGGGCAACGGGGGCGCAACAGGCGACCGGCATGGTCGGTGGTGAGGAAGGGAGACAACCATGGCGCTGTGGCGGATCCGAGCCACCGTGGACGACCGGCCGGGTTACCTGTCGGTGCTCACGGCGAGCCTCGCGTTGCGCGGGGTCAACATCCTCACCGTGCAGGTGCACACCACCGAGGTCGGCGCCGTCGACGACTTCCTGGTCGACGCGCCCGAGCAGATCACCGAGGCCGACCTGCGGGCCGCGGTCGAGCGGGGCCGGGGACGGGACTGCTGGGTGGCGCGCAGCGAGGCGCGTGGGCTGGCCGACGAGCCGACCCGGGTGCTCGGCCTGGCCGGTCGGCTGCTCCGCGATCCGGAGGGCCCCGGCGCGGCGCTGCGGACGCTGCTGGGTGCCGACGCGGTGACCTGGCGTCCGACGTCCACCGCCGCGCCGGGCGGCGTGGGCGGCACCACGATGCTGCTCGCCGACCCGGCGGGCGGCGCCTACGAGCTGCGCCGTCGGGAGCCGAGCTTCACCCCGGCCGAGTACGCCCGGGCGCAGGCGCTGGTCGAGCTGGCGGCGACGCTGGACCGCCGGGACACCCACCGGGTCACGCTGGTGCTGCCCGACGGCGGGGAGGTGTCGGTGCGGCCGGCCACCGCAGACGACGTGCCGGCCGTACGCGAACTGCACGTCGGCTGCTCGGAGCGGAGCCGGCAGCGGCGCTACCTGAGCGGCGCGTACCCGTCGCCGGCCCGGCTGCGTCGGCTGCTCGAACCGGCGCGGGGGGTGACCCTGCTCGCCACGGCGGGCTCCGGCGGGGCGGCGGAGTCGGTCGTGGCGATGGCCAACCTGCTCGGCGAGGGCGACGAGGCCGAGGCGGCGCTGCTGGTCCGGGACGACTGGCAGCGGCGGGGCCTCGGCTCGGCGCTGCTGCGTCGGCTGCTCGGGCACGCCGGCCGGGCCGGTTGCGCCGCTGTGCTGCTGCACGTGCAGGCCGAGAACACGCCGATGCTGCGGACGCTGCGCCGGCTGGACCGGCCGGTGACGCTGGACCGCGACGGCGGCGTGCTGACCGCGACGTTGCCGCTGACCCCCGCCGGCCGGGTGGGCGTGCCGGGCGGCCGAGGGCCGGGGGCCGTCCGACCGGCGTGGCCCGGCCGGGACACCGCGGCGGGCCTGCCGGCGCAGCGGCCGGGTTAGAGCTGACGGCAGCCCGGCCGGGGCCACTCGGTGAGCCGCAACGGCGCGGCACGCCGACGGGGGCCCGGCGGGGAGCCGACACCGGCGCCGATGCGGCGCCACCCTGACCGACCTCCGATGCGGGGGACGGTGACACGGACGGGGCCTCCGGTGCGGGGGCCCCGTTCGTGTCCCTGGGCGGCGGGTAGCTGACGGTTCGTCCGCCGCGACCTGCCCGCCGGCAAGATGCCGACCACGCGTCGCCAGCCCCGACGCCCGCCGACGCCCGACACGGCAGAGCGCCCCGGGCCGTACGGGTCCGGGGCAAGTGCGGCGGGCTCGAGGTGAGGGTTTCGTCGATCATGGACTTGTGGTGCCAGGAAATGTTCGATTCGGCATGAAATCGGAGGTGCCACAAGTCCAAGATCGGCAGAGGTTCGCCGCTTCCTGAAGTGTGTCGGGGTCAGCCAGGATGAATGCTCCGGGCAGCCCGGAGTGGGTGCCAGTGGACAGTGGCACGAACGCAAATGAATATGGGGCTGCTCCGCGCAGGTCATCAGGTGCTCGACCCGCTCGACCATCACGCCAGACCGCCGCAGGCCCGGCGGGGGAGCGCCCCGGGCCGCACGGGTCCGGGGCGCTCTCGGGTCAGGAGCGGTCAGCCGCGCTCGGCGATCTGGGCGACGAACGCCCGCCAGGACGCCGGCTCGAAGGCGAGCGTCGGGCCGGTCGAGTCCTTCGAGTCCCGTACGCCGACGACGCCGGGAAGGTTGTCGGCGACCTCCACGCAGGCCCCTTGGTTACTGCCGCTGCGGGTGCTCTTGCGCCAGTGCGCGCCAGTCAGGTCCATGACTTTGCCACTTCCGTTATCAGCTCGGAGGACTGTTGCAGTGTCAGCGCCTCGGCGAGGATGGCTTCCCATTGCTCGCGTAGGGCCGCCACCTCGGGGGTCCGCTCGACCACCTGACCCCGCAGCCGGTTGTCGAGGTAGCCCACGTCAACCAAGTCCGCCAGGGTCGCGACGACAAACGGCCCGTCGAGGCCAGCGTACGCGCCGACCCCACGCGGTACGACGTGGATTCTGACGCGCCGCCGGTGCTGGCTGAGCTGCGCCAGGTGGAACAGTTGCTCGCGCATCACTGCGGGGCCGCCGACGGGCCGCCGAAGGACTGCGTCGTCTAGAACGGCAACGAGGTGCGGCGGGTCGTCGCTGGCGAGGATCTGTTGCCGTGCAAGCCTTTTGGCTACTCGCGTCTCCACCTCCTCGGCGCTGATCCTGCCATCGCTGCCGAACACGGCGCGTGCGTACGCCTCGGTTTGTAAGAGTCCGGGTACCCACGCCACCTCATACCACCGCAACGTGCGGGCCTGCTGCTCGAAGGTGATCCACTCGCGTAGCCAGAGCGGCGCGGCGTCGAGTTCGGAGAGCCGATCGAGTAGGCGCGCGAACATGCCCCCGGTCTTCAGCGCGCGATCGATCGAGGCGGCGTAATCGCCGGTCGGCGGGCGCGAGCCGGTCTCAACGGCGCTGACGTGCGTGCCCGAGTAGCTGATGAGCTTGCCGAAATCGTCCTGACTGAGGCCGCGAGACGCACGTGCGTGCCGTAGCTCGTCGAGCAGGACTTCGGCGGCTGTCATGGTCATGTTCCCCAAGCCTCCCCCACCTTCAGCCGATGCGCCTCCATGGCTCCCCACCAGGGCAAACGCTGGTCGCCGCACTCTCTCCAACGTGGCCGAACACCTTCCGACACTAGGCGGTCACGCACAAGAGTGTCACCAGTGCGGCGCGGCCGGCAGGGACCACCCGAGACCCGGCGACCGTGTCAGTCAGGGGACCGCCTCGTCCGGCAGGCACCAGCGCGGGGCGGTCCCCCTTCCATTTCCCCCGCGAGAGGAGGGCGTGTCCGTGCCCGAGGAGAAGCCGACCCCCAGCCCGCAGTCGACCCCGCCGCCGGTCCGACCGAACCGCGTTCCGTCGTCGCGCTGGCTGTCGTCGCCGGCCGCGACGACGCTCTTCCCGCGACCGGGCGACGGCCGGTGACCGCGCCGCGCCGCCGCCGGCCGGAGGTGCCCGCGCTGCGTGCTGGCGACGTCCTGCACCTGACCGGGGAGGCGTCGCCGCAGTTCACCCGGCCGATCACGGTTCGGCTGATCCGTGTGTTGGACTGGACGACGTACGACGGTTGGTTGTGGGCCGACGTCTACCAACTCGGCCCGGACGGCAACGCGACCGCCCGCCGGTCCCTGTTCCTGCGGCGGAGCGGAGTGCGCGTGCTGACCCCACCGCCGCCGGTGTCGCAACGCCGCCCGCGCGTCGGCGCTCTCGTGTGATGGCCCGCCGCCCCGGCCCCGCCGACCACGTCCCGTCGCGGCCCACCTGGCGCTGCCGTGCTTGCGGGGTGGCCTGGCCGTGCTCGACGGCGAAGCTGACCCTCCTCGCGCGCTACCGCGAGCGGAAGGCCGAGCTGAGGGCGTACCTCCTGACCCTGCACGAGACTGCGGCCGAGGAACTGGCCGAGCTGGACGGCGGCCGGTGCCCGGCGGGCCTCGAAGACCGCTTCACCGCCTGGGCCGAGCCTCGCGGCTGACCCTCCCCGACCGACCCGCCTCGCTCCCGGCCGTCTTCCCAAACCGGCGGCGGCGAGATTACATTGTCAACCATCCATGGGAGCGCTCCCGCGCTCCTGCGGCCCACCCCACCACCACCGCCGCACGGCGGCCCGACCGGCACCGTCCGACGCCGATCGCGCCGCCGTGCGGCAGCCCATCCTCCACAGGAGCTCGCCATGCCCCGACCGACCCCGCCGCCGCGCGGTCGCCCGTCCCGCCGGCTGCTCGCCGCCGGCGCCGCGCTGGTGGCCGCGTTGGCCACCACCGTGCCGCTGCCGGCCGCCGCCGCGCCGGCCACCGCGTCCGCCCCGGCCGCGCAGGCCGCGGCCGCGTACAACTACGCCGAGGCGTTGCAGAAGTCGCTGTTCTTCTACGAGGCGCAGCAGTCCGGCCGCAAGCCGTCCTGGAACCGGGTCTCCTGGCGGGGCGACTCGGCGTTGACCGACGGCGCCGACGTCGGCGTCGACCTGACCGGCGGCTGGTACGACGCCGGCGACCACGTGAAGTTCGGCTTCCCGATGGCGTTCAGCACCACCATGCTGGCCTGGGGCGCGGTCGAGTACCGGGACGGTTACGTCGCCTCCGGCCAGCTCAGCTATCTGCTCAACAATCTGCGCTTCGTCAACGACTACTTCGTCAAGGCACACCCCGCGCCGAACGTCCTCTACGGCCAGGTCGGCAAGGGCGACGACGACCACAAGTGGTGGGGGCCGGCCGAGGTGCTGCCGATGGCGCGGCCCGCGTACAAGATCGACGCGAGCTGCGGTGGCGCGGACCTGGCCGGCGAGACGGCGGCGGCGATGGCCGCGTCGTCGATGGTGTTCCGCCCCACCGACGCCGCCTACGCGGACAAGCTGCTGGGCCACGCCAAGCAGCTCTACACGTTCGCCGACACGGTGCGGAAGTCGTACAGCGAGTGCATCACCGACGCGGCGTCGTTCTACAAGTCCTGGAGCGGCTACCAGGACGAGCTGGTCTGGGGCGCGACGTGGCTGTACCGGGCCACCGGCGACGCGGCCTACCTGGCCAAGGCGGAGAGCGAGTACGACAAGCTCGGCACCGAACCGCAGTCCACCACCCGCTCCTACAAGTGGACGCTCGCCTGGGACAACAAGCAGTTCGGCGCGTACGTGCTGCTGGCCAACCTGACCGGCAAGCAGAAGTACGTCGACGACGCCAACCGCTGGCTGGACTACTGGACCGTGGGCGTCAACGGGCAGAAGGTGCCCTACTCGCCGGGCGGGATGGCGGTGCTCGACTCCTGGGGCGCGCTGCGCTACGCCGCCAACACCGCGTTCGCCGCGCTGGTCTACAGCGACAGGACCACCGACGCGACGCGTAAGACGCGCTACCACGACTTCGCGGTCCGGCAGGTCAACTACGCGCTCGGCGACAACCCGCGCAACTCCAGCTACCTGATCGGGTTCGGGACCAACTCCCCGAAGAACCCGCACCACCGCACCGCGCACGGTTCCTGGTGGGACAGCCAGACCGTGCCGGTCGAGACCCGGCACGTGCTCTACGGCGCGCTGGTCGGCGGCCCGTCGGCGGCCAACGACGCGTACACCGACAGCCGGTCGGACTACGTGATGAACGAGGTGGCCACCGACTACAACGCCGGCTTCACCTCCGCGCTGGCCCGGCTGACCAACGAGTACGGAGGCAGCCCGCGCGCCGGCTTCCCGACCGCCGAGACGCCGGACATGGACGAGCTGACCGTGGAGACCACGGTGATGCAGGCCGAGCCGCGGGCCACCGGGCTCAAGGCGATCATCTACAACAAGTCGGCGTTCCCGGCCCGGGCGCTGACCACCGGAAAGTTCCGGTACTACTTCCGGCCGGACGGCACCGGCCCGGTGACCGTCACGCCCGGCTACACCCAGGGCTGCCCGTCGCCGTCGACGGCCAAGCAGTTCTCCGGCGACATCTGGTACGTCGAGGTCGACTGCACCGGCTACACCATCGCGCCGGCCGGGCAGTCGCAGCACCGGATGGAGGTGCAGTTCAAGATCGGCGTGCCGGAGGGCGGCACCTGGGACCCGACGAACGACCCGTCGTACCAGGCCACCGCCGGGCCGAACCGCAAGGTGCCGCTCTACTCCGGCGGTGTGCGGGTGTGGGGCGACGAGCCCGGCCCGGCCACTCCGGACACCACCGCGCCGACCGCCCCCGGCACCCCGGTCGCCTCCGGCGTCACGGCCACCGGCCTGACGCTGACCTGGGCCGCCGCCACCGACACCGGCGGCAGCGGCCTGGCCGGCTACGAGGTGACCCAGGCGCAGACCGGCAGCGACGCGCTGGTGCTGCGCCCGGCCACCACGAACACGCTCGCGGTGACCGGGTTGACGCCGGAGCGGACGTACCAGTTCACCGTGCGCGCGGTCGACGGCGCCGGCAACCGGTCGGTGGCCTCGGCGGCGCTGGCCGTCACCACGCCGGCCGCCCCGGCGCCGGACACCACGCCGCCGACCGCGCCCGGCACGCCCACCGCGTCGGCGGTCGGCCCGACCGGGCTCACCCTGACCTGGGGTCCGGCCACCGACGCGGTCGGGGTGACCGGGTACCGCGTCTACCGGGGCGGGACCGTGCTGGTCGGCTCCACCACCGGCACCACGCTGGCGGTGACCGGGTTGACCGCCTCCACCGCGTACACGTTCACCGTGGTCGCGGTGGACGCGGCCGGCAACGTCTCGCCGGCCTCGCCCGGCGTCACGGTCACCACCACGGCCGCGCCGACCGGCGGCGGCTGCGCGGTGACCTGGACGGCGAACACCTGGGACACCGGGTTCACCGCGAACGTCACGGTCACCAACACCGGCACCAGCGCGATCAACGGTTGGACGCTCGCCTTCACGTTCCCGAGCACCGGGCAGAAGGTCGGGCAGGGCTGGTCGGCGAACGTCACCCAGACCGGCACGGCGGTGACCGCCTCGAACCTCGCCTACAACGGGACGCTGGCGGCGGGGGCGTCGACGAGCTTCGGCTTCAACGGCACCCACACCGGCACGAACCCGAGGCCGACCGGCTTCACGCTCAACGGGAGCGCCTGCACCGTCTCCTGACCACCGATCCGGCGGGCGCGGTCGGTCATCACACCGGGTGACCGACCGCGCACGCGGTCCGGAAATCTTCCGAAACTTTTCCGAAACATATTGTCCACCCGCGCGGTCGATGGAAATATCGAAGGAATTAGATACCTCAACCTTGACGTCCAGTCGTCCCCGCCCAGACGGCTCGGGTGTTGGCCAGTAAGGAGGCCACGGTGGCAATGAGCCCATCCGCTGCTCGCGGCGGGACCCGACGGCGGCGATCGCCCGCCGTCCGAGCGCTGCTCGCCGGTGCGGTCAGCGTCGTGACGGTGGCCGCGGTCGCGGTGATGATGCCGTCGGCGAACGCCGCGGCGAGCACGCTCGGCGCGGCGGCCGCGCAGTCGGGCCGGTACTTCGGCACGGCGATCGCGGCCGGCCGGCTCGGTGACTCGACGTACAGCACCATCGCGGCGCGTGAGTTCAACATGATCACCGCCGAGAACGAGATGAAGCCGGACGCCACCGAGCCCCAGCGGGGCCAGTTCAACTTCAACTCCGGTGACCAGATCTACAACTGGGCCACCCAGCGTGGCCTGAAGGTGCGCGGTCACACGCTGGCCTGGCACGCCCAGCAGCCCGGCTGGATGCAGAGCCTCAGCGGCAGCAACCTGCGTCAGGCGATGATCGACCACATCAACGGGGTGATGGCCCACTACAAGGGCAAGCTCGCCGCGTGGGACGTGGTGAACGAGGCGTTCAACGAGGACGGCAGCCGCCGTAACTCCAACCTCCAGGGCACCGGCAACGACTGGATCGAGGTGGCGTTCCGCACCGCGCGGGCGGCCGACCCGTCGGTCAAGCTCTGCTACAACGACTACAACATCGAGAACTGGTCGTACGGCAAGACGCAGGGTGTCTACCGGATGATCCAGGACTTCAAGTCCCGGGGCGTGCCGATCGACTGCGTCGGTCTCCAGACCCACTTCACCGGCGGCAGCTCGCTGCCGAGCAACTTCCAGACCACGCTGTCCAGCTTCGCCGCGCTCGGCGTGGACGTGGCGCTCACCGAGGCCGACGTCACCAACGCCTCCACCAGCCAGTACGCCGGCCTGACCCAGGCCTGCATGAACGTGCCGCGCTGCATCGGCATCACCGTGTGGGGCGTACGCGACAGCGACTCCTGGCGCTCCGGCGAGAGCCCGCTGCTGTTCGACGGTGGCGGCAACAAGAAGGCCGCGTACACCTCGGTCCTCAACGCGCTCAACGCGGCGGCCCCGACCACCTCGCCGACCGCGACGCCGACCTCCGGGCCGACCACACCGCCGCCGTCCGGCGGCAGCGGCCGGATCGTCGGCGTGCAGTCGGGCCGGTGCGTCGACGTGCCCAACGCCACCCAGACCAACGGCACCCGGGTCCAGCTCTACGACTGCAACGGTCAGTCGAACCAGCAGTGGACGTACACCAGCAACAAGCAGCTGATGGTGTACGGCAGCAAGTGCCTCGACGCGAACGGCGCGGGCACCGCGAACGGCACCGGCATCATCATCTACGACTGCAACGGGCAGCCGAACCAGCAGTGGAACATCAACTCCAACGGCACCATCAGCGGCGTGCAGTCCGGCCGCTGCCTCGACGTCTGGGGCACCGGCAACGGCCAGCAGATCCAGCTCTACGACTGCCACGGCCAGACCAACCAGCAGTGGCGGACCGACTTCGGCACCACCACGCCGCCGCCCACCACGCCGCCGCCCACGACCACGCCGCCGCCGAGCGGCTGCGCGCTGCCGTCGACCTACCGCTGGTCGTCGACCGGCGCGCTGGCGAACCCGGCGAACGGCTGGGTCTCGGTCAAGGACTTCACCAACGTGGTCTACAACGGCAAGCACCTGGTCTACGCGTCGAACGTGAACGGCAGCGGGCAGTACGGCTCGATGAACTTCGGCCTGTTCACCAACTGGTCCGACATGGCCTCGGCCAGCCAGACCGGGATGAGCCAGGGCACGGTGGCGCCCACGCTGCTGTACTTCGCCCCGAAGAACATCTGGGTGCTGGCGTACCAGTGGGGGCCGACGTCGTTCAGCTACAAGACGTCAAGTGACCCGACCAACGCCAACGGCTGGTCCGCGGCGCAGACGCTCTCCACCGCGACCCTCCCCGACGCCCCGTACGGCGTCATCGACCAGACGCTCATCGGCGACGACCAGAACATGTACCTCTTCTTCGCCGGGGACAACGGCAAGATCTACCGGTCGAGCATGCCGCTCGGGAACTTCCCGGGCAGCTTCGGCTCGAGCTACACGACGATCATGACCGACTCGACGAACAACCTGTTCGAGGGCGTCGAGGTCTACAAGGTGGCGGGCCAGAACCAGTACCTGATGCTCGTCGAGGCGATCGGCAGCCAGGGGCGGTACTTCCGCTCCTTCACCGCCACCAGCCTGGGCGGCACCTGGACCCCGAACGCGGCCACCGAGAGCAACCCGTTCGCGGGCAAGGCCAACAGCGGTGCGACGTGGACCAACGACATCAGCCACGGTGACCTGGTCCGCAACAATCCCGACCAGACCAAGACCGTCGACGCCTGCAACCTCCAGTTGCTGTACCAGGGCAAGAACCCCAGCGCGAGCGGCGACTACAACCTGCTGCCGTGGCGGCCGGGTGTGTTGACCCTGCAACGCTGACGGATCACTGACCACCGGGGCGTGCCCGGCACCGTGCGGTGCCGGGCACGCCCGTCGGTGTGGCGCCGCCGGAATCAGTCGGCCAGGTCGTCGGCGAGCAGGTCCATCAGCAGGGCGTCGTGCCAGCGCCCGTCGGCGCCCCGCTCGTAGCGCCGCATGATGCCCACCGGCCGGAAGCCCACCTTCGCGTACGCCCGGATCGCGGCCGTGTTCGCCGCCGCCGGGTCGATGGTGAAGCGGTGGTGGCCGTACTCGTCGGCCAGGTGCCGGGCCAGCGTCCGGATCGCGTCCCCGCCCAGCCCGGCGCCGCGTACCTCCGGGTCGAGGAAGATGTCCAGGCTGGCGTGGCGGTAGTCGGGGTCGGTCTCCGCGTACCACTGGATCGCACCGACCAGCCGGCCCTCGTGCTCGACCACGAACACGGCCAGCGCGTCGTCGGCCAGGTCGGCGCGGACCGCCTCGGCCAGGTCGTCACCGCCCCGCCACCAGCGGCGCACCTCCGGGGTGGCGCGGATCGCGGCCAGCGCGGCCACATCGGCGTCCGTCGCCGGCCGCAGCGTCACCGTCCGCCCGCGCAGCATCGCGTCAGCCCCGCCGCTCGCCGTGCTCGACACAGACCGCCGACCATCCGGCCGGCACGACCTGCACCTTCATCCGCCGGCGGCAGGACGCGCACCAGCGCGGCGGCTCCCACGCCCGCGCCGCCGCGCAGGCCGGGTGCGGGCCGGCGGCCACCGACTCACCGCACCTGTCGCACCAGCGCGTCACCGCGCCGGCGTCGTCGGCCGTGCCGGCGCGGTTGGCCGCGTCGGCGTCACCGGCCGGCGCGTCGGGTCGGACCAGCTTCGTCACCGTCGCCTCACAGGGTCGCCGAGAGCGCCTTCACCGGCATCTTCAGGTCGGTCAGGAGTTGCAGGTCGTCGGTGGCCGGCCGACCCAGCGTGGTCAGGTAGTTGCCGACGATGACCGCGTTGATGCCGCCGAGCAGGCCGTCGCGGGTGCCGAGATCACCCAGGGTGAGCTCGCGACCGCCCGCGTACCGGAGGATGGTGCGCGGCATGGCCAGCCGGAACGCGGCGATGGCCCGCAGCGCGTCCTTGCCCTCGACCACCGGCCGGTCACCCAGCGGCGTGCCGGGGCGCGGGTTGAGGAAGTTCAGCGGCACCTCGTGCGGGTCCAGCTCGGCGAGTTGCGCGGCGAACTCGGCCCGCTGCTCCACCGTCTCGCCGAGCCCGAGGATGCCGCCGCAGCAGACCTCCATGCCGGACTCGCGGACCATCCGCAGCGTCTCCCAGCGCTCCTCCCAGGAGTGCGTGGTGACCACGTTCGGGAAGTAGGAGCGGCAGGTCTCCAGGTTGTGGTTGTACCGGTGCACGCCCATCGCGGCCAGCTCGTCGACCTGCTCCTGGGTGAGCATGCCGAGCGAGGCGGCGACCTGGATGTCGACCGCTTCGCGGATGGCGGCCACGCCGGCGCGCATCTGCGCCATCAGCCGGGCGTCCGGGCCACGGACGGCGGCCACGATGCAGAACTCGGTGGCCCCGGTCGCGGCGGTCTGCTTCGCGGCCTCGACCAGCGCCGGGATGTCCAGCCAGACCGACCGGACCGGCGAGGTGAACAGGCCGGACTGGGAGCAGAAGTGGCAGTCCTCCGGGCAGCCGCCGGTCTTCAGCGAGACGATGCCCTCGACCTCGACCTCCGGGCCGCACCACCGCATCCGGACCTCGTGGGCGAGTTGGAGCGCGGCCGGCAGGTGCTCGTCGGGCAGGTTCAGCACGGCGAGGATGCCGGCCTCGTCGAGGCCGACGCCGTTCTCCAGCACCCGGGTCCGGGCCTGGTCGAGGATCTCTGGCATGGCTCGTAACCTAACAGGCCGCCGGAAGCGCGGGAAACCGTCGTGAGCGGCCCGGCGAGCCGGGACCACGCCACGCCGGGGTCGCCCGCCCGGGTGGTAACTTCGCCCGGCGGAAGCGCCCGGCGGGGCGGGCGGTCGGCGGGAGGGGACGGTGCGGTGGCGGACTGGCTGGCGGCACTCGACCGCAGCGCCGAACAGCGGGCCGAGGCGGGCCTGACCCGCACGCTGCGTCCCCGCGCGGCCGACGACGACGTCGTCGACCTGGCCGGCAACGACTACCTCGGCCTGGCCACCCACCCGGAGGTCACCGCCGCCGCCGCGACGGCTTTGTCCCGGTACGGGTTGGGCGCCACCGGGTCACGACTGGTGCGCGGCTCCACCGACCTGCACCACGCGCTCGAGGACGACCTGGCCGCCTGGCTCGGCGTCGACCGGGCGCTGGTCTTCTCCTCCGGCTACCTGGCCAACCTCGCCGCCGTCCGGGGCCTGACCCAGCCGCGTACGCTGCTCGTCTCCGACGCGCACAACCACGCCTCGCTGATCGACGGCTGCCGGATCTCCCGCGCCGAGACGCTGGTGACGCCGCACCGGGACGTGGCCGCGGTGGCCGCCGCGCTGGCCGCCGCGCCGGGCCGGCCGGCCGTGGTGGTGACCGAGTCGGTCTTCTCCGTGGACGGCGACGTGGCACCGCTCGCGGAGCTGCACGCGGTGGCCCGCCGGCACGGCGCGTTGCTGCTCGTCGACGACGCGCACGCGCTCGGCGTCACCGGCCCGGCCGGCGCCGGCGGGGTGGCCGCGGCCGGGCTGGCCGGCGCGCCCGACGTGGTGGTCACCGCGACCCTGTCCAAGGCGCTCGGTGGGGCCGGCGGCGTGGTCGCCGGGCCGGCGGAGTTCGTCCGCCACCTGGTGGAGACCGGCCGCACGTTCATCTTCGACACCGCGCCGCCGCCGGCGGTGGTGGCCGGGGTGCGGGCCGCGGCGCGGCTGGCCCGGGACGGCGACGCGCTCCGCGCCGAGCTGACCGACCGGGTCGCGCTGGCGGTGCGCCGGCTGGGCGCGGCGGGGCTGCCCGTGTCCGCCCCCGACGCGGCGGTGGTCTCGGTGACCGCGCCCGGCCCGGAGGCGGCGACCGCCTGGGCGGCGGCCTGCCGCGACCGGGGCGTGGCGGTCGGCTGCTTCCGTCCGCCGTCCACGCCGGACAACCGCTCCCGGCTGCGCCTGACCATCGGCGCCGGGGTGGACCGGGCGGACTTCGAACGGGCCCTGGACGTGATCGTGGCGTGCGCCCCGCAGTCCCGAACGGAGGACTCATGAGCGACGGCTGGACCGGCGCGGTGCTGGTGACCGGCACCGACACCGGGATCGGCAAGACCGTGGTGACCGCGGCCGTCACCGCCGCCGCCCAGGCGGCCGGGCTGCGGGTGGCGGTGGTCAAGCCCGGTCAGACCGGTACCGCCACCGGCGAGCCCGGCGACGTCGACTCGGTGACCCGGCTGGCCGCCCCGCTCACCGGCCGGACGCTGGCCAGCTACCCGGACCCGCTCGCCCCGCTGGCCGCGGCCCGGGTCGCCGAGCTGCCGCCGCTGGAGCTGTACAACGCGGTCGACGCGGTCCGCGAGGAGGTCGACAAGCACGACCTGGTGCTGATCGAGGGAGCCGGCGGGCTGCTCGTACCGATGGGGTTGCGGCCGTCCGGCGAGCCCTGGACGGTGGCCGACCTGGCGGTGTCGCTGGGCGCGCCGGCCGTGGTGGTGGCGCGGGCCGGGCTCGGCACGCTCAACCACACCGCGTTGACGCTGGAGGCGCTGGAGCGGCGGGCCGTGCCGGCCGGCGTGGTGATCGGCGCCTGGCCGACCGAGCCGGAGCTGGTGCACTGGCTGAACCTGTCCGAGCTGGTGCCGAACCTGCTCGGCGCGGTGCCCGCCGGCGCCGGCGGGATGGACCCGGGCGTGTTCCGCCGGTCCGCGCCGGGTTGGCTCACCCCGGCGCTCTACGGTGTCCTCGACGACTGGCGGGCCTGGGCCGAGGAGAGCGGCTGAGGAGTAAGGCGGGGCCCCTTCTTAACGCATTCGGTATAGGCGGGGGCCCCTTTTAACGCCACCCTCGGCTCACCGCGTCGGGCGCCGGGGCGTGTTTACCCTGCCCTCTACGGCGGGCTGAGTACCTGACCTTCGTCGGTGTCCGGCCCCGGCCGGCGTGGGTAGCGTGACCGCCGTGGAACTGCGCCCGCTGTCCCCGACGGCCCGTCGCCGGGCCGGTGACCTGCTGCTCTGGGCCGTGCTCGCGACGCCGGTGACGTACGCCCGGCTCACCCCGCCGTGGCGGTCGCACGAGGTGCCCCTGCTGGTCGGCGTGTTGGCGCTGCTCGGCGTGGCGGTGGCGGTGAGCCGCCGGTGGCCGCTCGTGGCGGTGTCGGCGGTGGTGGCCGGCTCGCTCGTCGACGGCAACGTGGTGTTCGCCATCCCGGTCCTCGGCTACCTGGCCGGGCTGCGCAGCGCCCGCGCCGCCCCGGCGGCGGCGGTGTTCGCCGCCATCGCGGTGACCGGCACCGTGCTCAACCTCGGCCTGCTCGGCACCGAGCCGGCCGCCTGGTTCCAGCTCACCTCGGTGCTGCTCTTCGCCGGCGTGTTCCCCTGGCTGCTGGGCCGGCTGCGGCGCCAGCACCGGGCGCTTGCCACGGCCGGGCGACGGCACGCCGCGCAGGAGCGGCGGAGCGAGGCGGAACGGGTACGCCTGCGCGAGCGGGCCCGCATCGCCCAGGACATGCACGACTCGCTCGGCCACGACCTGAGCCTCATCGCGTTGCGGGCGGGCGCGCTGGAGCTGGCGACCGGACTGTCGCCGGCGCACCGTGCGGCGGCGGGGGAGCTGCGGGCCAGCGTCGCCGCCGCCACCGAGCGGCTGCACGAGGTCATCGGGGTGCTGCGCGAGGAGCGCCCCCGGCGCCCGCCCGGCGAGTCGGTCGCCGACCTGGTCGACGGTGCCCGCGACGCCGGCATGACCGTGCACCTGCCCGGCGAGGCGGCCGCCGACGTGGGCCTGCCGCCGCTGGTCGCGCATGCCGTGCACCGGGTGGTCCGGGAGGCGCTGACCAACGCCGCCCGGTACGCGCCGGACGCCCCGGTCACGGTCACCGTGGCGCGCGCCGCCGACGCGGTCACGGTCGCGGTGGTCAACCCGCAGGCCCCGGCCGGTCCGCTGCCCGGGCCGGCGTCGCAAGGCTCCGGCCTGCTGGCGCTGCGCGAGCGGGTACGCCTCGCCGGCGGCGCCCTGGACGCCGGCCGGTGCGACGGCGGTTGGGCGGTCACCGCTCGCCTTCCGTTGTCCAGGGGCGCGTTGTCCGCCCCGACAGACGGCCGTCGGCCGGACGTGCGACCCGGCGGCGACCCGGTGCCCGTCGCCAGCCTCGGCCCCCCGCGGGCCGGTCGGCGGCCCGGCGGCGGGCCGTGCGGCGGTGACTCGCACGACGGCGGCGATCCGTACGGCGGCGGGCGGCGCGGCGTGGAGGCCCGGCGGCTGCGGGAGGCCCGCCGGCGGGTCCGCCGCAGCCTGCTCGTCGCGTTCGGTGCGCCGGCCGGGCTGGCGCTGGTGCTCGCGCTGGTCTACTACCCGCTCGCCACCGCCGGGGCGGTGCTCGACCGGCCCGGCTTCGACCGGCTGAGGCTGGGCGAGCAGCGTGACGCGCTCGGGCTGCCCCGGCGGCAGGCCGAGCCGCCCGCCACCGGCACGGCCCCCGGCTGCGAGTTCTACACCGACGGCAACTTCCCGTTCGCGGAGCCGACCTGGCGGCTCTGCTTCAGCGACGGGAAGCTGATCAGCAAGGAGCGGATCGCGTCATGACCGACGACCACGGGCGGCCGCTGCGGGTGGTGCTCGCCGACGACGAGGCCATGGTGCGCGCCGGGGTGCGGGCGATCCTCGCCGCCGACCCGGGCGTCGAGGTGGTCGGCGAGGCGGGCGACGGCCACGCGGCGGTGGAGCTGGTGCGTGCGCACCGGCCCCGGGTGGCGCTGCTCGACATCCGGATGCCCCGCTGCGACGGGCTCGACGCGGCGGCGCAGATCCGCCGCCTGGTGCCGGAGACCGCACCGGTCATGCTCACCACGTTCGGCGACGACGACCTGATCGCCCGCGCGCTCGGCCTCGGCGCCGCCGGCTTCCTGCTGAAGTCCGGCGACCCGAGGGAGCTGCTGGCCGGGGTGCGCGCGGTGGCCGACGGCGGGGCGTACCTGTCACCCCGGGTGGCCCGCCGGGTGATCGAGTTGAGTGGGGGGCGGCTCGCCCGTGGCCCGTCCGCGCGGGATCGGCTGGCCGGGCTGACCGACCGGGAGCGGGAGGTGCTCGCGCTGGTCGGGGCAGGGCTGTCCAACGCCGAGATCGCCCGCCGGCTGCACCTGGTCGAGGGCACCGTGAAGAGCTACCTGACCAGCGTCTTCACCCGACTGGACGTGCGTAACCGGGTGCAGGCGGCGATCCTCGCGTACGAGGCGGGGCTGGTCCCGCCCACCGGCTGACCAGCCCCGCCCGTGCCGGCGCGGTCAGGCGTCGCGCCGGGCCAGCGCCCACCGGCCGCACGCCAGCGCGGCGGCGGCCCAGCCGGCGAGCAGCAGCAGCCCGACGGCCGCCGGGTACGGCTCGGTGTCGCCGGCCAGGAAGTGGCCGCCGGCGACGCCGGGGAACGCGTCGGCGATCCGGGTGAGCACCGTGATGTCCGGCTCCTGCAACGACAGCGGCACGATGTACAGCAGCGCCAGGAGCACGGTCAGCGTCAGCACCGGGCCGCGCAGCGCCGCGGCGAGCCCGAGCGCCAGCACGCTCACCAGCGCCAGGTATCCGGCGCAGGCGACGATGTCGGCCACCGTGCCGCCCAGCGGCGCCCGCCCCCACTCGCCCAGCACCGGCCGGGCCACCGCCGCGCCGACGCCGCCGAGCAGCAGCCCGACGCCGAACGTCACCGCGCCGACCACGAGCGCCTTGGCCGCCAGCACCCGACCCCGGGACGGGGTGCAGCGCAGCGTGGTGCGGATGGTGCCGGTGGCGAACTCGCTGGTGATCGCGAACAGGCCGAGCGCGAGCACGACGAACTGGGTCAGCTCCAGCGAGCCGGCCACCACGTCCCCGACCGGCAGCACGCCCGGGTCCACGGTCGGGTCGTCGTCGGTGTTCGCGTTCACCGCGTAGATGGCGAGCTGGGCGGCGGTGGCCGCCATGGTGACGAGCGCCGCGACCAGCGTCCACCAGGTGGAGCGGACCGACCAGAGCTTGGTCCACTCGGCGGCCACCGCGCCGACGAGCGGACGGCCGGCCGGGGTGGGCCGGGACGTCGGCCGGGTCTCCTGGAGCGTGGGCGGTGCGGTCATCGGGTTTCGCCTCCGGTCGGGCCGGCGACGTACTCGACGCTGGCGGCGGTCAGTTCCAGGAACGCCTCTTCCAGGGAGGGCGCGACGGCGGTCAGCTCGTGCAGCCGCACCCCCAGTTCGTACGCCAGGTCACCGACCCGGTCGGCGGTGCTGCCGGCGACGGAAAGGCCGTCGTGCCCGGCGGTGACGGTCGCGCCCTCGGCGGCCAGTCGGTCGCCGAGCGCGGCGAGCGCGGCCGGTTCCGGCCCGCGTACCCGGATCGAGGCGGCGGGCCGGGTGGCGATCAGCTCGGCCAGCGGCGCGTCGGCGACCAGCCGGCCGCGGCCGAGCACCACCACCCGGTCGGCGGTCTGCTGCATCTCGCTCATCAGGTGGCTGGAGATCAGCACGGTGCGTCCCTCGTCGGCGAGTCGGCGGGTGAACCCGCGGATCCACCGCACCCCGTCCGGGTCGAGGCCGTTGACCGGCTCGTCGAGCAGCAGCACCGGCGGGTCACCGAGCAGCGCGCCGGCGATGCCGAGCCGCTGTCCCATCCCCAGCGACAACGCCCGGCCCGGCTTGCCGGCGGCCCGGGTGTCCAGACCGACCAGGTCGAGCACCTCGGCGACCCGCCGGGCCGGTACGCCGTTGCTGCGCGCCATCGCCCGCAGGTGCGCCACGCCGGAGCGGGCCGGGTGCACGCCGGTGGCGTCGAGCAGCGCGCCGACCTCGTACAGCGGGTGCCGCAGGGTGCGGTACGCGCGCCCGTTGACCAGGGCCGCTCCGGCGGTGGGCCGGTCCAGGCCGAGCACCATCCGCATGGTGGTGGACTTGCCGGCGCCGTTCGGGCCGAGGAACCCGGTCACCTGGCCGGGGCGGATCTCGACGGTCAGGTCGTCGACGGCGGTCACCCCGCCGAACCGTTTCGTCAACCCACGAAGTGTGATCATGCGGCGACGCTAGGCGTCGGCGGGCACCCCCCACCGCCACCGAACGGCACCCACCCACCCCCACTTTGGTAAGGCCGGGCCCCTTCCTAACGCCTCCGGTGGAGGAACGGGACCCTACTGACCGCGGCGCCGGGCGCCGGGTGGGTTCGGGTCCAGCTCCCACACGGTGGTGTGCTTGACCCGGACGCTCTCCAGCGCCTCGGACACCGGCACGTCGTACCCGGCCAACCGGTGGAAGCGCTCGCGGGGCAGGAACGCCCGGTCCGGGTCGCCCACCAGCACCCGCGCGCCGGACCGGGCGGCCCGGAGCAGGAAGCGCAGCATCCGCCGGGCCATCGCCTCGCTGTAGAACACGTCGCCGGCCAGCACCACCTCCGCGTCCCCGGCGTCGGAGTCGAGCACGTCGCCGAACTCGGCGTCGACGCGTACCCCGTTGGCCTCGGCGTTGAGCGCGACGGCCGCGACGGCCCGCTCGTCCACCTCGACCGCCCGGACGGCGGCGGCGCCGGCCCGGGCGGCGGCGATGGCGACCAGGCCGGAGCCGGCGGCGAGGTCGAGCACCCGGCGGTCGGCGACCAGCTCCGGGTGGTCGGTCACGTACCGGGCGAGCGCCTGCCCGCCGGCCCAGGCGAAGGCCCAGAACGGCGGCGGCTGGCTGCTGCGGAACTCGCCCTCGGTCAGCTCCCAGAGGCCGATCGGCTCGTCGGCCTGGTGCAGCCGCACCTCGGGGACGAAGGCGACCGGGGCGAGACGCGCGTGCAGCCGGACGAAGGCGGCGGACAGCTCGGACACCCGAAGATTGTGTCGCACGGCCGATCCCGGGCGTGTCGGCGGGCGGTCGTGACCGGTTCACCACTGTCGGTGAAACCACCCCCCGATGTTGACGTTGGGTGCGAACACGCCCGTCTACCGGCCGGCCGGGACCGCTCCTAGCGTTGCGGGTGGACACGACCGACCGAGGTGAGGAGGCCTGGTGAGCGGGTGGCGGCACGCGCTGCGGATCGGGCTGGTGCTGACCTGCCTGGCGGGTTCCGGGTTCGCCGGGGCCGCGCCGGCCGGGGCGGCGGCGGCCTTCTCCACGGAGCTGAGCGGCCTGCCGGACGAGTTCACCGGCGGCAACCGGGTGGAGACGCTCTCGGCGGTGGTGTCCCGGTCCGACCGGGGCGCGCGCTCCGACTGCGTCAGGGTGCGCTGGTCGATGCTGCTCCAGGTGCAGGGCCTGCGGCTGGACCAGGTCAAGGTGGACCGGGTGGAGGAGACCGGCTCGTTTCCGCTGGAGATCCGCACCGACGGGGACACCGCGCGACTGACCGACCGGGAGCTGGACCCCGGGGTGCTCTGCCCGGGGCGCACGGTGACCGCGCGCTACCGGGTGGCCTTCGCCGAGGACGTGGGACGCGGCCGGGTGAGCATCGCCGCCGAGGCGTACGACCCGCAGTTGCGGCTGCTGGCCCGGCGGACCGCCTCGCGCCAGGTGGTGGGCGAGGTGGTCGAGCCGACGCCGGAGCCGACGCCGACGAGCGCCGAGCCGACCGACCCGCCCAGCGAGGAGCCGCCCGCCGAGGAGCCGACGGCGGACGAGCCGACCGACGCGACGGTGGTCGAGCCGCCGCTGCCGGGCGCGGCCGGGCGGCCGGTCGCCGAGACCGGCGGCTTCGGAGTGGTGCAGGCCGCCTTCGGGCTCGGTGGTCTGCTGCTCTTCCTCGGGGCCGGGCTGTTGCTGCGGATGCGACGCCTGCTCCGCCCCGCCGGCGAGCCCACCGACGGCCCGGCCGGGGGCCCGGCGCCGTCGTTCGAACGGCGACGGACCCCGCGACGGTGGCGGTGACGCTGGCGGTGACGCTGGCGGTGACCGGCCTCAGCCGGCGGCTGCGGCCTGCGCGTACGCCGGCGCGGCGTCGGCGTACCGGGGGCGCAGCGACAGCACCGTGCCGAGGCCCGGCACCTCCTGCCGGTCGACGGTGAACTCGGCCGCCAGTGACCGGTGCAGGTACGCCAGCGACTCCGGGTCGACGGCGCACATCTCCGGCGCGCTCTCGTCGGTGGCGACCAGGTGCACCTCGCCGGCCAGCAGCAGCGACGAGTTGACGAACTGGCACAGCTCCGGCCAGAGCAGGTAGCGCCAGAAGTCCACGCTGACCACCGCGTCGAGGCTGCCCGGCGCCAGCGGCGGGGCAAGGCCGATCAGGTGGAAATTGGTCGGCCCGACCGGCGCGCCGTGGTCGAACGTCAACGCCTCCGGGGGCAGCCCGGCGTCGGCGCTGCCGTTGCCCACCCAGAGCACCCGGGGCCCGGGCAGCCGGCCGGCGAGCCCTGTCACGGCGGGGCCGATGGCGCACGTCGCGGCCGTGACGGACGCGCGGACCAGGGAGCGGTAGAACAGGATCCGCTTGACCGCCTCCGGGCCCACGATGACGCTGAGGAACTCCCACTCCAGGCAGGGGTAGAGCGCCATGACCGACCGGGTGTTCGCCATCATCTCGGCCCAGTTGCGGCCCATGTTGCGGTGGTGCGGCAGGTGGACCACGCGGGCGTCGTCGTCGTACCCGAACGTCGCCCCGGCCTGGTCGACCCGGTAGAACAGCTCGATGTCCTCCATGCCGTAGCTGAGCGCGAACTCCTCGCGGAAGCCGCCGACCCGGTCGAACAGCTCGCGGGGCAGCGAGATGTTGTGCGTGTAGGCGACGGTCCAGCCGACCGCCAGCCAGTCCCGGCGCTCGTCCGGCACGCCGTCGGGGGGAAAGCGCATGTCGCCGGCGTACGGCGAGAGGCGGGGGATCGCCGCCGGTTCGTCGCGCAGCACGGCGGGCAGGTGGGCCAGCCCGATGTCGTCGCGGCGGCCGATCAGCACCGGGGCCGCGCCCGGCGTGCGGTGGTGGGTCAGGTGCCGCTCCAGCAGGTCGGGCATCGACCAGGAGTCGGCGTCGAGGAAGACGATCAGGGGCGCGGCGGCGTGCCGTACGCCCTCGTTGCGCACGCCGGAGCGGCCCCGGCGCTCGGCCAGCTCGATCAGCCGCAGGCGCAGGCCGGCGCCGGCGGCCAGCGCCTCGGGGTAGCCGTCGGACGATCCGCCGTCGCGCACCACGACGACCTCGAAGCGGTCCGGCGACAGCGTCTGGCGGGCCAGCGCCCGCAGGGTCAGTTCCAGGCAGTGCGGGTCCTGGTAGGTCGGCATCACCACGGTCAGTTCGGGGGTGCCGGAAGTCGGCAACGACATGCGTGGGGTCTCCGTTCGTCGGTCCACGACGGACGGCGCCGCCGGGGCCATCGGCGCGGCGGGTTCGTTGCGGGACCGCCGACGCGCGGGCGTGCGAGAGAGGGCCGGCCGGGGGTGGGGCCGGAAGACAATTTGACGAGGATGATTCACGATAACCGTACGCATAGGTATCAGTCACTGAAGGTAGGGGTAGATAGGGGTGACTCGCTTTACAAAAACTTTTCTCTTGTAAAAACCCCTGCCGGCTGACACAGTCGGGTCAGGAGCAACCGATCGGAGTCCGACGATGCGTACCGACACCGTTCCGTGGCGGGACCCCCGCCGGCCGCTCTGGCCGCTCGCGCTGCTCGTGCCGACGCTGCCGTTCCTGGCCTGGTCGCTCTGGCACGCCACCGGGTCCGGCTGGGCCTGGTGGCTCACCCCGGCGGTGGTCTTCGGCGCCATCCCGCTCGTCGACCTGATGATCGGCGACGACCGGGCGAACCCGCCCGAGGCGGCGGTGCCGGCGTTGCAGGCCGACGGCTACTACCGCTGGCTCACCTACCTCTGGCTGCCCGCCCAGTACGCGGCCCTGGTGCTGTGCTGCGCGGTGTGGGCCGGTGGCCGGCTCTCCTGGCCGGCCGCCGCCGGCCTGGTCGCCACCGTCGGGGTGGTCGACGGCATCGCCATCAACACCGCCCACGAGCTGGGGCACAAGCGGGAGCGGGCGGAGCGCCGGCTGTCGAAGATCGCGCTGGCGCCGACCGGGTACGGGCACTTCCACGTCGAGCACAACCGGGGCCACCACACCCGGGTCGCCACGCCCGAGGACCCGGCCAGCTCGCGCCTCGGCGAGTCGTTCTGGGCGTTCTGGCCGCGTACCGTCGCCGGCAGCCTGCGCTCGGCCTGGCGGTTGGAGGCCGGCCGCTTCCGGCTGCGCGGGCGCAGCCCGTGGACCTGGCGCAACGACGTGCTCAACGCCTGGGCCCTGACCGTGCTGCTCTTCGCCGTGCTGGCGACGGTGTTCGGGCCCGGCGTGCTGATCTTCCTCGTGCTCCAGGCGGTGGTCGGCTTCTCCCTGCTGGAGGCCGTCAACTACCTGGAGCACTACGGCCTGGCCCGGCAGCGCACCGCCGCCGGTCGCTACGAGAAGGTCGACCCCCGGCACAGCTGGAACAGCGACCGGGTCGTCACCAACGTCTTCCTGTTCCAGCTCCAGCGGCACAGCGACCACCACGCCAATCCGCTGCGCCGCTACCAGGCGCTGCGCAGCTTCGACGCCTCGCCGCAACTGCCGGCCGGCTACGCCACCATGGTGGTCGCCGCGCTGCTGCCGCCGGTCTGGCGGCGCGTGATGGACCACCGCGTGCTGGCCCACTACCGGGGCGACCTGTCCGCCGCGAACGTCCACCCGCCGGCCCGGGAGCGGGTGCGGGCCCGCCTGGCCCGGACCGGCGCCGCGGAGCCGTCCGCCGGCTGAACTCCGGGCCCGGCCGTCCCTCACCCCCTGGTGGGCGGCCGGGCCCGGCCGTTGGCTCGGTCCAGCCGGCCGGCCTGTTGCCGGGCCTCCTGCCGGCTCCGTCCAGCCGGCCGGGGCTGGTGCCGGCTCAGTCCAGTTGGCCGGGCTCCAGGCTCAGCTCGCGGGCGGCGACCAGGCGGATCCACTCGGCGATCTGCCGGCGGGTGATCACCCGTTCGTGCACCGAGAGCTGCACCGCCAGGCCGTCCATCACGGCACTGATCCGCCAGGCCGCGCCGGCCGGGTCGGGGCAGGTGAAGGTGCCGTCGGCGACCCCGTCGGCGATCACCGTCGCCAGGTCCTGCCGCCAGCGCAGGTCGAGGCGGCGGGAGAGCTTCTCCAACTCCGGCGTCCGCAGCGACTCGGACCAGCCGTCGATCCAGATCGACCAGGAGGCGGCGCGGCCGGTCGGCGCGTAGAGGCGCAGCATCCGGCGCAGCTTCGCCAGCGGCGGCGCGGCGGAGCGGAGCACCGCGTCCAGGCGCGCCAGATCCTGCTCGACCGCGTACGCGAACGCCTGCGCGAGCAGCCGGTCCTTGGTGGCGAAGTGGTAGAAGACCAGCGCCTGGCTGACCCCGGCGGCCTCCGCCACGTCGGCGGTACGCGTGTTGGCGAGCCCTCGTTCCGCGATCACCTCGCAGGCCGTGCGCAGCAGCGCGTCCAGGCGGATCTCGGCGGCTCGTCTCGTCACGCCGTTACGGTAGCCCATCTGGATGACCACGAGGAGTTACCGGAGCGGCCGGTCGGCGATGGGACAGTCGGAAGGTAGACACTCCGTCGGTGGCCAGGATCCGCAGGTGGTCGTGCGTGTGATCGGCCTGCCGGATCCCGCCCAGGCTCCTAGGACGCCTGCCGGAGATCGCGCATTGCTCATCCCGGACGCGCCGGAAACGGGTATCCGATTTGGCAACGTTCCCTCGCTCGGCTAAAGTTCTCATCCGTCACCGGGAAACGCCGGGGGCGTGCGGACGTAGCGCAGCTGGTAGCGCATCACCTTGCCAAGGTGAGGGTCGCGGGTTCGAATCCCGTCGTCCGCTCGGAGAATGCCGCCACGCAGTTCGGGGGCAACCTCGGTGGAGTGGCCGAGAGGCGAGGCAACGGCCTGCAAAGCCGTGTACACGGGTTCAAATCCCGTCTCCACCTCGGCAGTTGACGAGGGCGATTGGCGCAGTGGGAGCGCGCTTCCTTGACACGGAAGAGGTCACTGGTTCAAACCCAGTATCGCCCACCATCGGAAAGGCCGTGTCGATCACTCGACACGGCCTTTCTCGTCGGGTGCGGGGCACCGGGAACGCCCCGCGTGGCCGAGACTGGCCCGGTGAACGAACAACAGACCCGAGCCCAGCACTTCCGCAGCCTGCACGTGCCCGGTGAGCCGTTGGTCCTGGTCAACGCCTGGGACGCGGTGAGCGCCCGGATCGTGGCCGCGGCCGGCGCCCGCGCGGTCGCCACCACCAGCGCCGGCGTGGCGTGGAGCCGGGGCGCGCCGGACGGCGACGCGCTCACCCGCGAGACCGCCGTCGACGTGATCCACCGGGTCGCCGCCGCGGTGTCCCTGCCGGTCACCGCCGACATCGAATCCGGGTACGGCGACACCCCCGACGAGGTGGCCGGGACGCTGACCGCGGTGCTCGCGGCCGGCGCGGTGGGCGTGAACATCGAGGACGCCCGGTACGACGCGGGCCCGCCCCTGCGTCCGGTCGACGAGCAGTGCGCCCGCCTGGCCGCGGTCCGCGCCGCCGCCGACCGCGCCGACATCCCGCTGTACGTCAACGCGCGCGTCGACACGTTCCTGTGCGGCGTCGGCGGTGTGCCGGAGACGGTGGCGCGGGCCGAGGCGTACCTGGCTGCCGGCGCGGACGGCGTCTTCGTGCCGGGGACGGTCGACCCGGAGACCATCGCGGCGCTGGTGGCGGCGCTCCCCGCCCCGCTGAACGTGCTGGTCGGGCCGGGTGCCCCGGCGGTTGCCGAGCTGGCCCGGCTCGGGGTGGCCCGGATCAGTCTCGGGTCGACCGTCTTCGGGGCGGCGTACGCGGTGGCCCGGCGGGCGGCGACCGAGGCGCTCGACGCCGGGACGTACGACGCGCTGGCCGGCGGGCTCGACCACGGCACGCTCAACGCGCTGATGCGGGACTGACCCGGGGACGCGGACGGGGGCGCCCAGCGGCGCCCCCGTCCCGGCCCGGCCGGGGACCGATCAGCTCCGTCGGCCCCCGGGTGTGTGCGGTCGGATCACATCGGCGGGGCGACGTCCCGGCGCTCCTCGACCCGGCGGTACTCCACCGGCTGGTCGACGGTGGTGACCACCTGACGGCGG
Organism: Micromonospora sp. AKA38; assembly: GCF_027925725.1. Lineage (NCBI taxonomy): Bacteria > Bacillati > Actinomycetota > Actinomycetes > Micromonosporales > Micromonosporaceae > Micromonospora > Micromonospora sp. AKA38. The sequence continues at coordinate 372,902 of NZ_BNEI01000002.1, read as the reverse complement.
CGGCCCCAGACCAGCGTGGTCATGATCAGGCCGAGCACGCCGGCCGCCATCAGGATCCAGCCGACGACGTCGAGGTCGACACCGCCGACGTTGGCGTTCAGCGCGAACGTGAGGATCGCGCCGACCGCGATCAGGAAGATGCTCGTACCGATACCCACGACAGCCTCCTTCAGGGGGATGATTGTGCTGTCGCCCGGCTCTGTACCCCGGCGACGAGCAGCGCAACCACGGTCCGTGGGGGGTCGCCGCGGGGCGATCTTGGCATCGGGTAGAGTTTCCCTCGTCGCCGACGCGAGCCGGCGACGGTGCGGACGTAGCGCAGCTGGTAGCGCATCACCTTGCCAAGGTGAGGGTCGCGGGTTCGAATCCCGTCGTCCGCTCGCGAACTGCCCCGGGCGATTGGCGCAGTGGGAGCGCGCTTCCTTGACACGGAAGAGGTCACTGGTTCAAACCCAGTATCGCCCACCGAAGAATCACCTCTCTGCCGCCGGTCGACCGGCGGGCATCTCCCCCCGGCGGCCGGCACCGGCCACATCGGTCACCCGTTCGCCCCGAGGGCCGGGTGAAGATCAACCGTGCGGGTTATGGGCCGCCGGCTCGACGCGTGTCAGGGTGAGGCCCGACACGCAGGGAGGCGGTCACATGCGGACGATCGGGCAGGGACGATGGCGGCGCACGGTCGCCCGGGCGGGCGTGGCGGTGGTCGTCGCGGCGGCCGGGGTGACGGTGGGCGGCGCGCCCGCGCAGGCCACCGCCACCCGGACCGTGGCGTTCTGGAGCATGGACGAGCCGGCGGCGGCGACCGTGCTGACGGACAGCAGCGGCAGCGGCCGGCACGGCGCGGTCGGCGGCGAGGTGGTCACCGGCGCGATCTACGCCGGGGCCACCGGCCACCGGTTCGCCACCCATCTGCCCACCGACCAGGAGTACGTGCCCGGCCACGTGGACCTGGTGCCGCACAGCACCGACCTCAACCCGGACGCCGGGGACTTCTCGGTGACCATCCGCTACCGCACGACGTACTCGTTCGGCAACATCCTCCAGAAGGGACAGGGGAACACCGCCGGCGGCTACTGGAAGTTCGAGGCGCCGGGTGGCAAGCCGAAGTGCCTGTTCCGCGGCGGCGACGGCGCCTCGCGCACCGGGTACACCGACGTGCCGATCGCCGACGGCCAGTGGCACACCGTCACCTGCAACCGCACCGCCGCGTACGTGGAGATGTACGTCGACGGCGTCCGCACCAGCCGGCTGTCCGGGCCGACCGGCACCATCGCGAACTCGTGGCAGCTCTCCGTCGGTGGCAAGAGCCAGTGCGACGGTACGAAGGTGACCTGCGACTACTTCGCCGGTGACATCGACTACGTGAAGATCCTGAAGGGTTCCGGCGGGCCGGCCAACCAGGCTCCGGTGGCCGCCCTGACGCCGTCCTGCGCCGGGCTGGTGTGCACGTTCTCCGGCGCCGGTTCCACCGACGCGGACGGCGCGATCCAGGACCACCGGTGGGCCTTCGGCGACGGGTCCGACGTCGACACCGTCTCCGTGCCGACCACGTCGCACACGTACGCCGCGGCCGGCACCTACCCGGTCACGCTGACGGTCACCGACGACCGGGGCGCCACCGGCACCACGACCGTCGACGTCACCGTCGCGCCGGTGCCGGAACGGATCTCGTTCGTCGGGCAGGCCACCGCGAACGCCAACTGGACCAGCCACACGGTGACCGTCCCGTCCGGCGTGCAGCCCGGTGACACGCTGCTGCTCCTGCTCGGCCAGAACACCCACACCGGCACCGGCGAGCCGACCGGGGTGACCGGCTGGACGCGCCTCGACCGGTTCGACGGCGGCTACGCCACCACCACCGCCTGGTGGAAGACCGCGACCGCCGGGGACGCGGGCACGGCGGTGCGGGTGGCGCTGGACAGCCAGGCGAAGGGCAACCTGGTGGTGGCCGCGTACCGGGGGGTCGCGCCGGGCGCGCCGGTCTTCGCCCGGGCCACCGACCCGGCCAGCACCGCCACGCGGACCACCCCGTTCGCGCCGGTGACCGCCGCGCAGAGCTGGGCCGTGTCGTACTGGCTGCACGGCGACGCCACCTCCACCGCGCTCACCCCGCCGGCCGGCGTCGCGGTCCGCAGCAACAGCTCGCAGACCGGAGGTGGTCGGGTGACCGGCCTGCTGGCGGACTCGGCGAGCAGCGTCCCGGTCGGCAGCTACGGCGGGCTGGCCGCGACGGGCGCGGCGGCGAGCACGACCGCCACCACCTGGACGTTCGTCCTCCCGCCGGCCTGACCCCGTTTTTCCGGTACGCACGCGAAGGCCGGCACCCTCGGCGGGGTGCCGGCCTTCGCGTTGTCTCAGCTGTTCCAGTGCTTGCCGACGAGGTCGGTGGCCTGCTTCTCCCACTGCGCGTACGCGTCCGGGTAGGCCGACACCTGCACCGTCTGCGCGGCCTTGGTCAGCGGCATGTCCTGCCAGCCGTCGACCTGCTTCAGACCCTTCAGGAACGCGAGCGTCGAGTACTCGGGGTCGGTGATCTGCTCCGGGGCGCCCCAACCCGAGGAGGGGCGCTGCTGGAACAGACCCAGCGAGTCGTGGTCGTTGCGGTCGCCGAGGTGGCCCAGGTTCTCCAGCTTCGACTCCTGCAACGCGGTCGCGATCGAGATGACCGCGGCCCGCTCCGGCAGCCCGGCCTTCTTCGTCGCCGCGATGATCGCCTTCACGTTGGCGGTCTGCTCGTCGTTGAGGTTGATCGTCGACTGCTCACCCTGCACGCTCGCCACCGCCGTGACCGGCTTGGCCGTGGCGGCGTGCGCGGACTCGACATGACCGGCGATCGGACCGGCGAACACACCACCGGTGAAAGCCAGACCAGCAATACCCAGCACGCTCTTACGCAGCATCGTGTTCATGGTGGGGGGCTCCATTCGGGGGTCAACGCACCGGGGGGTGCGGGCACCGTCAGGCGCACAACAAAAGTTCGGCTGCTCGCGGGGCGGGGGCCTCGACGCGGCGCCGGAAGTGTGTGCAACGACCGGGGGGCCACCGTCATTCCCGGCGGGGGCCGCTTGCCTTCCTCGGCCGTGCACCCGTCTACAACGCCGCCACCCCGTCGACGATTCCGCCGCCAGCGTGCCGCCCACCACCACCGAACCGGACAAAACGCCCCCACCGCGCGGGAGCACGCACAAGGCGCCGAATGCCGAACCGCCCAGACACCCATACCGTTCCACCCACCCGCCCCTACCACCACGAGTGGAACGCCATGGTTGTCATACGACTGCCCAGACAGCCATACCGTTCCACCCGCCGGCCCATGCCGCCCTCAGCGGCACGCCACAGGTGCCTCAAGGCTGCGCAGACACCCACACCGTCCCACCCGCCACCGCAAGTGAAGCGTCATGGGTGCCTGGCAGCCCCGCGACGTGCCACCACCGGAGCACCGCCCACCCGGCGCCCCCGCCCGATGCTCCGACCGCCTCACCCGTTGACCATGAGGTTGGCGGTGACGAAACGGACACCGAGTGCCGCCAACCTCATGATCAACCCAGGGGGGAGCGGGCCAGGGAGTGGGTGGGCGGTTCTGCCGTTGGCAGATCCGCTCACCGTGAACAGGTCCTCCCGGCACGGGGTTCCGGGGGCAGGGTGGGGCGATGCGACTGTTGATGCTGGGTGGCACGGGTTTCGTCGGTGGGGCGGTGGTGGCCGAGGCGGTCCGCCGCGGCTGGGCGGTGACCGTCTTCAACCGGGGTGTGCACGGCGAGGTGCCGGCCGGCGTGCACCGGTTGCGGGGTGACCGCGACGAGCCGGGCGGGTTGGCGGCGCTCGCCGGTGGCGAGTGGGACCTGGTGGTGGACACCTGGGACGGCGCGCCCCGGGCCGTGCGGGACGCGGCACAGGCCCTGACCGGCGCGGTGCCGCACTACGTCTACGTCTCCAGCGGCTCGGTGTACGCGCCGACGGCCGGGCCGGGCACCGGGGAGGAGGCGCCGACCGTCGCGGCCGAGCCGGACGCGGACGACGGCGACTATCCGCGCAACAAGGCCGGCGGGGAGCGGGCCGCCGTGCAGGTGTTCGGCGAGCGGGCGTTGCTGGTGCGGGCCGGCCTGATCCTCGGGCCGGGGGAGGACATCGGGCGGCTGCCGTGGTGGTTGCACCGGGTCGCCCTGGGCGGTGACGTGCTGGCCCCCGGGCCACCGGATCTCCCGGTGCAGTACGTGGACGTCCGCGACCTGGCGGGTTGGCTGCTGGACCGGGGCGCCGAGGGCGTCGGCGGGGCGTACAACGTGGTGAGTCGGAGCGGGCACACGACGATGGGTGAGCTGCTCGACGCGGTGGTGGCGGCGACCGGTTCGGACGCGACGCTGCGGTGGACGCCGCCGGCGCCGATCCTCGCCGCCGGCGTGGAGCCGTGGAACGACCTGCCGATCTGGATCCCGCGCGGGCACGAGTACCGCTGGTTGCAGGAGCGCGACGTCGAGCGCGCGTACGCGGCGGGTCTGGTCTGCCGGCCGGTCGCCGAGACGGTCGCGGACACCTGGCGGTGGCTGCGGGAGGTGGGTCGGGTGCCGGCGCGGGCCGGCCGACCGGCGCGCGCCCCGGTGGGCCTGGCTCCGGAGCGGGAGGCGGCGCTGCTGGCCACCCTGCCGGCCTGACCGCGACGCCGGTCGCCCTCCGTTCGCCGAGCGCAGGCGGCCGACCCGCCGGCACCGGCCCGACAGACAACGGGGGCGGGCCGGGCGGCGCGGGCGACAACGAGGGGCAGGCCGGACGGCGACGGGGGCGGTGCGGCGGGGCCGGGTCCCGACGGCCCCGCCGCTTCCCCGCGCGCCGCCGTCGCACCCGGCGGCGTGCCCGGTCCGGCACTCAGGGGTGGGTGCCGACCTGGCTGGCCTCGGTCTCCCAGATGCCGTACTGCCGCTCGGCCGGGGGCAGCCCGTAGAAGCAGACGCTGTCGACCTGCCCGGCCGTCTCGTTCGCCACCGACGAGCCGAAGCTCACGTAGCGGTAGCCGCGGTCGGACTTCGCGCCGTCGATCCCGGCCTCGGTGATCTTCATGCTGAGGCCCGGGTTCCAGCCCCGCACGTAGTCGATCATCTTGTACGGGTTGTGCTCGCCGCCGCCGTCCGCGCCGCGCGTCAGGTAGCTGGAGCTGTAGCAGTGCACGGTGGCGACGTCCGGCCGGTACGGGCCGGTGAGCATCGCACCCAGCCCGTCGCCGGTGTCCCGGACGAACGCGTCGAACCACTGCCCGGAGTTGCCGAAGGTGAACCCGGAGCCGTCGCCGTTCCAGCGGCCGGCCGGCATGTTGATCGCCCAGAGCAGGTTGCCCCGGTCCTGGGCCGGCTTGTTGTCGCGGATGGTGGCCAGCCGGTTCCACCGGGCCAGCCACGGGTTGTTCGGCTGGTGCCAGTCGGGTTCGTTGCCGATCTCCCAGACGAAGAGCGTGTTCGGGTGCGCGTCGACGTACGGCAGCAGTTGGTCGAGTTGTCGGCGGGCCAGGGCCGGGTCCGGGTCCTCCGAGGACTGGATGATCATCTCGGTGAGTCCGGTGCCGCGCAGCTCGTCGAGCTGCCCGTCGCTGAACTGCCGCCGGTTCGGGTCGCCCCAGAACATCGAGATGCGGGCGGTCTGCGGACGCATCCGGCGCAGCAGGTCCACCTTGCGGGCGAAGTCGATGTTGTTGGTGGCACTGCCGGGCGAGACCACCGCGCCCCACTTCATGTAGTACGCGGCGGACGCCGGCGCGGGAACGCCGAGCACGCCGCCCGCGCCCAGCACGGCGGCGGACGCGCCGACACCGCCGAGGAACCGGCGTCGGGACAGGCCGGGTCCGCCGGTCGGCGGCGGGACGGTGGTGCGGTCGGTCATCGGGAGCCTCCCCTGGTCCGATGGGTTCGGTCCCCACCGTGCCGCCCGCCGGCCGTCCCGTCCTCTCAGCTCGCTCTCACCTCGCTCGCGGCGCGCGCCCGCGCCTCCCCGAGCAGCCGCAGCGCCCGCTCACGTTCCTGCTCCTCGCCGTGCACGCGGCACAGCGCCAGGCAGCCGCGCAACGCGGACCGGGCCGCCGGGAGCCGACCCAGGGCGAGGTGGGCGGCGCCGAGACGGCGCAACGCGATCAGCTCGCCGATGCCGTCGCCGACCTCCCGGCTGCCGGCGACCGCCTCGGTCAGCTCCGCCACCGCCCGCTCGTACTCGCCGGTGCGCAGGTGCAGGTCGCCGAGGTGACCCCGGCTGATGGCGGCGCCCCGCCGGTAACCCAGCTCCTCGCAGAGCGCCAACGAGCGGCGCAGCAACCGGCCGGCGTCCGCCTCCGCGCCGTCGCGCCCCAGCACCAGGGCCAGGCTGGTCGAGGTGTACGCCTCGCCGAACCGGTCGTCGAGCTGCCGGAACAGCGCCAGCGCCGCCCGGAAGGCGGTCTCCGCCGCGTCGGTGCGCCCGGCCACCCGGTGCGCCGCGCCGAGGCCGAACAGCACCTGCGCCTGCCCGGTCGGGTCGCCCAGCTCGACGGTGAGCGCCTCGGCCCGCCCCAGCGCGGTCATCGCGGCGGCGTCGTCGCGGCGCAGCCGGTGCGCGGTGCCGGCGGCCCGCAGCGTCAGCGCCTGCCCGGCGCGCTCGCCGAGCCGCTCGAACCGGCTCAGTGCCGCGTCGAGGCAGCGCAGCGCGTCGTCCAGCCGGTCCAGGTCGAGGTACCGCTCGCCGCGGGCCCGCAGCAGCCACGCCTGCCCGGTCTCGTTGCCGGCCGCCTCGCACGCGGCCAGCGCCTGCCCGGTGGTGGCGTCCCAGTCGTCGAGGTGCTCGCGCAGCTCGAAGAAGCGGCCGAGCGTGTTCGCCAGGTTCCAGGCCGCCTCGTCGAGCCCGGCCGACGCGGCCCGCCGGACCGCGCCGATGAGCGGGCCACGGGCCGCCTCGAACCACGACACCGGGTCGGCGAGCACCACGTCCAGCTCGGCCGCCGTCCACCGGGACCAGCGCGGCGCCGTGCCGGCCGGGCCGCGCCGGAAACCACCGGGGGTACGCCGGTAGGCCTCGTCGGTCAGCGTCAGCCAGCCGCCGACCAGCCGGGCCAGCGCCGCCCGTCCGACGCCGGCCGATTCCTCGGCCGCGCCGCGTTCCCCGGCGTACGCCCGGACCAGGTCGTGCAGCCGGTAACCGGCCGGGTCGACGTCCACCAGCCGGGCCTCGACCAGCCGTTCGGTGAGTTCCTCGGCGGTGGCCAGCGGCAGGTCGAGCAGCGCCGCGGCGGCCCAGGACGGCACCCGGGGCAGGTCCACCGCACCGAGCAGCCGCAGCAGGCGGCGTTCCGCGCCGGTCAGCTCCTGGTAGCTGGTCGCCAGGCTGGAGCGGACCGCCAGGTCGCCGGTGCGCAGCACGTCCAGTCGGGCGCGCTCGTCGGCGAGCTGGTCGGCGAGCCGCCGTACCGGCCAGTGCGGGCGGGCGGCGAGCCGGGCGGCGGCGATGCGGATGGCCAGCGGCAGGTGGCCACAGCGTTCGGCCACCCGGCGGCAGTCGGCGTGTTCGGCGGTGACGCGGGCCGGCCCGAGCGCGTGGCGGAGCAGGTCGACGGCCTGCTCGGCGGTGAAGACGCCGAGGTCGACGTGGGCCGCCCCGGGCAGGGCGGTGAGCCGTCGCCGCGCGGTGACCAGCACCGCGCATCCCGGCTCGGCGGGCAGCAACGGGCGGACCTGGTTCTCGCCGGCCGCGTTGTCCAGCACGACCAGCAGCCGCCGGCCGGCGGTGCGGGCCCGGAACAGGGCGGCCCGTTCGTCCGTCCCGGCGGGCACCGCGCGCGGGTCCTCGCCGAGGGCCTGGAGGAACCGGCCCAGCACCGCGCCCGGGTCGAGCGGCTCGCCGCCGCCGCGCAGGTCGACGAAGAGCTGCCCGTCGGGAAAGGACGCCCGGACCAGGTGTCCGACGTGGACGGCGAGGGTGGTCTTGCCGCCGCCGGCCACGCCGGAGACGGCGACGACCCGCGGCGCGGTCGTCGTGGCGGCGGTCAGCCGGGCCACCAGGTCGGCGGCGACGGCGTCCCGGCCGACGAAGTCGGGGGCGTCCATCGGCAGTTGCGCGGCGGCCGGCGCGGGCGCCCCGTCGGGGGCGTCGTCGAGCAGCGGATCACCGGCCAGGATGCGCCCGTGCAGGGCCTGGAGCGCCGGGCCGGGCTCCAGGCCCAGCTCGGCGACGCCGGCGGCCCGGCCCTGCCGGTAGACCTCCAGCGCCTCGGCCCGCCGGCCGGCCCGGTGCAGCGCCCGCATCAGCCGCTCGCGCAGTTCCTCCCGCAGCGGCTCGTCCCGCACCATCCGGTGCAGCCGGGGAATCAGCTCGGCGTGCCGGCCGAGGCCGAACTCGACGTCGACCCGGTCCCGTTCGGCGGCGAGGCGCTGCTCGGTCAGCTCGGCGACGGCGGCGTGGAAGCCGGCGGCGCCCGGGTCGCCGGGCAGCCGCACGTCGGCCAGCACCGGCCCGCGCCAGGCGGCGAGCGCGTCGCCGTAGCGGCGGGACGCCTCGGCCAGCCGCCCGGCGGCGACCAGCTCGGCGGCCTCGGCGGTGGTGGCGGCGAAGACGGTGGCGTCGAGCGCGTGGGGGGACACGACGAGCCGGTAGCCGCCGGGGCTGGTGGCGATGGCGTCGCCGAGCACACCGCGCAGCCGCCAGATCAGCGTCTGCACCTGACCGACGGCCGTGTCCGGCGGTGCGTCGCCCCAGAGCGCGGCGAGCAGCAGGTCCAGCGGGACGACCCGGCCGGCGTGCACCAGCAGGACGGCCAGCACCGCCCGCTGCTTGGGGCTGCGCAGCGGGACCGGCTGCCCGGCCCGGATCACCTCGAGCGGGCCCAGGATCCGATAACTGACCATGCGGGCGACACCGTACCACCGGATCGACCGCTGTCGCTCCGGTCGCGGTGGCGGGGTCAGGCCCGCGCGACCGGCAGGTCGAGCACCTCGTCGACCGGGCGGCGCGGGGTGCCGCGGCCCGGTTGGCCGTACCCGACCCGCATCACCATCTGCGGCGTGCCGAACCGGCCCAGGGACAGCCGCAGCGCCTCCCGCGCGGCCGGCACCTCGATCGGCTGGGAGAGCATCGACACGGCGAGCCCGGCGTCGGTGGCGGTGAGCAGCACCCGTTGCAGGGCCTGCCCGGCGACGACCTGGTCGGTGCCGGTGTTGCCGGGGGTGCCGAGCACGGCGACCAGCGGCTCAGGTTCGAAGTCCCGGCCGGGCGCCCGGTTGCGTCCGCCGAAGCCACGCTGCGGTAGCAGGTCCTGCGGTTCGTTCTGTGGGCCGCCGGCGGCGGCCGGCACGCCGTCCGGGGCCGGCTCGGAGCGGATCCACGCCACCCGTTCGGCCACGTACGCGGGGTCGCGTTCCAGCACCCGGTGGGCGCTGCGGGCGACCTCGGCGAACGCGTTGACCGCGCTGGTGCCGATGACCAGTTCCAGCCAGCACTGCTCGGCGCGGGCCGCCTCGCCGAGCCGCCAACGGGCCTCGGCCGGCACCGGGTCCGGCCAGAACGGCGCCCGGTTGCTGAACCGGCGGCCGATCGCCCCGTACAGGCTCTGCTCGGTCGGGGTGGGCCGGCGCGGCACGTCCGGCGTCAGCCGGGCCACCACGTCCGGTTCGGCGGGGTACGGGCGCAGCCGGACCGTCGCCGGGGTGCCCGCCACGGCCAGCGCCAGCCGCAGGTTGAACAGCGCCGCCCCGCACGCGATCCGCGCGCCCCAGCCGGTCGGGTCGGTGGCCGGCAGGCCGCGCAGCGGGTCGACGGCGACCTCGATGCCGCCGTCGTGCAGTCGGAACCGCCACGGCTGGGTGTTGTGCAGCGACGGCGCGCGTACCGCGTCGGTGACCGCGGCCCGCAGCTGCCCGACGGTGTATTCGGTCGTCATGGTCGTGCTCCCTCCGTACGGCGTCGGGCCTCCGGTTCCTACGGTGCGTCACCGGAAGCGGCCTGAGCAGGGCCGGAGGTCCCCACCTGGGCCGGTCCGACCGGCCCGGGGCGGCGCGTCGACGACGGGACCTTCGGCCCGTGCGGGACGCCGGGGCAGCGGGTAGAAAGGACTGATGATCCGGGTGTTCCTGCTCGACGACCACGAGGTCGTCCGTCGTGGCCTGGCCGATCTGCTGACCAGCAGCGGCGACATCGAGGTCGTCGGCGAGTCCGGCCTGGCCCAGGAGGCGGCGCGGCGGATTCCCGCGCTCCGCCCCGACGTGGCGATCCTCGACGCCCGGCTGCCCGACGGCAACGGCATCGACGTGTGCCGGGACGTGCGCGCCGTGGACTCGTCCATCAAGGGCCTGATCCTCACCTCGTACGAGGACGACGAGGCGCTGTTCGCGGCGATCATGGCCGGTGCGGCCGGCTACGTGCTGAAGCAGATCCGCGGCACCGACCTGGTGGACGCGGTCCGCCGGGTGGCGGCCGGGCAGTCCCTGCTCGACCCGGCGATCACCACCCGGGTGCTGGAGCGCATCCGCAGCGGCGTGGAGCAGCCGCGGGAGCTGAAGTCGCTCACCGAGCAGGAACGGCGGATCCTGGAGTACGTCGCCGAGGGGCTCACCAACCGCGAGATCGCCGGCAAGATGTTCCTGGCCGAGAAGACGGTGAAGAACTACGTCTCCAGCGTGCTGGCGAAGCTGGGTCTGGAGCGGCGCACCCAGGCGGCGGTGCTGGCCACCCGGCTGCTCGGCAAGAACCACTGACCCCCGGCCGGGTCAGTCGAGCGGGACGCCCCAGCGCAGCTCGGTGCCGTGCGGCTCGACCCGGCGCAGCGTGAACTCCCCGCCGAGCCGTTCGGCCCGCTCCCGCAGGTTGACCAGGCCGCTGCGGGCCGCCGTCGGGTCGCAGCCGATCCCGTCGTCGGTGACCGTGATCTCGACCCGGCCGGCGTCCGCCGCGACCCGCACCGACACCCGGTCGGCCTGCGCGTGGCGGACCGCGTTGGACAGCGCCTCGCGCAGCACGGCCACCAGCTCGGGACGCAGCTCGTCCGGGACGGCGCTGTCGATCGGGCCGACCAGGTCCAGGTCGGGTCGGTGCCCGAGCGTCTCGGCGGCCACCTCGATGGCCTCGCGGATCTCGGTGCGCAGCGCCGCGCTCATCGGGGTGCGCAGCTCGAAGATGGTGCGGCGGATGTCGCGGATGGTGGCGTCCAGGTCGTCGACCGCCTGGTTGATGCGCTTCGCCACCTCGGGTCGGGCGTTCATCGCCCCGCTCTGGAGTTGCAGGCCGGTGGCGAAGAGCCGCTGGATCACCACGTCGTGCAGGTCGCGGGCGATCCGTTCGCGGTCCTCCAGCACCACCAGCAGTTCCCGTTCCTCCTGGCCGCGCGCCCGCTCCATGGCCAGCGCGGCCTGCCCGGCGAAGCTGGCCAGCAACGCGAGGTCGTCGTCGCCGGCCGGGCCGTGGTCGGGCCGGTGCGCGATCACCAGCACGCCGTGCAGCGTGTCGGCGGCGGCGAGCGGGGACACCACCGCCGGGCCGGCGACCACCGGCTGGGGCCAGGGCGCCGCCGCGGCCAGGTCGTCGACCTGCTCGTGCCGGCGCTCGGTGACCGAGCCGGCGAAGCTGGTCTCGCCGGCCGGCAGCACCGCGCCGACCAGTTCCCGGGCGATCGGGTCCGCGCCGTCGACCACCTCGACGGTGAACTGCGCCTCGTCCTCGTCGTAGAGCAGCACCAGCGCCAGCTCCGCCTCGGCGACCTCGCGGGCGCGACGCGCGACGAGCGACAGCGCGTCGGTGCGGCGCACCTCGCCCAGCAGCACCGAGGTGATCTCCGCGGCGGCGGCGAGCCAGCGTTCCCGCCGGTGCGCCAGCGCGTAGAGGCGGGCGTTCTCGATCGCCACGCCGGCCGCGGCGGCGAGCGCGGACACGATCTCCTCGTCGTCCTCGGTGAACTCGGCGGCGCCCTGCTTCTCGGCCAGGTAGAGGTTGCCCCACACCTGGTCGCGGATGCGCACCGGCACGCCCAGGAAGCTGTGCATCGGCGGGTGGTGCGGCGGAAAGCCGTACGACCGGGGGTGCCGGGTGATGTCCGGCATGCGCAGCGGCTTCGGCTCGTCGATGAGCAGGCCGAGCACGCCCCGCCCGTGCGGCAGCTCGCCGATGCGCGCGTGCAGCTCGGCGTCGATGCCGTGGACGATGAAGTCGTGCAGCATGCGGTCCGGGCCGATCACCCCGAGCGCGCCGTAGCGGGCGCCGGCCAGCTCGCACGCCGACCGCACGATCCGCTGCAACGTGCTGCGCAGGTCCAGGTCGGAGCCGATGCCGACCACCGCGTCGAGCAGCGCACGCAGCCGTTCCCGGCTGGTGACCACCTCGCCGACCCGGTCGAGCATCTCCTGGAGCAGCTCGTCGAGGCGGACCCGGGACAGCGGGGACAACCCGAGCGACGGCGTGACGGGCTCGTGCCGGGGGTTCGGTGCGGCGGCCACCGGCCGATGCTATCGCCCGGTGGCCGCCGCCGACGAGACCGTCAGGACGGCTGGTCACGGACCGCCGAGGTGTCGACGGTCTGCGCGGCGTCCAGCCGCGGGGTGTGCGGCGGCCCGGCGTGCTCCGGGTCGGCCAGACCGAGCCGCATGCTCAGGTAGGGGTGGCCCAGGCCGGCCAGCGTCTGCCGGAGCACCTCGCGGGTGCCGTCGACCTCGACCACGCCGGAGAGCGGCACCAACGACACCCCGTGCCGGGTGGCTTCGAGCCAGGCGGCGGAGAGCGCCTCACCGGCGCGCAGCCAGCTCAGCGGCTCGTCCTCGGCGCCCCAGAGGATGGCGTAGACGGCGGCCTTGTCGTGGCCGGGGCCGATCGGCAGCGAGCCGGGGGTGCCGAAGTCGCGGCCCGGCACGGTGGTCTGCGCCGCCTGGTCGGGCAGCACCTCCGGCGGCAGGCCGGTGCCGGTGCCGGCCCGGTTGGTCCAGTACGCCAGCTCCTCGCGCAGCTCCGGGCTGTCCGCCTCGACGGCGGCGGCCTGCTGGGCGGCGCCGGCCAGCTCGATCTTCTGCATGTCGTCGAGGATCTGCAGGTCGACGCCCTCCCGGGTGGCGGCCCGGTCGATGTCGCCCAGCACGGCAGCGGGGATCGGCTCGTCGCTGACCGGACGCCGGTCGGTGTGCCGCACCCGCATGCACTGCACCAGGCGCATCGCGTCCGGGTCGGCGCCGGTGTGCCGCAGCCCGGTGAGCCGGGCCATCAGGTCGGGCTGGTGCGGGTCGGGCAGGCGCTCCACCACCGGCGTCCAGCCCTCGGCGGCCAGTGCCACCCGGGCGTGGTGCAGCGCCGCGCCGCAGCTCACCACCAGCAGTCGGCCCTCCGGGTCCATGACGCTGAGGTGCCGCTCGCGGACCACCCGCAGCTCCAGCGCGTCCGGCCGGACCGTCCAGTGCCAGGGCTGGGTGTTGTGCACCGACGGGGCGTGGCCGGCCGTTCCGGCGGCCTCCGCGAGCGCGGTGGTCAGCGGGCGATCGGTAGCCGGCGTCTCGTGGCTCATCGTCACGACCTTCCTGTCTCTCCCCCATCGTGCCCCACCTGCGGGGCGCCCGGGTGGGGTTGCCGCTCCATCCTCGGGCATGTCCGGACCTGCCGCACGGGGTCCTTCGGCCCCTCGGTTTACCCGCGTTCGCCCTACCTGCCCCGCTTCGGCACTGAGACGATCCGCACGTGGGGACCGAACCGCGCGAGTGCGTACCCGAACGGCCGGCCCGCGCCCGACGGGCCGCGACCGCCGAGTGGGCCCCGTTGGCGCTGCTCACGCTCGCCGTGCTGGGCGGCGCCGCGGCGTGGTTCGCGGGCGCGCGGGGCGCGGCCGACCTGGTCTGGGCCGCGGTCACCGTGGCGGCGCTCGCGCCGGCCGCCTGGACCATGCTGCGCCAACTGTGGCGCCGGCAGTTCGGGGTGGACGTCATCGCGGTGCTGGCGCTGCTCGGCGCGTTGCTGGTGCGGGAGTACCTGGCCGGCGCCGTGATCGCGGTGATGGTGGCCACCGGGCGGGCGTTGGAGGAGTACGCCCGGCGCCGGGCCACCCGCGACCTGCGGGCGCTGCTGGAACGCGCGCCCCGGCAGACGCGGCGGCGTACCGCGGACGGCGGGATCGAGGTGGTGTCGCTGGACCGGGTCGTCGCCGGTGACCGGCTGGTGGTCGGCCCCGGTGACGTGGTGCCGGTGGACGGCACGGTCGAGGAGGCGGCCACGCTCGACGAGTCGGTGGTGACCGGCGAGTCCCGGCTGGTCGGCCGCGCCGTCGGGGAGCAGGTGGCCAGCGGCGTGGTCAACGCCGGCGCGGGCTTCGGGCTGCGGGCCGACCGCAACGCGGCGGAGAGCACGTACGCCGGCATCGTCCGGCTGGCCGGGGAGGCCACCGCGCGCAAGGCCCCGATGGTGCGGCTGGCCGACCGGTACGCGGCCGGGTTCGTGCCGTTCACGCTGCTGCTCGCCGGCCTGGCGTGGCTGCTGTCCGGCGAGTTCGTGCGGGCGGTGGCGGTGCTGGTGGTGGCCACCCCGTGCCCGCTGTTGCTGGCCACCCCGATCGCGGTGGTCTCCGGGCTGTCCCGGGTGGCCCGCCGGGGCGTGCTGGTGCGCGACGGCGGTTCGCTGGAGCAGCTCGGCCGCGCCCGTACCCTGCTGCTGGACAAGACCGGCACGCTCACCGCCGGCCGGCCCCGGGCCGCGGAGACGGTGGTCGCGCCGGGCGGCGACCGGGACGAGGTGCTGCGGCTGGCGGCGTCCGTCGAGCAGCTCTCGCCGCACGTGCTGGCCGCCGCGCTGGTCCGGCAGGCCCGCGAGCGGGGGCTGCCGCTGGCCGGGCCGACCGACGTGACCGAGGAGCCGGGGCGGGGCGTGACCGGCCGGGTCGACGGCCGGACGGTGCGGGTCGGCCAGCTCGACGGCGAGCCGCCGGTGTGGGCGGACCGGGTCCGGGACCGGGCCGAGCGGTCCGGCCGGTCCACGGTCTGGGTCAGCGACGTGCACGGGCCGCTGGGCGCGATCCTGCTGGAGGACCCGGTCCGCCCGGACGCCCGGCGGACCGTGCGGCGGCTGCGCGAGGCGGGGCTGACCCGGCTGGTGATGGTGACCGGCGACCGTCCGCGTACGGCCCGGCAGGTCGCCCAGGTGGTCGGCGTGGACGACGTGATCGCGCGCTGCGCGCCGGCGGAGAAGGCCGACCGGGTACGCGCGGAGGCGGCGCGGGCGGTGACCGTGATGGTCGGCGACGGCGTCAACGACGCCCCGGCGTTGGCCGAGGCGCACGTCGGGGTGGCGATGGGCGCCACCGGGGCGACCGCCTCCGCCGACGTGGCCGACGCGGTGCTCACCGTGGACCGGCTGGACCGGCTCGCCGACGCCGTCGAGATCGCCCGGTACGCCCGCCGCATCGCGGTGCAGAGCGCCACCGTCGGCATGGGCCTGGCGGTGTTGGCGATGCTGGTGGCCGCCGCCGGCCGGCTGCCCCCGGTCGCCGGCGCGTTCCTCCAGGAGGGCATCGACGTGCTGGTGATCCTCAACGCGCTGCGGGCGCTTGGTGGTGGGCTGCGGCAGCGGGAGGTGCCCCCGCACACCCGGGAGCTGCTCGACCGGTACGAGCGCGAGCACGGCGGCGTCCGGGACGTGCTGGCCCGGTTGCGGGACACCGCCGACCTGGTGGCGACCCGCCCGGACGACCCGGGGTGTGTGCCGGCGGTGCGGGACGTGCACCGGCGCCTGGTCGACGAGGTGCTGCCGCACGAGGCGGCCGAGGAACGGCAGCTCTACCCGGCGCTGGCCGGTCCGCTCGGCAGCGACGAGGCGACCTCGACGATGAGCCGGGCGCACGTGGAGATCGTCCGGCTGGTGGAGCGGATCGGCGGGCACCTGGCGGCGCTGGACGGCGGACTGCCCGCCGAGGAGGTGCCCGACCTGCTCGCCGCGCTGTACGGCCTGGACGCGGTGCTGCGCCTGCACCTGGCCCAGGAGGAGGAGGACTACTTCTCGCTCAACCCCGCCGACGGCCCTCCGGGGCGTTAGGAGGGGCCCCTTCTTATGCAGAATGCGTTAAGAAGGGGCCCTTCCTTCTACTCCCGGACCACCGCGACGGGGCAGTGCGCGTGCTGGATGAGCTGCTGGCTGACCGAGCCGAGCAGCATGCCGCGCAGCCCGCCCCGGCCCCGGCTGCCGACCACCACGAGCTGCGCCGCCCGGCTCGCCTCCACCAGCAGCGACGCCGCGCTGCCGGGCACCGCCGAGATCTCCACCGGCACGTCCGGGAAGGTCTCCCGCCACGGCGCCAGCTCCGCCTCGGCGGCGGTCCGCTCGCCGGCGGCGACGTCCTCCGGGTCGAAGTCCGGCGGCACCCACCGGTCACCCGGCGGCTCCCAGACCCGCAGCACCCGCAGCGGCACGTCCCGCTGGGCGGCCCGCTCCACGGCGAAGCCGAGCGCCCGCAGCGCCGAGGGGGAGCCGTCCGAGCCGACCACCACCGGCCCGGACGTGGCGGCCTGGCCGTCGCGGACCACGACCACCGGGCAGTGGGCGTGCGCGCTGACCGAGACCGCGGTGGAGCCGGCGAGCAGGCCGCCGAAGCCGCCGTGCCCCCGGCTGCCGAGCACCAGCATCCCGGCCCCGGTGGAGCGTTCCTGCAACACCAACGCGGGCGGGCCGTCGAACACCTCGCCGTGCACGGTGATGCCGGGCCGCTCGGCGGCGGCGTCCGCCGCCGCCTTGCGGACCAGTTCCTCGACCTGCCGGCGGGCGTTCTCGTCCGGCCAGATGCCCGGGGCCACGCCGGGGCCGATCCAGCCGGCCACGGTCAACCACTCGAAGACGTACGCCAGCCGCACCGGCCGGCCCGACCGGCCCGCCTCGTCCAGCGCCCAGTTCAGGGCCACCGACGCGTCGGTCGAGCCGTCGTAGCCGACCACGATCTCCTCATTACTCATGCGTCACCCTTCACGGCCGGGTCGGTCTCGCGGATCCAGCGCCACTCGGCGACCTGGGGGTCGTCCTCGCCGTACTCGCGGGTGTGGTCGCGGCAGGCCTGGCGCGCGTCCACCATCTCCTGGCGCAGGTGCGCGGCGCGCGAGCGCAGCCCCGGCACCCGGTCGATGGTGTCGATGACCAGGTGGAAGCGGTCCAGGTCGTTGAGCATCACCATGTCGAACGGCGTGGTGGTGGTGCCCTCCTCCTTGTAGCCGCGCACGTGCAGGTTCTCGTGGTTGGCCCGGCGGTAGGTGAGCCGGTGGATCAGCCACGGATAGCCGTGGTAGGCGAAGATGACCGGCTTGTCGCGGGTGAAGATGGTGTCGAACTCGTTGTCCGGCAGGCCGTGCGGGTGCTCCGAGGGCGGTTGCAGGCGCATCAGGTCGACCACGTTGACCACCCGCACCTTCAGGTCGGGCAGGTGCCGGCGCAGCAGGTCGGCGGCGGCGAGCGTCTCCAGCGTCGGCACGTCGCCGGCGCAGGCGAGCACCACGTCCGGCTCGGCGTCGTCGTCGGTGCTGGCCCAGTCCCAGATGCCCAGGCCGCGGCGACAGTGCTGGACCGCCTCGTCCATGGTCAGCCAGTTCGGCGCCGGCTGCTTCCCGGCCACCACCACGTTGATGTAGTGCCGGCTGCGCAGGCAGTGGTCCATGGTGGAGAGCAGCGTGTTGGCGTCCGGCGGCAGGTAGACGCGGACCACCTCGGCCTTCTTGTTGACCACGTGGTCGATGAAGCCGGGGTCCTGGTGCGAGAAGCCGTTGTGGTCCTGCCGCCAGACGTGGCTGGAGAGCAGGTAGTTCAGCGAGGCGATCGGTTCCCGCCAGGGGATGTGCCGGGTCACCTTGAGCCACTTGGCGTGCTGGTTCACCATCGAGTCGACGATGTGGATGAACGCCTCGTAGCTGGTGAAGATGCCGTGCCGGCCGGTCAGCAGGTAGCCCTCCAGCCAGCCCTCGCAGAGGTGCTCGGAGAGCACCTCCATCACCCGGCCGTCGGGGGAGAGATGGTCGTCGCCGGGCTCCCGGCGGCCGACGAACGCCCGGTCGGTGACCTCGAACGCCGCGCCGAGCCGGTTCGAGGCGACCTCGTCCGGGCCGAACAGGCGGAACGTCTGCGGGTTGCGGGCGATCACGTCGCGCACCCAGGGGCCGAGCGTGCCGGCCGCCCCGGCCACCGTGCCGCCGGGCTCCTCGACGTCGACGCCGAAGTCACGGAAGTCCGGCAGCTCCAGGTTGCGCAGCAGTTTGCCGCCGTTGGCCACCGGGTTCGCGCTCATCCGCCGGTCGCCGGTGGGCGGCAGCGCGGCCAGCTCGGTGACCGGCCCGCCGGTGGCGTCGAACAGCTCCTCCGGCCGGTAGCTGCGCAGCCAGCGCTCCAGCTCGGCCAGGTGCGCCGGGTTGTCGCGCACCTCGGCGATCGGCACCTGGTGGGCGCGGAACGTGCCCTCGACCTGCGTGCCGTCGACGGTCGCCGGGCCGGTCCAGCCCTTCGGCGTCCGCAGGACGATCATCGGCCAGCGGGGACGCTCGACGTCGCCGCCGGAGCGGGCCCGGCGCTGGATCCCGGCGATCTCGTCGACCGCCCGGTCCAGCGTCGCGGCGAGCAGGTGGTGCACCGCCGCCGGGTCGTCGCCCTCGACCAGGTACGGCTGGTAGCCGTAGCCGCGCATCAGGTCGCGCAGGTCGTCGGCGGGGATCCGGTCCAGTACGGTCGGGTTGGCGATCTTGTAGCCGTTGAGGTGCAGGATCGGCAGGACCGCCCCGTCCCGCGCCGGGTTCAGGAACACGTTTGACAGCCAGCTCCCGGCCAGCGGGCCGGTCTCCGCCTCGCCGTCGCCGATCACGCAGGCGACCAGCAGGTCCGGGTTGTCGAACGCGGCCCCGTACGCGTGGCTCAGCGCGTACCCCAGCTCGCCGCCCTCGTGGATCGAGCCGGGCACCTCCGGCGCCACGTGGCTGGGGATGCCGCCGGGGAACGAGAACTGGCGGAACAGCCGCTGCATGCCGGCCTCGTCGCGCGGGATGTGGTGGTACAGCTCGCTGTAGGTGCCCTCCAGCCAGGTGTTGGCGACCAGCGCGGGGCCGCCGTGGCCGGGGCCGGTGACGAAGATGGCGGACAGGTCCCGGTCGACGATGACGCGGTTGAGGTGCGCGTAGAGCAGGTTGAGGCCGGGGCTGGTGCCCCAGTGGCCGAGCAGCCGGGGCTTGACGTGCTCGGGCCGGAGCGGCTCGCGGAGCAGCGGGTTGTCGAGCAGGTAGATCTGCCCGACGGTCAGGTAGTTCGCGGCCCGCCAGTAGGCGTCCAGCCGGCGCAGCTCGTCGTCGGTCAGGGGGCTGTGCAGGTCCAGCGCGGTGTCCATGCTGCCTTGGCCTCTCGTGGCTCGGGGTCGTCTGCCACCCGGGGAGGAGATCGACCTCCCCGGCGCGTCCAGCCTCACCCCCGGGCGGGGGTGTCGGTCAGGGCCGTAGGTCCCGGGTCGGGCGGGCGTCATGCCCCCTCCCGGGCGCCCGGGTCGAGCCCCCGGACGACGATCAGCGGTGCCGGCGAGTGGTAGAGCAGGGCCTGGCTGACCTCGCCCAGACTGGACCGCACCGGCCCGTCGCCGCGCGCGCCGACCACCGCGAGCTGCGCCGACCGGGAGCGGTCGAGCAGGACGTCCGCGGGTACGCCGCGGACGGTCTGGCAGTCGGCGGCCACCCCGGGATGCCGCACGGCGTGCCGGTTGACCGCCGCTTCCAGCAGGCCGTCGTCGGCGTCGCGGCGCTCCGGTTCGACCACCCGGACGGCGAGCAGTCGGGCGCCCCGGCGTTCGGCGCAGTCGAAGGCGTACCCGAGCGTGTGGCGGGCGCCCGGCGAGCCGTCGTAGCCGACCAGCAGCGGCCCGGGCGGGGCCGGCTCGGACCGGCCGATCAGGACCGGACAGCCGGCGCGGGCGGCCAGCTCGACGGCGGGCGCGTCGGCCGCTACGCAGGCCGGGCAGGTGGAGATGCCGCCGTCACCGAGCGCTACCAGGAACGCGGTGCCGGCGGCCCGCAGCAGCGCCTCGACCGGTGAGCCCTCGACGATCTCGCCGCTGACCGCCACCCCTGGCGCGGCGTCGGAGGCGAGCTGGCCGGCCCGCTCCAGCAGTCGCTCGGCGTCGATGCGGGTGCCGCCGGCCGGGGCGGGGCCGCCGGTCGCGGCCCAGTTGAACGCGTGCATCAGGTGCAGCGGCCGGTCGTGGGCGGCGGCCTCGCCGGCGGCCGTGCGGACCACCGTCAGGCCCTCCGCCGACCGGCCGACGCCGACCACCACCGCGCCGTGCCTGGGTGCGGCCATGCCGGCTCACCTCCCGACCGGGTTCTTCACCCACGGTAGTCGGGTGGCCGGGCCGGCCGGACCGGGTCAGCGGAACTGGAGGCGGTTGACCGCGTCGAAGAACCGGGCGCCGAACAGCCGGCGGGTGTGCACCATCGCCCAGGCGGCGGCGGTGACCAGGTAGCGGGTGCGGGGGCGGCGGGCCAGCACGGCCCGCTCGATCACCCGGGCCACCGCTTCCGGCGGGGCGGCGAGCGCCGGGTTCCGGTAGGACTTCGCCATCGACGCGTCGACCGCGGCCACCATCCGGCGGTACGGCCCGGTCGGCTCGGTGCCGGCGCCGAGCGAGGACGCGGCGACCGCGCCGAAGCCGGTGCGGATCAGGCCCGGCTCGATGACCGCCACGTCCACCCCGAACGGCCGCACCTCCTGGCGCAGCGCGTCGGAGATCGCCTCCACCGCGTACTTGCTGGCGTGGTAGTAGCCGCCGCCGGGGAAGACCAGCCGGCCACCCATCGAGCTGACGTTGACGATCCGGCCCCGGCCGGCCCGGCGCATGCCGGGCAGCACGAGCTGGGTGAGCCGGGCGAGCCCGAAGACGTTGGTCTCGAACTGGGCCCGCACCCGGTCCATCGGGGCCTCCTCGATCGGGCCGTACTCGCCGTAACCGGCGTTGTTGATCAGCACGTCGACCTGGCCGTGTGCGGCTTCCACCGCGGCGACGGCGGCGCGCATGGACGCCTCGTCGGTCACGTCGAGGGCGAGCAGTCGGGCGCCGGTGTCGGCCAGGTCGGCGATCGCGTCGACCTTGCGGGCGGTGGCGTACACGGTGAGGTCGGGGCGGCGGGCGAGCCGCGCGACGGTGGCCCGGCCGATGCCGGAGGAGGTGCCGGTGATCAGGACGGTGGTCATGCGTGGTCTCCCGGAGAGGTCAGGCCGGCGACGAGCAGCGCGACGCCGTCGCGCAGCCGCTGCCGGGGCAGGTCGGGGTCGGTGAGGTCGGCCTCCAGGCCGCGGGTGAGCGCGACGAGCACGTCGGCCACCGCGCGGGCCCGGGGCCCGGCGGCGTCCGCCAGCGTGCCGGCCACCAGGTCGGTCATCTCGGCGGTGTACGCCTCGACGAGGTCGCCGGTGAGCTTGCCGCTGGCGTCGAGCAGCTCGGTGGCGTGCGGGCTGTCCCGGTGCAGCGTGAGCGTGAGTTCCAGCTTGGCGGCGAGCACGTCGTGCAGCCGGTCGGCCAGCTCGCCGCCTCCGGTGGCGGCGGCCTGCCGGGCCCGGTCGAGCGTGTCGGCGAAGAGCCGCTCGGCCAGTCGCCGGTAGGCGTCGTTCTTGTTGCGCACGTACTGGTAGACCGCCGGCCGGGACATGCCGGCGGCGGCGGCGATGTCGTCCATGGTGGTGCGCCGCATCCCGTGCCGGGTGAAGCACGCGTACGCGGCGGCCAGGATCGTCTCCAACCGATCGTTCGACATGCTGACAAGTCTTGCATAAAACGTCAGGACGTCAACCGTGTCCCCGGTCACGCCGGGGCGGGGTTGTTCAGCGGGGGGCGGGCAGGGCGGGGTGCACGCGCACCACGACGGCGGTGGCGTTGTCCGCGCCGCCGGCCGCCAGGCTGGCGTCCAGCAGTGCCCGGACCGTCCGTGCCGGCTCCTGGCGGGCGGCCAGCAGGTCCCGCAGCCGGTGGTAGCCGAGCTGGTCGCTGACCCCGTCGGTGCAGAGCAGCCAGGTGTCCCCGCGACGCAGCGGGGCGGCGAGCAGGTCCGGTTCCGGCTGGTCCGGGTGGCCGACGTAGCGCAGCAGTTGGTAGCGGGCCCGGGCCGCCTCTGGGGAGTCGGCCGGCCACCAGCCGTGCAGCAGCCCCAGCCAGGCCAGGGTGTGGTCCACCGTGACCAGCTCCAGCAGCCCGTCGCGCAGCCGGTACGCCCGCGAGTCGCCGAGGTGCACGAGCCAGCCCCGGTCGCCGTCCGGCTCGACCACCAGCGCGGTGAGCGTGCACCCGGTCAGCCCCGCGCGGGTGGCGCCGGCCCGGCGGACCCGACGCTGGGTCTCGGCGGCGGCGGCGTGCAGCCCGGCGGCGTCGACGACCGGCCACCCGGCGCGGACCCGCCCGACGAAGGTCTGCGTCGCGGTCGCGCCGGCCACTCGGCTGCCCTCGCCCTCGCCCATGCCGTCGCAGACCACGGCCAGCGGCAGTTCCTCGTCGACGTGCAGCACGTCGAAGTTCGCCGGATAGCGGTGCCCGACCACGCTGCCGCCGGCGACCTCCAGCGTGAGCCGCCCGGCGGTCAGCCGGCGGGTGGCCTCGACCGGCCGGTCCGGTGGGCGGCGGTGGAACACCAGCGGACCGTAGCACCGGCGCGGGCGGCGAACGGGCAGGTCGGGGCGTGTCTAGTGTCAACCGGGGTTGACGAGATGGCGCTGTCAACCTACATTGACAGCATGAGTCAGGCAACGGAACTCGCGGCGGCGGCCGGCAGCACCGACCCGAAGGTCGGCCTGCGGGCCGTGCTCGCCCTGCGCCGGCTGCTCGAACGGCTCGAGGTGGTCCAGGTGGACAACGCCCGGCGACAGGGCTGGTCCTGGCAGGAGATCGCCGACGCGCTCGAGGTCAGCCGACAGGCGGTCCACAAGAAGCACGCCGGGCGGCCGGCGGTGCGCGAAAGCTGGGAGGCGTGATGTTCGAACGATTCACCGACCGGGCCCGGGCCGTGGTGCACCACGCGCTCGTCGAGGCACAGACCGAGGGCCGGCGGCCGGTCGGCACCGAGCACCTGCTGCTCGGCGTGCTCGCCGACCGCGACAACCTGGCGGTCCGGCTGCTGTCGGCCGACGGCGTCGAGGCCGACGCCCTGCGCGCGGCGGTGGCCCGCCACACCGCACAGGGCGTCGACGGGCTCGGCGCGGCGGACGCGGCGGCGCTGCGCGAGATCGGCATCGACCTGGCCGCCATCGTGGCTCGGATCGAGGAGTCGTTCGGCCCGGACGCGCTCCGCGAGGCGACGCCGCGCCCGCGCCGGTGGTGGCGTCGCCGGCACGACAGCGGCCGGTTCTCGCCCCGGGCCAAGAAGGTGCTGGAGCTGTCGCTGCGCGAGGCGCTCCGGCTGCGTCACCGGCACATCGGCACCGAGCACATCCTGCTCGGCCTGCTGCGCGAGGGCGACGGCCTGGCCGCGCAGGTGCTCACCGAGGCCGGTGTCGACGTCGACGACCTGCGGCGGCGGGTCGACGCGGCGCTGCGCGAGGCGGCCTGACCCCCCGCCGGAATCCAAACCTGATTGCGGTCCTCGCAACGACCCCGCCCGCCGGGTCGCCGCCGCGCCCGGTGTCCTGCACACTGGCGCCGTGGACGGTGCAGACGACAAGCTTCCGGTGACCGCCGAGAACCGGACCCCGCGCTCGGCCGTGGTGGTGAACCCGGTGAAGGTGGCCGACCTCGACGAGTTCCGGCGGATCGTGGACGGCGCGCTCGACACGGCCGGCTGGCCGGCCCCGACCTGGTACGAGACCACGGTCGAGGACCCGGGCCGCGGCCAGGCGGAGGAGGCGGTGAAGGCCGGCGCCGAGGTGGTCTTCGCCTGCGGCGGCGACGGCACCGTGATGGCCTGCGTGACCGCGCTGGCCGGCACCGAGGTGGCGTTGGCCGTGCTGCCCCAGGGCACCGGCAACCTGCTCGCCGCCAACCTCGGCCTCTCCAACGACCTGGCCGCCGGGCTGGAGGTCGCCGTCGAGCGCGGAATGCGCCGGCTCGACGTCGGGGTGGTCGACGACAAGTGTTTCGCGGTGATGGCCGGGATGGGCTTCGACGCCCAGATGCTCGACTCCACCTCCGAGACCACCAAGAAGCGGATCGGCTGGCCGGCCTACCTGGTCGGCGCCGCCCGCCACCTGCGGGACCGGCCGATGCGGGTCTCGGTCCGCATCGACGGCCGGCCGCCGCTGCGCCGCCGCGCCCGCTCGGTCCTGGTGGCCAACGTCGGCCGCCTCCAGGGCGGGGTGCGCCTGCTCACCGACGCCGAGCCGGACGACGGCTGGCTCGACGTGGCGGTGCTGACCCCGCGCACGATCGGCCACTGGGTCGCCATGGGCTGGGCGCTGGTCCGCCGCACCGGCAGCGTGCCCCGGATGGAGGTGTTCCGGGCCCGCACCGTCGAGATCGCCAGCAACCGGGCCCAGCCCCGGCAGCTCGACGGCGACCTGATCGAGCCGGGCCGCTCGCTCACCGCCACCATCCGGCCCGAGTCGCTCTGGCTCTGCGTGCCACGCCCCGAGGACCACCCCGACCTGGCGGAGGACGCCGAGGCGGCGGCGGAGCGCGGTGAGCGCCTGATCAAGGAGGCGCGGCGTGAGTAGCACCAAGCTCGTCCCCGAGACGCGGTTGATGGCCGAGAACGAGCTGTCCGCCGACGACGCCTGGCGCACCCTGCGCCGGCACGGCGGCTGGTGCCTGCTGCGGGACGCGTTCATCCGGTTCCGCTACGGCGACGGCTTCAGCCACTCCCGGGCCCTGGCGTTGCAGCTCTGCCTCGCCGTCGTGCCGTTCCTGATCGCGCTCACCGGCCTGATCACCGACCTCGGCGCGGACGAGGGCGGCAAGGTCGTCGCCGACACGGTGCTGGCGATCACGCCGGGCCAGAGCGAGACGGTGGTGCAGGAGCTGCTCTCCGACGCCGACCGCACCGAGGACGCCGGCGAGCTGGCGCTGACCCTCGGTCTGATCACCGGGCTGGTGGCGCTGACCACCACGATGGCGCAGATCGAGCGCGGCGCCAACCGGATCTACGGCGTCGAGCGGGACCGCCCGGCGTTTCCGAAGTACGTCCGCGCGGCGATTCTCGCGGTGGTCGCCGGTGTGCCCGCGCTGACCGGGTTCCTGATCCTGGTCGGCGGCGGCGCGCTGGGCGACTCGGTGCGCCGGCACTACGAGTGGGGCGACGTCGCCACCGTCGTCTGGGACGTGGTCCGCTGGCCGTTGAGTCTCGGCCTGACCGTGCTCGCGGTGGCGGTGCTGTTCCGGCACACGCCCCGGCGCAAGCAACCCGGCCTGTCCTGGCTCTTCTTCGGCGCCGGCATCGCCATCGCGCTGTGGTGGCTGGCCAGCCTGCTGCTCGCCGCGTACGTCAAGTACAGCGGCGGGTTCGGCCAGACCTACGGCGCGTTGACCGGCATGATGGCGCTGCTGCTCTGGGCGAACCTCACCGGCATGGCGCTCTTCGGCGGGCTGGCCTTCGCCGCCCAGTTGGAGGCCATGCGGATCGGGGTGGAGGAGCCGGCCCAGCCGGATCTGTGGGAGCCGGAGGCGCAGCGCGAGGAGCTGTTCGACACCGGGGAGATGACCGCGCTCTGACGCCGCGCCGACGCGGCGTGTGAGAGCCACGCCGATCGGGTACAGCGCGCCTCGCAGAAGAAAAGGGAGGTGCGGTGTGACCGCGGTCAAGGAAGCCGGGCGCCGGCCGCTCGGCCACTTCGCCGAGCGGAGCCTGGTCGGGCTGCTCGCGGTGGCCGGCGCGGGCGTCGCCTTCGGCGTGCTGCTCATGCTCGTCCGGTTCCGCTGGAGCCCGCTCCAGGACGCCGACCACGCGGCGGCCGAGTGGTTCAACAACCTCGTGGCGCCGCACCAACCGCTGGTCACCGTGCTGAAGGCGATCACCGACCTGGGCGGTCGACCGGTGCTGATCTGGCTGATCACCATCGCCGTGGTGGGCCTGCTGATCCGCCGCCAGTCCCGGCTGGCGGTCTACCTGATCGTCACCGGCGTGGGCGGGCTGATCCTCGACCCGTCGCTCAAGGCGCTGGTGGGGCGGCTGCGCCCGGTGGTGGACGTGCCGATCGCCAGCGCCCCCGGCAACAGCTTCCCCAGCGGCCACGCGCTCGGTTCGTTCGTCGCGTACGGCGCGCTGCTGCTGGTGTTCCTGCCGGCCATGGCACCGCGCTGGCGCAAGCCGGCCATCGCCATCGCCGCCGTGCTGGTCTTCCTGGTCGGGCTGACCCGGATCGCGCTGGGCGTGCACTTCGTGTCGGACGTGCTCGGCGGCTGGCTGCTCGGCGCGGCCTGGCTGGGCGTCACCGCGTACGCGTTCCGGCTGTGGCGACGCGAGCGCGGCCGGCCGGTGCCGCCGCTGAGCGAGGGCCTGGAGCCGGAGGCGGGCGAGGAGATCAAGCCCGCCCCGGCCGAGGAGAAGGTGCTGGAGCACCCCCGCTCCGCGGTGGCCGAGCTGCTGGTCGGCTGGGTGATCGTCTTCGGCGCGCTGTACGCCTTCGGCATGTACGTCAGCTACCACGCCAAGGGCACGTTCTTCGACACGCTCGACACCGAGGTCCCGCGCTGGTTCGCCGCCCGGCACACCGACGCGCTCACGGACCTGAGCTGGTGGTGGAGCAAGTTCGGCGACACGCACGCCATCCTGCTGGTCTCGCTGGTGTTCTGCCCGATCGTGCTGGCCCTGTGGCGCCGCTGGCGGCCGGTGCTGTTCGTGGTGCTGGCCATGTTCGGCGAGCTGAGCCTGTTCCTGGCCAGCGCCCGGGTGGTGGAGCGGCCCCGCCCGCCGGTGGAGAACCTGGACGGCCAGATGCCCACCTCGTCGTTCCCGTCCGGGCACATCGCGGCGACCATCTGCCTCTGGGTCGCCATGGCGATCATCGTGTTCCCGCGTACCGACCGCTGGTGGCGGTGGCTGTTCGTGGCGATGGCCGTGATCATGCCGGCCGGCGTGGCGACCTCCCGGATGTACCGGGGCATGCACCACCCGACCGACTTCATGGGCGCGATCCTGCTCGGCACGCTCTGGCTGTCGCTGCTCTGGTGGGTGATCCGGCCCAACGCCGACGTCGCCCAGGGCAACCAGCCGGCGATCGAGTCCGAGCAGGTGGACGAGCTGGACGACGAGCTGGCCAAGGCCGGTCGGCCGGACTGACGACGATGCTGCGGGTGATGACCTGGAACATCCGCACCGGCGGTCGGGACCGTGACGGCACCGACCGCCGGGACCGGATCGTCTCGGTCGTCACCGCGCAGCGCCCGGATGTGCTGGCCCTCCAGGAGCTGCGCGGGCTGGACCGCACGCTGGGCGGGTTGGCGGAGCGGACGGGTCTGGTGCCGTACCTGGCCCGGTCCTGCTTCGGCCAGCCGGTGGCGGTGCTGGTCCGTCCGTCGCTGCGGGTGCTGCGGTCCGGGCGGGTGCGCCGGCCGTTCCACCACGCCGCCGCCCTGGTGCGGGTGGCCACCGGGGCGGGGCCGCTGACCGTGTTCAGCACCCACCTCAACCCCTGGTCGGGCGGGCGGCGGCGGATCGAGGCGGGCTGGCTGGCGGCGGCCGTGCGGCGCAGCGGGGGAGAGCTGGCAGTGCTCGCCGGGGACCTGAACACGCTGGAGCCGGCCGTCGACCACACCGCCCGGCTGGCCGGGCTCGCCGCCGCGTACCGGCGTCGGCACCTGCG
Organism: Micromonospora sp. AKA38; assembly: GCF_027925725.1. NCBI lineage: Bacteria > Bacillati > Actinomycetota > Actinomycetes > Micromonosporales > Micromonosporaceae > Micromonospora > Micromonospora sp. AKA38. Next base: position 345,227 of record NZ_BNEI01000002.1, on the reverse strand, counting down.
CCGCGACGGCCGTACCGTGGACACCCGCGCGGTGGCCCGGCTGCTCGACGGCGGCCTGGTCGACCTCTGGCCGCGGGCCGGTGGCGACGGGCCGGGCGGGCTGACGGTGCCGACCGGCCACGGCGGCGCGGAGTTCGCCGGGATGCGGCTGGACTACCTGCTCGCCACGCCGGCCCTGGCCGACCGGGTCCGCGCGGTCCGCGTGATCCGCGACGCGGAGGCCGACACCGCCTCCGACCACTACCCCCTCCTGGCCGAACTGGACCTCACGCCCGCCGCGTTGGACCAGTCGCGGATCTTCGGCAGCAGCCGCCCGGCGCGTGCGCCCAGCAGCACGAGCCCGAGCAGCGGCAGCGCCAGCAGCAGGGGTCGCGGCCGGTTCTAGAGGATCAGGTTGAGCAGCACGGTCAGCACCACCGAGGCCACGATCGAGAAGAGGATCATCAGGAGACAGCCGAACCCGCCGCCGGCGGGCCGGATCTCGGTGTTTCCGATGCGCATGACGTCACCTCCTCGGAACGACGGCCGGGCGGTGCCGCGGCCTGCGGCACCGCCGGGCCGGTCACAGCTCGCGCAGCCGGGGCAGCAGCTCCTCCTGGGCCCAGTCGAGGAACATCGGCTGACGGTCGCCGCCGACCTGGACCAGCGCCACGTGGGTGAAGCCGGCGTCGACGAACTTCTTGAACGCCTCGACGTGCCGCTCGACGTCCGGGCCGCAGGAGATGCCCTCGGCCACGTCCTCCTCGCGGACGAACTGGGTGGCCGCGTCGAACGCGTCCGGGTTGGGCAGGTCCGCGTTGACCTTCCAGCCCATGCCGAACCAGCGGAACTGGTCGTGCACGATCTTGCGGCACTCGTCCTCGTCGGGGCCGTAGCAGATGGCCACCTGGCCGTAGCGGGGGCGACCCGCGCCGCCGGCCTCCTCGTACATGTCGACGAGGTGGGACAGCGGGTCGGTGGCGATCATGGCGTCCGCGTACTCGGCGGCGAGCGTGGCGGACTGCCGGCCGGACGCCGCCACCGCCATCGGCACCGGCCGTTCGGGCCGGTCCCAGACGTACGCGTCGGGCACGTCGAAGTGGTTGCCGGAGAACGTCAGCGTCTCGCCGTTGAGCAGCGGCCGGATGATCTGCAACGCCTCCTCGAACATCTCGTGCCGCTGCTGCACGTGCGGCCAGCCGCCGACCACGTGTTCGTTGAGGTTCTCCCCGGCGCCGAGGCCGAGCGTGAACCGCCCGTCCGACAGCACCCCGATGGTGCTGGCCTTCTGTGCCACCACCGCCGGGTGGTAGCGGCGGATCGGGCAGGTGACGAACGACAGCAGCTCCGGCCGGGTGGTGGCGTGGGCGACCGCGCCGAGCACCGACCAGGCGTACGGCGAGTGGCCCTGCGACTCCAGCCACGGGTAGTAGTGGTCGGACATGACCAGGTGGTCGAAGCCGGCGGCCTCGGCGCGCACGGCGTGGTCGACCAGTTCCTTCGGACCGGCCTGCTCGCACATCAGGGTGTAGCCGACGTTCACCATGGCGCCTCTCCTCCCGGGGTGGATCGTCCCGGGATACCCCGTCGGCAGCGTGTCAACCTTGACGAGTGGTTTGAGGCTGCCTACAGTCCGCTTAACCGGTTCAGACCGGAGAGGCGCACCATCCTGTGGTGGGGATGACCGCCCCTGTGGCGGCCCGTGGCGACGCGGGCCGCCACAGGACTTAACCGGTTGCCTTCAGAGGCCCATCGGCCTACGCTGATGCCGGCGTCCGGGACCGTCATCACCATCACCGCACCCCCACACGGGCACGGGGGAGATCTCCCTCCAGAGGACAGCCATGAAGAAAATGCTCTCCGCCGCGGGCGTCGCCCTGCTGACGGCGCTCACCGCCGTCTTCGCCTTCGGGCAGCCGGCGCAGGCCGCGACCGGGTTCTCCGTCTCGAACGGTCGGCTCTACGACGCCAACGGCACCGAGTTCGTCATGCGCGGCGTCAACCACGCGCACACCTGGTACCCGCAGCAGACCAGCTCGTTCGCCAACATCAAGGCCCTCGGCGCCAACACGGTCCGGGTGGTGCTGGCCAGCGGTGACCGCTGGACCAAGAACAGCGCCGCCGACGTGGCCAACGTGATCTCACTGTGCAAGGCCAACCGGCTCATCTGCGTGCTGGAGGTGCACGACACCACCGGTTACGGCGAGGACGGCGCCGCCACCACGCTGGCCAAGGCGACCGACTACTGGCTGAGCATCGCCGACGTGCTCAAGGGCCAGGAGAAGTACGTCATCGTCAACATCGGCAACGAGCCGTTCGGCAACCAGGGCTACAGCGCCTGGACCACCGACACCTCGAACGCGATCAAGCGGCTGCGCGCCGGCGGCCTCACCCACACCATCATGGTGGACGCGCCGAACTGGGGCCAGGACTGGTCGTTCACCATGCGCGACAACGCCGGCACCGTCTTCAACGCCGACCCGCAGCGCAACACCGTCTTCTCCATCCACATGTACGGCGTGTTCGACACCGCCGCCGAGATCAGCGACTACCTGGGCCGCTTCCGCACCGCCGGGCTGCCCATCGTGGTCGGCGAGTTCGGCTTCAACCACTCCGACGGCAACCCCGACGAGGACGCCATCATGTCCTACGCCCAGACCAACCGGATCGGCTACCTCGGCTGGTCCTGGAGCGGCAACGGCGGCGGCGTGGAATACCTGGACATGACCACCGGCTTCAACCCGGCCCAGCTCACCAGTTGGGGCCAGCGCATCTTCAACGGCGCCAACGGCATCGCCGCCACCTCCCGCGAGGCTTCGGTCTACTCGGGCAGCTCGCCGAGCCCGACCACCAGCCCCAGCCCGACCACCAGCCCCAGCCCGACCACCAGCCCCAGCCCGACCACCAGCCCGACCCCGACCCCGCCGCCGACCACCACGCCCCCGCCGACCGGTGGCTGCACCGCCACTCTCACCGTCGTCAACTCGTGGCAGGGCGGCTTCCAGGGCGACGTCAAGGTGACCGCCGGTTCCGCCGCGATCACCGGCTGGACGGCGAAGTGGACGTTCGCCAACGGCCAGACCGTCAGCCAGGCGTGGAACGCCACGGTCAGCGGCAGCGGGTCGGCGTGGACCGCCCGCAACGTCGACTACAACGGCCGGCTCGGCGCCGGCGCCAGCACCACGTTCGGCTTCATCGGCAACGGCAGCGCCGCCACCCCGGCGGTGACCTGCTCCGCGAGCTGACCGACCGCGCATCGGGTGGCCGGGTCCGCACGGACCCGGCCACCCTTCTTCGCGTACGCCCGCAGCTCTTGCCCCTCGGTCGTCGCGGCCGCACGCCCACGCACCTCCTGCGAGGCCGGGGCGACGCGCACTCACGTCCAGCTCCGTGATCACGGGGCGAGGTGTGAGTGGACTGGTCAGCCTGCCGTACGATCTGGCGCGCGTCGGGCCGACCGGGCGGCGCGCGATCGTCGGGAGGGACGCGATGAGCACGCCGGGGACCAGGGGACGACCGTCGGGGCTGGTGATCGGCTCGCTGGTGGCGATCTCGTTCGGGACCGTCTTCGTCATGGTGAACAGCGGCGGCCTGCCCGCGCCCTGGCCGCTCGTGCTGCGGATCGCCGGCCTGCTGGTGGCCGCGCTGCTCCTGGTCGGTCTGTTCCGGGTCGCGCAGGCCCCGCCCGGCGCGCAGGGACCGGAGGCGGCGGGGTTCATGGACCGCCGCTACTGGATCGTGGTGGCGTTGGAGGCGGTCGCGCTCTTCGGCGGCCTCGCCGTGATCAACAACGTGTTCGACCGGCCTGCCGTGTCGGTCGCCTGGGTCGCGGTGGTGGTGGGCGTGCACTTCTTCGGCCTGGCGGCGGTGTGGCGGATGCCGCGCTACCACTGGCTCGGCGCGGTGATGACCGCACTCGGTGTGGCCGGCTTCGTCACCCACGCGCTCGGCGGTGACGCGGCGGCGGTGGCCCTGATCTCCGGCGTGGGCTGCGGCGCCGCCCTCTTCGCCACCGTCGCCCTCGCCCTGCGCGACACCACCTCGCGCACGAGTTGACCAAGGAGTTCGCGTCGCGAACCGGGCGGATGCCGACGCAAACTCCTTGATCAACGAGAGTGGAGCAGGCGGGCGGCGCGGGTCAGCAGGTACTCCTGTTCGGGGCGGCTGGTGGTTCTCGCGGCGGCGGCGCGGTAGTGGGTTGCGGCGGCGTCGTGGTTGCCGGCCATCTCGTGCAGGTGGGCGCGGGCCGCGTCGAGCCGGTGTGAGTCGGCCAACCGGGGGTCGGTGGCCACGGCTGCGAGCTTGTCCAGGCCGGCGGTCGGGCCGTGCACCATGGCGGTCGCCACCGCGCGGTTCAACGCCACCACCGGGCTGCCGGTGAGCCGCTCCAACACCCCGTACAGCGCGAGGATCTGCGGCCAGTCGGTGGCCGCCGCGCTCTGCGCCTCGTCGTGCAGCGCGGCGACGGCGGCCTGGAGCTGGTACGGCCCCACCGGCCCCCGGGTCATCGCGTCGGTGACCAGCGCGGTGCCCTCGGCGATGGCGGCGGCGTCCCAGCGGGACCGGTCCTGCTCGGCCAGCGGGATCAGCTCCCCGGACGGGCCGCTCCGGGTGGCGGCGCGGGCGTCGGTGAGCAGCATCAGGGCGAGCAGCCCGGCCACCTCGCTGTCGCCGGGCAGCAGCCGGTGCATCTCCCGGGCCAGCCGGATCGCCTCCTCGCAGAGGTCGACCCGTCGCAGGTCGTCGCCGAGGCTCGCGGTGTGCCCCTCGGTGAAGATCAGGTAGAGGACGTGCAGCACGGCGGCGAGGCGGGCCTGCCGCTCGGCCGGTTCGGGCAGCCGGAACGGCAGCCCGGAGTCGCGGATGCGCTGCTTGGCCCGGCTGATCCGCTGCGCCATGGTGGCCTCGGGCACCAGGAACGCGCGGGCGATCTCGGCGGTGCTCAGCCCACCGACCGCCCGTAGCGTCAGCGCGATCGCCGACGGGGTGGTCAGCGACGGGTGGCAGCAGAGGAAGAGCAGTACCAGCGTGTCGTCCCGGTCGCCGGTCACCGGTTCGTCGGCGGCCGGTGCGGTCCGCCTGTCGTCGCCGGCGCGCCGGGCCGCGCGGTCCTCCCGGTCCCGTCGGGCCGTCTCGGCCCGCACCAGCTCGATCATCCGCCGGTACGCGACCTGCGTGAGCCAGCCACGCGGATGGTCCGGCAGCCCGTCGACCGGCCACTGCCGGCTGGCCGCGAGCAGCGCCTCCTGCACCGCGTCCTCGGCGGTGGCGAAGTCACCGAAGCGGCGGGCGAGCACGCCGAGGACCCGCGGCGCCAGTTCGCGCAGCAGGTCCTCGACGGTGTGGTCGGCCAGGGTCACATCTCCTGCGGCGGGCCGGACATCACCGGGTGCACCTCGATCGGCATGCGCAGCGGCCGGCCGCCGGGGCCGGGCGCGGTGGAGATGAACGCGGCGATCTCGACCGCCCGCTGCGGCGTCTCGCAGTCGACGATCCAGAAGCCGGCCAGGAACTCCTTGGTCTCCGCGAACGGCCCCTCGGTGACCACCGGCGCGCCGTCGGCGCCGGCCCGCACGATCCGGGCCTGCTGCGGGCCGCCCAGCCCCTCGCCCTGCACGAACTCGCCGTCGGCCATGAGCTTCGCGTTGACCTCGCCCATGAAGTCGAGGTGCGCCCGGAACTCCTCCGGCGTCCAGGTGTCCACCGGCGGGATGTCGGTCCCGGCGGCGCTGAACTGCATCAGCAACATGTACTTCACGATTCGCTCCTCACGCCGAGCACCGATTGTCGGTGCTTCCACCCTGCGGTAGAAGCCACCACCCCGGTTCTCGACATCCGCCGGCGAAGTTTCTCAGGAGCTTTCGGTGACCTCCAGCAGCAGCGACTGCTCCGGGTGCAGCGCGGGCAGTTGCAGGCCGACCGCGCCGAGCACCGACCCGGGCAGTGTCACCCCGGAGCCGGACGCCAGCCAGCCCGGCGGGGTCAGCTCCAACAGCGCCGGCTCCGGCACCCCGGCCGGCGGGCGCACCAGATAGCGCCGCGTCGGGTCCAGCCCCGGCAGCCGCACCGCGCCCGGCACCTGGGCGACGGAGGTGGCGACGCGGCTGACCGCGTACACCGCCCGGGAGCGGTCGTGGGCGACCACGCCGTGGGCCTGCACGGCCGGGTCCGGGTGGTCGACCCGGACCACCCGCCCGCCGTGCAGCAGCGGGCGCAGCCGCTTGTGCAGTGCCACCCAGGCGGCCAGTTCGGCCCGGGTGGACGCGTCGATCGCGGCGATGTCCCACTCGATGCCGTGGTGGCCGAAGAGTGCGGTGACCGCCCGGAAGCCCAGGTCGTGCACACGGTGCGTGGTGTGCGAGCGGTCCGGCCCGATGTGCGTGCCGATCAGCTCCGGCGGCAGTAGCAGCCCGGTCCAGCGTTGGATGGGGAGTCGTTCCAGCGCGTCGTTGCAGTCGCTGGCCCAGACCCGGTCGGTGTGGCGCAGGATCTCCAGGTCGACCCGGGCGCCGCCGGACGAGCAGCTCTCGATCTCCAGGCCGGGGTGCCGGGCGCGCAGCTCGTCCAGCAGGCGGTAGACGGCCACGGTCTGCCCGTGCACGCCGGGCCGGCCGCCGTGCCCGGCCTCGGTGAGGTCACGGTTGTGGTCCCACTTGAGGTACGCGATGCCGTCGTGCTCCCGCAGCACTGTGTCGAGCCGGTCGCGCAGGTACGCGTACGCGTCCGGGTGGGCCAGGTCGAGCACCTGCTGGTGCCGCCATGCCGGGGGCAGCCGGCCCGGTGTCTGGAGCACCCAGTCGGGGTGGGCGCGGAACAGGTCGGAGTCGGGGTTGACCATCTCCGGTTCGACCCAGAGCCCGAACTGCATGCCGTGCCCGCGTACGTGGTCGATGAGGGGTTGCAGCCCGTCCGGCCAGACCTGCTCGTCGACCCACCAGTCGCCGAGCCCGGCCAGGTCGTGCCGCCGGCCGCGGAACCAGCCGTCGTCGAGCACGAAGCGTTCCACGCCCACCTCGGCGGCCCGGTCGGCGAGCGCCCGCAGCCGGTCCAGGTCGTGGTCGAAGTAGACCGCCTCCCACACGTTCAGCGTCACCGGGCGCGGCGTGCGCGGATGACCCGGCCGGGCCCGCAGGTGGGTGTGCAGCACGTGGCTGAGCCCGTCCAGCCCGTCCGCCGACCGGACCGCGTACAGCAGCGGCGTGGCGTACTCCTCGCCGGGGCCGAGCACGATCTCGCCGGGCGCGAGCAGTTCACCGCCGCCGAGTGTGGCCTCGCCGGTGGGTCGGCGCTCGGCCACCGTGACGTGGTCGCCGCTCCACGCGGTGTGCACCGCCCACACCTCGCCGTGCCCGAAGCCGAATCCGGGGACGCCGGCGACCAGCAGCAACGTGGCGTCGTGCCCGGTGCGGCCGTGCCGCCCCTCGCGGACCCAGGCGCCCATCGGCCACGGGTGCCGCTGCGGCTCGCGTTCCCGGCACCAGCGCCCGGTCAGGTCGAGCAGCTCGGTGGCGACCGCCGGCACCGGCAGCACGGGGGTCAGCTCGCGCAGCTCGTAGCGGCCGTCGCCGTCGTTGCGCAGCCGGTGCCGCAGCGTCAGCAACCCCGCCGGGTCCAGCGTGATCTCGATCGACAGGCTCAATCCCGCGCCCGGGTCCGCTGCCCGCACCACCACCCGCCCGCGGGAAAGCACGGGCCCCCGGTTAACGCCTGGCGCAGGTGAGGGGGCCCCTCCTAACCGTTCCTGCCCGGCGGCGGGGGGCGCCGGTGGGGCGGGCTCGTCGTGCACGTCGAGCCCGGTCAGGCGGAACGCCGTCGACCAGTCCCGGCCGTCGCGGTGACCGGCCAGGCCGGGTCGGCCACCCCAGCCGGCGCTCGCCTCGGGGAGCAACGACAGCACGGTCGGCGCGTCGAAGCTGCTCGGCACCACCGGCGGCACGGTAACGTCGACGAGGGCGGGCAACTCCTCGGTGGACAGCGGCCCGAGGTCGGCGCCCCAGTGCACGACCCGGGGCAGCCCCGGGCCGCGCGCGTCGAGCACCAGGCTGGTGTCCGCGCGGCGCAGGTGGACGATCGTCATCCCTTGGAGGCTCCCAGCGTCAGGCCCCGGACGAACTGCTTCTGGAGCAGGAAGAAGATCACCAGGGTGGGGATCGCGACCAGCACCGAGCCGGCCGAGACGAGGTTGTTGTCGGTGAAGAACTGGCCGCGCAGGTTGTTCAGTGAGCTGGTCACCGGGAACTTGTCGCCGGTACGCATCAGCACCGTCGCCCAGAAGAACTCGTTGTAGATCCAGGTCACCTCCAGCGTGGCCAACGCGGCCAGGGCCGGTCGGCACAGCGGCAGGGTCACCTGCCAGTACTGCCGCCACACGCTTGCTCCGTCGACCATCGCGGCCTCGTACAGCTCGTGCGGCAGCGCCTTCATGTAGTTGCTCAGCACGAAGACGCAGAAGCCGCACTGGAACGCGACGTTGACCAGGATCAGCCCCCAGTAGCTGTCGTAGAGCAGCTCCGAGTCGCTCATCCAGGCCGGCAGCGGGATCTGGGTGAACATCCGGAACAGCGGGATCAGCAGGGACTGCTGCGGCAGCAGGTTCGCGGCGGTGAACAGGCCCAGCAACGCGATGTTGAGCTTCCAACTGAACCGGGCGATCACGAACGCCACACAGGAGGCGAGGAAGAGCGTGAGCAGCACCGCCGGCACGGTGATGTAGAGCGAGTTGAGGAAGTGCTTGCCGAACTCGGCGGTCCGCCACGCGGTGACGTAGTTGTCGATCGTCCAGCCGCCGAACGAGACGTAGCCGTGCACGGCGGTGTACTGGTACGAGCGGAACGAGGTGAGCACCGCCCAGAACAGCGGGAACAGCCAGCCGACGGCGATCGTACCCAGGAAGAGGTGCAGCACCACCCGGGCCGGCCGCAGCGGCCGGCGGCGGCCCGGGGAGACGGCGGTGGTCATCGCTTGTCCTCCCGCATGACGGTCCAGAGGTAGACGGTGATGAAGATCAGGGAGACGGCCAGCATGATGGTGGCCAGCGCGGAGCCGAAGCCGATCCGGCTCGCCTCGCCGACCACGTTCTGGGTGACCAGCGCCGAGATCAACTCCAGCCCGTTGCGGCCCTTGTTGATGACCCAGACCAGGTCGAACGCGCGCAGCGACTCGATCACGGTGACCACCAGCACGATGATGTTGATCGGGCGCATCACCGGGAAGACGACCCGGAAGAACGTGCTGGTCTCCGAGGAACCGTCCACGGCGGCGGCCTCCCGTAACGACGGGTCGACGCCCTTGAGGCCGGCCAGGTAGAGCAGCATGATGTAGCCGACGTGCCGCCAGCCGGCGGCGACCAGCACCGCCCAGATGTTCACGTTCGGGTCGCCGTACCAGTCGGTGTCGCCGCCGAACACGCCGTTGAGCAGGCCCTGGTCCCGGCTGTAGATGAGCTGCCAGATGAAGCCGACGAGCGCCAGCGAGAGCACCACCGGCAGGTAGAGCGCGGTCTGGTAGAACCGGCTGCCCCGCAGTTCCTTGTCGAGCAGCACGGCGAGGAACATCCCGATCGGGGTGGCCACCACGAAGAGCGCGGCCAGCCAGAGCAGGTTGTTCTGCACCGCGGGGACGAACGGCGGGTAGTTGTTCACCACGTCGTCGTAGTTCTTCAGCCCGACCCAGTCGATCTCGCCGAGCGGGCCGATGCCGTCCCAGTCGGTGCCGGAGAGCAGCACGGTCGCCGCCGCCGGCAGCCAGACCAGGGCGAGGACGAGCAGCAGGGGCACCAGCACCATCAGCGTGATCACCACGCGGTCGGTGCCGGACAGGAGCCGTAGCCGGCGGCCGCGACCACCGGTGGTGGTGGTCGCGGCCGGCGGCGGCACGGCGCGATCCGCTTGGATCAGGGGCAGGTCGGACATGGTGTCCTTCCCCCTTCCGCCGTCAGCTTGTGAAGATCGACTTCTTCTGGTTCTCGACGCTGGTGAGCATCCCGCTGATGTCCTTCGGGTTCTTGATGAACTGCTGGAGGGCCGGGATCATCACGGTGGAGGCGAAGTCCGGCCGGGTGTCCCGGTCCAGGAACTGCGCGATCTCGGTGGCGGAGCCGACCAGTTCGGCGGCTTTCTTCTGGAGCGCGGTGTAGCCGGCGGTGTCCGCGCCGCTGTTCGCGACCAGCGTGCTCGGGTCGTTCTTGACCGTGATGTTCGCGGCGTCCTTCGAGCCCAGGTACGTCAGCAGCTTGGTGGCGGCGTCCTTGGACTTCGGCTTGCGGGCCATCATGTACCCGTCGATCGGCGCGTCCAGGGCCTTCGCGCCGATCGTGGAGTCGACCTCCGGGAACGTGAAGAAGTCGAGGTCCTCCAGGTCGGCGCCGCTGAACTGCTGGCCGACGAAGAGGCCGAGCAGGTACATGCCGCTCTTCTTCTGCTGCAACGACTGGGCGGCCTCCTGCCAGGTGCGGCCCAGCGCGTCCGGCTGGTGCAGGGGGAGCAGCCCGGCCCAGGTGTCGAAGACCTTCTTCACCTTGTCGGACGTCCACGCCTCCTTGCCGGCCATCAGGTCGACGTGGAACTGGTAGCCGTTGATCCGCAGGTTGAGGATGTCGAACGTGCCCATCGCCGGCCAGCCGTCCTTGTCGGCGAAGGCGATCGGGGTCAGGCCGTCCTTCTTCATCTGCGCGCCGAGCGCGGTGAGCTGGTCCAGCGTGGTGGGCACCTGGTAGCCGCGCTGCTGCCAGACCGACTTGCGGTAGAAGACCGCCCACGGGTAGTACGACGCCGGCACGAAGTACTGCTTGCCGTCGTCGCCGGTGGACGCCTTCTTGAACGCGTCGGAGTAGCCGTCGAGCTTGCCCCACACGTCGCTGAGGTCACCGGCCAGGCCCTTGGCCGCGAAGAACCGCATCCGGTAGCCGGCGAACCAGGTGAACACGTCGTCCGGTTTGCCCTGGAGATAGTTGTTGATGTTCTCCTGGAACGTGTTGTGGTCGACCGTGTTGACGTTGACGGTCACCCCGGACGATGTCTTGAAGCCGTCCGCCACCTTGGCGACGACGTCCTTGGGTTTCGGGTCCGACTGGTTCGAGCCGAGCGTGACGCTCTTCGCGTCGCCGCCGGAGTCGGAGTCGGAGTCGCCGCAGCCGGCGAGCGCGCCGGTGCCGAGCAACGCGCCCGCGCCGGCCGCGCCGGCCAGCAGCGAGCGCCGGCGCAGGCCGGCGACGGACGGGGGGACGAGCCGGGCGAGGTACTCGGCCTGTGAGCGGGGACGGGACATGGTGCCTCCTGCGGGGACGAGGTGGCTACGAGATCCACCGAGAATCCACACGTCCGAACAGAAATAGCCGGTGGCGGTTGAAGCTACCCGTTGGTTCAGCGCTGTCAAGAGGGCGAAAGGGCAGCGACAACCGTGCTGTGGCAGCGAAAAGAAGTGGTAAACGTTGTAACTACTGTCGATGTTGGAAAGTGTTGACTTGGCTGTCGTTCGCGGGCACCCTCAGCTCTCATGCGGAACTGGCACGGCGAGGGCATCTGGTACGGCGCCGACTACAACCCGGAGCAGTGGCCGGAGGACGTGTGGCCCGAGGACGTCGCGCTGATGCGCCGCGCCGGGGTCAACCTGGTCTCGGTAGGCATCTTCTCCTGGGCCCTGCTGGAGCCGGCCCCCGGCCGGTACGAGTTCGGCTGGCTCGACCGCGCGCTCGACCTGCTGCACGACGGCGGCATCCGCGTCGACCTGGCCACCGCCACCGCCAGCCCGCCGCCGTGGCTGGCCCACCGGCACCCGGAGACACTGCCCCGCCGCGCCGACGGCGCCGTGCTGTGGCCCGGCGGTCGGCAGGCGTACTGCCCCAGCTCACCGATCTTCCGGGACCGCTCGCTCGCTCTGGTCGAGGCGGTCGCGACGCGGTACGCCGCCCACCCGGCGGTCGTGCTCTGGCACGTCTCCAACGAGCTGGGCTGCCACAACGTGCACTGCTACTGCGACGTCAGCGCCGAGGCGTACCGCCGCTGGCTGCGCGAGCGCTACGGCGACCTGGACGCGCTCAACGCCGCCTGGGGCACCGCGTTCTGGAGCCAGCGCTACCACGACTGGGCCGAGGTGAACCCGCCGCGCGCCGCGCCGACGTTCGCCAACCCGACCCAGCAGCTCGACTTCCTGCGCTTCTCCTCCGACGAGCAGCGCGCCCAGCTCCGCGCCGAACGGGAACTGCTGAACCGGCTCGTCACCCAGCCGGTCACCACCAACTTCATGATCGGCACCGGCATCAAGTACCTGGACTACCACTCCTGGGCGGCCGACGTGGACGTGGTCGCCAACGACCACTACCTCACCGCCGCCGACCCGCAGCCGCAGGTGAACCTCGCGCTCGCCGCCGACCAGACGCGCGGCGTGGCCGGCGGCGCGCCCTGGCTGCTCATGGAGCACTCCACAAGCGCGGTCAACTGGCAGCCCCGCAACGTGGCCAAGACACCCGGCCAACTGCGCCGCAACAGCCTGGCGCACGTGGCGCGCGGCGCCGACGGGGTGATCTTCTTCCAGTGGCGGGCGTCCCGGGCCGGCGCGGAGAAGTTCCACTCCGCGCTGGTGCCGCACGCCGGCCCGGAGACCAAGGTGTTCCGCGAGGTCAGTCGGCTCGGCGCCGACCTGCGCGCGCTGGCCGAGGTACGCGGCAGCCGGGTCGACGCCGACGTCGCCGTGCTGTTCGACTACGAGGCGTGGTGGGGCGCGGAACTCGACTCCCACCCCAGCGTCGACGTCACCTACCCCGACCGGTTGACCGCGCTGCACGCCGCGCTCTGGCGGGCCGGCGTCACCGCCGACGTGGTGCACCCGTCGACGGACCTGTCCCGCTACCGGCTGGTCCTGGTGCCCACGCTCTACCTGATCCGCGACGCGGACACCGCCGCGCTGCGCCGCTTCGTCGACGCCGGCGGCACCGCGCTGATCACCTACTTCAGCGGCATCGTCGACGAGCACGACCACATCCGCCTGGGCGGCTACCCGGGCGCGTTCCGGGACCTGCTCGGCGTACGCGTGGAGGAGTTTTTCCCGCTGCGCGCCGGCGAGACGGTCCGCCTCGACGACGGCGCCCACGCCGACGTGTGGACCGAGTGGCTGCACGCCGAGGGCGCCGAGGTGCTCGCCGCGTACGCCGACGGGCCCCTGCCCGGCGTGCCGGCGCTGACCCGCAACGCGGTCGGCGCGGGCGCCGCCTGGTATGTCGGCACCCGGCTCGACGACGCGGCGACCGACCGGCTGGTGGCCCGACTGCTCACCGAGGCCGGCGTGCACCCGCCGGTGCCCGCGCCGGTCGGCGTGGAGGTGGTCCGGCGTCGCTCGGCGGAGCGGAGCTGGCTGTTCGTGGTCAACCACACCGACGACGCGGCCCGGCTGCCGGTCACCGGCGTCGAACTGCTCACCGGCGAACGGTGCGACGGCGACCTGGTGGTGCCGGCGGGGGAGGTGGCGGTGGTCCGCGAGGAACCGGTCTGATGCTCGCCCAGCAACGGCAGAGCGCCATCCTGGAGCTGATCCGCCAGCGCGGCGGCGTCCGGGTCAGCCACCTGGTCGACCGGTTCGGCGTGTCGGACATGACCATCCGGCGTGACCTGGAGGTGCTGGCCGAGCGCGGGCTGATCGACAAGGTGCACGGCGGCGCGACGCTGGCCGGGCCCGGCTCGACCGAGGAACCCGGCTTCGCCGCCAAGTCGGTGCGGCAGCGGGCCGAGAAGCAGGCGATCGTCGAGCGGGCCGCCGGGCTGGTCGAGCCGGGCATGGCGGTGGCGCTCTCCGCCGGCACCACCACCGCCGCGTTGGCCGCCCGGCTCGCCGGGGTACGCGGGCTGACCGTGGTCACCAACTCGATCCCGGTCGCCGACGCGCTCTACCAGAACCCTCGCGCCGACCAGAGCGTGGTGCTCACCGGCGGCATCCGTACCCCGTCGGACGCGTTGACCGGCCCGGTCGCCGAGGCGGCCATCGCCGCGCTCAACGTGGACCTGCTCTTCCTCGGCGTGCACGGGATGAGCCGGCGTACCGGCTTCACCACCCCCAACCTGCTGGAGGCGGCGGTGAACCGTCGATTGATCGGCGCCGCCCGCCGGCTGGTCGTGCTCGCCGACCACACCAAGTGGGAGACGATCGGCATCGCCACCATCGCGCCGCTGGACGAGGCCGACGTGCTGATCACCGACGAGGGCCTGCCCGCGGCGGCCCGCCGGGAACTCGGCGAGCAGGTGGGCGAACTGATCGTCACGCCGGTGGCCTGACCTTTCAGGCATTTCCCAGCCATTGCGGTTAGGGTGCCCTGCACGGCCCGCGGGCTCCACGGTGGAGCCCGCGGATGGCGGAGGCGGAGTGGCGATGGTCTTCAAGAAGATGTTGAGCGCGTTCGGCGTGGGCGGCCCCAGCGTCGACACCGTGCTGACCAACCCGAACACCCGGCCCGGGCTGGCCCTGGACGGGCACGTCAACCTGGTCGGCGGCGACGCGCCGGCGCGCATCGAGCGGATCACCGTCGGCCTGGTCACCCGGGTCGAGATCGAGGGCGGCGACACCGAGTACGCCGGCGTCATGGAGTTCCACCGGATGCCGGTCAGCGACGCGTTCGAGCTGGCGCCGAAGCAGCAGCTCGCCATCCCGTTCCAGATGCCGGTGCCGTGGGAGACCCCGGTCACCGACGTCTTCGGGCAGCGGCTGCACGGCATGACCATGGGTCTGCGTACCGAGCTGGCGGTGGCGCGGGCGGTCGACAAGTCCGACCTGGACCAGGTGTCGGTGCACCCGCTGCCGGTCCACGAGCGGATTCTCGACGCGTTCCAGGCGCTGGGTTTCCGGTTCAAGCACGCGGACCTGGAGCGTGGCCACATCTACGGTGTGCCGCAGACGCTGCCGTTCTACCAGGAGATCGAGTTCTACGCCGCGCCGCAGTACGCGCAGACGGTCACCGAGGTCGAGCTGACGTTCGTGACCAGCCAGCAGGGCGTCGAGGTGATCCTGGAGTGCGACAAGCGCGGCGGCTTCCTCAGCGCCGGGCACGACGTCTACGGGCGGTACTCCGTCCCGCACAGCGACGCCTCGCGTACCGACTGGCCGCAGGTGGTCGACGGGTGGCTGCGGGAGACCACGTCCCGGTACGGCGGCCTGCGCGCCCAGGGCTTCGGCGCCCCGCAGGGCCACTACGGCGCCCCCGGTCACTACGGTCCGCAGGGCCACCACGGTCGTCGTGGCGGCGGCATGGGCGGCATGGTGGCGGGCGCGGCGCTGGGCGTCGCCGGCGGCCTGGTGGCCGGCGAGATGCTGGAGGACGCCTTCGAGGGCGACGACGGCGGGGACTTCGGCGAGGAGTGACGGCACGCGGCGACGCCCCCGGGACGGATCCCGGGGGCGTCGCCGGTCGCGCGGCGCGGGTCACCGCCGGCCGCGACGCTCCCTGCCGGAGCGGCGCGCGCTGCCCGCCTTCGACAGACCACGGCTGATCAGGTACGCGCCGGTCAGCGCGGTCAGGTACCACCAGGCCTGGTTCGGGTTGTTGATGTTCAGGCCGTTGGCGGTGGTGCCCTTCCAGAACGCGGCGATCACGACGACCGCGGCGGCTGCGGCGTACACCCAGAACTCGGTGGTGAGGAACGCCTGCTTCGTCTCGGTGCCGGGGGCGGGCATCTCCTCCCGGTGGCCGTCGTGCATCGACGGCATCGGACGGGTCGGCGACTCCATCATGCTCGACCGGTTCTGGACGTCCGACATCGGCCGGTTCATCGGCCTGGTGGATGCGGCCTGCGTGCTCATCTGGTCCTCCTCAGGATTTGATGAGTCGTACGGCACCCCGCGCCCCGCTGCCGCAGTTCGGCCACGGCACGGTTCGCACACTGTGGCGGGGGCACCCTCCGACTACCCGCCCCCCGAGACAAGCTAACCGGCGGGTGCCGACGGTGTGCTGGCCGCGTCCCGAACCGGACATCCGGCGCTCCGGGGTGCCAACCGACGCTGCCTCCCGGCCGGTTTCAGCCTCCCGACCCCGGGCACGCAGCACGGATACCCACACCACGAGCTGCGAGGTGGTTGACGTGCGTGAGGACGACATCCGGCAGGACGCCGCCCGGCAGGCCGAACAGCGGGTCGCCGGCGGCGTGTACGGCGAGGGCGCGCTGGACGAGGTCACCGTGCCGCCGACCGACGAACAGCGGGTGATCCAGGAGTCGGATCCGGACGACCCGGCGCACGTGGCGATCGACCCGGACGTGCTGCGCGACGGCGGGCCGACCCGCGGCCAGGGCGCGGTCACCACGACCGGCGGCACGGCCGGCCCGGCCAGCGTGCGCCGAGTGGCCCGGCAGCCGGAGCGGCATCCGGGCAAGGTGGCGCCGACCACCACCGGGGACGCCACCACCGGCGGGCTGAGCACCCCGGCCGGTGGATCGACGAGTGACGCCTCGGCCCCCGGCGCCCAGGTAGCCAACGTCACCGACGAGGGCGCCAACCCCGGCTGAGCGTCTGCTTGAGAGGGGGCCCCTTCTCTACCGGAAGCGTTAAGAAGGGGCCCCTCCTTACGTCCGGAGGATGGTGAGGCGCTGGGTGGCGCGCGTTAGCGCGACGTAGAGGTCGCTGTGGCCTCGGGGGGACTCGGCGACGATCCGGTCCGGGTCCACCACCAGCACCGAGTCGAACTCCAGGCCCTTGGCCTGCTCGGTGGTGAGCACCACCACCCGGTTCGCCAGCTCCGGCTGCTCACCGACCGCCGCCTCGGGCAGCGCCGCGACCACGGCGGCGCCCAGGTCGGCCACCCGCCCGGTCGGCACGATCACGCCGAGCCGCCCGTCACCCAGGGACGCGGCCTCCCGGGCGGTCACCTCGACCAGCTCGACGGCGAGCCGGTCCGCCGGAACGGTCCGGTCGCACGGCGGTACGCCGGTGGCGCGTACCGAGCGGGGTGGGCGCAGCGACGGATCGATCTCGGCGAGCACGTCGGCGGCGACCGCCATGATCTCGGCCGGGGTGCGGTAGCTGACGGTCAGCTCCGCCAGCCGCCACCGGTCCGCCACGTACGGCGTGAGCGCCTCGCCCCAGGACGGCGTGCCGGCCAGCGCACCGGTCTGCGCCACGTCCCCGACGATGGTCATCGACCGGCTCGGGCAGCGGCGCATCAGCAGCCGCCACGCCATCGGCGACAGCTCCTGCGCCTCGTCCACGATGACGTGCCCGAACGCCCAGGTGCGGTCCGCGGCGGCGCGCTGGGCGGTGGTGAGCCGGTCGGACTCCTCCTGCCGTTCGGAGAGCCGGGCGGCGTCGATCAGGTCGGTCACACCGAGGATCTCACCGCCGTCGGCCTCGTCCTCCACGTCGATCGAGCGGGAGCCCCGCCAGATCTCCAGCACGCCCTCGGCGTACTCGCGTTCCATCGCGCGGATCCGGTCCCGGCGGGCGGCGGCGGCGCGTTCGTCCTCGCCGAGCAGCTCGGCGGCCTCGTCGAGCAGCGGCACGTCGGCCGGTGTCCAGCCGCCGGGCTCGCGGTGCAGCGCGGCCCGCTCGGCGTCGGTGAGCATCGGCGCGGCGGTGGCGATCCGCTCCGGCGAGGCGAACAGGTCGGCGAGCAGCCGCTGCGGGGTGAGCACCGGCCACAGCTCGTCGAGCGCGGCCACGATCTCCGGCTCCTCGCGCAGCTCGCGGCGGATCTCCGCCCGGTCCGCCTCGGAGAGCAGGTTCTCCCCGCCGAGCGGGTCGGCGCCGATGCGCTCGGCCACCTGGTCGGCGAGCGCGTGCACGATCTCCACGTCGAACAGCGCGCGGGCCAGGTTGTGCGGCCGGCCGGTGCGCCGGACCCGGTCGCGGGCCTGGCGGACCGTCTCCGGGTCGAGCGTGAGCACCTCCCGCTGCGGCAGCTCGACGGTGATCGGCTCGGCCGGCACCCACTGCCGGTCCCGGACCGCGCCGGCGAGCACCTCGGCCAGCACCGCGCGGCCCTTCAGCGCCGCGGTGGTGGCCGGCTCGGTACGCCGGGCGTGCACGCCCGGGAACAGGTCGGCCTGGGTGCGCAACAGCACGCCGGTCTCGGCCAGCGCCGGCAGCACCTGGGAGATGTAGCGCAGGAACGTGGCGTTCGGGCCGACCAGCAGCACGCCCCGGGTGGAGAGCTGCTGGCGGTGGGTGTAGAGCAGGTACGCGGCCCGGTGCAACGCCACCGCGGTCTTGCCGGTGCCGGGCCCGCCCTGCACCACCATCACGCCGGGCAGGTCGGCGCGGATGATGCGGTCCTGCTCGACCTGGATCGTCTCGACGATGTCGCGCATCCGGCCGGTGCGTCCGGCGTTGAGCGCGGCGAGCAGCGACGCCTCGCCGGTGACCTCCTCGTGCGCGGTGGGGGAGGCGGCGGTGATGTCCAGCACCTCGTCGTTGAGGCCGGTGACCTTCCGGTCGCGGGTGCGCAGGTGCCGACGGCGGCGTACGCCCTGCGGGTTGGCGGCGGTGGCCAGGTAGAACGGGCGGGCGGCCGGGGCACGCCAGTCCATCAGCAGCGGGTCGTACTCGCCCGAGGTGTCGAAGATGCCGATCCGGCCGATGTAGCGGGCGGCGCCGTCGTCACCGTCGAGGCGGCCGAAGCAGAGGCCGGACTCGACGGCGGAGTACTGCTCGACCTGGTCGGCGTACATCGCCACGGTGGAGTCGCGCTGCGAGCGGGCCTGCTGGGTGCCGCCGGTGTGGCGCAACTCCTCGTCGAGCCGGCGGGCGGCCTGCTCGCGCAGCCCGTCCAGCCGGTCGTAGAGCATCGAGACGTACTCCTGCTCGCGACCGATCTCGTCGTCGTCCTGGTGCAGCTCACCCGACACGTCGGAGTGCGTTGACAAGCGGGCTCCTCATTGACTAAAATTGCCGCAGGAATGGCATTCATAAGCCATTCCTTTTTTGTGCCTGAACTGAGAAAGATAGCGCGTCGCCCGCCATTCGACCAAGCCCGGACACGGCTCGGGGCCCGGCCGGCGCACGCCGACCGGGCCCCGAGCCCGACGTTCGATCAGCCCTTCGCGGCCTGGTAGAGCCGCTCCGGCGTGACCAGACCGGCCACCACCCGGCCGTCGTCGGTGAGCAGCACGCTGAACAGCTTGCCGCTCAGCAGCCGCCCGCTGCCCCAGTCGCCGCTGACCTTCGGCAGGTCACCGAGCACCTTCGCCAGCATGTCGGCGTCCGGCGCGCCCGAGCCGCCGGCCTTGGCCGCGCCGTCGAGCCCGGCCGGGTCGCCGAGCGTGGCGACCACCACCGTGGTCCAGCCGGTGCCGACGGTACGCACGTCCGGCCGCTTAGCGTCCGCCGCGCCGGGCTTCCGGTCGGTGGCCGGGCCGGGACGCGCCTCGGCCGTCTCCTCGGTGACCTTCACCCCGGGCGGCGGGTTGAACCGGAACTGGTCGGCGTCCGGGGTGCGGAAGTCGACCTGGGTGAACGCCACCTCGAACGCCGGCTCGTCCTGACCGTCGGCGAGCACCTCGAAGCGCAGCGGCACGTGCTCCTTCGCGTCCAGCGCGATGCGCACCTGGTGCACCAGCGACGCCTTGTCGCGCGGCGTGAGCACCAGCTCGTACGCGTCCCGCCCGGCCACGGTGGCGGACCGGCCGACGGTGACCGCGGTGGTCGGGTCGATCGCGGCCAGCGCCTGCTGGGCGGCGTCGGCCGGGGTGGCCGGCGCGGACGGCAGGTCCTTGCCGTCGGCCGGCAGCTTCCGGTGGACGGCGGTGTTCTCCCGGCTGTTCCAGGTCCAGACGTCGCGGCCGTTGCGCAGCACGTCCTGCTCGCCGAGCGTGTCGACCAGGGCGAGCCGCTGCCGGTCCTCGCCGCCGTACCAGACGCGCAGCGTGTGCGTGCCGGAGACCAGGCCGGCGAGCTGGTTGCCGCTGGCCTGGCCGGCGAGCGCGGCGATCGGCGGCAGGCCCAGGTCGGCGCGCTGCACGACGGTGCCGGAGAGCCCGTCCAGGCGGGACGTCCGCAGGTCGTCGAGCAGTTGGGCGGCGCTGCGCGGTGGCAGGGCCGGGTCGGCGCCGGCGGCGAACGTGCCGACGGCGGCGCCGCCCCCGATCACGGCGACCCCCGCGGTCACCGGGACCAGCCAGCGCAGCACGGCGCGGTTCTTCATCACAGACATCAGTGTGCACCTCCTTGCGCTCCATGCTGCGGGATCCTCGCTGTGAGGACGCTGAGCCGATCCCCTACGGGTCACCCGGTGGTGGCACCCTGGACCGGTGCGGTTGCTGGTGGTGGAGGACGAGACGCGGCTCGCCGCGGCGTTGCGTCGGGGCCTGTCGGCGGAGGGTTTCGTGGTGGACGTGGCGGCCACCGGCCCGGCCGGGCTGGACGCGGCCCGGCACGGCGACTACGACGCGATGATCCTCGACGTGATGCTGCCCGGCCTCTCCGGCTACGAGGTGGTGCGCCGGTTGCGCGCCGAGCAGCGCTGGTTGCCGGTGCTGATGCTGTCCGCCAAGGACGGCGAGTACGACCAGGCCGACGGCCTGGACTGCGGCGCCGACGACTACCTCACCAAGCCCTTCTCGTACGTGGTGCTGCTGGCCCGGCTGCGGGCGCTGCTGCGCCGGGGCGCACCCCGACGGCCGGCCGTGCTCACGGTCGGTGACCTGCGGCTGGACCCGGCCCGGCGGCGGGTCACCCGGGCCGACGCCGAGGTGGCGCTGACCAGCCGCGAGTACGCGCTGCTCGACTACCTGATGCGCCGCCCCGGCGAGGTGGTGTCCAAGACCGAGCTGCTGGACCACGTCTGGGACGCCTCGGTGGACACCGCCCCGAACGCGGTGGAGGTCTATGTCGGCTACCTGCGCCGCAAGATC
Organism: Micromonospora sp. AKA38; assembly: GCF_027925725.1. NCBI lineage: Bacteria > Bacillati > Actinomycetota > Actinomycetes > Micromonosporales > Micromonosporaceae > Micromonospora > Micromonospora sp. AKA38. The sequence goes on along the minus strand of NZ_BNEI01000002.1, from coordinate 324,429 downwards.
GGCCGGGAGCGGTTGGAGACGGTCCGTGGCGCCGGCTACCGGCTGGCCACGTGATCCGCCCCCTGCGCCGGCTCGGGCTGCGGGCCCGGCTGCTCGCGTTGGGCGTGCTCGGGCTGGCGCTCGGGTTCGCGCTCGGTGGCGCGCTGCTGCTCGGCGCGCTCGGCTGGACGCTGCAACGCTCGGTCGACGCGGAGGCGTTGCGGACCGCGGACGCGGTCGCGTTGCTCACCGCCGAGGACGCGCTGCCGGACCCGCTGCCGGTGGCCGGCGGCCAGTTGCGCGTGCAGGTGGTGGACGCGCAGGGCCGGATCCGGGCCGCCTCGATCGACGCGGACCGGTTGGTGCCGATGCTCGGCCCCGACGAGCTGCGGCCCGGGCAGCGGCAGCGGCTGGTGGTGGACGGGCAGCGGGTCGGCCTGTCCGGGCCGGTCCGGGTGGTGACGGTGCCGGCCGGCACCCCGGCCGAGCCGCGTACGGTGCTGGTGGCCAAGTCGCTGTCCGACGTGCGACACAGCCTGCACGTGGTGCGCAACCTGCTGCTGGTCGGCTTCCCGCTGCTGGTGGCGGGCCTGGCGGTGGTGGCCTGGCGGGTGGTGGGCGCGACGCTGCGCCCGGTGGAGGAGCTGCGCAGCGGCGCCGCCGAGATCACCGGGCGGGCCGGGACGGAGCGGCTGCCGGTGCCGGCCGGGCAGGACGAGATCCACCGGCTCGCGGTCACGCTCAACGACATGCTGGACCGGCTGGCCGCGTCCCGGGACCGGCAGCGGGCGTTCGTGGCCGACGCCGCGCACGAGCTGCGTAGCCCGCTGACGAACATGCGGACCGAGCTGGAGGTGGCCCGCCGGCTCGGGGACGGCACCGACTGGCCGGCGGTCGCGGACGACCTGCTCGCCGACACCGAGCGGCTGAGCCGCCTCGTCGACGACCTGCTGCTGCTGGCCCGCCTCGACGAGGACGACGCGCGCCCCGCGCGGCCGGCGGCGGTGGGTCCGGTGGAACTGGGTGAGTTGCTGCGTGCGGTGGCGGCCCGCTACCCGTCGCCGCCGGTGCGGCTGGCGGTGCCGGCCGGGGCGTGGTGGACCGAGGGGGACCCGGGGGAGCTGCGCCGGGTGCTGGTCAACCTGGTGGAGAACGCGATCCGGCACGCGTCCGCCGAGGTGCGGCTGGCGGTCGCCGGGCCGGAGGGCGCGTACCACCTGGTCACGGTGACCGACGACGGGCCGGGCGTCCCGGCGGCGGATCGGGAGCGGGTGTTCGCCCGGTTCACCCGGCTGGACGACGCGCGGGCCCGCGACGCCGGCGGCGCGGGCCTCGGCCTGGCGATCGTGCGGGAGTTGGTGCGCCGGGCCGGCGGCACGGTGGAGCTGGCGGACGCGACGCCGGGCACCGCCGCGCCGGGGCTGCGGGCGACGGTACGGCTGCCCGCGCTGGCCGAGCCGGACCCGGAGTGACCGGTCAGCGGCGTCGCTTGGTGCAGACCGGGGCGGCGCGGGCCACCGTGTCGGTGGACCAGACCAGCGCCACGGTGAAGCAGTAGTCGGTGGTGCGGTCGAGCCCGTAGGCGATGTAGTCGCCGGAGCCGGCGGGCAGCGTCGCGAAGGTGTGCTGCGGCTGGCCGGCGCGGCCTCCGGCGACCACCACCGGCCCTTCCGCGCCGGCCGGGTACGTCCAGCTCAGCACGATGCTGTCACGTCGGTCGGTGAGCGCGAACCGGCCCGGTGGGGTGCCCGGGGAGGCGGCCGGCCGGGCGCTGGCGGTGGGCCGTGCGGAGGTCGGCGGCGGCCCGCTCGACGGTGGCCCGCCCGACGGGGCGGCCGGGGTGTCGCGGTCACCGTCCACCCGGGACACGCCGGCGATCACCGCGATGGTGCCCAGCAGCAGCGCCACCACCACGCCGAGCACCGCCAGCGGCAGCCAGGGCCGTTCGCGCCGGGGCGTGGCGGGTGGCCGGGGCACGTGCACCGGCAGGTAGCGCGACGACGGCTCCGGGGCCGGCGGCACCCGGCGTACGCCGGGCGGCGCGTCGGCGGCGAGCCCGACCACGGTCGGCGGCACCGCGTCCTCACTCTGCGGCCAGGGCTGCTCGGCCGGCTCGCCGACCCGCCAGGGCTGGTCGGCCGGCTCGCTGACCTCCCAGGGCTGGTCGGCCGGCTGTCGGCGCGGGTCGGCCGGCTCGTCCGGTCGCCAGGGCTGCTCGTGCTCCGGCGGCCACGGGTAGTCGTCGAACGACTCGGCGTCGGCCTCGGGCGCGGTGCGGGGGGTGGGCACGTGCCCGGCGTCGGTGGCCCGGCCCGGCGGGTGGTAGAGCGGCGTGCGCACCGGCTCGTCGAGCGCGGGCGGGGTGTAGGGCGGCAGGTCGGGTGGACCCTCGACGGGCGGGGCGACCCGGGCGGCGGGCACCACCGGCGTCGTGGGCGCCTGTGGTTCGGGCGCGGCGCAGACATGGTCCGGGTCGGCGGCGGCCCGGGCCAGACCGGCCACCTGGACGGCGAGCGGGTCGTCCACGGCGAGGTGCTGGCGGCACAGGTCCTCGGCGAGCGCCAGGTGCTCGTGCGCCTCGGCGTACCGGCCGCAGTCGCGTTCCATCGCGCCGAGCTTGGCCAGCATCTTGATGCCGCTGGGGTGGTCGTCGCCGTAGACCTCGCGGTGCAGCTCCCAGGCGTCGGCGAGGCGGTCGCGGGCCACCTCGCACTGGCCGCGGGCGTACTCCACGGTGGCCAGGTCGGCGTGCGCGGCGAGCACCCGCTGCGACTCGGGCCCGTCGCGGGCGGTCAGCTCGATGATGACGTCGGAGTAGAGCCGCGCGGCGCGGGCGTCGCTGCCGACCCGGTGCAGCACCGCGGCCAGCGTCGCGGCGGCGGTGACGGTGCGCTCGTCGGAGCGGCCGAACAGGCGGGTCGTCGCCGCGTACGCGAACGCGGCCCAGCCGCGCGCGGAGTGCGGTTCGCCGAGCGCGACGAGCAGCCGCGCCTGGAGGCCGGCCGCCTCGGCCAGCTCGGGGGAGGCGTTGCCGGGACGCGGGTCGGCGTCGCTGAGCGCGTCGGCGAGCAGCCGTTGCGCGCCGTCGAGGTCGCCTTCGGACACCAGATGGTGCGCCTGGACGGTCAGGTCAGCGAAGCCGGAGGACACGCCCCATCGTGCTCATCCGGCGACGGTAAGTACAACCCCCGGAGTGGATCAGTTTGGTGCCGATTGGGTCAAGTGGTCGGCGAGCGTCTCGCTGATCCGGCGGAGCTGGTCGACCTGGGCCGGGCTGAGCGCGTCGAACAGGTGCCGGCGTACGCCCTCGACGTGGCCGGGCGCGGCGGCGGTCAGCGTGGCGAAGCCGTCGTCGGTGAGCACGGCGAGCTGGCCGCGCCGGTCGGTGGGGCAGTCCTCCCGGCGGATCCAGCCGGCGGCCTCCAGCCGGGCGGCGGCGTGCGAGAGCCGGCTGCGCGAGGAGCCGGTGGCGTCGGCCAGCTCGCTCATCCGCAGCCGCCGGCCGGGGGCCTCGGAGAGTCGGACCAGGATCTCGTAGTACGCGTGCGGCATGCCGGCGTCGCGTTGCAGTTCGCGGTCGAGCGTGTCCATCAGCGCGCGGGAGGCGGCGAGGAAGGCCCGCCAGGTCCGCTGCTCGTCGGGGTCCAGCCACCGGGTCATGACGCCCATCATAGCGCCAGTGGTTGAACGCTCAACCAAAACGCGGTACCGTCGAGGACATGGGAATCCACCGGCTCAACCACGCCGTCCTCTACGTCAGTGACCTGGAGCGCAGCGTCGCCTTCTACCGCGACGTGCTGGGCTTCCGCCGGGTCCCGATGACGCCGGACGGCTTCCGCGGCGCCGCCTTCCTCCAGGCGCCCGACTCCACCAACGACCACGACCTCGGGCTGTTCGAGGTCGGCGCGGCGGCCGGGCCGTCCCCGGCCGGCCGGGGCACCGTCGGCCTCTACCACCTCGCCTGGGAGCTGGACACGCTCGACGAGCTGGCCGCCACCGCCGAACGGCTGGCCGCCGCCGGCGCGCTGGTCGGCGCGTCCGACCACGGCACCACCAAGAGCCTCTACGGCCGCGACCCGGACGGGCTGGAGTTCGAGATCGTCTGGATCGTCCCGGCGAACCTGCTGGACGACGCGGCGCTCGCCGCCCGCAAGCGGATCGGTCGGCTCGACCTCGACCGCGAGCGGCAACGCTACGGCGGCCAGACCCGGGGCGGCGTGGGCGTCTCCGTCCCGGCCTGACCGGGGTTCCCGGCCGGGCACGTGGTCGGGTGCGGTAGAAACGGCACCATGTCGACCGACGCCGTCCTGCGCGAGCTGCTCGTCCGCCAGCTCGACCACTGGCTCCCCGCCGCGCTGCACCGGGCGCGGCGGGCCACGCTCGCCCTGGCGTACGCCGGGGGAGAGGCCGGTGGCGCGGAGGCGGCGCTGCGTGTGGTGGCCGAGTTCGCCGACCGGCTGCGCGGGCGGCGGCTGACCGTGCTGGTGCTCGCCGACGGCGACGCGGAGCTGCCGGCGCGGCTCGGCGCGGTCGAGGCCACCCTGCCGGCCGACGTCGCCGTGCACCTGGTGCCCTGCCGGCCGGACCGGCTGCCGGTGGCGCTCAAGGCGGCCGGCGCGGCCGGCGCACCGCTGCTGGCCGTGGTCGACGGCGGCACGCCCGACCCGGCGCTGCTGACCGCCGTGGCGTCCGGCCGCCCGGCCGAGCTGCTGCTGGTCACCGCGCCCGGCCGGTCGCTGCGGCCGGCGCTCACCGCTGCCGGTTTCCCGCTGGTCACCGAGGTCGAGCTGGTGCCCGAGGACGGGCCGGCCCGACTGCTCGGCTACGCCACCGGCTCCGACCGCGGCCTGGAGACGATGAAGGACGCGCTCTGGGCCGTCGACGAGTACGCCGGCGTGCGCTACCGCGACCCGGCCGACCCGGCGGGGCGGCTGCTGGACATCACGCTCGACCCGGAGCCCGGCCCGCTGCGCCGCGAGCTGCTGGCCGAGCTGGCCCGTTCCGGCCCGCGTACGGTGACCGAGCTGCGCCGGTTCGCGGCCACCGCCACGGTCTACCGGGCCGCCGACGCCAACCGCGCGCTCACCTCGCTGCTCACCGCCGGCGCGGTGACCCGTGACCCGGAGCCCGGCCGGCTCGGCGGCGACGTGGTGGTCAGCGCCGTCCCGACCGCTGGGTCATCTGCCTGACCACCACCGACGCGCCGGTGGCCACCACGCCGATGCTGAACACCATCTGGGCGCAGACCGCCACCCGGGCGATCTGGCCCTGCGCGTGCACGTCGCCGTAGCCGATCGTGGTGAGCGTGGCCAACGCGAAGTAGAGCGCGTCGACGCGGGTGCGCAGCCCGACGAACTCACCGGGGCGGGTGTTCGCCACCACGTAGTCGGCGAGCGCGAAGACCAGCAGCCCGGCGATCAACGCGATCGCGAGCCGGGTGAGCGCGCGGTCCTCCGCGTCGCCGGTCGGCTGGTCGCGGGTGAGCTGACGGCGGACCTGGCCGGTGACCAGGAACGCGACCGCCGCCACCAGCAGCACCGTGGCGACCGAGCGCAGTGCCAGTCGCCACCCGTTCGGGTCCGCCTCGACCGGCACCAGGAAGTAGCCGACCAGCATCAGCGCGCAGGCCGCCACCGCCCGCCGCCGCATCCGCCGCAGGGTCAGGTCCACCATGTCGCGATTGTCCGCCTCGGACCGGGTCGTGGCGGCGGAACACCGGACCGGACGACGAAATCCGGTGCCGACGGACCGTCGGCACCGGATCTCCCCGGAGTTCCTCGCCCGGGATCAGGCCTTGTCCTGCTTCCAGGAGAGCGGCCCCGGAAGGTCCACGCGGTGGGCGCGGGTGTTCGAGTTCCAGGACCAACGGCCGATCTTGATGCTCCACGAGGAGAACCCGTTCTGGGTGAAGTGGAGGATCAGCGGCCCGTACTTCTTGCGCTTGCGGAACTGAACGCCCATCGGGGGTGCCTCCTTCGATCTCCCTGCCTCTGCGAGGGGGAACATGCCCGGATCGACGAAACGCGAAACCTGGTCCGGTCCGGTCTGGACGGTGGGCGTCGCGCCCGGCACAATCTCTATCCAATGGGTAGGTGTTAAGGGGTGGTAAATGCTGGTGGAGACGGGTCGTAACAAAGCCAGCGATGAAAGTCTCACTGACTGGAAGGGCGTTGACCGGCGGGGACAACGGTCGGCAGCATGAGGGCATGTCGCAGCGGGACGAGCTTCTCCTCACCGCTCGCGTGCACGTCGACCTGGTCCGGCACGCGAGCGCGCTCTGTTGAGCCGAACGCTCGTCGTTCCCCCTCCTCCGCCCGTCCGTTCCCGTCGCCGGCGCATCGTGGCCCGGCGCGGCACGGCGTGCGCTCCGCCCCCACGTGGGCCCCCTCCACCGCATCGTGGACAGATCAGGAGACACCGCCATGCCCTCGACCCGATCACCCCGGCGTGCCCTCGCCGTCGCCGTCGCCCTGCTCGCCCTCGCCGCCGCCACCGGCTGCGGCACCGACGCCGGCGCCGCCGGCAACCAGACCACGAAACTGCGCTACCAGGGTTCGGTCGGTCAGGTGACGCTCCCCGAACTCGCCGCCGACCTCGGCTACCTCGGCGACGTGAAACTCGACTGGATCGGCAACGTCACCGGCGGCCCGGCCGACATCCAGGCCACCGCCACCGGCCAGAGCGACTTCGGCGGCGCGTTCAACGGCGCCATCGTCAAACTCCAGACCGCCAACGCGCCGATCACGGCCGTGGTCAGCTACTACGGCTCCGACGCGCAGACCTTCCAGGGCTACTACGTACGCGACGACAGCCCGATCCGCGGCCCGCGCGACCTGATCGGCAGGCGGGTCGGCATGAACACGCTCGGCGCGCACGCCGAGGCCGTGCTGCGCACCTGGCTCGCCAAGGGCGGCCTGACCGCCGACGAGATCGGCCGCGTCGAACTGGTCGCACTGCCACCGGTCAACACCGAACAGTCGCTGCGCGCCAAGCAGATCGACGTGGCGGTGCTCGGCGGCGTGATCCGCGACAAGGCGGTCGCGGCCGGCGGCATCCGCACCGTGTTCACCGACTACGAACTGCTCGGGGCGTTCAGCGCCGGCAGCTACGTCTTCCGCGACGACTTCATCGCCCGCAACCCGGACACCGTCCGCGCGTTCGTCACCGGTGTGGGCAAGGCCATCGAGTGGGCGCGCACCCAGCCCCGGGAGACCGTGGTGGCCCGACTCAAGGAGATCATCGGCAAGCGGGGCCGCAACGAGGACGCCACCCTGGTCGACTACTGGAAGTCCAGCGGCGTCGCCGAGACCGGCGGCGTCATCACCGACCGGGAGTTCGCCACCTGGATCGACTGGCTGGCCGACGCCGGCGAGCTGAAGGGCCCGCGTCCCAAGCCCGCCGACCTCTACACCAACCGGTTCAACGCGTTCGCCAACCCCGGCGGTGGCGCATGAGCACCGACAAGATCCGCTTCGACCGGGTGCGCAAGGTCTTCCCGGGCCGGCGTGGCGGCGGCGGCGCGGTCACCGCGCTCGACGAGGTGACCCTCGGCGTACGCCCCGGCGAGTTCCTGGTCGTCGTCGGCCCCAGCGGCTGCGGCAAGTCCACCCTGCTCGACCTGCTCGGCGGGCTGGCCACCCCCACCTCCGGGCAGGTGCTCGTCGACGGCCGCCCGGTCACCGGGCCCGGCCTGGACCGGGGCATCGTCTTCCAGCAGTACGCGCTGCTGCCCTGGCGCACCGCCGCCGGCAACGTCGCGTTCGGGCTGGAGGCCAAGGGCCTGCCCCGCGCCGAGCGCGCCGACCTGGTCGCGTACCACCTCGACCTGGTCGGCCTCACCGGCTTCGCCGACCGCTACCCGCACGAACTGTCCGGCGGCATGAAGCAACGCGTCGCGATCGCCCGCAGCCTCGCGTACGACCCGGACGTGCTGCTCATGGACGAGCCGTTCGCCGCGCTCGACGCGCAGACCCGCGACCTGCTCCAGGACGAGCTGGTCCGGATCTGGCAGGCCACCGGCAAGACCATCGTGTTCATCACGCACGGCATCGACGAGGCCGTGCACCTGGGCCAGCGGGTCGCCGTGATGACGTCGCGCCCCGGCCGGATCAAGCAGGTCATCGACATCGAACTGGGGGATCGGGAGGCGGCCGAGGACGTCCGCTCCACCGACGCGTTCCGGCACCACCGGCACCAGATCTGGACGCTGCTGCGCGACGAGGTACGCGCCGCGCAGTCCGCCGTCCGCGAGGAGGCCCGCGTTGGTTGACATCGCTGAACGACCCGCCGCCGCGGCGACCCGGCCCGCCGTGCCCCCGGCGGCCGTCGCCCCCGCCCGGCCCGGCCGGCTGCTCGCGCTCGGCGGCCGGGCCCTGCACCGCAGCGTCGCGCTGCTGGCGCTGGCCGTGATCTGGGAGGTGGTGCCCCGCACCGGCCTGGTCGACCGGGTCTTCCTGCCCCCGCTCTCCGAGGTGCTCCTCGCCTGGTGGGAGCTGCTGCGCAGCGGGCAGCTCGCCGACCACGTCGGCGCCAGCCTCACCCGCTCGCTCACCGGGCTGGCCCTCGCGGTGGCCACCGCCATCCCGCTCGGCCTGCTGATCGGCTGGTACCGCCCCCTCGCGGACCTGCTCAGCCCGCTGCTGGAGGTGTTCCGCAACACCGCCGCGCTGGCGCTGCTGCCGGTCTTCGTGCTCATCCTCGGCCTCGGCGAGACCTCCAAGATCGCCCTGGTGGTCTACGCCTGCTCCTGGCCGATCCTGCTGAACACCATCGCCGGCGTGAAGGGCGTCGACCCGCTGCTGGTGCGCTCGGCCCGCTCGATGGGCCTCAACCACCTGCGGCTGTTCCAGAAGGTGATCCTGCCGGCGTCCGTGCCGACCATCTTCACCGGCGTCCGGCTGGCCGGGGCGTACTCGATCCTGGTGCTGGTCGCCGCCGAGATGGTCGGCGCCAAGGCCGGGCTCGGCTACCTCGTCAACTACGCGCAGTACAACTTCGCGATCCCCGACATGTACGCCGGGATCATCACCATCTCCGCCATCGGGCTGGTGGTCAACCAGCTCCTCGTCGCCGGGGAACGTCGCTTCTCCACCTGGCGCGTCGACGTCACCACCGCCTGAGAGGAACCGCCATGACCCGCACCCTGCACCTGAACGCCTTCCTGATGGGCGTCGGCCACCACGAGGCCGCCTGGCGGCACCCACGCACCGACCCCGGCCGCCTCGCCGACGTACGCCACTTCCAGGAGCTGGCCCGCATCGCCGAGCGGGGCACCCTCGACTCGGTCTTCCTCGCCGACGGGCTGGCCGTCGGCCCCGCCGTCCGGCACAACATCCAGGCCGTCTTCGAGCCGCTCACGCTGCTCGCCGCGCTGGCCACCGTCACCGAGCGCGTCGGCCTGATCGCCACCGCCTCGACCACCTACACCGAACCGTTCAACCTGGCCCGCGCGTTCGCCTCGCTCGACCACCTCAGCGGCGGCCGGGCCGGCTGGAACATCGTCACCTCCGCCCAGGCCCGCGAGGCCCGCAACTTCAACCTCGACGACCACCCCGCTCACGCCGACCGGTACCGCCGCGCCGCCGAACACGTCGACGTGGCGATCAAGCTCTGGGACAGCTGGGAGGACGACGCGCTGGTGCTCGACACCGCCGGCGGCGTCTTCGCCGACACCGACCGGGTGCACGAGATCGCGCACACCGGCGAACGGTTCCGGGTGGCCGGGCCGCTCAACACGCCCCGCCCGCCGCAGGGCCGCCCGCTGCTGGTGCAGGCCGGCTCGTCCGCCGACGGCATCGCGTTCGCCGCCCGCTACGCCGAGGCCGTCTTCACCGCCCAGCAGACACTCGCCGACGGGCAGGCGTTCTACGCCGCGCTCAAACGGGCCACCGCCGACGCCGGCCGCGACCCGGAACTGATCAAGGTGCTGCCCGGTATCGCACCGGTCATCGGGGGTACCGAGAGGGAGGCCCGTGCCCTCGCCGACGAACTGGAGGCGCTGATCGTGCCCGAGCACGCGCTCGCCCAGCTCTCCGGCATGACCGGGCTGGACCTCACCGGTCGACCGCTCGACGGACCGCTGCCGGACCTGCCCGACGCCACCACCGTGCAGTCCCACCAGAGCCGCTACCAGCTCGTCGTCGACCTGGCCCGGCGGGAACGGCTCACCCTCCGGCAGCTCATCGGCCGGCTCGGCGGCGGGCGCGGGCACCGCGTCGTGGTCGGCACCCCGGAGCAGATCGCCGACCAGATCGAGCTCTGGTTCACCCGGGGCGCCGCCGACGGCTTCAACGTCATGCCACCACTGCTACCCCACGGACTGGAGGCCTTCGTGGACCACGTCGTACCCCTGCTGCGCCGGCGCGGGCTGTTCCGGTCCGAGTACACCGGGCGCACCCTGCGCGAACACTACGGCCTGCCCCGGCCGGCCAGCGTCCACGCCGCCCGAGAGCTGGTGGCGTCGTGACCACCGTGGACCGGCCCGGCACCGGCACCGTCGAGCTGCGCCCGGTCGACGTCGACTCGTTCCGCGGCCTGCTGCGCCGGCAGGCGTCCACGGTCACCGTGGTCACCACGCCCGGCCTGCGCGGCGACCGGCTCCTGCCGACGCTGCCGCCGTCCGGGTTCACCGCCACCTCGTTCACCTCGGTGTCACTGGACCCGCCGCTGGTCTCGGTCTGCCTCGGCCGCGCGTCGTCGAGCTGGCCGACCGTCGCGCACGCCGAGCACGTGGCGGTGCACCTGCTCGCCTCCGGCCAGCAGGAGATCGCGCAGATCTTCGCCACCAGCGGCATCGACCGGTTCACCGCCCACCCCGGCTGGACCACCGGCCCGTTCGGGGTGCCGCTGATCGGCGACGCGCTGGCGGTGCTGCTGTGCCGGGTGGTCCGGCGGATCGAGGCCGGCGACCACACCATCGTGCTCGGTGAGCCGCTCGCGCTCGGCGCCGGCGAGGACGGCGACCCGCTGCTGCACCACCGGGGCCGCTACACCACCACCATCGAGGACTGGTCCGAGTCGTGGTGAACGCGCCCGCCGACGAGCTGCTCGCGCTCGACCGGGCCGCCCAGGACCTGCTGTTCCGGGCGGCCCGTACGGCCAACGCGTTCACCGACGAGCCGGTCGACGAGGCGCAGGTCCGGGCCGTGCACGACCTGGTCCGCAACGGCCCCACCGCGATGAACGCGCAGCCGCTGCGGGTGCTGCTGCTGCGCTCGTCGGCGGCCCGGGCGCGGCTGCTGCCGTACGTCAGCGCCGGCAACCGGGACAAGACGGCCGGCGCGCCGCTGACCGCGGTGCTCGCCGCCGACGTCGACTGGCACGACCGGCTGCCCGAACTCTTCCCGCACCGCCCCGGCGCGCGGGACTGGTTCACCGGCGACCCGGCCGGCCGGGAGGCGCAGGCCCGCTTCAACGCCGCGCTCCAGATCGGCTACCTGGTGGTCGGGGTACGCGCCGCCGGGCTGGCCGCCGGCCCGATGGCCGGGTTCGACGCGACCGGCGTGGAACGCGAGTTCTTCCCCGACGGGCGGCACCGGGTGCTGCTGCTGATGAACATCGGCCGCCCGGCCCCGGACGCCTGGCGGGAACGGCTGCCCCGGCTACCGTACGAGGAGGTCGTCACCACGCTGTGAATCAGCGGGGCTCCCAGGCGTCCGGCTGGGTGGTGAGCTTGCGCACGTGCGCCGGCAGCCGGCCGCTGACCAGCTCGTCCAGGCTCACCTCGTCGACCACCCGTCGCACCGAGGCGCGCACCGCGACCCAGAGCCGGGGCAGGTTCTCCGCCGCGCCCTCGTACTTCGTCTCCTCGGGCCGCAGCCCGCGTACCCCGGCGAGCGGGCCGTCGACGGCGCGCAACACCTGCCCGATGGTGACGTCGCGCGGCGGTCGGGACAGCGTGTAACCGCCCTCGGCGCCGCGCTGGGCCCGGACGATCCCGGACCGGCGCAGGTCGGCGAGGACCGCTTCGAGGAACTTGCGGGGCATGTCCTGCTCCGCCGCGATGGCCTGGGTGGACAGCAGGGTGGGGTACGCGGTGGCCAGGCTCAGGGCTGCCCGGACCGCGTAGTCGCCGCGCGCGGAGATCTGCACACTGCCATCATGCCCGGCCGGCCGGCGCGGGGGAGTCGGCGGGCGGGCGCGGACGCACCAGACGGACGGGCAGCGGCTGCTCCCGGGCGGCCCGGAACGCCCCCGGGCTCACCCCGACCTCCCGGGTGAAGAAGCGGCCGAAGTTGGTCGGCTCGGGAAAACCCAGCAGCCGGCCGATCCGGGCGATCGGGTCGTCGGTGGCGGCCAGCAGCCGGCAGGCCTGCAACGCCACCCGCTCGTCGATGACCTGCTTGGCGCTGCGACCGGTCACCGCCAGGCAGGCCCGGGTCAGGGTACGCACGGAGCAGCCGAGCTGGGCGGCGTAGTCCTCCACCCGGCGGGTCTGCCGGTAGCCGCGTTCCACCTCGCGGCACAGCCGCCGGAACGTCACCGCCTCGGCGCCCGGCGGTGGCCCCTCCTCGCCACGCGGCAGCAGGCTCAGCCGCAGCAGCAGCACGGCGAGCTGGTGACGCAGCAACGCCGCGGCGGCGGGCACCAGCGCGTGCCGGTCGGCGTCCACGGCGAGCTGACTCACCTCGCTGATCACCGCGTCGGCGTCCTCGCCGGTGAGCTGGCGGTGGGCGGGCACCGCGTCCGGGTCGACGTCGAGGCCGCGCAGCGCGTCCGGCCCCCAGCTCACCACCGTGGCGTCGAGCTGCTGACCGAGGCAGCGCAGCGCCTGGCCGGGCCGGGCGCGCAGCAGCGTGCCGGGCCGGCAGGGCACCGCCCGGAAGTCCAGCTCGGCGGTGCCGTGGCCGTGAGTGACCAGGACCAGCAGGTCACGGTCGAGCAGGATCGGCCGGTGCCAGCCGGGTGCGGCGGTGAGGTCGTCGAGCGCGCCGGTGACGATCTCGTCGGTGTCGAGGCGGGTGTCCGAGAGGCCGATGCGGGTGGCCGGGGAGGGCTGACCGGTAGTGACCATCATCCCCGACGGTAACCGGCCCGGACGCACGTTGCATCTCGACAGTTTCGTCCCGCTCGCACGCCTTGTCGGGGCGCACCACGGACGGTTAGGTTACCGATCGGTAAGGCTCGGGTCGGGTGACCGGCCCGCAGCCCGGCGGCGACGGCGATGGGATGGGCATGACGGATCTGTTCTCGGTCGACGGCAAGACGGTCCTGGTCACCGGCGGCTCGCGGGGGATCGGGCTGATGATCGCGCGCGGATTCGTGCGGGCCGGCGCCCGGGTGATCATCTCCTCGCGCAAGGCCGACGTGTGCGAGGCGGTCGCCGAGGAACTCTCCGCCGAGGGACACTGCGAGGCGATCCCGGCGGACCTCGGCAGCGACGCCGGCGCGCTGGCGCTGGCCGAAGCCGTCCGGCAACGCCACGACCGGCTCCACGTGCTGGTCAACAACGCGGGCGCCACCTGGGGCGCGCCGCTGGAGGAGTACCCGGAGAGTGCGTTCGACAAGCTCTGGGCCGTCAACGTCAAGGCCGTGTTCCGGCTCACCACCGCGCTGCTGCCGGCGCTGCGCGCCGCCGCCGGCGCCGACGACCCGGCCCGCGTGATCAACATCGGCTCGATCGACGGACTCCGGGTGCCGTGGATGGAGGTGTACGCCTACTCCGCCACCAAGGCCGCCGTGCACATGCTCACCCGCGGCCTCGCCCACCAGCTCGCCGGCGAGGCGATCACGGTCAACGCGATCGCGCCCGGGCCGTTCGAGAGCAAGATGATGGCGTTCGCGCTCGACGACCCGGAGTCGCGCGCCGCCATCGAACAGCAGGTGCCGCTGGGCCGCATCGGCCGCCCCGACGACATGGCCGGCACCGCGATCTACCTCGCGTCACGTGCCGGCGCGTACCTGACCGGGGCGGTCATCCCGGTCGACGGCGGGATCACCACACGCGGCTGACCGCGTACCCCCGGGGTGAGACGGCCCGGGGCCGCGCGGACTCGGCAGATCCGCGCGGCCCCGGGTGTGGTCGTGCTCAGCGACCGGCGAGCAGCCGATTCACCGCGGTGTCGACGTCCAGGTGCTCGGCCTCCCGGCCGCGCGGAACGACGACGTAGGTCCGGCGCAGGAAACGCACCAACACGCTGCGCGGAACCTCGAACAGGGCGTTGCCGTCCGGGGACGACAGCGCCAGCGCGACGAAGTCGCCGCGCGGGGTGGCCCACGGCCAGACCCGCACATCACCGATGCCGGCCGGCTCGTCGAGCCCGGTGACCAGCAGTTCGCGTGCGAACGACCAGCTCACCGCCTCGCCGCCGGCGGACTCGGCATGGAACAGGACATGGACCGCATACGGGTCAGCAGGGTCGTAACGCAGACTGGCACGCACCGGCAAGGCGGTGGCGTCAGGCGCGACGAGCCTTAGCGACGTCTCGACCTCTACGGTCGTCGGTCGGATGACACTCATGGACGTTCTCCCCCCGGCACCGCTGCGGAACGCGCGTGTCCCGCTTTTCCCATACTCAGGTGCTGCTCCTGGCTACGCTCCGCCATACGCTGACTTCACCCAGTGGTGGGAAGGGGGTCGGAAAGCCTTCGGGGCCGGGAGACCCCGAGTAGGATTTCCGGTTCCGCCCACTCCGTCGTCCCGCCCGGCAACGGGTGGTTCAGTCGTCGACTTACTCCGGTAACGTCCAGTCCTCAGCAGGGGTGACGGTCCCGCGCGACACTGGGGGTGGAAATGGTCACGAGGGAAACCCCGGTGGCATCGCGGGCCCCGGGCGATCCGCCGGAGGATGCGGCCCGAACGGCCAGAAATCGGGGGTACGAAGTGCCGGTCGACGGGCGTTCCCCGGCCGCTCCCACCACACCGCGTCGGCGGGGCTGGCGAGGTCGCCTGCACACCACGCTCGACCTCATCCGCGCCAACCCCACCGGCCGCGTCGCGCTGAAGATCTTCATCGGCATCCTCGGCGCCGTCGTGGTCACCGTCGGCATCGCGCTCATCCCGCTGCCCGGCCCCGGCTGGCTGCTGGTCATCGCCGGCCTCGGCGTCTGGGCGGTCGAGTTCCACTGGGCCCGCCGGCTGCTCGCGTTCACCCGCCGGCACGTCAACGCCTGGACGCGTTGGGTGACCAGCCGATCGCTGCCGGTGCGCTTCGTGCTCGGGCTGGTCGGGCTGGTCTTCGTGTCGGTGGTGGTGTGGCTGTCGCTGAAGTACAGCCTCGGCATCGACGTGGTGGCGCGGGCGCTGCACTACCTCGCGACGCACTGAGGCCCGGTTTTTGGTCCGGGCCGTCGATCAGGTAGAGTCATGCGCGCTGAGGGCGATTAGCTCAGCGGGAGAGCGCTTCGTTCACACCGAAGAGGTCACTGGTTCGATCCCAGTATCGCCCACGCAGGTCAAAGGCCACTTCCCGGCTTCGGGAGGTGGCCTTTCTGCTTGCGTACAGCAGCTTTGTACAGCAGTTCTCGTCAGTGGCTGAGTGAGTCGCCGAGGCGCTTGAGTGCTTCTCTCGTCTTTGTCGATGTGACCTGCGTGTAGATCTCCATCGTTACCGCGAAGCGGGCGTGCCTGAGCACCTGCATGGCGACTCTGGGGTGGACGTCGAGGTCGGCCAGGAGGGTGGCGCAGGTTCTTCTGGCGTCGTGGACGGTGATCGGCTTGACTCCTGCCTTCTCGCACCTCGTCTGCCAGGAGCGCTGGAAGTTGCGCGGCTCGATGGGTGTGCCGAAGCGGATGGTGAAGACGAGGCGGGTTTCTTGCCATGTCTTGCCGGCGGCTGCTTCTGCCAGGCTTGCGGCTCCATCCCCGCTGGTGGCGGGACAGCGACTCTAAGCTCCGCTTCAACGTCTGAATCCCGAGCTGGGTAACCAACTGGGTGACGATGGGCGCGAGCAACGCCGGACGCCCATGGACGCCGGTGGACCGTTCCGGCAGCTCATCCTGCAGATGGCGCAGTTCATCAACGGCCGTTGGTTCCTTCGGGACGAAGACGTCATCGCAGCTCGAACGTGAACCGCTCCTCATGGCCAGCCTCTTGGTCCTCGGTCTCCACGGCTCGCAGGAGGCCACAGATCCTTCCGAATCGCTCCGCTCCGAGACTCCTCTCGCTGGCCTGCCAGTCAGTCCAGACCACGGCGACCGGGCGGGGAACATCCCTGCTCAGTCGGTCCCACAGAGCATCCAGATTCGCACCGTAGTACGGCCCGAAGTCGAGAGCACGAGCCAGGAGTATGTAAAGGTCGGCTTCGGTTCGCACCTCGCGGCCGTCGATCTCCAAGAGCACGTGTCCTCACCCGTCCCTGCTGGCAGCTACGCCACCGACGCGCGTCTCGTCTGTGTCAGGCCCGTGCCTGATCCGTGCGCGACACAGCGGTCAACACGGGGCGACAGGGAGAGGTGACCTGCCCGACGGTCAACGTTCGGTAGCGATCTCCCTGATACTGCAACTACCCACCGTATAGATCAATCCGATTCCCAAGCTGAGCGTCCGAGGCTGCGATGATGCTTGCCGTGAGCCAGACGGTGGGATGGGACTGCGTGGTCGAGGGCGCTCGTGTCCGCTTCATGCCCGGCCAGGGCGACGATCCTGTGACGGCCGACAACATCGATGCCCACGTCTACCTCGTTGACGGTACCCATCGCTACGCCACCTTCATGACGACGGTTGAGATCGGCCGGGTCCTGCAAAGGTGGACTGAGACCGGGGAGGCTGGCGGCGGTCAGTACTTCTGGTGCTCCGACTTGGTCATCGTCCCAAGGCCTGGCGTCGAGGCGATGGTGGCGGCCCTGGGAGAGATGATCCGCTCCGGTGAGGTTGACGTGATCCTCAGCAAGGTGGAGGACGGCTCGATCTAGCTGAGTGACTAACCGGGTGACGATCGGCTTGGACATCGACGGACGAGCACGGACACCGGAGGGCCCGTCCGGCAGCTCGGAACCTGTGAAAGAGCAGGTCACCGCCCCGCGTCGGTTGCCTGGGGTTCAAGGAGTCGAAGGCGCTTGAGATTCGTCGGGCGCAGTAGTGCGAAAGGCCGTCGCCGGCTGGCTAGGCCGCCATCCCTCGCCCAGTGCCTTGCGGATGACTGCCGCGACCTGCGAGGGAAGAACAGGGATCGACGGACCGCCGAACCAGTTGCTCGGGTGGTCCTGGGGCGTGCCGACTAGCAGAACGCTGCCCTTGCAGTCGGCTTGCTCAACGGCGAGGGCGAGTGGTCGCTCACCGAGCGCCTGGGCGTAGGTGGGTCGTCCGCGCACTCGCCACCTGTAGACCACGCCGTCGACCGTTATGAGCCGAGAGCCCTTCTTGGTCAACGCCACGTCGGTCCCCTCGCTATCAGATGCCGGTGCCGGCAGCTAACCACGCCGCACCAGTGGTCGGGGCATGCAGGGGGCACAAGACACCGTCAAACGTCGTCAACCAGCAACCAACGATGGCAGCTGGAGACGGCGTGTGACCAAGGACCGACCAGCGTTCCTCCTGGTGGCGGGACACCGGCTCTTAGTTCCGCTTCAACCTCTGCAGTTGTTGGTTGTGACGGCAACGGGTCACTGGCGACGGCTGGGCCAAGCGGCCCATGCCGCAGCGACGGCGCACAGCTGGGAAGTCGAACCGTTCGGGGATGCCGTGGGCAGCTACTTCACGCACTGGGACGAATATTCCTGCTGGTTCGGAAAATCGGCCAAGTCACCCGCGGTCGCTGGCGACGGAAGCATCATCTTCCTTGCCACCAAAGAGCTTCCGCCTGAGCAGCCGGTGCGTGACGAGCGGCGCGCCTGGCGTTTGACGATCACCTCGCAGGAGGGGAGAGGCGTAGAGCAGGTGGGCCCGGAGGTGCACGGGCTTCCTGACCTGGTTCTAGTGCCCCGAGGGAGTAAAACGGTCGTTGCAGCCTCTTTGACGGCTCGGGAGAGGTCCTTGAGATCGATCTGCGCAGCGGCCGGTCTCGGCGGATCTACCAGGCAGAAGGTGTCGCGTCCTCACCCAGTATTTCGCCGGATGGTCAAAGAGTAGCTTTCGTGGCCGGCGACTGGCGCCTGATTATCGAGGAACTCCCCGCATGAGGCAGACAATTCCACAGCCGCTGCCGGATCGGGCACTCGACGACAGAAGTGTCCTGCTACGACGAACGACGAAGATCATCGCGCAAACCAACCTGCCTGGGCAGTACAGCTAGGCCGTCCACGACAGCTCATCGGGGACCGGTGGTGATGCCGCGCTCGCGCACCGTGGTGGTGAGCTGTCAGAATGGACGCCGGTCTGTGACCTCGACAGTGCTCCTTGGACCTGACGAGACGGAGGTGGGTATGGACGGTGCGGATCTGCTTCTCGCCGCTCTGGCGGTGGGTGCCACGACAGGAGTCACCGACGCGACAAGTGCTCTGGTGCGCGACGCCGCCACCAACCTTCGCGCTCGCGTGCGGCAGCGCCTGACCCGCGACGGTCAGGCGGCGCTGCGCTCGCTGGAGGCCGACCCCACCCAACCGGGTGACTGGCAGGTACGCCTCGTTGAGGATCTGACCCGCACCGGCCTCGACCGGGACCAGCAGATCCTCGACCTCGCGCGGGACCTCCTGGCGCGCGCCGAGGCGACCGGCGGGCGGACCGACGTCGGGCCGGTCGACCTGCGCGGGGCCAAGGGTGTCCAGTTCGGCACCGCCAACACCCAACACAACACCTTCACCTGAGACGAGCAGGCGGATGGGCGACGACAGGCGGCCGAAGCAGCGCCGATCGCGGGACATCGACGCCCGCGACGCTCGGGGCGTGCAGTTCGGCGACTACAACATCCAGTACAACACCTTCGGCCCGGTGGTGCGGTCGGCGTACCTCGCGGAGGTCCGCCGCCTGGCCCCCGCGAAGCTCCTCGACCGGGACGACGAACTGGCGCAGCTCGCGGCCTTCGCCAGAGGCGGCGGACCGCCCGCGTACCAGCGGTGGGACGCCTCCGCCGAGTACGGAATGACCGCGCTGCTGGCCTGGTTCGTGCTGCACCCGCCGCCGGGCGTGCGGGTGGTGTCGTACTTCGTCCCCGCCGGTCACAGCGAACGGACGAACCGCGACGCGTTCATCGACGTGGTGCTGGAGCAACTCGTCGAGCTGACCGACAGGTCCATGCCGGGCCACCTGACCGGGGCGACCCGGAAGGCGCACCTGTTGAACCGGTACACCGAGGCGGCCGAGGCGTGCGCGCGGCGCGGCGAACGCCTGCTGCTCGTCGTCGAAGGGCTCGACGACAGGCGCAACGTGTCAGGTGTCGTACGGCTGCTACCGGACCGGCTGGTCGCCGGGATGCGGGTGCTGCTCGGCACGAGCGGTCTCTGGAGGCCGCCCACCGACCTGCCCTCGCATCACCCGCTGCGCACGGTGGGCCGCTCCACCTACCTGCCGCCGTACGTCAGCCCGGAGGAGAAGCTCGAGCGCGAGGCCGAGAAGGCCGAATGGGAGAGGGGCCACGACAGGCGGGAGGCCGAGCGGCAACGCGCCGACGAGGCACGCCGGGATGCGCAGCGACAGGTCGACGAGTGGCGGCGGGCGGAGGCGGTCCGCACCAGCCCGGCGGCCCGCACGGCTGCCGTCAAGCGGGCGCTGGTGTTCGTCGCCGGGTGGACCGGCGCCCTCGTGCTCCTCTCCTGGCTGGCGTGGGCCTGGCACGACACGCGGGTCGCCGGCATCCTGACCGCCCAGATCTTGGCCGGCGGGGTGGGTGCCACGCTCCGGCTCGCACCTGCCGCGTTCCGGCTCGGTGCCGCGTACGCGCCGTCGCCCCGTACACCTGGCTCCTGGCTGCCGTCGCCCCGGGCCATGGTGATCCGCGGCTGCGCGGTGCTGGTCGTCCTGTGCCTGTTCGGAGCCGGCGCGGCCGACTACCTGGACGCGCACGACGACCGCATGGTGGAGAAATCCATCGGCCGCGCCGGTTCCCTGCCCTCCTTCACCGAGGCGGTGGCGCTCCTGTTCCTGGTGCTGATGACACTCGGGTGTGCGGTGGCCGGTCTCTACCTCGGGGCGTCGGTCGCCGGCACCCGGCAGAAGCGCTACCAGGCCGGGCTGCGCGCGTACCAGGCCGCCACCGAGCGCGAGGCGTACGCGGGAATATCCGCCGACGTGCTGTCGTCCAAACCGGCGGTCCGGGCGCAGGCCTACCAGGACTTCCTCGCCCGACTGTCCGGCCGGCCGCCACGTCGGCCGCCCCGCTGACGCCCCGGGCGCTCCTGCTTACCAGCTTGCCGTCCAGTGGTACCAAGGTCCGTCAATCTGTTCGAACTGCGGCCCTTCCCACTCACCGTTTCCTAGGTCACCGTCCGGCCCGTCGGGGAAGTACCCCCATCCGGAATCGTCGAGGCCCGGGCTGTCGACAGCGTAGAAGATGTAGCCGCCCTTCACTCCGTATGACTCTCCGATGTCACACGAGCCGATCCTGTCAGGCGCATCGACCGAGTCGAACGCGTTCTGGGTCGGCGGCGGCGGTAGGGCTGTCACGACCTCGTCGAAGGCGGCACGGTCAAAGCAGTCCGGGCGTGGGTAGTACCCCATGGCGAGCGCGGTCGTCACGGGTATCGCCACGAGCGTGGCCGCTACGGCCGTAACCGCGATGGCCCACGTTCTCATGTCGCGGAGTCTGCCAGACCTGTATGGAGGAACGTAGAGAGCCAAGCTCTGGCCGTCTGGGCCCGCCCAACCTGTCGCCAGGTGGTGTGGGGAGCGGGTGGCGTGTGCCTGCGGGGCGGCGTTTTCGATCAGCTATGTTGCCGGCGTGGAGATCCAGGTGTTGGAGGGTGCGCTCGTTGAGGTGCCCACGGCCGATGTCACAGGCGTGGACCGGCGTGCGTTCGGCGAGTTCGTCGGGCCGCGTGGCGAGTTGGCGTCGTACGCGTTCGGTTGGACCACCGGCTCAGACCCGCATATCGCCCGTCTGTCCATCGGGATTGGCGCCGGCAATCCTGGCGGGGGCACGTTCCACGCCGTCATTTTCGCGCACGAGGATGGTCACGCGTTCTCTCTCGCCGATGAGCCGTTCGAGCAGGTCCCGCAGGGCGGCCCGGATCTGAGCGCGGATCAGTCGCGCGCCCACGAGGACCTGCCGTTCGTCTGGTGGGTGGCCGACCACGTCATGCAGCATGATCGGCGAGCCGGTTGGATGCGGCACTGGTTGCTCGGCACCACCTGTATCCAGACCCCTGAGGTCTTCGAACGCCACGAGCCCGTCCTGTTCGTCAGTCACGACGCGGACGACGGCGTCTGGCAGTTGATCGGAGCCTCTGACGCGAACGGCGGCACCGGCAAGGTCGGACACCTGCACCATGCCGTCGACGAGGACCCCACTCTGATCGACGTTCTCGACCTACCGCCCGGACGCACCGCGGAACGCGCGGGCGTCGGAGAACCCTGGACCGCAGACGTCTGACCTCAATCGAGGGCATCGCCCTGCTGACTGTCGGCCAACCGCCGCTGAATGACGAGGACCAGGCATCCGGATCGGACGCGGGCAATCCTCGACGGGTATCCGGCTCTGCCGCTATTTCCGTGCGGTGCGGCTTGATCGGGACCGGGTTTGCTCTTCGGCCTGTTCGAGCCAGCCTCGGTACCAGCGCGTGAAGCCCGTCGGGCTTCCGTCGGGCTCGTGCAGCGGCCGGAACCCGCCGTCGCTGGCGGTGTCGTCGGCCCACATCTGACCGCGAGTTGGTCCACTGATGACGAGGGCTTCGCGGCAGGCGCAGCCAAGGTGACAGAGATAGAGCAACCCGATGGAGTGTTCGGGTGCGAAGACGACGGCATCGTGCTGCTGCCAGTAAGCGTCTTCAGCCTCGTTGAACTTGCCCTCGGAGTCGAAGTCCGCCTCATCGGGCGGATCCGGCAGGCCGTCCGCGGGGTTGAACGCATCGGTGTGCGGGAACGGCTGGCGCAACGTTCCCAGGTCGGTGAGTTCGGCACCGTCGCCTTCCCAGCGCCAACGGCCACCAACCCGGTCAACGGAAAAGAGGCCGTACGCCGGGCCCGCGCCCCCACGACCGACCTGCAGAAGAAAGGAACGGTACTCGGCGGGAAGCTCGACAGCGAGCTGCGATTCCAGTTCGGCCAGCTCATCAGTGGTCAGCGGCGGCTCGCGTCGCCACTGATGGCCGTCGGCTCCGAAGACCGTGCCGGCAGACGGGTGCGTCGACAATCTGGCCAGGCGATCGGGTACATCCGACCAGTCCGAGAGGAGCACGGCAACACCCTAGACGTGGGCTGCGGACATGCGCTCACATCGCGAGCGAAGCGCGGGTGTTGTGCCGGCGATGACGCTGACCGGCCCAGCGTCGTCAGCACTGGCGCGACGGTTCCGGACCCGCACCGCTTCTTGTCGGTCTGCTCGGCTTGCGGCTCCACGGGAGCGTAGGATCGCGTGAGAGGCAGTCTTCCCGCGATCAGCCGCAGCGTGAGCGGCTACGGGTGGCCTGTTCCTTGCCGACCGTGGGCGAAGCGGGCGGCAGGGGGCTTCATACGTGTCGCGACCAGGGGACCTGCGCGAGGCGATGACCTCTACTCATCGGGCTGAGGTTCCTGGTGGCTCAGCGGCGGTTTTCCCGGATGGAGGGCGTCGTTGGCGTCCGGCGCGGCCATCTGGGTGGCGGCGCGTTCGGTTGAGGCTCTGGTGGTGGTGTCGGACCCGACTTGAGGTAGCTCGTGGGGTCGGTTGGAGGCACGGTCCGGCGGAAGCAGGTGCCGTATCAGCTCGTAGGCGCGGGGCACGTCTCGCAGGCCCGTCAGGTGGGCGATCACTGTTCCCTCAGCGGTTGCCTCCATGTTGTGCCAGCCGACCCGCTCATGCTTCGTGCGCCGGCTGGTGGTGTCGTCTTGCGCGACGTCGACGGTGGTGACCTTTAGTTGGCCGTATCCGAGCACTCTGCCGAGTAGGGACTGCTCGTATCGCAGGTCGGTGATGTGCCGCAACGGCACCTCGACACGTCGTGACATCGTCACCACTCGTATGCGGCGGTCCGTGACGGTCACCTGCTCGCTGGAGGCGATGAAGAACGGCACGGCGGCGGTAATGATCAGTCCGATCGCAAGGCATAGCAGGCTCGGGAACAGGAGGAGGCACGAGGCGATACCCGCGGCGACGACCGTCACGGCGGGCAGCACCGCTACGGGATGCATGGTCAGGTGAACACGCACATGCTCACCGGGCAGTAACGTGCCCTGCTCGGCCATCTGACGCCACGGACCCAACTGCCATGTGTGGGCTGCCCTCCAACCGGTGCTCCAATCGTCGATCGGATCGGTGACATGCTCGGCGGCGGGTGCACGGGCAGCGAGTTTCGTGGCCAGGGTGGGATCGCGCCAGCGTTGACGGGACCACGGCAGCCGCTGCAGGACCAACGCGTCACGTCTCGGCGCAGTGCGGTGCCGCTCGATCCAGGTGACGAGCTGTTCCAAGCGCTGTTGCACACGTCCGTTGGCGTCGGCTTCTGCGAGGTGGTTCTGCAGTCGGAGATGGCGGAACTGGTAGACAGCGCCGATCTGGCGTAACACGCCACGCCGGTGGGCGTCGGTCAGAAACGGCATGAACCGCCAGGGCAGGCGGCGCCGGAGCGCGTAGGACAACCGCGTGGCCGCGAAGCGACTGGACGCTGGACCGAAGTCACCGATCAGCGCGGTCACGGCGGCGCGAGCCACGGCGTAGGCGAGGTAGCCGACGAGCGTGGCGGGGCCGGCGAACAGCCAGATGAGTAGCGCGAAGGTGCCGCGTCGGCCGAGCATGGAGACCAGCCCGGCACGTCTGTCCAGACGCACCAGCTGCGCCGGCCCGACGGCGCGGGAAACATCGACCGGCTGCACCAGCCAGCCCGGTGCGTCGGCCATGACCACGCCAAGCACCGCCGCTGTCAGCAGGAAGCCGTTGATCTTCGGCACCGCCAGATGCGGGTACCAGGTTCGCACGACGCCCAAGGCGGTCAGCCCGGTCAGCGAGACGCCGACCCAGAGTCGCACGAGCGTCCACCGCCAGGTGACGGGGCGCCGCCCAAGGGCCGAGGGCAGCGGCGGCACTTCGACGGAGCGTCCCAGGGCGACAAGACCGGTGCCCAAGATCGCCCAGACCGCCACCCACGAGGCGAAGACCCGCAGGTCGGCCATCACGCCGACGTCGATCTCCGGTGGCAGATCGGAGCCCTGTAGGGCGTCTATCGTCTCTGTGACCGACGGCGGGAGGTGGACACCGATCGGGCCTGACGAGGCCAGTCGACCCCACTCGGCGAAGAGGTTTCGTCCCGGGCCGGGTGCGTCCAGTGCGATGGCGAGGGCGACGGCACCCCAGAGCAGCGCCGCGCCGATGGCGCAGCGCACCGCCACGACAAGCGACGCCCAGAACCGGCTGGGGTCGCTCATCCGCCACCAGGCGAGGTCTCGGCTGTCCGCGCGGGCCAGGTCGGCGGCCAGAGCGGCCAGCCACCGCCGTGCCTGCTTCGGGCGGCAGCGAAACGGCGTCGGAGCGGGCCGGTCACCGTAGACCGCGGGTATCAGGGCTTCCAGCAGGTGCTGTTCCATGGTGTGCGCATCGGAGAAGGTAAGAAGCTCCGCCGGATCGTTGGATTGGTGCTCGTACACGGTGCGGGCCAACCACAGCATCAGCGGGTTCGTCAGCACCTGCGCCGGCGCGCCGGTCGGCGCGGCGGTGACGTTGTTGAAGATGGCCTGCCAGCGGCCCGTTCGCGCGCCCGCGGTGGCGGCGAGGAGGTAGTCGCACACCTCGTCGGTGGATAGCGGACGCAGGTGCACCGCTGTGGCGAGTGCTATCGGGCGTCCCGCCCGATGCTCGGCGCCCCGGTATTCATCCGGGCGGCTGGTCATCACCAGCGGCCGGTCCGAGCCGTAGGCGTTGATCTGCTCAATCACCCAGGCGCGCTCTGGCGCGGGCAGCTCATCCAATCCGTCCAGGACGGGCAGGATCCTCGCGGCGTCGACCAGTGCTTGAGCAACGGTGACGGGTGTGTGGTCGCCGGCGCGTACCTGCGCGGCGAGCGCGGGGCTGAGGTTCACCAGTTCGTCTGCCAGCCACCGGCTCAGGGTGGCTCCGGTGTGCCAGTTGCCCAGCGGCACGAGAACGGGCAGGGGATCTCCGGCTGATCGTGCGGCCAGGAGGTCGCGGACCAGGCGGGCTGCCAGCACGCTCTTTCCCGACCCGGCCGTGCCGAGGATGACCAGCCGTGGTGTGGCCAAGGCCGTGAAGAACGCCGCGACGTCGGTGAACACGCCGGCGCCTGACGTGGCGTTCGGTTCACCTGTGTCGCTGCTGGGGCTGTCGACGGTCGCCCATCGCACGGGCAGCGGCCACGGGTCGTTGATCCGCCGTAGCCGCTCCTCGTTGGCCCAGATGCGGGTGAGGGCTACGGCAAGGTCCTCGGTGGCCTGCTCGAGATCCGCGTTGGACAGGGGCTTCGCGTCGCGGGTCCAACCCAGTAGCCGGCGCAGGACCGCCGCGAGTGTGCCGGCGGCCAGGAGCACGAATCCGGCGATGCTGGCGGCCTTGTCGCCCCAGTCGAGGCCGTGTTCACGCATTGACCAGCCGGCTCGTGCGAGCAGGGCCAGGGCCACGCCGACCACGACGACCGCAAACAGTCGGCGTACCCGCACGCTGCGCACACCTCATCATCGCTGACGAGTCGGGCATGCTCAACGCAGATCCGTCGATGACGGATCTCTGCGAACCTCTGAGCAGGGCGGCCTGAACGATGACCTCTTCGGCGGCCTCGAAGGTCCCGACGCGTAGGTTGCTCGTCCTGTGCATCGGTCCAGCCGGCCCACCCCGACGGACACGCCGTCCGACACCGATGTCTGCACCCCTGTTGGGCGTCGGACGGTCTGACCGTGTCCGGCCCGTGCTCGGGCAGCTGCCTTCGCCGATTCCGGCCGGCGAGCGAGTGGACAAGCTGGTGTGACCGTCGAGACCGATGGCAGGATGGGAGCGGCAGTCAGCGAATCTGGGTCGCCGTCACACGGGTGGGGACAGATGAACCAAAGACTCATTGCCGCTCTTTCGGTGGTGCTGGCAATCGTCGCCGGCGTCCTGACCAATCTGGTCACCGCAGGTATCACGCCGCCGCTCGTCGTGGCGCTCGTCGCGGTCGCCTTGCTCTGGGCCGGGCTGACCGCGCTTCAGCGCCCCGGATCACCGCCGGCCACGGCCCCGACATCCGAGACGCGCGGGGACAACAGCCCCATCGTCAACGCGGACAACAACAGCGGACACATCACCTTCCACGCGCCGCCGAGATCCGACAGGCCGTCCGGCGACAACGGCGATCCGACCTGATGAGGAGATGGCGGCCGTTTCCCCAGCGGCGCGGTACGTCGGAAACGCAAGGGGACTACAGCCCCGTCATCAACGCGGACAACAACAGCGGCAACATCAACATCACGGTCATGACCGCCGCCGGGGCCCATCCGCTCCGGGATGCTCCCCAGGCGTACGGGGCATACGTCGATTCGCTGACCCGGGCCTACTACCCGAACAATCCGCTGGTCGCGGATTTCCTCCGGTTCATGGCAGAACAGGATCGTGGATACTTCGCGGTGGAGGCCGAGCCCGGCATGGGGAAGTCGGCGTTCGCGGCGTGGGTCGAGGCGCGACCGGAGACGGACGCCGCGCACTTCGTGCAGAACGGAGCCGGGGCGGGACTGACGGCGACAGTCGTGCGCAGCCTGAGCGCTCAACTCATCACCGCGTGGGAGTTGGACGATCTCGCCCCCGGTGGTTGGCTCTCCGACTCCAGCGGAGAGGCCGGGTGGCTGGCCGACGTCATCGAGCAGGCGGCGCGACGGCGCAACGAGCAGGGGCCGACACGGCCCATCGTCGTGGTCGTCGACGCGCTGGACGCCGCCCACGAGTATCCCGCCACCGAGTTGCCGTTCGGGCTGCCGCAGTGGCTTCCGGAGCGCGTGTACGTCGTCGTGACCGCGCGGACCGGGCGATTGAGGAACCTTCCGTGGGACCAGACACGTCGTGTGACGTTGTTGCCGGAATCGCCGGGGAATGGTGCGGCGCTGGAGGGTTTCCTCCGTGACCGTGCGCGGAACGACCCCCGTGTCGCCCGGGCGCTCGACGGACACGGCGTCACCGAGGAAGCCTTCGCCCTGCGGATCCTGGAGCGCAGTCGAGGGTCGTGGGTCTACGCCCACTACGTGATCGAGTCCATCGGTCAGGATCCGCGGAGGATTCGGGATCTTCCCGGGTTGCCGGAAGGCTTGGAGGCCTACTACCAGCACCGCGTCCTGTCGCTCTGCCTCGGCGGGGACGGGCAGTACGACGAGCGACGCGTCCGACTGCTCGCGGCGCTCGGCGTGGCCGGCGAGCCGGTGGACGCCCGCACTCTCTGCTCGCTCGCCGGGCTGGACGAGCCGTCCCTCGTGGACGCGCTCATGCGCGACGGGCTGCGGCCCTTCTGCACGGTCGTCGGCCCCGGTGAGGAGGCGGACGAGCCGGTCCGCTTCGCGCCCCACCACCCGAGTCTCCGGGAGTACCTGTCGGGCGCGTCCGACGCGACTCTCCGGCAGGCGGCGCGGGCTGCTCACGCCCGTGTCTGCGACCGCTACCTGGCGGCATGGGGTGGCCTGGAGTCCGGGCTCGGGACCCTGGTGGCCCGGCCGGAGCTGGCCGGCGCGGACGGCGGGTATCCCGTCCGGCATCTGGCGTCGCACCTGTTGGCGACCGGCCGGGAAGCGGACCTGCACCGTCTGCTCGCGCTGAGCCGGGGTCGAGAGAATCTTTGGTACGCGGTGCACGCGCAGGCCGGTGATGTCGGCAGCTATCTGCGTGATGTCGAGTTGGCGGAGGCGGCGACCGGGCGGCTCACGCTCCGGTTGCGGTACCGCCTCATCCAGGCGAGCGTGACCTCGGCGGTGACGGCCATCCCGCCCGGGCTGGTGCGGGAGATGGTCACTCGGGGACACTGGACCGTCGAGCAGGGCTTCCAGCGTGTCGCGATCATGAGCAATCCGGATCATCAGGCGACGGGGGTTCGACTTCTCGTACCGGACCTGCCGGAGCGCACGCATCCGGACGTGCTCAGCCTCGCCGCCTCGTACGGCAGCCAGGAACGCTCCGCCGTGCTGGAGGCGATCCTGCCGCTCCTGGCCGACGAACTCGTTCCGGTCGTGGTCGAACTGGCCCTCGACACCGACAACGGCCGACTGCTGCCCGGGCCACTGGCCACCGCGGCCGCCCGGCTGCCGCACGACGCGCTGACGGACCTGCTGCACCATCATCTGTTGCAGGACCGCTACGGCAACCGGAAGTTCGTCCGGGCTGTCGTCACCCTGTTTCTGCACCCGGACCGGGGGGCCGGCGCGCGCAAGGCGTTACGGATCCTCGGCTCGGGAAAGTACGAGCCGGGCCGGGACCAGCTGATCGCCCTGCTCCAGCACGTGCCCGTCACCGAGGCGGTTTTCGACGACGTGCTGACCCTGCTCGGGAACCGGCCTGACGGACCGGGGGACAGGCCCGCCACGCCTGGTCCCCGGCCCACCGGCGGCATCGAGCGACTGCGGTGGGTGCTGGAGAAGGGCGTGGACATGGAGGTCGCCGCCCGCATGCTCCATGTGGCCGCGCACCTCGACTGGGGCAGGTCGGAAGTGCCCGCCCTGCTGGAGTTGGCGCTGCGCTTCAGGTTGGACTTCCGCTCGCCGAATCTGCTGTACGCGCTCTGCGGACAACTGTCCACCACCGAGGTGCGAGGTTGGCTGAGCGAGTTGTTCCCGCCCGACGGAGAGTCGGGTCGGCTGCTGGATGCCGCGGTCCGACACCTTCTGCTCGGCGCGATGCTCGACCGGCTGCCGCCGGAGGAGGCACGCGACTACGCCGAGCAGGAGATGGCGGCGATCCCGAAGATCGAACGGCTGCCGGTCCGGATCGACCACCCACTCGCCTTGGACGCCCGACCACACCTGGTCAGGTATCTCTCCCCGGAGACGCGTCGCCGGTACGTCGCGGAAGCCATTGAGGCATGGGACGACGACCCCAGGTACGCGCAGACGCTCGCGATCATCGCGCCGCAGCTGAGCGAGGAGGAGCTCGGGGCGGCACTGCGCGCGGTGAACACGGAGGACGCCGTCGAGTCAGGCGCCCGGGTGACGGCACTCAACGTGCTCGCTCCGCACCTTCCCGAGGACGTGCTGCGACAGGCCGTCGCCGACAGCACGTCGAGCCCGGTACGGCTGGACGACCTGTCCGCCGTAGCCGAGATCGGACGGGTTCTTCCCCCCGAGGCACGTAGCCGGACCGGGAGGCGCGTCCTGACCTTCGTCCGCGGGATCCCGGAGTCGCGGACCCTTGCCGACGCGGTGGCGAGGCTCGCCCCCCTGCTGTCCTCAGAGGTCGCCGTGGACGCGCTGGCGCTGCTGGAGTCCGGGTCACGCTCGGTGCCTCTCTGGGCGCGGAAACAGCCGGTGTGGCGGCCGTTGACCATGGCCTCGGCGGACCCCGGCCTGAGCACGACGATGATCAGCGCAGAGCGGGTGTACGGCCTCGGGGGCGTCGCGCGGGCCGTGGAGGCGCTCAGCGGGGCGCTGCCGGATCAGGCGCTGCCACGGGCCTGGGCCGCCGCGGTGGGCGATGACCCGGAGAGCGCCGCGCAGATGGCGCTCTGGGCGCCCGGTCTGGTGTCGCGACTCCGTTCCACCGGCCAGGACGAGCTTCTCGACGGTGTCTTCACGTACGCCGCCGAGCACATGCCACTGATCGACGAGGACGAGGTGTCGCCGCTGCTCCGCTTCGCGGAACTGGTGCCGGTGGAACAGGTACGCCGCGCGTGTGACCTCCTGCTCGCCCGCCGCGACGGTCCGCTGCGCGCGCAGGCCCTCGCGGGTCTGAGCCGTCACCTGCCCGATGCCGAGCGGAGTTCCCTGACCGGAGCGGTACTGACGATGCTGGCGACCGCCCGGTGGCAGGGTGGGACCACCAACCGGTCCCATTCGGCGGACGCCCGCACGCTCGGGTACCTGTACCGGGCGGGAGCCACCGAAGCGGCAACCACGGCGCTGCGTGCGTTACTGGCTGCCAGCGGTGAGTGGGACGCGGTCGTCCTTGAGGCGTTCGGTGCTCCGCTGCCGGCGTCCGTCGTCGAGGAGGCCCTGGCGATGACGCTCGCGGACTCGCCCGGGCGGCGTAACCATCAGGTGCTCGTCGCGCTGGCTCCCAGCCTCGACGGGGACCAGTTCCGGAGAGCGCTCCGGGCGATGATGGGGGAGGAACCAGATGATGGCTTCCGCCTCGGGGTTCTCACCGCATTCGCCAGGCGGCTGGCGCCGGACGCCGCAGACGTCCTGGCACCCGAGATGTTCGCGCACGCCCTCCGGATGACGGAGGTGGAGCTCGCGAGTGAGCGGGGCATCCTCCCGTTCCTGGCCCGGATGCGTCGGGACGACGCCGTTCGGTTCGAGACTCTGGCGGAGCGGCTGATCAGCTGTCATACGCCGGACGCCTCGACCTCCTGGGCGCCGGACGCCGGCTTCGCCTCCGCCGTCGGCGTGCTGGAGCGTGACGAGCTCGTCGAGTTGTACGCGCGGGTCACCCGGGCCCGTGGCCCTGCCTCGCGTGCCAGCGCCCAGGCCACGATCCTGCGGCGACTCGGAGACGAATGGCCGGGGACGACAGCCCTGGGCGGCGGCGACCTGCCCCGCACCTGGCCGACCGGGGTGGACCGCAGGGCCCTGTGCGGGATGCTCGCCGCGTCAGCCTGGTGGATACGGCGTCAGGGCGGGAACGATGCCGTCGACGAACTGGTCGGGGCGTTGCTCGACGTGGTCACCTGGTGGCCCGCGACCGGCCAGATCGGTGCGCCGTCCCGCCCCACGCTGACGATGTCGGTCACGGACGGCCTAGCAGTCGCCCAGCGTGCCGCCTCGTGACGTCGACGACTCCCCGGCGCCAGTCTGGCTGGTAGCCGGGGATACCGAAGTTGAGCGACATGACGGCAGGATAGTTGTGATCCAGGTAATCCTCGACGGGTATCCGGTTCTGCCGCTACTTCCGTGCGTACTCGGCGGGAAGCTCGACAGCGAGCTGCGATTCCAGCTCGGCCGACTCATCAGTGGTCAGCGGCGGCTCGCGCCGCCACGAGGATCACGGCAACACCCTAGACGTTGCGCTGCGGACATGCGCTCACATCGCGAGCAGGCGCGGATGCTGTCCGGCCTACAAGAAGCGCTCAGGGTCGAAGCTTTCAAGGTCGATGATGCGAACCCGAGGAAGGACGTTGGTGAAGCAGCCCGCATCCTCCTCGATGTCGAATACATGCAGGCCCGGAAGGTCCGCGAAGCCGGCGTTGAGGAACTCCGTGAACCCGACGACCGCGACCTGATGATCACCTCGTAGGAGCTCGTCGACCTGCGGCAGGAAATCGCCGTCGTGACTGGCGAGCATCACATTGCCCGAGCGCCGGGCGATAGCCTCCAACGTCCGCTGGATGCCGATGTCCACCACCTTCTGATCCGACGAACCAGCGAGCGGGACGGGGCGGTAGTCCATGCTCAGGAGGGCCCGGACGAAGGGCATCGGCAGACCGCCGCCCGAGGCGTTGAGGAAGAACAGTGCCTTCACCGGCTGCTGCCACGTGTCCCGCGCGAAGTCCCGCAGACGCTCCCACCGGGGTCGCTCCGCAGGGGCCGGCCGGCGCTCCAGAACACTGTTGCCGAGAGTGGCATCGATGTTCTCCCCGTCCACGATGAGATACGTGACGGGTGCGGTTGTACCGGGCATTGTTGTGCCTCTCGAGTCGAGCAGCGAGCGCGGACCGGTCGAGCCCGAGCGTTCGACGTGCCGGAGGAAGCCGGGGCTCATGGTCGAGGGTATTGCCTGCCAGCACTGCCAGCAGCGCCTCACAGCGGATCTGACACCGCGACCAGAACCTCAGCCAACCCCGCCGCCACACAGCTGGCCGGACCGGGACCCCGCCGAGGACCACCGCTGAGCCGCCAGGCGCCGGTCGAGGAGGCGGAGGGCACCGGCCGGTGAGTACGCTCGCGCCCGGGTCCGTTCCGACCGACGGGAGACGAGTCATGAGCGACGCCGACGCGCCGTTGTCCGCAACCCCCCGCACCCGGCTGCGCCGCATGAGCCAGAAGGGACGCGGCGACCGCGCCGCCCTCTTCGAGGTGCTGCGGGCCGGTCTCGTCTGCCACCTCGGCGCGCTGGTGGACGGCTGTCCGATGGTGGTGCCGACCGTCTACGGCTTCGACACCACGCACCTGTTCCTGCACGGCTCGGTGGCCAGCCGGAGCCTCACCACCGACGCCGAGGTCTGCGCCACGGTCACGGTCGTCGACGGGCTGGTCCTGGCCCGTTCGGTCTTCGAGCACGGGGTCAACTACCGCAGCGCGATGGTCTACGGGACCCCGCGCAGGGTCGTCGACGCCGAGGAGAAGCGGTACGGCCTGCGGTTGCTGACCGAGCACGTCGCGCCGGGCCAGTGGGACTACACCCGCGGGCCGAACGGCAAGGAGCTCGCGGCTACGGTCCTGCTGGCGCTGCCACTGGCCGAGGCGTCGGTCAAGACCCGCAGCGGCCCGCCCGACGACGGCGCCGGCCCGGACGCCGCGCTCGGCCTCTGGGCCGGTGAGCTTCCCCTGGTCGCGACGTGGCAGCAGCCGCTGACCGATCCCGCGCTGCCCGCGACCGTGGCGGTGCCGGCGCACGTGGCCGCACGCGCCGGGACCCGCGCCGACCGGTCCTGAAAGCACCGGCGCGGGCCGGGTTGCCGACCGGCGCCGCTAGCGCAGTTGCCGCGCCAGCTCGGTGAGCGACACCCCGGGCTGGACGGCCGCGCAGGCCGCCACCACCGCCAGCGCCCGGGGCACGCCCTGGCAGTGGGCCACTATCCCGCGTACCGCCTCGGGTTCCGTCGCGAGGCGGTGCGCGCCGAGGCGGGCCCGCAGCAGCTCGTACGCCTCCTCCGGGGCGAGGCGGTCGAGCACGACGGGGTGCGCGACCTCTCCGGCGACCAGCCCGGTGAGCCGGTCCCGGCTGGTCACCAGCACCATGCACCCGGCCGCGCCGGGCAGGAGTGGCCGGACCTGGTCGGCGTCCCGCGCGTCGTCGAGCACGATGAGCATCCGCCGTCCGGCGAGCAGGCTGCGGTACAGCCCGACCCGGGCGTCGAGGCCACGCGGGATGCCGCCGGCCGGCCCGGCGAGCGCCTCGATGAGGCAGCCCAGCGCGTCCGAGGGCGACGCCGGTGACCTTTGTGTCCGGTTGCCGCTCAGGTCGATGTGGAGCACCCCGTCGGCGAAACGGGTCGCGAACCGGTGCGCCCAGTGCAGCGCCAGTGCGGTCTTGCCGATCCCGGCGCGGCCGATGAGGACGCAAACCACCACGGTGGACATCTGCCGGGGGCCACCGTCGAAGAGCCGGTCGAGTTGGGCGAGCTGGGCGACGCGGCCGGTGAAGCCGGGCACGTCCAGCGGCAGTTGCATCGGCCGCGGCCGGGGCGGTGGCGATGACGGGCCGGGCGGGCCGGGCAGGCCGAGCGCGTCGCGGATCAGTCGGACGGTGGCGGGCCGGGGCCGCAGCACCCGCGCCGACTCCAGGTTGCGGATGCTGCGCACGCTCAGCCCCGTCCGGGCCGCCAACTCCTCCTGGGTGAGGTGGGCCCGCTGTCGGGCCGCGACGATCTCATCACTCAGGGTAACCGGGTAGTCGATCACCATGCCATCCCCACTCGCCTGCTCCGTGCGGGTCTGGCCGATTCGTGCCGACGGTACGCCGTAGCCGGGGCCACTGATCCGGGAGTCGGCCGAGATGTTGCCGTTGAACTGCCGGTTGTCTGCCTGTTCGCAGAGCGACCCTACGCCGACAGTGGCAGTGCCGCCATTCGCCGCGGCGAATCAATCGGAGCCGGGGAGGCGGTGTTTCGAGCAGCGGTCCGCCGTGACCCATCGTGGCTTGGTCACGCACCGCGCCGCCCGGCGCGCGCCGGGCCCGGGGCCGGTCCCCGCCCCCGGTGGGGACGCCCGCGCCGCCGTCACCGCCGGGCCGCCGGCGCGGGCCCCGCCCCGGCCGGTGGCACGCCGCCGACCGGCCCGCGCCACGACGCCGGCGGGACGCGAACCCGCCGTCACGCCGACGACCGCCGCCCCCGGCGGGCCGTCGGCGCCGACCCACGGCCCTGCCGCTCAGGTCACCCGCGATCAGGAGGACAAGCATGCGGAAGTACGTCAGCGACACCGCGCAGCTCACCGACGAGTACGGCATTCAGATCGGCCGCTGGAAGCAGTACCGCGACCTGGGGCCGCTGCCGTTCGACGCGATGTGGTGCGTGATCCCGCCCGGTGCCAGCAGCGCCGAGGACGTGCACCCGGAGGTCGAGTTCGCGGTGGTGACCCGGGGCACCGCCATCTACGAGGCGGCCGGGGAGAAGGTCGAGGTGCCGACCGGCGGGGTGATCCTGCTCGACCCCGAGCGGTCCCACGTGATCCACAACCCCTCCCCGGAGGTCCCGCTGACCATCCTGAGCATCTACTGGATGCCCCGGACCACCGACGCCGACGCCGAGGGCGGCCGGGACGCCGGGGCGGGCCGTGACTGACGGCGCCGCCCCCGCCGGGGTGGTCCTCGTGGTGACGCCGCCGCCGACACCGAACGGGCCGCTGCACGTCGGGCACCTCTCCGGCCCGTACGTCGCCGGGGACATCGCGGCCCGCGCGCTGCGCGCCGACGGCCGCCGGGTCCTGACCCAGTGCGGCCTGGACGCCCACCAGAACTACGTGCCGGCCCGGGCCGAGGCGCGCGGCGAGGCACCCGCGGACACCGCCGCGCACTACGGCGCGCTGGTGGGCGAGGCGCTGCGCGCGGCGCGCATCGGGTACGACGTGATGGTCGACCCGCTGGTCGACGCGGGCTACCGCGACGCCGTGGCCCGGCTGCTCACCGAGCTGGTCGAGGCGAAGGTCGTCGAGCTGGCCCCGATGTCGCTGCGCGCCTGCGCCGGCTGTCACCGGATCCTGCACCACGCCCGGGTCGTGGGGGCCTGCCCGCGCTGCGGGGCGGGGGCGGCCGGCGGCACCTGTGAGGGGTGCGGCAGCTTCCTCGCCGCGGCGGACCTGGTCGACGCCCGCTCGACCTGCTGCTCGGCCGCCCCGGAGCCGGTGACCCACCAGGTGCCGGTCCTCCGGCTGGAGGAGCACCGGGAGCGGCTGTGCGAGTTCTGGTCCCGGGCGGTCCTGCCGCCCCGGCTGCGCCGGCTGGTCGCGGCGTACCTCGACACGGGGCTGCCGGACGTCGCGCTGGCCTACCCGAGCGACTGGGGCATCGAGTGGGGCGACGGCCTGCGGGTGGACGTCTGGGCCGAGATGGCGCTGGCCAACCTGGTGCTGCCGGCCCGCCACCTGCGTCCGGGGGTGGACACGCTGACCGGTTACCTCGACGCCTGGGGCGACGTCGACGAACAGTGGCTGTTCCTCGGCATCGACAACGCCTTCTACTACGCGGTGCTCATCCCCGCCCTGCACCTGGCCGCCGGGCTGCCCGAGCGGCCGACCGGGCTGGTGGTCAACGAGTTCTACCGGCTCACCGGCGCGAAGTTCTCCACCAGCCGGGGGCACGCCATCTGGGCGCACGAGTTCCTGGCCACCGAGGACCCGGCGGTGGTCCGGGCGTTCGTGAGCTGGGACCGGCCGGACAGCTACGAGTCCGACTTCCTGCCGGCCGCGTACGAGGCGTTCAAGGCCGGCTACACCGCGGCGCTCGACGGCGCCGGCCCTCACCTCGACGCGGCGCTGGCGGACATCGAGCTGACCCGGGGCGAGCGGGCGTTGCGCCCGGACGCCTTCGACCCGGCCGCCGCGGTCCGCGCGGCGCTGGCCGCCGCCGGCAGCCGACCCGAACGGGCGGCCCGGCTGCTGGGCCTCGTCGGCGGCACCCTCCCGGCGGGCGCGGGTGACTGAGCCGCGGGTGCTCGTCGTCGGCGCCGGGCTGGCCGGGGTCCTGCTGGCCCGGCGGTTGCAGGACGCGGGCGCCGAGGCGGTGCTCATCGGCACGGCGCCCGACGGCCCGACCGGCGGGTACCGGGACGCCACCGCGGCGTCGGGCGGGCTGGTCCGGGCCTTCGAGCCGGAGCCGGCCGCCCGCGCCCTGGCCGCCGCCAGCCTCGCCGAGCTGCGGGGCGACCCCGGCCTGGCGGCGGCGGCCGGCTGGCGGCGCACCGGCTCGCTCTACCTGCTCGAACCGGACACCGTCGCCGGGGGCGGCGGCGGGATCGGGGCCGGTGCCGCCGCGGTCGACGCCGAGGTGCTCACCGCTGCGGAGGTCGCCCGCCGCTTCGGCGTCGACGGGCTGCCCGAGCACGCCGTGGGGGTCTGGGAGCGCCGGGCCGGCCACGTGGTGCCGGACCGGCTGCGGCGGGCCGTGCTGGCCGGGCTGACCCGGACCGAGGCCGTGCCGATGGCCCGGCTCGACGGCGACACGGTGGAGTTGCGCGACGGCCGGCGGCTCGCCGGTGACCTCGTGGTCGTGGCCGCCGGGGCGTGGACCCCGGGACTGCTGCGGGCCGCCGGGCTTGCCACCCGCCTGCGCACCAAGCACATCCAGTACGCCCACCACGCCGTGCGCCGCGCCGACCTGCCGTCGTTCGTGGACGAGACCAGTGGCCTCTACGGCCGGCCCGCCGGCCCCGGACGCCTCCTGCTCGGCCTGCCCAGCTCCCGCTGGGACGTCGACCCGGCCGCCCCCGCGCCCGACGCCGAACTCGCGGCGCGGGTCCGAGTGGTGGCCGCGTCGCGGCTGCCCGGCCTGGACCCGCGCCCGGCGGGCCCGCCGGTCAGCGCGGCCGACTGCTACAGCGAGCCCCCCGGCCTCGCGCTGCGGGCCGTCTCCGGGACCGTGCACACCTTCACCGGCGGGAGCGGGGGCGCCGCCAAGACCGCCCTGGCCGCCAGCCGACGCGCAGCCAGCGCTCTGCTGGACCACCCATCGTCCGTCGGGGTTCCGACGGGTTAGCCGAAGGCAGAGAGATGACGCAGACATACCACACCGTGGGGATCGGCGCGGGGCCCGCGAACCTGAGCCTCGCGGCGATGTACGACGTGCTCGCGCCGCACGAGATCGCGCTGTTCGAGTCCCGGGACCAGCCGGGCTGGCACGACGGGATGCTGCACAGCGGCGTGCGGATGCAGACCGGCTGGGTCAAGGACCTGGTGTCGCTCTACGACCCGACCCACCCCCTGTCGTTCCTCAACTACCTGGTCACCACCGGGCGGGTCTACGCCCTGCTGGGTGCCGGTTTCGACACGATCCCCCGGATCGAGTACCAGCAGTACCTGAGCTGGGCGGCGGGCCAGTTGCCGAACATCGTCTACGGCACCCGGATCGACCGGGTCGACTTCGACGGCGCGTTGGTCAGTCGCAGCGGTGACGTGGCCGTCGCCCGCTCCCGGCACCTGGTGCTCGGCACCGGCACCGTGCCGTTCCTGCCGGACTTCCTCGCCGCCCTGGATCCCCGGCACGTCTTCGTCGCCGACGAGTTGCACCACCGCCTGTCGACCGTGGCCGACGAGCCGGACGTGCCGTGGATCGTGATGGGCAGCGGGCAGACCAGCGCGGAGTGCGTGGCGGCGCTGTTGGCCCGCGGGGTCCGGGACATCCGCTGGATCGGCCGGCGGTCGTGGTTCGCGCCGCTGGAGGACTCTCCCTCGGCCAACGACCTGTACCGGCCGGCCTACCAGGAGGCGTTCCTCAACCTCTCCCGGGACGTGCGGGAACGCCTGGTCTCCGGGCAGATCCTCACCAGCGACGGCATCTCCCCGGGCAC
This sequence comes from Micromonospora sp. AKA38, assembly GCF_027925725.1. Lineage (NCBI taxonomy): Bacteria > Bacillati > Actinomycetota > Actinomycetes > Micromonosporales > Micromonosporaceae > Micromonospora > Micromonospora sp. AKA38. Next base: position 286,673 of record NZ_BNEI01000002.1, on the reverse strand, counting down.
GTTGCGCGGTATCTACCAGCACAACTACGAGGAGCGGCTTCGGACGGGCCGGTTCCCGGTGACCATCATGCCGAGCCGCACCGTCACCGCGGCCCGGCAGCTCGACGGGGAGATCGAGCTGGAGTGCCTCACCGCCGGCAGCGGCGAGGAGCGGCACCGGGCGGTGCACCTGGTGGTCGCCGCGGGGCGGCAGCAGGCCCCGCTGCCCTTCGACGAGGAGTTGACCGCGCTGGTCGACGTCGACGAGCGGGGTCAGCCCGTCATCGAGTCGGACTACTCGATCCGGTGGAAGCACGCCGACCAGCACAAGATCTTCGTGCTGAACCGGGGGCGTTACGTGCAGGGACTTGTCGACTCCAACCTGAGCATCCTGCCGGTGCGCAGCGCCATGGTGCTCAACTCGATCGCCGGCCGGGTGGTCTGCCCGTTCCGCGACGAGTTCCTCAGCACCCGGTGGGCGTGACCCGATGGCCTCCTTCGACTACGACGGCCGGGTCTTCGTCGCCGCCGACCAGGCCGGCACCGACCACGGCACGACCGGCGACGCCGGGCCGCTGACCGGGCACTACCACCAGCGCGGCGACCTGGTCTGGGCCGAGATCACCGGCGGCGCGGTGCGGCACGGCTCGCTGGCCGGGACCTGCGACGCCGAGGGGGTGGTGCGCTTCGCCTACCTGGAGGTGCTCACCGACGGCACCATCGTCGTCGGCGAGTGCGTCTCCCGTCCCGAGCGGCTGCCGGACGGGCGGATCCGCCTGCGCGAGCAGTGGCGCCGGCACGGGCCGCGCCGGGACAGCGGCGTGTCGGTCATCGAGGAGGCCGTCCCGGCCCTCGTCGCACAGGAAGAGATCCACCAACATGTCTGACATCCAGCTCGTCAGCTTCGTCGCCGCGAGCATCCTGATCATCGTCGTGCCCGGGGTGGACTTCGCCCTGGTCACCCGGCAGACCGTGCGGTACGGGCGGCGAGCCGGGTTCGTGGTGCTGGCCGGGCTCTTCGTGGCCGCCCTGGTGCACGCCACGCTCGCCACGGCCGGGCTCTCGGCGCTGCTGGTGTCCTCGCCGCGGCTGTACACCGTGCTGCGCATCGCCGGTGCCCTCTACCTGCTCTACCTGGGGGGCAGCATTCTCTGGGCCACCCGGCCCCGACGCCCCGTGCCGGCCGCGCAGCCGGTCCCGGTGGGCGCCGGCGGGGGCGGCGAGACCCCGAGCGCGCCGCCCGAGCCGGCCCCGGCGGCCGACGAGCCGCACGTGGCCCGTCGCTCGTTCGTCATGGGCATCACCAGCCAGCTGCTGAACGTCAAGGTGGTCATCTTCTACGTCTCGTTCGTCCCGCAGTTCGTCACGTCCGGCGACGGCGCGGCGGCCCGCACGGCGGTGCTCGCCGCGACGTTCATCGGCCTCGCGGTGCTCTGGTGGGCGTGCTACATCCTGCTCATCGACCGGTTGCACGCCTGGTTGACCCGCCCGGCGGTGCTCCTGGTCATCGAGCGGCTGACCGGAGTGATCCTGATCGTCCTCGCCGTGCGGATCGCGCTGACCCGGTGAGCACGGCGGTGGCCGGCACCCCGCCTCCGGGGTGCCGGCCACCGCCGCCTGCCCCGCCCGGGGAGCGCGTCGGCGCCGGCGGGGTTCCAGCCGCCGTGGGCCACGGCGATGCGCTCGGCCCCGGCGACCGACCGCTGTTCCCGGCACCGGCCCAGGGCCTGCGACAAGCGACTGCGCGCCTGCCCAGCGTCTGGTGCAGCCGCCCCATCCGCTCCGGGACCCTGACGGCGCAGCGGCGTCTTCCAGGTCGAGCAGGAGGGGCGGCGGCTCCTCGTGGTGACTTTCTTCGCGCCGAGTCGCGTTACCTCCTCCGAAACTTTCGGCGCTGTGCCGGTCGGGATGCTGGCCTGCCGTCCGGCGCTCCTGCTGGCAGCGAGGTCATTGACGGATGACCGGGGCACTGAGTAGCCTCAGCGAACGAATCATCAGATGTAAATATCTCGATAATTTTCCGAGGCGACGACATGGCCACGGCTGACCGTCGGTGAGCCGTCCGTCGGCTTCCGCCCGCGTGCCCGCTGGTGGGAACCCGTCGCCCTGACCCGCCGCGGTCACCCGACCACCGCCGCTCACGATCACCGATGGAGGGCCGTTGAAACGCGTCCGGAGCACCGCAGCCGTCATCGCCACCCTCGCGCTCCTCCTCGCCGGCTGTGGGGGATCAGACGGCACGTCCGACTCGAAGACCTTCGAGTTCTGGTCGTTCGCCAACATCAACCAGAAGGCCGACGTCGACGTCTACACCAAGGCGCACCCGGACGTGCGGGTCAAGCTCACCGAGGTGGGCAGCACGACCGAGACCGCGCAGGCGCTGACCGCCGCGCTGGCCGGTGGCAAGGTGCCCGACCTGGTGCTGATCCAGGCCGACGACCTGCCGAAGTTCATGCAGTCCCCGGACAACTTCGTCGACCTCACCACGCTGGGCGCGGGCGACATCAAGGGCAACTACCTCGACTGGGTGATGGCGCAGTCGACGACCAAGGACGGCAAGATCATCGGTGTGCCGACCGACGTCGGCGGCCTGGCGGTCGCCTACCGGACCGACCTGTTCAAGGCAGCCGGCCTGCCCACCGACCGGGACGAGGTCGCCAAGCTCTGGCCGACGTGGGACAAGTTCATCGACGTCGGCAGGAAGTACGTCCAGCAGACCGGGAAGCCGTTCGTGGACAACACGCCGACAAGCGTCTTCTTCCAGGCGGTCAACCAGGGCAGCCAGCGCTACTACAGCGCCGACCGCAAGCTGGACTACGACAACGAGCAGGTCAAGTCGGCGTTCGACGTGACGCTGAAGGCCTTCGGCGCGGGCATCTCCGCCAAGCAGGGGTCGTTCTCGTCCGGCTGGACCGCGGCCATGAAGAAGGGCGACTACGCGGTGGTGTGCTCACCGTCCTGGATGCTCAGCCAGATGAAGACGAACGCCCCCGAGACGAACGGCAAGTGGGACATCGCCACCATTCCCGGTGGCTCGGGGAACTGGGGTGGCAGCTTCCTCGCCATCCCCAAGCGCGCCAAGAACGCGAAGGCGGCCTGGAACTACATCTCCGAGATGCAGTCGCCGAAGGGGCAACTGGACCACTTCCTGATGCAGGGGTCGCTGCCCACCACGCCGTCGGTCTACACGGACCCGCAGTTGGTCGGCAAGACCGACCCGTTCTTCAGCAACGCGCCGATCGGCAAGATCTACACCCAGTCGGTGGTGGGGATCAAGCCCTTCTACTTCGGTCCGCAGGACGGCCCCGTCGGCACCGAGTTCCTCAACACGCTCACCAGCGTCGAGCAGGGCAAGGTGAACCCGGCCAACGCCTGGAACACCGCGCTGACAAACGTCAAGAACGCCGTACGCGAATGACGGAGGACTGACGCGCGGCGGCCGGGTACCGCCCGGCTGCCGCCCATCGGGAAGGTGACGCCTTGACCACCATGCTCACCCCGGCCACGGCCGTACCGGACGTCCGGCGGCCCGGTCGCAAGCGGCGGATCCGGCAGGGCGTACGGGAGTCCCTGGCGCCGTACGCGTACATCTCGCCGTTCTTCGTGCTCTTCCTGATCTTTGGCCTCTTCCCGTTGCTGTTCACCTTCTACATCTCCCTGTTCGACTGGGACCCCATCGGCGAGCACCGTTTCGTGGGGTTGGACAACTTCTCCGAACTCCTGCACGACCCGCGCTTCTGGGGGGCGCTGCGGAACACGTTCAGCATCTGGGTGCTGTCGACGGTGCCGCAGTTGCTCCTGGCGCTCGGCCTGGCCCACCTGCTCAACCACGCACGGCTGCGGCTGGCCGCGTTGTTCCGGATGTCGGTGCTCGTTCCCTACGTCACCTCGGTGGCGGCCACGACCATCGTCTTCGCCCAGATGTTCGACCGCGACTACGGCATGATCAACTGGTTCCTCGGGTTGCTGGGCTTCGACCACATCGACTTCACGGCGTCGCTGTGGGGCAGCCACATCATGATCGCCACGATGATCGCCTGGCGCTGGACCGGTTACAACACGCTGCTGTACCTCGCCGCGCTCCAGGCGGTCCCCCGGGAACTGTACGAGGCCGCCGCCGCCGACGGTGCGAACGGCTGGAAACAGTTCCTGCACATCAGCATCCCCTCGTTGCGGCCGATCATCGCGTTCACCGTCGTGACGTCGACCATCGGCGGGTTGCAGGTCTTCACCGAGCCGCTGCTGGCCAACCCGGTGGGCGGACTCACGTGCGGAGCGGCACGGCAGTGCCAGACCGTCACCCTCTACCTCTACGAGCAGTCCTTCGGGCAGTTCCACTTCGGCTACGGCGCGGCGGTCGGCGTCGCGCTCTTCGTCATCGTGGTGGCCTTCTCCGGACTCAACTATCTGTTGGCCACCCGCATCCGTTCGGAGCGCCCATGAAGCCCGTACCCTCGACCGCCGCGCCCGGGCGGGCCAGGCGGCGCTCGGCCAACCGCGTCCCGCTCCCGGTGTACGCGCTGCTCACCCTCACCGCGCTCGGCAGCGTCTTTCCGCTCTACTGGATGTTCGTGGTGGCGACGACGGACTCCGCCACCGCGACGACGCTGCCGCCGACGATCACGCCCGGCGGCAACTTCCTGCACCTGGCGGAGTTGGTCCTCACCATCGTGCCGTTCGTGCAGTCCCTGCTCAACAGCCTCGTCGTCGCCGGCACGATCGCCGTGGGCCAGGCGCTGCTCTGCGCGTTGGCCGGCTTCGCCTTCGCCAAGCTGTCCTTCCCCGGCCGCAACACGCTGTTCCTCATCGTCGTGCTGACCATGACGGTGCCGGCGCAGCTGGCCGTGGTGCCGCAGTACCTGATCATCTCCCAGCTCAACTGGGTCGACAGTCTTCAGGCGGTGATCGTTCCCGGGTTGGTCAGCGCGTTCGGCATCTTCTGGATGCGCCAGCACATCGGCAGCACCATCGACGACGAGCTGATGCAGGCGGCGCGGGTGGACGGCGCGACCACCTGGCAGATCTTCTGGCGGGTAGCCTTCCCGTTGGTCCGCCCGGCGGCGTACGTGCTGGGGCTGTTCACGTTCGTCTACGCGTGGAACGACTTCCTGTGGCCGTTCATCGTCCTGAAGTCACCGGAGAACTACACCGTCCAGATCGCCATCAAGGCACTGCAACAGAACCGCGACATCGACCTGGGCCTGGCCATGTCCGGCTCCTTCCTGGCCACCCTCCCGCTGCTGGTGCTGTTCGTCTTCGTCGGACGACGTCTGGTGCAGGGCATCATGGAAGGCGCCTTCAAGGGGTGAGCGTGCCGGTCCCGTCATCCGGTCGGCCGGTAGTCGAACCAGTCGAACCCGGCGGTTCCCTCGGTGACGTACATGCCGATGACCCGTCCGGTGAAGCCGGAGGCGACTTCGGTGGACAGGTAGCGCCCGTCCAGCTCCGCCAGGTACGCCCAGCCGTCTCCGGTCTCGACCTCGAACCTGATCGTGTCACTGCCGGCGGCCACGACGCCCACGTGGCCCGCCCGCGCGAGATCGTCGGACGAGGTGACCGTCGGCGGCAGCACGTCGGTGCTCCGGATGCTCAGTGCCACGGTCACCGCCCCCGCCGGCACCTGACACTCCCCGAACACCTGGCGGAACGGCCCGACCCGGCCGATGACCCGAGCCCGGCCCCGCGCGAGTTCCAGGTCGTAGTGGTGGGCCTCGTCGATCCTGATCGTCAGGCCGGACCGGCCGGAGCCGGGATCGACGCGGGCGCTGACCCGGCAGTCATGGTGCTGCTGGCGACGGCCGACGATGACGGCGCCGCTCCGGTCGAGGCTGTCGCCGGTCGCGTGCAGGGTCAGCCAGCCGGGCCGCTCGGTCAACGACCAGGCCGAGGCGGGCCGCTCACGGGGGGAGATCCACTGTGCGCCCAGCCGCTCGTCGTCGAAGTCGTCCCGGTCGTCCCACCCGGTCGTCCCCGCCGAGCCGGTCCCGCACCGGACGGGTTCGACCACCGGCCACCCGTCGACCCAGCGCACCGGCACCAGGAACGTCTCCCGCCCGAGTACGTGGTAGGGCGGCCAGTGCCCCTTGGCCCGGATGCCCAGCAGGACCATCCACCAGCTGCCGTCCGCGGCCTCGACCATGTCGGCGTGCCCGGTCGCCTGCACCGGCTGGTCGGTACCGCGATGCGTCAGGATCGGATTGGCCGGCCCGGGCTGGAACGGCCCGCGCGGCGAGCGCGCGCGGGCGACGCTCACCGCGTGGCCGGTGTGCGTACCGCCCTCCGAGACGAGCAGGTACCACCAGTCACCGATCCGGTACAGGTGCGGCGCCTCCGGGTACTGGCCACCCGTTCCCGACCACATCGGCACCGGCCCCTCGAAGACCTCTCCGGTACCCGGGTCGATCCGGTACGACTCGACCCCGGACACCGTCAGCCAGCAGTTGCCGTCGTCGTCCCACGCCAGCGACGGGTCCACGTGCGGCAGGTCCAGGTAGACCGGATCCGACCACGGGCCGGCGGGATCGGTCGCGGTGACGATCAGGTGTCGACCGAGCGTGACGTTCGTCGTGACGACCCAGAACCGGTCGTCGTGGTAGCGGATCGTCGGCGCGTAGATGCCCCGCGAGGCCAGCGTGTCGGGGGGCAGCCGAAGCTGACCGGCGCGGTCGAGCACGTTGCCGATCTGGCGCCAACTGAACAGGTCCCGACTGTGGAAGATCGGCACACCGGGCGAGTACTCGAAGCTCGAACACACGAGGTAGTAGTCGTCACCGGCGCGGCAGATGCTCGGATCGGGCCAGAAACCCGGGAGGATCGGGTTGCGGTAGCTGGGGGACTCACCGTGGGCGGACACGGCATGAGTGTCGATGTCGTGAGGCGTCTCGGCAAGCCGGTCGTGTCGTCGATCACCGCCAGCACCGAGGCCGAGTGATGACGAGCCTCCGCCGCCGACTGTCCGGCCGGCTCCGGCGCGCCCGTCGCCACGCGGCCACCGAGCCGCCGTACGCCCTCACCGTGCGGCGCGGGCTGCGCGTGCCGATGGACGACGGTGTCGAGCTGCGCGCCGACCTCTACCTGCCGCTCGGCACGGTCGAACCGCCGTTGCCCACTGTCGTCGTCCGCTCGCCGTACGGCCGGCACGGCTCCCTCACCCACGCGCCGGCGCTGGCGGGCGAGGGGTTCACGGTTCTGGTGCAGAGCTGCCGCGGTACGGGCGGCTCCGGTGGCAGCTTCCGGCCGCAGCTCGACGAGCAGCGCGACGGCATGGCCACCCACCGATGGGTACGCCGCCAGCCCTGGTTCACCGGCACGGTCGCGACGTACGGGGAGAGCTACCTCGGCTACGTCCAGTGGGCCGTGGCGGGACGGATGTGCCGGGACGATCCGGGGAACGCGCCGGACGCCCTGTGCCTGAACGTCACGATGGCCGACCTCGGCGCGGTCACCTGGAACAACGGCGCCTTCTCGCTGGGCGGCTCGCTCGGCTGGTCGCGCCGGATGGCGCTGCGGGGCATGCGTGGCGCGCTGGTCCGGGCGCGACTCGCGTGGCGGCCGGACCGGAAGCTGGCCGAAGCCTTCGACGTCCTGCCCCTGTCCCGCGCCGACACCGTCGTGGCCGGCCACCCGATCGGCTGGTACCAGGACTGGCTGGCCCACGAGAGCCTCTCCGACGACTACTGGACCCGGCAGTCGCACACCGCGTCGGTGCCCGACGTCACCGCACCCGTGTACATGGCCACCGGCTGGTACGACATCTTCCTTCCCTGGCAGTTGCGCAACTACGCCCAACTCGCCGCGGCCGGTCGCCCGCCACGGCTCACCATCGGCCCGTGGGGCCACCGCGGCGACCGGAGTCCGTTCCTCACCGAGTCGATCGCGTTCCTCAAGGAACACTTCGCCGGCGTGCCCGCGGCCCGGCCGGCGCCCGTGCGCGCCTTCCTCACCGGCGCGGAACAGTGGCGTGACCTACCCGCGTGGCCGCCGCCGGGCACCGTCGTGCAGCGGTGGCACCTGCATCCGTCCGGGCTGCTCGACGCGGCCGTACCCGCCGGGGGCAGCACCCGCTACACCTACGATCCGGACCGGCCCACACCCGCGCTCGGTGGTCCCGGCCCGGCCCCCGGCCCGGTCGACAACAGCGCCCACGAACGCCGTGCGGACGTGGTCGTCTTCCGTGGTCCACCGCTGGCGGACGCTGTCGTCCTCGCCGGGGAGCCGATCGCCCACGTGCGGTTCCGCTCGACGGCGGCCAGCGCGGACGTGTTCGTCCGGATCTGCGACGTGCACCCCGACGGCCGCTCGATGAGCGTGTGCGACGGCATCCGCCGCCTCGGCGGCGTCGGCACCTCGGCCACCGACCCGCGGCCCGACGAGGACGGTTTCGTCGAGCTGGCGGTGCCGCTGTGGCCGGCGTTCCACCGCTTCGCCGCTGGCCACCGCGTCGCCGTGCAGGTCAGCTCCGGAGCGCATCCGCGCTACGCCCGCAATCCCGGCAGCGGCGAACCCGCCGCCACCGCGACCACGACGGTACGGGCGCGGCAGGAGATCTCGCACGACGGCGCCCACCCGTCCCGGCTCGACCTGCCGGTGTGGACGTGACCGGGCGCGAACGTGTCGACAGCTACGTGACCAACGTCAGGAGGATTCCCCGGATGACATCCGTATTCCATGTGGCGACCACCGGTTCGGATCACGCCGACGGCTGCGCCGAGCGGCCGTTCCGGACGATCAACCGGGCGGCCGGCGTCGCGCAGCCCGGTGACACCGTGGTGGTGCACGCGGGGGAGTACCGCGAGTGGGTGAAGCCACGCCACGGCGGTCTCAGCGACTCCCGCCGCATCACCTACCAGGCCGCGCCCGGCGAGCACGTGGTGATCAAGGGATCGGAGCGTGTCACGGGCTGGGAACCGCTCGGCGGGACGGTGTGGCGGGCGGTCGTCGACAACGCGCTGTTCGGCGCGTTCAACCCGTTCGCCGAGGAGGTGGCCGGCGACTGGATCGTGTACGGCAAGGGTGCGCCACGCCGGCACCTCGGCGACGTCTATCTGAACGGCGTGAGCTTCTTCGAGGTGGCGAGCCGGGCGGAGGTCGACGCTCCGCCCCGGCGCACCGAGGTCGTCGACGACTGGACCAGGGTGACCCGTCCGGTCGGCGATCCGGACCAGACCCAGCTCGTCTGGTACGCCGAGGTCGGCGAGCGGACGACGATCTGGGCCAACTTCCAGGGCGCCGACCCGAACACGGAGCTGGTCGAGATCAACGTACGCCGCAGCGTCTTCCACCCGGAACAGCCGCACCTGGACTACCTCACGGTCCGTGGCTTCGAGCTGGCGCACGCGGCCAGCCCGTGGGCGCCGCCGACCGCCGACCAGCCGGGCCTGATCGGACCCAACTGGGCGAAAGGATGGGTCATCGAGGACAACGTGATCCATGACGCCAAGTGCGCGGCGATCTCGATCGGGAAGGAGGGGTCGACCGGGCAGAACCACTCCGCTCTGCGTGGCGACAAGCCGGGCTACCAGTACCAGGTGGAGTCGGTCTTCGCGGCCCGCCAGATCGGGTGGGACCGCGAGCACATCGGCTCGCACGTGATCCGCCGCAACACGATCTACGACTGCGGCCAGAACGCCATAGTCGGTCACCTCGGGTGCGCGTTCTCCACGATCGAGGACAACCACATCTACCGCATCGGCGTGAAGCGCGAGTTCTACGGGTACGAGATCGCCGGCATCAAGCTGCACGCCGCCATCGACGTGGTGATCCGGCACAACCGGATCCACGACTGCTCGCTCGGCACCTGGCTGGACTGGCAGGCGCAGGGCACCCGGCTGTCCCGCAACGTCTACCACGACAACTGCCGGGACCTCTTCGTCGAGGTCAGCCACGGTCCCTACCTGGTCGAGCACAACATCTTCGGCTCGCCCGCCTCGCTGGAGCTGTTCAGTCAGGGAGGCGCGTTCGTCCAGAACCTGATCTGTGGCACCGTGCGGCTGGAGCCGGTGTTGGACCGCGCCACGCCCTACCACCGCCCGCACAGCACCCAGGTCGCCGGGTACGCGGTGATCTACGGCGGCGACGACAGGTACGTCGGGAACCTCTTCCTGGGCGGCGACCCGGGCGCCGCCTACGGGGCGGGCGCGGAGGGCGAGGGGCCACCGCTGGCCGGCACCGCCGGATACGACGGCCATCCCGCGTCGTTCGAGGAGTACCTGGCCCGCCTCGCCGACCAGCCGCCGAGCGACCAGCAGAAGTACCTCGACGTGAAGCAACCGGTGTACGCCCGCGCGAACGCCTACACCGCGGGCGCCCGGCCGTTCGAGGGTGAGCGCGAGCCGTGGGTGCTGGGCGCCGCGACAGCGACAGTTGTCGACGAGGACGACGCGCTCTGGCTCGTCACGGATCTCCCCGAGGCGTTCGACGAGGCCCGGGTCGGTGTGGTCACCGGCCGGGAGCTGGCACGGGTCCGGTGCGCCGACGCGGAGTTCGAGGAGGTCGACGGCAGCCCCGCCGTCATGGACATCGACCTGTCGGGCGCACCCCGGCAACCTGGACGAGACGGCGCCGTCGGCCCGCTCGCGCGCCTTCGGTCCGGGCCGCGCCGAATACGCCTCTTCTGACCACGGCGGCCCCCGGGTCGCGCGGTGCCGGTCCGCGCCCGGTCCGCCGGGCCTGCTCGTGGACCTGGGGTGCGCCGGCTGACGGCCTATCCGAGCAGTGCCACCGCCGCGGCCAGGGTGGCCAGCGACAGCGTCGTGGTCATCACCACCGCCCGGTTGGCCACCGTCTCGCCGACGCCGTACTCCTGGGCGATGATGAACGTGTTCTGCGCGGTCGGCAGGCCCGCGCACACCACCACGGCGAGCAACTGCGGCGCAGACAGGTGCAGGGCCAGCCCGGCCGCGTACGCGATGACCGGCTGTGCGACGAGCTTCAGCGCGGTGATCGCGGCCAGCGCGGCCGGCTCGGCCCCTGACGGCGATGCCCGGTGCAGCGACGCGCCGAGCGCGACCAGGGCGGTCGGAACCGCGGCGCCCGCCAGCAGGGTGAGCGACGCGTCGGCCACCGACGGCAGGCGCAGGCCGGCAGCCGAGCACCCGACACCGAGCAGCGACGCCAGGATCACCGGGTTGCGCACCGGTAGGGAGGCGATCCGGCGGATCCGTACCCGCCCGGCCGGGTTGCGGTGCCGGTCCAGGGCGACCAGGACCATCGGCGTCACCACCAACACCTGCCACAGCACCACCTCCGCCAGGAACGACACGGTGCCGAGAACCTGCGTGGCGATCGGGATGCCGAGGTTCGCCGAGTTCACGTACCCGGCGGCCATGCCCCAGACCGGCCGCTCGCCGCGCCCGCGACCGAACAGCCGGCTCGCGCCGAGCCACCCGGCCCCGACGACCGCGGCCGTGCTCACCCCGAAAGCGAGCAGCGAGCGACCGGCGAAGCCGGACAGCGGCATGCGGGACAGCGTCAGGAACAGGGCGGACGGCATCGCGAGGTGGAACACGAACCGGCCGAGCACCGACGCCGCCGCCTCACCCAGCAGGCCCTGTCGACAAGCCAGGTAGCCGACCGCGGTGAGGATCCAGATCGGTACGAACGCCGAGATCAAGGTCATGCAAGGGTCCTGTCCGCTTGCGGGCCTCGTCGGGCGCCCGCGTCGGGCCCGCATCCGCTTCCCTCACCGGCCCGGTGGCTCCGCCTCTCCAGTGCCGGGACGACGCCGCCCCGGGGCGAGTCCGGACGTAGCCGTGCCGTTCGACTGTCGGGTACGGCTGCCGGTTCGCCGCCGCGTGCCGCCGGGCGACGGCGGTGGCGCCCGGCAACCAGTCCGGCTGGTGGCCGGGGAGGCCGAAGCCAAATGACATGACGGCACGGTAGTCCGCTCCGGATAATCCTCGACGGGTCGTGACGCGCCCGCCTCGCCATGCTGATCGACGACCCGGAGGCGGAGGAGGTGCGGGCCCTGTCCGCTCGGATGCGTGCCGCCTGGTCGTCGTTCGCCGCGCACGCAGACCCGGGCTGGCCCGCGTACGAGAGGGATCACCGGCTCGTCCAGTGCTTCGACGCGTCGTCCACCGTCACCGCCTATCCGGAGGAGTCCTCCCGCCTGATCTGGGAGAACCACACCTTCTCCGCGCTGCCGTTGATCGGCCGGTGACGGTTCGACATCAGAGCGAGATCCGGTTGGGCAAGCCGGCAGGCGGCCCGGTGGGCCCGGTGGATCGGATGCTGCGGGGACCGTTCGGAGGGTGCCCGCGCGACGCGGGCACCCTCCGAGGGCTGGCGGTGCCGGGTTCCCGGCTCGCCCTCAGCTCGTGGGGCCGGACGCCGCCCCACCGAGGGTCACCTTGAGGATCTTCTCGTTGCTGTTGTTCGGAGTGCTGTCCTTGTCCCCGCCGGTGCTCGTGGTCAGCCACAGGTTGCCGTCGAGGGTCGGTTCGACGGTGCGCAGCCGGAAGTACGTCCCGACGAAGTACTGCTGGACGTTGGTGAGCGTGTTGCCGCTGATCTCCGCACGGTACATCCGGTTGCCACGCAGGCAGGCGATGTAGAGCACGTCCCGGACGATCGCGATGCCGCTGCACGAGGCCTCGGCCACCGGGTACGTCCGGACCGGGGCCCTGAAGTTCGGGTTGGCGCAGTCGCCGGAGGTGCCCTCGCAGGCGGGCCAGCCGTAGTTGCCGCCCTTGACGATGATGTTGGTCTCGTCCATGACGTTGTTGCCGAACTCCTGCTCGAAGAGCCGGCCCTGGGAGTCGAAGGCGAGTCCCTGCGGGTTGCGGTGGCCGTAGCTCCAGACGTAGTTGCCGAAGGGGTTGTCCGCCGGCACGGTGCCGTCGGGGTTGAGCCGCAGCACCTTGCCGCCCAGGTTGTTGGTGTCCTGGGCCACGTCCGGGTCCTGTCCGTCGCCGGCGGCGGCGTAGAGCTTGCCGTCGGGGCCGAACCGCAGCCGGCCGCCGTTGTGGTACTTGTTGCGCGGGATTCCCGTGACGAGCACCTGCTCGGTGTTGGCTTGCAGCGTGCCGTCGTAGCGGATGCGCACGATCCGGTTGTCGGTCGTGGTGGTGTGGTAGATGTACAGCCAGTGGTCGGTGGTGAAGGTGGCCGAGACGGCCAGCCCGAGCACGCCGCCCTCGCCGTTGGTGCCGGCCACGTTCGGCACGCTGCCGATGCTGTGCTTGTCGGTGCCGTCCGGGTTCATGGCGACGATGTCGAACAGGTCGCGCCGGCCGTAGAGGACCGTGCCGTCGGGCAGTTGCACCAGGCCCCAGGGCAGGTCCCTCTCGGTGGTGACCGCCGTGGCGCCGCAGATCGGGCTCGTGCAGCCCGAGCCGGTGTGCGCGGTGACCGCGGCGCTCGCCCCCGAGACATTGCCCTGGGCGTCCCGGGCGGTCACCGTGTACCGGTAGTCGGTGTCGGGCGTCAGCCCGGTGTCGGTGAACGTGGTCGCCGGCGGGTTGCCGGCGGTGCCGGTGGTGGAGCCGACCGCCGTACCGTTGCGCAGGATGGTGTAGCCGGTGACCGCGACGTTGTCGGTGGAGGCCGACCAGGTGAGGGTCACGTCCGTGCCGTTGACCGTCGTGGCCGGGTTGGTCGGCGTGCTGGGCGGAGACGTGTCCTGCTGGCAGAACGGCGGGGTGACCGAGAGCGTGGAGCTGGCCTGCGAGACGTTGCCGGCGGCGTCGCGGGCGTTGACGTACCAGCCCCAGGTGACACCCTGCACGACGCTGAGCGTGGCGGTCAGCGTCCGTCCCGAGACCGAGGTGACGAGCTGGCCGTCGTGGTAGATGTCGTAGAAGGCGACGCCGACGTTGTCCCGGGAGGCGTACCAGGAGAGCGTGACGGACTGGCAGGTGAGCCGGGTGCTACGCAGGCCGGTCGGCCGGGTGGGTGGGCTGGTGTCGGCGGCGAGCCGGGCCGCCGGCCGGCTCCCGGTCGCCGGCGCGGCCGGCGCGGCGTTGGCGGGTACGCCGGTCAGGACGGTGCCGGCGCAGATCAGCAGGGCGAGCGGGACGCGGTGTCGGAGCTTCCGAGGACTCATCCGCACGGGTGCTCCTCCTTTCCGGGGTTCTTGGTCAGTACGGGTAGCCGGGGACGTTGAGTCGCACGCTGTACAGGCCGGAGTCGTTCGTTCGGCCGGAGGTGACGTAGAGGGTCTGCCGGTCGGGTCCGCCGAACGCCACGTTGGTGGTGCCGGCGCCGCCGGAGCGGATCGTGCCGAGCTGCGCGCCGGCGGGCGAGTAGACGTGGATCAGCCCGTCCGAGCCGGAGGCCCAGTACACGTTGCCGGCGCAGTCGACGGTGACCCCATCGGGACCGCCGAGGTAGTTCACGAAGACGCTGCGGGCGCCGGTGCTGCCGTCGGGCTGGACGACGTACTTGTAGATCTTGTTCTCCGAGTAGGCGCCCACGTAGAGCGTGCTGCCGTCCGGGGAGAGCGCGATGCCGTTGGGTTGCCGCAGCCGGTCGTCCACGAGCGACACCTGGCCGCCGGAGACGCGGAAGACGCTGGTACGTCCGCTCATCTGGTCCGGTCGGTTGCCGCGCTGGAAGTTGGGGTCGGTGAAGTAGACGACGCCGTCGGAACGGACCGTGACGTCGTTGGGTGAGTTGAACGCCCGGCCCTGGTAGTCGGCGGCGACGGTGCTGCGGGCCTGGTCGCTCAGCCGGTATGCGGAGACGTTCCGCTGGTCGTGGGTGGCGGCGATGATCTGCTGGGTGTCGGGGCTGAGCGCCAGGCCGTTGCTGCCGGCGTTGGCGATGAAGGTGTCGAAGGTCGCCGGCGGGGTGAACCGGCGGATCGTGGAGGGCTGCACGTTGTTCGGCCCGGTGCCTGCGGCCATGTCGGACATCAGCAGGTAGCCGCCGTCGGCGATCCAGACCGGTCCTTCGAGGAACGAGAACCCGCCCTGGATCTTGGTCGCGGACACGGAGCTGGCCGGCAGGGGCGGGCCGTACCCGGTGCCGCCCGGGCAGACTCCGGGGGGCGCGCCGGGTGGACCGGCGAGCGGGTTCGTGTGAGCGTTCACATCAGTGGCGCGCCGAGGTGCCGGGGGTGCGGCACCGGCGGGGCCTGGTGCGGTGGTGAGGGCGAGGCACAGGCCGGTGAGTGCGGCGATGGTTGGACGCCAGGTCATCGGGTACTCCCATCGGGATCGGTGAATGCGAGGCCCGTGGGTTCCGGTGGGATGGCCTCGGTCACCAGTGCTTTCTATTGATGAACATCGATGTTCACGTGACGCAGCTTAGGCGAGAAAGCAGCGCCCCGCATCAGTTCGCCACGATCACCTTCGGCGCATGCCCCGAAGGCGTCCGATGATCTGGCCGGGTCGGTGGGGGCGGCAGAATTGGTGCAGGCGGTCGCTACGGGCATCGACTGGCGAGAACCCCTCACAGTGGTGTCGTGGCGAAGGTCGGGCCAGTTCGAGATGTGATCGTGGGTGGGAAAGGGGTTTCCATGGCACTCGCACAGCGACGGATCGGCTCCGCAGGGCTACTGGTGGTAGTCACCGCGTTGGCCGGGGTGGCGACGAATGTGGTGACCGACAGCGGCGGTTGGGCGTGGGGCGTCGCTCTGGGTGTCGCAGTGGCGTCCGCCGCCGGACTGCAGATGTGGCTCACCTCAGGTGAACGCGATGCGAACGAGCCGTCCGAGGTGTCCGAGGTGTCCGAGCCTGCCAGCGGACCGGTGGTGGCGTCCGGCCCGGCCGCGGTGTCGGTCGGCGGTTCGCTGACCCGCGGCGCTCGTATCGTCACCAACGGTACCGGTCCGGCGGCGCCACCGGAATCGACGGCGCACGACGGCACCACCGCGCGTGGGCCTGGCGCGGTGGCGATCGGCCGCGATGCCTCCGGCGAGATTCAGGCAACCGGCAAGATCATCGATGAGGGGTCGTGACCGAACCAGCGCGTATCGCCAACGCGTCCGGTGCCGGTTCGGTCGCCGTCGCCGGAGATGTCGTCAACAGCACCATCACCACCTACGCGACGACCGTTCCCGAGCTGCCGATCGAGGTCGCCTTTCTCGACCCCGACCCGATATTCGCCGATCTGGAGACCGACCGATTTGTCGGGCGGGAGTGGCTGGTCGTCGAACTCGATGACTTCCTGCGGCGCCATGCCTGCGGCTACTTCTGGCTCGAGGCCGATGCCGGGGTAGGTAAGTCGGCGCTGGCAGCCCGGCTTGTGTCGGACCGAGGCTGGCTGTGTCACTTCGCGCGGCAGAGTTCCGGCCGTAGCGCCGTGGCGCGGCAGAACCTGGCCGCGCAGGTACTCCGGCGGTTTCCGCACACCGGCCTCGCGGCAGCCGGCATCGTCCCGGCCTGGGCGACGACACCGGAGGGCTTCGGTGTGTTCCTGGCCTCGGCCGCGAGCCGCCTGGCCGCCACCGGTGAGCGGATCGTCCTGGTGATCGACGGACTCGACGAACTGGACGGGGAAGCCCACCAGCTCCCGCTGGGACTGCCCGCGGTGTTACCTGAAGGCGTCTTCGTCATCGGCACCTACCGCACGGGATATCCACCCGCCGTTGCCGACAGCGCGCACACCACTGTGACCATCGCGGCTCAGGACGAGCGCAACCGTGCCGACCTGCGAACCTTCCTTGACCGAGCGGTGCGGGAGCCACCGCTTCGGCACGCCCTCGACGCCGCCGGTGTGGACCGTCAGCAGTTCATCGACCGCCTCACCGTCGCCTGCCAGGGCATCTGGATATATCTGCGCTACCTGCTGGCCGAGATCAAACTCGGGCTGCGTGGCTTCGACAATATCGATGATCTGCCCGGCACTCTGTGGGATTACTATCTGCGTCAGATTCACCATTGGCGGGCAGGACGCGACTGGGAGCACCGTCTCCCGATCCTCGGCCTGCTCACCGCCGTCGACGAGCCGATCACCGCCCAGGCCGTCGCGGATCTGACGGACGGCGAGGTGACTACCGTCCGGCGGTTCTGCGACGGCCCACTCCGCCCGTTCCTCACTGTTGCCGGCCGGCCCCGTGCCTACCGCATCTATCACGTCAGCCTCCGCCAGTTCCTGAACGGGCGCCTGCCCACCGGTCCCACGCCGGACGACCGGGAGGTCGTGGCGGCGGAGTTGACCGACGCAGTCCGGCAGGCGCACAGCCGCTGTGCCGACGCCTGTCAGGTGGCACCGGTCTCGTTCGGTGACGGCTATGTGGCCCGGCATCTGGTCCGGCACCTGGCAGCGTCCGGCCGGATGTCCGAAGTCCACGACCTTCTCGCCCGCGGCAGCACCGATGCTGATGGCCGGCCTGCCAATCTCTGGTACGCCACGCACCTGGCAGCGGCGTCCGGCGACACCTACCTTCTCGACGTGGGCACGGCGCTGGCCGATGCCGTCCGGGCCGTCGACACCGCGCTCGCCGCCGGCCAGCCGCCGCAGCGCCTGCCCGAGGAACTGCGCTACCGGCTCATCCAGGTCAGCGTGCACGACATCGCCAACCGCATCCCCGCCGCTCTGCCCGGCGCGCTCGTCGGCGAGGGTCTGTGGGAACTGTCCCGGGCGGCCATGCTGGTGCGCTGGATGACGCAGCCGACCGACCGCGCCCGCGCCCTCGCCGGGCTCTGCCCGTACGTCCCGGAGCCTGACCGTCCCAGCCTGGTCGCCGAGGCCCTGGTGTCGGCGAATGCCATCCCGGTGACCTACGCGAACGCCTGGGACATCGCGGCGGCGCTGGGCCAGATCGCCGCGGTCGCACCACCCGCGCTGCTGGACCGCGTCTGGGAGGCCGCGTGCCGGATCAGGGACCACGACTTCGGTCCCTGGGTACGTGCCGTCGTCCTGCCGCATCTGCCACTGCCCGAGCGCCGGACGGCCACCGCAGAGGCGCTCGGCAGCGACTTCGGCTATCTCGGCGCCCTGATACCGATCCTCGTGGAGACTGCCCCGGACCCGGCGCGACTACTACGCCCATGGCTCAACCTGGCCGAACTGTCGATCGACGCGTTACGCGAACTGAAGGAGCTTCTGCCGTCCGCGGCACGGCGCGAGGTGTTGGCGGCGTATCACCGCACGGGAAACCTCTCCGAGCCGGCCCGGAGCACGGCGCGCGCCACGCTGACCGTCCTGTTGAACGAGAATGAGCGTTCCCAACGGTGCCGAAAATTGCTGACGGCGTACGGGAATGAGGAAGCAAGCCTCAAGATCGCGCCGGATCTGCTCCGGCTGGTGCCACCCGCCCTGCACCCGGCGTTGTTCGATCGGATCCGCAGCGACCGGGGGAGCATGGATATCACCGAAGCCGTGGAAGAGGACATGGCCATGGCGTCCGGGCACACCGCGGACTGGAACGACGTCATGGCCCGCCAGCAGATACTTGCCGAACGCCTGGTCTGCGTCGCGGACCTGCTGCCGGACGACATCCTCGACGAGGCGGTCAGCCGGGTCGCCGCCTCGGCCCGCGGGGGGTCCCATCACTTCCCGCTGCCCCTGCCCCGTTTCGCGCAGGCTGCGGCGGTCCTGCCGGACCGGCATCTGCCGGTCCTGATCGCTTCGGCTGGCCCGGTTGAGCTAGCCGTACTCGCGTCGGCCGTACCGGAGAAACATCTCGATGCCGTGCTGCGGCAGGCGCATGACCATCCGGCTGTGGCGGCGGCTGTCGTTCCCCGGATCACCGACCCGGTGCGGCGCCGGACACTGCTGTCCGACGCGATCAACCGGGTGATGGAACCGCAGAAGCCCAGCCCGGTCTCGCTGGCCGCGTTCCGGAACTCGCCGCCGCCCACGACCGACACCCCCCAGCCGTCCAGCTACGACGAACCGGCCCTCGCCGCCATCGCCCGGCTGATCGACGAAGCACCCGGACTGGACGCCGGAAACATCCTTGACCGGGCCGCCATGCTTGCCCGCAAGCGATGGTGGCTCAGGCCCTCCGCCGTGGCGGCGGTCGGGCCCAGACTACGGCCAGAGGCGCTTGAGGAAGCCATGCGACAGTTCCAGCCGGACGAGCAGACGAACGTCGCGCCGGTGATGGTCGGGCTGGCCGCAGCCGCACCCGGCGTCGGCGACTCCGAACTGCTCGCGTTTCTGCGCCGGATGCTGCCGGAGAACAACCGGGCCACGTTCATGGAAATGCTCGACGTCGCGGCATCGCGGCTGGCCCGGATAGCCGGCCCGGCCCACGCGACCACCTGTGCCACCGCGATCGAGGAGTGTTTTGCCTGGTGGTGACGGCACCCCGCCGGGCGCGTGACGACGCACCCGGCGGGCAGTTCCGGCAGGATCAGGAAGAGATGTTGCGAACGGTGTTGTAGAGGCCGGCCACCTGGTTGCCGTAGTACGGCGAGTACATGTACTGCGGAAGGTTGTTGTACTTGAAGTCGTTGTGTCCGTTGATGAGGCCCCAGTTGCCGTCGAACGCCATGAGCCAGGGACCACCCGAGGAGCCACCGGTCATGTAGTTCGTCATGTAGATGGTGCCGCCGCCACCGTCGTAGGTCGGGCCGTTCTCGGCCCAGAGGGTCTGCCCGTTGAACGGGGAGGCCTGCGGATATCCGAAGGCGTAGTCGTACTGGCCGAGCGCCTGGTTCCAGGCGATGCCCTGGCCACCGAGGTAGTCGGTGATCCGCCAGCCGTTGACCCGTCCGATGACCGCCGAGCCGACGTCGTTGGCGAAGTCGCCGTTGTTGTTGTACCAGGCGCTGGTGGTCCAGAGCCCCGTGGCGTACCAGTAGCCGTACGGCGCCGAGCCGTTGACGTAGTTCGGGACGAAGGCCCAGTTCGTGGCCCACTGGAGGTTGCCGGTCATGCAGTGCCCGGCGCTCCACACCGAGGACTTGCCCTCGGTGTTCACGACCGCGGCCGAGCAGACGTAGTTGAGGCCGCTGAGCGTGAAGAAGACCTTGCCGGTGGTCCGGGCGGTCGGGTGTCCGACCGGGTAGGCCGGGTCGTAGGCGTTGGTGCCCATCTCGGGCAGGTCAGCTCGGGGCTTGGTCGCGGGCGGAGCCGGCGCCACACTGCCCGCCGCGCCCTGCGGACGGCTCGCAGCACCGGTGACCTGGCCGGGGCGGGCGTTCTTCACCGCCGGGATCTCGCTTTCCGGCAGCGCCGCACGCATCCGATCCGGGGTCCAGTAGGCGGCCAGCGCGGCGGCGCGGGCGTCGACGCCGGTGCCGTGGGCGGTGCGGGCGACCTCGGGGCTCAGTTGCGCGACCACGCCGACGACGCCCTTGTGGGACGTGTCGGGCTTCGCCTGGGCGGTGCCCGCGGTGGTGAGCGTCACCGCGGACAACGCGGTGACCAGCGCGAGGCTGCTCAGCAGTCTCCGGGACATTCTCCCTGCCTCTCCGGGTGGGGTGTGGGGGAGATAGAAAGATACGACGGAGAAGCGGAGAAGCAGTCATCAAAATGCGTCGGATGTCATCTGGAGAAAGACCTCGCCAAGCGAGCAAACATTGACCTGCTTGACTGAGACGGGTGAAGCGGTGTTACTCCCGACATTACGCCAAGCAGACAGTGGGAATTAATATCGATGTCATCAATTTTTATCAGAGTCGGCCTCGGTCGGCGCTTGGCTGACGTCATGGTAGATCACTTATGCGCTTGATCCAACCGCCACCTCGGCTTGTGAAGTGCGGCGGCACCCGTGGCAGTTATCGCATTGATGCAGGTCATCCAAAATGGATCAGGAGGCGGACGGCTGATGACCCACTGCCACAACCCGTACCACGCCGAGACCGGCACGATGATCAACCTCGGGTACCTGGCCTGAACCGGCGCGGTGACCGGGCGTCCACGCGGACCCGGCCACCGCGCTCCCGGTCAGATCCGGGCCAGGATGGACTTCATCGTGTCGATCTCGGCCCGCTGGCTGGTGCTGATCCGCTCGGCGAGGGCCTTCGCGTCACTGTTGGCGCCCTGGGCGGCCTCGGTCCGGGCCATCGTGATCGCGCCCTCGTGGTGGGCGATCATCATGGTGAGGAACCGCTTGTCGAAGTCCCGCCCCGAGGCCGCCGCCAGCCGGGCCATGTCGACGTCGGACATCATCCCCGGCATGCCGTGATCCATCCCCGGCATCCCGGAGCTGGTCGGGCTGGCGCTGTCACCGTGGCCCATGCCCGGCATGCCGCTGTTGCCATGATCCGCGCCGGGCATGCCACTGCCAGGGGTGGCGCTGCCGCTTCCGGTCGGCACGGGCGCGCCCCAGGCGCGCAGCCAGCCGCTCATCGTGGCGATCTCCGGTGCCTGGGCGTCCTTGATCTGGGCGGCGAGCTGCTTGACCTGCGGGTCGGCGGCCCGGGTGGCGGCCAGGTCGGCCATGGCCACGGCTTGCTGGTGGTGCGGGATCATCATCTGCGCGAACATCACGTCCGCCGCGTTGTGCGCCGAGGCGGACGCGGCGTCGGACGCGGCGGTGGCGGTGGGCGTGCTGTGGCCGCCGCCGGCCGCACTGTGGTCGTCGCTGCCGCAGCCGGTCAGGACGACGGCGGCGGTGGTGAGGCTGACGCCGGCCACGAGGGCACGACGCAGGATGCTACGGGTCATGACGAGGTAAGCCTTTCGGAGTCGGTGAACGTGCGTGGAAGCGATCGCGCGGACACCCCCTGGGGATGTCGCGGCGGAGTCGCTCCTATACCCGCAGCACCGACACCGCGGCGACGCGTTGACCCAGCCGGGGTGCCGTGGGCGGTCCCCGGGAGGCGGCCGGAGACAACCAGCGCAGACGGCCGGGCGCGGAAACCGTCCGTGTCACCAACAGCGCCGCGGCGAGCGCCAGCGCCGTCCCGAACGCGCCGATCACCGCGAGGCACACGGCCCAGCCCGGCAGGTGTCCCGGCGTACCGTCCGGCGCGGCGGCCAGCCTGGGGCACCCGTCGCCGGCGCACCCGCTCGGGACGGCGCCGCTCATCGCGGCAGCGCCGCTCGTCAGGTCCGCTGCCGGTGCCGTCGCCGGATGCGCGCCCGGGCGCATGCCGTGCCCGGCGTGGCCGCCGGGCATCGCCAACTGGTGACCCAGGCTGTGTATCGCCGCGAGCCCGATCAGGGTGGCGGCCAGCAGCAGGAAGCGGACGACCCATCCGCCCCGCGTCGCCGACACACCGGTCACGGCCATCACGCTACCGTCACCCGGTCTCGCGTACCGGCTTCGAGGCGCTCGTCCACCGGGCGAGTCGTTCGCGGGCCCTGACGATGTCGGGATGGCTCCTCTCGAGCACCGTGAGCCGGTCGGTGAGCACCCTCTTCAACAACGCCACCGCGAGGTGCGGATTCCCCTGCTCGCCGTACAGTTCGGCAAGTGACGCCTCAGTGGTGAGGGTGTCCGGGTGGTGCGTGCCGAGGGCTTCCCGACAGTCCTTGACGAGCTGCTGCATGTCGCGCAGTGCCCGGGCGGAGTCACCGGCGGCGGCACGCCATCGGGCCAGTCGGTACCGGGTCGCGAGCGTGTCGCGATGCTGGGCGCCGAGTACGCGACGACGGTCGTCGAGCAGCGATTCGAATGCCGCCGCGGCGGCTGCCGGCTCACCCGCTTCCCCGAGCCAGTGGGCGAGATGGTGTCGGGTGTCAAGCGTGTCCGTGTGGTCGTCGCCGAGAATGCGGACGCGATCCATCAGGACCGACCGGAGTGCCGCGACGGCGCCGCGCGGATCGCCTGCGTAGCCGAGCCATCCGGCCAGGCTGTTGCGGTTGTTGAGGGTGTCCGGGTCGTCCGGGCCCAGAATCCGGATTCGATCGGCCAGCAGTGCGCTGAGTTCCGCGACCGCTCGCTGCGGCGCACCCGCGCGCCCGTGCCAGCCGGCTGCGTGGTGGCGCGCGTTGAGTGTCTGTCGGTGGCGTGGCCCCAGTGCCCGTTGGCAGTCCGCGACGAGCCGCTGGGCCGCAGCGGCGGCGTTGCTGGGTGCCCCGGCTTCGCCGCGCCAGAACGCAAGGTCGCCACGGGCGGCGAGCGTGTCCGGATGGTCTTCGCCGAGGAGTCGCGACGCCGTCTCGTTCAGCCATTGCGCGAGTCGTACGGCCGCCGCCACGTGACCGGCTCGACCGAGGCTGGTGGTTGCCCGGAACAGCAGCGGGTGCACGCCGTCGCGGACGAGTTGGTCACCGGCGTGCCGGTGGAGTGCGAGCGCGTTGGAGTGCAGAATTTCTTCCGGTATGTCGTTGCCGCCGGTGTCGAGCCAGATGGCGTTGAGCGCGTCTGCCGCCGCACGGAGTGCGTGTCGCCGCCGAGAACTGCCGAGGCCGTCCCGGGTGGCCCGCTGGACCAGGGCGTGCACCCTGACCACAGCCGCCGAGTCGTCGACGGTCACCAGGTTCAATCGGTGCAGGCTGCCCAGCGCGTCGGAGGCGTCGCCGGTTCGGAGTTCGGCGGTCGGTCGCCGCCGGGCGAGGTAGGCGCGGACGGCTGCGTACTCGAAGAGCACGACCGGGATGCCGTTGGGATCCAGCCAGGCGGCCGTGTCCAGTAGGGGACGCGCCAGGCCCTTCGGGCGCAGACGGTCGGCGAGCCGGACCGACAGTGACCAGGTCGCGCTGACGGCGGCGTGATAGTCGTCCGGCAGGGCGTCGGGCTCGGGCAGGAGGTCGGCGAGTTTCGCGAGCCTGGCGGTGAGGCGCCGTCGGTACTCCTGGCAGGTCAGTCCGCGATCCTGGATGTAGGCGGCGGCCTGACCCATCGCCACCGGCAGGTGTCCAAGGTCGTTGGCCAGTTGGGCCGCTCCGTGCATGCGCTGTGGAGCGGTGGCGAACTTCTTGGTGAGGTACGCCATCGATTCGGCCGGGGTGAAGGGTTGCACGGTGATGAACCGACGGCCCTCGTGGGCCAGGGCGGCGTCGTGACGCCTCGTCGTGACCAGAGTTCGACCGTGGGCGGTGTTCGGCGGCCAGAGATCGGCGATGTCGCCGGGAGCCGCCAGATCGTCGAGGACCACGAGCCATCGCCGGTCGGTGCTGGCGGCCCAGGCCAGGAACCTGCGGGCCGCCTCGGTGTCGTCCATCTGGTCGGCGCCGGTGGCGAACTGGGCGGCTTGCGCGTAGGCCGCGACGATGCCGTGGCGGTGGGCGGCATTGGCCCAGACCAGCATGTCCAGGGCGCCTCGGGTCCACAGGTCGAGGGCGTGGGCGACGGCCATCTGGGTCTTGCCCACACCGCCCAGCCCGGTCAGGACCGACGTCGGTTCGGAGTTGGTCGTACCCGGGTGGTCAGCGGCCAACTCGCTGCTGATCGGCCGGCGCTGCCAGCAGTCGGCGGCGTGGGGTACGACACCGATGCGACACGGCCAGTGCGGCTCCCCGGTGCGGTGGACCCGGGTACGGGTCGGGGCGGCCGGGGCACCGGCGAGTCCCGCATCCGCTCCGCGTAGGTGCGCGCGGCATTGACGTCGTATTCGGTTCCACCGAGTGCCTCGGCGATGGCGGCTGCCGCGTCGGGGCTCGGCCGCTTCCGGCCGCGGAGGACCTCACTGAGGAAACCGACCGAGTATCCGGACCGGGCGGCGACCGCCCGCAGTGAGGGGACGGCCCCGCGACCGGATGTCTCAGCGGGGGCGCGGAGGCGCTGCCAGAGCACCAGAATCTCGGCCTCCCACGCCTCCGACACCCCGCCATTGTCCAGCTCTGCGTAGTCGACAACAACGCTCCGTGTCGGTACTCCCTGCTGGTGCGCCGTTCACCGTTCGCTCATGATCGCTCGTTGGTCCGCCGTCACCGCAGCTCAAGCCCCCTGCTGGGGCGACCGTGTTCGCTGTCCACACCGTTGACGAGCCCCGGTGCCGACGCTTGGCGAAACACCCGTACGAGCTAGAAGGGAAACTCGGATGAGACCTCAACTGATCGGCCGCCGGGTGGCGGTGGTCAACCTGGTGGCGTCGCTGATCGCCATGGCGAGCGCGCTCGCTCCCGCCTCCGCCTCCGCCGCCACCGACGGCGACCTGTGGTGGCCCTCGAACGGAACGGTGACCGGCACGTGCGGCGAGCCCCGTCCGACCCACACCCACAAGGGGACGGACATCGCCCGCAGCCCCTCCACCGAGGTGTACGCCGCCTACGACGGCACCGTCCGGTGGAACGCCGTCGGCGCCGACCCCGCCGGCTACGGCAACTATCTCGACGTCGTCCACGCCAACGGCTGGTCGACCCGCTACGCGCACCTGCGGGAGACGCCCACGGCTCCGCTGGTTCCCAACGGCGCGACGGTGAGCCGCGGGCAGCTCATCGGGCACACCGCGGTCAACGGTGACTCCACCGGGCTGCACGTCCACTTCGAGATCCTCAAGAACGGCGCCTTCCAGTGCTCGGCCAACGCGGGCCGGGGCACGGTGATCACCGCGAAGACCCGGACCTCGATCAACATCGGTGCGACCTCCGGCGCGGAACCGGTCACCAACGGCGCCGGCGTGCACATCACCGGCCCGAACTCCTACACCGACGTGTCAAGCACCAGCCAGGTCTACGCCTGGAACGGCGGCTACTTCGGCGGTTCGCCGACCGGCTACTCCGGGCGCTTCACCGATGCGAAGGTGACGTCGGACGGGGCAGGTTACTGGCTGCTCACGTCGATCGGGCAGATCTACGCCTACGGCAACGCGCCGTACAAGGGCGGCAGCCCCACGGGATACAGCGGGGAGATCGTGGCCATGGCCGCGACGCCGGACAACCAGGGCTACGTCATGCTGAGCGCGACGGGACAGGTCTACGCCTACGGCACGCCGTACCGGGGCGGCAGCCCGGGCGGCTACTCGGGGAGCTTCGTCGACATCGAGATGACCCCGGACGGCGGCGGCTACTGGTTGCTCACCTCGATGGGGCAGGTCTACGCCTACGGCAACGCCGCCTACCTCGGCGGCTCGCCCACCGGGTTCAGCCGGGCAATCGTCGCCATGTCGCGGACGAGCGACGGCCTCGGCTACGTCCTCGTGAGCAAGGCCGGACAGATCTACGCGTACGGCAACGCCCAGTACCAGGGCGGCTCACCGGCCGGCATCACCGGAGAGATCGCCGACGTCAGCTACCGAACCGACGGCCAGCCCGGCTACGTGATGGTCTCCACCACCGGGCAGCACTACGCCTACAACACGCCTTCCTCGGTAACCCCACCGGAGCGAGCGGCGTCTTCTAGCAGGGGCAGCCGAGTCGGCCGGTCGCTGCCGAGGCGACCGGCCGACTCAGCGACTGCGGGAGGCGGCGTCGCATCGCCGGGCGCGCGGCCGGACCCCTCCGCCTCGATCCCGCTCGGCACGGCGACCGCGGTTCTGCCGCGAGCGAACCCGCTTGTCCCGCGGTCGTGCGCTGGAGAGGATCGACGGATGGATCTCCATACTGCGGAACGGCAGCTCCAAGCCGCGCAGCGCGCCGGTGACGTCGAGGCCCTCGACGCGCTTCTGCACCCCCGGGTCGTGGGTGCCGGGCCGGACGGCTCGGTCTTCACGAAGCAGGACGACCTGGAGAGTCACCGCTCGGGGGCGCTGCGCATCACCCGCCTGGTGGAGGAGTCGCTCGACGTCCAGGAAGACGCCGAGACGGGGGTGACCCGCATGGTCGCCGCGGTGGATGCCGTCCAGGGCGGTGCCGTCGTGTCCGCGCGGTTGCGCTACACCCGGCTGTGGGTGCGTGCGGACGGCAACTGGCGGGTGTTGGCCGCCACCTTCGCCCCGGTCTAGAACCTCGGAAGTCAACCCGCTGGGCCGCCACGCACGGCGTCTGCGGCCTCTTGCTGCCCCGCCTCGATTGCGCGCCGGCGCCCGGTTGACCTCGGTGCTGGTCGCCCGGGCGCCGCGGGCTATGCCGTCGGTCTGGCCTGGTGCAGGATCCGGGCCAGCTCGGCCGGTCGGCTGAGCATCGGCCAGTGCCACGTCGGCAGTTCCTCGTACCGCCACGAGTCGCCGCCCATGTGCCGACACAGCGGCACGGTGGCGGCCATCCCGCGTGCCTGCTCGACGGTGAAGCTCGACAGCACGCCGAGGCGGGGCAGCTTCTCCCACGCCCCGGTGAGCCGCACCGGGCTGGTGGCGGTCGCCCACGGTTGGGCCGTCGACCGCTCGCCGAGCAGCGCGACGACCGATTCATCCACATCTGCTGCGCCCGCCGCCAGGTCGGCCCAGGGCGGGGGTGGCAGCCGCCAGCCGTCACCGTGCTCGGCCATCACCGCCGCGTTGCGTGCACGCTCCCGGGGTGGGTTGAAGTCGTCGTTCGTCGCCCCGTCGGGCAGGGGGCCGGTGTCGACGAAGACCAGTTGGGCGATCCGGTCGGTCATGCGGTCGGCGGCGGCGGTCGTCACGACCGCGCCGGCGTAGCTGTGCCCGACGAGGACCACGTCGTGGAGGTCCTCGTAGCGCAGCAGGTTGACCACGTCGGTGACGTGGACGTCGAGATCGGTGTCCGGGCGGGCCAGGTGGGCGCGCTCGCCCATGCCGGTCAGGCTCAGCGGGTACACCTCGTGGCCGTGCCCACGCAGCGCGGCGGTGACCGGGCGCCAGGCCCACGCGCCGAGCCAGAACCCGGGAACCAGTACGAATGTCGTCATGCGGTGCACGCTACGATCAATACCGGACAGATTCCGCCCGGATAAGGAGTCAGATTTTTGGCCCGGCCCACCGCGCGTGTCCTGGCGTTGCTGGAGATCCTCCAGGCCGGCGGCGGCTTCACCGTCGCTGACCTGGCCGGTCGGCTGGGCGTCGACGAGCGCACGGTCCGCCGCTACGCCGCGCACCTCGCCGACCTCGGCATCCCGGTCGAGGCCCGGCGCGGTCGCTACGGCGGGTACCGGCTCGCGCCCGGATACAAGCTGCCGCCACTCATGCTCACCGACGAGGAGGCGGTCGCGGTCATGCTCGGGCTCGTCGCCGCGACCCGGGCGGGGCTGGTCACCGCCGAAGGCGCGGCCGCCGAGAGCGCGACCGCGAAGATCCGCCGGGTACTGCCGGCCGTCCTCGCCCGGCGGATCGACTCGCTGTTGGACACCGTGGACTTCACCGCACCGGTCCGGAAGTCCGCCCCGCCCGGCATCGAGGTGCTGCTGGTGCTCGCCGAAGCGGCCCGACACCAGCAACCGGTGAGCATCACCTACACCACCTGGCGCGGCCGGGCCGGCGAGCGACAGCTCGACCCGTACGGGCTGGTCTTCCACGCGGGCCGGTGGTACGTCACCGGTCACGACCACGACCGCCGGGCCGTCCGCACGTTCCGGCTCGACCGCATCGGGACGGCCCGCCCCGCCCAGGGCCGGTTCGACATCCCGGCCGGCTTCGACCCCACCACGCGGGTACTTGCCGGTCTGGCGGCCGTGCCGTACGCGCACGACATGTCCGTGGTGCTGCACACCAGCCTGGCGCAGGCGCAGCGACGGATCCCACCGTCGGTCGGCACGCTCACCGAGGTGCCCGACGGCGTACGCCTCACCACCCGGGTCGAACGGCTCGACGGTGCGGCACAGATGCTCGCCGGGCTCGGCTGGTCCTTCACGATCGACCGGCCGGACACACTCAGGGACGAGGTGCGGGCGCTGGCAGCCCGACTGCTCACCGACGCCGACGCCGGAGGGTGAACGGCTCCGGAGGCGAAGCGCCGATTCCCAGGTCAGCGCGTCCGGGTCCGCCGCGAAGGCGCGCGTACCGCGGAAGCTCACCAGCGGCGGCTGCCGGGCCGACGGCCGGCGCCGGTCGCGGCGGGCCGGCCGACCGGTGCCGTCGGTGGGGTGCCCGACGCGCAGTGCACCAGGTGCGTGGTCGGGGCCGCGGCGGTCGCGCCGGTCGTCCGGCGGAGCGTGGCCTCCACGAGATCCTCGCCGAGGCTACGGGAGGTCTCGTCACTCGGGGCGGCTCAGAAGGGTCGACCGGTAGGTCCGTGATCGATGGCTGCGGTGTGCCGTTGGATGAACCTGACGCGTGAGGCGACGTCGCTTCTGGGCAGGGTGTGGAGTTCGTAGCCGTGTTGGGTGTAGGCGGCGACCACCGCGTCATGGGTACGCACGGCTTCGGCGAAGTCTTGGTCTCGTTCGCTGTCGGTGGTGTAGATCCGCGGCCAGGGCGGGGCGACGAACACACGCTGGTGATAGCGGAACAGCCGTGCTGCGGCTGTCACGTGCGCGGGGACGGGCTGGCCGAGTAGGAGGTGGTAGCCGACGAGGTCCGGGATGCCGCGGTCGAAGAAGACGGGGCCGGGATGCCGACTGGCTTGGCGGTAGGAGCGGATCTCCCAGCTGAGCATGACCTCGGCGAACAGTCGTGAGTCCCCGGTGTGCAGCGCCTGGCCGCCGATCGAGAGCTGGTCCTGGATGATCTGTCGCCCCGCTTCGTCGACGCAGGCGTGACCGGCACGCCGCAAGCTGTCGATCAGCGTGGTCTTGCCGGCTCCGGGGCCGCCGGTAATGACGATGTACCTGCTGCTCACGTCGTCCCCTCTGCTAGGTGCCCACTCCCGGTGCTGCTCGACGCCGTGCCGTCGCCGGGGCTGGACGTCGGGCGCGGAGGAACGCCGTCGCCATCGTGCGCCGGGTGGGCGTGCCGGCCGCGACCAGGGCGGTCATGTACGTGTCGAGACGCGCGCGCTCGTCGTCGGTCAGGGCGGCGGCGATCGCTTCGCCGTACGTGGGGACCAGGGGGTTGGGCGCCACGCGCTTGAGTGCCTCCCAGTCCTCGATCGGGTCGGCGGGCACGTCGACCCGGGCCCGGTAGTCCAGTTCCACCGCCTCGAAGCCGGCGGCCGTCGCCCAGTCGACCAGGTCACGTTCGTCGAAGTCCATCATGGGTCGCGTGGTTTCCCCGCTCCGGTAGACGTCGCCGACCTTGGCGACCAGGTCGTGCACGGGCGAGTTGCCGGTGCCGAACGGATCATCCAGCCGGAGCCGTTCCGCGAAGCGGTTGATGGGCTCGAACAGGGAGATCCGTCCGCCCGGCCGCAGGACCCGGAGGAACTCCGCGAAGGCGGCGGCCTTGCGGTCGGAGTAGATGAGCACCGACCGGGTGGTCACGACGTCGACGGAGGCGTCAGCGATTCCGGTGAGGTCGTGGGCCGGCGCGACCACGAAGCTGCACCGCACGTCACCGCCGGCGGTGCGCCGGCACTCGTCGAGCACGTCGGGCGACACATCGCTGAAGATGACGTGACCGGCCGGGCCGAGTCGATCCAGCGCGCCGAACCCGATCAGCCCGGTCCCGCAGCCCACGTCGAGCACCACGTCGTCGGCCGCCAGGGCGGCTCCGTCCAGGACGCCGTCACGGAACGCCGCCAGATCCCGCGCGTGGCGGGCGCGCAGCCCCGCGCTGTCGCCGTCCCGGCGGGTCAGGAGCCACTGTGCCCACTTGTCCGGCGCCACCGGGTCAGCGTAACCGGCCGCCCGGCTCCGGGGCCCTGGAGCGGGCCGTCCCGCGGAAC
The DNA here is from genome assembly GCF_027925725.1 of Micromonospora sp. AKA38. Lineage (NCBI taxonomy): Bacteria > Bacillati > Actinomycetota > Actinomycetes > Micromonosporales > Micromonosporaceae > Micromonospora > Micromonospora sp. AKA38. Next base: position 256,370 of record NZ_BNEI01000002.1, on the reverse strand, counting down.
CGCGCCCGGCTTCGGTGGGGCCGCGACCGGTGGTCTCGTCGGTCCGGCAGAGCGGATCGTCGGCACCGCCGGGCTACCGTCGTTCAGCGGCGGGCCGCGGCGAGGAGTTGCGGCGGCAGTCGGGTCCACCAATCCGCGATCGCCTGGGCCTGCGGTGGGTACGGCCGGCCCGTCGAGCCGGCCTCGACCTCGCGCAACAGGTCCCGGTGGCCGTCGGTGGCCATGCCGTAGGTCAGGGCCCGCAGGATGCCGTCATCCAGCGTTGACGGCGCTCGCCTTGCCTGCTGCCGTTGGGCGGCCAGGACGCGCTGCCATCGTCCGGCGTCCATCCGCGCCCGCCAGTGGGGGGTGGCGCTGGCGGCGGCATGCCGTAGGGGTGGCGGCGCCGCCGGGTCGACCAGCAGCCCGTAGACCAGCTCCCGGTGATCCGGGGTCTTCAGGAGAGTCAGCATCCGCAGCGTCGAGGCGACCAACCCCGGGCCCCAGTCCTTCAGACGTCCCTGCATCTCCCCGAGGGCGGCTGAGGCCAATGGCCAGCGGTACGGGGTGGCGGCCACCAGCATGACGGAGTAGAGCCTCAGATCGGCGTTGGGGCTGTGCATCGCCTCTGCGATCAGGGCGGGAAACACGTCGTCGGCCTCGGGAGGCTCGACGGGCAGCAGACCCCGGGCCCGACGGACCAGGTTGTCGACCAGGACTCCCGGGTCGGCGGGGACGCCCTGCGGGAGGGCCGGGCCGCCGTCGTGGTGGAGGGCGGCCAGTTGGGCTCGCAGGCCGTTCTCGTGCGGTAGGAGGCGGGCCATCCCGGTGAGAAGTTCGCCGCTGAGTGCCTGCACCGCCGGATCAGGCCCGGAACCGGCCAGCAGACCCCGAGCAGCGGCGGTGAGCCGCCGCCATTCCGGCGCTGTCCGAAAGTGGCCGGCGCGAAGCTTGCGTATCGCGGCCAACAGGGCGCCCTGATGTGCCAACTCGTTGTGCGGATTGTCGAGCTGGTCGAGGACGTAGCGGTTCGCGCGCCGATCCGCGGTGGCGTCCAGCAGGGACAGCGGAGTGATGAACACCGGGACGGCCCGATCGTCGACCATGGCCGTGCAGGTCCGGACCGCCGCGGGGCCTCCGTCCGGATGTCCCAGCAACCGGCTCATCGCCTCCTGTCGCAGCAGCCACTCCCGACCCTCGGCGATGACAAGTTCACCGAGCAGGTGGTGGCACATCTCGTCCCAGAGCGTGGGCGGGTGCAGCACCAGGCCGGGACGGCGCCCGATCTCCGCGGTCAGCTCGTCCCAGGCAGCGCCGGTCATCGCGTACGGCACGCGGGCCTGAGCAAGCAGGTCGTGCCACCGCCTCGAAACAGAGGCCTCCGTGACCCGCACGTCACCCTCGTAACGGCGCGCCCCGGTGTCGTCGAGGTCACCGTAGAAGCGGTGCACGGCGTCGCTGACCGTGGTGAGGGTCAGCTCGGGCAGCCCCAGGAGGCGTTCGTAGCAACGGAGCACGGTCCGGTTGACCGGCAGGTCACCGCGTTCCCAGCGGGTGATCTGCGAGGGGGCCAGGTCGCGCCCGGAGTCCGCGGCGAACGCCGGGCGAACTCTCGTCCCGAGCGCAGCCTCTGATCTGCCCCCAGAAGCCGGTTGGCTCGCAGCATCCAGCCGATCCGTCGCCGAGGCGCGAGGGGAAGCATGTCCCCAAGGTGCCGGGGTGGTCACTCGTTGTCAACATCGCGTCGCGGTGCGCACGTGCGGGTGCGGCCGTTGCACGGCTGTCTTCGCGCGCAACGGTCCGGAGTGGAGAGCCGGGCGTGGGCGAAGCTTCGACGGAGGGCAGCCGCCGACGCACCAGGAAAGCCGGGTGGACGGTGAGGCGGCACGACGAGGAGGAGAAGCAGATGTTCCGGATCAAGCGCCACGACAGAGACGTATCCCGGGGCGGGCGGGCCGGCGACAGGAGCGATACCGCTGCCGGAGCGACCGCACGGCGCCGAAGCCGTGTCCCGGCGCGGCTCGCCGCGGTCGTCGCGGTTGGTGCCACGGTGCTCAGCCTGACCGCTGCTCCGGCCCATGCCAGCTGGCACGCCGCCAACGTCGGCGGCAGCGGCGTCAACGTCCGTGACTGCTACCACCCGACGAAGCCGCCCTGGCCGGGCACCTCATGCAGGCTTCAGGCCACGCTGGCGCCCGGCACCGCCGTGCACGTCGTCTGCCAGTACGTCGGCGAACTGGTCAACGGGGACACCATCTGGGACTACATCGTGTATCCGGGCGGCGAGGGCTACGCCGCCGACTACTACATCGACACCCACACCACCTGGTATCGGATGCCGTGGGTCGACGAGTGCGACTACTGAGTTCTCGCGGGCGACGCGGCACGGGCAGCCGGGCCCGGTGAGCACCTGACGGGGCCCGGCACCCCAACTCAGACGCAGCGGAGGTCCTGCCCGGTCGGACAATGGACTCGAAAGTGCCGGCTCGATGAGGCGTAGCAGGTCGTGCTCCGGGGAATCCTGACGACCATGGCGTCGTACTCGGTGAACAACTCGGCCGTCGCCCGCGCTCGGCGGCTCATCGAAGCCCGGCAGTACGTTCTCGACAGCGACTGGGGTGCCGTGCAACCCCGGGCGAGCGACGAGAACGCCTACCTCGACGGGCACTCGTGGACCGAGTACGGCGAGTGGTTCCTCGCCTGCACGGACGGGGCGAGCGAGGAGACGAAGGGGCGCTACGCCTTCGCCTACGGCGACTTCCGTCGGGTCCACCGCTCCGGGCTCATCGCCTGTGTCTACCGCGCCTCCGAGTGGCGCCACAAGGATGTCGAGCTGGCTGCGCACGAGCTGCTGCAACTGCTCGACCGCACCGCCGGCTGACCGCCCTTCCCGACCTCGCCGCCGGCTGCGCCGTGTACTGCGGTGACCCCGGCCCCGGCGTGGTCACCGCGCGGAATCGCTGCGCGGGGCAGCGGGCGGTTCGGGCCGTCACTACGGTGCGGAGGATGGACAGCTCCCATCCGCCGGTGGTCGGCGTCGTGCACGAGGCGCCCGGTTCGACCGTACGACTGCGTCCGGTGGCCGAGGACGATCTGGCGATGCTGCGCCGGTTCGCGGTCGAACCCGGGCTGATCGGGCTCGACTGGGCCGGCTTCCGGGACGCGGCCGCCCCGGGCCGCCGCTTCGCCGAGGACGGCTATCTCGGCGAGCAGGTCGGCGGCCTGATCGTCCAGGTCGATCCCCCGGACGTTCCGGCGGGTTACCTCAGCTACCAGCAGCGCCAGGGCGGCGGGCGGGCGCCGTACTGGGAGATCGGCATCGTGCTGCTGCCCGAGTGGCGCGGCCGGGGTCTCGGCTGGCGGGCCCAGGCGCTGCTCTGCGACTACCTGTTCAGCCACACCCCGGCGCAGCGCATCCAGGCCGGCACCCATGCCGAGAACACCGCCGAGCAGCGGTCGCTGGAGAAGGCCGGTTTCCAGCTGGAGGGGGTCCTGCGGGCCTGCGAGTTCCGGGCCGGCGCCTGGCGGGACGGATGGCTCTACAGCCGGTTGCGCGACGACCCGTCACCGCTGTGACCGGATGACTCGGCGTCCCCCGGGCCGGGGCCGAGCCGGGTCAGAGCTGCGCCACCTGGACCGTCGCTGGCAGAGACCCGTGTCGATCTCGCAGGGTAGGTGCGCTTTCCATGGTCCTTGTGCTCGGCGGTGAATGCCAGACGGATCATCGGGCGGTGGACGGTGTGGGCTGGACCCCACGGAGCCACGCTACATCGCTCGCGTGTTGTAGCGATCGAGCGTCGCCTTGGATGTCGACGCGTCCTGGAAGACAAGCTCCCATGGGCCGGTGTTGACGTCCATGTCCTTGCCGAAGCCGATCCACTTCCCGGCCATCCGTCGGCCGGTGGGCTCGGCGATGAGTTGGATTGCCCCGTGGTATCTGGCACCCCGGTAGTAGCCGGTGGGGTCGGTCTGCTCGACCCAGGTGCCGGTGACGACGGCACCGTCGACGCTCAGGTCGAGCGAGAGCGACGATGACGCCGAGCCGGGCAGGCTGCGCGCGGTCAGCCTGTCGGCGTGCTGGAGCAGCACGACGAAGTGTTGTCCGGCGAAGGAGTCTCCCCGCCCACTGGAGTAGAACTGGTAGCGGCTGAGCCGCACGCCCTCGTACGACCGGTGGGCCGAGGTGGGCTTGGCCGTCGGTGTGGGCGTGGCCAGGTCGGACACGGGAGAGGTCAGATCGTGGCCGCCGTGCTCGTCGTCGGTGACGTGCCCGTTGGGCACTGCGGCGAAGCCCAGGAGCGAGATGGGTAGCCCGGTGACGACTTCCAGCGCGCGGGCGTAGTCGCCCTGGCTCATCCGCAATTCGGTGCGGACGGCGCGCAACGCGGTGTTGGAGACGGCCACGACCACCACGGTAGTGCTATGTCGCCGTAATGTCGCCGACCGTCCGGCTGGCTTGTTCTCCTGTGCCGTCGCGGGCGCTGACAGTCCGCTGAATGATCTGGCTGGAGTGTGGGACTGATGAGGTGACCGGAGGACCGGTAGCGTGGACTGACGCGGCCGGTGGGCCGGTGGTGCGTTCCGCGCTACGAGGAGGTCCGGGATGGATTCCTTGCCGGAGTTGACGTTCGGGCAGCGACTGAAGGTCTACCGGGAGCGGTCCGGGAAGACGAGGGCGGTGCTCGGCGGGCTGGTGGGGCGCAGCGCCGAGTGGGTCAAGGCGGTCGAGACGGATCGGATCCTGCCGCCGCGGGTGCACATGCTGGACCGCATGGCGCGTGCTCTCAAGGTCGACGTGTCTGCCCTGGTCGGGGAGTTGAGCGACCGGTCGGCCGTGGTGAACGGGCCGGAACATCCGGCGTTGGCGTCGGTGCGGGACGCGGTGAACCGCTTCTCGCTCTCCGCCGACGCGCCTCCCGAGCCATTGTCCAGCCTCAGAACGCGACTCGACGCGGCATGGCGGGCACGTCATCAGGCGTCGGATCATCGGACGGTGCTGGGCGGTCTGCTACCGGGGCTGCTGCGGGACGTGCAACGCGCCGCCCTGGGGTACGAGGGCGGCGAGCGCCGGCAGTCACAGGCCCTGTTGGCGGAGACGCTCGGGCTGGCCCAGATGTTCCTCGCCTACCAACCCGCCGCCGAATTGCTGTGGCGTGTCGCCGACCGGGCGATGGTGGCGGCACAGGAGTCCGGGGAACCGGAGGCGGTGGCGTGCGCGGGGTGGTTCCTGTGCCAGGTGCACCGGGACGCGGGGGATTGGGACACCGCGATGGCGGTGACCCTGGACGTTCTGTCGGTCCTGGAGCCGCACACAGCCGACGCGAACGCCAATCTGTTGGCGTTGTGGGGTGCGGTGAACTTCGAGGCCGCCTACACCGCCGCGCGCGCCGGTGAGGAGGGTCGGGCCTGGCGGTTCTGGGACCGCGCCGACCGGGTGGCGCATCGACTGCCGCCGGACTTCTACCAGCCGCAGACGTCGTTCTCGCGGGTCGTCATGGGCGCTCACGCGGTCACGGTGTCGGTGGAGTTGCAGAAGTCCGGTGAGGCGGTGCGGCAGGCACGCCGCCACGACGCGGCGGCAATTCCGTCGAGGCCCCGCCGGGCGCGTCACCTCATCGAGGTCGCGCGGGCGCACCACGGCAAGAACGACATGGAAGCGGCAGTAGGTTTCCTCGGACGGGCGTACCAGTCGGCGCCGGAGACGATCCGCTTCAACGGGTACGCCCGTCAGATCACGCTGGACCTCCTCGACGGCCCACGGTCCACCCGGGAGGAGGCCCGTGACCTCGCGATGAAGGTCGGGCTCGTCGCGTGATCCAGGGGGTATGAAACCTACCCTTTCCGGCATGTAGCCTTCCGTAGCTTTTCCGTCACCTAGTGCGGCGGAGGTGGGGAATGTCGGGTAAGGGCGACGATTCTGCGGTGAGCCGGGGCGAGCAGATCCAGGCGGTCGAGCGGGAGGCGGCGAAGCGTCGGCTGTTGGCCGAGGCGGAGGCGGCTCGCATTCCGGTGGAGGAGACCACCCGGGCCGTACCGGATCGGCGGTGGCGTCGTGGGCAGCGTTGAGCTGTCGCCGGTCGGACGGCGGGTGGCGTACTGGCGGGGTCGGCGGAAGCTGTCGCAGCAGGTGTTCGCCGACCGGCTCGGCAAGTCGAAGAGTTGGGTGGGCAAGGTCGAACGCGGCGTCCGGTCGCTGGACAAGCTCTCGACGCTCCAGGAGATCGCCCGCGTGCTTCGTGTCGACGCCGCCGCTCTGGTCGGCCAGGACCTCGCACCGGTCGCGGTGGCGAGTCGCGGTGATGGCGTCGGGCGGATCAGGGCGGCGCTGTCTCGCTACGAGATCCCGTTGGGCAGGTCGGGAGGTGGACCGGTGGTGCCGGTGGACCGGATGTCGCGGGATGTGGGGTACGCGTGGACGACGTTCCAGCACGCCCGCTACCCACAGTTGGTCGACCTCGTGCCGGGCTTGCTCACCCATGCACAACGCACCCACGCCGAGGTCCCGGTGGCGGGTCGGGTGCCGCTCGTCGAGGCGTACCGGATCACCGCTTCTCTGTTGCTCAAGCTCGGCGACGCCGAGCTGGCGTGGTTGGCGGGGGATCGGGCGATGCTCGCCGCCACGGGTGACCGGGAGTTGGTGGCCGCCGCAGCCGTGCAGCTCGGGCAGGTGTTACGCGCGCTCGGTCGGGTGCGGGAGGCGAAGGCGGTGCTGCTCGGTGCCGCGTACCGGATCGCCCCGCCCGTGCTGGACCACGGCGCACCGGCGGAGCTGTCCCTGTGTGGGACCCTGCTCGTCCAGGCCGGCCTGGCGGCGGCGCAGGACGGGAACGAGGCCGCCGCCGGCGAACTGCTCGACGAGGCCGACGGCATGGCGCAGCGGGTCGGTGACGGGTGCGACCATCACCGCACCGGGTTCGGTCCCACCGCCGTCGACCTGGCTCGCGCCGCCGCAGCCGTCGAAGCCGGGGAGGCTCGTGCGGCGGTCGTCCGACATGAGCGGGCCGTCGCGCGGCCCGGTTGGCGGTGGCTGCCCGCCGAGCACCGTGCCGCGCATCTGCTCGACGTGGCCCGCGCCTACCTGCATGCCGGAGATGCCGGCAACGCGGCTCGCCTGGTGACCGAGGTCGAGCGCACCGCACCGGCCGAGATCACGCACCGGCCCGTCGCCCGGGACATCGTCGCCGAGATTGCCCGCGACCCCGGCGCCCCGACCACGATCGCGAAGCTGAGGAGGCTCAGCGGCGGTGCTTGGTCATGCCGGCCATGACCCCACCCATGACGCGGACGCGGGCCCGGCGCGGCAGCGGGGCGAGGCTGTCCTTGAGGATGCGGGAGAGCAGTCCGGGAAAGGCGGTGGGCCGGCGGCCGAGCGCGTCGAGCGACCGTTGCGCCACGTCCTCGGGGGTCAGGGTCCTGCCCATGCGCATGCCGGCGGTGTCGGCGAAGCCGCTGGCGACCGGGCCCGGCGCGGAGGCGAGCACGTCGACCCCGTGGGGTCTGAGTTCGGCGTGCAGCCCTTCCGCCAGCGTCTGGACGTAGGCCTTGGTGGCGGCGTAGTTCGCCGCGTTGGGCGCGCCCTGGAAGCTGACGATGGAGCTGAGCAGGATGATCCCACCGCGGCCCCGGTCCGCGAACCGTCGTCCGAACAGCCAGCTCAGGGCCAACGTCGCGGCGCAGTTGACCTGGAGCATCTCCAGTTCGCGGGGCAGTTCGGCGGCGACGAACGGGCCGGAGGTGCCGAAGCCGGCGGCGGCGACGCAGAGACCGATGTCGGCGCCGGCGGTCGCGGCGGCGAGCGCGTCGAGGCTCTCCGGCCGGGCCAGGTCCAGCGGCAGCACCTGCGCGTCGATGCCGTGCCGCGTGGTGAGGTCGGCGGCCAGCTCCCGCAGCTCGGGCTCGCGGCGGGCCACCAGCACCAGATCGAGACCGCGTTCGGCGAGGCGGTGGGCGATCTCCCGGCCGATGCCGGAGGAGGCGCCGGTGACCAGGGCGGTGGGACCGTACCGTTCGAGGAACCGCTGGTGGGCGCGGCTGCGGGAGGCGGCAGGGGTGGGGTGGGTCTCGGATGTGGTCATGGCGGAGGTCGCCCTTCCGGCAGAGGTGGCTCGCCGGATGCCGGGCACCGAGCGAGTAGCATCACGCGACTCACCGTAGGATCGGTGGGTCGCTTCACGCAACTCACTGGGTGTAGGGTTGGCCGCCTCATGCTGGGCCAGGACTACGCGCATCAGACCTGCTCGCTCGCCCGCAGCCTGGAGGTGGTCGGCGAGCGCTGGACCATGCTCGTCCTCCGGGACGTCCTGGTCGGCCGGCGTCGCTTCGACGAACTCGTCGCCAGCCTCGGCGTCACCCGGACCGTGCTCACCCAGCGGCTCCGCCTCCTCGTCGCCGAGGGCGTCCTGGAACGCCGCGCCTACCAGCAGCGACCCGAGCGTTTCGAGTACCACCTCACCGCCAAGGGCCGGGAGTTGACCCCGGTCGTCGCCCAGCTGATGTGGTGGGGCGACCGCCACTATCCCGAGCCGGCCGGTCCGCCCCGGCTGCTGGTGCACGACGGCTGCGGAGGGCCGGTACGGGCCGCCTACCGCTGCGGCGCCTGCCACGCCGAACTCCACCCCGATCAGGTCGCCACCCGGCCCGGCCCGGGTGCGCCCGCGGCCGACGCGAACCGCCCGGACTGACCCGGCGAGGCGACATGGAGAGGGCCTCGGGCCGCCGCGCGTGCGGGGCACTGGTGGAAGCCGATTGTCGATAGTGTTCTCAGCCACACTGTCCGCACGTCCGGAAGGGTTGTGCCATGAGCTGTGGTCGTCGGCGGCTGTCGCGAACTGCCGCCGCGCTGTTCCTCCTCGCCGGGGTGGCTGTCCCCGCCGGTCCCGCCGAGGCGGCGAAGAAGGGTCCGGACCTCGCGGTCGACGCGTCCGGGACGAGGATCACGCGGGGGGTCGAGAAGAAGGTCGTCCACCTGAAGATCAGCAACCGGGGGGACGAGACCCCGAGCAGTGTCGTCGTCAGAGTCCGCCAGCCGTCGGAGGGCCTCCCGGAGCCCCTGCCGGTCGCCCTGATCTGGCATTCGGGTGGGGTGGGCGAGTGCGACGGTGATTTCGGGGGGTTCTACTGCGAACTGTTGCCGGAGCTGATCCCGGGGCCGGGCGAGACCGTCGACGTTCCCGTCGACGCCAGGCTCTTCGGCGCGGCGGGGCCCTACCGGGGCAGGTTCGAAGTCACGGTCACCATCAGCCCGGAGAAGGACGCGAATCCGGCCGACAACACCGGATGGTTCCCGCTGGAGCTGGTCGACCAGCCCAGCGCCGACCTCTCGGTGGTCGCCCGGGACGTGAAGGAGTCCGTGCGGATCGGCGCCGGCGGCACGCCCGAGCACACCGGCACGCTGAACCCCGGTGAGACGGGCGCGGTGTGGCACACCATCGCCAACCAGGGCCGGAAGGCCGTCAGCGGAGTGCGGGTCACGCTGCGCCTGCCCGAGGGGGTCACCTTCACCAGGCCGCCGACCCAGTGCGTGCTCGGCGACGCCGGGCGGTCGGCGGTCTGCACCTACCAGGGCCTCACCCTCGTGCCGGCCGTCGAGGACACCGATCCGAACGACACGGTCTACTCGGCGGTCGAGCTGTACAACCTGGTGACGACCTCGGCGTCCGCCACCGCGCCGGCGACGTTGCCGGGCGGAACCGTGCGGGTGGAGGGCCTCGCCGAGCGGCCGACGAACGACCGCGCCAAGGCCGCGCAAGCCGAACTGCCCGCGAACGCCGTCGCCGCCCGGGTGGCCGACGTGGACCGCAGCGACAATCGGGACGGGTTCGCCGTGGTGCTGGCCGCCAAGAGCGGCGGCGGTGACGGCGGTGACGGTGACGGCGGTGACGGCGGTGGTGGCGTCGGCGGCGGTGACGGCGGGTTGCCCGTCACCGGGCCGCAGGCCGGACTGATCGGCGGCATCGGCGTCGCGGCGCTGGCGGCCGGAGGCGTGTTGTTCCTCGCTGCCCGGCGTCGCCGGCTGACCCTGGTCGTCCCCGACGACGAGCGACCGGCGGCCTGATCCCCGGAGGGGCATGCCGCGGGGGCGCCGTACGGAACCGGTGGGGTGGCACCGGTTCCGTACGGTGCGGGCACCATCTCAGAGAGGACACCGCCCGCCGATGCGCCGGACCCTGCCGATCGTCGTCGCCCTCACCCTGCTCGGATTCTCCACCGGGTGTGCCGGCGACTCCGGCCCCGTCTCCACCGCCACCACCACCGTCACCGCGACTGCCGCAGCCCCGGCCGACGAGGTGACACCGGACGCCACCTCGTCCGCGCCGACCGCCGACAGCCCCACGTCGGCCGCGTCCGCGCCGGCGAAGCCGGCGAGCGACCCGCAACCGGCCCCGCCGAAGGCCGTCCCGGCGCTGACCTGCGGTCAACTCGCCGGCGCCGACCTGGGCAGCCCGAAGGCGCCGTTCTACGATCACACCGACCACATTCCGCTGCTCGACGGCATCTGGAACGGTGAGGACGGCACCGGCGTGGCACTCCAGAAGCCCTGTGCGGTCGGTGATCTGGACGGCGACAAGGCCGCCGACGCCGCCCGCGCGGTGGTGGTGCGCACCGGCGGGACCGGCCAGTTCTGGAGTGTCGTCTTCTGGCACAACGCGGCCGGGAAGCCGGCCTACCGCACGGTGGTCGACCTCGGCGACCGGACCCCGGTCACCTCGATCGGGATCACCGGGCAGAAGGCCACCGTGGTCTGGCTGACCCGGTCCGACGACGCGAGCATGGCCGAGCTCAACACGAGGCGGACCACCGTCTACCGACTCTCCGGCGTCACGGTCACCGAGCTGAGCCACACCGACACCCCGTACACCCCCTGAGCCGTGCCGTCCCGGGTGGACCAGCCCCGCGGGGCCGGTCCACCCGGGACGGTGTCGACGCCGGGGGCGCAGCCGTCGGCACCGGTCACGCAGACTTGATCGAGCGGTCACGAACGGTTGTAGTATCGACGTCCGTCCACTCTTTCAGGAGGCGTGTGTGACGAGGTATGCGCGTTCGCTGATGGCGACGACGATGCTCGGCCTTTCCGTCCTGGCCGCGCCGGCCCCTGCCGGCGCGACCGCCCGGGTCGACCTGAGCGCCCAGGCCGCGGCTTCCGGCTGTACGACGTGGGTGGAGTGGGTGCAGGAGGGCGGCAACAGCTACTACTACGGCCGGGGCAACGTGCAGTGCACCAGCGGCCGATACAAGGTCAAGCTCCGGTGCCGCAACCTCCAGACCGGGGTGGGGTACGTCGTCTACGGCGGGTACGCGGTGAACGCGCCCGGCACCGCCACCACGACCTGCTACAGCGGCAACGTCGCCGAGGGCGTGTACCCCGTCGACGATCCACTGCCGACGACCGGCGTCACCGGTTGCGTCTCCTGGGCGGAGTGGGTCCACGAGGGCAGCAACCACTACTACGGCCGTGGCACCGCCCAGTGCGACACCGGCGTCTACCGGGTCCAGATCCAGTGCCGCAACGCGCAGACCGGCCAGCGGTACGTCGTCTCCGGCCCGGCCGTGACCGCCCCCGCCATCTCCACCGCGACCTGCTACCAGGGCAACGTCGCGGATGTCGTCTCCGGTGTGCCGGCGTGAGGTGGGACGGGCCCGTCAACCGGCCGTGGACGGTTTGTACGCGATGATCAGCTCCCAGGTGCCGGGCAGCACCGCCGTTCGTGCGAAGCCGATCTCGGTGAGCAGCGTGGTGTAGAAGTCGGTCTCGCGGAGCCGGCTGACGCAGGTGTCCACACCGATGAGGAAGTAGCTCCAGAAGAACTGCATGGCCAGGCGGTCCGGGGTGCGGAACTCCTCGCTGACCACGATCAGCCCACCCGGCTCCAGGGCGGCGTACGCCTGCTCCAGCAGGCGGCGGGCGACGTCGTCGGGCCAGTCGTGCAGGACGCGCACGAAGGACAGCGCGTCGTAGCCGGGCGGCAGCGGTTCGGCCAGGAAGTCGCCGCCGACGAAGCCGAGCCGGTCCGGATGGCCGCGGGCGACGCGGGTGGCCGCGACGAGGGGCGCCACGGCGGGCAGGTTGTAGACGTCGGCCCGCAGGTGGGGCGCGCTGTCCAGGATGTGCGCGGCGAGCGTGCCGTCGCCGCCGCCGACGTCCAGCAGGCGGCGACGGTCCGACCAGAGCGCGTCGGCGTGCCGCCCGACGCTCTCCAGCACCGGGCCGAGCCCGACGGCCATGCTGCGCTCGAACTCGGCGGTCTGGGCGTCGGTCCGGGGCGGCCAGGCGAAGTCGTCGTCGCCGATGCTGACCTCGCCGCGCAGGCTCTCGGTGAGCCGGCCGTGCAGCAGCCGCCACGGGTAACGGTCGCGGTCCCGTTCGACCGCGTCCGGACCGACCACCGCGGCGACCGCGTCCCGCAACCCGGGCAGGGCCCGGTAGGTGGTGTCGCCGATGTCGTCGCCGGACGCCTCCCGGGTCAGCAGGCCGAGACTCTCCAGACAGTCGAGGAACTTGTACAGCCGCAACGGGCGCATCCGGAACTGCGTGGCGAGCGCGTCGAGGCGGGCCGGGCCGGGCTCCAGCGCGTCGAGCAGCCCGGTGTTGAACGCGGTCGCCAGCACGTCCATGGCCTTCGGGCCGTTCGCGAGCAGGCTCATCAGCGCCCGTGGGGAGAGGGCGACGGTCATCGGGGCAGCTCCTTCGTCAGCGCGTCCATGAACGCGTCGACCTCGTCGAGGGTGTTGTAGACGTGCGGTCCGATCCGCAGGTAGCCGCGCCAGCTACCGATCAGCCCCTGGGCGGCCAGCCGGCGCTTGACCGCCTCGCCGTCGGGGACGTCCAGGCAGACCACGCCGCCGCGACGCTCGGGCGAGGTGGGGCTGACCACGCGGATCCCGGCCGCCGCGGCCCGGTCCAGGACCCGCCCGGTGAGGACCAGGGAGTGCGCCCGGACCGCGTCGGCGCCGATGCCCGCCAGCAGGTCGAGGCCGACCTGCGAGATCAGGGCGGTGAGCGGGTACGGCGTGCCGCCGGCGAACCGCTGCGCGCCGGCCGCCCATCCGTCGGACGGCTGGAACGTCAACGCCCGGTCCCCGGCCTGCCAGCCGGTGGCCGCCGGTTCCAGCGTCGAGGCCAGTTCCGGCCGGACGTAGAGGAAGGCGGTGCCGACACCGCAGAGCCACTTGTGCGCGCCGCCGAGCACGATGTCGACGCCGAGGGCGGTGACGTCCAGCGGCACCACCCCGACGGTCTGGAAGGCGTCGACGACGACGAGCGCGCCGACGTCGTGCGCGCGGGCGACCAGGCGGGCCAGGTCGACCGTGGCGCCGGAGGTGAAGCTGGCGTGCGACACGCACACCAGCAGCGTCCGTTCGTCGAGACGGGCTTCCAGGGCGTCCTGGTCGAGGTGGGGTCCGCCGTCGCCGACCACGTCGAGCCGGGCGCCGTAGCGGCGGAACGCCCGGAAGATGAACGGGACCGTCGGGTACTCCAGGTCGGTGGTGACGACGCGGTCGCGGGGTGGGCGGTAGTCGAAGCAGGAGGCCACCCGGGCCAGCAGCGTGCTGAGGTTCCCGTCGGTGACCACGCTGCCCGGTGGCGCGCCGAGCAGGCGGGCCACCGAGTGGGCGTACCGGTCGAGGCCGACGTGCCAGCCCTGCCAGACGTCGTCGCGCCAGGTGCGCAGCGTCTCCCAGTAGTCGCGCAGCACGGTCTCCGCCCCGGCCGGCACCGCGCCGGTGGAGTTGCTGTTCAGGTACACACAGGTGCGCAGCACCGGGAACTCGGCCCGCAGCGCGGCGTGCGTGGCCTCGTCGAGGCACTGTGGCGGGCTGCCGGGTCCCGATTCGGGTGGGCTCATGCGCGCTGCCCTCCCACCGGTTCGAACGGGCCGGGCCGGCGGTCGACGGACGTGAACACCGGCACGTCCCGGACCGCCGCCAGGTAGGGTGTGCCCTCGGTGTAGCCGGTGCCGGAACGCTGCCCGAGCATCCGGGTGGCGATGCGGTGGTGGGTGCGCCGCCACCGGAGCAGGGCGGCGGCGAACTCCTCCATCCGCCGCGCCACCAGCCGCCGGTCCGGGCCGTCGAGTCGACCGTCGCGCACGGCCGCGCGGTACGCCTCGTCGATCGTCGCCCGGCCGGCCCGGACCCGCGCCCGCACCTCCGGAACCGACCGGTACGCCACCGAGTCCAGCCGGCCCTGGAGCGGGGTCCGGCAGAGCGACTCCACCCGCTTGTAGGAGCGGGACTGGATGGCGCTGGCTCCCTCGGTGTACTGCCGGAACGTCCGGAACGACTCCGGCTGCATGGTCGCCAGCAGCGAGAACAGCGGACCGGCGTCGTCGAGCAGGTCGCGGGCGTACGCCAGTCGGTCGGCGGCGGGGGTGGGCCGGAGGTCGGCAAGCGCGGCGACGGTGGCGTCGAGTTCGTCGACGAGTGCGGCGAACAGGCACTCGTAGGCCTGCAGCACCCGGATGAACAGGTACTCGTCGTGTGTCACGTGCACCGGCAGCATGCTCAACCGCAGCGACAGGTCCGACGGGGGATCGAGGGTGGCGGCGACGGTGTGCAGTGCGGCTGCGGCATCAGCCGGTGCGGTGTCGTCGGGCCACGTCGGGTGGCCGAGGCGCCGCAGCGCGGGAGCGGCGGCCCGGGTGCCGAGCCGGCAGCGCTTGGCCACCACCGCCCACGCGGGACGCCGGAGCGGGAACAGGTCGGCCGCGCCCCGGGCGGCGGTGACCTCGAACGTCACCGCGTCGGCGACCAGCCTGGCGAACAGCCGGTCCCGGTCGCGCCGCGTGGTGGTGTCGTCGCCTCCGGTCGCGACCGGTTCGTCCTCGCCGGTCGGCAACCGCAGCAGACGCAGCGCCAGATAACTGCGGTAGTCGTATCGCCCGTCCCACTTGTCGAGAGTGGCGTCGAGGAAGTCGGCCAGGAGCCCGGGCGCCGTACCGCTCCCGGTCCGCTCGGGGGCGGCGAGGCGTTGCCGCGCTCCGTCGAGCAGTTCGAGTAGTCGCGGCTCGACGAAGTGTTTGCCGACCCGGTGGAATTCTCGCAGCACCGCCGCGTAGGGAAAAGTGTGGGGGTCCGTCGTTCCGGACAACCAGTTGGTCAATTCGCGCACGGGCAGCCCTTCGGGGTGAGGACGACTGTCACGCAGGTGCACCGGAGACCCTGCGTCGGACGCGGGCCGTCAGAGCGGGTCGGTCCCGGGGCTGCCACCGGGGGTGTGGAGTCGGGCCTGCCACAGGTCCGGGAAGAACCGGTGCTCGACGAGCCGGGCGAGCACCGTCGCCGAACTGTTCGGCGCGCCCGCCGGAGCATGGCCCCCGACCCGCAGCGCCACCTGGTAGTGCCGGAACCGCCACAACGCCACCCGCTCGTCCCACTCCACCATCGTCTCGGCGAGCCGGCCTGTCGGATCCGTGCGGTCTCCTGGTCGCAGGTCCACCGCGGTGGACCCGTGCGCGGCAAGGTGGTCGGCGAAGGCACGGTCGAGCTTCCGGCTGGCCGCCTGGACGTGCCGCCAGCCCGGCGACTCGGCGCCGGATCCGTTGCCCAGCGCGGGCTGCATCGCCTGGAAGTCCGCGGGGGACAAGTGGTCCAGCATCTCCAACTGGTCGGTGACCAGGCGTACGGCGAGGGTGGCCCGGGCCAGCAGTGCCGCTGCCCCGGCCAGGTCGCCGACGGCCACCCGTGCGGTCGTCTCGGTCACCTCGGCGGCGGCCAGCTTGAACCACAGCTCGCTGGACTGGTGCACCACCTGGAACAGCAACTCATCGCGGTGAATGACCTCGTCCGGGTTTCGTTGCAGTCCGAGCAGCACGTCGGTGCGCATGTAACGCGCGTAGTCGGTGGTGCCGGACCCGGGTAGGACGGGCGACTTGTCGCGCTTCAAGGATGGCCCTCCACTCGGCGTCGGCACGCCGGGGGTGGCGGTGCGGCGGAGCCATTATGCAATGACGACAGACGATGCGCCAGCATTCGGTCAACTTCGATTCGACCACTTCGCTGACCGATGGATCAGGCGGTTTCTGCTCGAAATTGGTGGCCAGCGTGTTTCTTTTTCGTTAACCCGGTGGAGGGCGTGCGGGTGTGCGGCCGGACGTCGGGGCGGGGCCACGGCGACGCACCGAACCCGCCACCGAGCCGCCGGCCCCTCAGGACGGCATGCGACGCTCAGGTTCCTCGACCAAGGGAGCAACGTCGCGTGGCCCCGGCACGACCGCATCAGTCGCACAATCTCAGGCATGGCAGCGCGGCACCACCCGACCCCGACACCCCTAGTGCCCGGAGGAACGCAGACCATGGACCACGCATCTCAGCTCATCCAGGAGCGGAGTGCCCCGCCGGCCACGCTGGTGATCTTCGGCGCCTCCGGTGATCTGACCCGACGCAAGCTGCTGCCCGCAGTCGAGAGCCTGGCTCGACACGAGCGGCTTCCGGACCAGTTCGCGCTGGTCGGCGTCGCGCGTACGCCGATGACCGACGAGCAGTTCGCCGAGAGCGCCCTCGGCGGGCGCGAACTCGCCGACAAGCGCCAGCTCCGAGGCGGCGTACGCTACGTGGCCGGCGGCTACGACGACCCGGCGACCTACAAGCGGCTCGTCGAGACCCTCGACGAGCTGGACGCGCAGCGGGGTACGTCCGGCAACCGGCTCTTCTACCTGTCGACCCCGGCCGGCGCCTTCGAGCCGGTGATCAACGGGCTGGCCGGGGTCGGGCTCAACCGGCCACGTGAGGGCTCCTTCTCCCGCCTGGTCATCGAGAAGCCGTACGGGCGCGACCTGGTCACGGCCCGGGAGCTGGACGCCGTCGTGCACAGCGCGTTCGACGAGCACCAGGTCTTCCGGATCGACCACTACCTGGGCAAGGACACCGTCCAGAACGTGCTGGCGCTGCGCTTCGCGAACTCGATCTTCCAGCCGATCTGGGATCGCTCCTGGGTCGACCACGTGCAGATCACCGTCGCGGAGACCCTTGGCGTCGGCACCCGTGGCGGCTTCTACGAGGAGGCCGGCGCGATGCGGGACATCGTGCAGAACCACGTGCTCCAGGTCCTCGCGCTGGCCCTGATGGAGCCGCCCGCCTCGTTCGAGGCCGAGGGCCTGCGCAACGAGAAGGTGAAGCTGCTGCAGGCGATCCGGCTCCCCACCGACCGGGACATCGCCGAGGCCGCGGTCCGCGGGCAGTACACCCGGGGCGGCACCCGCGAGGAACTGATGGCCGGCTACCGCGAGGAGGCAGGCGTCGACCCGCTGTCGCGGACCGAGACCTATGCCGCGCTGCGGCTCAACGTGGACAACTGGCGGTGGGCGGGGGTGCCGTTCTACG
This sequence comes from Micromonospora sp. AKA38, assembly GCF_027925725.1. Lineage (NCBI taxonomy): Bacteria > Bacillati > Actinomycetota > Actinomycetes > Micromonosporales > Micromonosporaceae > Micromonospora > Micromonospora sp. AKA38. Next base: position 239,072 of record NZ_BNEI01000002.1, on the reverse strand, counting down.
TGCGCACCGGCAAGCGCCTGCCGGCCCGGCTCACCGAGGTGGCGTTGCAGTTCCAGCGCCCGCCGCACCTGCCGATCCCGACCGACCAGCTCACCGGCCTCGAAGCTGACGCGCTGATCCTGCGGATCCAGCCGAACGAGGGCATCTCGCTGCGCTTCGGCGCGAAGGTTCCGGGCCACTCGTTCCGGGTCCGCACCGCCACCATGGAGTTCTCGTACGACCAGACGTTCGTCGAGGAGTCCCCGGAGGCGTACGAGCGGCTGCTCCTGGACGCGTTGATCGGTGACGCGTCGCTCTTCATCCGCAGCGACGAGGTGCAGCAGTGCTGGCGGATCGTCGATCCGATCATCGAGAACTGGGAGAAGGACGACACGCCGATCCCCACCTACGAGGCCGCCTCCTGGGGGCCGACCGACGCCGACCGGCTCATCGGCCGGCACGGCCGCAGATGGCGCAACTCCGCATAGCTCCGCGCTGACGGACGGGCGGCCAGCCACGCCCCGGCCGCATCCCTCGATCGGGCGGGGCCGGGGTGGGACGTGCACGTCCCGGCCCGCGCGGTGGCGGGCGCGGGGCCTACGGCCCGTCGTCCTGGGAAGCATCGGTGGTGGGGTCGCCGGCTCGCTCCCGCCATCCGGCGAGGTTGTGGCGGGTGTTCACGGTGTCGGGATGGTCCGCTCCCAGGACCCGGAACCGGTCGGTGAGGAGCTGCTCGTACGCGGCGACGGCGCCGGTGGGATCGCCCGCCACTCCCCGCCAGTGGGCGAGGTTGTGCCGGGTCGTCAGGGTGTGCGGGTGGTCGGGTCCCAGCACCCGGAGCCGGTCGGTGAGGAGCTGCCGGTAGGCGGTGACGGCACCGGCGGGGTCGCCGGCCTCTCCCCGCCACCGGGCGAGGTTGTGGCGGGTGATCAGCGTGGCGGGGTGGTCGGGTCCCAGCACCCGGAGCTGGTCGGTGAGGAGCTGCCGGTAGGCGGTGACGGCGCCGGTGGCGTCGCCGGCCTCTCCCCGCCGCCCGGCGAGGTCGTTGCGGGTGATCAGGGTGTCGGGGTGGTCGGGCCCCAGCACCCGGAGTTGGTCGGTGAGGAGTTGTTCGAAGGCGGCGACGGCGCCGGCGATGTCTCCGGACTTCCCCCTCCAGTAGGAGAGATTGCCGCGGGTGGCCAGGGTGTCGGGGTGGTCGGGCCCCAGCACCCGCAGATAGTCGGTGAGGAGCTGTTCGAAGGCGGCGACGACGCCGGTGGTGTCGCCGGCTTCCACCCGCCAGCGGGTGAGGTGGCCGCGGGTGGCCAGGGTGTGCGGGTGGTCGGGTCCCCGGACCCGGAGCTGGTCGGTGAGGAGCTGTTCGTAGGCGGCGACGGCGCCGGTGGGGTCGCCGGCTTCTCCTCGCCAGTAGGCGAGGTTGTGGCGGATGTCCAGGGTGTGGGGGTGGTCGGGTCCCCGGACCCGCAGGCAGTCGGTGAGGAGCTGTTCGAAGGCGGCCACGGCGCCGGTGGGGTCGCCGGCTTCTCCCCGCCAGTAGGCGAGGTTGTGGCGGGTGGTCAGGGTGTCGCCGTGGTCGGGGCCCAGGACCCGCAGGCAGTCGGTGAGGAGCTGTTCGAGGGCGGTGGCGGCGGCGGTGACCTGGCCCGTGTCGCCGAGGCTTCGGATGCTGCGGAACAGCAGTCCGTGGGGGGCGGGGAGCAGCAGGCTGTCCCCGCTGCCGGCCCGCAGGGTGGTGGTGTTCGCGCGCAGGGTCTGCGTGTACTTGGGATCCCGGTCGATGTCCGGCCAGAGGGCGAGCAGCCCGTCCGCGGCGGCGCGGGCCGCGGCGCCCAGCCGGGCCGGGTCGCCGTGGTCGCGGGTGGCGCGTTGCACCAGGGCATGCACGCGTACGCCGGCGGTGGCGGCGTCCTGGGTGACGAGGTTGAGTCGATGCAGGTTACGCATGGCGTCGGTCACCATCGGTGCTGCCACGTCCTGGCCGGTCACCGCGCCGAGGTGCGCGACGACCGCGTCGGTGGTGAAGACCGCCTCCGGGATCCCGTTGGGATCGAGCAGCGCGGCCAGGTCCAGTACCGGTCGGGCCAACCCCCGGGGCGGGTGGTTGTCGGCGGCGTCCAGGGACAACAGCCAGGTGGCCGCGACCGTGGCCCGGTGGTCGTCGGGCAGGGCGTCGTCGGGCGGCGCGAGATCGGCCAGGCGCTGACCGGCCAGTCGGTCCCGGTAGGCCGCCGCGTCGATGCCACGATCGCGGATGAACGCCGCGGCCTGCGCGACCGCCAGCGGCAGATAGCCGAGGTCGGCGGCCAACGCCTCGACATCGCCCTGTTGGTCGCCGGTGGTGCCGGTGGCCCGGGTGAGATAGTCGACGGCCTCGGCGGGGGTGAACAGGTCGACCGGCACCAGGACGCGACCGTCGGTGTGCAGGACCGGATCCCGACGGCGGGTGGTGACCACGGTACGGCCGTCACGGTTGGCCGGCGGCCACCAACCGGCGGCATCGCCGGGCGCGTCGAGGTTGTCCAACACGACCAGCCACCGCCGGTCGGTGCGCTCCAACCAGACCAGCAACCGCCCCGCCGCTGTCTCCGGCTCCAGATCGGCGGTCGCCACACCGACAGCACGCGCCGCCTCCGCGTAGGCGGCGATGATCGCGTCACGACTGGACGCCGTGACCCAGACCAACACGTCCAGCTCACCATTGGTGTCGAGGTGACGAGCGAACTGGCCGGCCAACTGCGTCTTGCCGACACCACCCATCCCCGACAGCACCTGTGTCAACACCGCGGTCCGCCCGGTCCGGGCCGCCCGCATCAGATCGACGCGGGCCTCGCGGTCCTGGAACCAGGCGGCCTGCTGCGGCACCCGACCGATCCGGACCACCCCACCCACCCGGGCCGACCCCGCGGCACGTGCCCCACGAGCGTCGAGACGGTCGAAGACCAACGACGCCAGCGCGAACACCGCGCCCGCGATCCCGGCGATCCAGCCGGCCTGTTCGGTGCCCGTCCACCCCGGGCGGGGCGACCACCAACCGGCCGGCAACCACCAGGCCGACACGGCCACCAGCGCACAACCGACAGCCACCACCGCGAGCACGACCACGCGCCGCCGCAGCCGACGCCGGAACACCCGAGTCACCCCACCATCATCGACGGTGACCACAACGCCCTCACGGTGGCCCGGTACGGCCCGGCGGGGAGCGCCGTTCCTTCCCGGGCCGGTTGGCGTGACCCGCCGGGTGGCGTCAGCCGATGCCGTCGACGGCGGCCCGGAGCGCGTTGATCGACGGGTCCCAGGTGAAGTTCAGCACGGGCAGGCCGGACGCGGCGGCGTTGCTGTCGCCGCCGAGGACCACCGCCCGCGGCTTGCCGGAGCCCTGCGGGACCACGAGGTACCAGTTGCCTCTCACATTCGCGATGAACACTTCGTCTGCCTCCTGGTCCGGCGGGTTGGGGTTGCCCCCGTCTCCGACGTGGTTCTCGAAATCCGTGGTGGCGCCGAAATTCGTCGGGCTGCCGGTGTTCAGCCAGAGACTCGTGTGCACGTGCGGCCCGACACCCTGGTCGCTGCCGTTCGCCGACGCGCCGGAGTAGGCGATCGTCTGGCCCCGCGACACGCGTTGCCCGGTGGAGACGGCGATCCTCGACAGGTGCAGGTGTCGGGTGTAGTTGCCGTCGTCGTGGGCCATCCCCACGACGCGTCCGGTCGCGGTGGAGGTGTCGGTCTTCACGAGGCGGATCGTGCCGTTCGCCGCGGCCACGACCGGAGTGCCGGTGGCCACCGCGTAGTCGGTGCCCGGCTCGGCCGAGGGCGGGGTCCGGTTCCGGTGGTCCTGCCAGGAACTGGAGATCCGGACGTTCCCGCAGGGCCGCTGATAGCTGCCCGCGGCCCGGGCGGCGCCGGGCAGCAGCGCGAAGGCGGCCGACACCCCGGACGCGGCCAGCGCGGCGCCGGTGAGGAACCCCCGCCTCGAGAGCCCTCGCAGGTAGGCGATGCCGTCGAGATCCTCCGGTCGCGGCGCGTCGTGGCCGGCGTCCCGAGGCGGGCCGGAACGAGGCTCCCCACTGAGGATCATCAATGCAACCTAAGGCTGCCCCCGGCGAAGGGCAAGGGCTTCGCGGCGCGCGCCGGCCGGCGAGCCCCCGCCGACCGCTCAGCCTGGACGGCGTCCCCACGCCGAGATCAGTGGCGCGAGGGTGAGGTCGAGTTCGCCGGCCTCGACGGCGGCCAGGTGGGCGTCGATCTCGACGTCGTCGGCCAGCCCCGCGGCGAGCAGTTCGCCACGGACCATGCGCACCGTCGCGGCCTCCAGCCGGTCGCAGGCCACGCCGCCGATCGGGAAGCAACCGGCGGCCGTCACGTCGACCAGGCCCGCCGCCCGCAACGCCCGCGGCAGCGTACGGCCGAAGCGCAGATCGGCGCCGCGGCGGGTCCGCGACGATGTCGTGCCGGCGCACCTCGTACCGGTCCGGGCGTGGCTCCGGACCGGTACGGCGTCGTCGGGCGTCAGCTTCCGACGCACGTGGCGGTGGCTCCCCCGCCGGTTCCGCTGCCCTGGAACCCGAAGCTGGTGGACTGGCCGGCGGCCAGTTGTCCGTTGTAGCTCTGGTTCGCGACGGTGACCGTCCCGCTGGCGCCGTTGGCGACGCCGTTCCACAGCGAGGTGATCGATGCTCCGCCGGCCAGGGTGAGCGTCACCCGCCAGCCGGTGAGGGCGGTGCTACCGGCGGTGACGTTGACGCTGGCGACGAATCCGCTGCTCCACTGGTCCTGGACGGAGTAGACCGCGGTGCAGACGGGGGTCCCACCGCCGGGCGGGGGAGTGGTGGGCGGGGGTTCGGTGGGGGGCGGGCTGGTGGGCGGCGGGCCGTCGTCGAGCGTCAGGTTCTTCTGCTGGACGGTCCACGGGCTGTGGCACAGGCCGCAGTCGGCGCCGACGAAGTTGCGCCCGGCGGTGGTGTCACCCTTGAGGCGCCACTTGAGGTAGAGCACGGCCACCCGGCCGAACTCGCCGCCGTTGGGCTGGTCGTAGGTGCCGCCGTGCCCGACGTTGAGATTGCCCATGAACGCGGGCAGCCCGGCCGGCAGCTTGCCCCAGTCGTCCATGGCATTCGGGTAGGCGATGTCGCTGGGCCCGCCGACGAAGTAGGCGATCGGCTTGGTCAACCGCCTGAGCTGGTAGTCATCGGCATCGTTCAACAGACCGCTGCTGAAGATGCCGGTCGTGGTGACCCTCGGGTCGGCGGAGACGGCGTACGCCTCCAGCCCGCCACAGGAAAAACCGGCGACCGCGATCTTCGACGTATCGAGCCGGTTGTAGTACTTGCTGCCCGATCGGGAGTTCTCCGCGACGGCCCAGTCGATGGACTGGGTGAGCAGCTGGGAGGTGGTGGAGCCGGACCCGTTCGGCGCCCCGCTGGCGATGGCGAGGAAGCCGTGGGAGGCGATCTCGCGGAGGAAGTTGCCCTGGGAGAGGCCGTTGGCCGAGCAGCCGCCGTTGCCCCACACGAGGATGGGAAGGCGTTCGGACGGGAGCGTCTGGGGCCGGAAGATGGTGTGGTTGGCCAGGGTGGTCGAGGTCTCGTAGTCGGCGGGATAGGGGCCGGAACCACCCACCGCGGCGTCGGCCGGTGTCCCGCCGAGCACCATGACCACCGCGGTGACGGGAAGGACGACGGCCGCAAGCCCCGCCCAGATCTTCGATGTCCGTCTCATGCGTACTCCCGCGGATGTCGCCACGGCACTGCCTGTGGTGGCCGGTGGCGGTTGGCCGCTCGCGCCTCGACCGACCTGGGTCATCCAGATGCGCGCGGGCGGGAACGGGATGCGGTCACTGTCACAGCGGCAGCGATAAGTGTCAATATGATGCCCGACTGTCGGGACTCGCGCGCCGTGAGTCGCGGGTGGCCATGGCGTAGCCGGTGGTGGTGACGCCCAGGGCCACTCCCCAGCCGAGGAACACCAGCGGCGTTGCGGCCACCGCCCACCCGTCCCGTAGGTCCGCCTGCCACGTACGCCCAGTGGCGGGTCCACTGCCCGCCCAGACCCCCGCCTAGGGCGCGAAACTGCAGGAGACGCCAGCTCCGCTCGACGGCGAGAAGTTGAGCGATCGTGTCCACGTCTCCGCCGCCGGAGGAGAGCGCGTTGACGTGCTGCTCGTCGAGTCGGGCCCTGGAACGCCATCTGACGGAGGCTCTCGCGGTGACCGGGGTTCCGGCACCGCGACCCGCCGGCGACCGGCTGCCCCCGGCGCCGCTGTCGGCCCGTGTGACCGCGACCGGTACCGCGTGCTGGTGGATCGGTTGCTCGCCGTCCCGCGGACGACCGAGCCGGCCTTCCGCGAACAGATCTACGATCTCCTGCCGCCGGTGATCGTGCACCAGCTACGGCGCGACACCGCTGCCCGGGTGGAGCTGTTCTCCCTGGTGCGGAGTTTCGAGCACTGCCGGCACCTGGCGCCGGGGAACTTCCTCGCCTCCGCCCTGGAGACGCTCGTCGGCGACCATCCGACGGCCGCCGACGTGATCGAGGCGCTGACGGACGCGGGTCTGCACCAGCCGTCGGAGCGCCGATGAGCGGGAGCGTGGACCCGCCGGTGGTGCCGGTCGGAGTTTCACCGCACCGGCGGAAGGGCCGGGGACGGGAACGGCCCGGGGGTGGGGTTGACGGCCCGCTCCCGCAAGGCGCTGCGCCCTCACGGAGGTCCGGTGAGGGCGCAGCGTCGAGAAGCAGGCCCCGGCCCCGCCCTCGACAGGGGCGGGGCCGGGGCGTGGCGGTTCAGTTCCAGATCAGGTTGTATGGACCATTCCACTTCGTCCAGGTTCCGTTGCTGTTCCGGGTCTTGAGGTAGCCCCAACCGTCGCTTCCCACGCAGGCGATGGTGAATTGCCGACCGTTCACTTCCCACATGTCGACGGAGTGGTGCCCCGGCTTGATGCACGTGCCGCCCAGGGAAACCCAGCCGCTGACCCCCGAACTGGACTGCCACCGCGAGTAGACCTGCTTGTTGGTCCCGATCACGAAGACCTGGTGGTAGCCGTTGGGAAGCGTGTGGTTGTACTGGCTCTGACAGTAGAAGGACCCGCCCCAGTTGGTGTAGTGGCACCAACCGTTGGAACTCTGGTAGGTGGTCCCCGGGCCCGACGCCTGGACCTCGACGGTCGTCGTGGCGGCGACTCGGGCGGGCTGGGTGAGCTGGACGGGCTCAGCCTGGGCCGGCGACGACAGGGTCGTCGCCCCGACCAACGCCACTCCCGCCGCCAACAATCCCATGAGCATTCCGGAACGCCGGAAACCGACAGCCTTCATGGCTCCTCCAACCTCTCGGTAATTCGCGGACGCGGTGCGCGACCGCCGTGTCACCGAAAGTACGCAGAGCCGATGCCGGTCGCGTCGTACGGCGAAATGAGGTTTGCGGTCAACCTGGGCGGTACTCCCGCCCGGTGTCCTGCCTCCTCAGGGTCATCACCCCGGTTCGCGCCGTGGCGCGACCAGTCCGCACTCGTACGCGATCACCACGGCTTGGGCGCGGCTGCGCAGGTTGAGCTTGGTCATGGTCCGGTTCAGGTGCGTCTTGACCGTCGCCTCGCTGAGCACGAGGTCGTCGGCGATCTCGGTGTTGGTCATCCCCTTGGCGACCAGCCGGAGCACCTCGGTCTCCCGGGCTGTCAGCGGGCACAGGTCCGACGGTGGCTCCGGACCGACCGGCCCGCCCCGGGTGTACGTCTCGATGAGGCGCCGGGTCACCGTGGGCGCGAACATGTGTTCCCCCTCGGCGACGGCCTGGATCGCGGCGAGCAGCCGGTGCGGTGGGGTCTCCTTGAGCAGGAAGCCGCTGGCCCCGACGCGAAGCGCCGCGTAGACGTACTCGTCCAGGTCGAAGGTGGTGAGGATGAGGACGCGGGGCGGGGACCCGGCGGCCGCCGCGAGGATCTGCTCGGTGGCCCGAACGCCGTCGAGCCCCGGCATCCGGATGTCCATCAGGACGACGTCCGGCCGGCCGGCCCGGGCCTGCTCCACCGCCTCGTGACCGTCGGCCGCCTGGCCCACCACCTCGAACCCGGGAGCGGCGTTGATGAGCGCCGCGAGGCCGGCGCGGATGAGCACCTGGTCGTCGACGACGCATGGCATGCCCTTCCCGCCGTCACCCGTCCCGGTCGGCCGGTGCACGGCGCTGGTCTCCCATTGTCCCCGGGACGGGCATCGTCAGGACGACCTCGAAGCCGCCGCCGGGGCGCGGGCCCGCGGCGAGCGACCCGCCGTACAGCTTGGCGCGCTCCCGCATCCCGAGCAGACCGTGGCCGGCGGACGTGGCGGCCCCCGTCGCCGTGGCCGCCCGCCGGCCGTCGTCGGACACCCGCGCGACAAACCGGTCGCTGTCGTAGCGCAGGTCGATCGTCGACGACGCCGGGGCGGCGTGCTTGAGGACGTTGGTCAGGCCCTCCTGGACGACCCGGTACGCGCAGAGGTCGGCGCCGGGCGGCAGCGGTCGGGGCCGCCCGGTGACGGTGACCGTGATCGGGACCCCGGCCGCCCGCATCCGGTTCACCAGGTCGTCGAGCTGGGCCAGGCCCGGGGCCGGCGCGTACGCCCCGGCGTCCGCCGGTTTGTCGTCCGGGCTCAGCCGCAGCACGGTCAGCAGCCGGCGCAGCTCCTCCAGCGCCTCCCCGCTGGTGTCCAGGACGGTGGCCAGCGCACGGTCGGCGGTGTCGGGATCGGAGGAGAGCACGTAGCGGGCGAGACCCGCCTGCACCGAGACGACCGACAGGTGGTGGGCCACCACGTCGTGCAGCTCCCGGGCCAGGCGCAACCGTTCCTCGACCACCGCACGGTGGGCGCGTTGCTCCTGCTCGTGCCGCAGTTGGATGGTCAACCCGGCGAGCTGCCGGTTCCGGACGGCCAACTGCCGGGCGCCGTGGCCGACCCAGAGGACCACGGCACTCCACACCACCCCCTGCACGGCGGCGATCAGCGGCGACTCCGGTCCGGCGTACGTCCAGACGGCCACGGTCAGCCCGGCCGCCGGAACCGTCGTCCAGGCCGGCCGTCTGGCGCCGACGGTGTAGAGCACCAGCAGCAGTCCAGGACTGTTCACGACCGGCCAGTATCCGAGGTGGATGTAGCCGACCCAGACGGCGCAGTACAGCAGCAGGACGGTCACCGGCGCCCGCTGCCGCGCCACGAGCAGCGCGCCGAGCAGGCAGGTCAGCGCATATCCGGTGAGGTCCGTCGGACGCATCCCGGCCGGCGGCGGGTGGCTGCCGAGGACGAGGCTGACGGCCAGCGTGGCACCGGCCAGCAGGCCGTCCACCAGCAACGGACAGCGACGGCCGAGGTTTCGCAGGCGCGTTGGCCAGGGCGTCGCTTGAGCGGCCATGGGCGCACGCTAGTCCAGTCGCGGCACGGTGTCGTCAACCCGGGACGGGCGTTCGGCTACCACGCTGGTCGTACCCGACCGACTCCGAACGACGCTCGGGCGGCGGGCGTCGCGGCCCCGATCCGCAGAGGTTTCTCGGCGTTCGCCGGCCGACGCGGACGTCCTCGCGCTCGTCCTCGCCGGCCAACGGCGTGCGGCCGACCGCTCAGCCTGGACGGCGTCCCCACGCCGAGATCAGCGGCGCGAGGGTGAGGTCGAGTTCGCCGGCCTCGACGGCGGCCAGGTGGGCGTCGATCTCGACGTCGTCGGCCAGCCCCGCGGCGAGCAGTTCGCCACGGACCATGCGCACCGTCGCGGCCTCCAGCCGGTCGCAGGCCACGCCGCCGATCGGGAAGCAACCGGCGGCCGTCACCTCGACCAGGCCCGCCGCCCGCAACGCCTGCGGCAGCGTACGGCCGAAGCGCAGATCGGCGCCGCGGCGGGTCAGCAACTCCCGGACGGCCCGGCGCAGCCGGTTGGCGCGCCGCTGCGCCGGGCCGACCTCGTCGAGGCAGGCCAGTGGCTGCAACTCGGTGTCGGCGTCCTCCACCACCAGCCATCCGCCGGGCCGCAGCGCCGCCGTCATCGTCGCCACCGCCCGGGCCCGGTCGGGCAGGTGGACGAGCACGAGCCGCGCGTGCACCAGGTCGAACGTGCCGGGCTGCGGCGGCGGGTCCGCGACGATGTCGTGCCGGCGTACCTCGTACCGGCCGTGCGGGTCCAGCCAGGCCGGATCGAGATCCGTGGCCAGCACGTGACCGGTCGGCCCGACGGCCGTGGCCAGCGCCTCGGGAATGCTGGGGCCGCCGGCGCCGACCTCCCAGCAGCGCCAGCCCGGCCCCACCCCGAGCCGGTCGAAGTGCCCACGCGTGACCCCGTCGAACAGCTCGGCCAGCCAGGTGAACCGCTCACCCGCCTCGACCCGGGCGTTGTCGAGCAGGTAGCGGTGATCCGGGGAACCCATGCCCCCCATCCTCCCGCCGGCCGGGCGCGGTGTCAGCGCGACCGGGGGCGAAACTCGCGCTGTTCGGTGCGCAGGGCGGTCGCGGTCCGGGCTGCCCACCCGGCCGGCAGCAGCGCTCCGAGCAGCGCCGTCACCGGCCCGCCCAGCGCCAACGCCGCCAGGGCGACCGGCCCGTACACGTCGAGCAGCGGCTGCGGCAGGTGCAGTCCGCCGTTGGCGGCTCGGTCACCTTCGGCATGCGCGAAGAAGTGTTCGCGCGCCCGCATTCGGCCCGGGTCGTCGCGCAACTCGTCTCCGCGTTCACCGACGCCGTCACCGCCGTGTCCGGTGACGGCCGCCGCGACGAGGTGCTCGTCGAGCTGGTCGGTCAGCCCACGTCCCGGTCCGGGCTGGGCGGGAGGATCATCGGCACCGACTGACCGGCCCGGGCGTCAGGGGCGGGGGAAGATCGGCACCGGCTGGTCCTCCGGGTCCAGGTCGAGCCCGGCCGGCCCGATGATGCGCGGATCCGGCGTGCCGACCACGGCCTCGTCCTTGTCGGCGTAGTCGAAGCGGTGCAGCACGTGGCGCATCGCCTCCAGCCGGGCCCGCTTCTTGTCGTTGCTCTTCACCACCGTCCACGGCGCGTCCGCGGTGTCGGTCCAGAAGAACATCGCCTCCTTGGCCTCGGTGTAGTCGTCCCAGCGGTCGAGTGAGGCGAGATCCATCGGCGAGAGCTTCCACTGACGCACCGGGTCGACCTTGCGGATGACGAACCGGGTGCGCTGCTCGTTGCGGGACACCGAGAACCAGAACTTGACCAGGCGGATGCCGGAACGGACCAGCATCCGTTCCAGGTCCGGGGCCTGCCGCAGGAACTCCAGGTACTCCTTACGGGAACAGAAGCCCATCACCCGCTCCACGCCGGCCCGGTTGTACCAGGACCGGTCGAACAGCACGATCTCCCCGGCCGCCGGCAGATGCGCCAGCCAACGCTGGAAGTACCACTGGCCGGCCTCACGCTCGTCCGGCTTCTCCAGCGCGACCACGCTCGCGCCGCGCGGGTTGAGATGCTCCATGAAGCGCTTGATCGTGCCGCCCTTGCCGGCGGCGTCTCGGCCCTCGAAGAGGATCACCAACCGCTCGCCGGTGTCCTTGACCCAGTCCTGCAACTTGAGCAGCTCGATCTGGAGCAACCGCTTCTGGTGGTCGTACTCCTCCCGGTTGAGACGCTCGTCGTACGGGTAGCCGTCGCGCCAGGTCTCCACCGGGCTGCCGTCGGGCAGCAGCAGGACCGGGTCGTCGTCGTATCCGTCGTGTACCTGGTAGTCGGCGGCGAGGTCGAGCAGCGCGGTGTCGGCCATACCGGTCGTACCTACCCCGCCGCGCCTGCCTCGATGCGGTCGGACCACAACTCCCAGGTGGTGCTCAGGTTGCCCGGCGGAACCGGTGACCCGTGATGGTTTCGGCCCCGGCGTCGCGGGGAGACCCGGCCGCGACCAGGGGCGCGGGGACGCGCTAAGGGGGCGGCCGGTTGCGGATGTGCGGTCGATAGGGGTCTCCTCCCGACGGATTCACCGGGATCATCGTGCCTGCGACGACCGCCCGGCCCACCAGCCGACCGCGGCTGCCGGCACCTCTCGCGCACCTTCGGGGAAGGAACTGCCTTGTCCACTCGTCGTCAACTGCTGCGCCTCGGCGCGGCGTCGGGCATCGTCGGGGCGACCGGTGGCCTGGCCGGTCTGGCCGGGCAGTGGGGCGCGGCTCCCGCCACGGCCGGGACCGCCGCGCCGACGGCCACGCCCGTGACGCCGTTCACCGTGCCGTTGACGGTGCCGCAGACCCTGCGCCCGGTGCTGCGGACCGCCACCACCGACTACTACTCGGTCACCATGCACCGGCGGCGACTGGAGATCCTGCCCGGCACGCGCACCGAGGTGTACACCTACAACGGCGACCTGCCCGGCCCCACGATCCACGCCACCTCGGGTCGGCGGGTGGTGGTCCGCCAGCGGAATCGGCTGACCATGCCCACGGCGGTGCACCTGCACGGCGGCGCCACCGCCCCCGAGGACGACGGCTCGGGCGACGCCACGATCCCGCCGGGCGGCGAGCGGGTCTACACCTACCCGAACCGGCAGGCGCACGCCACGCTCTGGATGCACGACCACACCCACCACATGGAGGCCGAGCACCTCTACCGGGGCCTGGCCAGCCTCTACCTGCTCACCGACCGCACCGAGGCGGCGCTGCCGCTGCCCCGGGGCCGGTTCGACGTCCCGCTGGTGCTGCGCGACGCGCACCTGGATGCCAACGCCCAGTTGGTCTGGACCATGGACGACGCCGACAACCGCACCACCCTGCTGGTCAACGGACGGCCGTGGCCGCGCTTCGAGGTGCAGGCCCGCCGCTACCGCCTGCGCCTGGTCAACGCCAGCAACCTGCGGTTCTATCTGCTGCGGCTCGCCGACGGCGGGGACATCACGGTGATCGGCTCCGACGGCGGCCTGCTGGAGGCGCCGGTCACCATGCCGTACGTGCTGCTCTCACCGGGTGAGCGGCTCGACGTGGTGGTCGACTTCGCCCGCTACCAGCCGGGCACCTCGGTGGTGCTGCAGAACCTGATGGGGCCCGGTCCGGCCGAGCAGGTGGGTCAGGTGATGCGCTTCGACGTCGTACCGGCGAAGGGCCCGGACCGCACGTCGGTGCCGCAGCGGCTGCGTACGCTGCCGCCGCTGCCCACGCCGACCGTGCGCCGCAGCATCGAGCTGCGGATGGACGAGGCGGGTTCCGGTGGGCATCAGGCGTACATCGACGGGAAGGTCTTCGACCCGGCCCGGATCGACACCACCATCGCCTGGGGCAGCACCGAGGAGTGGACGGTGACCAACGCCAACCTGGTCATGCCGCACAACTTCCACATGCACCTGGTGCAGTTCCGGGTGCTCGACCGCAACGGCGCGCCGGCCGATCCCACCGAGTCCGGGCTGAAGGACACCGTGATCGTCTGGCCCGGGCAGAGCGTGCGGTTGCAGGCGACGTTCGACACCTGGCGTGGCGTCTACCCCTATCACTGCCACATGGTCGACCACAGCGCGATGGGCATGATGGCCAACCTCAGGATCGTCTGATCCGTCCCGGACAGCAGGCAGCAGATCAGGGCGCGTAACCGGGGTCGGCGACCGTCTCGGCGATGCGGGTGAGCCAGTGCCTGTCGTTGGCGCGGGACTCGGCGCTGGCCCCGGGGGCGAGAATGCCGGCGAGGAACGCGGCGACGTCGTCGAGGTGCCGCTCGGCGCGGTAGTAGCTCAGCCTGGTCCGGTCCGGTTCCCACGGCCCGTAGCCCCGGCGGAACAGTTCCGCGCGGCGCGCGTCGATCGGATGGTCCCCGAAGTCACCGCTGAGGACGAACGTCAGGTCCCGCTCGCGCGGCGCGAGCACCGGCGCGTCCCAGTCCACGACGTGCAGCGGGCCGTCGCCGTCGGCGATCAGGTTGCCGGGGTGGATGTCGGCGTGGCAGACGACGTGCCGGGCCGGCGTCATCCGGGCGGCCAGCTCGTCGACGGTCGCCGACAACCGGTGCAGCGCGTCGCCGTACCGGTGCCAGAACGCGCCGAGGGAGGCGCTCGCCGCCGCCTGCCGGCCCAGCGTCCGCAGCCTTTCGCCGGCGCTCGACCGGTAGGTCTCGGCCGGCAGGAGGCCGGCGATCCCGGCGGTCGGCGTGATCGTGTGCAGGCGACCCAGGAACTCGCCGTACTCGATCCACTGCTGGTCCGTGAGGCCGCGCTCCCACCGGCTCCCGCCGTCGTGGAACGGGTAGAGCAGCAGGTGGTGGTCCCCGAAGGCGTGCCGGGTGCCGCCGTCGGGCCGGTCGATCGGCGCGACCACCTGCCGGATGCCCCGGGCCCGGAGCAGGCCGGGCAGCCGGACGGCCGCCGGCGTGAACTCGCCGAGCCGGAGCTTCAGGAACCAGCGCCCGCCGTCGACCGTGTCCACCCGGTAGGCCCAGGCCCGGCCGTCGAGGCCGACCGGCAGGAAGACGAGAGCGGAGACGTCCAGCGCCCAGGCGGCGGCCACCTCCGCCGCCAGCGACCGTTCGTCGACGTCGGGCTTGTCGATCATGGACGGAGCGTGACAGGCCGGCGTCCGCCCGGCAAGCGCATTCGCCGGTACGCGGGCGGTCCGGGGACCGGACGTCGGTCACGTCCGGTCCCCGGGGTACGTCGGGGCCGGGGCGGCCGACGCTCAGGCCGGCGGGGCGCTCGGGGCCTGTGCGTGTGGCTCGCCGAACCAGCGGGACAGGTGCCTGTCCAGGTCCCGCTGGTCGTCGCCGACCCAGGCGACGTGGCCGTCCGGGCGGAGCAGCACGCCCGGGGCGTCCAGCGTCGCGGTGGGATCCCCGAGGTGGTCGACCCGGTCCGACCACCCGTCGACGGTCAGCCGGCCGGTGCGGTCCAGCAGCAGACCGCGGCCGTGGTGCAGCAGGTCGTAGAGGCGGCCCTGCCGCACGTCGACCTCGGGCAGGCGGCGGCCGAGCAGGTCGGGTCCCTCACCGAGGTCGTAGCGGACGTCGATCGCGGTGATCTTCTCGATCAGGCGGCGGTTCACCTCGTCGATGTCCATCAGTTCGGTGAGCAGCCGGCGGACGGCTCGTGGGCCCGGCCCGGTGGACAGCAGTTCCATCTGGGCGCGCGTGTTGTCCAGCACGTCTGCGGCGACCGGGTGGCGTTCGGCCTGGTAGGTGTCGAGCAGCGTGTCAGGCGCCCAGCCCCGGACCTGCGCGGCCAGCTTCCACCCGAGGTTGAACGCGTCCTGGAGGCCGAGGTTGAGGCCCTGCCCGCCGATCGGCGGATGGATGTGGGCCGCGTCGCCGGCCAGCAGCACCCGACCGACGCGGTAGCGTTCCGCGAGCCGGGTGGCGTCCCCGAAGCGGGACATCCAACGCGGGGAGTGCACCCCGAAGTCGGTGCCGGCGACCACGCGGAGCTGGCGTCGGAAGTCCTCAAGCGTCGGCGGCGTCGCGCGGTCGCTGACGCCCGGAACGGGGACGATGACGCGGTAGATCCCGACGCCGACGGGCCCCACCAGGAACCGCCTGTCGGTTTCCCGGACCTCGGCCACCCGGGCGGCGATCTCCTCGGGCGACACGCCCACGGCCATCTCGCCCAGCAACGTCTCGGACCGCGCGGGCTCGCCGGGGAAGCCGACGCCGAGCAGCTTGCGCACCGTGCTGCGCCCACCGTCGCAGCCGACGAGGTAGCGCGTGCGCAGCCGTTGCCCGTCGGCCAGCTCGACGGTCACCCCGTCGTCGTCCTGCGCGAGGCCGGCCACCGCACAACCCCGCCGGACCTGCGCACCCCGCGCGACCGCGTGCTCTTCGAGCAGGTGGACGAGGACCGGCTGCGGGATTCCCAGCAGATAGGCGTACGCGGAGTCCAGGCCCTCCGGCGCGGGCTTGTCGATGGCGGCGAAGAAACCGCGGGCCGGACGCCGTCGCCCGCGTTCGAGCACGCGCGCCAGCAGCCCGCGCATGGCCAGCAGCTCGATGCTGCGGATGTGCAGACCGACGATGCGGGCGAACGACGTCGGCTCGGTCTCCTTGTCCAGGACGAGCACCCGGACGTCGTGCAGCCGTAGTTCGGCGGCCAGCATCGCGCCGACCGGCCCGCAGCCGGCGATGATCACATCGAACATGGTGTTGCCTTTCGGGAAGCGCCGTGGTGGCGAGGGCGCTCCCGGCGACACCTACGTCGATCGCCCGACCGGGACCGGAGGCGGAGCACCCACATCGATACGGTTCATGGGTCTCACCTCCTCGGGCCGGGTCACGGTCAGCCGCAAGCTACAAGCCCGGGTGTCGCCCGGTCCAGTCCTTTTTCCCGCGGTCGGGTCGGCGGTGCCGACACTCACGTTCGGGTGGTGCCGGCACCACGGTCGGTGAGCGGGACAGGGAAACCTGATGGAGAATCTTCCGGTACGGGCGTCGATATCTGATCGTCCTGTTTGGGTAGGGACAGGGGAGGGGTGACCGGAGAGAGTCGCCCGGGACAAGGGAGTCATGGCATGAAGCGGTACCTGATCTCGTTCGAAGACGGCGCGATGGACCACATCCCCGCCGAGGAGATGGCAGACGTGGACAAGGCCTCGCACGCGGTGATGGAGGACGCCGTGAAGGCCGGCGCGTACGTGTTCGGCATCGGGGTCGAACGCCAGCGGGCGAGCGTCGTGGCCGCGGACGGGACGGTCACCGAGGGCCCCGACCCGGAGGCCGCGAGGTTCCTCGGCGGGTTCGTGATCGTCGACGCGGAGACCCGCGAGGAGGGGCTGGCCTGGGCGGCCCGGATCGCCGACGCCTGCCGGTGCCCGCAGGAGGTGCGGGAACTCCACTACGACCCGGAGACGGAGAAGATGCTCCGCCGCCACCAGGACGACTGATCACCCGGGCTCGCCCGGCGCAGCCCGGCCCAGCCGCTCGCGGACCCGGTCGACGTCCGAGTGGCCGAGGCCGTCGAGGATGACCAGGGCCCGGCGCCAGGTGCGGTGCGCGCCGGCCCGGTCACCGGCGGAGTGCCGGCAGTCACCGAGCCGGGTCAGGGTGTCCGCCTCGTCGTACCGGTCACCGATGCGCTGGTAGAGCGTCAGCGCCCGGCCGTAGCACCGGGCCGCCCGACGGTGGTGGCCGAGCCGGTCGTAGATGAGGCCGAGACTGTCCCAGGGCGCCACGCCCGATCCCGGTGACCGGGCCGGTACGCGATCCGCGTACCGGCCCGGTTCCGTGCGGCCTACGCCTTGATCGCGGCGTCCAGTGCCTTGGCCAACTCGTCGTGCCCGGGCAGGTTGGGGTGCGGGCACCCACCGATCAACTTCTTCTGGATCTTGTCGGAGGTGAGGGCCGGCGCCGGCTGGAAACGGACGATCGGGTCGGCGGGCAGGATGCTCGCCCGGATGGCGTTGTTGACGTCCTTCGTCCAGGCCTGGACCTGTGTCTTCCACGCCGGCTGCGTCACGAGGTCCACCTCGACGTCGGGGATGTTCGGCAGCGCGCCCTTGACCGGGTCGGGCAACTTCGTGTTCTGCACGTACGTCTGGGCGAACGAACCCAGCGCCACCTTCGCCGGCGTGATGTCGTAGTAGCCCATCCAGACGACCTTGTCCGCCCCGGCGCGGACCATCCGGGTCGTGATCGCGTTGACGTCCGCGGTGATCTTCGCGTAGTTGGCCGGTCCGTCGAAGGCGGGCACCACGAACCGGAGCCGGTCGATCGTCACCTCCTTCTCGTTGCCGGCGTTGACGTTCTCCTGGAGCACCACCTGGCACGCCCCGCCCTTGATGACGTCGTCCCGGCCGACCTGCTTGCCGGTCGTGTCGTACCAGCGCATCACCGCGTTGAGCGGGAGGTTGTTCCGGATGAAGTACTTGACCATCTCCGTCCGCATCAACTCGGCCATGCCGCACATCGCGATGCCCTGGGCCACCTGGGTCCAGTTGGTGTTGTTGATCCCGCCGGTGGTGACGAAGTACGCCTTGCGCCGATCCTGTTTGGCCTTGGCCACGGCCGCCTCGGCCAGCGCTATCGGCGGCGACGTGCGCGACCAGAGGTTCTCGCAGGCGTCCGGATAGGTCGCCGGCGCGCCGAGGATGTCGCCGGTGCCCATGCCGGTGCGCGCGAAGTTGTAGTACTCCACCACGTCCTGGTTGAGCGCGGTCACGTACCTGCCCGCGTAGCTCGACGTCATGTCGTTGCCGGGCAGGCCGCGCTGGTCCGCCTGGGTGTTCTGGTTGACGGCGCACTTCTTGGGTTCGTGGTGGTGTTTCGCCTGGATGTGCGCCGAGGTGACGGAGTCGCCGGTTGCCACCAGCACCGCGGGCGCGGCCGGATTCCGGTTCGGTGGGCAGAGCCGGTCCTTCTCCGCTTCGGGGAGTCGGCTGTCGGTGGGCGCGGTGCCGCCGGTCGCCGCGCAGCCGCCGGCAGGCGGTGACGGACTCCCCGAGGGCGGCACGGTGGCGCTGGGCGGCACGGTGCTGCTGGGCGGCGCGGTGCTGGGCGGTGCGCTGCTGCTGGGTGGCGCGGTGGCGCTGGGCGGGACCGAGGCGCTGGGCGGCACGGTGGCGCTGGGCGTCACGGTGCTGCTGGATGGCGCGGCGGTGGTCGGCGGCGTGGCGGACGTGGTCGTGCCGGGTGACGACGGCGGGCCGGACGCCGGCACGGTGGGGCTCGGGGTGACCGGGCACGGTCTCGGCGACACCGCCGAGGCGGACGGGTCGACCGATCCGCTCGGACCCGGACCCGCGCTGCCGGTGGAGGTCGGAACGCTGGTCGGGGCGACGGTCGCGGTCGAGGAAGCCGAGGGCGTCGCCGTCAGGGCGACCGCGAGTGGCGTCGTCGAGGGCGCGCCGGTCGGCCCGCACCGGGCCTGCCGGTCCTCCTCGATGCCGGTCCGCACGTCGGGCGGCAACGGCTCGTCCGGTGCGACGCACGGATCGAAGAACCAGTCCACCCCCTCGATGGTGCGGATGCAGGTGCGCTCGTCGACGGCGTCGGCGGGGGTGTGGTCCACGGCCGGCTGGGCCAGGGCGGGCAGCAGCCCGGTGCCCAGGGTGATCACCATGGTGGCGGCCGGCAGCAGGAGCGTGCGGGGTCTGCGCATCGAACCTCCGATCGGTCCCGGGCGCACCGCCCGGGACCCCGCCTCTACCCACTTCCATAGATCGAGATTCCTAGATTTGTTGCCGACTGTCGGGAGGGTGGTCAACCGCCCGGGCAGCGGGTGTCACCACCGCTGTGCTCCATGCAGTGTCCCGGCGGGCCGGGCGTGGTCGGGGCCGGCGCCGGGTTCAGGTCCCGGGCGGCGTGCACGGCGATCGGCAGGGCGGGCACGGCGAGCCCGACGGCGAGCACCAGGAAGACGATCGCGGTACGGACCAGTCGCAGGTGGTACGCCACCAGCGCGACGAGAACGGGCCCGGCGACCGCCACCAGGACGAAGGTCAGCAGGGCAAGCGTCGCCCGGTGGCGCAGGTCCGCGACCTCACCCGGGGCGTCGCCGTAGCTGACCGACCACTGCCGCAGGCCGATGCCCACCCACCAGGTGGCCGTCGCGATCAGCCCGCAGACCCAGAGCACGACAAGCAGCCCGACGATCGGTCCGCCCCGGCGGGCGGTGGCGGTGGTGGCAGACGTCATGCGGTCCAGCGTGGCCGAGGTCGATGTGGCGGGCATGAGTCGGCGTACTCAGGAGGCGCGGACGGCGGCGCCTGCCGGGCCGGTCACCGGCGCTGGGCCAGGAAGCGCAGGTATTCCACCCGGTCGAACGGGTTGCCGTCGGTGCGCGGCCGGCCGGGCGGGTCGCCGACCACCGGCCGGTCCCCGCCGGGCGTCGACGACCACAACCCCTCGCCGCGGGACAGGTCCGGCAGCCGCTGCTGTGCCTCCGGTTCCAGCCGGGTCGGCAGGACGCCGCCGATCCGCCAGCCGGCCGCGATCTCGTCGGCGCTGTCGATCCGGGCGCCGAGCCGGCCCAGGTACGTCGTGACCGGGCCGAGCCGGTCGGCCGGCACCTCCGCCTCGAACCGGCGGCACGGCTCGAAGACCCGGGTGCCGGCCTCGGCGAGCGCCCGCATGAGGACGTGGGGCGCGAGGTCCCGGAAGTGCCCGGCGGTGGTGATCGGCGACCAGTAGCCGCTGTGGGTGAGCGTGACCCGGATGTCGGTGACCGGCCAGCCGTGGCGTCCCTGGTCGAGCGCGGCGCGGGTGGCCTCCTCGATGGCCCGGTGGAACGACAGCGGCAGCGAACCGAGCTCGACCGCCAGCCGGTAGTCCACGCCGGAACCGGGCTCGACCCGGAACCCGACCGTGCCGGAGAAGCCGTGCCCGATGATCTCCACGGCGCTGCCGGTGCCGACCGGTCGCTCGACGTGCATCAGCCGGCCCGGCCCGAAGTCCGCCTCGATCCCGTACGTCTCGGTCAGCGTCGCGGCCAGCACCTCGCGTTGCACCTCGCCGTAGAGCAGCACGCTCGTGCCGCCGTCCGGGGCCACCCGGGTCCGGATGAACGGGTCGGCGTCCGCCAGGTCCAGCAGCGCGGCGTGCAGCGCCAGGGCCCGGTCCGGGTCGCGGGGACGCACCACCGCCTCCAGCGTGGGCGCCGGGAAGTGCGCGCGTCCGTCGAGGCCGGCCGGGCTGCCGAGCTGATCGCCGAGGCGTACCCCGGTCAGGCCGGTGACCCGCGCGATGGCCCCGGCCGTCAGCGCGGCCGGCTGCGGGCGGTCGGTGGTCGCGCCGACCACGTCGAGCCGGACGATCCGGGCGCGCGTCGCGGTGATCCGGCCGTCCGGCTCCCGGCGGTACGCGGTGACCGGCTGCCGCGCGCGGAGCCGCCCGCCGTACGACCGCAGGTACGCCACCCGCTCGCCGGTCGGGTCGCGTTCCAGGGCGAAGACGCGGGCCCGCGGTTCGGGCTCGGCCGGCGGCGACGCCGGGAGCAGGGTCGCGACGGCGTCCAGCAGTTCCGGCACGCCGACCCCGGACAGCGCCGAACCGAACAGCAGCGGGTGGACCTGCCCGGCCGCGGTCTGCGCGCGGAGCGCCAGGTCGATCCGGCGCGGGTCGGGCGGCAGGTCGTCGACCAGGGCGGCCAGCAACTCGTCGTCGTGTTCGGCGAGGACCTCGGCGAGCCGCTGGGCGGCGCCGTGGTCGTACCGTGGCTGGTCGATCCGGAACGTGGCCCCGGGAGTGCCGGGCGCGCGGACCGTGCCCAGCGGGGCGACGGCCGGGGTGAGCAGTCGGCGCACGTCCGCGACCAGTTCGTCGACGCGTGCCCCCACCCGGTCGATCTTGTTCACGAAGATCAGGGTGGGCAGCCGCAGCGACCGGAGGATCCGCATGAGCCGCCGGCTGTGCGGCTGGACGCCCTCGACCGCGGACAGCACCAGGACGGCCGCGTCGAGCACCCCGAGCGCGCGTTCGACCTCGGCCACGAAGTCGCTGTGCCCGGGCGTGTCGAGCAGGTTGACCTGGCGGTCGCGGACGTCGAACGCGGCGACGGCGCTGCGGATGGTGATGCCCCGCCGACGCTCGATCTCGCCGCTGTCGGTGCGGGTGGTGCCCGCGTCGACGCTGCCGAGCCGGTCGATGGCGCCGGTGGCGTGCAGCAGGCGTTCGGTCAGGCTGGTCTTACCGGCGTCGACGTGGGCGACGATGCCGAGGTTGACGGTCTGCACGGGTCGACGGGTCCTCGAAAGCTCGCGTCCGGATGGGCGGGAAGGTTTCGAGTCCTCGCATCGTCGTGCTCCCGTCGTCGGTTCGGCCCGTCTCCGCGTCAGGCTGGCAGAGCCGGCGCGGCCGGTCCACCGAATTGCGCGGTCACCTCCCGGGACGCTCGTCCGGGCCGGCCGGCCGCTCGGTCTCCTGCACCAGGTAGTGCGGCCGGCGCTTGGTCTCGTAGTAGATCCGGCCGATGTACTCCCCGATCACCCCGAGGAGCATCATCTGGATGCCGCCGAGGCCGATCACGCTGACGATGATGGTGGTGTAACCGGGGACGTCGATGCCCTTCTCGACGGCGTCCGCGACCACCCAGGCCATGTACGCGACCGCGATCAGGGTGAGGAACAGGCCGCCGTAGATCGCGAGCCGCAGCGGCCGGTTGTTGAACGACAGCAGGCCGTCGAACGCGTAGTTGAAGAGCTTGCCGAAGGTCCACCGGCTCCGCCCCGCCTGCCGGATCTCGTTGCGGTGGGCCACCACCGCGGTCCGGAAGCCGATCCAGGAGAACAGACCCTTGGAGAACCGGTTGTACTCCGGCATGGCCAGGATCGCGTTCACCGCGAGCCGGGACAGCAGCCGGAAGTCGCCGGCTCCGTCCAGCAGGCGTACGTCGATCCACCAGTTGATGGCCCGGTAGAACGACCGGGACGCGAGCGTCCGGACGAAGCGGTCACCACGCCGGTCCCGGCGGGCGATCACCTGGTCGAAGCCCTGCCGGTAGAGCGTCAGCATCTCGGGCAGCAGCCGCGGCGGGTGTTGCAGGTCGGCGTCCATGATCACGACCGCGTCGCCGGTGGTCCGCCGCAGCCCGGCGAGCATCGCCGCCTCCTTGCCGAAGTTGCGGCTCAGCGACGTGTAGCGGACGTCCGCGTCGGCGGCGGCGAGCCGGCGCAGCGCCGTGAGGGTGCCGTCGGTGCTGCCGTCGTCGACGTAGACCACCTCGACGTCCACGTCGGGCAGTTCGGCGAGCGCGGCGCGCACGGTCCCGTGCAGCCGCTCGACCGACGCCTCCTCGTTGAAGCAGGGCACCACCACGGACAGCCGCACCCGCGTCACCTCGGCCCGCCCCGGTCAGAGGTGAAAGACGAGCGTGCCATCGAGATCCTCCCGGGTGATGCCGAGCCCGTCGACGGGCCGGGCCTCGATGCCCTCCCAGGGTGTGCCGGCGGCGCGGCTCGGGACGGCCACCACCGACCGCACGCCGATCCCGCGCAGGTACGCCACGCTGCCCGGGTCGGGGAAGGACGCGATCGCCGCCTTGGTCTGCGCCTGGCTGACCGGCTCGAAGCCGGCCAGCCCGTTCGTCACCCGGGGAAAGCCGTCGGTCGTCCACAGCATGTACGTCAGGTCGCCCACGCCACCGGCCGGCAGCACCAGGATCGGATCCCGGGCCGCCCGCATCGCCGCCGGTGGTCGGGGCACCTCCGGGTGGGGCGTGGTGTTGACGCCCTCCACCACGACCAGGGCGAGCGGCGCGAGCAGGACCAGCGGCATGAGGAACCGTGACCAGCGGCGGCCGGTGGACCGTCCCGGCGACTCGGCCAACGCGGTCACCAGCCCGGCGGCCAGCAGCGCCAGCAGCAGGCTGGTCCAGTGCATCATCCGGCCGGGCGTGCGCAACGCGTCCCAGCCCGGCAGGTGCGTGGACAACGTCAGGTAGCCGGGATCGCCGTCCCCGCCCAGCGTGGCGCCCAACCCCAGCAGCACCGTGCCGAGCACCCCCACCCCCAGCGCCACCCGGCGCCGCAGCGGGTACGCCGAGACGACCAGCCCCGCCGCGGCCAGCCCGATCAGCGTCATGCCCGGCAGCAGCGCCATCTCCGGCGGCCAGGAGAGCTGCTCGCGGGCGGCGGCGTGCCGCTCGCCCCACAGCCACGAGTCCCCGGGTGCGGTGAGGAACCCCATCAGCGGTGGGGAGAACATCTTCGTCCAGTCCAGCGTGCGTTGGGCCTGCGGGTTGAGGTCGACGACGCGCAGGAAGACCAGACCGAGCAGGAGCGTCACCGCGCCGAACACGGCGCCGCCGGCCAGGTCCGCCAGCAGCAGCCGGCGGCCGAACGGCGGGCGTTCCCGTCGACGCCACCAGGACCAGCCGTAGCAGCCGGCCGCCACCAGCACGGCGGCCAGCAGGAAGTACACGAGCGGCAGCCCGATGCCGAAGCCGAGGCTGACCTGCCAGGCGGCGACGAGCCACCCGGCGAACGCCCAGCCGGGCCGCCGCCGCTCCGGCCGGTAGCCGTGACGCAGCGACCACCCGTGGCCCCGGGCCAGCATCGCCAGGCACAGCGCGATGCCGCCGCTGGACAGGATGTTCAGGTGCCCGGAGTGCGCCAGCCGCCACGGCGCGAACGCCCAGGCGACCCCGGCGACCGCCCCGCCCCACCGGTTCGCGCCGAGCTGCCGGGCCAGCGCGTACGCCCCGAAGCAGGCCAGCGCGTGCAGCAGCACGTAGAGCACGTTGTACCGGATCACGGCCGCCTCGAAGCCGGTGCCGAGCATCCCGACCGGGGCGTAGCCGAGCAGCGTGTCGCTGTAGGCGTACGTGTACCGCTCGGGATAGAACGTGTTCGAGTGCCAGAGGTCGAGCGGGTTGGTCAGCAGCGCGTGCCCCGCCCAGGCCACCTGCCACGCCTGCAACGTGGGATCGCCGAGGTCGCCGGGGATGGTGCTCGCCGGGTGCCGCAGCGTCGGCCAGGTGAGCGCCACCGACACCAGCAGGCTGGCCAGCGCCGCGAGGACCCATTCGGTGCGGGTGCGGCGCCACCACGGCCGGCCCGGGGCCGGGTCGGCGGTGGGCTGTTCGGGGGGTGCGCTCTCGGTGCGGTCCCGAGCGTCGGTGGATGGGGCTTCCATGGGATAGATGCTCTGCGATGCGCTGGCCGTTGTCGATCAGCTGTCCGGAGGGTGGACCGCCGACGCTTGATTGAATAGGGATCTGTCAATAGATTGGGGGTGGGCGTCGCCGAGGTCCTCCGACCGGGCCGTCGGCGGCTGACAGCTCCACCCCGAGCCGGGCACGTCGGCGGTACGCGCCGACCGGTCGCCGTGGCGCACCGCCGCGCCACATCCAGGGCACGTTGCCGCGCCGCGTCCGTCCGGGCCGCGCGCCGCCGCGTCGCCTCCGCCCCGCTCGATGGCAGAAGGACCCTCCATGACGATTCTCCGCGCCCGCCCCGCCCCGATCCTGGCGGCCGTCGCCGCGCTGGCCGCCACCCTGGCCGCGACCGGCACTGCCCTGCTCGCCGGCCCGGCCGCCGCCGCCCAGGGCTGCCGGGTCGACTACACGCCCAACCAGTGGTCCGGCGGGTTCACCGCCAACGTCAAGGTCTCCCCCGGGGACACCGCCGTCTCCGGCTGGACGGTCACCTGGACGTACCCCGGCGACCAGCGCGTCACGAACGGCTGGAACGCCACGGTCACCCAGTCCGGATCGACGGTGACCGCCCGCAACGTGTCGTACAACGGCAGCATCCCGGCCGGCGGCGCCACCGAGTTCGGCGTGCAGGGCACGTTCTCCGCCGGCGGCGGCGCGCCGACCGGGTTCACCCTGAACGGTGTGCCGTGCAACGGCGCCGGGCCGACCGGCGCGCCCACCACGATGGTGCCGACCACCGCGCCACCCACCTCGACACCACCCACCACCGCACCACCCACCACCGCACCACCCACCACCGCACCGCCGACGTCGACCCCGCCGACCACCGCGCCGCCGCCGGCCGGCTGCGCCGGGGCGGCGCTCTGTGACGGCTTCGAGAACCAGACCGGCTCGACGCCGTCCGGCGACTGGACCGTGGTGAACCCGGACTGCTCAGGCGCCGGCACGGCCACCGTCGACACCACCACCACGCACAGCGGCAGCCGGGCGGTCCGGATCAACGGCGCCGCCGGTTACTGCAACCACGTGTTCATCCGGTCCACGAAGAACCTCGGCAGCCTGGGCAGCGTCCGGTACGGCCGGATCTGGGTGCGGCACACCACCGCCCAGCCCACCGACCACACCACGATGATGGCCATGACCGACGCCGCCGACGGCAACAAGGACCTGCGGATGGGCGGCCAGAACGGCGCGATGCAGTGGAACCGCGCCTCGGACGACGCCACGCTGCCCGAGCAGAGCCCGGCCGGGGTGGCGCAGAGCCTGCCGCTGCCCACCAACCGGTGGGCCTGCCTGGAGTTCATGGTGGACGGCTCCGCCGGCCAGCTCCGGACCTGGCTGGACGGCGTCGCCGTGCCCGGACTGACCGCGGACGGCGTGCCGACGCACGACATCGACGGCCAGTGGTACAACCGCACCTGGCGGCCCCAGCTCACCGACCTGAAGCTGGGCTGGGAGAGCTACGGCGGCGGGTCCGACACGCTCTGGTACGACGACGTCGCGGTCGGGTCCAGCCGGATCGGCTGCTGACCCGTCGGGGATCGCTGAAGGTGTCCGGGGTGTGGTCCGACCGCGCGACCACACCCCGGACCACCCGTCACCGGCGTCAACAACCCTGCCGGCCCGGACAGCTAGCGGGCGGGCGCGTCCCGGCCGACGCCGACGCGGCTGCCGCCGAACCACCGGGCCAGCGCCACGTCGAGCGTCCGCTGGTCGTCGCCGACCCACGCCACGTGCCCGTCCGGCCGGAGCAGGAGCGCCGGCACGTCCACGTCGGCGTCGGGGTCGGTGAGGTGGCCGACCCGGTCGGCCCAGCCGGCCACGGACAGCCGCCCGGTCCGGTCGAGCAGCAGCCCCTGGCCGGTGCGCATCACCTCGAACAGGCGCCCGGACCGGAGCCGGACGTCGCGCAGCCGCCGCCCGAGCAGCTCGTGGCCCGGGCCGAGGTCGTACCGGACGCTGATCGCGGTGATCTTCTCGATCAGGAGCCGGTTGACGGCGTCCACGTCCATCACCTGCGCCAGCAACCGCCGGACCGCCTGCGGACCGGGCTCGGTGTTGGTCAGGTGCATCTGCGCGCGGGTGTTGTCCAGCACGTCGGCGGCCACCGGATGCCGTTCGGCGTGGTAGGTGTCCAGCAGGTCGTCGGGCGCCCGGCCGGTGACCGCGGCGGCCAGCTTCCAGCCCAGGTTGAACGCGTCCTGGAGGCCGAGGTTGAGCCCCTGCCCGCCCATCGGCGGGTGGACGTGCGCGGCGTCCCCGGCCAGGAACACCCGCCCGACGCGGTAGCGGTCGGCCTGGCGGGTGGCGTCACCGAAGCGCGACAGCCACCGGGGGGAGTGCACGCCGAAGTCGGTGCCGGCGTAGCGGTGGAGCTGGCTGCGGAACTCCTCGATCGTCGGCGGCGTCGCCCGGTCCTCGGCCACGCCCGCCGCCGGCACCACCACCCGGAACACGCCCGGCCGGCCGGACGGGCCCAGCCCGAACCGCTTCTCCGTCCGGCGTACCTCGGTCATCACCTCGACGATGTGCTCCGGGGACGCGGTCACCTCCATCTCGCCCAGCAACGTGTCGACCGTCGACGGCTCACCGGGGAAGCCGACCCCGAGCAGCTTCCGGACCGTGCTGCGCCCACCGTCGCAGCCGACGACGAACCGCGCCCGCAACGGCGTCACGGTCGCGCCGTCGAGGCCGACGGTCACCCCGTCGTCGTCCTGGTCCAGCGCGACCACGGCGTCGCCGCGCCGGATCTCGGCGCCGACCTCGGCCGCGTGCTCGGCGAGCAGCCGGTCGGTGAGCGTCTGCGGAATGCCGAGCACATATCCGTGCGCGGTGTCCAACCCGGCGGGTGCCGGTTTCTCGATTCCGGCGAAGAATCCCCGGATCTCACCGGGACGGATCGGATACGTCCTGCCGTGGTCGAGGAAACGCTCCAGCAGTCCCCGTTGGTCCAGGATCTCGATGCTGCGGACGTGCAGCCCGAGCGACCGCACGTACGGCGGTGGCTCGGTCTCCTTCTCCAGCACGAGCACGTCGACGCCGTACAGGCGCAGTTCACTCGCCAGCATCATGCCGGTCGGGCCGCCGCCGACGACGATCACATCGAACATGTCATTCCCCCATGGTGGCCGATTTCTGCGTTCGGCCGACGATTGTGCGTCACGATCGGGGCCTTGCCGCAAGCCCGGGGGTGCGGTATACGTTAATAGTGGCGAGGAGTTCTGCTCCTTGCCTTTGTTGTTTTCTTCCCGGTGGACGGTTCAGTCGTCGACGACCGTCGCGAAGGACTCGCCGCGGCGGAGCTGATCGACGAGGTCGAGCACAGCCGTCCGCCCGCCGTGTGCCACCACCCACCGGTGGACCCGGCAAGCGGCCCTGGCGTACACCTGCTCGTCCGCGCCGGCGGCGCGCAACCAGTCGGTCAGCGTCTCCGGTAGCGGCCCCGGCGCGGTGTCGCGGCAGCGGTCCGGCGCGGTCGGCGGCGCGAGGTACCGCCGGTCGTCGGAGACCAGCACGGCGAGCCCCTCGTCGAACCACTGGGGAACCTCGTCGCGGCGGGAACCGAGGCGCGCGTGGAACTCCACGTGCGACAACTCGTGCGCGGCGATCTCCGGGGAGATGCCGCGGGGCGAGAGCATCAGCGCCCGGTTGCGGATCGCGATCCCGCGCTCGCCGCCGCCACCGATCCGCCGGTAACAGTCGGACGTGAGGCAGGCGAGCACCGCCGGGTCGCTCTTCCGCCCCTGGTAGAAGTCGTCGACCCGCCGGCTCGCGTCGCGGTACACCTCGACCAGCCGCCGCCGGTCGGCGTCCGACAGGTCGGGTTCGGCGTAGAGACCGTCGCGCACCGGCACCAACCCGTAGCAGCGGGGGCAGGTGGTGGCGGCTACCGACGGGTACGCCAGCGCCAGCGCGGCCGTCGCGGTCACCGTCAGGACGACCACGGCGGCCACCACCCAGCGCCAGCGCCGCCACCGGCCCGGTCGAGCGGGCATGCGCACTCCTCGCCCGGCCGGCTCAGCCGACCTGACTGTTGTCCTTGAGCGCGCCCCACCCGTGCCAACGGTCGATCTCGATCGACGCGCTGACCCGGCCGCGCTCCCGCCGCGGGTACGGCTGCCCGGTGTAGTGCCGGGCGAGCCGGTCGATGTCCGTCAGGTCCGTGTCGTCGCGCAGCTCCACCACGTGGCCGACGATGCTGAGGTGGGTGTACCAGCCCTGCTCGTCCAGCACGGTGAGGGTGACCCGGGGATCGTTGCGCAGGTGGCCCAGCCGGCGCCGCCCCTCGTCCATGTTCACCAGGATCCGGCCGTCCTCCCACAGGTACCAGGTGGCCGCGGAGACCGGCTGGCCGTCGGGGCGCAGCGTGGCGATCACGGCGGGGTTCGGCTTGCGGAGCATGGCGACGGCGGGCTCGGGCAGCGGTGGCTTCGACATGGCTCTCCTCTTCGCGGCAGCGCTGTCCCCGCACTGTACGTACCGGCCGTGTCCCGTGCAGGGAAACGGGTCCGGAGCCGTCCGGCTCCGGACCCGGTTCGGTGCCGTCAGGAAGCGGTGCAGCCGACGTTGCCGGGCGCGGTGCCGCCGTCACCGGTGGCGGTGAACCCGAAGGTGGTCGACGCGTTCGGGGCCAACGTGCCGTTGTAGGGGGCGTTCCGGACCTGGACGGTGCCGGTGGTGCCGGTGTTGACGCCGCCCCAGAGGCTGCTGATGGCCTGGCCGTTGGCCAGGGTCAGGCGGGCCGTCCAGCCGTTGATCGTGGCGGTGGTGTTGTTGGCCACGGTGACCTCACCCTGGAAGCCGCCCGGCCAGGTGTTGATCGTGCGGTAGCTGGCCGCGCAGCCGGTCGGCGGGGGAGTCGTCGGCGGCGTGGTCGTGGGCGGGGTCGAGGTGGGCGGCGTGCTCGTGGGCGGCGTGCTGGTCGGCGGCGTGGTGGTGGGCGGCGTGGTCGACGCGAACTGGCTGAAGAACCGCCAGATCTCCCCGGAGGTCCAGGTCCGCGAGTCGTTCGGGCTGCCCGACCCGTCCACCGGGCTCGGCGTGTGGTCCCCGTCGAAGGCGGCCCACTGCACCGGGTAACCCGCCCGGCAGCCGGAGTAGACGGTGGTGATGTGGGTGAAGCTGTTCAGGGCCGGCTCACGGGGGGTCTGCGCGGTGCAGCCGTTGTTACGGACGAACGTGTCCCGCAGCGACCGGCCCATGGAGATGTTCAGCACGCTGTCGTGGGTGCCGTGGATGCCGAAGTAGGGGACCGGCTGGGTGCCGCCGTTGCAGCCGCTCAGGTTGGCGCCGGACAGCACCGCCACCGCGCGGATGACGGTGGGCCGGGCGCAGGCCACCGCGTAGCTCATGGCGCCGCCGTAGCTCCAGCCGAGCGCGAACCGCTGGGTGGTGTCGACGCAGAGGTCGTTCTCGACCTGCCGGGAGATGTCGTCGAAGAGGGTGAGGTCCCGGCCGTTGGTGTTGGCCCAGCCGTTGTCGATGCCCTGCGGCGCGACGAAGATCGTGCTGTTGTTCGACAGCGGCAGGAGTCCGTAGTAGCCGGCCGAGGCGACGTTGTTCGCGGAGCCGTTCAGCCAGTGGAAGCCGAAGACGAGCCGGTAGGGGTGGTTCCGGTCGTACCCGTCCGGGATCCGCAGGATGTAGCTGCGGTTCTGTCCGCCGCTGGAGATGGTGCGCGTCCCGTTGGTGAGCGTGGGGGCCTTGCCGCAGCCGGCGGTCGCCGCGAGCGTGCCGTTCGTCGCGGCCTGCGCCGCGGGGCCGAGGCCGCCGCTCAGCACGCCGCCCGCGGCCGCCGCGAACAGCAGGGCCGCGGCGGCGAGGGATGAGAGAAGCGGGGTACGTTTCACGATTGCTTGCCTCCGTGCCGTCGATGTCTGGTGGCGGTGGTGTGCGCGTGGGCGCCCGGCGACCGCTGACGTGCCGCCGGAAGCGGAAGCCGTGCCGGGTCGCCTGCGAGGTGGCGGGGGAGAGCGGTGCGGCCGGGCCGGAACGGAATCCGGCAGCGACCTCCGGTCGGCTGGCGTCGGCGGAACGGCCCGGACCGGTCACCGGCCGGTCGGGCGGCGGAAGAAGGCCGGTGCAGCGCCGTGCCGGTCGACCGGATCGTGGAAGCGTGCCCTGCGCTCCCGTGCCGAAAGATAGCAGGTTATCGATAACATCTTCAACCGGAAGTGTTCCGGTAAAAGTGCCGCCTCGGCCCGAAACTCTCGCCCGATCCCCCCGGAAACGCCTGCCCCGGAGGTGTGGTCTCCACTGTGAGCGATCACAACTCGGGCCCGGCCACTAGGGTGCGAGGCGTGCACATCCGTTTCGACATACCCGCCGATCCCACCTACCCGGGCCGGGTGGCCGCCGCGCTCAGCGGCGTCCGGCTGCGCCCGTTCGGCCGCCTCGGCGCGGCGCTGGCCACGGTCGGGGCGGTCGGTCTGGCCGCCGCGTGGGCGTTCGGGTGGGCCGATCGGGCCGCGCCGCTGTGGACGTCGCTGCTCGTGGCCGGCGTGCTGTCGATGCTGTACGCGCCGTGGGTCCAGTGGCGGGCCCGCCGCCGCTCCGGTGACTACGCCGTCGAGGGCGGCTACGAGATCACCGACGACAACATCATGATGCGCAGCGGCTCGGAGTCCGCCGGCATCGCGTGGGACGGGGTGAGCCGGGTGACGGACACCCCGGAGTTCTGGATCGTGTACGTCGGCCGGATGCCGGCCACCGTGATCCCGCGCCGGTTGATGCCCGCCGGGGACGCCGAGACGCTGCGCGCGTTCCTGACCGGACGCGGCCTGCTCCGGTCCCGGTGAACCTGTCACCGGCCGTCCCTAGACTGCGGGCCGTGACATACCAGGAATTCGAGGCGGCCGTCCGCCGGTTGGTCGCCGGTGCCCGCGACGAGGCCGTGCGCGCCTTCGGCGCCGAGACGGTGGCCCGGGTCGTCCGGGACGACGAACTGACCGGAATCGCCGCCGCGGGTGAGCTCGACGACGACGCGGTGGCGGCGTTCACCGTCGCGCGGGCGAACGCCGCGACGGCCGGCGCGGCCGAACTGCGCGCGCTGCTCAGCCGCATCGACGACGGCGTCCTCAGCGACGGGGACATGGATCCGGAGCTGCTCATCGCCGTCTCGGCGCTCGAACACTGGACGACCTATCTGGAGACCGGCCGCCGCGACGAGATCCACGAGCTTGCCGTCCGCGCCGTCGAACAGGTCGACCACCGGGTCCCGGCCGATCTCGACGACTTCCTGGCCAGCCCCGAGATGGCCGCCGAGTACGCGCGGATCGAGCGCCTGCTCACCGCGTGACGGCACCCGGCCAGGGTCCGCCGATCCCGGGACCGGCGGACCCTGGTCGCGCCGGCCGGCGGCGGGCATCGTACGGGTCGTGGGCCGGAGACTCCGGCGCGCGGAAGGGAACCATGACGGACCACGCACTTCCCGGCGGCACCTACCCGGTGGGCGACCTGACCCTCACCCGGGTCGGCTACGGCGCCATGCAGCTGGCCGGTCCGGGCGTGTTCGGGCCGCCCCGGGACCGGGCCGCCGCGGTCGCCGTGCTGCGCACGGCGGTGGAGTTGGGCATTCGGCACATCGACACGGCGGACTTCTACGGCCCGCACGTCACCAACGAGATCATCCGCGAGGCGCTCGCGCCGTACCCGGACGACCTGCACATCGTCACCAAGGTCGGCAACCGCCGTGACGCGCAGGGCGGCTGGCCGCCCGCCCGCACCCCGGCCGAGCTGACCGAGCAGGTGCACGACAACCTGCGACGCCTCGGCCTGGACGCGCTCGACGTGGTGAACCTGCGGGTCGGCGGCATGGACGCACCCGTGCCGGGTTCGATCGCCGAGCCGTTCGGCGCGCTCGCCGACCTGCGGGAGCAGGGGTTGATCCGGCACCTGGGGCTGAGCACGGTCACCTCGGAACAGCTCACCGAGGCGCAGTCGATCGCCCCGGTGGTGTGCGTGCAGAACTTCTACAACCTCGCCAACCGGGGTGACGACGAGTTGGTCGACCGCACCGCCCGGGAGGGCGTCGCGTACGTGCCGTACTTCCCGCTGGGCGGCTTCTCGCCGATGCAGTCCGACGTCCTGGACCGGGTCGCGGCCCGGCTGGCGGCCACGCCGATGGCCGTCGCGCTCGCCTGGCTGCTGCACCGCGCACCGAACATCCTGCTCATCCCCGGCACGTCCGCGGTCGCGCACCTGCGCGAGAACGTCGCCGGCGCGGCCCTGGAACTGCCCGGCGACGCCCTCGCCGAGCTGGACGGGGTCGGCGCGTGACCCGGTCACGACGCCCCAGGGTGGCCGTGGCGCTGCACTAGGGTGTGCTCATGACGGCTCGCCTGGACGGGTTCGCCTTTCCACCCCGCCGCCCGGCCGAACGGTTGGGGGTGGCGGTGGTGAGTGAGCTGGTCGAGCTGATCGTCACCGGGCAGCTCGACGCGGGGCAGCTCCTCCCGCCGGAGGGGCCGCTCAGTGAGCACTTCGGCGTGAGCCGGACGGTCATCCGGGAGTCGGTGAAGCGGCTCGAGGAGAAGGGCCTGGTGGTGGTCTCGCAGGGCCGGGGCACCCAGGTGGCCCGGGTCGGCTCGTGGAACATGCTGGATCCGGTGGTGCTCTCCGCGCTCATCGACAACGACGAGTCGTTGGGCGTCCTGGACGAGCTGACGATCGTCCGGGGCAGCCTGGAGGCGGCCATGGCGGGCACGCTGGCGAGCCGGCGTACGCCGGAGGAGCTGACCCGGGTCGAGCACGCGCTCGCCGTGATGCGCGAGATCCGGCACGAGAGCGACTCGTTCCGGCAGGCGGACGTGGTCTTCCACTTCACCGTCATGGAGCTGTCCGGGAACCGCCTGGCGGAGAACATCTGCAAGCGCCTCTACCGGCGGGCGATGGAGAGCAGCCGCTTCCACGGCATGGCGTACGAGAGCGCGTTCGAGTCGACGCTCGACGAGCACGCGCGGGTGGTCGACGCCATCGCCCGGCAGGACGTGGCCGCCGCCGAACGCACCATGCGGGACCACATCGTCACCTCGTGGCAGCGGCGCCGGTTGGTGGGGCCGGGCGGCGGCACGGCGCGCTAGCTCAGGGGTCGGGGACGAGCCGCAGGCCGGCGCGGTCGGGCCGGACGTGCGGGCCGGTCGCCGAGCGGGGCGCGTCGGTGGGCGCGAGGCGCTGCTCGTCGACCTCGATGCCCAGCCCCGGCCGGTCGCCGAGGACGATGCCGCCGTCCGCGATCTCCTGGTCCACGGTCAGCCCGATCGGCCAGGTGAAGTCCTGGACCTCGCACGACAGGTGGTTGGGCACCGCCGCGGCGGCGGCGGCCAGCGGGTTGGCGTGGTAGGCCACCGGGCTCACCGGCAGGTCCCGCCCGTGCGCGACCGCGGCGGTCCGCAGGAAGTGGGTGATGCCCCAGACGCTGCCCACCTGGACGACGTCGACGGCGTCCGCGTCCAGCAGGGGCCGGAACTGTTCCAGGCCGGTGAGGTTCTCGCCGGTGGCGACCGCCGCCCGGACGCCGTGCCGCACCGCCGCGAGGCCGGCCGAGTCCCACCGGCGGACCGGCTCCTCGACCCAGGTCAGGTCGACGGTGCGCTCCAGCGCGGTGACGAACCGGACGGCCTGGGCGCGGTTCCACGACTCGTTGGCGTCGACCATCAGCGCCGGGCGGCTGGTGTTGCGGCCGAGGATCTCCCGGACCGCCTCCAGCCGGCGTCGGTCCCGCCCGACGTCGTGGCCGCCCTTGAGCTTGGCGGCGGTGAAGCCCCGTTCGGCGAAGCGCTCGTACAGTCGCGCGAGCGCGTCGTCGTCGAGGGCGATGTCGAGCCCGGAGGCGTAGCCGGGGACGAACCGGTCGGCGGCGCCGACGGTGCGCCAGAGCGGCTCGTCGGCCGCCTTCGCCTTGAGGTCCCACAACGCCATGTCGAGCGCGCCGACGGTGCCGAACGTCGCACCCGCGTGGCCGGTCTTGAAGACCTGGTTCAGCATCCGGTCGTAGAGCGCCGGGGCGGCGCGGGGGTCCGCGCCGTCGACCGCGCGGAAGACCCGCTCGACGTCCCCGTGCGGGCCGAGACCGACGCCTTCCAGACCGACGTCGGTCTCCAGGATCAGCACGGGCACGTCGGTACGCGTCCGCGGCATCACCCCGTTGGCGTCGCCGATCAGCCGTCCCCAGTCGTGCGCGGTGGTGAGGCTGCGGTAGCCGGTGACCCTCACGTTCGTCTCCTCGCCGGCGCCCCGGTCAGCCCCGCAGGCTCCACTGCTGGTTGGCCCCGCCGTTGCAGGCCCACAGGATCAGCTTGGTGCCGTTGGTGGTGCCGGCGGCGTTGGCGTCCAGGCAGAGCCCGGACTGCTGGCCGGTGATGGTGCCGTTGGCGTTGACGGTCCACTGCTGGTTGGGCTGGCCGTTGCAGTCCCAGATGATCACGGCGGTGCCGTTGCTGGTGCCCTGGCCGTTGGCGTCCAGGCACTTGCTGCCGTACACCTGGAGCTGCCGGCCGGCGGTGACGGTCCAGCGTTGCCCGGTGGCGCTGCCGCAGTCCCAGAGCTGGACCTGGGTGCCGTTCGTGGTGGACGAGTTGGGCACGTCCACGCAGCGACCGGACTGGCCGCCGACGATCTGCTGGGCGGTGCCGCTCGGCGGCGGGGTGGTCGGGCCGCCGGAACCCTGCGGGCCGGCGGCGTTCATCACGGTCTGCGCGCCGGCCGGCCAGTTGCCGTTGCTGACCGTCGTGTTGCCGTAGACCACGTTGCCGCGGTCGCCGTTGGTGACGTTGGTGCTGTTGTTGGTCGACCAGTTGTTGGTGAGCGTCCAGTTGCCCATGTTCTCGCCGCCCCAGTAGTTGGCGGTGGCCCAGGTGCCGGTGTTCGAGAACACGTTGTTGGTGACGGTGTAGTACTTGGAGCCCTCGTCGAAGTAGACGCCGAAGTAGCCGTTGGTCCGCAGGCAGTAGTTCTCGCTGATCAACGCGTTCGGGTCCCAGCCCAGCGTGTAGATGCACCCGCCGTCGTTCATCTGCTGCATCACGTCGTGGACGTGGTTGCCGACCACGCGGTTGTTCGACGCTGTGGTCGGGGTGCTGTAGCGCGGCTGGTAGTTGTACAGGCCACGGCGGGCGTACTCGTTGTTGCCGCCGGCGTCGTTGGCGCCCCAGCCGTACCCGATCGTCAGGCCGGAGTACGGCAGGTTGTAGATCTCGTTGTGGCTGATCGTGGCGTTGGTGACGTACGTGGGCAGCACCGAGCTGATGCCGCGGTAGTCCAGGCCGAGGTCGTGGATCCGGTTGTTGCTGACGGTGATGTCCCGGTTGGTCATCCGGGAGTCGCTCGGGTGGTGCGCGTCGGCGCGCACGCCGCCGATGACGAAGCCGCCGGCGGCGTTGCGGGCGATCTCGGACCGGGTGACGGTGATGTTGCTGGCGCCCAGCCCGACGCCGGTGGCGTGCGCGTTGGCGTCGTTGCCGATGCCCACGGCGGTCTGGCCCAGGTTGACGAACTGGGAGTCGCTGAACGTGATGGTGTTGGCGGCCGAGATCTGCACCGCGGCGGGCATCTGGGACCAGCTCGGTCGGGCCGCCTCGAACTGCTGGCAGCCGGAGGTGCAGGAGCCCCACGCGGGCCAGGACCAGGTGCCGGCGATGTAGGAGCCGGTCTGCTGGTCGACCCAGCCCTGGTTGCTGCTGGGGCCCAGCCAGCTCGTGCCGGTGAAGGTGAGGCCGGAGAACGCGATGTGGTGCGCCGGGCTGGCGTAGCTGCCGCCCACGGTGACCAGCGACTGCGTCACCGGGAACTCGACGTCCACGGTGGACATGTTCTGCCCGGAGCGCGGGATGTAGTAGAGCGTGCCGGTGCCGGTGTCGACGTACCACTCGCCGGGGGAGTCGAGGAACTCGTACGCGTTCACCAGGTAGAACGGGCCGGCGCGGAACGGGTTCATCAGGGTGTCGTAGCCGAAGTTGTTGTTGTTCCAGGCCGGCTGCGCCATGGTGAGCAGCCCGCCGCTGATGCTCTGCACCGGCGAGTACCGGTCGGTGAACGAGTTGATGCCCTCCACCTCGACCCGGTTGGCGTTGGCCAGGTTGTTCAGGTAGTTCAGGTTGCCGTTGGTGATCCGCAGGCCGGTGGCCGAGGCGCTGAAGTCCGACCGGCTCACCGCCGTCCGGGCCCGGGTGGCCAGTTGGCCGTCGACGTAGAGCTGCCGGGTGTTCTGCCCGGCGCCGACGCTCGCCCGCCAGATGTTGCGGCCGGAGTCCGCGACCGACCAGCCGGTCACCTGCTTCGCGCCGCTGATCACCGGGTGCGCCCCGGAGGCGGCCTGCCAGCGCACGGTGTGGCCGTTGGTGCCGGAGTCGGCCGCGCCGAACGTCAGTGGTGACGTCACCCGGTAGACGCCGTCGGAGAGCTGCACCACGATGTCGTCCGACATGCCGCCGACCAGCGAGCGCACGGTGGCCTGGGCGGTGGACAACGAACATGGCTGGGCGACGGTGCAGCCGCTGCCGGTGCCGCCGGGGGACGCGTACACGGTGGTGGCGGCGGCCGAGGCGGACGTGGCGAAGGCCGCGACGGCGACACCGGCGATCGCCGTGGCCAGCGCGAGGCCGGTCACGGCCGACCGTCGCAGGGCGGATGCGTTCACGGAACCTCCAGCGGCGCTTATAGATATGACGTCTCATGTTAAGCAGTTGTCAATATCGAAACAAGTCGATTGGTTGGCGGAAACGCGCGTTGACACCCGTCACCGCCCCGACCTAGGGTCGTCCCACCAGGTGAACCGATTCGACGACCGTTGCCGGGAGCGGGATGAACATCGGTGAGATCGCCCGGCGGGCCGGGGTGTCCCGCAGCACCGTGTCGTACGTGCTGAGCGGCAAGCGGCCGGTCTCGGCGGCCACCCGGCAGCGCATCCAGGCGGTCATCGACGAGCTGGACTACCGCCCCAACGCCAGCGCGCGCGCCCTCAAGGAGGGCCGGACCCGCACCATCGGCCTGGTCATCCCGCCCGCCAGCCGACGCCTCACCGACATGCAGCTCGGCTTCGTCGCCAGCGTGGTCGAGGCCGCCGCGCGGGCCGACCTCGACGTGCTGCTGTCGCCGTCCGGCGGTGACCACGACCGGTCGTTCGAACGGATCGTGACCGGCCGCCGTGTCGACGGCGTCGTGCTGATGGAGATCCGGCTGACCGACGAGCGGGTGACCCGGCTGGAGCAGACCGGCCTGCCGTTCGTGACCATCGGCCGCACCGCCCGGCCGGCGGGCACGAGCTGGGTGGACGTGGACTACGACGGTCTCATCGCCAGTTGTGTGCACCACCTGGCGGACCTGGGGCACCGCCACGTCGCCCTGGTCAACCGCTCGGCGGAACTCGTCGCCGCCGGCTACGGCCCCGGCTGCCGGGCGCTGAGCGGCTTCGCCGCGGCGGTCGCGGAACGTGGCCTGACCGGCGTCGACGTCTGCTGCGGCGACGACGTCGCCGCCGGTGAGGCGTGCATCGAGGAGCTGCTGGCGACCCGTCCCGAGGTCACCGCCGTGGCCACCGTCAACGAGGCGGCGCTGCCCGGCATGCAGCGGGCACTGGAGTCCGCCGGGCTCGTGGTGCCGCGCGACTTCTCGCTCACCGGCGTCGCCGCGCGGCACTGGGCGGAGAATCTCCGTCCGCCGCTGACCGCCGCGGACGTGCCGATCGTCGACATGGGCGCGGAGGCGGTGTCGCTCCTGCTGGAGCGGATCGCCGCGCCCGGGACCGCGCCACGGCACCGGCTCTACCGCCCGCCGGTCTCGCTGCGCGCCAGCACCGGCCCGGCGCCGGCGCGGCGTGCCGCGTCCTGACCGCACCCCGGGCCTTCCGCTCACCCCCGCCGCCGCCGGTCGTCGCCGGCGAGCAGCAGATAGCCGCTCGCGGTCCAGGTGTACGCCCGGTCCCGCAGGCCCGCGCCGGTCTTGGCGTCGAAGTTCTCGGCGAAGCCGGACCGTTCGCACAGCAGCCGGAACCGCCGGCTGACCTCGTCGGCGAGCGCGACGTGCCCGGCCCGGCGCAGGCCGTCCTCGATCAGGACGGTGGCCGGGGCCCAGATCGGGCCGCGCCAGTACCCGTCGGCCACGTGGTGCGGTGAGTCGAGTGGCTCGGTGGCCAGGCCGTGCTCGGTGAGGTGGGCCTCGAGCCGGCGGGCGAGCGTGGCGGCGACACCGGCCGGGAGCGTCTCGCCGAGCACGATCGGCATCAGGTCGAGCAGGCTGGTGCTGGACCTGCTCGCGCCGGTCCGCGCGCTGCGCGCGGTGAACCGCTCACCGGTCCACAGCTCGCCCAGCAGCGCGTCGCGGACCTCGCCGGCGACATCGGCCCACCGCGCCGCCTCCGCCGGGCGGTCCAGTTCGGCGGCCAGCTCCGCGAGGCACTCCACCTGCGTCACCAGCAGGGCGGCGAGGTCGGGCGCCTCGATCACCCGGTCGTCGTCGAAGGTCGTGGCGTTGTCCCAGCCGCTGTCGTTGCCGTGCTGGTAGTGCGGCAGCCGTCGGCCGGGCGCCCGCCGGTGGTCCAGCCAGAACGTGGTCCACCGGGTCAGCCGCTCGTAGACCTCGACCAGCTCCGCGCGCGGCACCGTCCGACCGGACCGTCGCCGCAACTGCCGCCACGCCCAGCCGTGTACGGGCGGCTTGACGAAGTTGTGCAGGACCTCCGAGTGCGTCACCGAGTCGGGCAGCGCGCCGGCCGGATCCTGATGGTCGAACGGCAGGTGGAACTGGTGCCGGGCGAGGTCGGTCCGGCCGGCTGCCAGCGCGAGCGCGTTGAAGCAGTGGTCCCAGCTCCACACCTTGTTCATCCAGTGCTTCGACATCAGCGTGGCCGGCCGGGTGACGAAGCCGGCCGGCGCCACCGTGGCCGACCACAACACGTACCCGGCCAGCTCGGCGGCCGGGGTCGCCGGGCCGCGCCACGGGGCGACCGCCTCGACGAACGCGGTGAAGTCCGCGTCGGCGGCGGCGACCAGGTCGTCGAAGTCCGCGTCGGCCGCGTACGGTCGGCGGGCCGTCGCGTACTCCTCGATCGCCACCTCCCACGGCCGGTCGGCCGGCAGCACCAGGCCGCGGGCCGCGGTGCCGAGGGCCTGCGTGCCGACCGCCTCGGCGGCGCCGGTGAGCACGGTGACCCGGTACCGGCGGCCGGTCTCGTACGAGGTGAACACGAACGCGGAGTCCACCGGGTCGTCGTAGAGGTACGTGCCGCTGAACGGGGTCAGCGTGGCGGCGGCGGCGCTGATCCGCAGCCCGGCCCCGCGGCCCCGGAGCCGGAGCGTGTCCGGGCCCGCGTAGGTCACCTCGACCCGGCCGTGCCGGTCGTGCCAGCTCAGCAGCGCCGGTCGGGCCGTCACCTCGGCGTCGGCCGGCGGGGTGAACCGGAGCACCGGGTGCATGCCGTTGCGGTGCGAGACCAGGTGCAGGTCGTCGGCCCAGGTGTGCTCGGCGACCACGGGGGAGACGCTGAGCCAGGACCCGTAGTGGCTGAACGGGATCTCCCGGACGGAGAACGTCGGGCCGGAGGGGGCGACGGTCATCGGGGGTGACTGCCTTTCTGTGGTGCGGACGGCTCGCTCAGTCCTTGACCGCGCCGGCTGTCACGCCCGCGGCGACGTACCGCTGGGCCACGATCAGCAGGACGGTGGCGGGGACGGAGGCGATCACGGCGGTCGCCATGATGGCGTTCCACTGCTGGTTGTTGTTGCCGATGTAGCGGTAGATGCCGAGTGTCACCGGCCGCGCGGCGCCGCCGGCGTCCAGCGTGGACGCGAACAGGAAGTCCGACCAGGCCCAGAGGAAGGCGAACAGGGACACCGTGATGATCGAGCTGCGGCTCAGTGGCAGCACCACCGAGCGGAACGTCCGCCACCGGCCCGCGCCGTCCACCACGGCGGCCTGGAGCACCTCGCCCGGGATGCCGGACATGAACGCCGTGAAGATCAGCACGCCGAACGGCACGGCGATGGTGGAGTCGGCCAGCACCAGGCCGGCCGCCGAGTTGAGCATGCCGAGCCGGAGATAGATGGCGTAGCACCCCATCGCCATGATGATCCCGGGAATCATCTGCGCGATCAGCAGCACGAACCGGAGCACGCCGCCGCCGACCGGGCGCAACGTGGCCAGGGCGTAGCCGGCGGGCGCGGCGAGGGCCACGGTCAGCGCCACCGTGCCGAGCCCGATCAGCAGGCTGGTGCCGAGGTACGGCAACTGGTCCCGCAGCACCACCTGGTAGCCCTCGACGGTGCCGTGCGTCGGGAACAGGTGCGGCGGGTCGGCGCGCAGGTCGGTGTCCCGGGTGAGGGACACGTTGACCATCCAGTAGACGGGGAACAGCATCAGCGCGGTGAACACCACCCCCAGGCCGGTACGCCACCAGCCGCCCCGGCCCCGCCCGCTGCTCACCACCGCTGCCTCCGCTGGGCCCGGACGTAGGCCAACCCGAACCCGAGGGCGACCACGATCAGCAGGTTGCCGACCGCCGCGCCCGGCCCGAACTCGGGCAGCAGGCTGCCGAAGCCGAGCCGGTAGGACCAGGTGGCGAACGTCGTGGACGAGTCGGTCGGACCACCCCGCGTCATGATCCAGATGATGTCGAAGACCTTCAGCGTGTAGATCAGCCCGAGCAGCAGGGTGATCGCCGACACCGGCCGCAGCAGCGGGAACGTGATTCGCCAGAACCGTTGTGACCCGCTCGCCCCGTCCAGCGCCGCGGCCTCGTACACGTCGGTCGGGATCGCCTGGAGGCCGCTGTAGAGGACCACCAGGTTGAACGGGACGCCGATCCAGATGTTCGCGATGATCACCGAGACCAGCGACCACCGCGGCGACGTCAGCCAGTTGACCGGGTCGACGCCGAGCGCGCCGAGCGCGGCGTTGACCACGCCGGCGTCGCTGTTGAGCATCCACGACCAGGTGGAGGCCGAGACGATCAGCGGCAGCAGCCAGGGTACGAGGAACAACGCCCGCAGCGTCGGCGACAACGGGAAGTGCCGGTGGAAGAAGACCGCGAGCGCCAGCCCGATGGCGAACTGGAACAGCAGCGACACCGCCGTGAACACCGCCGT
Organism: Micromonospora sp. AKA38; assembly: GCF_027925725.1. Classification (NCBI taxonomy): domain Bacteria; kingdom Bacillati; phylum Actinomycetota; class Actinomycetes; order Micromonosporales; family Micromonosporaceae; genus Micromonospora; species Micromonospora sp. AKA38. The sequence goes on along the minus strand of NZ_BNEI01000002.1, from coordinate 197,516 downwards.
GTGCGCGAGCGCCGGCCCGAACGTCGGGTGGGTCAGCACGTCCCGGTAGTTGTCCAGCCCGGCGAACGGGGCGCCGCCGGAGACGAACGACCGGACCGTGTAACGCCGCAGGCTCAGCTCGACGTTGCGGTAGAGCGGGTAGGCGTAGAAGGCCAGCAGATAGATCGTGACCGGGGCCAGGAACGCCCACGCCGTCCACCGGTCGGTGCGGTTTCGGCTCATGGAGCTACTTGGCGACCGCGCCCTGGGCGGCGGACAGCGCCGCCCGCGGCGTCTTCGCGCCGCTGAGCGCGCCCTGCACGGCGGTCCAGAGCTGCTCGGAGATCTTCGGGTACCGCGTGCCGAGGTCGTCGCCGGTGCGGCCCTTGGCGGCGTTCACCGCGTCGACCCACACCTTCAGCGCGGGATCGGCCGCGACCTGCTTCTGTTGCACGGCCGCCACCGGCGCGACGTACGACAGCGTGGTGTCGGTGGTCAGCAGGTTGTCCGGGCTGGTCAGGCAGGACACCAGGCGGCGCGAGACGTCGTACCGGCCGGTGTCGCGCTGCACCGGGACGGAGACGAACTCGCCGCCGGTCGGGGCCGGTGCGGTGCCGCCGGCGCTGGCCGGCACCGGGATGATCCCGTACGCGAAGTCGAGCTTCTCGGCGTTGGCGCGCTGCCAGGTGCCGTTCTCGGCGAACGCGAAGTCACCACCGGCGAACTCCTGCCAACTGGTCGTCTGGGTGTTGTTGATGACGGAGTTCGGCGCGTACCCCCGGGTCAGCCAGTCCTTCCACAGCGTCAGCGCGGACACCGCCGGCGGCGAGTCCAGCGCGGTGAGGCGGGCGCCGGAACCCCAGAACCAGGGCAGGAACTGGAAGCTGCCCTCCTCGGTGCCGATCGCCGAGAACGTGATGCCCTTCTTGCCGGCGGCCGTGACCTTCGCCAGCGCGGCGGTCAGCGAGGGCCAGTCCGTCACCGACGCGACGTCCACGCCGGCCCGACCCAGCAGATCCTTGTTGTACCAGAGCGCGAGCGTGTTGGCCCCGATCGGGACGCCGTACGCCCTGCCGTCGAGCCGGCCGGCGCCGAGCAGGTTGGGCGCGGACGCGGAGGTGTCCAGCCCGGTCTCGTCCGCCGAGGTCAACGCGCCGGCCTGGGCCAGCGTCGAGATCACCGGGTTGTCGATGATCAGCACGTCAGGTGAGTTGCTCTGCTGGGCCGCGAGCAGCGCCTTGTTGGTCAGGTCCGTGGTGTCGTAACCGGTGCGGCGCACCGTCACGCCCGCGGCGCTGCCGCAACTCTGGAGCAGCTTCTCCCAGTCGGATCCGGCGGCGAACTGCGGATACGGGTCCCAGACCGTGTACGCGGCCCCGCCGGTACCGCGGTCCGGGCCGTCCGTCGCGGCGCAGGCGCCGCCGGCGAGGACGAGAGCGGTCAGGGCGGCGCCGGCCACGCCCCGCCGCCACGCGGATGTCGTCATGGTGTGCCCCCTCGGCAAGCGGTGGGCGAATCGGTTCGACCGAACATAGGCCGCTCCGGCGAGACGGTCAAGATGTTCGATGCCTGCTCAGGAAACACCGATGTCACAGCCGGGTCATTGCGTTGACATTTATCGATGTCAACGCCTAAGCTGCGCGGCGAATCGATTCGCCAGGACGTCCTCCGCAGCATCCCCGCCCTGCCGAAGGAGTCACCAGTGGACCTCCCCCGCCCCCGGGCACCCCGGATCCGTGGCCTCGCCGCCCGGATCGCGGCCGGCACCGTCGCCGTCGTCTGCTCGCTCGCGGTCGTCGCGGCCCCCGCCCGGGCCGCCGACGAGTCGCTCACCGTCACCTTCTCCACCGCGCTCGGTACGCCGACCTACCGTGGCTCGGGCTGGATCTACGGGATGACCGAGAACGGTCAGAACCCGCCGGACAACTACTTCCGGGACGTGCGGTTCCGGGCCATGCGCGCCGGGGGCGCCCAACTGCCGGGCCAGGGCTGGGTCGGCGGTGGCTACGACCGCCGGTGGAACGCCACCGTGGCGCAGGCCCGACGCACCGCGGCCCTGGGCGGCACGTTCGTGCTGCTCGACCACGACCTGTGGGGCGCCGACGGCGCCGCGATCAGCCGCTTCCCCGGCGACAACGGCGACTGGAGCGACTACGACCGCTTCCTGGACCGACTCTTCGCCGACGTACGCGCGGCCGGGATCACGGTGCAGTGGGACATCTGGAACGAGCCGAACATCAGCCTGTTCTGGAACCGGCCCCAGTCGCAGTACTTCGAGCTGTGGCGACGCACCTACCAACGCATCCGCGCCACGTTCCCGGGCATGCTGATCGTCGGGCCGAGCTGCGCGTGCGTGCCGTCCACCAGCGGCTGGTGGACGCAGTATCTCGACTACGTCAAGGCCAACAACGTGGTGCCGGACATCTTCAGCTGGCACTCGCTGCCCGGTGACCCGGTGGCGAACGTGGCCACCGCCAACCAGACGCTCGACTCCCGGGGCATCCCGCACCCGCGACCCCACCAGATCAACGAGTACGGCGCGTCCAACCAGCAGAACCCGGCCGGCGGGGCGTGGTACCTGGCCCGGCTGGAACGCGCCGGCGCGGACGGGCTGCGGGCCAACTGGGCCGGCGGTCAGAACCTGCACAACGACCTGGCCAGCCTGCTCACCCGAAACTCCAGCGGGCAGTACCAGCCCAGGGGCGAATGGTGGGCCTACCAGTTCTACGGCTCGATGACCGGCCACATCGTCGCGGTCACGCCGAGCGCCTCCTACGACGCGTTCGCCACCCGGGACGCCGGCTCGGCGAAGATCCTCGTGGGCGGCAACTCGACCACCGGCAACGTCACCCTCAACGTCCAGCGCCTGGACGCGACCAGCGGGATCGTGGTGAACAACCAGGTCCGGGTGGTGGTGCAGAACATCCCGTACAACAGCGGCGGCGCCGTGGCCGGCCCGGTCACGGTCCGGGACAGCGTGGTGACCCTGGCCAACAACGGCACCACGGTCACCGTGTCGCACGCGAACATCAACGACACGTCCACCGTCACCCTGCTGCCGCCCGGCGGCGGCGTACCCACCAACCAGAACGTCCAGATCGTCGGCGGCCAGTCCGGCCGGTGCGTGGACGTGCCCGGCTCCACCACCACCAACGGCACCCAGGTCCAGCTCTGGGACTGCCACGGTGGCACGAACCAGCGTTTCAGCTACACCACGGGCAAGCAGCTCACGGTGTACGGCACCAAGTGCCTGGACGCCTCCGGTCAGGGCACCGCCAACGGCACCGCGGTGGTCGTCTGGGACTGCAACGGCCAGGCCAACCAGCAGTGGAACCTCAACGCCGACGGCTCGATCACCGGCGTACAGTCCGGGCTGTGCCTGGACGCCAGCGCGTTCGGCACCACCAACGGCACCAAGGTCCAGCTCTGGCAGTGCCTCAACGGCGCCAACCAACGCTGGACCCTCCGGAGCTGACGTAAGGCGGGGCCCCTTCCTAACGCCTACGGCATAGGAAGGGGCCCCGCTTAACACGTCAGCGCCAGCTCCACTGCTGGTTGGCGCCGCCGTTGCAGGCCCAGAGGATGAGCCGCGTGCCGTTGGCGGTGCCGGCGGCGTTGGCATCGAGACAGAGCCCCGACTGCGCGCCGATGATCGAACCGTTGGCGTTGACGGTCCACTGCTGGTTGGCCTGGCCGTTGCAGGTCCACACGATCACCGCGGTGCCGTTGGCGGTGCCGGCGCCGCTCGCGTCCAGGCAGAGGTTGCCGGCGAGCTGCAACTGCCGGCCGGAGGTGGCGGTCCAGAGCTGGCCGGACTGCCCGGCGCAGTCCTGCAACTGCACCTGCGTACCGGAGGTCTGGGCGGGTGCGGTGACGCAGCGGCCGGACTGCCCGCCGACGAGCTGCCGGGCGGACGCCGGCGGCGGGGTGGTCGGCGGGTTCGTCGGCGTGGTGCCGTCGAACTGGGTGAAGAACCGCCAGACCACCGCCTGGGTCCAGGACCGCTCGCCGGGTGCGAACGGGTCGGCGGTGCCGTCCACGGCATTGGGGGCGTGCGGCCCGTCGAACGCGCCCCAGGCCACCGGGTAGCCGGCCCGGCAGCCCGAGTAGTACGTGACGACGTGCGTCAGGCTGCCCTGCGCCGGCTCGGGCGGATTCTGCGGGGTGCAGCCGTTGTTCCGGACGAACTGGTCGCGCAGCGAACGCCCCGCCGAGATCGGCAGCGTGCCGTCCCGCAGCCCGTGAATTCCCAGGTACGCGATGGGCTGGGTGCCGCCGTTGCACCCGCTGAGGTTCGCGCCCGAGTAGACCGCGACCGCGCGGAACACGTTCGCCCGGGCGCACGCGATGGCGTAGCTCATGCCGCCGCCGTAGCTGAAGCCCATCGCGTACCGCTGCGTGGTGTCGACGCAGAGGCCGGCTTCGAACGTGCGGACCATGTCGTCGACGAAGGTCAGGTCCTGACCGTTCGGGTTGGCCCAGCCGTTGCCGTTGCCCTGCGGCGCCACGAAGATGGCGCTGTTGTTCGCCAGCGCCCGGACCCCGTAGTAGGACCACAGGTAGCCGCTGGTCCCACCCGAGTCGACGTCGCCCGCGGTGCCGCCGTTCCAGTGGAAGCCGAAGATCAGCTTGTACGGGCGGTTGTTGTCGTAGTTGTCGGGGATCCGCAGGATGTACGAGCGGTTCTGGCCGCCGCTGGAGATCGTGTGCGAGCCGCTGGCCAGCGCCGGCGCCTTGCCGCAGCCGGCGGTCGCCGCCAGCGGGCCGACGCCGACGGGCCCTTGCCCGGCGGCGAGCGCGGCGCCGCCCATGGCGAGCACGGGCCCCGCCACCCCCGCGATGACGCCGACGACGAGCCGATGTCTCGGCATGACGTACTCCTTCCGTCAAGGGTGAGAAGGGGCCCCTTCTATGCCGGAGGCGTTAAGAAGGGGCCCCGCCTTTCACCTCAGCTGCGGGTGCTCCAGAGCTGGTTGGAGCCGTTGTGGCAGTCCCACAGGTTGATCCGCGTGCCGTTGGCGGTGCCGTAGCCGGCCGCGTCCAGGCAGCGACCGGACTGCACGCCGCTGATCGTGCCGTTGGCGTTCACGTTCCACTGCTGGTTGGTCTGCCCGTTGCAGTCCCAGATGATGACCGCCGTGCCGTTCGCGGTCCCGCGCCCGTTCGCGTCCAGGCACTTGTTGCCGAGCACCTGCAACTGCTTGCTGGCGGTGTACGTCCAGCGCTGCATGGTGCCGCCCCAGCAGTCGTACAACTGCACCTGGGTGCCGTTGGTGGTGCTGCCGTTCGGCACGTCCAGGCACCGGCCCGACCCGGCACCGACCAGTTGCACGTTCTGGTAGGTGCCGCCGCCGGTGCCCGGCGTGCCGATGCTGCCGGACACCGACTGCAACGCGGCGTACCAGACGGCGGCCATCTTGTCGTAGCCGGTGGCCGTCGGGTGGATGCCGTCGATCAGGTCGGCGGTGGTCAGCGCCGCGTGCTGGTCGACCAGGTGGACGCGCTTGCCGGCGTTCACCTTGGACTGCACGATGCCGGGCAGGGCGGCGTTGAACGTCCGCACCGCCGACTCCTGGCCGGCGTTGGCCAACGGGATGATCTGCGCCACGAACACGTCGGCGTTGGGCGCCGTCGTGGTGATCCGGTCGATCAGCGTGGAGAGCCGGTTCGGCGCGGTGGAGACGTTGTAGTTCTGCAGGATGTCGTTGGTGCCGATGTGCAGCAGCACGGTGCGCGGCTGGTAGGTGTTGAGCCAGCCGGTGATGTTGGCGTCGATCTGGTCGATCCGCCAGCCCGGGTGGCCCTCGTGGTCGTGGTCGCCGAGGTTGCTCGGCCCGTTGAACTGGGAGCCGACGAAGTCGACCCGGTAGCCACCGGCGGCGAGCCGCTGCCACAGCCCGATCCGGGAGCCGCCCGGGACCTGGGTGCCCTCGGTGATCGAGTCGCCGAGCGGCATCACCCGCACCCCGCCGTTGGACTCGGCCGCCGCCGGGCCGGCCGGGGCCAGCACGCCGGTGACCGACAGGGCCAGCGCCGCGACCGCGGCGAGCCATTTTCCGGTACGCAATGTCTGCTCCTCTCAGGGGCTGGTGCAGGTGAGGGACGGGGTCGACGGCGAGCCGTTCGCGAGGAAGCCGAACGTGGTCGAGCCGGCGGCCGGCACCGAGCCGTTGTAGGACACGTTGCGGACCGTCGCCGTGGAGCCGCTGGTGCTCAGCGTCCCGCCCCAGATCTGGCTGATGCTCTGGCCGCCGGCCAGGCTCCAGCCCACCGTCCAGCCGTTGATCGCCGAGGCGCCGGCGGTGACCGTCACCTCGCCCTGGAAGCCACCGGACCAGGTGCTGGTGGTGCGGTAGCTGGCGGTGCAGGGGCCGTTGGTCGGCGGCGGCGTGGTCGGCGGGGGAGTGGTGGGCGGCGGGGTCGTCGGCGGCGGGGTGGTGGGCGGCGGGGTGCTGGTGCCGGAGCTGAACCGCCAGTGGTCGAGGTTGAACAGCGAGCCGCTGCCGCCGGTGAACCGCAGGTACAGGTCGTGGGTGCCGGTGGCGCCGCTGACCGGGCAGGTGGTGTCGGCCCAGGTCTGCCAGCCGCCGGTGCCGGACACCCGGCAGGTGCCGACCAGCGGGCCGCTGGTGCCGTCCAGGCGCAGCTCGATGCTGCCGCCGCTGCCGGCCGAGGCCACCCGGGCGGTGTACGAGGTCGCGCCGGTGCCGAACGCCACGCCCTTGACCTTGATGTAGTCCCCGTTGTCGATGTAGCCGACGTTCATGCCGCCGCCGCTGGCCACCTCGGTCTCGACGCCCTGCCCCCAGGCGATCGTCTCGGCCTCCTGCCGGACGTACGGGTTCAACGTGCCGACCTGCGGGGGCCCGGTGGTGGTCATGGACATGGTCGGGATCGAGCCGTCCGCGCCGTAGGTGAACTTCTCCACCGCCACCGACCGGGTGAAACCGCCGCCGCCCGGCAACGCGCCGTTGTGGTAGAAGAGGTAGGAGTTGCCCTTGAAGTCGACGATCCCGGGGTGGTTGGTGAAGCTGCTGCCCTGGGTGGGCATGACCGTGCCGCGGTAGGTCCACGGCCCGAGCGGGCCGGGCGCCGTCGAGTAGGCGAGGAACTCCGAGCAGCACTTGGCGGCGAACACGTTGTAGTAGAGGTTGTTGCGCTTGTAGACCCACGGCCCCTCCTCGTAGAGGGTGGGCCGGTTCGCGTCCCCGGTCCGCGTGCCGAAACCCGCGGTGGTCAGCGGGATCTGCGTCGGGCTGCCGGAGTACGAGGTCATGTCCGCGTTCAGCTTCACGTACCACAGCCGCGGGTTGCCCCAGTAGAGGTACGCCTGGCCGTCGTCGTCGATGAAGACGGTGGGGTCGATCTCGCCGTTGCTCACCAGGGGGCGGCCGATGGCGTCCCGGAACGGGCCGGTCGGGCTGTCGGCGACCGCCACCCCGATGCCCATCTGGCCGGTCGCCCGCACGACCATGGGTACGTACCAGTAGAACTTGCCGTTGCGGTAGATCGCCTGGCCGGCCCACGCGTCCTGCTTGGCCCAGCTGAAGGTGGCGAGGCTGAGCGGGGAACCGTGGTCGGTCCAGTTGACCATGTCGTCGGACGAGTAGACCCGCCACTCCTTCATGGTGAACCAGGTCGAGTTGTCCTCGTCGTGACCGGTGTAGAGGTAGACCCGGCCGTTGTAGACAAGTGGTGCCGGGTCGGCCGTGTAGATCGTCTGCACGATCGGGTTGTCCGCCCGGGCGATCGCCGGGAACAGCCCGATCATCGCGAGCAGGCTGGCGAGCAGCGCGAGCCTGCGCCGACCACGGCGATCAGGTCTCGTTGATAGCGCTAACATCATTGTCCTTCCGGTGGGGGGTGCGGGTGGTCTCAGCGGTAGCCGGCGGCCACGACGTTGGCCTGGACCGCGTTCTCGGTCGCGTCGGACGGATAGCCGGCGACCATGGCGCCCTCGTAGAACGTGCCGGCGCTCAGGTTGGCGCCACCGCCGGGCTTGCAGCAGTCGCCGCCGCTGCCCAGGATGATCGCGCCCTGCTTCTTCATCGGGCTGTAGCCGGGGGGAAGCGACCCGTCGTAGAGCGTGTACAGGTTGCCGGACTGGGCGTTGCTGCCCTTGATGGCGAACCGTGAGGTGCCGTTGTTCTTCAGCGTGGCGGTGACGAACTTGCTGGTGAAGGCGCGCTGGTTGGGGTTCCAGGTCTGGCTGCCGCCGGGGTAGAGACCCCACTCCAGGTCGGCCTGGACCCAGGGGCCGCTGCCGGAGCAGCCGCCGAACCAGCAACTGGTGCTGAAGTTGATCGCATCCATCGCGCCGGCGGCGTCCGCGCTGCGGGTGGTCTCGCTGTTGCCGTAGTCGAAGCAGCAGCCGCTGTTGACGTGCGTGCCGCTGGTGACCATGTACATGCCCTCCGGCGCGCTGCCGGTCGGGACGCCGGTCAGGTGACCGTCGCGCCAGTAGCTGTTGCCGGGGTTGATGTAGAGCGAGTACGCCTTCGCGCCGCCGACGGTCAGCGCCTCGCTGGTCGCGGTGGCGGGCCGGCTGGAGGAGGATCCGGGGACCTGCGCAGAGCCCTGGTACCACAGGTCGTTGCCGCGTCCCGACTGGTCGTAGACGACCGTGATCACGCAGGTCGTACCGCCGCAGAACGCGTCCTGGCCGGCGGCGTCGGCGTAGCCGCCGGCGCCCAGCGCGCCGATGTTGCGGGTGGCGCTGTCCGACGAGCGACGGACCTGGTAGAGGTTGCCGCCGTACGCCGAGAACAGCGCGCGCGTGGTGCTGTGCGCCGCCACGCAGGGGGTGCCGCCCGCGGCGTAGATGTCACACGGCCGGCCACCGGTCGGCGGCGGCGAGGTGGGCGGCGGGGACGACGGCGTGGTGGACGTGGTCCACCGCTGGTTGGCCTGGCCGTTGCAGGTCCAGAGGATCAGCTTGGTGCCGTTGGCGGTGCCGGCGGCGTTGGCGTCCAGGCAGAGCCCGGACTGCTGACCGGTGATGGTGCCGTCGCTGTTGACGGTCCACTGCTGGTTGGCCTGGCCGTTGCAGTCCCAGATGATCACGGCGGTGCCCGGGCTGGTGCCCCGGCCGTTGGCGTCCAGGCACTTGGTCCCGTAGACCGTGAACTGCCGCGCCGACGTGTAGGTCCAGTTCTGCGCCGCCGCGCCGGTGCAGTCGTACAACTGGACCTGGGTGCCGTTGGTGGTGCTGCCGTTCGGTACGTCCACGCAGCGCCCGGACTGCACGCCCACGACGGCGCCCGGCCCGGGGGCGGCGACCGCCGTCCGGGCCTGGGTGGTCAGGACGGCGCCGACGGCGGCCAGGGCGAGGGCGAGAGTGGCGACCAGCAGTCGTGGTCGTCCGGATCGGAGGGATCGGGGACGGGGGATGGCCATGACGGCTCCTCGGGTGCGCAGGCTCCGGGGCCGTCCGTACCGGCACGGAGCCTCACGGGTGGTGACCGTCGGTGAAGCGCTAACACCCGCTGCGCGCACTCGGCCGCCCGTGCGGCGCGCGAGGTGTCCGGCCCGGCACGAGGCGGCGCTTCCGGAGGTGCCTCGGTGGTGGCCTACCGGTCGCTGATGTTATCGCGAACATCGACGTCAGTAATTAGAACACATCGATGTCGCGACGGCGCGGCGAAGCGGGCCGGGGCGTTCGGGCCGGCGCTTCGGGCCGGCGCTTCGGGCACGACTCGGGCAGGCCACGGCCCGAGCCGTCGCCCGGATCGGTCGAGCGACCCGCCCGGCAGGCCCGGCGGACCGGCTCTCCGCCCTGGTCCGCGTCGGGCTCGCCACGCTCGTCACCCGGCGTACGCGGCGACTCCGCCTGGTGGCGTGACGGCGCTCAGCGCGTCCGCTTCGTCGCCCGCTTGCGCGGCGGGGTCAGCAGGTCGGCGATGGCGGCGATCGCGGACGGCACCACCCGGTAGTACGCCCAGACCCCGCGCTTCTCGCGTTCGAGCAGCCCGGCCTCGGTGAGGATGCGCAGGTGATGGCTCACCGTCGGCTGGGACAGCCCGAGCGGGGCGGTCAGGTCACTCACCGACGCCTCACCCTCCGGGGCGGACTGGATCAGACTGATCAGCCGCAGCCGAGCCGGGTCGGCGAACGCCTTCAGGACGCCCGCGAGGCGCTCGGCGTCGGCACGCTTGATCGGCTCACCGGTCAGCGGCGAGATGGACGGCATCGCTGTTTTCGCAGTTCCCACGCCCTCCATAGTCGCACCGACACCATCAATGGGACGGCAAAACCGCCGACCATCACCGGCGGTGAATCTCCGTGGGTCGGGCGGAGCGCCGGACGGGACCACATCCGAAGATCGGATGATCTAGTCTCGGCGTTCCACACCGGTCGATGAACACACACCGACATCTCCGGTGCTCCTGGCCGGTCGGCATCCCGCCCCTCGCGGCGGCTCGTCCCGCCTTGCCACGGACCCGACAATGGAACGACTGACGCTCACCAAGGCGTAGCGGGGGAGGGCACAGGTGAATCAGGCAGGCGAGCCGGCCCCGGCCGGGCCGGCGCCGGGCGCGTCGTCGCGGGCCGGCCGGATCCGCCAGCTCCGGCTGGTGGGGCTGGTGGTCGTGCTGGCCCTCCTCGCGGCGGCGTTGATCCCCATCGTGCTCCAGTTGGGCCCACCGACCCGCGACGACCTGATGGAGCGGGCCGGCCTCAAGGGCAAGGCGCAACTGCTCGTCGGCGTGAAGGACGACCAACCCGGCGTCTCCCAGCGACTGCCGAACGACGTCTGGAAGGGCTTCGACGTCGACATCGCCTACCTGATCGCCGGCTATCTCGGGTTCGACCGGTCCCAGGTGCGGTTCCTGCCGATGGAGAGCGAGGACCGGGCCCGCCGCCAGGCCCGGGACCGCGACGGCTTCGTCACGGTCGACATGGTGATCGCCTCCTACAGCATCACCAAGAAGCGGGAAGAGGAGGAGGGGGCGGTCTTCTCCGCGGCCTACCTGCAGACCGAGCAGTCGGTCGTGACGCTGGCCGGCGACAGGGGCCCGGTGAGCAGCCTGGAGGACCTGGCCGGCCGGACCGTCTGCACGCTGACCACCTCGACCGCCATTCCGCGCCTGCGGGAGGCTCGGGCCCGGCCGATCGGCCGGAACAAGATCAGTGAGTGCGTCCAGGAGCTGTACGACGGCAAGGTGGACGCGGTCAGCAGCGACGCGGCGATCCTCGCCGGCTTCGTCACCGGCGACCGGGCGGGCGACGAGGGCCAGCGCTTCCCGAGCCTGCTCCGGAACGCCAAGCCGCTGCGGCACTGGGACATCGGCGAGTCGGCCGCGGAGAAGTGGGGCGTCAACACCGGCCCGAACGAGGCGCTCCGCGACCTGGTGGACCTCGCGCTCGACGACTCGGCCACGAACCCGCGGAACTCGGCCTGGGAGCAGGCGTACGACGCCAACTTCCGCTGGCAGCAGCGTTTCAACCTCCCGCAGCCGGTCGCGGTACAGCAGCAGCCCGACCCCAGGAAGGTGGAGGTACGGCAGTGGCCGTGGGAGAGGATCGCACTGCCGGCCCCGGCATCCTCCGGATCACCGGCGGCCCGGGCAAGAGCGGCCGGCCCCGCCGGATGGCCGGAGCCCGGCAGGCGCAGCAGTGGCTGCTGACGCTCCTCCCCGCGTTCCCCGTCCTGCTCCTGGTGCTGCGGCTGTGGCAACTCAGCCGCCAGGACATGTCGACGATGCTGCTGCTGGTGCAGTACGTCAGCCCGCTGGGCCTGCTCAGCGCGCTGCTGATCGCGTTGGTCTGGGCCTTCCCACTGGTCGTGCTGATGTTCGGGGTGCTCGGACGGCTGCTGCGGCTCAGCGCCCCGGAGCGTTTCGACCCGGACCGGTCGCTGCTCGCCTCCTGGACGGCGCGTACCCCCGGCTGGGTGGCCACCGCGGCGGTCGCGCTCGGCGCGCTCACCTGGCAGCTCCGCTTCCTGCCGACCCTGCTGATGCTGGCGCTCTGCCTGCTCGCGCTGCGTACCCGCTACCTGTATCCCGACCGGCCGAACCGGATCCTCCTGGTCAGCGTGGCGATCCCGCTGGCCGTGGCGGTGCTGGAGTACGCCGCGCTGGCCCCGGCCGCGTGGACGGCGCTGCACGTCGGTGAGCCGACCACCGCCGTGCTGCTGGTGGTGCCGCCCGCCGCCACCGTGCTGCTCACCGGCGCGATCCCCGGGTGGATCGCGCCGGCGGTCACCCACGGCCTGGCGTACGCGGTGGCGGCCGTGCTGCCGCTGGTGACCGGCGCGGTCTTCCTGGCGGCGCCGGTGCTGCCCACCACCGCGGTCGAGGTCGCTCCACCGGCCTCCGAGACCGCGACGGGGGACGGCGAGGTCGCCTCGGAGGTGGTGCTCGGCGCGTTGATCACCGTCACCGACACCTCGACGATCATGCTGGACCGGGCGGCCGTCGTCCGGTTCCTGCCCAACGACCACGTGCGTTCGCAGGTTCTCTGCCCGCAGGCCCGACCGGTGCCGTACAGCGTGGTGACGGTGCACGGCTGGCCGGTGGAGGAGACCGTGCTCGACTGGATGATGCTCCGGCGGCCGGTCACCGTGCAGGACGTTCGCTGCGACGGCCGGCTCCCCGCCGGGGACCAGCGCGGCCGGGCCCCGCGTTAGCGGTCGGCCCGTCCCCGTGGCGGCGACCGGCGGTCAGGTGCGGCGCAGCACCAGGGTCGCGAAACCCAGCAGGTTGCGGTAACCGCGCAACCACCCGTCCCGGTGCGCCCGGGCGACCGTGAGCGCCTCGGCGGCGTCGGGGTGGCCGGGGTTGTCGAGCGCCCACTCGGTGAGCGAGCCGACCCACGACCATTCGTAGTTGTCCCACTCGGCGGCGTCGCTGAGGTGCGCGTACACCGGGGTCCAGCCGGCCTCCTCGGCGGCGTCCACCAGGCCGGCGAGGTCGGTGTGGTCCTCCGGTTTCGCGTCCAGCGCGGCCAGCGCCTCCGGCGTCGGCGGCGCCTGCCAGAAAACCTCACCCACCAGCAGGATCCCGTCCGGGTTCACGTGCCGGCCGGCGGCCCGCAGCGTCCCGGCGAAGCCGTCGAAGATGTGCGTCGAACCCACGCACAGCACCAGGTCGTAGTCGCCGTCCGGCACGTAGGCCCGCGCGTCGCGTTCGTGCAGCGTCAGCCGGTCGGCGAGGCCGCGCGTCTCGGCCGCCGCGGCGGCGTGTTCGAGCGCGTGGTGGCTGACGTCGACGCCGTCCGCGTGGCCGTCCGGATAGTGGGCGAGGGCCTGCATGGCCCAGGCCGCCCGCCCGCAGCCGAGGTCGAGGATGCGCGCCGCCGGCCGCCGGTCCGCCCGGCGCAGGAGCCGGTTGACGTTGACGCCGGAGACCGGCGCCGCGATCGGGTGGTGCGAGTGCGCGATGTCGCTGAGTCGTTGACGATCCACGGTTGACAGTGAACACCACCGGACCGCTGCGCCGGATCACGCTCCGAGGCCGGGCCGGACGTCAGGCGGTCGGGTCGGGGTGCGGCCGGAACCGGCGCGCGAAGCGGCGGGTCGTGACCGCGACCGTGACGACGGCGACGCCGGCGACGAGGGCGCCGGCGGCGATGTCGCCGGGGTAGTGCACGCCGGTCCAGACCCGGGCGAAGCCGACGACCACCGCCAGGATCGTGAGCACCGCTCCCCAGCGCCGTGACAGGAAGACGCCGACCGCGAGGGCCAGGGTGAACGCGGCGGTGGCGTGGTCGCTGGGCAGCGACGGACCGGTCGCGTGCGGGATCAACTGGTGCACGTGGTGGTTCTGGAACGGCCGTACCTCGGTGCTGAGCGCGGCGGTCACCCGGCCCAGCGCGAACGCGAGCGCGAGCGCGGCGAGCACGCGCGCCACGGCGCCGGCGGCCGGCCGGCCGGCGCGGACCACCGGCACCACCGCCAACGCCCCCAGGACGTAGATCAACCACACCGCCGCCCACTCGAACGCGTCGTCGACGGCGTCGACCCGCCCCGCCCCGGCGTTGATCATCTGGAACAGGTGGTAGTTCACGACGCCACCGCCCCTCCTCGGCTGCCCGACCCGTGTCCGGGTGGCTTCCACGCTCGCACGCGGGCGTCGCCGGAGGCCGGAAAAGTGCCGAATTCCGCACGCCGTCGTGGCGGTGCCCGACGCCAAGCCGCCACCAAGTGAGCGCCAGGTGCGGCGATCGAGGCTCGGCGCACGACATCCACCGAGCGGGCCGCTGACCGCAGCGGCCGGAGGAGACCATGGACACGACCGATTCCGAGACCGGACCGAACCTCGTCGGCTTCCGGATCAACCACCGCACGATGCGCGCCGACACCCGGCGACTCGCCGACCTGTCGGACCGGGTGGCCGCCGGCCTGATCACCTACGACCGTCGTCGGGCGCGGGCGCTGCGGACGTACGTGTGGCTGCTCTGCGCCGGCATCCACCACCACCATCGGATGGAGGACGAGGTCCTCTGGCCGGTGCTGGAACGCTCGGCCGCCGCCGAGATCGACCTGCGCGAGCTGAGCGACGACCACGCCTCGCTGGACCCGGTGCTGGACGAGGTACGCGCGGCCGTGGACGACCTGTGCTCCGTGTTCGCCCCCGGTGGGCCGGCGGAGCACCGGGTACGCACCGCCGCGCGGCGGCTCGCCACCGCCCTCGCCCAACTGCGCGACGCCCTCGACGAGCACATCGAGGAGGAGGAACGGCTGATCTTCCCGGTGATCCGCCGGTACGTCAGCGTGGCCGACTGGGACACCGTGGAACGGGCCGTCCGCAAGGGCGGCGCGCTGCGTTTCGAGCTGCCCCGCATCGAGCGGTACGCCGAGCCGGCCGAGCTGGACGAGCTGAAGCGGATCGCCGGACCGGTGCTGCGGCTGACGCTCGCGGCGGTGCGACCGGGCTTCCGGCGACGGGAGGCGCGGGTCTTCGGCGGGTGAGCGACCGGCTCACGCCGCCACCGGCACGTACGCCGACTCGTCGCTCCACGGCACGGCGCCGACCGCGCGGGCCAGCCGGAGCCCGGCGTCCCGGTGCGCGGCGGCCGCCACCGGGTCGCCGAGCGCGGCGGCCAGCTCGGCGAGCGTCTGGTCCACCGGCCCGAGCGAGATCGACCCGCACTCCAACCCGGCGAAGCGGCCGGCCCACGGCGACAGCTCCCGGTAGCAGCGCCGGGCGGCCGGCACGTCGCCGAGCCGGGCGGCGACCTGACCGCGCACCGTCATCCAGTACAGCCAGAGGTAGTCCGGACGGATCGGGGCCCGGGGCCGCCAGACGGCCCGCGCCCCGGCGTGGTCCCCGGCGGAGAGCAGCGCGTGGGCCAGCACGTCGTGGGCGTCGTCCGGCACCCGCGCGTGCACCTGCCGCAGCTCGTCGACCACCTCGTGCCCGCGCCCGGCGACGGTCAGCGCGGTGAACCGGCCCATCAGCCCCATCGCCGCCGCGTTCGGGCCGCCGACCCGGCTCATCCGGTCGCTGATCTCCGCGTAGCGGCGCGACGCCTCGTCGAGGTCGCCCCGGAACAGCGCGCAGAGGCCGGTGAACCAGCCCATGACGGCCAGGATCAGGCCGAGCTGGCCGGTGGTGGCCTGCTCGACCGCCCGGTCGACGTGGTGCCGGGCCCGGTCGAAGTCGGCCTCGGCGAGCGCGGCCTGATAGAGGATGTGGTGAGCCTCGCAGCGGTACGCGGTGAGGCCGGCGGCCTCGGCCGTCGCCAACAGCTCCCGGCCCACCTCGGGCAGCTCGGCGCGGTGCGCGGGAGCGACGGTGACGAAGTAGCGGGCGTTGAGCGCGCGGCAGAGCACGGCCGGGTCGTCCTGCCGGCGGGCCAGCGCGAGGCCCTCCCGGGTGACCTCGTCGGCGCGCTCCTGGTCGGCGCCCTCGATCTCGAACGCCAGCACGCTCAGCAGCCGGGACCGCAGCGCCGGACGGTCGTCGCCGACCCGGGACAGTTCCTGCTCCAACAGCCGGACCAGGGCTTCGTCCACCAGGCGGTCCGGCCGGATGGTCCAGGTGACCGGGGCGTCGAAACAGGTGAGCGCCGCGTGGACGGCCCCCGGATCGCCGGTGCCGGTGGCCAGCCGTACCGCCTCGGCGCGGGCGGCGCGGGCGGTGAGCACGTCACCGGCGAGCGCGCCGGCGGTGGCCAGACTGCGGTGCAGGTCGAGGCGGGTCCGGACCGTGGTCGCCGGCGCCAGGTCGACCGCGCGCAACGCGCCGGCCCAGAGCGCGGCGGCCTCCCGCGGCGCGCCCAGGTCGCCGGCGCGGCGGGCCGCGGCGGCGAGGTGGCCGATCGCGTCGGCCGCGGTGGCCGGGGTGAGGGCCGCGAGCGCGTGCCGCCCCATCGCGGCCACGTCGTCGACGTGCCGATCCCGCAGCACGTCGAGGACGCGGCTGTGGATGCGGGTGCGCCGCAGCAGCGGGACGCTGTGGTAGAGCGCGTCCCGCATCAGGGCGTGCGCGAACCGCACCCGGCCCGGCGCGGGCTCGACGAGCAGGCCGGCGGTCACCCCGGCCTCCAGCCCGTCGAGGACCTGGTCCTCCGGGCCGCCGTCGACCGCGAGCAGGGTGTCGATGTCGGCGGTCTCGCCGAGGACCGCGGCCTGCCGCAGCACCGTCCGCGCGCCGGCCGGCAACCGCGCCAGCCGCCGCGCCAGCACGTGACCCAGGCCGGCGGGGACGCCGTCCAGCGCCGCCGCCGGCCCTTCGGCCGCGATCAGCTTCGCCAGCTCGATGGTGAACAGCGGATTGCCCGCCGCGCGGTCCCGGACGGTACGCAGCAGCTCGGTGTCGGTGCTGTCCACGCCGTAGCGGCGCAGCAGTTCGCCGACGGCGTCCGCGTCGAGGCCGCCCAGCTCGCAGTCGACGGCCGGTACGCCGGCCAGCGCGGCCCGCGCCACGGTGAGGTCGTCGGTCACCTCGTCCGGCCGGTACGTCGCCACCACCAGGACCGGCGCGCCGGCGAGTGCGGCGGCGAGGTGGCGGAGGATGCGCAGCGTCTCGCCGTCGGCGCGGTGGACGTCCTCGACCAGCAGGAGCAGCGGGCCGTGACCGGCCAACCGGGACAGGTAGGCGGCCAGCGCCTGCCGGAGGTGGAACTCGTCGTACTCCCCGCGGGCGCCGGCCGACGTGCCGGTCTCCAACAGCAGGCGCAGCCCGTGGGTCTCCGCCTCGTCGAGCGGGAGATGGCGGCGGGCGGCGGTGACCACCTCGTGCCAGGCCCAGGCCGGCGGTGCGCCCTCCACCTGCGGGCAGGTCCCGGTCACCGGACGCCAGCCGTTGACGGCGAGCGTGTCGGCGAGGTGCTGCGCCAGCGTCGACTTCCCGGCGCCCGCCTCGGCGCCCACCCAGCAGATGCCGAGGCCGGTCCGGGCGGCGCGGGCCGCCGCGGCGCGCAACCGGGCCAACTCGGCCGTCCGGCCCAGCGGTCGCTCCGGGCGCGCCCCGGCGGTCGCGGCGGGAGCGGACGTCGCGACCGCCCCGGCAACGGTCTCCGGCCCGGTGACAGCCCCCGGTTCGGTGACGGCCCCCGGCCCGGCGACGGCGGCGGGCCGGGTGGCGACGGCGGTGGGCGCCTCCAGCCGGGGACTCTGCCGCAGCAGGTCCGTCTCCAGGTCCCGCAGCTCACGGCTGGGATCGATGCCCAACTGCTCGGCCAGCACGGCGCGCACCGCGCGCAGCACCTCCAGCGCGTCCGCCTGCCGGCCGAGGCGGTACAGCGCGACCGCGAGCAGCATGGCGGCCCGTTCCCGCAGCGGGTGCTCCCGTACGTGCGGATCGAGGTCGAGCACCACCTCGCCCGGGCGGCCCAGGTCGAGCAGCAGTTTCGCCCGCTGCTCGACGGCGTTCAGCCGCAGCCGGCCCAGCCGCTCGCGTTCCCGGTCCGCCCACGGCTCGCCGGCGAACTCGGCGTACGGCGTGCCGCCGTCCCAGCAGGCGAGCGCCGTCTCCAGGTCGGCGACCGCCGCGGCGGGCCGGTCGACGGCGGCCGGGGTCGCCGCCCGCAGCCGCGACTCGAAGCGCCAGGCGTCCACGTCGGTCACCGGCAGCCGCAGGGCGTAACCGGGGGCGACGGTGACCAGGATCCGGGCCGGGGCGCGGGACGGACGGTCCGGTTCCAGCGCCCGGCGCAGGTTCGACACGTACACCTGAAGCGCCGCCTGGGCCCGTGGCGGCGGGTCCGCGGACCACAGGTCGTCCACCAGCCGGTCGACCGACACCGCGTGACCGCCGCCGGCGACGAGCCGGGCCAGCACCGCGCGCTGCCGAGGCGCGCCGAGGTCGATCGCGGCGCCGCCGTGGAGGGCCCGCACCGGACCGAGCACGCCGATCGTCGTCACGCCGTGACCCTAACCGGACCGGTCCGTCGTGGAGATCATCCATCCGACAGTCCCGGCCGGTACGCCAAGCGCGCGTTAAGCACCCGCCAACTCCGGTCCGGCTCGATGGAGGCCGCATCGCGCCCCGCGACCGCGGGGCGTCGGAGAAGGGACATCCATGAGAACCAAGAAGGGCCGCCCACACCGGTGGCTCGCCGCGGTGACCGGTGTCGGCCTGGTCGTCGGGCTGGCCGGGCCGGCGGTCGCCGCCGACCCGGTCACCTACGACGAGCAGGCCGTGCACCACGCCCTCTTCGCGGCCGTCGTCCAGGTCCGCGAGGGTGGCACCCCGGGCCTGACCGACGCCGTGCTCGCCGCCGAACTCAGCGACTGGCGCGCCACCCACCCGACCGCCGACGCCGCCGCCGTCGGCGCCCACCTGACCGCCGTCACCGCCCTCGTCGGGCAGGCCGTCACCGCGTCCGACGAGTCACCCGGCAAGCTCCACCTGCTCGGCGCGGCCGTGGAGAAACTCGCCGGCAGCGGCGAGGCGCGGCTCGGCGGCCCGGCGGTCCGGGGGCTGCTGCGCAGCACGACAGGTGAGGAACTCGGCGGGATCGTGCCGCCGATCGAGCAGATCCGCAGCGGCACGCAGGACCACATGTGGGAGATGCTGTCGCGGAGCGCGATCGGCCAGGTCTGGGCCGGGCTGCACACCCGGGCCGCCTCCGACGCCGTCCTCGCCGAGGTCTGGAACAGCGCGGTCGGCACCCGGCTCGGCGTACGCCTGGACACCCCGGCGGACGAGCTGGCGCAACTGCCCGACCTGACCGGCCACCTCGACCTTCCGGCGATCACCGCGAAGCGGTACGACAAGGACGCCTACCGGGCGGAGATTCAGACGCAGCTCGACGCCGCGCTCGCCGCGCTGCGGGCGCGGTCGGCGGCCGCGGTGACCGACGCGGTGGCCCAGTCCGACCGCTTCCCGATCGGCGGGCCGGACAAGCCGACAGCCACCGACGAGGCCGCCGCCAAGGCCAAGGCGGAGGCCGACCGCAAGCTCAACGAGAAGCTCGGTCAGGCCGTCACCGTGCTCGGCAAGCTCGCCGGGATGGTGGACAAGCAGTTCGGCCGGCAGATCGAGACCATCGCCAAGGCCGTGGTCGGCGCCATCTCGGCCATCACCACCTACACCGCGGCCATCTCGGCCGCCGGGATCACCACCGCGGCGCTGGCCATGTCCACGTTCACGCTGGTCGGTGGCCTGGTGGGGGCCGCGATGATCCTGCTTCCGCTGTTCACCTCCGGCGGCGGGGCCGACGACGCCACCGGTGCGCAGATCGCGGCGCTGCGGGACCAGATCAACCGGCTCGCGGCGGGCATGGACAAGCGGTTCGACCGGATCGAGAAGATGCTCGGCGTGATGTACGACGCGCTGAGCGCCCAGCTCACCGCGCTCGCCCGGGACCTCGCCGAGGTACGCGCCCAGTTGACCGTCATCGCCGGGCAGCTCATCGTGCTCGACCAGCGGGTCGACGGGCTCGCGCTGGCCAGCCAGGCGGCGTTCGAGCAGATCGTCCAGCAGCCGCTGCGGACCAGCGTCGACCGGTACGTGCACCGTGAGGCGCGGACCGGCTCGGCGATCGACTCCTTCGCGACGTACTTCGACCAGGGCGACTCGCCGACCCGGACGTTCGCGGTCGACTCGGCGCGGCAGGCGCCCCACGTCGTGCCGGTCGGCACCTCGCTGGCCGACCCGGTGTCGACGGTCGGTCTCCACCTGCCGGCCGGCGCGATCGACTACCTGGCCCAGTGGGCGGGCGCCCGGGGCATCGCGCTGACCCCCGCCCCCGGCGACGCGCCGGCCGGTGGCGTGGCGAACCCGTCGGCGTGGCTGCTGGGCGCCCGCGCGAACCTGATCCTGCAACTGCAGAACCCGCAGTACGCCGCCCAGGTCGGCGCGGCCGAGACGCAGAGCACGATCGCCGCCGGTGACGCGGTGAACCGTCGGGTGCGGCAGTTCAGCGCCCCGGCCGCGGACGGCGGCACCAACGCGCTGTTCCAGCGCCTCATGGCCGACTACCGGTCGGCCACGGGCCAGTGGAAGGCGGCCCTCGACGAGGTCGGCCGGGCGGTGCGCTGGGTGGAGACCGACCGCGACTACGACATGTGGGGCAGCGTCGACCAGGACGTCCCGGCGGCGGGCCGGATCGCGGACGTGGCCAGGATGCCGTTCTGCGGACAGGCCGGGGGCGTCACCACGCCGAGCCGGGTCAACCGGTCGGCGCTGCCGAACGTCTACCACCTCGCCACCTACGCGATGGCGCCCGCGCACCGGCCGGAGCTGCGCTCCTGCCTGGACGCCGACTTCGTCAACGTGGAGGTGATCGACGGGCCGCGCACCCAGCGGACCAACGCCGACCTGCAACTGGTGGTGCGGCAGCAGGCCAAGTGGCTGGGCGGCGACTGGCAGGACGTGCGGACCGTGACGTGGAAGACGCACCTGATCGACGTCTGCCTGTGGGACCAGCGGGCCAACCCGCCGACCGGCTACTGCCGGGAGCCCGACTACTACGTCAACCAGAAGTGGGACTCGACGTACCGGCCGGCGTTGGACAACAGCGGGACGGTGGTGGAGAACCCGGCCGCGGTGGCGTTGGCGCGTACCAAGACGCGGGCCATGCTCACCGGTAAGCAGCGCTACTTCTACCGGGTGGCGGCGCTCGGCACCGGTGTCGACCGGCCGGCGGCCGGCACCTGGTCGGTCTCCCAGCAACTGTGGGACGCCGGGAAGAAGGTCTCCGACACGGTCCGAATGCTCCAGATCTTCTCCGAGCTGGGCTGGTCCTCGGCGTTGGACCGGGACGACGTGCTGCACGGTCAACTCTTCGGCGACCGGTCGCTGCCGGCGGACTACCGCCTGCCACGCAGCCAGGACAGCTACAACACCGGATCGCTGCACCTGTTCAACGCCTACCAGCGGGCGTTGGCGAACTACGCCACCTGCGCCCAGACCCTCGACTGGGACCCCTGTCAGGGCGACGTCTCCGGGCTCGACCCGATGCGGGGACAGGAACGGTTCACCGCCGGGTGCGCCACCGCTCCGGCGACCGAGGCGCCCGACGACCCGCTCGGCTCCTGCGTGCTGCGGGCCGGGACGGTGGGCGTCGACAGCCTGGCCGAGCGGTACGCCTACTGGTCCGGCCGGATCAAGGCCGGTAGCCACCAGGAGGGCCTGGCGACGGTGCGGACCGTGCTGGGCCTGCTGCGGGCGACGAACGTCAGCGTGCACGCGAGCTGACCCGGATCCGGCCCGAGGGCGTACCGCCGTGGTGCGCCCTCGGACCGGCGGGTATCGACGATTATGGTGGTTCGTCCACACGGGACATCACGCCGCCCCCGGCGAACATAGCCTGGCCGCGCCGGACCTTCTTGCCGGCGTTGCCAGTGGACGAACGGGGGAACAGGCCGTGAGAGGACGCCGAAGGCGCCCGGGCGGGACGACACTACGTGCGGTCGTCGCCATGACCACCACCATGATCGTGACAGCGACGACGTTCGCGTCACCGGCCAGCGCGGCGGACCCGCTGACGCCGGCGGACCGGGCCCGCTGCGTGGACCTGATGCGCACCGGCGGCCCCGCCGTCTCGCGGGCGGCCGAGGTCGCGTTGACCGGCTCGGACGCGGACCTCCGCGAGTTCCTCGACAGCGGCTATTCCGAAGCGGTGGCGCACGACAGCCGGGCCGTGGTGGAGCAGTACCAGGAGATCGGCGGGTCCAACACGAGGCAGGCGGCCGAGGCGGCGTTGGCCGGTACCCCGGCCGACGTGCAGCGGTTCCTGGAGAGCGGCTACGAGGCGCCGCTCGCCCTCGACCTGCGGGTGCGCGCCGCCCAGGTGATGACCGTGGGCGGCCCGCAGGTGAAGGCCGCGACCCAGCGTGCGCTGACCGGCACCCCGGAGGACCTGGAGCGGTTCTTCTTCCTGGAGTTGGGCAACGCGCGGATGCTCGACGACCGGGTGCGGATCGGCCAGATCATGACCGCCGGTGGTCCCGCCGTCCGCGAGGCCGCTCAGCAGGCGCTCGCGGGCACCGACCGGGACCTGCGCGACTTCCTGGTCCGGGGGCAGCACGTGGCACGGGCCCGGGACCAGGAGGTGAGCACACTCACCCAGTTGGTCAGCCAGGCCAAGGAGGCCGGCGAGATGGCGGCCGAGGAGACCGAGGCCGCCAAGAACGCGTCCGCGCAGGCGGTGGAGGCGGCCCGGCTGGCCAAGGCCGCCGCCGAGCGCGCCAAGGCGGAGACCGAGGCGGCCCGCGAGTCGGCCAAGCGCGCGTCCAGCGCCGCCGCCCGGGCGGCGGACGCGGCGGCCCGGGCGGCCGACGCGGCCCGCACCGCGGTCGGCGCCGCGCGGGCGGCCAACAACGCCGCCCGGCTGGCGTCGAACGCCGCCGCGCGCGCCGCCTCGGCGGCCACGCTCGCCGGGCAGGCGGCGTCCCGCGCGTTCGGCGCCGCCGCCAACGCGGCCACCGACGCGACAAAGGCCGCGGCGGCCCGCACGGCCGCCGCCGAGGCACGTCAGGTGGCGGTCAACGCCCGCAAGGCGGCCGACGCCTCGCTCGCCGCCGGCAACGCGGCCCAGGCCGCCAGCGGCGCGGCATCCGCCGCGGCCAGCGCCGGCAACAACGCCGCCGCCGCGGCGACGGCCGCCGCGGCCGCCGGCAACTACTCCAACGTGGCGGCGGCGGAGGCCGCGCGGGCCCGGGCCGCCGCCGCGGCGGCCCAGCGCAACGCGGCGGCGGCGACCCGCGCCGCGAACGCCGCCGAGCGGTTCGCGCTGAAGTCGGCGCAGGCCGCCCGGCAGGCGTACCAGGCGGCGTTGGACGCGGCGAAGCACGCGGAGGCAGCCGCGGTGGCCGCGGACGACGCCGCGGCGCACGCCGGCGAGGCCGCCACCGCGGCGGCCCGGGCGACGGCGGCCGCCACCGCCGCGACCACCGCCGCGAACACGGCGACCGAGGCGGCCAACCAGGCCGTGCAGGTGGAGGAGGACGCCCGCCTGGCGGACGCCGAACGCCTGGCCGACCAGACCGAGGAGGGCAAGGCGGACGCGGCTGAGGCGCGCGTCGCCGAGCAGGAGCGACTGGACCGGGCCGCGGCGGACGCCGCTGAGGAGGCGCGGTTGGACCAGCAGACCCGGCAGTGGCTGGCCGAGGCCAGTGCCCCGGGCGCCTCGTCGGAGGTCGTCCTGTCCAGCGGGCGTCGGGCCGCCGCGCGTCTGATGGCCACCGGCGGCGACTGGACCCGGGCGGCGGCGGGCGCGGCGCTCGCCGGCTCCGAGGCCGATCTCCGCAGCTTCCTCGCCACCGGGCGGGAGGCCGCCGCCGAGGAGGACGACCGGATGAAGGTCCGGCACATCGCCGCCACCGCCGACAAGCCGGCGCTCAAGACGGCGGCGGAGACGGCGCTGACCGGCTCGCACGACACCGTGGTCACCTTCCTGGAGACCCGGGAGTACCCGGGCAAGGACATCGACGACCGGATCAGGATCGGTCAGCTGATGACCGCCGGCGGCACCCAGATGAAGGCGGCGGGGCAGGCCGCGCTCGACGGCACCGCCGCCGACCGGCACGAGTTCCTGACCACCGGGCAGTACGCCGCGGCCGAGCTGGACGACCGGGTCCGGGTCGGCCAGATCATGACCGCGGGTGGTCCGGAGGTGAAGTCGATGGCCCAGATCGCGCTCACCGGCCCCCGGTCGTACCTGAAGGACTTCCTCACCGACGGGCAGTTCCGCGCGCAGCGTCGGGACGCCGAGGCGGCCACCCACATCGCCCGGGTCCGTGGGCTGGTCTCCGAGGCGCTGCGGTACGCCGCCGACGCCCGCCGGGACGCCGCGGAGGCGCAGCGGGTGGCGGCGGTCGCCCGCAAGGCGGCCCAGGACGCGGCGCGCTACGCCGAGCAGGCCGCCACCGCGGCCAGCCAGGCCGCCGGTTACGCCGACCAGGCCCGCACCTCGGCGCAGCAGGCGGCGGCGTCCGCGGTGCAGGCCGCGGCGTCCGCGCAGGTGGCCCGCGACGCGGCGGCCGCCGCCCAGCGGGACGCCCAGGCGGCGGCGCGGTCCGCCGCGACGGCCGACGCCGCCGCGGCCCGGGCCGCCTCCTACGCCGACGCCGCCCAGCGGGCTGCCGCGCAGGCCCGCGCCTCGGCGCTGGCCGCCGGCAAGAGCGCGCAGGAGGCGGCGGCGGACGCCCTGGTGGCGCTCGACGCCGCGGTGCGGTTGCAGCGGGAGGAGCAGGCCCGTGGCGGCCCCGAGCAGAGCCCCTGGGAGGTGCCGGTGCCGGGCCAGGACCCGCCACGGGACCCGCCGTTCCGGCTGGGCAACCAACTGCTCGGCAACAATCTGCTGGCCCAGGCGGCCGTCAGGTTGTGGGGCGGCCAGTGCTTCGCCGGCCAGAAGCAGATGATCTGCTACGGCGTGCAGACCCCGAACGGGCGGCCGATCACGGTCGGCGACTACCTGCTCTACCCGGGCTCGTCGAGTGAGCTGCTCCAGACCGTCAACGCCGAGGCCGCCGAGCGGGAGGCGTTGCGCCGGGCCGGGGTGGACGCCGGGACGTACGGCCCGGACCTGCTCGAACACGAGGCACGACATTCCGACCAGTGGCAGCACTTCAGCCCGCCGAACTTCCTGGCGCTCTACTTCTCCGGCACCGCCCTGTCGTACCTGCTCACCGGCACCGACGGCGACGCCAACCCGTGGGAGATCGGGGCCAATCCCTGGAAGGGCGGATACTGGGAGCATGGCAAGGAACCGGCGCAGCCCAGCTGGCTCGAACCGGTGGCCAAGTGCATGTTGGGTCTCTGCTGGTGAGCCGATGCTGAGGCCGTCCCGGCTGATCCGGGTGGCGGGCGTCCTCGCGACGCTCGCCACCGTGGCCACCGTCTCCGCGTGTTCACCGGCCGCGAAGCGGGTGACCGCGGTGCGCCAGGTGGACGGGCAACCCACGATGCTGATCGTCGGCTGCGACACGTTCGACGCGGACCGGGTGAGCGTCTCCACCGAGGGCGTCTCCCCGCCGGCCCAGTGGGACGCCGACCGCGGCACCGGCGGGGCCGTCGACGAGGTCCGGTTGTTGCAGTCGCCGTCGGGGTGGACGGTCGACGGGCGGACGCTGACCGCGTTCCAGCCCGGTACGGAGTACACCGCCTCCGCCTTCGACAGCGGGCAGGGCACCGTGCCGGTCCGCTTCACGCTGGCGGAGCTGGCCGCGCTGCCGCCGGATCAGGTGCTCGTCGGCGAGCCCGGCGGCAAGCGGAAGGCGGTCACCGAGGACGCGTTCCGCCGCGCGGCGAAGAAGTCCTGCTGACGGCGGAGGAGTGCCGGTCGGGGCCCGGACGGCTTCGTCCGGCACTCGTTCGCGGTCAGACGGTGATGACGACCTTCGCGCGGGCGTGTCCGCCTTCCAGATGGCGGATGGCGGCGGGCACCTCCGCGAGCGGATAGGTGCGGTCGACGACCGGCGTGAGGTGGCCGGCTTCGGCGTGGGCGCGTAGCGCGTCGAGGTGTTGCCGGCCGGGTGTCGTGGCGAGGACGACGAGGCGGTGCCGGATGAGCGGCGCCACCAGCCGGCCACGCGTGAGCAGCCAGACCGGTCCGACGAGGTGGCCGCCGCGGTAGACGCCGCCGCCGGAGAGCACCAGCGTCCCGGTCGGGGTCAGCGCACGCCGCAGCGCGGTGAGCGAGCGGTTGCCGACCAGGTCGAACACGACGTCGTGGCGGCGCGGGTCGCGGGTGAAGTCGTCGCGGGTGTAGTCGATCACGTGATCGGCGCCGAGCGCGCGGACCAGGTCGACGTTTCGGGTGCTGCAGACCGCGGTCACGGTCGCGCCGAACGCCTTGGCCAGTTGGACGGCCAGGGTGCCGACTCCGCCGGAGGCGCCGTTGACCAGGACACGCTGCCCGGGTTGGACCCGCCCGGCGTCGCGCAGCCCCAGCAGCGCGGTGGTGCCGGCCAGGGGCAGCGCCGCCGCCTGCTGCGGTGTCAGGTTCGCCGGCGCCGGTGCGACCAGGACCTCGGGTACGCACACGTACTCCGCGAACGCGCCGTTGGCGTCGCCGAGGTCGCCGTAGACCGGGTCACCCACGCGCACCTGCCGCACGTCGGCGCCGACGGCCTCGACCCGGCCGGCGAAGTCCCGTCCCCGGATGCGGGCCCGGGGCCGCGTGCGCCCCATCGCCAGTCGCGCCAGCCACGGGTCGCCGCGCGTGGCGTGCCAGTCGTACGCGTTGAGCGCGGCGGCCTCGACCCGCACCCGCACCTGGTCGGCGGTGGGTTGCGGCACCGGAACGTCCGCCAGCGTGAGCGTCTCCGGCGGGCCGTACCGGTCCTGGACGATCGCCTTCATCGTGCCTCCTTGGTGTACGCCGTACACCTATGGTCGGTGTACGGCGTACACCTGTCAAGACGGTTAGGGTTCAACCACCGCCGCCGGGAGCGAGGACGAGATGGCTGAGCAGGCCGACGTGGCGCGCCGGGCGCCACTGAGCAGGGCACGGATCCTGCGGACCGCCGTCGCGCTCGCCGACGAGGCCGGCATCGCCGCCCTCAGCATGCGTAACCTCGCCCAGGAGTTGGGCGTCGTGCCGATGGCCCTCTACAAGCACGTGGCCAACAAGGACGAACTGCTCGACGGCATGATCGACGCGGTCGTCGCCGAGATCGACCCGCCGGCCGCCGACGGCGACTGGAAACACACGATCCGCCGACGCGTGCTCTCCGCGCGACAGATGCTCCGCCGCCACCCCTGGGCGTCGCTGGCGATCGAGACGCGCGACACCGCGACGCCCGGCGTGCTGGCCTACCTCGACTCCATGGTCGGGGCGTTCCGGGCCGGCGGGTTCTCCGTCGACCTGGCGCACCACGTGATGCACGCGATGGGCAGCCGGATCCTCGGCTTCAGCCAGGAACTGTTCGACGCGTCCCGGCGTGCCGGCCGGTCCGGCACGTCCGAGCCCGAGCCGCCGGCCGCGTTCCCGCCGGAGGCCGCCGCGCGGTTCCCGCACCTCGCCGAGGTGGCCGGGGCGGCGTCCCACGAGGACGGATCGGTGGTCGGTTCGGGCTGCGACGACCAGTTCGAGTTCGAGTTCGCGCTGGACCTGCTGCTGGACGGCGTCGAACGGCTGCACCGGCAGGGCTGGACGTCCGCGGATTCAGGAGTGTCGTCCACGGCGGCTCGGGTTCTGCCCCGCTGAAGAGCAGGTCAGGGCGCACGGGGGCGGCGGATGCGGGGTGTCGGGCGAGGAGGGGGACGTTCATCCTCCACCACGACACCTACTGGGTGTGAGCTGCCTCCCGCATGTCGACCCCGTACGCCTCCTCCCGCACGTCGGCGTCGGGGTGCCGGCGCAGCCCGGTCAGCAGGCCCCGCCACGGCTCCGGCCAGCCGGAGACCGCCCCGTGCCGGACCAGCGCCACCGCGAACAGCCCGCCGGCCAGGTCGCCCCGGCCGGCCAGCCGCGCCACCACGTCGTCGAGCCCGGTCAGGTCCGGCCAGTCCGGGAGGGCGCGCAGCCGCGCGCCGACCCGTCCGGCGGCGCGTACCGCGAGGACGGGCCGGCCCGCGCAGAGCGCCGCGACCTCGTCCAGGTTGTCCAGCCGGCCGAGGTCGACCAGCAGGCCGGCGGCCGTGCCGACGAAACCGGGCCGGCCGGCGAGCCACCGGGCGGCGTCGACGAGCGCGGTCCGGTCGGCGTCGGCCGGCCGGTGCGCGACCCGCACGGCAGCGCCCCGGGCGAGCACGTCGACGCGCCGCCGGGCGGGTCGGTCGGCGGCCGGGTCGCCGGGCCGGTCGTCGGCGGCGTCCCGGTCGACCAGCCGCGCCAGCGCGATGCCGAGCACCTCGTCGCCGCCGGCCCGCAGCAGGTCGGCCACCGCCACGTCGACAAGCGTCTCGTCCAGGTCGGTGAGCCGGTCGAGGACCAGGTCGGTGACGTCGGCCAGCCAGGGCGCCCACTCCCCGAGCCGACCGAACGCGGCACGCCGGACCTCCCGGTCGGAGGCGCGACACGCCTCGACGACGAGCGCGGCGTAGCGGAGCCGGTGGCGTTCCGGAATCCAGTACGGATACGCGCCGAGGACCGCGCGTCGTTCCTCGCGGCTGCCGTCGACCGCGGCCCGCAGGACGGTCCAGCTCGCCTCCGGGGTCAGCCGCTGCCGGGCGGCGGAGACGATCGCCGCCCGCAGGTCCCGGTGCGTTCCCGCATCGAGGTACGCGTCGCGCAGCGTCGCCATCGCCGCGGGCGGCCCGTAGCGGGCCAGCAGCCGGGCGGCCTCCTTCCGGCTGGTGATCTTCGCGGGCCCGGTCCGCAGCAGCGCGCCGAGCAGGTCGACCAGCCTGGACGGCGGGACGTGCCGGGCGGCGCGGGCCGCCGCGTACAGCGCGACCCGGGCCCGGTCGCCGTCGGCGTACCGGAGCAGCACCGGCAGCGCCTCGTCCGGGCGGTCGGTCCGGACCAGCGCGCCCAGTGCCGCCTCGGCGACCGGCACCTCGGGCGCGTCGAGGTGGCGCCGGACCAGCGCCCGCCCGGCGTCACCGAGGCCGGCGGCGGCCCGGATGGCCGTCGCGCGCTGCCACACGACGTGGCCGGGGTCGGTGACGACCAGCTCCTGAAGCTCCACGAAGCGGGCCTGCTGTCGGGGCAGCCAGCGCGCGGCGCCCGGCGCGTGGCCGGGCACCCAGCGCGTCCCGGCCATGACGAACCGGCCGCGCGGGCGGCGGCGGCCCAACGCCCGGTCGAGCAGGTCGGTGCGGACGCGTCCGACCGCCTCCCACACCTCGTGCAGCGTCACCGCCGACGCGTCGACGTCGAGCACCTCGGCCACCCGCTCGGCGCGGGTCCCCGGGTCGGCGAGCCACAGCGCGATCGCCGTCCGCGCCACCGAGGGCGGCGTGTCCCGGGCGAGCGCCCGGCGCAGCAGCCCCTGGAGCGCGGGCAGCCGCCAGGCCCGCTTGCCCAGCGCGTACGTGAGCGCGAAGAGCGGGGCGTGGTTGCCGCGGGTCATGCCGGCCTCGACCCAGCCGCGCAGCCGCTCGAAGACCATCGACTCCTGCCCGCGCCGCAGCACCTGGTCGAAGCGGCGCAGCATCGGCACGGTCGCGCCGCTGCTCACCCGGTCGATGGTGAGCAGCGCCCAGCCGCGTAGCGGCGCCACGTCGACGTGGCGCGCCAGCACGTCGGCGGCGAGGTGGCTCAGCGCCGACGTGGTGGCGGCCGAGGCGTCCCGCGCGTCGACCGCGTCGGTGGTCACCCGCGTCAGCCCGCCGGCCGTGTCGGCGGTGAGCAGCGGCGCGACCCGGGACAGCGCGGTGAGCGCGGAGGCGCGTACCGGATCCTGCTCGTTGCGCAGCCGGGCGAGCCGGGCGACCAGCTCGGCCACCACGCGCGGGTCGCGGGAGCGGCGGGCGGCGGCCACCAGCAGCGCCCAGCCGGTGGCCCGCTCGTCCGCGTCACCGGAGCGCACCGCGCCGTCCAGCGCGGCGGACGCGTCCGGCCACGGCAGGTAGGCGCTCCACGCGCGGACGTCGGCCTCCCGTTCCCGGATCCGGGGCAGGCCGAGCACCCGGGTCGCCTCCCGGACCCGGACCGTCGCCGGCAGCACGTCCATGACCTCGGCGGCCGGCACCAGCAGCGTGCTGTCGGCACCGGCCAGCGCCCGGTCGTACAGCTCGCCGCGCCGGCCCGGCGCGACGGCGTCGAGCAGCGCCGCGAGACCGCGGCCGTGGTCCCGGAGCCGGGCGGCGAGCGGTGCCAGCTCGTCGGTGGGCAACGTCGCGAGGCGGCGTCGCAGCGCCGGCGTCGACGCGGTCCGGGCCACCCAGGCCGCGCGCCCCGGCGCGGTGAGCAGGCGTACGACGCGGGCCGCGTCGTAGGCGGCGAGCCGCCCGTACGCGACCGGCGGGCCGGGCAGCGACTGCTCGGGCGCGTACCGTTCGAGCAGGTCGAGCGCTTCCGCCGGGTCGCATCGCAGCACCGCGCCGGCGACCTCGCCCCAGATCCGGGCGCGTTGCTCGGGCGGGGCCGCGGCCAGCCGCTCGCGGGTCCGGGCCAGCAGCGTGCCGGCGTGCCGGCGGACCAGCCGCTCCGGGTCGAGCGCGTGTTCCAGGTCGGGCAGCAACTCCCGTACCGTGTCGGTGCCGCAGGCCGGCAGCAACGCGGCGGCCTCCTCGTCGCCGAACCGGTCGCGTACCTCGGTGATCAGCGCGTCGGCGACGGCCGGCACGGGCCGGCGGCGCAGCGTGCGGTAGACCCGCCGCCGGTCGCCGGCGGGTCGGTCGGCGAGGTCGCCGGGCGGCGTGCCGGCGCGCAGCGCCATGGCGAGTGCGGTGGCCCGGATCGACGGCAGCGGGTCGTGGGTCGCGGCGGCGACGGCGGCGTCGTCCCGGACCACCATGGCGGCGATCAACGCGAGCCGCCGGGA
This sequence comes from Micromonospora sp. AKA38, assembly GCF_027925725.1. Lineage (NCBI taxonomy): Bacteria > Bacillati > Actinomycetota > Actinomycetes > Micromonosporales > Micromonosporaceae > Micromonospora > Micromonospora sp. AKA38. The sequence continues at coordinate 166,762 of NZ_BNEI01000002.1, read as the reverse complement.
GTAGGCGTCCCGGCCGCGGAGGTCGGCGCAGACCCGGGCGCGGTCGGGCGCGGTGCGTGCCCAGTCGGCGAGGTGGCGCATCCGGGCCCGGTGGGGGAGTGGGTCGAGCGACGTCAGCAGCGCGCGGGTGGCGGTGAGCACGACGCACATTGTGCCGGTGGGTGGCGCGCCCCGGGTGCCGGCCCGACGCCGGGCGGACCGGAATCCCGCGCGTCCACCATTCCTGCAATTCCTATGTAAATTGCGGATTTTCAGCGTTCTCTCAGGTCTTTTCCGATTGACATCAATGGGACCGTCGGGGATATTCCTAGCGGCGCATCGGGGCGCGGGGCGAGCAGATGGAGTCTGCGATTCCGGCTGTGCGACGTGCGCGTAAGTGTCGGTGTGCCCTGCTCCGCGGGGCGCGGAACAGGTTTGGAAGAATGATCAATCGCGCCGTCGAATTCGCCAAGCACAATACGCCGAACTCCATGCGCGTCGCGGCCCGGCGGGCGCAGATGGAAACGCGCAACACCCGGATGCGGCTCACCGTGCCGGTGGTTTCCCGCAGCGAATTCGACAATATCTTCCACTGCACCGTCCGCAAGACGGGCAGCCAGTGGATCAAGGCGTTGTTCAGCGATCCGACCGTCTACCGTCATTCCGGGCTGCTGCCGTACGACCCGCGCTTCTACGCCGGCGGGGCTACCGCGCCCGTCCCGCGCGGCCGGGTCGGCCTCGCGATCTTCCTGTCCCACCGCCGGTTCGAGGCGGTGCCGAAGGCCGGCACGTACCGCGCCTTCTTCGTGATCCGCGACCCGCGCGACGTGGTGGTGTCGAGCTACTTCTCACTGCGGAACTCGCACGCCCCGATGGGTGACATCCCGCAGGCCCGGAAGGCCCTCCAGGAGAAGTCGAAGAAGGAGGGGATGCTCTACGTCATCGACCGCCTCCGCGACAAGAAGCAGTTCGGGCAGATGCGCTCGTGGGCGGTGGCCCCGCCCGCGGAGACGTTCCGCCTGTTCCGCTACGAGGACCTGACCGGCGACCGGCAGGCCGAAGAGGTGGACCGGCTGATGCGGCACTGCGGCATCACGCTTCCGCCGTCCGACCTGACCGCGCTCCTGGCCCGCTACAGCTTCACGAAGATGAAGAAGGACAAGGAGACGCCGGGCCGGATCTCCCACTACCGCAAGGGCGCGGCCGGCGACTGGCGCAACCATTTCGACGACGACATCTACGCCGCCTACACCGCGGCGGCCGGTGACCTGGCCGAGGTGCTGGGCTACCCCGCCCGCGACGCGGTCGCCGCCCGGCCCGACGGGTCGGACCCGGCGGCCCGGTAGGGGTTGTCGGCCGATCGCCGTATCCTGCTGCCGTGGCCCTGCGGTTCACCACGCGCGCGTCCGACTCCGGGTGGGTCGACACGGTGTGGACCTGCGCCAGCGGGCCGGTCACGGAGATGACGTCGGTGGCCACCGCGTGCTGGGGCCTGGTGTTCTGGCAGTGCGACGGCCAGCCGTACGCGAGCGTCTCCGGGCCCGAGACCGGCGCGGGCGTCGCGCCGGTGCCGGCGGGCGCCGCCTTCGTCGGCATCGAGTTCGCGGTGGGGACGTCGCTGCGCGCCCTCCCCGCCCCGGCCCTGGTCGACCGCGGCGCCGCACTGCCCGACGTCACCCGTCGGACGTTCCGGCTGGCCGGCGACCGGTGGGAGACACCGGGCCCGGACGACGCCGAGGCGCTTGTCGAGCGGCTGGTCCGGGCCGGCGCGGTGGTCCGCGACCCGGTCGTCGCCGAGCTTCGCCGCGGCCACCGCCCCTACGCGTCGCCGCGCACCGTGGAACGTCGGTTCCGGGCGGCGACCGGGCTGACCCAGGGCGCCGTGCGGCAGATCGAACGGGCCCGGGAGGCCGCGGCGCTGCTGGCCGCCGGCGTTACGGTGGCCGAGGCGGTCACCCGGCTCGGGTACGTCGACGAGCCGCACCTGGCCCGCGCGCTGCGCCGGTACGTCGGGCGGACGGCGGGGCAGTTGCGTGCCGGCAACGGCCGACCGATCGCGCTGGACCTGGGTCAGCGGACCACGTCGTAGATCAGCTTCAGCACACCGTTCGAGTAGGTCTCGGACTCCCGCAGCCGCAACGTCTGCTTGTCCTTGTCGGTGGTGCTGAACAGACGCTTCCCGGCGCCGAGCAGCACCGGGAAGACGAGCAGGTGGTACCGGTCGACCAGACCGGCGTCCGACAGGCGGCGGGCGAGTTCCGCGCTGCCGTGGATGAAGACCGCCCCGCCCTCGCCCCGTTTGAGCGCGGCCACGTCGTCGGTCGAGCGCAGGATCGTCGTCGGGCCCCAGCCGTCGACGAGCGCGTCGTCGGGCAGGCCGGACGAGACCACGTACTTCGGCAGCTCCCGATAGTCGGCGTGGTCGTCGGAGTCCCGCCAGACCGGCGCGAACGCCTGGTAGCTGCGGCGGCCGAACATCAGCGCCGTGGTGTCGGCGAGTTCCTCGCCCTTGAGGCCGAAGGCCTCCGGCACGAACTCGATGTCCTGCACCACCCAGCCGCCGCTGCGGTGCTCCTCGCCCGGCCCGCCGCCGGGGGAGTCCACCACGCCGTCGAGCGACAGGAAACCGGTATAGACAAGATCACGCATGGGGGAATGCTAGGAATCCGGGTGGCCCGGTGTCTTGTACGGAAACGACACGTCAGGGCAGCGGGACCACGTAGGAGTCGACGCGGGCGATGAGCCCGTCGCGGAACGTGAACAGGTCGTTGAAGGCGAAGCGGAACGGCCCGTGCGCCACGCTGACCCCGCGGCCCTCGCCGGTCACCACGACGACGGGACCGTCCTCGTGCACCCGCTCGACGTCGAGCTGCGGGCTGCCGGCGAACGCCGGGTTCTCGATCTCGCCGTCGAACTCCGCCCGCCCCCGGGTGGTGCGGTGACCGTGGATGACCCATTCCACGTCGTCGGTGAGCGTCGCCAGGATGCGCGGGTGGTCGCTGGCCCGGAAGCCGGCGAAGTATTCGTCGACCAGGTCACGCTGGCTGATCTGCGGCACTGTCGGCTCCTGCGGCGGAAAGGTGGGCGGCGAGGGCGTCGAGGATCGAGGCGAGCCCGTCCGCGGCCCGGGCGGTCCGCAGCTCCGGCGGGAGCCGGCGCTGGTGGACGGTCAGCTCGGTGCCCTCGCCAGCGGGCCGGAGCGTCACGGTCGTGCGCAGGCCGGTCACCGGTTCGTCGAAGACGAGCTCGCGCGGCGGGTCGAGGCGTACGTAGACGAAGCGGAGTCGGCGGGTCGCGCCGTCCGGGGCGCGGGTGTCGAGCGCGAACTCGCCGCCGGGCCGCGCGTCCACGGTCACCGACCCGGGTGGCACCTCGGCGTGCGAGCCGCCCCAGAACGCCGCGAGGCTCGCCGGCGTGGTGAAGGCGGCCCAGACCCGGGCCGCCCCGGCACGGAGGTGTCGACGGGCGATCAGTTCGTCGCCGTGCCGCTCGGCGCGGGCGGTCACCGGGCCCCCGCCTCGTCGTCGAGGTGACGGTCGAGCGCGTCGAGCCGGTCGTCCCAGGCCCGGCGCTGCTCGTCGATCCAGGCTCCGACCAGTGCGAGCTGGTCGGCCCGGAGCCGGCAGGGTCGTCGGGTGCCCTCGCGGCGTTGCGCGACCAGGCCGCAGCGGCGCAGCACGCCCACGTGGTGGGAGATCGCCTGCGGGGTCAGGTCGAACGGCTCGGCCAGCTCGCCCACCGTGGCGTCACCGTGGGCGAGGCGGGTCACCAGGGCGCGGCGGACGGGGTCACCGAGCGCGGCGAACGCGAGGTCGAGGTCGGACACGTCCCCACCCTAATCCAAACCTACGCTTGCGCAAGTGCTTGTTTGTATTCGGCTCCGGCGTTTCGGCGGGACCGGGAGCGGGCACGCCGGGAGAAGGGAGGTCGATGTGAACAGACCGAGCCGACCTGACCGGCGGCGACTGTGGGGCCTGTCGGTGCTCGCCACCGCGCTGCTGGCCGGCGCCTGCACCGACGGCGGGACTGACCCGAACCGGGGCGCGCCCCCCGCACCGTCGACGGTCCCCACGTCCGCCGCCGCACCGTCGGCGTCGTCGTCGACCGCCACGACCGTGACCATCCCGAGGTCCGCGTTCGTCGACCTGCCCGCGGAGCTGCGCAAGGGTGCCCCCCAGCCGATGGAGGTCGCCGACGCGCTGCCGAAGCTGTGCGCCGAGGAGTTCGCCACCGGCGGCCGATCGGTGACCGCGGGCGCCGCGATGATGAGCACCTACCAGACGCCCGGGGACCCACCGGAGAACGTCCCCTACGGCACGCTGCACCAGACCGTCTTCGCCTTCACCGGCACCGGCGCCGGCGACTACCTGCGCCGGGTCCGGGCAGCGCTGGCACTCTGCCGCTCCTTCCCGGAGCGGGGCGCCACCGTCACCGTCCGGTCGCAGCCGCTGGCGAGCACCGGCGACGACGCGCTGCTGGTGACGCTGACCCGGCCGGCGACGAGCCTCGACGGAAGCCCGGCCGAGGGCACCACCACCAGCCAGATCACGGTGGTGAAGCTCGCCGACGCGGTGACCGTCGTGCACGACCAGGGCTGGGAGGGCAGCAGCAACAACCCCGACCTCGCCGACGACGTCGCCCGCGCCGCCGCCCGCGGGCTCGACTCCTGGCAACGGTGAGCCGGCCCGCATCGGCGGCCCGCCGAGACGGGCCGTCCGCGAGGACCGGGGGCAACCGGAAGGCCCGTCAGGAGACCGCGGTCCGCACCAGCTCGGTGAGCCGCTTCTCCACCATCGGGCTCCACCGCAGCAGCGCGAACGACGCCGGCCACATGTCGCCGTCGTCGAGGTTGGCCGCGTCCTGGAAGCCCACCGTCGAGTAGCGGTAGTTGAACTTCCCCGAATCCTGGAAGAAGACCACGATCTTGCCGGCCGCGTTCGCGTACGCGGGCATGCCGTACCAGGTCTTCGGCGACAGCTCGGGAGCGGCGGCGGTGATCGTCACGTGTACGCGCTCGGCCAACTCGCGGTCGGCCGGCGCCATCTGCGCGATCCGGTCGAGGACCGCCTGCAACTCGTCGGCCTTCTTCCCGCCCTTCTTCCCCTCGGCGCGCAGCTCGGCCGCGCGCTCCTTCATCGCGGCGCGTTCCTCGGCGCTGAAGCCCTCGCTCATCTCGGTTCCCCCTCGTTCCCCGGCGGTCGACGTGACGCCGCCCCGCTCAGCAGAAACGCTACGACCGCCGCTGCCCACCCGCTTCTCGATTCCTGATCGCTTCGGGAGTGAGGCGGGGCCCCCGCTTAACGCCTCCGGTATAGGTGGGGCCCCTTCTCACGCGTCAGGCGCAACGGGGACAGCCGGCAGCGTCACGGCGGCCTATGATCCGGTGATCGCTCCCGCACCCTGGTGGCCGCCGTGACCGAGGAGCGTGGCCTGGCCGGGCCGGCCGCCTTCACCTCGCCGGACGGTCGCACGCCCACGGTCCGCGCCATACTCCTCGACATGATCGAGGAGTACGCGCGCCGCACCGGACACGCCGACCTGCTCCGCGAGGCGGTGGACGGGCGGGTCGGCGAGGGCGCGCCGGCGGACTTCACGATCTGAGGCGTGACCCGCTGACGAGCCGATGAGTTTGGCATGCGACGGCGGTCCACCCGTCGACATCACCTGGAACATGAAGGAGCACCACGATGGCGAAGGTCGTCTCCACGTTGTTCATCTCGGCCGACGGCGTCGCCGAGATCGACCCGGACTGGCACTTCCCCTACTTCGACGACAACATGGGCCGCGCCGTCACCGAGGACTACGACACCTCCGACGTCCTGCTGATCGGCCGGGAGACCTACGACAGCTTCGCCGGCGCGTGGCCGGGCCGGGAGGCCGAAGGCAGCGACGACGCGCCGTTCGCCAAGCAGCTCGGCGACATGCGCAAGGTGGTCGTCTCCCGCCAGCCGCTGGAGTTCTCCTGGCGCAACTCCGAGCTGGTCCAGGGCGACCTGGTCGACGCGGTGACGGCGCTCAAGGCCGACGCCGGCATCAAGGGCGTCCTCATCCCCGGTTCGATCTCGGTGGTGCAGCAGTTGCTCGCCGCCGGGCTGGTCGACGAGCTGCGGCTGCTGGTGCACCCGGTGGCGGCCCGCAAGGGACGCAAGCTGTTCGACGAGGGCGACCGCCCGTACCACCTCCGGGTGACCGCGACGGAGGCGTACCCGACCGGCGTCATCCGGGTCATCTACGCGCCGGCCGACGCACCGGGCCAGGCCGGTTACGACGACGCGAAGGAGCAGTTGGCCACCGGGAGCTGACGGGCGGGGCAGCGGCGGGCCCGCACGCCGTGGCAAGATCCGCGGCGTGCGCCGCGGCCCGTTGCTCCTGACCGGTGCGGCGGTGTGCGCCGTGCTGCACGCCGTCGGCGTCCTGGCGGCGCACCCGGTGTGGCGCGGCGCCGAGGTGCTGAGCCTGGCCTTGCTGCTCGCCTACGCGCTGACCCGTGGCCTGCCGGCCCCGCGCTGGTCGGTGCCGGCGGCGCTGGCGGTGCTGCTGGTGGACGCGGTCCGCACCATGCCGGCGGCGCCCGGCGGCCGGGAGTTCGGCTGGACGGTGTACGGCCGGATCGAGCACGTCGACGTCACGGCCGGCTTCGCGGCGGGCCTCACCGCCTGCGGGGCGGCGCTGGCCGCGACCGTGCTGCTGCTGGTCGGGTGGCGCGCCCGCGTCACGCGTGGCCCGGTGGTGACCGCCGCGCTGGTGGCGGTGCCGCTCCTCGGGTACGCGCTGATCCGGGTCGTCGACCTTCGGCGGGACCTGCTGGCCGAGCAGCGGTCGCGGCCGGGTGGGCCGGACGTGGCGGACGCGGTGGGCGCGCTGATCCTGGCGGTCCTTCCGGCGCTCGCCCTCGCGCTGACCGCGCTGGCGCTCGCCGTGCTGCTGGTTGGCCGGGGTCGCTGGCTCGCCGCGGCCGGCGCGGTCCTGTTGTCGCTGGTGGCATGGCCACTGATCGACACCAGCATCGACGCGGTGCGGCTGCCCGTCCCGACGTTCACCGAGTCCGAGGTGCTGTACGCCGTCACGCCCACGGCGGCACTGCCGCAACCGGTGCCGGCGCTCGCCGTGCTGGTCGAGCTGACCGCCTACCTGCTGCTCGTCGCCGGCCTCGCCGGAGCCGGGCGCCGCGCGCCCGCGGCGCCCGCGCCGGTGGCCGGTCCGGGGTAACCGCTGGCGGTCCGCCGGGCGCGCCGCTACGATCCTCGGCGATGACTCTCTCGTGCAGATTGGGGGCCCGGTTCGCGCAAGGTGAGTGCTGATGCGCTCTCCGGTTGCGAACGCGGATTTCCGCCTCTCCCTCTGGCAGCGGGTGCGTGAGTACGCCGTCCCGCCCGACATGATCCAGGCCGCGACCGCCCGCCGTTCGGTGGGCGACTGGGCCGGCGCCTGTGCGGTCACCCGCGTCGACGTCGATCTGAGCCTGCGCGCGGTCGTCCACCGGCACGGCCGGGAGCTGGCCGCGCGGCTCCGCGACGACCTCCGGCACCTGGCGCCCGACCTGTTGCGCTGGCACCTGCCGAGGACCGCCCCGGACGGGCTGCTGCGTCCCGGGCTGACCGTCACACTGGCCCGGTACGGCCCGCCCGGCCGGGGCGGTGCCGGGGCGGCGCAGCTCGTGGCGCGGACACCGCCGGTGTGGGCCGACGCCGGGCAGCGGATCAGCCTGGCGGTGTGGGCCGGCCCCGGCGACGACGTGGCGGCCCACCCGCATCCCCGTCCCGACCGTCGCTTCCGGCTCGACCTGCACCGCCACCTGTGGGATGCGCGCCGGGCAGGTGAACTGCGGGTCCGCTCCGGTGCCGACCTGCCGGCGGTCGACTCGGCGGGGCCGGCCCACGGATATCCGGCACACCGGTGGCCGGCCGAGGCGGCGCTGCTGCTCCGGGCCGAGGGCTCGACCGGCGAAGCGGTGGCGGTGCGGCTCGGGTCCCGTCGCCGCCTGATCCTGCAACGCCGGGGCGGCGGGTGGACGGCCCGGTCAGGCCGGTCGACCGCGCTGCCGGTGCTGCCGGACGCGGCGACCCGGACACCGCCGGACGTGGAACTGCTGCGTCATCGGATGATCGAGCCCGACCGGCTGCACCCGCTTGTGGCGTCGGCGCTCGCCCCGGACGCTCCGGCCACCGTCCGGGCCCGCGACGACCGGCCGGGGGACCGGCCCCGCCTGGTCGACTGCCGTGGCGTCCGGCACCGGATCGGCCTCGTCGACGGTGTGCTCGCGCCGCTGGACCACGACCCGGCGGAGGTACGCCGGGAGGAGCTGCTCGCCACGCTCACCGGTACGCCGCTGCCGTGCCTGCGCGCGATCGACGAGGCGCACCGCCGGCCCGAGTCCCTGCCCGACATCCGCGCCCGCCTCGACCACGGCGACCTGCCCGGCGCGGTGGCGGCGGTCGAGGCGCTGCTCGGGCCGGACGCGCTGCTGCGCCACGGTGAGCTGCGCGCGGAGCTGGAGGACGCCGCGCTCCGGCGGATCAGCCACGGGCTGTTCCGGGCCGGGCTCGCCGGCCGCTGCCCGGTGCCGTCCACCCGGGACCCGCGATCCGCCTCGGACCGGCGTTCCCACCCTCGTCACGCCCTTTTCCGCTGACCGGGCCGCAGCCCGTCACGAACCCCCAAGGTGATGCTCATGCCCCCTGCCGCCATCCGGACCGACACCCACCCGCCGGCGCAGCTCGATGTCGCCGCCGACCTGATCGCCCTGCTCGGGACCAGCGCCACCGAGCCGCGGCCCGACCCGCAACTGGAGGCGCTGACGCTGGCCGTGGCCGCCGACCTGCCGGTGCTGCTCTGGGGCGCGCCGGGCATCGGCAAGACGGCCGCGTTGACCCAGCTCGCCGCGTCCCTTGATCTGCCGCTGACCACGGTGATCGCCAGTGTGCACGAACCGTCCGACTTCGCCGGTCTGCCGGTCGTCGGCGACGACCCGGCCACCCAGGGCGTGCCGATGGCGCCGCCGGACTGGGCGGTGCGCCTGGTCCACGCCGGCCGGGGACTGCTGTTCCTGGACGAGCTGTCGACCGCCCCGCCCGCGGTGCAGGCGGCACTGCTCCGCCTCGTGCTGGAACGGCGCGTCGGCAGCCTGCGCCTGCCGCCCGGGGTCCGGATCGTGGCCGCCGCCAACCCGCGTACCTCGGCCGCCGACGGCTGGGAGCTGAGCCCGCCGCTGGCCAACCGGTTCGTCCATCTCCAGTGGAGCCACGACCACGAGGTCGTCGTCCGCGGTCTCGGCGGCACCTGGCCCCGGGCGGCCCTGCCCCGGCTCGACCCGGCGCGGCTGGCCGGCGCCGTCGAACATGCCCGCCGCGCGGTGTGCACGCTGCTGTCGGCCCGCCCGACGCTGGTGCACCGGTTGCCGACCAGCGAGGCCGGCCGGGGCGGCGCCTGGCCCTCGCCGCGTAGCTGGGAGATGGCGCTGCGGCTGATCGCGTTCGCCGCCGCGGCGGACACCTCGCGGGACGTGCTGTCCGCACTGGTCCGCGGCGCGGTGGGCGACGGGCCGGGGCTGGAGCTGCTGGCCAGCCTGGACCGGATGGATCTGCCCGACCCGGAGGAGGTGTTGGCCGATCCGCACGCCGCCGCCCTGCCCGAGCGGGGTGACCTGCGCCAGGCCGTGCTGGACGCGGTCGTGGAGGCGGTCCGGCGTCGCCCGGAACGCGCCCGGTGGGACGCGGCCTGGACGCTGCTCGGCCGGGCGGCGGAGACCGGAGCCCCGGACCTGGTGGTCGTCCCCGCCGCCACGCTGGCCCGGCTACGCCGCGAGGACTGGGACATCCCGCCGGTGATCGACCGCCTCACCGCGGTGGCGTCGCTGTCGCGGGGCGCCGACGAGACGGCGGCCCGGGTCGCGGCCGGCCGATGAGCGCCACCGTCGTCCTCGACCGGGACAAGCTGCTCACCGCCCGCCTGTACGCGGCGCGAGTCCGCCCCTATCTGGCCACCGCGCTGTTCGCGCTGCACGTGGTCGAGTCCCGCCGGGTCCCCACGATGGCCGTGGACCGGCACTGGCGCTGCTACGTCTCGCCGCTGTTCGTGGCCCGTACGCCGGTGGCGGACCTCGCCGCCGTGTGGGTGCACGAGGTGTCCCACCTGCTGCGGGACCACCACGGCAGGGGTGACCGGTTTCTCCGGGAGCACGGGCTGACCGGGGCCGCGGAACGGCTGCGGATCAACATCGCCGCGGACTGCGAGATCAACGACGACGCGTACGGCGACGGGCTGGTCCGGCCCGCGGACGCCGTCGAGCCCGGCTGCCTGCGCCTGCCCGAGGGACAGCTGATGGAGGAGTACCTGCGCCAGTTCCGGCTCGGACCGCTCACCCAGCACCTGGCCTGGCTGGACTGCGGCAGCGGCGCCGACGGCCTGGGCCGGGCGTGGGACCTGGGACCGGACGGCGCGCACGGGCTCACCGAGCAGGAACGGGACGCGGTGCGGTTCCGGGTGGCCGAGGGGATCACCGGCCGGCCCGGGACCGCGCCGAAGGGCTGGCGGCGGTGGGCGGAGGAGGTGTTCCACCCGCCGCAGCCGTGGCGGGAGCTGCTGGGCGCCGCCGTCCGTTCCGCGGTATCGGCCTCCGGGGCGGGCGACGACTACACCTACGGTCGGCCGTCGCGGCGCTCGGCCGGCGTACCCGGTGTGGTCCTGCCGGCGCTGCGCCGCCGGCCACCGCGTGTCTGCGTGGTCGTCGACACCTCCGGCTCGGTCAGCGACACCGAACTGGGCAGCGCGCTGCTGGAGGTCGCCGCGATCGCCCGGGCCGTGGGCGGACGCCGTGACCTGGTCACCGTGCTGCCCTGCGACGCCGCCGCGCACCGGGTGCTGATGCTGTGCCGGGCCGAGGACCTCCCGCTGGTCGGCGGCGGTGGCACGGACCTGCGTACCGGATTCGCGCGGGCGCTGCGGGACGCCCGGCGCCCGGACGTCGTCGTCGTGCTGACCGACGGGCAGACGCCTTGGCCCGCCACCCGGCCCTCCTGCCGGACCGTGGTGGGCCTGTTTCCCCGGCCGGTGCGGTGGAGCGAGCAGGACCCGGATCACGTGCCGGACTCGCCGCCGGACTGGGCGCGGGTGGTGACCCTCGGTTCCCCGTCCCGGTGAGCGCGGCGGTCCGGTTCAGTCGAGCAGCGCCAGCAGCGCGTGCAGCGCCGGGTTGGTGCTGTCCACCGGCCAGGCCAACCCGACGTCCACGGTGGGCGTCGGGGCGGCGAACCGGCGCAGCCGTACGCCGGGCAGCCGCAACGCCCGCGCCCGACCGGCCGGCACGGCCGCGACCACGTCGCCGTCGGCCACCGCGCGCAGCAACTGCTCGTCGTCCGGTTCGTGCCGGACCAGCCGGAAGCCGCCGCGCGGCCACACCTGGGCGATGGTCCGGTCGAACATGCCGGGCCCGTTCTCCCGTGGCCACATCACCGCCGGCAGGTCGACCACCTCGGCCCGGCCGATCCGGCGGCGGCCGGCGGCCAGCGGGTGGCCCGCCGGCAACGCCAGCAGCAGCTCCTCGGTGTCGACCGTGCGGCAGGCCAGCGCCGGCTCGTCCACCGGCGGCCGGACGAACGCCGCGTCCAGCCGGCCGGCGAGCAGGCCGGCCACGTTCGGCGCGGTCCACGCCGTCTCGGACACCACCTCGACACCGGGGTGGGCGGCCCGGAACCGGGCGATCAGCGTGTCGACCCGGCCGCCGCGCGCCGACCGGGTGTACGCCAACCGCAGCCGACCACCCCGGCCGCGCGCCAGGTCGCGGATGCGGGCGGTGGCGGCGTCCACCTCGGCGAGCAGCCGGGCGGCCTCGTCGGCGACCCGGGCGCCGACCTCGGTCAGCGTGCAGCCCCGGCTGGTGCGGTGCACCAGTGGCACGCCGAGCTGCCGTTCCAGGGCGCGGATCTGCTGGCTGAGCGCGGGCTGGGCGATGCGCAGCCGGGCCGCCGCGCGGGTGAAGTGCAGCTCGTCGGCGAGCACCACGAACGAGCGCAGCCGGCGCAGGTCCGACCAGGCGCCCGGGGCCTCGACCATGCCACCCATCATAAGCGCCGCTTATCGCCGCCGGTCCGATCCGTCTTGGACGGCACCGTCTCCCGGGGGCCACCATCGGCAACACATCGACGGTACGGGCGAGGGGCGCGGATCATGACGACAGCGGACGTGGTGGTGGTCGGCGGCGGGGTGATCGGGATGACCGCGGCGGTCACGCTTCAGCGGCGCGGCGCGCGGGTCACCGTGCTGACCGCCGACGACCCGGCGGACACGGTGTCCACGGTGGCCGCGGCGGTCTGGTACCCGAGCCACACGGAGGCGGATCCGCGGGTGCTGCGTTGGGCCCGGGACACCCACGCCGAGCTGCGCCGCCAGGCCGCCGACGGTGTGCCCGGGGTGGTGGACCGGCCGACCCGGATGTGGTTGCGTCGCCCGTACGCCGGGCCGCCCTGGTGGGCCGACGCCTGCGGTGACCTGGTGGTCGAGCCGGCCCGGCCGCCGTACACCGCGTTGCTGCGGTTCACCGCGCCGACGGTGGAGATGAACCGCTACCTGACCTGGTTGCACCGACAGGTGGCGGCCGGTGGCGGCCGAATCGTCCGGCGTGCGCTGGACACGCTCGCCGAGGCGTACGAGATCGCGCCGACAGTGGTCAACGCGACCGGCCTGGCCGCCGGCCGGCTCGCCGCCGACCCGGCCGTGCACCCGGCGCGCGGGCACATCGTGCTGGTGGCGAACCCCGGGCTGACCGTCTCGGTACGCGACGAGGACGACCCGGCGGGCGTCACGTACGTGCACCCGCGCCGGCACGACGTGGTGCTCGGCGGCACCTACCAGCCCGGGGTGGGGCACACCCGGCCGGACCCGGAGACGGCGGCGGCGATCCGGCGTCGCTGCGTCGCGTTGGTGCCAGGGTTGGCGGACGCGCCGGTGCTGGGGGAACGGATCGGGCTGCGACCGGTCCGGCACGGCGGGCCCCGGGTCGAGCGGGATCCCGGCGGTGGGCGGCTGGTGCACGCGTACGGGCACGGTGGGGCCGGGGTGACGCTGTCCTGGGGCTGCGCGGCCGAGGTCGCCGACCTGGCCCTGGCGGATTAGGTCTGCGGTGCCGGCGGCTGCGGCGCGGCGGGCGTTCGTGGTTCGCGAGCGGTCCACGCGAGGAACCGGTCGAACAGCGCCGCGGGATCCGGGCCCGGGTTCGGGGTCAGCGCCAGCAGATCCGCCGTGGCGTCGAACAGGCAACCGGCCATGTAGATCGACAGGGACACCCGGTCGCGCCGGTACTCCATCAGCAGCAGGAGCCGGGCCGGCTGGCATGGCCACGGCGCGGCGCAGACGCGGCACAGCCACAGCGGACGACTCGGCAGGTGAGGTCTGACCGCTCGGCGTTGGCGGTTCGGCACGGGGGACCCGTTCGGCGTAGACATACCCCTTACGGTGACCGAGTCGTTGACCCGGGTCAAGGAGTCGGGGCAACTGTCTAGCGTCCGGAACATGGAGCTGGTGGGTGCAGCGGAGATTCGCGTGATGCTTGGCGGGATCAGCAAGCAACGTGTCTACGTCATCACCAGTCACCGGAACTTCCCGGAGCCGGTGGCCGACCTCGTGCAGGGCAAGGTCTGGCTGAGGTCCGACGTCCAGAAGTGGATCAAAGAGCATCGGCCGGAGCTGGCCGGCGACTGATCAGCCCTCGGCGCCCTGTCGACCTGAGAGCGTAAGCGACTCAGGTCAGGTGCTCGGCCAGCGCGACGATGATGCCGCTCGGCCCACGCAGGTAGCAGAGCAGGAAACTGTCCTCGAAGCGCGTCACCTCGCCGACGAGTTCCGCGCCGTGCGGGCGGAGCCGGGCGAGCGTGTCCTCGATGTCGTCGACGGCGAACATGACGCGGTGCAGGCCCCGCGTGTTGGCCGGGGTGACGCTCGGCTCGGGCACGATCGCCCGCGGCGAGTGGTACGTCGCCAGCTCCAGCCGGCCCGGCGCGTCCGGGATCCGCATCATCGCGATCTCGCTGCGCATGTCGTCGAGCCCGACGACCTTCCCCGCCCAGCTTCCCTCGATCGGCATCCGGCCTTCCAACTCCATGCCGAGTGCGGTGAAGAACGCGACGGCGGCGTCGAGGTCGTCAACGACGATGCCGACGTTGTCCATGCGCTGAATCGTCATGTCCCCGAGGGTAGAACGGCGGACCGACGGCCGGCGTTGTGTGCCGCGACCAGGCCCGGCAGTTCGTCGAGCGACCCGATCCGGAACAGGCAGCGCTGCGCCACGGCCGGCAGGTCGAGGATGTGACCCCACGGCCCGCGCCGGATCAGGCACGCCGGCATGCCCGCCGCCATGGCCGCGCCCGCGTCGTTGTCAGGCCGGTCGCCGACGTACAGGATGGACGACGGGTCATGGCCGGCCTCGCGGACGAGCCGCGCGAAGAACGCCGGCGCCGGCTTCGCCACGCCCCAGCCGTGCGACGTGCCGATCACGTCCACCGGAAGGTCGAGTGCGCGCAGGCTCGCCTCGGCGTGTGCCGGCTGGTTGCCGGCCAGGCCGACGCGCAGTCCCTGATCCTTCAGCGCGGTCAGGCACGCCCGCGCGTCCGGGTAGAGATCGTCCTCGTCGAACGACTCCGGCCGGCCGGCGGCGGCCCGCCGCGCCAACTCGGTCGCCAGGTCGAAATCGGGCCGGAAGGTCCGGAACGCCTCCTGCCAGTCCTGTCCCCGGGCGATCACCGCGCCGAGGACGGCGGAGAACGTGTGCCGGGGCACGCCGAGCCAGTCCGCCCAGTCCGCGAACTCGCGCGACTCGTCGAGGATCGTCCCCCCGACGTCGAAGAAGACCGCCTCGATCATGCGAGTTGCTCCGGTCCGGTGACGTCGCGGCGCTTGAGTTTGGCGCGGCGGCCGTCCGGGTGGTGCCAGACGACGCCCTCGTACGCGGGATGTGCCAGCAGCCACTCACGCAGGCCGGGCGCGTCGCGCGGAACGTCCAGCCGGTCGGCCTCGGCGTGCGCGACGAGCGCGTGTCCGCGTACCCCCTCGGGGTTGCCGTTGATCCTGGGGCCGATCAGCTCGAAGGTGCCGGGGCGGGGCTCGCCCGCGTGCGCGGCCAGGGCCTCGGCGTGGTACTTCGCGAACGACGAGCGGTCGATCGGCTCCCAGCCGACGGTCTTGCCGGTGGTCCCGTCGGTCATGACCGGCCGGTAGCCGGGCGGCTGGGCCTTGCCGGGCTTCACCTCGCGCCGGGCCCACCACGTGCCGTCGGTGTCGAGCAGCACGCAGGTGCCGTCGTACTTGCGGGTGGCGACGCCCTCACCGTCGAGCACCCACCGGCACTCGGGGTCGACCTCGTCGAGGACGCGTCGGCGGTCCTCGGGGTCGCGGCGGAACAGCGTGGGGATCTTACGCATGTCGACATGGTCGCACCGGGCACACCGGGGACGCGACGCATATGGAGGGCGGGCACACCGCCCCGGCCGAGGAAGCCCGGCCGGGGCGGTCACCCCGTCTCAGTGGCAGCTACCGGTGCCGCTGTCGGTGTAGGTCTGCCCCGCCACCGGCACGAACTGCCAGTCGTAGGTGGTGGCGTGCAGGGTGAACTTCAGGACCCCGAACGCGCTGCTGTTGCGCGCCTCGCTGTTGGGCTGGATGGTGCCGAAGCCGTAGTGGTCGGCCCCGCCCATCCCGGCGACGAAGCTGCGTAGCCCCCGCGCGGCGTCGTAGCCGCCGTTGGCGTTCATCGGCGCGAACCGCTCGTAGACGTGGTTGTGTCCCCACACGACGACGTCCGCGCCGTAGTCGTAGAGCGCCTGGTAGAGCGGTCGGGTTCCGGTGGACGGTGCGTGGTTGGAGCTGGACGTGTAGAGCGGGTGGTGCCAGTAGGCGAGCGTGCACGGCTTGGTGCTGGCCGCGAGGTCCGCCCGTAGCCACTGCTCCTGCGTCGAGCCGGCGGACATGCCGACGTTGGAGTTCAGCGACACCACGTGCCAGTTGCCCAGGTCGTACGAGTAGTAGCCGCGCCCGCTCGGCCCGGCCTGGCTGCCGTAGTAGCCGTAGTAACCGCTCGCGCCGGAGGTGTTGTAGTCGTGGTTGCCCGGTGCCGGCCGGGTACGTGCCTTGTGCCGGCCCCAGGTGGGCGCGTAGTAGCTGGTGAACTCCGACGTGGTGCCGCTGTTGTAGACGTTGTCGCCGGTCGTGAACACGGTCCCGGAGATGCCGTCGAGCAGCGCGGCGGTGGCCGTGTCCCCGGAGCCCGAGGTGGCGATGTCGCCGGCGCCGACCAGGACCGGGTCGGCCGACGGCGCGGTGGTGCCGGTGGTGACGACCAGTTGCGGGGCGGTGGCGCCGCTCTCCCGGGCGTCGTAGTAGGCGCCGTCGCTGCTGGCGGAGGTGGCCGCCAGGCTGACCGTGCCGTTGCCGGTGACCGCGGCCGTGACGTCCACCTCGTACCAGCTACCGGGGCCGACCGACCCGATCGAGCCCAGCGCGACGCCGTCCACGGCCGGCTGGTTGTTCCAGGTGGTACCGGTCTCCGACCAGGTCGTGCCGGACATCGCCCGCACGCTGCCGCCGGCGTCGCTGCCGTCGTTGCCGCTGATCGTGTGCAGCCGCAGCTTGGCGCCGGTCACCGGGCCACCGAGGCCGGTGACCGAGAACCGCAGGAACATCCGGCGGGCGGGGGAGTTGTCCACCACGAGCTGGGTGGCCGTGCCGTAGTTGGTGCCGGCGGTGTCGCTCTGCACGTACGTGTCGGCGACCGGGGCGAACGTGACGCTCGCCGCCGACGCGGCGCCCGAGCCGGTGAGGACGGCGGCCGTGCTGGCGGCGACCAGCACGGCCGCCGCGCCCAGCGTGACCGATGGTCGGGGGAGTCGAATGCCCATCCAGGGCCCCTTCCGTGGGGGGTTGTGACAGCCCACGGAATGTAGGAACGTCGATGGGCCGGCGGGCGAAGGGCGGGTGAACGCCGCGTCCGGACAGGGAAACTCCTCGATGTTCTCGCGTCGTTCGCCGACCGCACATCCGGGCGGCACCGACCGTCCGTTGTGGTGGCCCGACGCCGCCCGGACGATGGCTGTCCGTCAGGCCGTCGACCGTGAGGGGATCACCCGTGTACCTGTCGACCGTGTCCCGCCCGGTGACCGACCCACCGGCCGCCGGTCGGCCGCGCCGTCGTCTCGCCGGGGTCGGTGGCACCGTCGTCGCGCTCGGCGCGGTCAGCCTGATCACCGACGTGTCCGCGGAGATGGTCACCGCGGTGCTGCCGCTCTACCTGGTGCTCGGGCTGAACCTCAGCCCGCTGGCGTTCGGCGTTCTGGACGGCGTGCACACCGGGGCGACCGCCGTGCTGCGGGTGGTCGGCGGATTCCTGGCCGATCGGTTCCGCCGGCGCAAACTGGTCGCCGGCGTCGGCTACACGCTCTCCGCGGTGGCCAAGCTCGGGCTGCTCCTCGCCGGCCGGTCGGTGCCGGCGATCGGCGCGGTGATCGCGGTGGACCGGCTCGGCAAGGGCGTCCGCACCGCCCCCCGCGACGCGCTCATCACGCTGGCCACGCCGCCCGGGGCGCTCGGCCGGGCGTTCGGTGTGCACCGCGCCATGGACGCGGTGGGCGCGTTCCTCGGTCCGCTGGCCGCGCTCGCGGTCCTGTTCGCCGTCGGACCCCGCTACGACGCGGTCTTCGTCGCCAGCTTCTGCGTCGCCGCGCTCGCCGTCGTCGTCCTCGTGCTGTTCGTCCGGGAACACGCGCCGGCCGGTCCGACCGGTGACGTCGACGGGCAGCGGGTCACCGTGCGGGAGGCCGCCGGCCTGCTGCGTGACCGGTCGACCCGCCGACTGGTGCTGGCCGCCGCGCTGCTCGGGCTCGCCACCGTCGGCGACGGCTTCGTCTACCTGTTGCTGCAACGCCGCGAGGACATCGGCCTGCGGTGGTTCCCGCTGCTCGCGGTCGGCACCAGCCTGGCGTACCTGCTGTTGGCCGGTCCGCTCGGCGCGCTTGCCGACCGGATCGGCCGGCTGCCGGTGGTGGTCGGCGGCTACCTCGCGCTCGGTCTGGCGTACCTGCTGCTCGCCGGCCCGGCGCACGGCTGGCCGCTGCTCGCGCTCACACTGACGCTGCACGGCGTGTTCTACGCGGCCACCGACGGGGTGCTGATCGCGCTCGCCGGGCCGGTCCTGCCGGCCCGGATTCGCACCACCGGCATCGCGCTGGTGCAGACCGGGCAGGCGATGGCGTACCTGCTCTCCTCGGTCCTGTTCGGTCTCGCCTGGCAGGTCTGGGGCCCGCACGCGGCGAGCGCCGCCGCGGCCGTGGCGGTCACCGTCGCGCTGCTGGTCACCGTGCCCCTGCTCGCTCCCCTCCAGCGGAGGTCACCTCGATGATGTCGACACGCGTGAAGCTCGCCACGCTGGCCGCCGCGGTGGTCGCCCTGGGCACGCTGGCCGCCGGATACCCGGTCCTGTCGGCCCGGTCCACCCCGACGCCGGCGTCCGCCGTCGACCGGGCGGTCACGCTCCACCCCGGGCCCCGGCTACTCGCGGTCACCGACCGGCACGTCTCCACCGTGGCGCTGGCCGACCCGGCCGGGCCGCGCGCCGTGTCCGACCGTGAGTGCCTGCGGGTGTACGCGGCGGCCGGCACCGGCGTCTGCCTGGCCCCGAGCAGTCCGTGGTCGTACCAGGTGGTGGTGCTCGACGCCGACCTGCGCCCGGTCCGGCGGCTGGACGTGCCGGGACTGCCCAACCGGGCGCGGGTCTCGGCGTCGGGCCGGATGGTCTCCTGGACCACCTTCGTCGGCGGCGACTCCTACACCAGCAGCGGCTTCTCCACCCGTACCGGCTTCCTCGACACCCGCACCGGCACCGTCGTCGCCTCCCTGGAGGAGTTCACGGTCCGGCGCGCCGGCCGGCCCTACCGCAGCGCCGACGTCAACTTCTGGGGCGTCACGTTCGCGGGCGACGACAACGTCTTCTACGCCACCATGGCCACGGCCGGGAGGCGGTGGTTGGTGCGGGGCGACGCCGCCGCCCGGACGGTCGAGACGGTACGGGCGAACGTCGAGTGCCCGTCGCTGTCGCCGGACGGCACCCGGCTCGCGTTCAAGGAGGCGGTCGAGGCCGACCCGGCCCGGGGCTGGCGGTTGTCCGTGCTCGACCTGCGGACCATGCGGGTGACCGCCACCGCCGAGCGCGCCAGCGTCGACGACCAGGCCGCCTGGCTGGACGGCGGGACGCTTGCCTACACGCTGCGCCAGGACGACGGCCGCCCGGACGTCTGGTCGGTGCCGGCCGACGGCTCCGGCCCGCCCCGGCTGCTGGTGCGCGGCGCGGAGTCGCCGTCCCCGTTGACCTGACGGCCGACCGACAGCAGCAGCCCGGCGGCGGCCAGCGCCGCGCCGGCCCCGGCGGCCCAGCCGGCCAGCCCCGTCGGGATGCCCAGGTAGACGGTGATGCCGAGGATGCGGGACAGCCCCCACGGCAGCAACGCCATCTGGTCGTTCCAGACGGTCAGCGCCCGCTCCGCGCCGATCCACGCGACCAGCCCGGCGAGCACCGCGAGCGGCACCCCGGCGGCGGTGAGCGTCAGCCCGGCGGCCCGCCGGCGGCGCATGCCGTACCGGTCGCGCAGCACCAGCGCGGTCGCCACGAACAGCCAGCAGAACGCCGCCACCGCCACGGTGAGGTAGACCGTCCGGCGGGCCGGCTCGGCCCAGAACACGAACCAGTAGCCGCCCGGCCCGCGCCCGGCCAGCACCGCCAGCAGCAGCACGCTGCGCAGCAGCGCCACGCCGCCGAGGACCGCCCACAGCCCGAACGGGTCCCGCCGACCTACCGCCAGGCGTGCCACCAGCGCGAACAGACTCCACCCGCCGAGTGTGACCAGCAGGTGCGCGGGCGCGGCGAACCAGGTGAACACCAGCCGGCTCGCCACCAGCACTCCGGCCGGGACCAGCCAGACCAGCACCCGGTCCAGCCGGGCCGCCGGCACCGGCAGCGCCGCCACCCGCCACGGTCGCAGCGCGCCGACCAGCAGCGCCCGCGCCGCCGCGCCGCCCGGCCCGCGCCCGCGCAGCCCGAGCGCCACCACGGCCACGACCAGGACCAGCAGCGCCCGCGCCGCCCAGGCCATCGCCGGGTCGCGGTCCGCCCGCTGCGCGCCGAGGTCGGCCGCCGTGAAGCGGTACGCCGGCAGGTCGACGTCCCCGCCGTAGCGCTGCCGGTGCCGGTCCCGCGCCTCGCGGTAGTCGCCGGCGGCCGACCGCCACTGCGCGTACGCGGTGGCGGAACCGGTGTCCAGCCACTGCGCGTGCCGCAGCACCATGGTCCGGTAGGCGGCCAGCGTCGTGAACAGGTCCACCTGGTAGTCGAGCGTGTCGACGAAGCGTTTCCGCAGCTCGCCGTCCCGCCACGTCGCCGGGTCGGTGCCGGCCACCAGCTCCCGCATCCGCCGGGCCGTGGCGACCGCCGCGCCGCCCTCGGCGACCGCCGCGTCGACCCGGTCGCCGGTGACCGCGTAGATGCTGTCCAGCGCCGCGGAGTCACCGGTCGGGATGTCCCACTCGAAGATCCACATCATCGGCGGCGGTTCCAGCCCGAGCGCCCGCACCGACGTGTCCGCGTACGGGCCGATGTAGAGGCCGGTGGTGACCGCGGCCCGGGACAACGCCATGGCCCGCCCGATCGCCGCGACCGTGGCCGGGTCGGCGGAGAACGTCCGGTACGCCCAGTCCGCCGTCACCCGCGCCGGATCGGCGTCCGGGTCCCAGGCCAGCCGCGCCACCGCGTACGTGTTCAGGTCGTAGAGCTGCCAGAAGCCGGCGCGCAGGTAGAGCGACATCGGCCCGGCGCGCAGCGGCCCGCCGTCCTGGGTCCAGTTCCACACGCCCTCCACGTGCGGGTTCGCGGCGAGGAACGCGCGCAGCGCCGCCCGGTGCAGCGGACCGAGGTCGTTGGGCAGCGCGCCGAAGCCCTCGAACTCGCGCCGCGCCTGGAACTCCACGATCCGCCGCTGGGTGCCGCCGCGCAGCGTGGTGTTCAACGGCAGGTGGCTGTAGAAGTCGCCGAGCGTGTACTTGGTGGACACGATCAGGTGCGGATCGTCGAACCCGCCCAGCACCTCGGCGTACGCGTCGGGGTTGGTGTGCAGGTCGCCCACCGCGCCCACGCCCACCGTCCAGGTGCGGAAGATGATCTCCTTGTCGACCGTGGCCGCGGTGTCGAGCAGTGCCCGCAGCATCGTGCGCACACCCTCGGCGGTGGTGACCGCGAGCTTCGAGCCGTAGTCCCAGCCGCTGCCCGCGTACACCTCGCCGCCCTCGCCGACGCGGACCATCAGGCCGGCGACGAACGGCATGCTCGCGAACAGCTCGGCCAGCCCGGCCCGGTAGACCGCCCAGAGTCGGGGGTCGGTGGTGTCCAGCCCGCCCACGGTCCGGTCCAGGTACGCCTGAAGTGGCGGCGACACCGCGAGCATGTCGGTGAGCAGGAAGACGCGCAGGCCCATCTGGTCGGCGTACCGGAAGACCGGCCCGAACGCCGCCACCATCGCGCGGGCCCGGTCGACGTGCGGGTCGCCGGCCGGGTAGACCGCGTGCCCGTCGCCGACGCCGGCGAACGTCACGTACTCCAGGAAGCCGGGCACCACCACGCCGTTGTAGCCCTGCGCCACTGCGTGGTCGACGAACTGCCGGAACTGCGCGTCGATGCGGGCCACCGCCGCGGCGTCCACCCACGGTGCCCGGGGCAGCACCGCGGGCGAGACGATGTCGGTGTTGAGGCGGTAGTCGTCGCCGGCCGCGAACGCCGCCCGGTCCGGTTCGCGCCCCACCGAGCCCGCGTCGGTCAGCCGCAGCCCCAACCGGGGCGTCACCGGCCGGCCGGCCTCCGCCGCCGGCAGCACCTCGGCGCCGGAGCGGATCCGGTCGGCCAGCCGGTAGAGCCCGGCCGTGACGCCCGCCAGGTCGCCGGTGACGGTCAGCTCCGCCGCGCGGGCGGCGATCCGGTACGACTCCGGTGCCCCACCGGAGCGCAGCTCCGCCCGCAGCGTCGTCACCGCCGCCGGGCTCCGCGCACCCGGGCCGGGGCTCGGATTCCGGTCGGGCGTGCCGGTGCGCCTGGTCGGGGTGGGTGTGGCGGTCGGGGTGACCGTCGGGCGGGAGCGGCCCCGGGCGGCGAGCGCGTCGGCGACCGCTGCGGCGGCCTTGACCGCGCGGAGCTGGTCCGGCACCACGATCGAGGTCAACGGCGGTGGAGCGACCGGTGTGCGGGGCGGCGCGGCGACGGCCGGCTCGGGCGGCACGTCCGCCGGGGTGTGACTGAGCCCCAGCGCGTCGTCGACGACCCAGGCCACACCCGCACCGAGCAGCAGCACCACCATGACGGCGGCGACCAGCCGGTACGGGCGCCGAACCTGACCCACGCTCGCATCCTAGTGGCGGCGGCCCGATCTATCTCCCGTCGCGTCATCGGGTGCGCCGGGGTTGATCCGTCGGTGAGTCGGGTGCCGGGACGCCGGCACCCGACCCACCATCACGGCATGACCCCCCGCCCGTCGGGCAGTCGGCTATTCGGGCCTCGAGTACTCCCCGCAGGTGCTCCACACCGTCGCGCCGGCCTCGGTCTTGCACTCCATGACTTCGAAGGCGTAGTACTGAGTGGCCGGGAGCCTGAAGGTCCCGTTCTGGATGTCACCGTTGCCCGACGCGCTGACGTAGCCCGCGTCCTGGAAGACGCCGTCGTTCCTCTCCCACCGGAGATAGAGCCGCGCGCCCTTGCTGTCGACTGCGGTGTCCTTGACGTTGGCGAACACCTGGGCGTAGGTGGTTCCCGCCGGCGCGTAGTACTGGAACGTGCCCCAGCCGTGCACCCCGGCGATGTCGGCGCCGGTGTACTGGGCCGACCAACTCGACGCCGCCAACGCGGGGGTACTCGTGGCCGCGATCCCGGCGAGTGCCAGGGCCCCCACAGTCGCCGCGACACCGATCTTTCTCAGCGTGTTTCGCATTGCCTTTCCTCCTTTTTCGTGGCCGTCTTCTGTGGCTTTTCTGCTCACCAGATCTGGTACCAGTTGGAGGCGCAGGAACTCGCCACGCATTCCTGAACCCAGATGCTGTCCACGTCGCTCGCGAAAGTGAACCATCCGGAGCCGTACGAGGTGTCGCTGCTGCCGGTGGTGTCCGCGATCTCCTCGCTCCGGACCGAGTTGTCCTGGTACTCGGCTTGAATTTTGAGAATGGCCCGATAGCCGTCCTTCTTGGTGTCCCGGACGGTCGCGGCGACCTCGACCCGGCCGTTGCTGCTGTTGTAGGTGAGCGTTCCGTATCCCCACGCTCCCACCACGTCTCCAGGGTTGCCCGTGACATCCCAGGAGACCGCCGCGGCGGCAGGGCCTGCCTGCAGATCGACCTCAGCAGCCGCGGAAGGTGCGGCGGTGCCACCGATCACGAACGCGGATCCCATCGCCGTGCAGGCGAGTATCGCGCTTTTACGCATTGGCCCTCCAGGTGCAGTAGGTATTCATCTCCTGCCTGCTCCAATCTCAACAGTCCGCGCATCTGATGACCAGCCCCGTAGGTTGTTCCGAACCGTTCCGAACAGCTCGGAACAGATCGGAATAGAGCTGATTAAGGCCCGCGTCGAGGAAGTGCCCCCCCGGGGACCTGCTGCACCTCGGCGCACCCGCGGACACCGGCCTGGAATTGACCGACCGCACCGAAGACGTGCTGCTCGTGGCCGGCGGCACCGGCCTGGACGACCCTGGGCCGCCCCCGCCGAGCAGGGCACCGCCATCGCGTCGGCGATCCGCCACCACCGGCCCGGCCACCACGTCCACGTCTGCGGCCCACCGCCATGAACACGGCCGCCCGTCGCTGGCTCACCATCGCGGGGGTGCCGCCGACCACCTGCACCCACCGACGATCGGGGAACGGTGACGGCCGTGAGGATGTCAACTCGCGTCTTGCGTGTTCGCGTTCGCGCAGCGAGTGGGCTAGTTTCGAACGTGTGAACGAGGTGGCGAGCGTCCCCGTCGAGGCGCAACTCGAGGCGTACCGGTCGGAGCTGACCGGCTACTGCTACCGGATGCTGGGCTCGGCCTTCGAGGCCGAGGACGCGGTGCAGGACACCTTCGTCCGGGCCTGGCGCAACTTCGACCGGTTCGAGGGGCGCTCCGCGTTGCGGACCTGGCTGTACCGCATCGCCACGAACGTCTGCCTGAACATGACCGCCAGCGCGCAGCGCCGCGTCCGGCCGATGGATCTCGGTCCCGCCGGCAGCGGCACCGCCGCCCATCCCGGCGAACCGCGCCCGGAGCAGATCTGGGTGGGCCCGGTGCCGGACGACCGGGTCCTCGCCGAGTCCGGCGACCCGGCCGACGTGATCGCCGGGCGGGAGTCGGTCCGGCTGGCGTTGGTCGCGGCGTTGCAGCACCTCCCGCCGAAGCAGCGGGCCGTGCTCATCCTGCGCGAGGTGCTGGCCTGGTCGGCCCAGGAGGTCGCGGACCTGCTCGACACGTCGGTGGCGAGCGTCAACAGCGCGCTGCAACGGGCGCGGGCCACGCTCGCGTCGACCGGCGCCGACACCGACGTGCGCCGGCCGCTGGACGAGGAGCAGCAGGCGCTGCTGGCCCGCTACGTGCGCGCGTTCGAGTCGTACGACCTCACGGCGCTCACCGAGCTGCTGCACGAGGACGCGACGCTGTCCATGCCGCCGGTGCCGTTGTGGCTGCGCGGGCCCGACCACATCACGGCGTGGATGACCGGCACGGGTCACGGCTGCCGGGGATCCCGGCTGGTGCCGGTGGCGGCCAACGGCATGCCGGCGTTCGGGCAGTACCGGCCCGGCCCCGGCTCAGGGCACGTGCCCTGGTCGCTGATCGTGGTGGGGCTCTCCGGCGGCCGGATCACCTCGCTCAACCACTTCCTCGACACCGACCGCCTGTTCCCGCTCTTCGGCCTGCCGGACCGCCTCGACGAGGGTGTCGGCGAGCCCCAGCAGGCCGGCCAGGTCGCGTAGGGCCGCACCGGCCCCGCGGGTCTCCCACCGCCACCCGAACCGCTTGGCGGTCAGTCGGAGCCGGGCCAGCGTCTCGATGGTGACCAGGTCGGGTCGGGTCACCGCGGACAGGTCGCAGATCACCACGCCCCGGTCGCGGCCCCGTAACGTCTCTGCCAACTCGGCGCAGCGGACCGCGACGTCCGCGCGGGTCGGCGTCGTGCCGGGCAGACGGAACACGAGGGTGGTCACGCGGATCAGACCGGCGTACGCCCGGATTCTCATCGCCTCCGGCCGGATCCGCCGGCCCGCCGGCGTACGCCGACCCGAGTCCTTCTCGGACGCGTGCCGATCGGCTGCAATTTCCGCCGGTCATCTTGCCGAACGCAGTTACATCGACGTTAACTGCTATACCAATCATCGTTGGGCGGCTATATGATCCCCGGTAGCTCGCCCCGTAGCCTCACGAAACCGCAGCTCCAGCACGCTTCAGGCCGCTCCCGCACCAGGTGCTCCGCAACGCTCCACGCTCGGTGGCCGGCCCGATCCGCCGCGTCGAAAATGTCGCGGTAATTGCCGGCGCTGCGCCCCAGCCTGCCGGAAAGGTGGGAACGGATGACCGTGATCCCGTCCTTGGTCATCGGCATCGCGTCCACGGCGGCCGATCGCCGGCAACTCGCCCAACTGTTGGGCGGCACCGAGACGTTCCTGATCGTCTCCAGTGCCCATCAGGCGCGCCGGTTCCTCGACCTGGTCCGCCGCCCGGCGGTCACGCGGCCGGCCGTCAGCCCCGACTCCGACGGCGACGTGCCGGCCGACCCCCGCGCCGGGACGCCGGCCCCGCGGGCGGATTCCCGGACCGCGACGCCGGCCCCGTCGGTCGACCCGTCGGCCGGATCGGCCGGGCCACCCGTCGGTTCCCCGACCGCGTCGTCGGCCGAGGGGTCGGACCGGTCGCCTGTCGACTCGTCCGGGCCGGAGCTGGCCGTGGATTCCGATCGGCGGGTGCTGCGCTGGCGGGAGCGCGAGGTCGGCCTGACGCCGCTGGAGCACGACCTGCTGGTCTGCCTCGTCCACACCCCCGGCCAGGTCTGGACGTACGCCCGGCTGCACCGCGCGGTCTGGGGCAACGATCACCTCGGCCGGGGTTCCGACATGCACTCAGTGGTCCGCCGCATCCGCCACAAGCTGGCCCGTCTGAGCGCCCCCACCACGATCCACGCAGTCCGAGGCGTCGGCTTCCGCCTCACCCCTTCCTAACCCACCCCCACCCCCTCCCCCCACCCCCACCCCCACCCCACCTCGTGTTGATCAAGGAGTTTGCGTCTGTTCCGGCGCCCCGGCAGACGCAAACTCCTTGATCGATGCTGAGGCCGGCCGGTGGCCGGGTGGGGTGAGTGGGTGGAGGGGGTGGGGGGTGGGGAAGGTGCGTGATCGGCGTGGACAAAGGGACGGGCCGGCCGGTGGGGAGCACCGGCCGGCCCGCTCCCCGTCAGGTCAGCAGCGGGTGGGGGAGAGGGTGAAGTCCTCGACGGTGGGCGTGGTGGAGTTGATCTTCGTCGGACGGGTCTGGGGCTTCCAGCCGTCCTTGGCGACGATCAGCGTGAGCGGGTTGTTGCGCCGGTCCATCCAGTAGGCGTACCGGCCGTCGGCGTCGGTGGTGAACGTGTAGGAGTTCGCCCAGGAGTCGATCTGCACGGTCGCGCCCGGCAGCGGGGCGGTGGCGCCCTGGCAGCTCTTGCCGGAGACCGTGCCGGACAGCTTGCCCCAGGTGGTCGGCGGCTGCGCGACCATGGTGACCGCCACCGGCGCCACCGTGTACGGGGTGTTCTCCTTGATCACTATGGACGCCGAGTACGTGCCCGGCTGGTCCACGTTCGCGGTCATGCCGACCGTGACCGTGACCTTCGCGCCAGGTGCCAGCGTGACCTTCGACTTGTCGACGGTCAACCAGCTCACGTCGGCCGCCACCTCGGCGCACTCGGAGAAGCCGGGCAGGACCTCGCTGTCCTTGGTGGCGGTGAAGCCGCCCGACGAGCCGCCGACCTTGTAGAACCCGCAGGCCGCGCCGCCCCGGTATCGGGGCGCGTTGGCGTTGGGCAGGTTGGCCCAGGAACTGGTCGCCGGGTCGTACGCGAAACCGGCGTTGGTGATGGCGCCGCCCTGCGACCCGCCGACGACCAGCAGCTTGCCGTTCGCCACCGCGTACGAGGCGGCCCAGTTGTCGGCCGGCGCGTCGGCGATGGCGGTCCAGGCGTTGGCGCCCGGGTCGAACGCGTAACCGGCCTTCTGCGAGTTCGTGCCGTCGTTGCCGCCGGTGCAGTAGACGGTGCCGTCGATCCCGCCGCAGGACAGGAACGCCACCGACTTCGGGTAGGCGGGCAGCGTCTCCCAGGTGTTCGCGCCCGGGTCGTACCGGACGACCGAGTTGGACATCGGCAGGCAGCTCGCCGTGGTGCAGCCACCGACCGCGTACAGCTTGCCGCCCGCGACGGCCTGGCCGGCGGCCGACCGGGGCGCCGGGTTGCTCGCCTTCGCGGTCCAGGTGTTCGCCGCCGGGTCGTACGACCAGGTGGCGCCGTCCGGGCCGGAGGCGCCCCAGCCGCCGGTGGCGACGATCTTGCCGTCGATCACGCCGACCGTCATCGCGGTACGGGCGCCGGGCAGGTCGGCGATGGCGGTCCAGGTCTGCGCGATCGGGTCGTACCGGTAGTTCTTGGTGCTGGACGTCGTCCCGTCGCCGCCACCGATGGAGTAGACCTTGCCGTCGACGGTGACGACCCGGTTGTCCATCACGTTCGCCGGGTAGCCCGGGATGGCGGTCCACGGGTCGGCCTGGGGACCGGCCGACGCGACCGACGTCGAGGACTTGCCGGACGAGCGGGCCGCGAACGACGTCGCCGCGGTCAACCGCTGCGCCGGCGCGCCGGTCGAGCCGAGCAGCGCCTGCTCGGAGAGCCGGGACCCGTCGGCGCGTTGCAGCACGAACCCGCCGTCACGCTCGGAGAACTCGACGTCGACCGGCGCGCCGCCGGTGTTGGTCACGGTGAACGTCCTGCTGACCTTGCCGCTGGGCATCCGGGCCGTCCCGGTCAGCGACGTCGGCTGCACCGACAGCCGGCCGGCGGCCAGTTGGAACGTGGCCGTGGTGGCCCAGTCCGTCTCGACCGTGACCTGCTTGGTCTGGCTCACGTAGTTGCCGGCGCTGGCGGTGAACGGGTGCGTGCCGGTCAGCGACGAGAACATCCAGTAGAAGCCGTCGGGCAGCTCGGTGTCGTCCGGGGTGGCGACCGTGGTGGCCTTCTCCGCCGGGCGGTCCTTGCTGGTCACCGTGGCGCCGTTGACGTAGCTGTTGTCGTTCTTGTCGCGCACGTGGCCGAGCACCAGGCCGCCGTCGACCGGCTTGCAGACGAGCTTGCTGCCGATCAGCACGTTGTCGACCTCCCACCACCACTCCCAACTCGCGTCGTAGTAGTGGAAGCGGACCCGCACCTGCGACTGGTTCGCCGCCTGCGGGATCGGCACCTCGGTCACCTGTCGGCCGCCTGCCGGAGCACGTTGCTCCAGGTGGTGCCGCCGTCGAGGCTCAGGTCGACGTCCGCGCGGTCACTGTTCAGCCAGTTGTAGTCCTGGTTGAACCGGATCACCGGCGTGCTCACCCCGGTCAGGTCGACCACCGGGCTGACCAGCGAGGTGTCCTGCCGCCCGCCGTTGCCGTAGTTGTCGCTGTCGATGATGGCGAAACGGCCGCTGCCGCCGGTCAGGTTGCCGCGCTCACCGGCGTCGGTGAACTCCCAGACCTGGCCGGAGCCGGCGTTGTCCACCACCGACCAGCCGTCCGGCACGCCGGTGCCGTCGAACGTCTCGTACTCGCCGTCCGAGCTGACCGTGTAGCCGGGGGCGGTGGCGCACTTCTCCGGGTCCGCCGGCACCGCGACGTTCGCGGTCAGGTTGCCGGTGCCGACCGTGACCTCCTTGGTGACCGTGAGGTAGCCGGCGTACTGCGGCTCGATTGTGAGCCGGTAGGTCGACCCGGCCGGCAGCTTCAGGCTGTAGCGACCGGTGGCCGGCGTGGTGTAGTCCGAGATCGGCGTGCCCGCCACGCTCACCTTCGCGTAGAGCGGCCAGCCGTGCCCCGACCCGTCGGTGACCTGCCCGCTGACCGTGACGCTGGGTGTCGCGGTGAGCACCACGTCGAGCGTGGTGGTCGTGTTCTTGGTGACGGTCGCGGTCAGCGTGCGGCTCGCGTACCCGAACGCGGAGACCACCACCTGGTAGTCGCCGGCGGGCAGCAGCGAGGAGTAGGTGCCGTCGGCGCCGGTGGTCAGCGTCCGGTCCGCCGCGCCGGTCAGGGTGACCGTCGCGCCGGCGACCGCGGCGCCGGTCGCGTCGGTGACCTTGCCGGCCAGCGTGCCGTTGTCACCGATCGGGGCGGCGGCGAGCAGCGCGAGCGCGTCGAGGCGACCCTCGCCGTAGACGTTGTTGTCGTCCGCGGTGCCGCCGCACTGCGTGTCGGCCTTGTCGACCGCCGCGCCGTCGAGCAGCGCGCGCGTCGCGGCGACGTCACCGACCAGCGTGGGCGCCGCGGACCAGAGCAGCGCGATCGCGCCGGCCAGGTGCGGCGCCGCCATCGAGGTGCCGCTGATGCTGGCGTACGAGTTGTCCGGCACGCTGGAGCGGACGTTGACGCCGGGGGCGGAGATGTTCGGCTTGATCTCGCCGTTCTGCCCGGTGCCCCGGGACGAGAAGCTGGCGATGTTGTTGTTGATGTCGTACGCGCCGGCCGAGTAGTTGCTGGCCAGGCTGCCCGGCGAGCCGCTGGTCTGGCAGGCGGGGCCGTTGTTGCCGTTGGACCAGACACCGAAGATGCCGGACGCGGTCCACGCCTCGGTGACGTCCTCCATGAACGGCTCGTTTGACGGCTGCGTGGTGCCCCACGAGTTGTTGATGATGTTGGGCCGCTTGCTGGCGTCCGGGTTCTCGCCGGCCAGGTCGGTGGGCTCCAGCATCCACTGGCCGGAGGAGATCAGCGCGGCGTCGGTCGGGCAGCACCCGTTCGCGGCGATCCACTTGACCTCGGGGGCGACGCCGATCTGGTTGGCGCCGTCCGAGCCGGCCATGGTGCCCATGGTGTGGGTGCCGTGCCCGTCGGAGTCGCAGGGCCCGTCGTCGCACTCGCCGGCCGCGTCGTACCAGTTGTAGTTGTGGTCGAACGTGCCGTCGCCGTTGTTGCCCCGGTACGCGTTCACCAGCGCCGGGTGGTCGAACTGGACACCGCTGTCGATGCTGGCCACGGTGATGCCGGCGCCCTTGACGCCGTACTGGGACCAGACGTCGTCGGCGTTGATGTTGGCGATGCCCCACTCCAGGGCGTTCGTCGACTTCTGGTCGGTGCCCGGGGTGGTCTCCGGCAGCTTGTACTCCACCGGCGCGTAGATGCCGTCCACCTCGGTGTGGGCGGCGAAGTTCTGCGCCATGGTCAGCGACCCGCCGGTCACCTTGATGGCGTTGGTGGCCCAGAACGTCTGGTATTTCGTGCCCGAGCGGTCCAGCTCGGCGCGGATCTTCGCCTGGCTCTCGGCGGCGGTCTTCTTGAGGGCCGCGGCGACCGCGGCGCCCCGCTGGTTCCAGTCCTTGACCGCGCCGGCCCTGCCCAGGTCGGCCCGGTCGCCGAAGTGGATCCAGAAGTCGCCCTCGCTCTTGCCCTGGAGCTGCCGGGTCAGTTCGGGACGGATCTTGTCGCCGGCCGACGCGCCGGCGCCGGTCTGCGCCTGCGCCGGGGCGCCGGTGGCGGCCAGCGCGGTCGCGGCGAGCAGCAGGGCGGTGCCCGCGCTCACCAGCCGCCCGGCCAGTCCCGTTCGGTGTGGACGTCTCAGCATCGGTGCTGCCTCCTCCGATGACCCGCGGATGATCGAGCCACGACAGAAGGGCCAGGAGACTGCGCTCCCGACTGGTCACACCGGTTTGAGAAACCCCCCAGGCCCCCTGGGTGCCGTGCGGGTCTACGCCGGTCACCCGACTGGACACTATGATCGACACCAACGGGCGATCAATGACCGTACGTAAGCAACTTGTCACCAACAGGGCCCCGACGTGGTGACCCGGTTGACAGTCACTGTCACGGTGGGGGGCGGCGTGACGACGGACGACCCGGACGCGACGTCCCCCGGCACCGAGCCGGCGGGGCACCACTTCTCGCTTGTCATCGGCGTGACACCGTCGCCCGCCGAACGGCTCCGGCTCACCGAGCTGCTGGGCGGCGTGGCACCGCTGCTGCTGGTCGCCGACCTGGACGAGCTGCGCGAGGTGATCGCTCCCGAGGAGGATGGTAGGCGGCGGCCGGCGTCGACGCATCCGGAGGCGGCGGGGGACCCCCGGCCCGACGGCGCGCTGGTGATCGACGTGGCCCGGTCCACCGCCCGCTGGGCCGACCGGGAGGTCGCCCTGACCCGGCTGGAGCGCGACCTGCTGGCCTGCCTGACCACCGAGCCGGTACGCGTGTGGAGCTACCCGGAGCTGCGCCACGCGGTCTGGCACGACGCGCCGACCCAGCGCCGCGCGGACGTGCAGTCCTTGGTCAAGCGGTTGCGCCGTAAGCTCGGCGAGCTGGGCACCGGCGTCACCATCGTCGCGGTGCGCGGCGTCGGGCTGCGGCTCACCGATCACCATGATCCCCGGGTCCGGGACGGTTGACGCCTATGCTCCACACAGGAATCCGTCCGGTGCGAAAGGGGCAACAGCGGGAGATGGCACGCTGGCGTTGGCTCCTGGCGGACCAGCTCGGTCCCCACTTCCTCGACGACGACGCGCAACGCGTCCTGCTGGTGGAGAGCCGAACCCTGTTCGCCGCCCGCCCGATGCACCGGCAGAAGGCGCACCTGATCCTGTCGGCGCTGCGGCACCGGGCCGCCGAACTCGGCGACCGGGCCCGGCTGGTGCGCGCCGATACGTTCCGGACGGCCCTCACCGACCTGGGCGAACCGGCCGAGGTGGCGCACCCGTCGTCGCGGGCGGCGCTCGCGTTCGCGCGGACCGTCGACGGGCTGGCCGTGCTGCCGCCGCGCGGCTTCGTGACCGACCGCGCCGACTTCGCGGCCTGGGCCGACCGGCGGCGGGGCCGGCTCCGGATGGCCGACTTCTACCGGTACGCGCGGGACCGGCACGACGTGCTGCGGGACCTGCCCGCCCCGGCCGGCCGGTCCCGTCGCCGGCCGCCGACCGACGTGCCGCCACCGCCGCCGATCGTCGAGGACGACATCGACGCGGCGGTGCGCCGGGACCTCGACCGTTGGCAGGCCGAGGGGATCCGCTTCGTCGGTCGGGACGCCCCACGTCGCTACCCGGCCACGCACGCCGAGGCGCAGGCCCGGCTCGCGCACTTTCTCGACCACCGGCTGTCCGCGTACGCCGACAGCGAGGGCGTGCTCAGCGACGCCGACGGGCTGCTCGCGCACAGCGTGCTGTCGTCCTCGTTCAACCTCGGCCTGCTCGACCCGGAACCGGCGATCCGCGCCGCCGAGCGCGCCGGCCGCGCCGGGACCGCTCCGCCGGCGGCGGTGCACCGCTTCGTGCGCGGCCTGTTCGGCTGGCGGGAGTTCCTGTGGCAGCTCTACTGGTACTTCGATCCGCGCTTCCGGGGCGCCGACTGGCTCGCCGCCACCCGGCCGTTGCCGGAGTGGTTCGACCGGCTCGACGCGGACGCGGTGGAGGCCCGCTGCCTGTCCGACGTGCTGGCCGGCGTCCGGGACACCGGCTGGGCGCACCAGACCGCGCGGCTGACCGTGCTCGCCAACTACGGCCTGCAACGCGGCTGGCGCGCCGCCGACCTGGCCGACTGGTTCCGGCGCAGCTTCGTCGACGGCACCGACTGGGTCATGAACGCCACCGTCATCGGCATGAGCCAGTACGCCGACCTGGCCCGCATCGACACCAAACCGTGGGCGTTCGACGGCGGTCACCTGGACCGGATCGGCGACCACTGCGGCGGCTGCCGGTACGTGCCGAAGCAGGTGCTCGGCGACGACGCGTGCCCGTACACCGGTGGGTTCGAGGCGTTCCTGCACCGCAACCGGGAACGGCTCGCCGGTGACCCGCGGCTCGCCGCCGACCTGGCCGCGCGCACCGACCCGCAGCGGCGCGACGCGGTGCTGGCCCAGGAGGAGAAGCGCGGCGACGAGGCCCCCTGAGTCGTCAGGCCGGTGCCCCGTCGAGCGCCGCCAGGAAGTCGGCCACCAGGTCTGCGGTGTCCTCGATGCCGGTGGAGACGCGGACCAGGCCGTCGGCGATCCCGGCGGCGGCGAGCTGCTCGGGGTCCACGATGCCGGCCCACATCGAACGCGGGTGCACCACCAGCGTGCTGACGCTGCCGAGGCTGGCCGCCCGCTTGGCCAGCCGCAGCCCGGCCAGCAGCGCCGCCGCACCGGCCCGCCCGGCGGCCAGCTCGACGCCGAGCACGCCGCCGAAGCCGGTCATCTGCCGGCGGGCCAGCGCGTGCTGCGGATGCGAGGGCAGCCCCGGGTAGCGGACCCGGGCCACCGCCGGGTGACCCGCCAACGCCTCGGCCAGCGCGAGCGCGTTGGCGTTGTGCCGTTGCACCCGCAGCGGCAGCGTCCGCAGGCCGCGCAGCAGCAGCCAGGCGTCGACCGGGCCGAGCGTGGCACCGGTGACGATGGACGTCCGCCACACCCGCTCGACCAGGTCCGCGCCGCCGACCACCACCCCGGCGGACACGTCGGAGTGCCCGCCGAGGAACTTCGTGCCGCTGTGCCAGACCAGATCCGCGCCGGCGGCCAGCGGGCGCTGGTTGACCGGCGTGGCGAACGTGTTGTCCACCACCACCAGCGCGCCGGCCGCGTGCGCGGACGTCACCACGGCGGCCAGGTCGGTCAGCTCCAGCAGCGGGTTGCTCGGCGTCTCC
The DNA here is from genome assembly GCF_027925725.1 of Micromonospora sp. AKA38. Lineage (NCBI taxonomy): Bacteria > Bacillati > Actinomycetota > Actinomycetes > Micromonosporales > Micromonosporaceae > Micromonospora > Micromonospora sp. AKA38. The sequence goes on along the minus strand of NZ_BNEI01000002.1, from coordinate 132,878 downwards.
ACCAGCACCAACCGCGTCTCCGGCCGCAGCGCCCGGGTGAACGCGTCCGCGTCGGTCTGGTCCACCTGGGTGTACCCGACGCCGAACCGGGGCAGCAGCCCGGTGGCCAGCGAGGTGGTGCCGCCGTAGGTGCTGCGTTGCACCACCACGTGGTCGCCGGCGGCGAGCAGGGCCAGCGCGACAGTGCTGATCGCGCCCATGCCGGACGCGGTGACCAGCCCGGTCTCCGCGCCCTCCAGCTCGGCCACCACGGCGGCCACCTGCGCGTGGTTCGGGTTGCCGTATCGGGTGTAGAACGCGCTGCCCCGCGCCTCGGTGGCGATCTCGGTGAACCGCTCGTCGGACTCGGCGCTGAACGTGGCGCTCTGCACGATCGGCGGCGCGACCGCCCCGCCGGGAACCAGGCCGTCGTCGCCGTGCACCGCGGCGGTGCCGAAGCCGGTCATCCGCGCGCCACCCGGTCCACCAGCGCCCGGTAGCTGCCCAGCGCGGTGAACTCCGGCAGCGTCAGGTCGCTGCCGTGGCGCTGCCGGAGCAGGGTGACCAGCCGCAGCGCGCGCAGCGAGTCACCACCGGCGGCCAGGAAGCCGGTCGCCGGGTCACGCGGCGCGGTGCCGAGCACCTCCTGCCAGGCCACCGACACCCGGTCGGCCCACTGCTGCCGGGCGTCGTCGCCGGGCGCCGGCGTGCCCCCGGCCACCGGGGGCAGCGGCGCGTCCGGGTCGGCGGCCAGCAGCCGGCGGAAGCCGTCGGCCAGCGCGTCCACCCGGTCGGCCGGGACGTGCCGGTGGTCGTACTGCACCATCAGCCCGAGTCGCCCGTCGGCCAGCTCGGCGTCGAGGGCGAGACTGAACGCCACGTCCACGGTGACGCCCCGGCTGTCCACGACGCGACTGCCGTCGTCGACCGGACGCGACGGGAAGTGCGTCCAGTTGAAGAAGTGGTCGAAGCGTGGCCCCGCGCCGCCGGCCCGGACGATCTCGGCGAGCGGGAAGCGGTGGTGCCCCATCAGGTCCCGTTCGGCCCGCCACGCCTCGGCGGCCAACTCGGCCACCGACCGGGAGCCCAGCGCCAGGCGCACCGGCAGCGTGTTGAGGAACAGGCCGAGCGTGGCGGCGCTGCCCTCGCCCTCCGGCCGGCCGCCGACCACCAGGCCGCTGACCACGTCGTCCCGCCCGGCCAGCTCGCCGATCAGGCGCAGGTGCACGGCGAACAGCCAGGACTTGACCGGCACCCCGGCCGTCCGGGCGACCTCGGCGACCCGCTCGGTGGTGCCGGCCCGCAGCGGCACCCGCTGGGTGGTGGTGGTCCGCGGCTGCGCGCCGCCGAGCAGCAGCGGTGGCGCGGCGCCGGCGCCGTCCAACCAGAACCGTCGGGTCGCCGCGTCGGCCAGGGCCGCCCGCTCGGCGGCCACGTACTCCCGGAACGGCAGCCCCGGATCGGCGGCGGCGGTCACCCCGGCCCGCTCCCGGTCGTACGCGTCGAGCAGGTCGGCCAGGAACAGGTGCAGGCTCCAGCCGTCCAGGACGCTGTGGTGCTCGGCGACCAGCAGGGTGAACCCGTCGGCGTCGGTGCGGACCGCGTGCAGCCGCAGCAACGGCGGCCGGGCCCAGTCGAACGGGCGACGGCGCTCCTCGGCGACCAGCGCGTCGACCCGGGCCTGCCGGGCCGGCGCGTCCACCCCGGTCAGGTCCGTCACCGGCAGCTCCACCGGCACCCGCGCGTGCACGAGCTGCAACGGCTCGGCGTACGTGCCGAGCGCGAAGCCGGTCCGCAACACCGGGTGGGCGTCCACCAGCGTGGCCAGCGCCCGGCGCAGCGCCGCCACGTCCAGCGGCCCGGCGACCCGGTGCGCGGTGACGTTGTGGTAGACGGCCGGGTCGCCGGTCAGCTCACCGTGGTAGACCATGCCGAGCTGGAGCGCGGTCATCGGGTACGCGTCGGCCAGCCCGTCCGGCAGCCGGTCCCGGTCGGCGGCGGTGACCAGCGAGAACCGGCCGTCGTGGGCGGCCGGCTCGGGCGCCACGCCGTCCAGTGTGATCCGGCCGTGCGTGACCAGGTCCCGGATCGTCTGGTGCGTGAAGATGTCGTTGAGCTGGAACGACAGCCCGCGCTTCTGCGCCGCCACCTGCATCTGGATGCTGCGGATGGAGTCGCCGCCGAGCGCGAAGAAGCTGTCCGTGACGCCGAACGACGCCACCCCGAGCACCTCGCGCCACGCCTCGACCAGGATCTCCTCGGCCCGGTTGGCCGGCGTCTCCGCCGGGTCGCCGGCCGGCCGGTCCAGCCGGGGCGCGGGCAGCGCGGCCCGGTCCAGCTTGCCGTTGCGGGTCAACGGCAGCTCGTCGAGGACCACCACCGCGGCCGGCACCAGGTGCGCCGGGAGCCGCTCCGCGAGCCACTCCCGAGGCGGCGCGACGGGCCCGGCGGCGGGCGTCGCGTCCACCGTCGGGCCCGCGGCGGCGTACCCGGGGCGGACCGCGTGCAGCGTGTGCCGGTCGGTGCCGGTCAGCAGGTCGTCCTGGCGGGTGACCACGGTGAAGCCCCGCGCCTCCAGCAGCGCCACCAGCCCGGCCAGCCGGCCGGCGGTCGCCGTGCCCGGCGCGTCGTGCACCTCCATGGCGACCTGCGCGACAAGCGGCCAGTGCCGGTCGTCCAGGCCGGCCAGCACGTCCGCCTCGGCGCGCTGCACGTCGATCTTCAACAGGTCGATCCGGGCCGGCGCCAGCTCGTCCAGCACCGCCGACAGCGGCCGGACCGGCACGGTCAGCTCCCGGCCGGCGAAGCGCTCGGCGAGCAGTTCGTCCGCGCGGTCGAGCAGCAGGTCCCGCTCGCCCGCTCCGGCGTCCCGCTCGTTGGCCAGGTACCGCTTGATCACCCCGATCTCGGCGTCCGGGTCGGCGTACGCGGCGTGGCCGGACATCATCGAGTAGCCCGGGTAGTAGGTGAACGAGACCTCGCCGGCCGCCCGCGACAGCCCGTACGCGTGCACGGTGGCCGGCACGCCGAACCCGTCGACGTTGCGGCGCAGGACCTCGGCCACGGCCGGCACCGGCTCGAACGCGTGGATCGTCGCGTCCGGGCAGACCTGGTGCACGAAGAGCGAGAACATGCCGATGTTCGCGCCCACGTCGAGCACCGTCGCGCCGGGCCGCAGCACGATCCCGTCCCGCAGGTAGACCCGCTGCGTGAAGATCTCGTCGTACAGGTAGCGGGTCTCGTGCGGGTTGACGCCGGCCACCCGGTCGAGGTCGAGCGCGACGCCGGCCCGCGACCGGACGTAGGCGACCAGCCGGTCGCCGTACCCGTCGTCGTCGCGGGCGACCACCGCGGCGTCGGCCACCTCCGGGTGGCCGCGCAGCACGGCGGCCACCTCGCCCGGCTCCACCCGGAAGCCGTGGATCTTCACCTGGTCGTCGAGCCGGCCCAGGTAGCGCAGCCGCCGCTCGGCGTCGAAGCGCACCCGGTCGCCGGTGCGGTAGACCCGCTCGACGCCGCCGGCGGGCAGCGGCAGCTCCACGAACCGGCGGGCGGTCGCCGCCGCGTCACCCAGGTAGCCGTCGGCGAGCTGCGGACCGGCGACGCACAGCTCCCCGGCCACCCCCGGCGGCACCGGACGCAGCCGCTCGTCCAGCACCCGCACCGCGACGCCGGGCAGCGGCCGGCCGATCGTCGGCGGGTCCCCGGCGCGGATCTCCGCCGCCGTGGTGTCCACCGTGCACTCGGTCGGGCCGTACAGGTTGACCGCGTGGACGTCCGGCCGCGTCGCCACCGCGTGCCACAGGTCCTCCGGCACCGGCTCGCCACCGACCAGCAGCAGGCCGGGCAGCCGGGAGTCGCCCGCGCCGGCGAGCAGGATGCGGAGCTGGGAAGGGGTCAGATCGAGCACGTCCACCCGCTGCCCGGCCAGCGTGGCGGCGAGCGCGGCGCCGTCGCGGCGCACGTCGTCCGGCACCAGGAACAGGGTGCGGCCGTGGGCGAGCTGCACGAGCTGCTTCACCGAGGCGTCGAACGTCAGCGGCGCGTTGACCGCCACCCGCAGGCCCGGCGCGCGGTCCGCGTACACGGTGGACTCCAGCGCGCCGGTCAGGTGCGCGGCGGCGGCGTGCGACACCCGGACCGGCCGGGGCGTGCCGGTGGAGCCGGAGGTGAAGATGACGTACGCCGGATCGGCCGGGGCCGGCGCGGTCGCGGGCGGCGGGCCGCCGGCCGCGACCAGCTCGGCCACCGACACGGTCGCCGGGCCCCGGTCGCCGACCACGCACTCCGCGCCGACCGCCGCGAGCTGCGCGGCCAGGCGTGGCGGCGGGGCGTCCGGGTCGAGCGGCACGAACACCGCGCCGGCCCGCAGCACGCCGAGGAACGTCACCACGGTCTCCCGGGACCGGACGGCCAGCACGCCCACCGGCCGGCCGACCAGGCCGCGGGCGGCCAGCGCCGCGGCCACCCGCGCGGCCCGCGCGTCCAGTTCCCCGGCCGGGTACGCGCCGTCGGCCGCCACCACCGCCGGGGCGTCGGCGGCCATCCCGGCCAGGCCCGCGTCGAGCAGGTCGACGAGGGTACGCGTCGGCGCGGCTCCCGCCGTGCCGCCGGCCCCGGCCAGCCAGCCGGCCTCCCCGGCGCCGAGCACGGCCAGCGGGGCGTCCCCGGCCAGCGCGGCCGGCAGGCTGCGCAGCACGGCCACCAGCGAGTCGAGCAGCCACTGCCCGCCGGTCACCCGCAGAACGACCTCCTCGTCCCCGGGAAGCACGGTGAGTCGCGGCCCGGCGGGCGGGGGCGGGACCGGCACCTCCACCGCCGTCGCGCCGAGCGCGGCGACGCCGGCCGGCGCGACGGTCGGCTCGACCGCGAAGCCGGCCACCGCGCCGGTGCTCTCGTCGACCGGGTCGACCAGGTGGAACGTCTCGTCGGCGGTGATCTCGGCGGCGCGTACGGCGGCCAGCAGCTCGGCCGGGTCGGCCGGCAGCGGCAATGCCAGCCGCAGCGGCCCGTAGCCGCCCAGCGGGCCGACCACGCCGCCGGTGCCCTCGGCCTGCCGGCCGTCGTGCCAGCGGGCCAGCACCAGGTCCGTCTCCTCGGCCCCGTCCGGCGCCTCGGCCCGGCGGGCCACCGCGAGCGCCCACGCGGCGAGCAGCAGCGTCCCGACGTCGCCGTGCGCGGCGCGGGCGGTCGCGGCCAGCTCGGCGGCCGGCAACGCGGTGGTGACCGTCGCGCCCGGATCGTCGCCGTGTGGCTCGACCAGCCGCGCGGCCGGTGCGCCCGGCGCGGGCGGGGACGCCTGGTCACGCTCCTCGACCTGCCACTCGGTGACGTCGAGGAACTGCAACGCCTCCGGGTCGGCCGGCGGCAGCTCGCCGGCGTACGCGTGAGCCAGGTCGGTGAGGAGCAGGCGCAGGCTGGCCGGGTCGGCGATCAGCGGGGTGGCGGCCAACTCCAACGCGTCGTCGGTGAGCGTGACCGACAGCTCGCCCTGCGCGCCGACCGGGACCGTCCGATCGTCGTCCACGTCCTGCAACGGCACCCGCAGCCCGGGGTGGTGCACGAGCGTCAGCCGCAGCGCCTCGTGCCGGGCCACCACCTCGTCGACGGCGGCCTGCAACCGGGCCCGGTCGAGCGGCCGGTCGAGCCGGACCCGGGCCCGCACCAGATCCTGCTTGCCGGACCAGGCCAGTCGCTGGACCGGGGACAGACGGTATCCGTTCACCACACACTCCGGTTGACGTAGAGGTCGGACATGGCGACCAGGATCTGCCGGTCGCCGGTGAAGGGTTCCCGGCCGTGGGTGGCCAGGAAGTTGTCCACCACCAGCACGTCGCCGCGCCGCCACGGCACGGACAGGGCGTGCTGCCGGTACAGCTCACGGATGCCGGTGACCACCTCGTCGGGGATCGGCTCGCCGTCGCCGTGGTACGCGTTGCGCGGCAGCCCGTCCGGGCCGTACTCGCGCAGCAGCGCGTCGGCCACCTCGGGCGGCATGTTCGACACGTGGAACAGGTGGGCGTGGTTGAACCACACCGTCTCCCCGGTCCGCGGATGGGTTGCCGTCGCCTGCCGTCGCGCCACGGTCCGCAGGCCGTCGTCGCCCAGCCAGGTGAACTCCGTCGCCGACGCGGCGCAGTACGCCTCCACCTCCGCCCGGTCGGTGGTCTGGAACGCCTCCTGCCAGGGCAGGTCCAGGTGCGGGCCGTAGTTGCGCACGTAGCGCACGCCGTCGCGGTCGAACCGTTCCCGCACCTCGGCCGGGATCAGCGGGGTGATCACCCGTTCGGCGGCCAGCGGGGTCGCGCCGCCGTCCCCGGTGGCCGGCTGCGCGCAGTGGAAGAACAGGTGCGTCGGCCAGTTGTGCGAGTACGACATCTCGTGGTGCAGCGGGATCCACTGGGCCGCGTTGAACTCGGTGGAGGTGAACACCCGGTCGGCCACCTCGTGCCGGGGCGCGGCCCGCTCCAGGTAGCCGAGCAGCTCCGGGCCGACCTCCCGGGCGGCCCGGCCGAAGTCGTCGGCGCTGCGCACGTCGAAGCCGCGGAAGAACACCGCAGCGTGCCGGTCCAGGTCGGCCAGCAGCTCGGCCCGCCGCCCGGCGAGCCAGCCGGCCAGGTCGAGGTCGGGCACGGCGGCCTCGACCAGCAGCACGAAGCCGTCCGGGCCGAGCGTGCGTCGGGTCACCGGCGCGGTGACGCCGCCACTGCCGCGCCGCCGCGGTCCCGGGGCGCTCACGCGGCACCACCTTTCGTTCGCGACTGCGGGGCTCGCAGGACCGGCTCACTCCTCGCGCTCACGCGGCACCACCTTTCGTTCGCGACTGCGGGGCTCGCAGGACCGGCTCACTCCTCGCGCTCACGCGGCACCACCTTTCGTTCGCGACTGCGGGGCTCGCAGGACCGGCTCGCTCCTCGCGCTCACGCGGCACCACCGGTGGAGGTCAGTTCGGGCGCGGCGACCGGGTCGGCCATCGCGGTGAGGATCCGCCGGGGCGGGGTGAACGGCTCCCGCGCGTGCGCGGCCAGCATGTTCTCCACCAGCAGCACGTCGCCGGCCCGCCAGTCGAACGAGCGGGTCTCCGCCGCGTACGCGGCGCGCAGCTCGGCCAGCACCTCGTCCGGGATGGGCGTGCCGTCCCCGTACGCGGTCTGGTAGGGCAGGTCCTCCTCGGCCAGCGCGGCCCGCAGCCCGGCGCTCACCTCCGCCGGCAGCGACGTGACGTGGAAGAACAACGCGTGGTTGAACCAGGTGCGTTCCCCGGTGACCGGGTGCCGGCGGACCGCCGGGCGCACCTGCCGGGTCCGCAGTTGCGTGTCGCCCACCCACTCCACGTCGATCAGCGCCCGCGCGCAGTACGCCTCGACCTCGGCGCGGGAGTCGGTCTGGAACGCGGTCTGCCAGGACAGGCTGATGCCGGGCAGGTAGTTGCGCCGGTAGAGCACGCCGCGCTCCTCGAACTCCGCGACCGTCTCGGGGCGCAGCCGGGCCAGCACCCGACGACTGTCCGCCAACGGTGTACGCCCACCGGCGGCCGGGGCCACCTCGCAGTGGAACACGATCCGCAGCGGCCAGGTCACCGTGTACGACTGCTCGTTGTGCAGCACGATCGGCTGGTCGGCGGGGTGCTCGGTGGAGGTGTAGACGCCATCGGTGACCCGGCTGCGCGGCGAGGACCGCTCGCCGTAGGACAGCACGTCGTCGGAGAGCGCCGCCATCACGGTGCGGAAGTCGTCCGCGCCGGCCACCGCGAAGCCGCGGAACAACACCGCGCCGGCGTGACGGGCCAGCCCGTCCACCTCGTCACGGTGCCCGGCCAGCCAGCCGGCCAGGTCGACGTCGGGCACGTTGGCGTGCACCAGCGCCGGCAACGGGCCGTCCGGCCAGTCCGGCCGTACGTCCACCAGGTTCCGTTCCCGGCCGCGGCGGGGGACGGGCCGCGCGACCCGGATCTGATCGGTCATCTCTCACTCCCAGCGGTGTCGGCGCAGTCGGCCAGACTGCGCCGGGGGTCGGCGGCGGCGGTACGCAGCAGCGCGGTGAGGCGGCGGTGCCACGTCATCACCCCGTCGTGGTCGAACAGGTAGGTGCGGTAGGTCCAGAGCGCGTCCAGCGCGTCCCGCCGGTCGTCCAGCCAGAGCGTCAGGTCGAGGCGGGCCGCGTCGGGGGTCAGCTCCACGCCGGTGAACTCGCCGCCGACGGCGCTGCGGTGCCGGGCCGGCGGCGCGTTCTGCACCCCGAACGCCACCTGGACGAGTGGGTTGCGGCCCGGCCGGCGGGTCGGGTTGAGCCGCTCCACCAGCAGGTCGAACGGGACGTCCTGGCGGGCGGCGGCGAACAGCGTGACCCGCCGGGCCTCGGCCAGCAGGTCGGCGAACGTCCGGTCCGGGGCCGGGCGCAGCCGCAGCGGCAGCGTGTTCACGTGGCAGCCGACGCCGCGTTCGGCGGCCACGCTGGTGCGGCCGGCGAAGGCCACGCCGACCAGCAGGTCGTCCCGGCCGGTCGCGGCGCCGAGCAGCGCGGCGAACCCGGCCAGCCCGACCATGTGCAGGCTGGCCCGGTGCGCGCGGGCCAGGTCCCGTACCGCCGTGGCGGTCGCCGGGTCCACGGTGGTCCGCAGCGCGGCCCCGCCGGTGTTGAGAAGGGGCCCCTGCTCTACCGCAGGCGTTAACCGGGGGCCCTTCCTTTCCAGCTCCAGCAGGTGGGGGGCGCCGCGCAGGTCGCGCAGCAGCTCGTCGGTCGCGCGGCGGCCGGCCGGCCCGGCCAGCCAGGCGCGCTGCGCGGCGGCGAGGACGGCCGGGCCGGGTGCCGGCTCGCCGGGCGGCGCGTCCGGGTCGTCGTAGGCCACCGCCAGGTCCCGGACCAGCACCCCGAACGACCAGTCGTCGGCGACCGCGTGGTGCACGACCAGCAGCAGCGCCTCCGCGCGACCGTCGCCGTCGGGCAGCAGGCACGCGCGCAGCAGCGGCCCGGTGGCCAGGTCCATCGGGGTACGCGTGCCCTCGGCGGCGAGCCGGGCCAGCCGGGCGTCGAGCGGGACGCCCGGGTCGGCCGGCGCGACCACGAGTTCCGGCCGGGCGTCGGGGCGGACCACCTGCACCGGCCCGTCCGGTCCGGCGGGCAGGACGGTGCGCAGCGCGGGATGCCGGTCGACCACCCGGTGCAGCGCCCGCCCCAGCCGTTCCGGATCCAGCGGCGCGGCGAACCGGATCGCGAACGCCAGCAGGTAGGACGTGTCGGCCGGGTCGAGCCGGTGCAGGAACCAGAACCGCCGCTGCGCCGCGGACAGCGGCGCGGGCCCGCCCGCCGGCTCACCGGGCGCGTCCCCGTCACCGGCCGGCCCGGTGGTCGTCGGCGGGCCGGTGACGTTCCCGCCGCGCCACCCGGGGTCCACCGGCGTGCCGTCCGGATCGGCGGGCACGTCGATCCGGGCGGCCAGCGCGGCGACTGTCGGATGGGCGAACAGGTCGCCGGGGTGGACCCGGCGGCCGGTGGCGGCGGTCAGCCGGGTGGCGCAGCGGACCGCCAGCAGCGAGTCGCCGCCGAGCGCGAGGAAGTCGTCGTCCGGGCCGGTGACCGGCACGCCGAGCAGCTCCCGCCAGACCGTCGCGACCAGCGCGCCGGTCGGGCCGAGCGAACCGGGGTCGGCGGCGGGGCCGAACGTCGGCGCGGGCAGCGCGGACCGGTCCACCTTGCCGTTGGGCAGCGTGGGCAGCCGGTCCAGCCAGACCACGGCCGCCGGCACCAGCGGCGCCGGCAGCACCTCGGCCAGCCGGGCCCGCACGTCGTCGCGCCGCTCGCCGGTCAGGTAGCCGACCAGCATCGGGTCACCGCTCGGGCCGGGCCGGACGGCGGCGGTCGCCCCGCGTACGCCGGGCAGCGCGGCGAGCCGGGCGGCCACCTCGCCCAGCTCGATCCGGTAGCCGCGCAGCTTCACCTGGTCGTCCAGCCGGCCCAGGTAGGCCAGTTGCCCGTCCGGGCGCAGCCGCACCCGGTCGCCGGTCCGGTACATCCGCTCGCCGGGGCGGAACGGATCCGGCCGGAACCGGGCCTCGGTCTCCGCCGGCCGGTCCAGGTAGCCGCGGGCCAACCCGGCACCGGCCAGGTACAACTCGCCGGCCTCACCGGGCGGCGCCGGTCGGCCGTCCGGGTCGAGCACGTACGCCCGGGTGCCCGGCAGCGGCCGGCCGATCGGCGGGTCGCCGCCGTCGCGCGGCACCTCGGCCCAGGTCGAGTACGTGGTGTCCTCGGACGGGCCGTACAGGTTGCACAGCCGGCGCACCTGCGGGCGGGCCCACACCCGGGCGGCCAGCGCGGCGGTGAGCGGCTCACCGGCCAGGCAGACCGTGCGGACGCCCGGCGGCAGCGCGCCGGCGGTGAGCAGCTCGCCCATCGCCGCCGGCACGGTGTTGACAAGCGTGACGGGCAGGCGGTCCGCGCCGGGCGCGGCCAGCGCCAGTACGTCGTCCACCAGCAGCACCCGCCCGCCCCAGGCCAACGGCCCGAAGATCTCGAACACGGACAGGTCGAAGCAGACCGAGGTGGCGGCGAGCATGCCGCCCAGCTCGGTGTCGTCGAACGTCTGCCGGACCCAGTGCAGCAGCACCGACGCGGAGCGGTGCTCGATCGCCACCCCCTTGGGCCGCCCGGTGGAGCCGGACGTGTAGATGACGTACGCCAGGTCGGCCGGCGTGACCGGCGTCGCCGGGTCGGTGCCGTTCCCGGCCGGGTCGAGGCGGTCGGTCAGCACGGTCGGGCCGGGGAACCGGCCGGCCAGGTCGGCGCGGGTCAGCACCAGCCGGGCCCCCGAGTCGGCGGTCATGAACGCCACCCGGGCCGCCGGGTACGCCGGGTCCAGCGGCACGTACGCGGCGCCGGCCTTGAGCACGGCGAGCAGCGCGACCACCAGTTCCGGCGTACGCGGAAGGCAGACGCCGACCCGGTCGGCGCCTGTCACACCGGCGGCGCTCAGCACCCGTGCCAGCCGGTTCGCCGCCTGGTCGAGATCCCGGTAGGAGAGCGTGGCGTCGCCGTGCCGGACCGCCTCCGCGTCCGGGGTGCGGGCGGCCTGCGCGGCGATCATCCGGTGCAGGCAGTCCACGGTGCCCGCGCCGCCGCCGGTACGCCGGGTGGCGGCGCGGCGGGTCGGTCCGGGGCGGGCGGGCGCGCTCACCGGCCCCCACCCCCGGCCGCCGCCGCGAGCCGGCGGTCCGCCTCCTCCTGGATGCGGTCCTTGTCGGCGAGCACCACGCTGCCCGGGTCGTTGTCCGGCAGTTCGTCCTCCAGCCGCCGGATCCGGCGGTACGCGATGCCGCCAACGGCCAGCGCCAACGCGCAGAGCCCGGCCAGGATCGCGGCCAGCGCCATGCCCCGGCCCGGCCCGGTGCCGACCAGCCCGGCGAGCGGAGCGCCCGGCCGGGCCAGCGGGGCGAGCACGTGCTCGGCGAGCGGCCCGGCGCTGAGGAACCCGGCCGGCACCATCAGCCAGGACAGCATCTGCGCCATGGCCAGCACCCGGCCCTGCAACTCCAGGCCCACCTTGGCCTGCACGATGGCCAGCCAGTGCGTGTTCACCAGCGCGGTGGCCAGGCCCATGCCGAACAGGCCGAGCGCCGGGAACAGCGGGTCCGGCCGCAGCCCGACGGTGAGCAGCGAGACGCCGAGCAGCACGACGCTGGCCAGGATGCCGGTGGTCCGCCGGGCGGTGCCGCCCCAGACGCCCATCAGCACCGACCCGACCACCATGCCGACGCCGCTGGCGGCCAGCACCCGGCCCAGCACCGCCGGGTCGCCGAAGGAGAGCGTGAGCGGCGTGACCAGCACCTCCACCATGGCGAAGAAGTAGTTGAGCGACGCCACCAGCACGACCAGGGCGACCAGCCCGTGCCGGCGGACGATGAACCGCCAGCCGCCCAGCACCTCGCGCCGGAACGGCTCCTCCCGGCGCACGAACAGCGTGTCCGGGAAGCGGACCGACAGCGTGACGGTCACCGCCACCGCGAACGTGACCAGGTCGATCACCACGACGCCGCGCAGCCCGACCGCGAGCACCAGCGCGCCGCCGACCAGCGGGGCCAGCACGGTGCTGGTGGCGGTGCCGAGCGAGACGATGCCGTTGGCCCGGCCGTAGTAGCGTTTCGGCACCAGTTGGGTGACCGCCGCCTGGTAGGCGGGTTGCTGGAACGCGGTGGCCACGGCGGTGACGGTGATCGCGGTGAGGATGTGCCAGAGGTGGAGCTGGCCGAGCCAGAGCAGCAGCGCCAGGCTCACCGTGCCGGTGGCGGCCAGGCAGTCCGCCAGCACCATGATCCGTCGGCGGTCCCACCGGTCGGCGAGCGCGCCGGCGATCGGGGAGAGCACCACGGCCGGCAGCAGCGCCAGCACGGTCGCGGTGGCGAACAGCGACACCGACCCGGTGCGCTGGTAGACCCAGAGCCCCATGCCGAACGCGGTCAGCCCGCTGCCGATCAGCGAGACGAGCTGGCCGATCGCGACCAGGTAGAACACCGCCAGGCTGGGCGTCGCGCGCCGCGCCGGCCGCCGGGGCGCGACGTCCGCCGCCGGCGGTCCGGGTACGGGGACCGTGGCCCCGGTCGGCGTCGGCTCGGCCGTCGGTGGCGCGGCGGTGGGGGCGCAGTGCGCCAGGATGACCGCGGCCAGCTCGGCCGGCTGGTGCTTGGCGAAGTAGTGCCCGGCCCCGTCGATCACCGCCAGCGACACCCGGTCGGCGAAGAACTCCCACTCCAGGTAGCGCTCCTGGTACAGCTCCGTGGCCCGGTCGCCGCTGCCCACCACGCAGACCAGCGGCGCGGACAGCTTCCGGGGCAGCCCGTTGGCGTAGACGTCGGTGTAGTAGTCCTCGCCCCGCGCCGAGTCGGCCAGCACCACCCGCATCACGAAGTCCTTCTCGGCGGAGTCGAAGACCTCGGTGAAGAAGCCCATCGCGCGCAGCGACTCCAGCGTCCGTCGCTTCGACGCCCAGCGCTCCACCGGGAACCACCGGCGCAGCCAGCCGAACACCCGGCCGGGCAGCCGGGGCGCGGGGAAGTGCGCGCCGATCGCCACACCGGTCACGTCGACGCCGGCCGCCTCCAGCCGGCGGGCCAGCTCCACCGCCTCGGCGCCACCGACGCAGTGCCCGTACACCGCCACCGGGCCGGTGATCTGCTCGGCCACCTCGGCCACGCAGCGGTCCACCAGCTCGTCCAGGTCGAGCATCGGCTCGTTTGGGCGGTTCAGGTCGTGGCCGGGGCGTTCCAGCGCGTACAGCGACACGCCGGCCGGCAGGGCGTCCGCCAGCGGCTGGAACGTGATCGCGGAGCCGCCGCCGAACGGCACGCAGAGCAGCGTCAGCGTGGTCGGGGTGCCCGGCCGGGCCGGGGTCAGCTCGTGCAACAGCTTCCCGGCCGAACCGCCGGTGGCGGTCAGGTGCTCGGTCAGCGCCCGGATGGTCGGGTGCCGGAACAGGTCGAGCACGCTGATCGCCGGGTCGCTGCCGGCCAGCGCCTTGATCGCCCGGAACGAGTCGCCGCCCAGGTCGAAGAAGTCGTCGTCGATGCCGACCCGGTCGTAGCCGAGCACCTCGGCCCAGCGCCGCGCCAGCGCCGCCCGCAGCGGCGTGTCCGGCTCACCGGCGCCGGCCGCGGCGCGGTCACGGCGGGGCGCGGGCAGCGCCGCCCGGTCGACCTTGCCGTTGGCGTTGAGCGGCATCCGGTTCAGCGGCACGAACGCCGACGGCACCATGTAGTCCGGCAGCCAGGTGCGCGCGTACGCCCGCCACGGCGCCGGGTCGGCGGCGAAGTCGGCGGTCACGTCCCGCCCGGCGTCCGGCTCCGGCCCGTCGGTGAGCGTCAGGTACGCCACCACCGCCTTCTCGCCGGCGTCCTCGCGGACCACCACGGCGGCGTCGCGGACCGCGTCGTGCCGGCGCAGCACCGCCTCGATCTCGCCCAGCTCGATCCGGAAACCGCGCACCTTCACCTGCGAGTCGCCCCGGCCGAGGAACTCGATCCGGCCGTCGGCCAACCGGCGGCCCAGGTCCCCGGTGCGGTACAACCGCCCGCCGCCGGCCGGGTCCGGCACGAACCGCGCGGCGGTCAGCGCCGGATCGGCGTGGTAGTCCCGGGCCAGCCCCGGCCCGCCCAGGAAGATCTCACCCGGCACGCCGACCGGGACCGGATCCAGTCCGGCGTCGAGCACGTGGACCCGCATGTTGGCGATCGGGCGGCCGATGGTGGGCCGGGACCCGTCCGGGGCGATCCGGTCCATGGTGGCCCAGACCGCGGCCTCGGTCGGGCCGTACAGGTTCCACAGCGCGTCCACCCGCTCGGCCAGTTGCCGGGCCAGCGGCGCGGGCACCGCCTCGCCGCCGCAGACCGCGGTCAGCCCCGGCGTGCCGGTCCAGCCCGACTCGATCAGCAGCCGCCAGGTCGTCGGCGTGCCCTGGGCCAGCGTGACGCGCTCGGCGGCGAGCAGCGCCGCCAACCGGGACGCGTCGTACGCGACGTCGCGGTCCACCAGCAGCATCCGCGCGCCGACCACCAGCGGCAGGAACAGCTCCGGCACGGACATGTCGAACGCGAAGCTCGCCATCGCCAGCATGGTGCCGTCGCGGGTCAGGCCGGGCCGCTCGCGCATCGTGGCCAGCGTGTTGACCACCGCGCGGTGGCTCACCCGGACGCCCTTGGGCCGGCCGGTCGAGCCGGACGTGTAGATCAGGTACGCCAGGTGGTCCGGCCCGGCCGACGACGCGACGGCGGTGTCCGGCTCCCCGGCCGGGCCCACGCCGGTCACCACCGTGCCGGCGAAGTCGAGCCGGTCGGCCAGGGCCGGCTCGGTGACCAGCACCGTGGCGCCGCTGTGCGTCACCACGTACCGCTGCCGCTCCACCGGGTACTCCGGATCCACCGGCACGTACGCGCCGCCGGCCTTGAGCACGCCGAGCAACGCGACCGGCAGCTCGACCGAGCGGGGCAGGCAGACCGCGACCGGCACGTCCGGCCCGACCCCGGCCCGGCGCAGCCGGTGCGCGAGCCGGTTGGCGCGGGCGTCCAGCGTGGCGTAGTCGAGCGTGGTCCCGCCGAACGTCACGGCCGGCCGGTCGGGGCCGGTCGCCACCTGACGCGCGAACAGGTCGACGAGCGTCGGGACCCGGTCGGGCGGGGTGTCCCAGCCGGCCGGCGCCGCGGTGTCGTTCCACTCGGCGAACCGGTCGCGCTCGGCGGCGGTGAGCAGCGGCAGCGCCGCCAACCGGGTGCCCGGGTCGGCGACCGCGGCGGCGAGCAGCGTCGCCAGGTGCCCGACCATCCGGTCGGCGGTCGCCGGGTCGAACAGCGCGGTGTTGTACTCCAACCGGAGGCGCAGCCCCTCGGTCACCTCGTACGCGTACAGCGCCAGGTCCTGCTGGGCGATGCCCGGCTCGACCGCGAACGGCGTCATCCGCACCCCGGCCGCCGTCACGTCCCGCTGCTCGGGCACGTTGAGCAGGTTGAACATCACCTGGAACAGCGGGTTGCGGCTCAGGTCGCGGGGCGCGTCGACCAGGTCCACCAACCGCTCGAACGGCACCTCCTGGTGGTCGTACGCGCCCAGCGCGGTGCCGCGGACCCGCCCGAGCAGCTCGGCGAACGTCCAGTCGGCGTCCAGCACGGTCCGCATCGGCAGCATGTTGACGAAGAAGCCGACCATCGGCTCCAGCTCGGCCCGGACCCGGCCGGCCACCGGCGTGCCGACGCAGACGTCGCGCTGGCCGGTCCAACGCCACAGCAGCGTCTGCCACGCGGCCAGCAACGTCATCGCCAGCGTGACGCCGTGCCGCTGGCTGAACCGGCGCAGCTCGTCGGCGGTCGGCGGGGCCAGGACCAGCGTGCGGACCGCGCCGTCGAACGTCTGCACCGGCGGGCGCGGCCGGTCGGTGGGCAGCTCCAGGGCGGCGGGCACCCCGGCGAGCTGCCGCCGCCAGTACCGCAGGTCGGGGTGGTCCGGATCGGCCAGCCGGCCACGCTGCCAGCGCGCGTAGTCGCCGTACTGGACGGCCAGTTCGGGCAGCGGGTCGCCGCCTGCGGCGCGGGCGGCGGCGTAGCGGGTGGCCACCTCGCCGGCCACCACACCGAGCGACCAGCCGTCGGAGACGGCGTGGTGCATGGTCAGCGACAGCACGTGCCGGTCGGCGGTGACCCGCAGCAGCACGGCCCGGAACAGCGGCCCGGCGGCCAGGTCGAACGGGCGTCGCACGTCGGCGGCGAGGGTGGCGTGCACCCAGCCGGGCACCGCCGCGGCCACCGCCGGCTCGACGATGCTGACCGGCGCGGCCTGGTCCGGGTCGGTCGGCGCGGTCAGCACCGGCAGGTCCACCGGCCCGGCCGGAAGCACCCGCTGCACCGGGTCGCCGTCCGGCCCGAGCGGGAACACGGTCCGCAGCGCCTCGTGCCGGCGCACCAGCCCGGCCAGCGCGGTCCGCAGCGCGTCCAGGTCGAGCCGGCCGTCGAGCAGCAGCGTGGTGCCGACCGTGTAGGCGCTCTGCGCGTACGCCTGGTCCAGGAACCACAGCCGGTGCTGGCCGGAGGAGAGCGGCGCCGGGCCGGCGTCCGGCTCGGCCCGGGGAATCCGCTCCCCGGCCGAGGCGGTCGGAGCGGGCACGGCCACCGGGGCCGCCTCGGGCAGGGTCGCCGGCGCGACGTCCACGGTGGCCGGCAGCGCCGCGGCGAGCGCCGCCACCGTCGGTCGGGCGAAGACAGTCTCCAGCGGCACCGCCACGCCGAGGCGGGCGCGCAGCCGCACCACCACCTGGGTGGCGAGCAGCGAGTGCCCGCCCAGCTCGAAGAAGTCGTCGAGCGCGCCGATCGGCGCGATGCCGAGCAGGTCGCTCCAGACCGCCGCCACCGCTTCCTGCACCGCCCCATCCGGCGCCACGAACGCGCTGCTCAGCGCCGGCCGGTTGCCCGTCTCCTCCGCGCGCTGTTGCACGGGAAGCGTGGCCATGTCGCCCGGGATGGCCACGCTTTCCGAGAAATCGGCCCCGGGGGTGCGGGGGGCGCGGGACGCCGGGGCGATCCAGTAGCGGTGCCGCTCGAACGGGTAGCCGGGCAGCGGCACCCGCCGGTCGCCGTCGCGGTGGAAACGGTCCGTGTCGACCGGCACGCCGGCCAGCCAGAGCCGCCCCACCGCGTCGAGCAGCGTCGACACGTCGTCGGACTCGGCGCGGGGATGCCGCATCGCCGCGACCGTCCGGGCCGGCGGTAGTCCGGCCAGCCGGGCCAGGCCACCGAGCGCGTGCCCGGGGCCCACCTCGACCACCACCGCGTCCTGCTCGGCGAGGAACGCGGCCGACTCGGCGAACCGGACCGGCTCGCGCAGGTGCCGCACCCAGTACGCCGCATCGGTGACCAGCCCGGGAGTGACCGGGCCGCCGGTCAGGTTGCTGAGGTAGGGCCGCTGCGGTTCGGCGTACCCGACCCGGGCGGCGTGCGCGGCGAACTCGTCCCGCACCGGGTCGAGCAGCGCCGAGTGGTAGCCCCGGGTCACCCGCAGCGGGCGGCAGTCCACGCCGTCCGCGGTCAGCCGCTCGCGCAGCCGCCCGACCGCCGCCGGGTCGCCGGAGACCACGCACAGCTCCGGGGCGTTCACCGCGGCCAGCGACAGCCCCTCGTCGAGCAGCCCGGTCACCGTCGCCTCGGGCAGGCCCACCGCGAGCATCGCCCCGGCCGGCGTGCGCGCCACCAGCTCGCCGCGCACCCGCACCAGGCGCAGTGCGTCGGCGAGCGGAAGGACGCCGGCCAGGCAGGCGGCCACGTACTCGCCGAGGCTGTGGCCGACCATCAGGTCCGGGGTGACGCCCCGGGCCAGCAGCGTGCGGGCCAGCGCGTACTCCGTGACGAACAGCGCGGGCTGCACCAGCTCCGGGCGGGCCAGCAGCTCCTCCGCCGCGGGGTGCCCGCCGGGTGGCGGGTCGAGCACGGCGCGCAGGTGGCGGCCGAGGTCGTCGCCGAGCAGCGCGGCGCACGCGTCCACCTCGGCCCGGTAGGTCGGCTCGGCCCGGTAGAGCCCCGCGCCCATCGCTACGTGCTGGGCGCCGTGCCCGGGGAACGCGAACACCAGCGTCCGCCGGCCGCCCGGACGGGTCCCGGTGAACCGGCGGGCCGGCGTGTCCAGGGCGGACACCGCGTCGGCCCGGTCCGCCGCGACCACGTACCGGCGGTGGGTCAGCGCCGCCCGGCGGCCCAGCGCCGACGCGACGTCCGCGAGCAACACCCCGGGGTGGGCGTCGAGGTGGTCGCGGAGCTGCCGGGTGGCGGTCTCCAGCGCCGCCGGGGTACGCGCGGACAGCATCAGCAGGCGCGGCCCCGGCGCGGGCGGGGCGACCGGGCCGGACGGCGCCGGCGGCTCCTCCAGCACCACGTGCGCGTTCGTGCCGCCCATGCCGAACGAGCTGACGCCGGCCCGGCGTGGCCCGTCGGCGACCCATGGCCGCGCGGCGGGCTCGAAGCGGAACGGGCCGGTCCCGACGTCGATCGCCGGGTGCGGCCGGTCCAGGTTCACGGCCGGCGGCAGCGTCCGCGTCCACAGGGCCATCACGGTCTTGATCAGACCGGCCACCCCGGCCGCCGCGTCGGTGTGCCCGATGTTGGCCTTGACCGAGCCGAGCGCGCAGAAGCCGCGCTCGTCGGTGCCGCGCCGGAACGCCTCGGTCAGCGCGGCCACCTCGATCGGGTCGCCCAGGCTGGTGCCGGTGCCGTGCGCCTCCACGTAGCCCACCGAGCGTGGGTGCACGCCGGCCGTGGCCAGCGCACGACTGATCACCTCGACCTGTCCGGCGACGCCGGGCGCGGTGTAGCCGGTGCGGCGGGCCCCGTCGTTGTTGATCGCCGAGCCGCGGATCACCGCGTAGACCGTGTCGCCGGCGGCGACGGCGTCGGCCAGCCGCTTCAGCACGACGACGCCCACGCCGCTGGACTCGATGCTGCCGCGTGCGTCGGCGCTGAACGGGCGGCAGTGCCCGTCGGGGGAGTAGATGCCGCCGTCGTGGAAGAGGTAGCCGCGCCGCTGGGCCGGGAAGACACTCACGCCGCCGGCCAGCACCACGTCGGACTCGCCGGCCAGCAGGCTCTGCCGGCCCAGGTGCACGGCCACCAGCGACGTGGAACAGGCGGTGGCCACGGTGACCGCCGGCCCGGTCAGGTCGAGCTGGTATGCGACGCGGCTGAGCAGGAAGTCCTTGTCGTTGCCGAGCGAGAGCTGGTGCTCGCTGAGCCCGCCGGTCAGCTCCGGATGGCCGCTGAGGTGGTCCAGCAGGTAGGAGCTGCGACCGGAGCCGGCGAACAGGCCGACCCGGCCGGGGTGGCGGGACGGGTCGTGGCCGGCGTGCTCCAACGCGTGCCAGGCGCACTCCAGCAGCAGCCGGTGCTGCGGGTCCAGCGTCTCCGCCTCACGCGGCGTGAAGCCGAAGAACGCCGCGTCGAACTCGTCGACGCCGGGCAGGAAGGTGCCGGTCCGGACGTACGCCGGGTCGTCGATGCGGGCCGGGTCCGCGCCGTCGGCGAGCATCTGCTCCACGGTGAACTCCTCGACCGACTCCACGCCGTCGCGGATGTTCGCCCAGAACTCGTCGACGGTCCGGGCGCCCGGGAACCGGCCGGCCATGCCCACCACCGCGATCGGCCCGTCCGCCGGGCCGGCGGACTCGGTCGCCGCGTGCACCGGCGGGGCCTGCGGCGCCACGCCGGTCGTGGTGACCGTGACCAGGTACGCGGCCAGCGACTCCACGGTGGGATGGCGGAACAGGTCGGTGGCGGTCAGCACGTCACCGAGCCGGGCACGCAGCCGGTCCAGCACGGCCAGCAGCCGCATCGAGTGGCCGCCCAGGTCGAAGAAGCTGTCCCGGGTGCCGACCTGCTCGACGCCCAGCACCTCGCGCCACACGTCGCCGACCAGGCGTTCCAGGCGTACCCGGTCGGCGTCCCACCGGTCGGGCGTCCCCGCCGTCGCGGTGCTCGTGCCGATCCGGTGGCCGGCCGGGGCGGCGCTGCCCGGGGCGGCGGGACCGGCCGGCGTGGCCGGTCCGACGGGGCGACGGGTGGCCGGGGCGTCGGCCGGCGCGGGCAGCGCGTCGGCGTCCACCTTGCCGTTGCCGGTCAGCGGCAGCGCGTCCAGCCGCACGAACGCGGCCGGCACCAGCCAGGACGGCAGCTCGGCGACGAGCGCGGCGCGCAGCTCCGCCGGGTCTCCCGGGTCGCCGGCCAGGTACGCGACCAGCCGCGGGTCGGTCGGGTCGTCCCGGCGCAGGTGGACGGTCACGTCGACGCCCGGCCGGTGCCGTCGGACCGCCGCCTCGATCTCGCCGCACTCCACCCGGTAGCCGCGCACCTTGACCTGCCGGTCGGTGCGGCCCAGGTACTCCAGGACGCCGTCCGGACGGCGACGGGCCAGGTCGCCGGTGCGGTAGAGGCGCGCGCCGGGCACCCCGGAGAACGGGTCGGGCAGGAACCGCTCGGTGGTGCGGTCGGGCTTGCCCAGGTAGCCCCGGGCCACCCCGGCCCCGCCGACGTACAGCTCGCCGACCACGCCCACCGGCACCGGGTTGCCCCAGTCGTCGAGCACGTGCAGCGCGGTGTTCGCGATCGGCCGGCCGATCGGCACCGAGCCGTCGGCCGGCGTGTCCGGCTCCACCTCGTACGCGGCGCAGCCGACCACGGTCTCGGTCGGCCCGTACTCGTTGACCAGCGCGGTCCCTGGCGCGTGGGTCCGCCACGGCGCGACCTGGTCGGCGCGCAGGTTCTCGCCGCCGATGACGAAGCACCGGGTGCGACCGGCCAGCTCGTCCGGGCGGAGCTGGTGGGTGACCAGTTCGAGCTGGGCGGGTGTGATCTTGACCAGGCCGAACGGCGTGGTGGTGTCGCGCAGCGCCTCGCCCAGCGCCGCCGGGCCGAGGTGCTCGCCGATCATCCGGACCGTGGCGCCGGCGGCCAGCGGCACCAGCAGGCTGGTCACGGTCAGGTCGAACCCGACCGAGGAGTGCAGCGGGACCACGTCACCGGCGCGCAGCCGGTACGCCTGGGTCGCCCAGCGCACGTAGTTGGCCACTCCCCGGTGGGTGACCATCACGCCCTTCGGCCGGCCGGTCGAGCCGGACGTGTGGATGACGTACGCCAGGTCGTCCCCGGTCGGCGCGGGCCGGCGACGCGGCCGACGCCGGGGTCCACCGCCGACGCGCGTCGCGCCGGCCCCGGGCATCGGCGCGTCCGGCCCCGGCACCAGCAGCGCCGTGTCGCCGGGCACCAGGTGCGCCAGTTCGGCGCAGGTGAGCACCACCGACGCGGCGGTGTCGTCCATCAGGTGCCGCAGCCGGGCCGGCGGGTTCGCCGGGTCCATCGGCACGTAGGCCGCGCCGGCCCGGAGCACCGCCAGCACCGCCACGGTGAATCCGACCGCGCGGGGCAGCAGCACGCCGACCAGGCCACCGACGCCGACGCCCCGCGCGCGCAGCGTCTCCGCCAACGCCTCGGCCCGCGCGTGCAGCTCCCGGTAGCTCAGCGTGGCGTCGCCGTCGGTCACCGCCACCCCGTCGGGGGTACGCCGGGACTGCTCCTCGATCAACGCGTGCACCAGCTCGTCCGGCTCGGCCGGCGTGGCGGTCCGGTTCCACTCGCCGACCAGTCGCCGGTGCTCCGCGGGGGTCAGCATCGCGACCGAGCCGACCGGCGCGTCCGGGTCGGTCAGCAGCCCCGCCAGCAGCGTCCGGAAGTGGCCGGCGAAGCGGGTCACCAGGTCGGCGTCGAACAGCTCGGTGCGGTACTCCAGCACGGTCCGCAGACCCCTGTCGTCCTCCCGGACGGCCACCGTGAGATCGAACTTGGCGGTCTCGACCGGCACCTCGACGGTGCTCACCTGGAGGCCGTCCAGGCGGGGCGGGGCGGTCTCCCGGCCGTACACGAACATCACCTGGAACAGCGGGCTGAAGCCGGCCCGGCGGGCCGGGCGCAGCGTCTCCAGCACCGTCGAGAAGGGCAGTTCCTCCCGGCTCAGCGCGTCGAGGACGGCGGCGCGTACCCGCTCCAGCAGCGTGGCGAAGGACGGGTCGTCGTCCAGTCGGGCCCGGATCGCGACGGTGTTCAGCAGCAGGCCGACGAGCCGCCGCGTCTCGGGGCCGCGCCGGCCGGACACCGGCGTGCCGACCACGACGTCCCGCGCGCCGGTCCACCGGGCCAGCAGCACGTGCAGCACCGCCAGCAGCACCATGTACGGCGACACCCGCGCCCGCCGGCAGTACGCGGCCAGTTCCTCGGTGGGCACGTCCAGCGGCACCGACAGCGTGCCGCCGACGCCGGACGGCGCCGCCGGGCGGGGACCCCGGGTGGGCAGGTCCAGCGCGGCGGGCGCGCCCGCGAGCTGCTCCCGCCAGTAGTCGAGCTGGGCGGACGCCTCCGGGCCGGCGAGCCACTCCCGCTGCCGGCGGGCGTGGTCGCGGCAGTCGCCCTCGACCGGGTCGAGGGCCGCCGGTCGTCCGGCCCGGTGTGCCGCGTAGAGCCGTTCCCACTCCTCGTGCAGCAGGCCCAGCGACCACTCGTCGACGGCGACGTGGTGGAACGTCAGCAGGAGCACGTGCTCCTCCGGCGCGCAGCGCACCAGGTCGGCCCGGAGCACCGGCCCGCGGGCCAGGTCGAGCGGCTCCCGGGCGGCGGCGCGCAGCCGGGCGTCCACCTCCCGGTCCCGCTGCCAGCTCGGCAGTCCGCTGAGGTCGTGCACCCGCAGCAGTCCCGGGCGCGGCTCGTGGACCACCTGGACGAGCCGGGTGTGCGCGCCGTCGTCGCCCGGGTCCGGCGTTCCGGCACCCGCCGCGGGTCGGTCGACGGCGGGGGGCGGCTCGGCTGCGAGCGTGGTCCGCAGCGCGGCGTGGCGGGCCACCAGGTCGTCGAGCGTC
Source organism: Micromonospora sp. AKA38 (assembly GCF_027925725.1). Taxonomy (NCBI): domain Bacteria; kingdom Bacillati; phylum Actinomycetota; class Actinomycetes; order Micromonosporales; family Micromonosporaceae; genus Micromonospora; species Micromonospora sp. AKA38. Next base: position 109,984 of record NZ_BNEI01000002.1, on the reverse strand, counting down.
GCGGAGAGCGCCGCCACGTCGAGCGGGCCGTGCAGCCGGTAGGCCAGCGGCACCAGATAGCCGGCCGAGCCCGGGTCGAGGCGGTCCAACTGCCACATCTGGCGCTGCGCGGCGGTCGCCGGCGCGGGGCCGCCGGAGTGGGGCCGCGCCGGTGGGACGGGCACCGGCCGGGCCCGCAGGACGTCGGTCATCGCCTCCGCCTTCGTCGCTGCCGGCCGTCGCGTGGGTCGCATCCGGGCGCGGGCGGTCGCCGCGCCGGACCGTCCGGTCGGCCGGGGTGGTGGAAAGATCAGGATTCCTCGATGGGGAACCGGGTTCATCATGTCACCGACGATCTTTGTCCGCCGATCCCCGAATCGTGCCGCCGGTCGATGCTTTCGGTGTCGGGCGCTGCACGTTCGGCCAGTTCCCGGAGGCCGGTAAGAAATGTGATTGCGGCGGCTCGACGCGCACTCCGGGGCGGTCCCCGGGGTGATGTCGCCCGTATCGGTCATCGGGAGCTTCCGCCGCCTCGACACCATTGTGGAGGGATATGCCGGATGCGGTCGGCGGGCGGCGGCGAGCCCGTACCGACTGCTCATTGTGGCTGTTGACGGCGTCGTTGACAGCGTGATCTTCGATGGAATACGGTTCCTGGCGTAGCTGGCGCGGTTTCTGGCCGCCGACAATCGGTGTGCGCGTTCCGGCGTCGGCGTGCCGAATTTCCGCGACCGATTCGGTAATTGCTCCGACGCGCCCGCTGCTGTCGGATGTTCGGCGTTCGCCGAAAACGGTTTCCCCGCTCGGCGCTTTGTGTCGGCAGGTGACGCCCGACCGTCGTCCGCCGGTCACCGCCCCGCCCTCCGCCGCCGCGTCGACGACGGGATCGATCATGGCGGACGGGCCGGACGGCGCGGGACGGGCCGAAAGGCGCGACGGGGGCCCGGGCGGTAGGCGGGCGGCCAGCCGATCGGTGGAGCGGGGTCGCCGTGTGGCCGGAATTGATGACGAGCGGTCGATTACCGGTGCGGCAACGTATCGCGAGAACTCCTTGCCTCCTACGGTGACGTCCGGCACGCGGACGGAGGGAAGTCGGGAGCCACCCGAGGGGCGCCGTCCGGGCGGACAGGGAGAGTTGTCTCGATGCGAGTTTGGAGTCGCGCGGTAGCGGTGCTCGCCGCCGGCGCGGTCGTGGTGGCGGGGGTGCCGGCGTTGGCCGGCGTCGTCACCGTCACCGACGCCGGTGTCACCGGGCGCACCGGCGCCCAGGCGACGGGGGGCCGCGCCGCGCTCGGCGCCGCCCGTACGGTCGTCACCAGGGCGCAGGTCACGCCGGGGGACACCCGGCTGATGCCGAGCACGCCCCGCACCGACACGCCGCGGATCACCAACGGCGAGATCACCGACATCGAGGTGATCGGCAACCGGGTCTTCATCGCCGGCACGTTCACCTCGATCGCGAACGTCGGCGGCACGGCGATCGCGCAGAAGTCGCTGGCCTCGTACAACCTGGACACCGGCAAGGTGGACACCGGCTTCAAGCCGACCATCGACGGCGCTGTGGCAGCCGTCGAGGCGTCGCCGGACGGCACGTCGCTCTACATCGCCGGCTCGTTCAACACGATCAACGGCGTCACCAAGCGCAAGATCGCCCGGCTCAACCCGACCACCGGCGCGCCGGTGGCCGCGTTCACCGCGACCGCCAGCGCGCGGGCGACCGCGCTGGCCGTGAGCCCCACCGCCGTCTACGTCGGCGGCCAGTTCGCCACCGTCAACGGCGTCGCCCGCAGCGGCCTGGCCGCGCTGAACCCGACCACCGGCGCCGTCGACACCGCGTTCAACCTGCCGGTCACCGGTGGCATCGGCGTCGGCGGCATGCTCACCGTGCAGCAGCTCAAGCTCACCCACGACCGCAGCAAGCTGCTGGTCGTGCACACCGGCCGCCAGATCGCCGGGCAGGACCGCTACGGCGTGGCCCTGATCGGTACGGCCAGCAAGGCGCTGCTGCCGTGGCGGACCCGGCTGTGGGAGGACAACCTCTCCTTCGTCGGCGGCATCCAGCGCGTCTTCGCCGGTGACATCGCGCCGGACGACTCGTACTTCGTGGTCACCAGTGGTTCGGGCGGCGACCGGCCGCCGATCAACGACACCGCCATCGCGTACTCGCTGACCGGAAACGACCACGTCGAGCCGCTCTGGATCTCCCGGCACTTCGACAGCATCTACTCGGTCGCGATCACCGACACCGCCGTCTACGTCGGCGGTCACTTCAGCTGGCAGGAGTCGCCCACCTCGAACGTGCCGTGGCCCGGGCTGGACAACGTCGGCTACGGCACCGGCCAGGGCCTGAGCGGCTACGGCCTCGGCGACCAGGTGGTCCGCCGCGACCACCTCGGCGCGCTGGACCCGCTCACCGGCACCGCGCTGGAGTGGAACCCCGGCTCCAACTCGTACGAGGGGGAGAAGGCGATGCTGGCCACCGCGCGCGGTCTGCTGGTCGGCGGCGACGGCAACGTCAAGGGCGGCAAGACGACCGGTCGGGTCGCGTTCTTCGACCTGTCCAAGGAGCCGGCGCCGTCGGCGCTGGACACCACGGTCACCACGCCGATCGAGGGCGCGGTGAAGCAGGCCGGTGAGTCGTTCGACCTGGGTGGCCAGGCGCTCGCCCCGGCCGGCGTGTCCAAGGTCCAGGTCGAGGTCATGGACCGCAACAGCGGGCAGTACCTCCAGGCAGACCTGACGACCTGGGGTGCGTTCAAGTCGCTGAACGCCACGGTCGCCGCGCCGAACGCCACGTCCACCACCTGGAAGCTCCCGGTGTCGCTGCCGGCCGGCGTCTACCAGATCCAGGCGAAGACGGTCGGCCGCGACGGGGCCGGCGACACCACCAAGGCGATCAAGAAGATCGAGGCGTTCCGCTTCGACGACCTGCCGCCGGCCACCCGGATCACCGCGCCGACCGCCGGCCTGATCGCCACCCAGAGCTTCGTCGCCACCGGCACCGCGACCGACGACAAGGGCGTCAGCTCGATGATCTACTCGTTCCGCACGCCGGACAACCGGTACCTGCAGGACGACGGCAGCGTCGCGGCGGTCTACAACACGTTCCGGGGCGAGCCGGACGTGCTCGGCGCGACGTCCGCCACCTGGCAGTACGAGGTGACGCTGCCGACCGAGGGGCAGTGGCGGATGACCGCCACCGCGGTCGACACGGCCGGGCAGAGCGACCTGCGCGGCGACACCCGGGACTGGACCGTCTCGGCGACCGGTGTCCCGCCGACCGTGGCGATCACCGCGCCGGTGGCGATGACCCCGCCCACCGCCGCCGCGCCGTTGACCGTGGCGCCGGGCGCGACGGTCACGTTCGCCGGCACCGCCGCCGACGAGGACGCGCTGAAGTCGGTCGAGATCTACCTGCGCAACAACACCACCCGCGAGGCGCTGGCCGCGGACGGCACCTGGGGCGCCGACTCGGTCGCCGCGTACCACCGGATCTCCCCGACCAACCTCGACGCCGCCACGTTCGACTGGTCCTTCACCACGGTTCCGCTCACCCCCGGCGTCTACGACTTCCGGGTACGCGCCACCGACAGGCTGGGCCTGACCACGTCCAACACCAACCTGGGCCGGCTCACCGTCACCGCGCAGGTGCCCGGCGACGCCTTCCCGAACGGGCTGCTCAGCTTCACCGGGACCGACCAGAACGTCGACCGGCTGCACCTCGACCTGGCCGGCACGGCGACCGACGACAAGGGCGTGAAGGCCGTCCGGGTGGCGCTGCGCGACCTGGACACCGGCCGGTACGTCCAGCCGAACGGCACGATGGCCGCGGCGTTCGCCACGCTCGACGCGACGCTCGCCGCCCCGAACGCCACCAGCACCACGTTCACGCTCCCGGTCGACCTGCCCACGAAGGGCACCTACAGCGTCGAGGCGTGGGCGGTGGACACGGCCGGCCAGCAGGACGGCTCGACCAGTGGCGCCACCGCGAAGTACCTGGTCTACCCCGGTGACCTCGACCCGACGCTGGAGCCGAGCATCACGCCGGTCGAGGGCGAGGTCTACACCGGTGGCCGGATCGTGGTGACCGGCCGGGCGGTCGACGACGTCGGCATGCAGAAGGTGGAGTTGCAGATCACCAACGCCGCCGGGCAGGGCATGAACGCGGCCGGCACGTTCGGCCGGGCCGGCACGTGGATCGCGGCGTTCCTCACCAGCCCGGGTTCGCCGGGGTCGAACTTCGCGTACACGTCGCCGGTGGTGCCGGCCGGCACGTACACGGTGACGATCCGGGGCATGGACAACTACGGGCAGTACCAGCAGCCGGTCCGTACCGTCTCGGTGACCGTCGCCGACTGATCCCGGTCGGCCGCGGGCCGGTCCGCGTCGGTTCTCCCGACGCCGGGCCGGCCCGTCGCCGTCAGGGGCGGACGAGCCGCATCCCGGCGGTGGCCGGCCGGTCCATGGTGGCCAGCGCCGCGGGCGCGTCGGCCAGCCCGATGACGCCGGTGACCAGCTCGCCGGGGCGCAGCACCCCGGCGGTGACCAGCCGCAGCAGCTCGGGATAGGCGTGGGCGGGCATCCCGTGGCTGCCCCGCAACTCCAGCTCGTGGGCGATCACCAGGTCCATCGGCAGCGCGGGCCGGCCCTGCGCGGCGGGCAACAGCCCGACCTGCACGTGCCGGCCGCGCCGGCGCAGGCCCTCGATCGAGGCGACGCAGGTGGCGTGACTGCCCAGCGCGTCGAGCGAGAGGTGGGCGCCGCCGCCGGTCGCGTCCCGGACCGCGGCGGCCACCTCGCCGGGTCCGCCGAGCGCCGACCCGTCCAGGCAGACCGCGGCGCCGCTGCGCCGGGCCAGCGCCAGCGCGGCGGGCGTGACGTCCACGGCCACCACCCGGGCGCCGCTCGCCGCCGCGATCATCACGGCGGACAGGCCCACCCCGCCGCACCCGTGTACGGCCACCCACTCGCCCGCGGCCACCCGGCCCTGGGCGACCACGGCCCGGAACGCGGTGGCGAACCGGCAGCCGAGCGCGGCGGCGGTCCCGTCGTCCACCTCGTCCGGCAGCCGGACCAGGTTGACGTCGGCGTGCCGCACCGCCACGTACTCCGCGAACGAGCCCCAGCCGGTGAAGCCCGGCTGGGTCTGCCGCTCGCAGACCTGCTGGTCGCCGGCGAGGCAGGTGGGGCACCGCCCGCAGGCGCAGACGAACGGCGCGGTGACCCGGTCGCCCGGCCGCCAGCCGCGTACGTCGGCGCCGACCGCGGCGACGACACCGGCGAACTCGTGCCCGGGCACGTGCGGGAGCCGGATGTCCGGGTCGTGGCCCTGCCAGCCGTGCCAGTCGCTGCGGCACAGCCCGGTCGCGCCGACCCGGACGACCACCCCGTCGCGCGCCGGGACGGGGTCGGCCACTTCCCGCACCTCGGGCCACGCGTTGAACTCTTCGAACACCACCGCCCGCATCCCGCCATCCTCCCCGGCCCTGATGTGCGGAGGGCAAGGGGCAGGGCGCAAGTTGCGGGAAAGCGGCAGAAATATATTGATGCCGGCAAATCTTGACGCGTGTTCGTGTGGTGGCGCACGGTAAGGAAAGCGGCCGGTAGTGCAGGAGGCGGTCATGCGGTTGAATCCGTTCGCGGGAGCGTATCTCACCGATCCGGCCGGCGTCTGGGCCCGCCTGCTGGCCGCCGACGGCGGCGTGCACCACGACGACGAACTCGGATTGTGGCTGATCACCCGGCACGCCGACGTCCGGCGGGCGCTGGCCGACGCGCGGACGTTCGGCAACGCGCTCACGCTCGCCCCGGTGTACGACATCTGCCCCGAGGCGCTCGCCCTGGTCGCCGGCATCGACGCGCCACCCACCACCGCCGCGGCCGACCCGCCGGTGCACCCCCGCACCCGCCGGGCGCTGCGGGTCACGTTCGCCAACACCCCGGAACGGGTGGAGCAGCGCTACGGCCGGATCGTGCGTCGCCGGGTGGACGAGCTGGTGGCGCGGCTGGCCACCCGGGTCGGCGACGAGGTCGACCTGGTCCCGGCGTTCACCGCCGAGCTGCCGCTGCTGGTGCTGCTCGACATCCTCGGCGTGCCGGCGTGCGACGTGCCGCGCATCCGGGCCTGGGCGGACGGGCAGATCGCCCTGATCTGGGGCAGCCCCGACCCGGCCGAGCAGGTCCGGCTGGCCGGCGGGCTGCTGGAGTTCTGGCACTACTGCCAGGACCTGGTGCGGCGCCGGCTGGACGGCGGCGGTGACGACTACGTCGCCGAGCTGCTGGCGTACCGGGGCGGCGACGACGAGGTGCTGACCGTCGCCGAGGCGTCGAGCATCGTGTTCAACCTGCTGGTGGCCGGGCACGAGACCACGGCCGGGCTGCTCGCCCACGCGGTGGACCGGGCGCTGTCCGAGCCGGGCCGGTGGCGCTCGCTCGCCGAGCGCCCGGAGCGGGTCCCGGCGTTCGTCACCGAGACGCTGCGCTTCGCGCCCGCCATCGACGGCTGGCTGCGGGTCACCAACCACCCGGTCACGCTGGGCGGCGTGGCCATCCCGGCCGGGGCGCGCTGCCTGTTGCTGATCGGCGCCGCCAACCGCGACCCGGCGGTGTTCGGCCACCCGGACCGGTTCGACCCGGACCGGCCGGACGCGCACGACCACCTCTCCTTCGGTCACGGCCCGCATTTCTGCATCGGCGCGGCGCTGGCCCGGCTGGAGGCGGGCACCGCGCTCACCCGTCTCGCCGCGGCCCTGCCGGACCTGAGGCCGGCCCCGGGGCATCCCCGCGTCTTCCGGCCCAACCTGGCGTTCCGCGCGCACCGCGGGCTGCCGGTGACCGTCGCGCCGCCGGTGCCGACCGACCGCCGTCCGGTCGCGCGGCCGGTGGCGTGACCGGGCGGCGTCGGCGGACACGCAGCGCAGTCACGTCTTCACACCCGTACGCCGGTGGGTTAAGAATGACCCCCTGCGAACGCCCAGTCATCGCCCGTCCTCGATCTGCTGCCGATGCCGGTCCGGCGTCGCGAAGGTGAGCACATGGATCGCACGCCCGCGTCGAGCGCCGCTCCCTCCGCCGCCAGCCGCCAGTTCCGTGCCGAGCTGCGCCGCTGGCGGACCCGGCGTGGCCTGACCCAGCGGGCGCTGGCCGAGCGGGTGCGGTTCAGCCGGGAGACGGTCGCCGCGGTCGAGTCCGGCCGGCGGTTCGGCAGCCAGGAGTTCGCCGTCCGGTGCGACGAGGTGCTCGCCACCGGCGGGCGGCTCGCCGAGCTGTGGCCGCAGGTCGCCGTCGAGCAGTTGGCGGCGGACGGCCGGCGGGGGCCCCGGCTCGGCGAGGTGGACCCGGTCGGTCCACCGGCCGCGCGGCGCGATCCGCGCGATCCGCAGGCGGTGGTGGCGGCCATCGACGAGCTGCGGGAACTGATCGGTCAGGTGCTCGCACAGCCCGAACCGGAGGGCCCGCCGCCGTCGGCGGCCAACCGGCACTGATCGGGGTCGATGCCCCGTCCGGGTGTGCCGTCGGCGTCGCCAACTCTGGGTACAGATGCTGGTACGGCCTGTTTGTACCACGGTCGGGTCTGGCCTCGGCGCGTGGCTTCCGGCGGAATGAGACGTGCAATCCGCAAGTGCAGATAGAAGTTTGCCGATCAGCGCGGGGAGTCAGCAGTGGCGTCGAGCACGAGGTCCCACGCGGCCCGACCCTACCCGCCCCGCCGCCGTCGGTGGCGCATCGGCGGCCGGATGCGCCTCATCGTGGCGGCCCCGCTCGTCGCCGTGATGGGTTTCGCCGGACTGGCACTGACCGAGAGCGCCCGACAGACCGCCCGCGCCAGCGATCTCGGCCAGCTCGCCCAGCTCGGCGCCGAGGCGGGTGGCCTGGCCCACCGGTTGCAGTACGAGCGGATCGTCGCCGCCGACCTGCTCACCCGGGGCGCCCCCGACCAGCAGGACGCGTTCGCCGACGCCACCACCGCCACCGACGCGGCGGTCGCCGGATACCGCCGGCAGCGGGCCCGGGTGCCCGCCGGCGCCGCCGCCGAGCAGGCCGTCCTGCCGCGGATCGACGCGGCGCTGGCCAACCTCGCCCCGCTGCGCGCGCAGGTCCGCACCGCCGAACGCGCCTCGGTCTCGGCGATGACGTTCAGCTACCGCATCGTCATCGCCGACCTGCTCGGCCTCCGGGAGAGCGTCACGCTCGGCGTGGTCGAGCCGCGGATCGCGGACGGCATCCGCGCCTCCGCCGCGTTGTCCAAAGTGGCCGAGGCGGTCGGTCAGCAGCAGGTGGCCGTGCTGCGCGCGGTCACCGCCGGCCAGGTGACGCCCGCGCTCCAGCAGGACATCACCGCCGCCCGGACCGGCGTCACCGAGGCGTCGCTGGCCTTCCAGGCGCTCGCCCGGCCGGCCTGGCAGGGCTGGTGGGAGCAGGCCGGCAGCGGCGAGAACGCGCTGCGGCTGCAACGGCTCCTCGACCAGGTGGCCCGGACGGCGGCGGGAGACCGCCTCGAACTGGACCTCGGCACCTGGCTCACCGCCACCCAGCAGTGGGCGGTCCGCCTGGCCGAGCTGCGCCTGCGGGTCGACGGGGCGGTGCTCGACGACATCCGGGCCGCGCACGCGGACCAACGTCGCCGGACCGTGGTGGAGGCGGCGGCGGCCCTGCTTGCCCTCCTGCTGACCGCGCTGGTCACCTGGGCGGTGGCCCGCCAGATCACCCGGCGGCTGCGCCGGCTGCGGGACGCGGCCAACGCGGTCGCGTTCGAGCGGCTGCCCCAGGTGGTGGCCCGGCTCCAGGAGCCGGACAGCGCCTCGGTCGACCCGGACGACCTGGCCCGTCGCCAGGCCGTCGACGCGCTGGAGGTCTCCGGCGACGACGAGATCGGGGAGGTCGGGCAGGCGTTCAACGCGGTGCACCGGGCCGCCGTGCGGACCGCTGCGGAGCAGGCCGTGATGCGGGCCAACACGGCGGAGATCTTCATCCACCTGAGCCGGCGGGAACAGCGCCTGGTCGACGCCGTGCTGGCCCAGGTGGACCGCGTCGAGCGGGACGAGACCGACCCGGACCGGCTGCACCAGCTCTACGCGCTGGACAACCTCGCCACCCGGATGGGCCGGATCAACGCCAGCCTGCTCGTGCTGGGCGGGGTGGGCGTCGGTCGGGTCCGCCACCACGACGTGCCGCTGCCGCAGGTGCTCCAGGCCGCGCAGAGCCAGATCGAGCACTACGCCCGCATCCGTCTCGGCCTGGTCGACGGCGACGTCGCGGTGGCCGCCGAGTCGGTCGACGAGGTGGTGCACCTGCTGGCCGAGCTGATGGAGAACGCCACCGGCTACTCGCCGCCGGCGACCGAGGCGTGGGTGACCGGCCGGAGCCTCGGCGACCGGGTGATCGTGCAGATCAGCGACGAGGGCGTCGGCCTGCCCCCGCTCCGGCGGCAGCAGCTCAACGACCTGCTCGCCCAGCCGCCCGCCATCGACGTGGCCACCGTGCGGGCGATGGGACTGGTCGTGGTGGGGCAGCTCGCCACCCGGCTGGGCGCCGCCGTGCAGCTCCGGTCCGGGCCGCGGCGCGGCACCATCGCCGAGGTGGCCCTGCCGGCCGCGCTGCTCCGGCTGCTGCCGCCCGAGGAGTTCCTGCTCACCCCCGAGCGACCGTCCCGCCGGGCGGCCCGCGCCACGGTCGCGTCCCCGGTCGTGCCGGCCACCGTCGTGCCCGCCGGCGCGCGGCCCGCTGTGGCGCCCGCCGGCGCGCGGCCCGCCCCGCAGCCCTGGGCCGGTGGTCCGGCCGCCGACCGGGCGCTCCCGGTCGCTCCGGTGTTCCAGCCGGCGTCGTCGGCCGCCGCCGCCCCCACCGAGGAGCTGATCATCTTCGACCAGGTCAACCACTGGTTCCAGGCCGACCGGCCGGGCGACGACGCGTCCTGGGCCGGCCCGGCGGACGACGCCTGGCGCACCGCGGCGCGCGCCGACGAGCCCCGGGTCGCCGGCACCACCACGTCCGGGCTGCCGCGCCGGCAGCCGCAGGAGCACCTGGTGCCCGGCGGTGTCCCGGCGCCCCGGCAGGCCACCGAGCACCGGGACCCGGCGCGGGTGGCCACCGCCATGGCGGCGTACGCCCGCGGGGTCGCCGGCCGCCGGACCAACCTGATCACCAACTGACCCGACAGGGAGTGCACGTGACCGACCACCAGGATCTCGGCTGGCTGCTGGACGCGTTCGCCGAGCGCGCCGCCGAGGTCACCCACGCGATCGCCATCTCCAGCGACGGTCTGATGGTGGCCGCCACCCGCGGCCTCCCGCCGGACCGGGCCGACCAGTTGGCGGCCACCGGCAGCGGGCTGGTCAGCCTGCTGCGCGGCGCGGCGGCGTTCTTCGACGCCGGCGCGGTGATCTCCAACGTCACCCAGCTGGAGGGCGGCTTCATGTTCTCCATGGCGTTCAACGACGGCGCCTCCCTGCTCGTGCTCGCCGATCCGCGGTGCGACGTCGGCAAGGTCTCCTACGAGATGGCCGAGTTGGCGAACCGCATCGGCGATGCGCTCACCCCCGCGGCCCGGGCGGCCCTGAGCCGCAGCCGCTGACCGCCGGCGTCCCGCCGGACTCCGCACCCCTGACACCAGGAGAGACACCATGTCCCTGAACCTGACCCGGCGCAGCCGTGCCCGCACCGCGGCGTTGCTCGCGCTCGTCCTGCTCGCGGCACCCGCCTGCGCCGACGACGGCCCGACCGCCGGTCCCGGCGGCACCGTCAAGATCGGCCTGCTCGCGTCGCTCTCCGGCACCTACCAGTCGGTCGGCAAGGACATCCGCGACGGCTTCCAGCTCTACCTGTCCGCCCACGACGGCAAGCTCGGCGGGCGGACGGTCGAGGTGGTCGTCGCCGACGAGGGCAACGGCGCGGCCACCGCCGTGCCCGCCGCCACCAAGCTGCTCAAACAGGACCGGGTGGTGGCGCTCACCGGCATCGTCGGCGGCGGCTCGGTGGCCGCGGTCCAACCGCTGCTCACCGAGACGAAGGTGCCGTTCGTCGGCTCCAACGGGCGGCCGGAACTCAAGGACGTGTCCCGGGTCTGGCACACCTCCTACCTCTCCGACGAGCCCGGCGAGGCGATCGCGGCGCACGTGCGCGAGGACGTCAAGGGCAGCGTCTACGCGATCGGCCCGGACTACCAGGGCGGCTGGGACGAGCTGCGGGGCTTCACCGAGGCGTACGCCAAGGCCGGCGGGAAGCTGGCCAACCCGGACGGCAAGACCACGTTCACGCCGTTCCCGGCGACCACCAACTTCACCCCGTACTTCGCCCGGATCAAGGCGTCCGGCGCGGACGCGGTCTACACGTTCTACGCCGGCAGCGCCGCCATCGACTTCGTCAAGCAGTACGCCCGCTCGGAGATCAGGGACGTACCGCTCTACGCCGCCGGCTTCCTGACCGAGGGCGGTGTGCTCGACGCGCAGGGCGACGCGGCGCGGGACATCTACTCGGTGCTGAACTACTCACCGGACCTCGACAACGCGGAGAACCGGGCCTTCGTGGCCGCCTGGAAGGCCGAGCACGACGGCTCCCCGACGACGTACGCGATGGCCTCCTACGACGCGGCGGCGGTGCTGGACCGGGCGATCGCGGCGGCCGGCGACGACGCCACCCCGGACCGGATCAACGCGGCCATCGGTCAGCTCGGGCAGATCGCCAGCCCGCGCGGCACCTGGCAGTTCTCGCCGACCACCCACGCCCCGGTGCAGAAGTGGTACCTGCGTCAGGTCCGCCCGGACGGGCGGGCGCTGTCCAACACCGTGGTCGGCGACCTCGCCACCGTGGGCGGCTGAGACGTGCCGGTCGACCCGTACGTCGTCCCGGCCGTGGACGGGGTCGCCTACGGGCTGCTGGTGTTCGTCGCCGCGTCCGGGCTGGTGCTCTGCTTCGGCGTGGCCGGTATCCTGAACCTGGCCCACGGCACGCTGTTCGCGATCGGCGGCTACACCGCCGCCGCGCTGCTGGACGGTGGCTGGGCCAGCCTGGCGCTCGCGCTGGCGGTCGGCGTGCTCGCCGCCACCGCCGCCGGCGCGCTGGTCGCGGTGCTGCTCACCCGCGTCGCGGCGGCCGGGCACCTCACCCAGGCGCTCGTCACCTTCGGCGTCGCGCTGGCCGGCGGCAGCCTGCTGGTGGCCGCGTTCGGCCCGGACGACCCGCCGGTCCGGGTACCGGCCGCGCTGGACGGGTCGGTGGCGGTGGCGGGGCACCGCTACGCCGCGTACCGGCTGGTCTTCATCCTGGTGGCCGCGTTGCTCGCCGGCCTGCTGCACCTGGTGGTGCGTCGCACCCGGGCCGGCATGCTGGTGCGGGCCGCGGTCGACGACGCCGAGATGGTCGCCACGCTCGGGGTGAGCCCGGCTGTGGTGCGGGTCGGCGTGCTGGCCGCGGCCGGTGCGCTGGCCGGGGCCGCGGGCGTGCTCGGCGCGCCGATCATCGGTCCGGGGCCGGGCACCGCCGACGCGGTGCTGCTGCTCTCCCTGGTCGTGGTGGTGCTCGGTGGCCTCGGCTCGATGACCGGCACGCTGCTCGCGGCGCTGGCGGTCGGGCAGATCCAGACGCTCGGCGTGGCGCTCGTCCCGTCGGCCGCCCCGTTCCTGCTCTTCGCCGCCATGGCGGTGGTGCTCGCGGTCCGGGCGCGCGGCCTGGCCACCGCCCGGAGGGCGACATGAGGGACCGGGCCGTGCGGGCGCTGCGGGTGACCACGTGGTCCGGGCGGCGCGCGGTGGACGACGTGCGGGAGCGGGCCGTCCGGCTGCTGCGTGTGACCGTCGCCGCGGCGGTGCTGGTCGGCCTGGTCGCCGCGCCCTGGACGGTGGACGACTACACCGTGGCGTTGCTGGCCCGCACGCTGGCGTTGGGCCTGGTCGCGGTGAGCGTCGCGCTGCTGACCGGCGTCGCCGGGCTGCCCACGCTCGGCCAGACCGCGCCCTACGCGGCCGGCGCGTACGCCGGCGCGGTGGTCGGCGGCCAGCTCTCCGACGTCGGGCCGGTGCACCTGCTCGTCGCGGCCGGGGCGGGGGCGGCGCTGGCCGTGGTGGCGCTGCCGCTGGTGCTCCCGGCCCGCGGGGTGGTGCTCCTGATGATCACGCTGGCGGTCGGTGAGCTGGCGGTGGTCCTCGCCGGCCGGTGGACGTCGGTGACCGGCGGCACGGACGGTCTCGCCGGCATCGCCGCGACCCGGCCGCTGTGGGGGCTGCCGGTGCTGGCCACCGACCGGGCCCGCTACCTCTACACGCTGGTGGTGGTGGCGGTGCTGGCCGGCCTGGTGCTGCTGGTGCTGCGCGGCCGGGTCGGGCTGCTGCTGCGGGCCGGCCGGGACGACGAGGCGCGGCTGCGGGCCAGCGGGCACCGGGTGGCGGCGCACGTGGCCGGCGTCCACGTCGCCGCCGGCGCGATCGCCGGCGCCGCCGGCTCGCTGCTGGTCACCGCGCAGCAGTACGTCTCGCCGGCCGACTTCGGGTTCGACACCTCCGCGCTGCTGCTGCTCGGCGTGGTCGTCGGCGGGACCGCCTCGGTCGGTGGCGCGCTGGTCGGCGGCGTGCTTGTGGTCGCCGCCCGGGACTGGCTGTTCGGCGCGTTGCCCGGGCAGGCGCCGCTGGTGCTGGGCCTGGCCTTCGTCGTGGTCGCGCACCTGCTGCCCACCGCCCGCCGCACCCGGCGGGCCGGGCGTGCACGGCCGCCGTCCGCCCCGGACGACGCGCGTCCCGGCGACGTCCGCCGGCCACCCGCGGTGACCGGGGTACGCGCATGACGCCGCTGCTCACCGCCGAGGCGGTCACCGTGCGGTACGGGTCGCTGACCGCGCTGGACGGCGTCGACCTGCGGCTGCCGCTCGGGCAGCGGCACGCGCTGATCGGGCCGAACGGCGCGGGCAAGACCACGCTGCTCGACGTGGTGGCCGGCGCCACCCGGCCGGCCGCCGGCCGGATCAGGCTGGGCGGGCACGACGTCACCCGGCTCGGGCCGGCCGCCCGGGCCCGGCGCGGCCTCGGCCGGATCCACCAGCGTCCCGCCGTCTGGGGTTCGCTTACCGCCCGGGAGAACGTGCTGGTCGCCGCGCTGCCCCGGCGGGCCGGCCGGTGGCAGCCGGCGGCGCGGCGGCGGGCGGCCGGGCGCACCGCGGACGCGCTGCTGGACCGGGTCGGCCTCGGCGACCTCGCCGCGACGCCGGCCGGGCAGTTCGCCCACGGGCAGCGCCGGCAACTGGAGATCGCGGTGGCGCTGGCCGGGCGGCCCCGGCTGCTGCTGCTCGACGAGCCGGCCGCCGGGCTGTCCGCGGCGGAGGTCGGCTGGCTGGCGGAGTTCCTGCGCGGGCTGCCCCGCGCGGTCGCGGTGCTGCTGGTCGAGCACCGGCTGGACCTGGTCTACGCGCTCTGCGACACGGTGACCGTGCTGCGCGACGGCCGGACGCTCGCCACCGGGTCGCCCGCCGAGATCCGCGCGTCCGGCCCGGTCCGGGAGGCGTACGCGGAGGGAGTGACGTGATGCTGCGCATCGACCGGCTCTGCGCCGGCTACGCCGGTGGCACCGTGCTGCACGAGGTGAGCCTCGACGTGCGGCCCGGCACGGTGCAGGTGGTGGTGGGCCGCAACGGCGCCGGCAAGAGCACGCTCGTGCACTGCGTGGCCGGCCTGGTCCGGCCGCACGCCGGGCGGGTCGAGCTGGGCGGCGTACCGGTCACCGGACGGCAGCCGCACCGGATCGCCCGCGCCGGGGTGGGACTGGTGCCGCAGGGCCGGCGGGTCTTCTCCCGGCTGACCGTGGCCGAGCACCTGGTCCTGGCCGCCGCGCCGTGGCGGGCGGCGACGCCGGGCGGCGAGGGCTGGACGGTCGCCCGGGTGCTGGAGCTGCTGCCCCGGCTCGCCGACCGGCTGCGGCACCGCGGCGACCAGCTCTCCGGCGGTGAACAGCAGATGCTGGCGATCGCCCGGGCGCTGCTCGGCCAGCCCCGCGTGCTGCTGCTCGACGAGCCCTGCGAAGGGCTCGCACCGGACCTGGCGCTGCGGGTCCGCCACCTGGTCCGGTCGCTGGCCGGGGCCGGGCTGACCGTGCTGCTGGTGGAGCAGCAGATCCGGCACGCGGTCGAGGTCGCCGACCGGGTCGCGGTGCTGGAGTACGGCCGGGTGGTCTACGACCGGCCGGCCGACGAGGCCCGGGCCGACCCGGGCGCGGTGGCGGCGCTGCTCAGCGTCGCCGCGGTCGCGGAGCCACCGGCTCCCCGGCCCCGGCCCGGGCTGCCCACGCCCTCGGGCCCGTGAACCGACCGACCACGAACACAGGAACGAGGAACGATGCCGACCGACGTCCCCGAGACCGAGTCCGCCCCCGGGAGCGACTACGCCTTCGACACCGGCGCCGCCGACGCGGTGCCCCAACTGCAGGCGCTCGAAGCCTTCCTCGACCCGATCACCACCGGCCGGCTCGCCGCGCCGCTGCTCGCCCCCGGTGTCCGGTGCTGGGAGGTCGGCGCCGGCGGCGGCTCGGTGGCCCGCGCCATGGCCGCCGCCGTCGGCCCGAGCGGCCGGGTGCTCGCCACCGACCTCGACCTGACGCATCTGCGGCCGGCCGGCAACCTCGACGTCCGCCGGCACGACGTGCGCCGGGAGCCGCCGCCGGGGGACGGGTTCGACGTGATCCACGCCCGGCTGGTGCTGCTGCACCTGCCGGAGCGGCGCCGGGTCCTGCGCACGCTGGCCGGCGCGCTCGCCCCGGGCGGGTGGCTGGTGGTCGAGGAGTTCGACTGCACCGCGCCGCTGCGGGTGCTCACCGCGCCGAGCGACGACGCGGCGAAACTCTTCGCCCAGGTCACGGACGCGATGCTGAGCATCCTCCAGAGCCACGGCGCGGACCTGGCCTGGGCGCAGGACGTGCACGCCGAACTGGCCGCCGCCGGCCTGGTCGACGTCGACACCGTCAGCCACGCGCAGAGCTGGGCGGGCGGCTCGCTCGGCATCTCGCTGTACGGCACGAACTCCCGTCAGCTCGAGCCGGAACTGCTCGACGCCGGGCTGTCGCCGGGCCAGCTCGACGCGTTCCGCCGGCTCCTGCGCGACCCCGGGTTCGCCGCGATGTCGTACCAGTTCGTGTCGACCCGGGGTCGGCGTCGGGGTCCGGTGCGGCGGTGACGCGCGGGCCTCGGCGTAGTGGACCCCCGCCGAGGCCCGCGCCACCCGGTCTGGTGGTGCGGGTCGGCCAGGGCGGGTGCTTGGATGGACGGCATGCCCAACCCCGCGATCCTCACCGTCGACGACGACCCGGCCGTCTCCCGGGCGGTCGCCCGCGACATCCGGCGTCGCTACGGCGACCGCTACCGGGTGGTCCGGGCCGACTCCGCCGAGGCGGCTCTGGACGCGCTGCGCGAGTTGAAGTTGCGCGGCGAGCAGGTGGCGGTGCTGCTCGCCGACTACCGGATGCCGCAGATGAACGGCATCGAGTTCCTCGAGGCGGCGATGGACCTCTTCCCCGCCGCGCGCCGGGTCCTGCTCACCGCGTACGCCGACACCGACGCCGCGATCAACGCGATCAACGTGGTGGACCTCGACCACTACCTGCTCAAGCCGTGGCACCCGCCGGAGGAGAAGCTCTACCCGGTGCTGGACCAGCTCCTGGCGGCGTGGACCGCGGAGGGCGCCACGACCACGCCCGAGCTGCGCGTGGTCGGGCACCGCTGGTCGGCGCCGTCGTTCACGGCGCGTGACTTCCTGGCCCGCAACCTGGTGCCGTTCCGCTGGGTGCTCGCCGACGAGCCGGAGGGCGCCGGGCTGCTCAGCGCCGCGGGCGTGACCGCTGACGACGTACCCCTGGTGGTGACCGCGGACGGCACGTCGCTGGTGCGGCCGACGACGGCCGACCTGGCCGCGCGGGTCGGCCTCGCCACCACGCCGGCCGCCGAGTTCTACGACCTGGTGGTGGTCGGCGCCGGCCCGGCCGGGCTGGGCGCGGCGGTCTACGGCGCCTCGGAGGGGTTGCGGACCGTGCTGATCGAGCGGCGGGCGACCGGCGGGCAGGCCGGGCAGAGCAGCCGGATCGAGAACTACCTCGGCTTCCCGGACGGCGTCTCCGGCGCCCAGCTCACCGACCGGGCCCGCCGGCAGGCGCTGCGGTTCGGCGCGGAGCTGCTCAGCGCGCGCGAGGTGGTGTCGCTGGAGAACGCGGGCGGCGCGCGGGTGCTGCGGTTCAGCGACGGCAGCAGCGTCGCCGCGCACACCGTGGTGCTGGCCACCGGCGTCTCCTACCGGATGCTGCCGGCACCCGGGCTGGCCGAGCTGACCGGGCGCGGCTGCTTCTACGGCTCGGTGGCGAGTGAGGCGCCGAGCTGCGCCGGGGAGGACGTCTACATCGTCGGTGGCGCGAACTCGGCCGGCCAGGCCGCGGTGCACTTCTCCCGGTACGCCCGCCGGGTGCACCTGCTCATCCGCGGCGACGACCTGTCCCGGTCGATGTCCAGCTACCTGATCGACCAGATCGCCCGGATCGACGCCATCGAGGTGCACCCGTGCACCGAGGTCGTCGGCGGCGCCGGTCAGGAGCACCTGGAGCGGGTGACGCTGCGGGACATGCGCACCGGCGAGACCCGGGACGCGGACACCTCGTGGCTGTTCGTTTTCATCGGCGCGGAGCCGCACACCGACTGGCTCGACGGCGCGGTGGTCCGGGACCGTCGGGGCTTCGTGCTGACCGGGCCGGACCTCACCCGGGGCGGCCACCGGCCGGCCGGCTGGTCCCTGCCGCGCGACCCCTACCACCTGGAGTCCAGCATGCCGGGCGTGTTCGCCGCCGGGGACGTGCGGGCCGACTCGGTGAAGCGCGTCGCGTCGGCGGTGGGGGAGGGCGCGATGGCGGTCTCACTGGTGCACCGGTACCTGGAGGCGCAATGAGTGCTGATCGGCTCACCACCGACGAGCTTCGCGGGCTGTTCCTGTTCGAGTCGCTGACCCAGGAGCAGCTCGCCCACCTGGCCGAGCACGGCCGGGTGGAGCGGCGTCGCACCGGCGAGGCGGTCTACGTCGAGGGCGAGCCGGCGAGCTGCTTCTACGTGCTGCTGGACGGCACCGTGGCGATGCACCAGCGGGTCCAGGGCGACGAGGTGGAGGTGAGCCGCACCAGCCAGCGCGGCGTCTACGGCGGCGCCATGCAGGCGTACGTCGGCGACCCGGCCGAGCAGCGCTACCGCAACAGCCTGCGCGCGGTCACCGACTGCGCGGTGTTCGCGCTGCCTGCGGCGATCATCGCGGACGCCATGCGTGGCTGGTTCCCGATGGCCACCCACCTGCTGGAGGGGCTGTTCATCGGGATGCGCAACACGCAGACCATCGTCGGTGAGCGGGAACGGCTCCTGGCGCTGGGCGCGCTCTCCGCCGGGCTCACCCACGAGCTGAACAATCCGGCGGCGGCGGCGGTCCGGGCCACGTCGGCGCTGCGCGGCCGGGTGGCCAAGATGCGGCACAAGCTCGCCATGATCGCCGACGGTCGGCTCGACGGGCGGCGCCTGCACGACCTGGTCGCGTTGCAGGAGGAAGCGGTGAAGCGGGCCGCCGCCGCGCCCACACTGTCGCCGCTGGCGGCCAGCGACGCCGAGGACGAGCTGGCCGACTGGCTCGACGAGCACGGCGTACGCGGGGCCTGGGAGCTGGCCCCGACGCTGGTGGCCGGCGGGCTCGACACCGGCTGGCTGGCCCAGGTCGACGCCGCGGTCGGCGGCGACGACCTGGAGTCGGCGGTGCACTGGATCACCTACACCATCGACACCGAGCTGCTGATGGGCGAGATCGACGACGCGGTCACCCGGGTGTCCGGGCTGGTCGGCGCCGCGAAGCAGTATTCCCAGCTCGACCGCGCGCCCTTCCAGACGGTGGACGTGCACGAGCTGCTCGACGCCACGCTGGTGATGCTCCAGGCGAAGATCCCGGCGGGTGTCCGGGTGGTCCGGGAGTACGACCGGAGTCTGCCCACGGTGTCGGCGTACGCGGCCGAACTCAACCAGGTCTGGACGAACCTCATCGACAACGCGCTGGGCGCGATGGCCGGCGAGGGCACGTTGACGGTGCGCACCGGCCGCACCGACGAGCGGCTGACCGTGGAGATCGCCGACACCGGTCCGGGTATCCCGCCGGCGGTCCGGCCGCGCATCTTCGAGCCGTTCTTCACCACCAAGGCGGTCGGCGAGGGCACCGGTCTCGGGTTGGACATCTCGTACCGGATCGTGGTCAACAAGCACCACGGCGACATCCGGGTCCGGTCGGAGCCCGGCGACACCCGGTTCACGGTGCTGCTGCCGCTCACGCCGGCCTGACCGGGCGCGGGTAGAGGGTCGGCCGATGCCGGCCGGGCGGCCCGCGACGGCGGTCAGAACAGCGTGGCCGGGCCGACCGGGGCCGGCTCGGGCGGCGGCGCCAGCTCGGGCAGGCGGGCGCGCACCTGGTCGTGGAAGCGCCGGGCCAGCTCGGGGGCGTCCGCGTTGTCCGGCGTGTGCACGAACACGGTCGGCGAGCGGCCCTCGCGCAGCCAGCCGACGACCACGTCCAGCCACGGCTGCCAGCCCTCGACCGTCGCGGCCGGGTCGTCCCGGCCGAGGTAGCGCACCACCGGCCGGTCGGTCAGCGCCCCGGTGCGTCTCGGCAGGCGCGGCTTGCGCGTCCACGCCTCCCGCTCCGCGTCGCTGGTCGGCGGCGTCCGGAAGAACGCGGTGGTGTCGAACGGGACCCACTCCGCGTCGGCCCGGCCGAGCATCCGCTCCAGCAGCCGGATTGCGTCGGCGTCGGTGAAGAAGGCGGGGTGTCGGACCTCGACCGCGTAGCGGTGGGTGGCGGGCAGGGTACGCAGGAACCGGTCGAGGTCGGGCACGTCGGTCGGGCCGAACGAGCCGGGCAGTTGCACCCAGAGCATGTGCGCCCGCGGGCCGAGCGGTTCCATCGCGTCCAGGAACGCCCGCAGCTCGGCCTCGCCACCGGTGAGGCGGCGCTCGTGCGTGACCACCTTGGGCAGCTTCGCCAGGAAGCGGAACTCCGGGTCGGTCTGTTCCGCCCAGGACGCCACCGTGTCCCGGCCCGGGGTGGCGTAGAACGTGGTGTTGCCCTCGACCGCGTCGCACCAGCCGGCGTACGCGCGCAGCCGCTCGCCGGCCGGCAGCGGGTGCGGCAGGAACCGGCCGGCCCAGGACCGGTGCGTCCACATGGCGCACCCGACGTGCAGCCGCATCCGGTCTCCTCCCGCACGGCGTCGGACGGGACCGCCCGAACCGCGCCCACCGTATCCGGCTCCCGTCGACGGGTCGGATCGGGCCGCGCCTCGCCCCCGGTCACGGTGCGTGACCTCGCCGAAGGAACAATCAGGTGTGAAGGGGTATACCTCAGCGTCATAATTATGACGCTGAGGTATACCGCGTCAGACGTCCCATTGCCGCCGGCTCCGACACGCCGGGAACAGCCCGGGGCGCCGACTCGCAGCCGCGGGTCAGAGCGCGGCGGTGCGTGTCACGGCCGCTCCACTCGCGTCGGGTCGCCGCGGACCAGCTCGTCGTGGGTCCGCCAGCGGGCCGTCGCGCCGTCGCGCCGGGCGGCCCCGTCGTCCTCGGCGACCCGCCGGCGCAGCAGCTCGACCGCGATCCGGCGGTTGAGGTGCAGGTGCCGTTCGGTGTCCACCACCACGGTCCGGCCGGAGGGCCGGTGGGTGGCCCGGACGGCCGTGCTGGCCTTGTTCCGGTGCTGCCCGCCGGGTCCGCCGGTGCGGCAGGGCACGAACGCGACGTCGCTCTCGTGGAACGGCGTGGCCTCGGCGTCGGCCCGGTACGGGCGGGCGGTGACGAACCAGTTCTTGCGCCCGTGACCCGGCCGGTAGGGGCTGGGCGCCTGCCAGCAGAGCGTGCCGGTCCAGCCGGCGGCGAACTCCTCCGCGCCGGGACCGGTGATCCGCAGCCGCACCGACCGCCAGGTGCCCGGCCGGTCACCCGGCACGCTCTCCACCCGGGTCGTGCCCAGGCGGTGCCGGGCGGCGTCGGCCTCCAGGCGGGACAACAGCCGGGCCAGCGCCCACGCGCACTCCGCCGGGCCACGCCCGGCGGACAGGAACAGGTCCGTCACCGCCGCCCCCGGCGGCGGCCCGGCGCGACATCAGGCGTCTTGTAGGTGACCAGGGGCACCGTGGTGGTGACCGGCGTGGCCAGACGGTGCGCCACCAGGTCGCCGATCACCTGCTCGATCCGCTTGTACGCGGTGGGCGCCTCCTCGAACAGCAGTTGCCGGTCGCCGCACACCACGATCGAGCCGACCGGCGTGCGGCGCAGCTCCTCGACGGTGTGCTTGGCCTTGCCCCGGCGCAGCGCGTCGGCGCGGGACATCTTCCGGCCGGCGCCGTGCGCCACCGAGTGGTTGGCGTCCGCGTCGGCATGCGCGGCCACCAGGTAGGACGGGGTGCCCCGGGTGCCGGCGACCAGCACGTCCCGTCCGTCGCCCGGGGCCGCGCCCTTGCGGTGCAGGTAGTGCCCGTCACGGAGCTCCACCAGGTTGTGGCACTGGTCGACGACCGGCTCGGTGGGCTCGGCGCCCAGCGCGTACGCGACCCGGGCGGCCAGCAGTCGCCGGTTGAGCGAGCCCCACCGGACGGCGTCGTCGTGTCGGGCCAGGTAGGCGTCCGGCTCGGGCGCGGGGCCGGCGCCGTGCGCCTCGGTGTGCTCGCGCAGGATCCGTTCGCCCAGCCCGCGTGACCCGGAGTGCACCACCAGCACCAGGTCGCCGGTGGCCAGCCCGAGCCGCTCGGCGTGCTCCGGCGCGTCGAGCGCGCCGACGCGGGCCAGCTCGACGAAGTGGTTGCCCCGGCCGACCGTGCCGAGGCCGTCGAGGTGGCCGGCGGGCACGTCGCCGGTCAGCACCGACCAGGCCGGGTCGTCGGCGTCCCGCTCGGGGTGCAGCGCACGGTCCAGGTCGGGGAAGCGGGCGGCGAGCCGTTCCGGTACGGCCCGGCGCAGCGCGATCGGGAACACCGCGATGCCGCACCCGATGTCGGAGCCGACCAGGAACGGGTAGAGCACCGTCGAGGCCATGGCGGCGCCGATCGGGGCGCCCTTGCCGGGGTGCAGGTCGGGCATGGCGGCGACGTGCGTCATGCCGTCCAGCGCGGCGACCTGGTGGCACTGGTCGAGTGCGGCGGACTCGATCCAACTGCCGGGGGAGGAGAAGACGGAGACGGAG
Organism: Micromonospora sp. AKA38; assembly: GCF_027925725.1. Lineage (NCBI taxonomy): Bacteria > Bacillati > Actinomycetota > Actinomycetes > Micromonosporales > Micromonosporaceae > Micromonospora > Micromonospora sp. AKA38. The sequence goes on along the minus strand of NZ_BNEI01000002.1, from coordinate 87,797 downwards.
GCAGGCACGGACCGACACCCTCCCGGACCCCGCCGCGCCCGGCAACCGACTTTCGTCGACATCGGGTCACCGGCTCCATAGACTCCGGTCGTTCTGGTACCACGAGTCCAGGGAGGACCCACGTGTCGAGCGAAACCCGACCGCACGCCGCCCCGCTGCTGGCCCGCCTCGCCGGGGTGACGGTGGCCGCCGTCGCACTGGTCGCCGGCTCCGCCGTCGCCGCGACCGCGGCCCCGGCCGCCGACCCCGCACCGACCAAGGGGCCGTGCGCGTACACGCCGACGCCGGACGAGCCGGCGGCCCGGCCGGTGCCGCTGCCGCCGGACCCGCGCCGTACGCCGGACCGGGGCACGGTTCGGGTCACGCTGCGCACCAACCAGGGGCCGATCGGGCTGACCCTCGACCGCGAGCAGGCGCCGTGCACCGTGCAGAGCTTCCTGCACCTGGCCCGGCACCGGTTCTACGACCGGACGCCCTGCCACCGGCTCACCGCGTACCCGACGTTGACGGTGCTCCAGTGCGGTGACCCGTCCGGCACCGGCGAGGGCGGTCCGGGTTACCGGTACCGCGACGAGCTGCCCACCGACCTGCCGCCCGCGCCGACCGACCCGACCGGCGTACGCCGCCTCTACGCCCGTGGCACGTTGGCCATGGCGAACGCCGGCCCGGACACCAACGGCAGCCAGTTCTTCCTGGTCCAGGCCGACTCGGCGCTGCGCCCGAACTACACCGTCTTCGGGCGGGTCGACGCGGCCGGACTGGCCACGCTGGACCGGATCGCGGCCGGCGGCATCGCCGCCACGCCGGAGGACCCGGCGCCGGTGGACGGCGCGCCCGCCCAGCCGGTGGAGATCTGCAAGGCGACCCGGGGCCGCTGACGACGCCGGCCCGGTGGGACGGCTGACGTCCCGCCGGGCCGCCGGGCGGCTGTCGTCGTCCCGTCGTCCCGCCCGGTAGCCTGCGGCGGTGACGCACGAGCGGGAGATCACCGAGCCGGTCGACCTGTGCCGCCCCGACGGGCGGTTGAACCCGGCGGCGGTCGGGTGGAGCCGCCGCCCGCTGCACCGGTCGAACCTGCGCGGCTGGGGTCGGGCCAAGCGGTGGGAACACTGGGGCGTGGTCACCCCGACGCACATCCTCGGCCTGGTCGCGTCCTCGCTGGACTATGCCGGCGTGCAGAGCCTCTACCTGCTCGACCGGCGGACCGGCCGGGAGACCGTCACCGAGGCGGTGGTCCCGTTCGCCCGGGGCGCGGTGTTGCCGCCGGTCAGCGGCGCGGGGGCGGTCCGGGCCCGTGGTGGCGGACTGGTCATCGAGGTGGACCAGGGCCCCGACGGCAGCGCTGTCCGGGCCACCGCGCCCGGTGTCGAGGTCGACCTGACGGTGCCGCTGCCACCGGGGCACGAGTCGCTCGGCGTGGTGGTGCCGTGGAGCACCCGCCGGTTCCAGTACACGGTCAAGGACGTGGGCCGCCCGGCGCACGGCACGCTGCGGGTGGACGGCACCACGTACCCGGTGGGCGTGGGGTCGTTCGCGGCGCTGGATCACGGTCGCGGCAAGTGGCGGTACGCGGTGCGGTGGAACTGGGCGGCGGGCAGCGGGCCCGGCCGGGCGATCCAACTCGGCGGCACGTGGACCGACGGGACCGGCTCGACCGAGAACGCGGTCTTCGTCGACGGTCGGCTGCACAAGATCGGGGACGACCTCGCCTGGCGGTACGACCGGGCCGACTGGCTGCGGCCGTGGCGGATCACCGGCGACCGGGTGGACGTCACCTTCCATCCGTTCCACGAGCGGGTGGGGCGCACGAACCTGCTGGTGCTGGCCGGCGAGACCCATCAGTGCTTCGGGCACTTCACCGGCTGGGCCGCCACCGACGACGGTGCGCGGGTGGACCTCGACGGCCTGGTCGGCTGGGCCGAGGAGGCGCGTAACCGCTGGTGACACGCGTCCCCGCCGGGGCCGGCGGGGACGCGTGGCCGGGCGGTCAGGCCGGCAGTCGCCAGACCTGGTTGGCACCGCCGAAGCAGTCCCAGATCTGCAACCGGGTGCCGTCGGCGGAGCTGTTGTCGGTGGCGTCCAGGCACCGGTTCGACACCGGGTTGCGCAGCGTGCCGTTGCTCTGCGCCTGCCAGACCTGCGCGCCGGTGCCGTTGCAGTCCCAGAGCTGGATCTTCGTGCCGTTCGCGGTGCCGGCGCTTGTCACGTCGAGGCACTTGCCCAGCGACCGCAGCGTGCCGTCGCCGCCCACGGTCCAACTCTGCGCGGCGGTGCCGTTGCAGGTGTAGAGCTGGATCGCGGTGCCGTTGGCGGTGCCGGCGGCGGCGACGTCGACGCACTTGCCGCCGATGCCGGTGATCGGCCCGGTACGCCCGGACGGCGGTGGCGTGGTGCCGCCGCCGGTGACCGTGTCGTAGATCGCGCTGACCAGCGACGTCGCGCCGGTGGTGTCCTGGGACAGCTCCCAGTTCATCATGCCGCCGGCGTTCGCCAGGGCCCACTGCGTCTTGCGCTTGACCGTCGGGATGCCGTTGTAGCACTGCTGCGCGCCGCCGGCCGTGGTGCAGTCCCGGTTGGCGTTGGCCGGGTCCATGCCGACCAGCGCCGCGTACGTGTAGTAGCCGGGCCGGCTGTAGAACGGCACGCCGAGCACCGCCTTGGCGGCGGGCAGGCCGCGCGCCTTCCACCCGTTCACGGCGGCGATCGACCAGTCGTAGTTGGCGTGCGGGCTGCCGCCGTCGTACGCCATGATGTTGAGCCAGTCCACCGAGCCGAAGACCGCGGTGGGTACGCCGTTGACGTAGTAGCCCTCGGCGACCACGGCGGCGGTGAGCAGTTTGCCGCGGCTGTGCAGGGCGCTGCCGAGTTGCTGCATCAGCAGCGTGTAGTTGCTGGCGGACGCGCCCGGGTCGGGGTACTCCCAGTCGATGTCGACCCCGTCGAGGTTGTACTGGTTGACGAAGGCGACCACGTTGTTCACGAACGCGCCGCGGGCGCCGGAGTTGGCGGCGAGCGCCTCGAACGCGGAGTCGTCGCCGTCGTTCCAGCCGCCGATGGCGATGGAGACCTTGACGTTGTTGGCGTGCCCGAGTGAGACCAGCGAGGAGAGTTTGCTCGGGTTCTCCACCGCGCGCAGGCTGCCGTCGCCGTTGGGCAGCACGAAGGCGTAGTTGACGTGGGTGAGTTTGCCGTACTGGATGCTGGTGACGCTGCCGCTCCACGACGGCATGTAGCCGACGCTCTTGAAGCCGTTGGGCAGCACCACCGCCTCGGCGGCGGAGGGGGTGAGGGCGAGCGTCGCGGCGGCGGTGGCCAGCGCGAGCGCACCGGCGGCGAGGCGGCGCCGGAGGTGGGGTGTGGGCATCGAGGGCCTTCCCGGGGGACGGGGGCGGACAGGGGGTGTTCCTCGAGGTGGACCAAATATTAAAGACTATTAACTAAGCCGTCAATGATGGACTTCGATGAGTCAGGCGGCGTACGCGGAGAGTTGCGCGAGCTGTCCGGCGGGCCAGCCGGTGTTGCCGGTGAACCGCACCCGCAGGTACCGGACCGGGGTGGCGGTGAACGTCAGCGTCGCCTGGTTGCCGGTGGCCGGGTCGAACCGGACGCCGACCGGCCCGGTCAGCGTGGTGAACGTCGTGCCGTCCGTGCCGCCCTGCACCGCGAGCGTCTGGGTCCGGGCCTCCCAGCCGGCCGGCAGCGCGAGCACCAGCCGGGCCACCGGCCCGGTCGCGCCGAGGTCGACCTGCCACCACTGCGGGAACGCGCCGTTGGCCGACTCCCAGTACGTGCCCCGGTCGCCGTCGACCGCGTTGCCGGCGCCGAACGGCCCGTTCTGCTGGCTGCTCGCCGACGCCGGCCGACCGGCCGCCAGGTCGCCGCCGGGCGGCTGCCCGCCCCCGGTCACCGGCGGCGTGGGCCGCACCGCCGTGAGCGCCAACTGGCCCTTGAGCATCCGGCCACCGTCGGCGGTGATCCGCAGGTAGTAGTCCGCCGAGCAGGCGGTGCCGTCCTCGTCGAGCGCCCGGATCCCGGTCCCGGCCGGGGTGGCCGCCGCCGTCTCGCTGGTCTTGGCGATCTGGTTGCCCTCGTTGAACTCGTCGAACATGGACACGTAGAGGCCCTGCGCGCCGAGCCGCACCATGTTGTAGAGGTGCCGCCAGTAGAAGTCACCGTGCCGCCGGTGGCCGGCGGACAGGTCGCCCGGCATCACGCAGGGCTGGTAGTCGATGCCGTGCGCGGCGCAGTCGGCCAGGTCGGGCGCGTTGACGTTGGTGAGGAACCAGTCCAGTCCGTCGAGCGTGCCGGTGCGCCCGACCATCCACGGCGACAGCATGTCGAACGCGTGGTAGACGTCGGCGAAGCCGGGGCGGGAGTCGTTGATCCCCTGCCGCCAGTACGTCGGCACGCCACCGATGACGTAGCAGCCCTGGGCCTTGAGCCACCGCACCACGTCCAGGCAGGCGGCGGGCGCGAACGGCCGGCCGTCGTCGGCGAAGCCGAACCCCCACACGCAGACCACCGGCTTGCCGTTCTGCCGGGCGTACGCCGGTGAGGCGGTGTGCGCCGACATCTTCGTCGACCAGTCCTCCTTGAGCTGCGACTGCATCGCCGTCCAGCCGGTCACGTCGTACATCACGTAGAACTTGCGGCCGAACCGCTCCGCCGCCGAGCGGACCTTCACCGCCATCGCGTCGCGGGTCGGCCCCTCGTCGCCGAACGGGTTGAACCGTTGCAGCGCCGCGGTGTCGCAGCCGTACTCCTGCATCCAGCGGAAGTGGGTGTCCACGGTCTGCTGGTCGTAGGAGGAGAAGAGCGTGGCCGGCCGGCCGTCGCCGAGATTCGGATAGGCGGTGGGGTAGCCGCGGGCGTACTCCCGCATGTCCGGCCAGGACACGATCGTGGTGTTCGCCGGCGAGGGGGACTGGAACCGGTCCCGGCTCCAGTGCCACCAGCCGCCGATCGGGGCCCCGTCGCCGGGGCAACTGAACCAGCCCTGGTAGCCGACGGAGACCTTGCCGACCACGTCGCCGGGGGGACTGGCGGCGGCCGCGGGGGCGGGGGAGAGCGCGAGGTCGGGCAGCGCGGCGAGCGCGGACCCGGCCACCACGGACCGGATCAGGGTACGGCGGGTGGGCGCCATGTGGACCGCTCCTTCGAGGGGGAGGAAGAAATTGACGGTCATCATGACAGCGCGCGACATGAAACTGCAATACTAAGACAGGTCGATGAAACAAACAGCGTGAGGGGCGGCCCGCCGGTGGCGGACCGCCCCTCGATCGTGCGTCGGTCAGGCGACCGAGGCCGGGAACCGCTCCCAGACCCGGTGCGCCGCCATCAGTTGCCGCACCGACTCCAGCGCCTGCGCGCCGGAGCCCGCGGTCACCACGCCCGGCGAACCGTCCACCCCGGTCAGTCGCAGCACCTCGGCGCCGGCGCCCCACGCGCCGATCGCCTTGGCGTGCCGCCAGGCCTCCTCGACCAGCAGCGACACCCGCGGGTCGACGGCGGTCGCACCCGGCGCGCCGGCCTTGGCGTCCCGCGCCGGCAACGCGTCCGGCGCCGGCGCCGGCGCGCCGGCCAGCAGGACCGCGTCGAACTCGACGGAACGGGCCGTGGCGAACGTACGCTGCACCGGCAGCCCGCCCATCGTGCCGCCGTGCGCGGCGATCAGCAGCGGCACCATGCCGGCCGCGAACACCGCGCGCTGGACCTGCGCGACGTCGTCGAGGTCACCGTCGGCGTCGACCACGATGCCCACCATCCGGCCGTCGGCCGGCCACTCCCGGCCGACCTGGGACAGCGCCGGGCTGGGCTGCACCTCGGCCAGCGGCACGGTCGGCTGCGGCGCGGGCAGCCCCAGGCCGGTGGCGACCCGCTCGCAGAGCACCGGGTCGATGTTGGCCAGGCACTGGAGCTGCCGCTCCTTGATCGCCTGGTGGTAGCACTTGCCCAGCTCGAACGTGTACGCCCGGATGATGTGCTCCTTCTCCACCGGCGACATGCTCGCCCAGAAGAGCCGGACCTGGCTGTAGTGGTCGTCGAAGGAGGCCGGCGCGGCCCGGACCTTCGGCGCCTCGGCCACCGTCACCGGCACGTCGACGAACGCGTGCTCCCGGTCACCGGCCGGGAACGGGTTGCCGCCGTCGAGCGAGTTCGGTCGGTAGGGCGCCACCCCGGCGTGCACCGCCTGCTGGTGGAAGCCGTCCCGGAGCATGTCGTTGACGTCGGCGTGCGGCCGGTTGATCGGGATCTGGGTGAAGTTCGGCCCGGCCAGCCGGGTGAGCTGGGTGTCCAGGTACGAGAAGAGCCGACCCTGCAACAGCGGGTCGTTGGTGACGTCGATGCCCGGTGGCAGGTGCCCCAGGTGGAACGCCACCTGCTCGGTCTCGGCGAAGAAGTTGCGCGGCGTCCGGTTGAGGGTGAGCGTGCCGATCGCCTGCACCGGCGCCAGCTCCTCCGGCACGATCTTCGTCGGGTCGAGCAGGTCGATCCCGGCGAACGTCTCCTCCGGCGTGTCCGGGAAGACCTGGATGCCCAGCTCCCACTGCGGGTACGCGCCGGCCTCGATGGCGTCGTACAGGTCGCGGCGGTGGAAGTCCGGGTCGATGCCGTTGATCAGCTGCGCCTCCTCCCACTCCAGCGAGTGCACCCCGAGCTTCGGCTTCCAGTGGAACTTGACGAGCACCGTCGCGCCGGCGTCGTCGACCAGGCGGAACGTGTGCACGCCGAAGCCCTCCATGGTCCGGTAGGACCGCGGGATGCCCCGGTCGGACATGTTCCAGATGGTGTGGTGCTGCGCCTCGGTGTGCAGCGAGACGAAGTCCCAGAACGTGTCGTGCGCGCTCTGTGCCTGCGGGATCTCCCGGTCCGGGTGCGGCTTGGCAGCGTGGATGATGTCCGGGAACTTGATCGCGTCCTGGATGAAGAAGACCGGCATGTTGTTGCCGACCAGGTCGAACGTGCCCTCGTCGGTGTAGAACTTGGTGGCGAAGCCCCGGGTGTCGCGGACCGTGTCCGCCGAGCCGCGCGAGCCCAGCACGGTCGAGAAGCGGACGAAGACCGGCGTCTCGCGCCCCTTCTTCAGGAAGCCGGCGCGGGTGACCTGCTCGGCCGCGCCGTTGGCGACGAAGACACCGTGCGCGCCGGCGCCGCGGGCGTGCACCACCCGCTCCGGGATCCGCTCGTGGTCGAAGTGCATGATCTTCTCGCGCAGGTGGTGGTCCTGGAGCAGCACCGGGCCGCGCGGACCGGCCTTGAGCGAGTGGTCGGTGTCGCGCAGCCGGACGCCGTTGGCGGTGGTGAGGTACGCCCCCTGCTGCCCCTTGGCGATCTTCGGCACGCCGGTCTCCGCGCCGGTCGGGGTACGCGTGTCCGGCGCGCCCTGCTCGCTCTTGGGCGGCAGCGGGCCGTGCGGCGCGGTCGGCTCCTCGATCGACGGTGGGGCGCTGCCCGGCGCGCCCGGCACGTCCGGCGTCAGCGCCTCGCCGACCTTCTCGACAGCGGCCTCGACGACACCTTTGACGACCTGGGCGGGCTTGCTGGAGTCCATCAGGCTCTGTCCTCCCTGCGGCGTTTTGACCTAGCCTTCAGGGCCCTACCCTGGACGGGGGAGGACAAACACGGATCACCCGGACGGAGTGGTCAGCGGTGCGGCACGACCACCGCGGTCACCACCAGCCCGCGCTCCACCAGCCAACGGCCGTCGAGCACGTCCAACGGCGGCCCGCCGTCGGTCCGCGTACCGTCGATCAGCACCCGGGCGGTGAACCGGCCGGCCGGGTCCAGCGTCAGCTCAGCCTCCTCGAAGCCGAGCCACCGGCTGGTCAACGGGTACCACGCCTTGTAGACGGACTCCTTCGCGCTGAACAGCAGTCGGTCCCAGTGCACGCCCGCGTCGGCGGCGCGCAGCCCGGCCAGGTGCGCCGGCTCGCCGGCGACGGTGACCGCGTCGGCCACCCCCTCGGGCAGCGGCCCGTGCGGCTCGGCGTCGATGCCCAGCCCGGCCAGCGCGGCGGCCGGGGCCACCACCGCCGCCCGGTACCCGGCGCAGTGGGTGATGCTGCCCACCACACCGGCCGGCCAGAGCGGCTCCCGCCGGGGGCCGGGGCGGATCGGGGCCGGCGGGTACCCGAGCCGGGCCAGCGCCTCCCGCGCGCAGCGCCGGGCGGTGACGAACTCCTGACGGCGGCTGGCCACCGCGCGGGCCACCAGGTCCTCCTCCCCGGGGTACGGCTCGTCGCCGGCCCGGTCGGTGAACGCCTCGACGGCCACCGCCGCCGACGGCAGCAACGCCTCGATCACGGGGCGCCGCCGAGGATCCGCCGCATCGGGCGCGGCTCGTCGCCCCGGCGGCCCCACTCCCGCGGGTAACCCAGCGACACCTCCTCGAACCGCACCCCGTCGTAGTGGGTGGTGCGGGGGATGTGCAGGTGGCCGTAGACCGCGACGGCGGCCCGGTGCCGCACGTGCCAGTCGGCGCTGCGCTCGGTGCCGCACCACTGCGCGAACTCCGGGAACCAGAGCACGTCGGTGGGCTGACGGACCAGCGGCCAGTGGTTGATCAACACGGTCGGCAGCGCCGGGTCGGTCGCCGCCAGCCGCCGTTCGGTCGCCGCCAGCCGCGCCCAGCACCATGACTCCCGGTCCGGGTACGGGTCGGGATGCAGCAGCATCTCGTCGGTGCACACCACCCCGGACTCGTACGCCACGCGCAGCGACTCCTCCTTGGTGGACGTGCCCGGGGCGCGGAACGAGTAGTCGTAGAGCAGGAACAGCGGGGCCACGGTGACCGGCCCGTCCGCGCCCTGCCACACCGGATAGTCGTCCTCCGGGGTGAGCACGCCCAGGCCCCGGCACATGGCGACGAGCGCCTCGTAGCGTGCCACCCCGCGCAGCGTCACCGGGTCGGTGGGATGGGTCCACAGCTCGTGGTTGCCGGGCGCCCAGACCACCCGGGCGAACCGGTCGCGGAGCTGCGCCAACGTCCGCTCGATGTCGGCGAACAGCTCACCGACGTCGCCGGCCACGATCAGCCAGTCGTCCGCCGACTCCGGTCGCAGGCCGTCCACCACCGCCCGGTTCTCCGGGTACGACACGTGGAGATCACTGACCGCGTACAGCGCACCCGTCATTCGGCCGATCTTGCCAGCGACGGTCCCGAATGGCCAGGCGCGGGAGGGCGGTGTTCAGCCGATCAGGTCGGCGACCCGGTCGACGGCGCGCAGCAGCTCCCGCGCGATGCCCGGCTCGGCCGCCGAGTGGCCCGCGTCCGGCACGATCCGCAGCTCCGCCTCCGGCCACCGGCGGGCCAGGTCGTACGCGGACACCGGCGGGCAGCACAGGTCGTAGCGGCCGTTGACGATCACGGCCGGCAGGTGGCGGATCCGGTCCACGCCGTCGAGTAGTTGCCCCTCCGCGAGGAAGCCGCCGTGCACCGCGTAGTGCGACAGGATCCGGGCGATCGGCAACGCCTGCGCGTCGGCGGTGAAGTGTTCGAGCACCGCCGGGTCGGGGCGCAGCGAGGAGTTCACCGCCTCCCACCGCCCCCAGGAGCGCGCGCAGGCCCGCGCCACGTCGGCGTCCGGGCCGTGCAACCGCCGGTGGTAGGCGGCCAGCACGTCGTCGCGTTCGGCCGGCGGGATCGGGGCGACGAACCGCGCCCACTCCTCGGGCTGGAGGTGACGCAGGCCGCCCTGGTAGAACCAGTCCCGCTCGCTGCGCCGCAGCAGCAGCACGCCGCGCAGCACCAGGCCGGTCACCCGGTCCGGGTGCGCCTGCGCGTACGCCAGGCCGAGCGTGACACCCCACGAGCCGCCGAACACCAGCCACCTGTCGATGCCGAGCCGCCGCCGGATGGTCTCCAGGTCGGCCACCAGGTGCTCGGTGGTGTTGGCCCGCAACTCGCCGAACGGGGTGCTGCGGCCCGCGCCGCGCTGGTCGAACAGCACCGCGCGGTAGCGCCCGGGATCGAAGAACCGCCGCGCCGCCGGCACCAGACCACCGCCGGGCCCACCGTGCAGGAACACCACGGGTACGCCGTCCGTCCGGCCGACCTCCTCCACGTGCAGGACGTGGCCGTCACCGACCGGGACCCGGTGGGTGGCGTACGGCTCGACGGGCGGGTGGAGGGCGACTCCGGTCATGCCCGGTGATTCTGCCCGCCCGACCCGCGTCGCGTGGGCCCGCTCAACAGGCGACGTTGCCGCCGAGGTTGTCGAGCAGCGCGTCGGCGACCCAGCCGGAGACACCGGTGGTGGTGTCCCGCAGGTAGGTCCAGGTGTAGGTGGTGTGCCCGTTCGCGCTGACCCGGTCGCCGCTGGCGAAGCAGTGGAAGTCGACGTTGTGGCTGAGCTGGCCGTAGCCCAGGGAACCGCAGGTGGTGTGCGGGCCGCTGCGGATGTTGACGTTGGTGGCGTTGAAGAGCTGGCCGAACTTGGTGTCCACGTTGGAGTGGGAGTGGCTACAGCTCGCGCTGGCCGGCGCCGCCGCGCCCACCACCGCGACCGTCGCCGCGGCGACGGTCAGGAGCGCCGCCGCGCCGATCGAGGATGCCTTCCGCATGTCGAACCCCCGAAGTCGAGACGGCAAATTGATCCACATATTTGCATATCGCAAACGCGGGTGGCAAGGGTGTCGGGGATCAGCGCTCCGCCCGCGCCCGGGCACGCCGTAGTCGCAGGTGCCGGCGTACCGCGTCCCGGCTCAGGCTCATGCACGCGATCCGATCGTCGAGGCGGGCCAGTTCGGCGGTGAAGAGCGCGACCATCTCGCCCTCCTCGTCGCCCGGCCCCCCGCCGGCCACCGGGCCGTACGGGTCGCGGAGCAACGGCAGGATCAGCCGGGTCGGCAGCCCCGACCTGATCAGGCTGCTGACCAGCGTGGCCCGGTCCACGTCCGCCTCGGCGTACCGCCGGTAGCCGCTCGGGGCGCGCGCCGGCGTCAGCAGCCCGCGCTCCTCGTAGTACCGCAGCATCCGCACCGGAATTCCGGTCCGCCGGGACAGCTCACCGATCCGCACGGCGACTCCTTGACTCTCACATCGATGTAAGACTTTACGGTGCTGGCCATGACCACTCAACCCTCCGGATCCGCCGCCCCGCCGGGCCCGCCGCCGCCCGGGCCCGACCTGATCCGCGCCGGCGTCGTCACCCGGTTCGGTGGACCCGACGTGCTGCGCACGGTCCGGCTGCCACGACCCGTCCGGGCGCCCGGACACGCCCTGGTCCGGGTGCACGCGGCGTCGGTCAACCAGGGCGAGACGAAGATCCGCCGCGGGCTCGTGCCCGAACTCGGTCCGCCGCCACTGGTCCTCGGCTCGGACCTGTCCGGCACCGTCGTCGAGGCCGCGCCGGACGGCCGGTTCCGGGTCGGGGACGAGGTCTACGGCATCCACTTCATCGGGACGTACGCGGAGGTCGTCTCGGTACCGGAGGCGAGCCTGGCCACCCGGCCCGCCACAGTGGACCACCCGACGGCGGCCGCGCTGCCGGTCGCGGCGCGCACCGCGCTCCTCGCCGTCGTCGAGTACGCGGACCTGCGCCCCGGCCAACGGATCCTGATCCACGCCGCCGCCGGCGGGGTCGGCCACCTCGCGGTCCAGCTCGCCCGGCAACGCGGCGCGTACGTGTTCGGCACGGCCCGCGCCGCGCACCACCGGTTCCTGCGCGACCTCGGCGTGCACGAACCCGTCGACTACACCCGCACCGACTTCCGCCGCGTCGCCCGCGACGTGGACGTCGTCCTCGACCTGGTCGGCGGCGACTACGGACGACTGTCGCTCGACGCGCTCCGCCCGGACGGCCTGCTGCTCGGCGCCGCGCTGGACCCGGGCGTCACGGAACAGCAGGCCCACCGACGGGGCCGACGCTACCGTTGGCTGGGCGGGACACAACTGACCCGGCCGCTCGACACGATCCGCGACCTCGTCGACGCGGGACAGCTCACGGTCCACATCGAGCGGAGCTATCCACTGTCCGAGCTGGCCGCCGCGCACGCGCGCGCCGACACCGGCCGGGTCACCGGCAAGCTCGTCGTCACGCTCGACGACGAGCCCGCCGCGGACGGCGTCGCCTGACCGTCAGGCCGGGGCGCGGACGCCGGTGTCCGGCCCGGTGGTCTCCGCCTCGGGCACCGCGCGGGGCGCCGGCGTCCGCACCGCGAACGCGTCGAAGCTCGGCCCGTCCAGCCGCTCGATGAACGGCTCGGCGCGCGGCCGGTCGACGTCGTCCCGCTCGGCCTCCGCGCGCCCGGCCCGGGGCCGGTCGTGCTCGTCCCGCTCGACCTCCGCCCGCTCGACCTCCGCCCGCTCGACCTCCGCCCGGTCGGTGTCGGTCCGCTCGACCGGCACCGGCTCGGTCGCCGCCGCGACGGTCCCCATCAGCCGCGCCGCCACCTGCGGATACTCGGCGGTCTCGCCGCCACCCGCGGCGGCCGCCATCACCGCCGCCGCAGCCAGGTCCGCCACCCGCTTGGCCTCCCGCTGCACCCGGGCCCGCGTCTCCTTGGCGTGCTGCTCGGCCAGCTCCGCCGCGCGCCGCGCCTCGTCCAGCCGCTTGGTCTCGGCGGTCAGGTCCCGGCGTACGCCGACCAGCCGCTCCTCCAGCTCGGCGCCGGCCCGCTCGATCGTGGTGATCTCCCCACGGGCCTGCTCCAACTGCTTGCCGACGGTCTCCAGCTCGCCCTTGAGCTGGGCCAGCGCCTCCTGCCGCTGCTGGATCTCCCGCTGCACGGCGGTGAGCCGCACCTGGTGCGCCGCGGTCTCCTCGTCGGCCCGCTCACGCACCTCGGTCGCGTACTGCTGGGCCTCGGCGACCAGCGCGGCGATGTCCCGCTCGGCGGCCGTCGCCCGGTCGGCCAACTCCTGCTCGGCCGCGGCCCGCCGCTCGTCCAGCTCGCGGGCCATGGTCGCCTGCCACTGGGCCAGCTCCTGCTGGGCCTTGCTCCGGTTGGCCTGCACCTCCTGCTGGATCTGGGTGCGGGCGGCCTTCACCAGCGCCTCGGACGCGGACCGGGCCTGCTCGACCTGCTGCGTGGTCTGCTCGCTGATCCGCTTCGCCTCCTGCTGGGCCCGGTCGTGCACGGCCTGACCCTCGGCGCGCAGCTTCTCCGCCAGCTCCCGGACCGCAGCCAGTTCCGCCTGCGCGGCGACCCGGCGCTCCTCGTCGGCCCGCTCCTGCTCGGCCCGGCGGCTGGACAGCTCCTCCTCCAGCTCGCGCCGGTCTCGGGCGGCCTGCTCCTGGGCCGCGGTCAGCACCCGCTCGGCCTGGGCCTGGAAGTCGTCGGCGCGCTTGGTGGCCATCTCGGTGATCTGGCCGGCCTGCTTCTCGGCCAGGTCGAGGATCTGGTCGACCATCGGGCCGAGGTCGCGGAACGACGCCCGGTCCACCGCCGTCGGACGGTCCCGCAGCTCGACCGTCTCGGCCTGCGCCCGCTGCACCTGCGTGGTCAGGTCACGGATCTGGGCGTACGCCCGGTCCCGGGCGGCGGTCAACGCGCCGATCTCGCCGTCCATCTGCTCGACGTACCGGTCGACCTGCCGTTTGTCGTAGCCACGCAGCGCCGGGTCGAACCGCGGTCGCGCGGACACGTCGTCGTGGGGTGCGAACGGTTCCTCACCGTTGGACATGCGCCATCCTCCGTCGGTTCGCCAGCGCCAGGCCGCGGGGCACGATGAGGCGCAACGGTACCGTGTGCGCGCGCGGCGCTCGCCCCGCCCCGCCCCCGGCCCGCCGGTCGGTCCGACGGTCAGACCGGGAAGTGCGGATTCCCCGCCGTCAGGCGGATGGTGAAACCGTCGACGTCCCGGTGGTGCGTCACGTGGTCGCAACTCTGGTGGCTGATCCACAATCCCAGGCCACCCTCGGTGCCGTCACCGGCCGGCAGCAGCCCGGCGTACGGGTCCTTGGGGCCGGCGCCCCGATCGTGGACGCTCACCACCATCCGGTCCGATGCGGACCACAACCGCAGGCGCACCGGCGGCGTCCCGTGCCGCGTCGCGTTGCACACCACCTCGCTGACGGCCATCACCAGGTCCTCGACGCCGTCGGGCGGAAGGTGCCCGGGGTCGGCGGCGCGGACCGCCTCGCGGGCCTGGGCCGGTGTCGGGTCGGTCAGCTCGACCAGCGGCGTCGTGTGCTGAACCGGGTCCAGCGGGGCCGGCCGGCACTCCGCCAGATAGGTCGACGGCGCGGTGTAGGCGCCGGTCGGCTCGTGGCTGCCGTCCGGCCGGGCGATCCGGGGATGGGTACGCACCACGTCGGCCAGCACGTGCGGCGGCACGAATCGCCGGTCGTAGGCGCAGATGCCCCAGATCGGGAAGTCGTCGTAGGCGTGGTTGATCGCCGACTCGTAACGGGCCCACGCGTCCCAGGTCGCGCCGAGCAGCGCCGGTGGCAGCTCGCCGACCATCCGGAGCTGCGCCGTGCCCACCGTGACCGAACCGAACCACTCCCGGTAGGCCCGGATCGCCGCGGCCGGTCGGGCGTAGACGTCCCCGCCGGGCAGGTAGGTGACCTCCGCGTCGGTGGGCAGCGCCCGGCGCACCAGCTCGGCATGGTGCGCGTCGAGGCTCACCGCCACGCGTTCGCCGGCCTTGATGCCGCCCAGCAGGAACGGCAGCGCCACGGCCAGCAACTCGTCGTCGGAGTCGTAGAGGAGCGCCTCGTGGAAGTAGCCCACGTGGCCGGCGGCCGCGCCGGTCCTCACCGGACCACCTCCACCCGTACCTCGGTCAGGCCCAGCAGCTCGACCAGCCGGGCCGTGGCCGGCCGGCCGGTGCGCAGCACCGCGACCGCGTCGTGCCGACGGGCGTGGTCGCGCAGGTGCAGCAGGCTGCGGTGGTCGACGAAGCGCAGCCGGGTCGCGTCGACCACCAGCCGCCCGGCCGTGGGGCGCGGATCGGCCCGCTCCAGCGCGGCGGCGAAGAGCCGGTGGTCGGTCGGGTCCAGCTCGCCGCCGAGCGCCACCACCGCGTCACCGCCGCCGGCGTACAACCGGAACGGCACGTCGGTGTTGGTCTCCGGATGCATGCAGGCCAGCTCCGCGATCGCCGCGTCGCCGAGCACCCGCCAGTCGTAGGCGCAGACCGCCGACATCGGCCGGTGCCGCAGCCAGTGGTCGATGCGGTGCTCGTAGCGGGCGAAGGCGTCGCGCTGCGCGACGGTGCGGACCAGGCTGGTCGCCTCGGCCAGCACCCGCAGGCCGGTGTGGCCGGCGGCCAGCGCCTCGGTGGTGGCCCGCGCGTACGCCTGCACCTGCCGCTCCGGGTCGACGACCTCGTCGTGGCGGTAGGCGTGGCCGACCGGGAACAGCCGGACCGCGCCGCGTCGCCGCGCGGCGTCGAAGCCGGGCACCGAGCCCAGTCGCCGGGCCACGGTGTCGGCCTCCTCCGGGCCGACCAGCCAGACCTGCTCGCCCGCGGCGAGACCGGTGGTGACCTGCTCGACCGCCCAGGCGTGGAACACCACCGGGTCGTCGTAGACGAGGCAGGCATGGCCGTGGCCCGGGTCCGTCACGCCCCCGTCGGTCACCGGCTCCGCCTCATCGACCCATCCTATGCCGCGACGAACTGGAGATCGCGCCAGGCGGTGGCGTCGAGCGGCGGGTCACCCAGCGCGAAGTCGGCCCAGTTGTTCCAGTACGCGATCGCGTCCACGTCGGTCTGCTGACGCAGCCAGCCGACGTGGTCCCGGACCGCCTGCGCCCGGCCGGCGCCGGTGGTGTCGGCGGTGGTCCGGCTCAGCCCGTACTCGGGCACCAGCAGCCGGACGCCGGGACAGGCGGCGCGCACCTTGCCGAAGGCCACCCCGAACATCCGGGAGGCGGGCCAGTACGCGGCGGTGTCCCGCGAGAAGCAGTCCACGCCGTAGTGCGTCATGCCCGGATAGGCCCAGTCGGCCGGGTCGCCGCCGCCCTCGTCCAGCCAGTAGCGGGTGACGATCGGGCCGTGCCCGAGCACCCAGCGCCGGTTGGGGTGCCCGGCCACGAGCTGGGTCACCCGGCCCGCGGTGGCCCGGTACGTCGCCGGCGTCACGTCGCCCATCGGTTCGTGCCACCAGGTCAGGTAGATCGGCCGGCGCACGCCGTCGAGCCAGCCCGCCAACTGCTCGACGTCGTCCTTCCAGGAGACGTGCATGACGGCCGACGGCGCGTCGACGAACTTGCCGGCGTCGAGCGCGGGCAGCTCCGGCAACGCGTCGGCGTCCGGGCCGTCGGTGCCGTAGTCGCGCATGTAGCGGATGCCCGGATAGTCGGCGACCACCTGCCGGGTCCGGGCCCCCTTCTCGGCGCTCATCCCGACCAGCAGCGGCACCGTCAGCGTGAGGGTGCCGGCGCCGGTGCGGCCGACGCCGTCCCGCGCCGTCGCGGTCACCGTGACCGGACCCCGGCCGGCCAGGACGGTGACCGTGAAGGTGGTCGGGTCGGTCCCGCTCGGGATGACCGTCACGCCGGGCGACATGCTGGTGAGCTGGATGGTCAACGGGACGCTCAGGTCCACCCGGACCGGAGCGTCCCAGGCGGCGCCGGTGGGGTCGCTGACCCGGCCGGCGACGGTGAGCAGCCGCGAGTCGGGGTGGTAGGCGTCGACCCGTACGGTGGTCGACTGCCCGGGCAGCAGGACGGTCCGGGTGGCGGTGACGGAACGGATCACGGGTGCGGCCATCGCGGTCTCCTTCGGTGGGCTCGTACGCGCTCCGGCCGCACGTCCTCGGGTGGCCAGAATGGCTCTGACCTGCGCTTTCCTCAGCTTGCTCCGGTTCGGCGCGAATCGCCACAGGTAGGCGCAGATGGCGCGAAACCCGGTCTCCGGGCCGGTCGTCCGCCGGCCGGTGGGATCAGGGAAGGGGCCGGGCGATGTCGCGGGCGTGGTCGGTCACGGCGGCGCCGACCACGGTGGCGGTCAGCGGCAGCACCTCCAGGCAGCGACGCACCGCGGCGGCCATCAGCGGGTTCGGCACCCGCATGGAGAGCGTGCAGTGCGGCACCCAGCGCCCCGGCCGGTAGTGCTCCACCACGCCGACACCGGCCCGGGTCAGCCGTTCGTGCACCCCGGCGTGGTGGGCCAGCAGCTCCGACGTGGGCGCCGGCCCGAGCCAGAGCACCCGTCCGACGAACTGGCCGGCGTGCTGGAACTCCAGGCGCAGCGGCGCGGCCACCACCGTCCCGGCGAGCGCCGCGGCCACCCGTTCCGGGTCGAGGCGGGGCGCGACGGCCAGCGAGACGTGCGGGCGGTGCCGCTGCGCCAGCAGCGACCGCATGCTCGGCACCCCCTCGGACTCCAGCAGGTCCCACAACACCCGGATCCGCCGGGAGGCGTCGGTGTCCAGATACAGCTCCAGCGCCGCGACCACCCGACCACCCTAGGCGGCGAGGTTTGCCGCCCCCGCTGGGCGGTACTGCCCCGGGGACGACACGAGACGGTGGGGGAGTGAGGCGCACGTGGACGTGAACGACCTGCTGACCGAGGCGTACGGGCGACTGCCGGACCTGGTCGCCGGAGCACTCGACGGGCTCGACCCGGATCAGCTACGGCAGGCCCCGGCGGACGGGGCGAACCCGGTGGGCTGGCTCGTCTGGCACCTGACCCGGATCCAGGACCACCACGTCGCCGACCTGCTCGGCGAGCGGCAGCTCTGGGTCACCGGCGACTGGGCGGGCCGGTGCGGCCTGCGCCCCGATCCGGACGACACCGGCTACGGCCACGGGCCCGAGCAGATCGCCGCCGTGCGCCCGGAGAACGGTGACGTGCTGCTCGACTACCACCGGGCGGTGGTGGAGCGGAGCGTGGCGTACCTGCGCGGGCTGCGTCCGGCCGACCTGGACCGGGTGGTGGACGAGAACTGGGACCCGCCGGTCACGCTCGGCGTCCGGCTGGTGAGCGTGCTCGACGACGACCTCCAGCACGCCGGGCAGGCCGCCTACGTGCGCGGGCTCATCCGGCGGCGCTGACCACCGCCCGCGCCCGACCCAGTGCGGCCTGCCCGAGCAGGAAGCACGCCTGCGCCTCGGGGGAGGTGCCCGGCCCGGCGAAGTCCGGCGCGCCGCTGACGCCTGTCACCCGCCCGTACCGGTCCACCCGCCGGGCGGCGGCGGCCAGCAGCTCCGCGCCGGTGTCGAACCACGACGGCGGCAGCCACCCGTCGGCCACCCCGGTCAACGCCGCGTAGCCGAGCAGTTGGGCGGTGTTCGCCTCGCGGAACGTGCCGGGGTCGTCGAGCACGTCGGGAAAGAGGCCGTCGTCGGTGCGGTACCGCAGGCAGGCGGTCAGCACCTCCGCGGCGTGCCCGGCCAGCTCGGCGCGCGTCCCCGCCGGCCAGCCCGACGCCAGGCGCAGCGCCCGGGCGATCCCGGCCACCACCCAGCCGTTGCCGGTGCCCCACGGCTGCGGGCGGTCCAGCTCGCCCCGGTCGGCGTCCCAGCGGGCCGCGTAGAGGCCGGTACGCGTGTCGTGCAGCCGGCGCCGGTGCCCCGTCACCTGGGCGGCGGCCAGCTCCGTCCGGCCGGTCAGCGCGAGCAGCGGCACCACCATGTAGACCGTGTCGGCCCACACCTGGCGGCCGTCCAGCAGGTGGAACAGCGTGCCGTCGGCGTCCCGGGGGGCCCGGCGCGTCAGCCAGTCGAGCTGGGCGTCCAGCGCGGCGGCGTACCTCGGATCGCCGGTGCTGATCGCGGCGTGCCGGACCACCTCGCCGCAGGCGGCGCCGTTCACCGCGCCCACCGACCCGGCCAGCTCACCGAGCCGGCCGTCGGGCCGTTGCCGGGTCACCGCGGCGTCCGCGACGAGCGTCGCCGCGTCGAGGCGGCCCAGGTCGAGCAGCGCCTGCCCGGTGATCCCCTGCTCCCAGGACTCCCGCTGCATGGTCAGCAGCGCGAGCAGCACCCGGTCGGTGGTGGCATCAGCGGTCGTCGACATGAACGTTCCGTACCCGGTGCGCCGGCCCGTCTCACCCGGAGCGGGTGAGTTGGTCTCACCCGGGCGGCGGGAACGCTGCGCCCACGGGCGGAGCCGCACGTCGGGCACCCGCGAGGACGGACAAAGGAGGCAGCGATGACCACCTCGGCCGCGGAGCACCTGGCCCGGGGAGCGGCCGGCCGGCACCCCGAACTGCCGGAGACCACCTCCGGCACCGTCCGCCTCGACCTCCGGGACGGCGGCCGGACGGAACACTGGTATCTGACCATCGACCGGCAGGACGTCCGGGTGGCCCGCTCGGCCGAGGAGGCGGAGCTGATCGTCCACGCCGACCGGGAGGTGTTCGACCGGATCGCCGCGGGCCGCCTGCACGTCGCCGCGGCGCTCCTGAGCAACGCCATCACCGTGCACGGCAACCTGAGACTGCTGATGACGTTGCGCCGGATCTTCCCCGGCCCACCGGACGCCCGGCACCCCCGGGACGTGACCGGCTCCCTCCACCGGCCGGCGGCCCGATGAAGCAGGAACTGGTCTCCGTCCTCACCGGCAACGTGTTCGCCATGGGCGACGCGCAGGGCGACATGGAGGCCCACCCGTGCGCGCCGATCGGCCTGTTCTCCTTCGACACCCGGTTCCTGTGCCGCTGGGTGCTGACGGTCGACGGCGAGCGGCTGCACTCGCTCTCCCGGGACGACCTGACCTACTACGAGACCCGCTACGTGCTGGTACCCGGCGCCGCCAGCCACTACGTGGACGCGGACGTCTCGGTGATCCGTTACCGCTCGCTCGGGGAGACGTTCCACGAGCGGATCACGGTGCTGAACCACGCCGCCGAGCCGGCCGACTTCATCGTGCGGATGGAGATCGGCAGCGACTTCGCCGACACCGCCGAGATCCGCCATCCCGCGCCGCGCCGGCCGGTGGCCACCGCCGACCCGGAGCAGCGCGAGCTGCGGATCCGCTACCAGCGCGGACGGTTCACCCGGGAGACCCGCGTCTCCAGCACCGCGCCGGTCGAGGTCGACCAGCGGGGGATGACGTTCCGCATCCGGGTCGACCCGAACGGCGCGTGGCACACCGACCTGCACGTCCGGATGATCATCCAGGGCGCCGGGGAACGGGACCTGCGGGCCGACATCGAGGCGCACCGCAAGCGGGTCCGGCAGGGCATGCACGACGACCTGGCCCGTTGGCGCGACCAGGCGCCGCAACTCGTCGCCGAACGCCAACCCCTGGCCGCCGCGTACCGGCAGGCGCTGACCGACCTGGCCGCGCTGCGGTACACCCCCCTGGCGTACGCCGAGCGGGTGCCGGTCGGCGGGTTGCCCTGGGCGATGACGCTGTACGGGCGCGACGCGCTGATCACCTGCCTGGAGACGCTGCCGTTCACCCCCGAACTGACGCCGCCGACGCTGCGGATGCTCGCGCTGTTGCAGGGCGGTCAGCTCGACGACTACCACGACGAGGAGCCCGGCAAGATCCTCGGCGAGCTGCGGTACGGCGAGGCGGCCGCGTTCGACGAGGAGCCGACCGCGCTCTACTACGGGGCGGCCGACACCACGCCACTCTTCGTCGTCCTGCTCGACGAGTACGAACGCTGGAGCGGCGACGCGGACCTGGTCCGGCAACTGCGTCACCCGGCCCGGATGGCGCTGGACTGGCTGACCGAGTACGGCGACCCGTACGGCGACGGCTACCTGCGCTACCAGCCGCGCAACACGGTCAACGGGCTGGCCAACCAGACCTGGCGCAACTCGCCGGAGGCGATCGTCGACCGGCACGGCGTCGAGCCGCCGTTCCCGCGCGCCACCGCCGAACTCCAGGGGTACGCGTACGACGCGCGGATCCGGGGCGCCCGGTTGGCCCGGGAGTTCTGGGACGACCCGGAGTACGCCGAGCGGCTGGAGGCCGACGCGGCGCGGCTGCGGGAACGGTTCAACCGGGACTTCTGGCTCCCGCAGCGGGGCTACTACGCGCTGGCGCTCACCCCCGACGGGGAGCCGGTCGACGCGCTCACCTCCGCCCTCGGGCACCTGCTCTGGAGCGGCATCGTGGAACCCGGGCGGGCCGACTCGCTCGCCGCCCACCTGTGCGGGCCGGATCTCTTCTCCGGCTGGGGCGTGCGCACGTACGCCGAGGGGCAGCGGCCGTACAACCCGGTCGGCGCGCACCTCGGCGCGGTCTGGCCGTCGGACAACGCGCTCGTCGCGGCCGGTCTGCGCCGCTACGGGTACGACGCGGAGGCCGCCCAGATCGCCGCCGGCGTGCTCGGGGTGGCGGAGACGCTCGGCGGGTCGGTGCCGGAGGTGATCGCCGGCTACCCGCGCCGGGTCACCAAGTACCCGGTGCAGCTCCCGGCCGCCGGCCGACCGCAGTCGTGGGCCTCCGGCGGCCTGCTGATGCTGGTCGCGGTCATGCTGGGATTGCGTCCGTGCGGCGACAACCTGCTGGTGGACCCGGCCATCCCGGCCGGCTACGGCCGGATCGAGCTGCTCGACGTGCCGGGCCGGTGGGGGCGGACCGACTCGTACGGCCGGGAACGGGCCAGCCGCCGACGGCTGCGGGCCGGCACCCGGGAGGCGGCCTGACCCCGCTGTCAGCCGCCGCGGTCAGCCGGCGCCGTGGCTCGCCGGTGTCGTCGGCTCGGTGGCCGGGGACGGCGGGCCGCCCACCGGGGCCGCCGGTGCCGCACCCGCCCGGGCGAGCAGCCGGTCGACGCCCACGAACAGGAGGCCCAGCAGCCAGAACACCGCGGCGAACCCGAGCGCGCTGAGCCCGACGCCGTCGTAGCCGAGCTGCCCGGCGTCGAGGAACGGGTACGGGTAGCGGTGCACGACGAGCCCGCGCACCAGCGCGAACCCGAGGTACGCCAGCGGGAACACCAGCCACCAGGCGGCGTACCGGGGGCGCAGCCGGCCACGCCTGTCGAACAACGCCCAGTCGGCGACCGCGAGCAGCGGCACCACGGTGTGCAGGAGTTGGTTGCCCCACCACTCGCCCGGCTCGCGGTGCGGCTGGGCCATCGCGAACGGGCTCGCCGGATTGGCCAGCACCAGGTGGTAGACCGTGCCGGTGATGGTGATGTAGAGCGTCACCGCGCCCTTGAGCACGCTTGGCGGCTCCGGCCGGCCGCGCGCCGCGCACCAGGCGGCATAGCCGGCGAGGACGCCGACCGCCACGTTGCTCTGGATGGTGAAGTACGGCAGCAGGCCGGTCACCGTGGCCGGGCCGAGCGCGGTGAGCACGATGCCGGCCACCACACCGAGCACCACGGCCAGGCGGAGGAGGATCGCCGGTCGGCGACGCCGCGGGGTCACCGGGGCAAGTTACCAGCCGGTCGTCAACCGGCGCGCCGGCCGGTCGGGTCGGGCGCGGCGTCGTCCGGTGACCGGTCGGGGCCGGGGCCGCCAGGTGTCCGCGCGGCGTCGGAGCCGGGACCGCCCGGCGTCCGCGCGGTGTCGGCGGTGGGGCTGACCAGCGGTCCGGTGGTGGCGGGGGCGGTCGGTGGCCGTGCGGTGCCGGCCGGGGGGCCGGACGGGGCCGAGGTGGGAACGACACCGGTCGGTGGGCCGCCCGTCGGATG
This sequence comes from Micromonospora sp. AKA38, assembly GCF_027925725.1. Lineage (NCBI taxonomy): Bacteria > Bacillati > Actinomycetota > Actinomycetes > Micromonosporales > Micromonosporaceae > Micromonospora > Micromonospora sp. AKA38. The sequence continues at coordinate 65,301 of NZ_BNEI01000002.1, read as the reverse complement.
CTCCGGCCGCCCGCTCGGGTCACCCGGCGTCGGGGTGCCGGACCCGGTCGGCGCGCCGGTGCCGTCGAGCAGGGCGGCACAGTAGCCGACCACCCGGTCCGGGCCGCCGGCGGCGGCGACCAGCCCGGCGAAGGCCGGGGTGCCCAGCGCGCGCCGTCGCTCGGCCCCGGCGACCGCCTGGTACGCGGCGCAGAGCCCCGCCGGGGCGGACGGATCGGGGGCGCCGACGGTGGGACCGGGGATCGGACGGCTCGGGCGGCCCGGGGGCGTGGACGCGGCCGTGGGTCGGGTGCCGGTGCTGGTGGTGGTGTCGACGGGTGGCGCTTCGTCGCGGGTGGTGCCGGGCAGGTTGCCGGTCACCGCGGCCAGCGCGACACCACCGGTGAGCGACGCGGCCAGCGTGGCGACGGCGAGCTTGACGCCCAGCAACCCGGCGAACCGGCGGGCCGGCCGCCCGCCCGCGGCGGGACGACCCGCCGCCGGCCGTCGACCGGGGGCGCCGGCCGCCGGCCGCAGCTCCGGGACGCCGGCCGCCCGACCGATGGTCGGGATGCTCGCCCGGAACGCCGCGACGGCGGCGGCCTCGCCGTCGAGCTCGCCGACGTCGGGCCCCGCCCGGACGGCGTCGAGGAACCTGACGAGCGCGGGGGGAGCGGTCTGCGCACCGTCGGCGGAGCCGGCGAGCAGTCGCTCGACGGTTTCCTGGTCCAGGCGGGATGCGTCCATCTCGTGATCCTCAGCGCCGCCACCTGTGGGAGCGTCACACGTCGGACCCGGCGGACGGCGTGAGACCGGTCACCTCACCTGCGCCGCCGCCCCGCCTCGGGGACGGGGCGGGGGTCAGCCCATGGTCTTCGCGCCGTCGATCGACTCGCGGATGATGTCGGCGTGGCCGGCGTGCTGGGCGATCTCGGCGATCAGGTGCAGCAGCACCCGGCGGACCGTCCAGGCGGCGCCCGGCTCGAACCACGGCTCGTCGGGCAGCGGATGCGCGGCGTCCAGGTCGAGCGTGGTGACCAGCGCGTCCGTCGCGGCGGCCACCCGGTCGAACTCGGCGAGCAGCGCGACCAGGGTGTCGCCCTCGTCCATCCGGAACTGGCCGGCCCAGTCGACCGGCTCGCTCCGCATCGCCTCGGCGCCGCCCTCCGCGAAGCGCGCCCAGCTTCGCTCCGTGATCGCCACGTGCTTGACGAGCCCGCCGAGGCACAGCTCGCTGGCCGTGCTGCGGCGCGCGGCCTGCGCGTCGTCGAGCCCGGCCACGGTCTGGCGCAGGAAGCCGCGGTGCCGGCGCAGGGCGGCGAGCAGATCGGCCCGCTCGCCGGTGGGCACCCGGTCGGTGACAGCCATGCCGTTCGTCAGAGCCATGCCGTTCGTGAGAGCCATGCCGTTCGTCCCTTCGATCGTTCCCGGGTCACGGTACGACCCGGCACCGACAACTCCGGCGCTCCACACCGGAGCCTCCGGTTGCCGGTCCGTCCGGTTCGCGGTGAACTGAACGACATGGGTGTCATCAAGGTGGGCACGTCCTCGTGGGCCGATCAGATGCTGGTCCGTTCCGGCTGGTATCCGCGCGGTGCCAACACCCCCGCCGGCCGGCTGCGCTGGTATGCCGAGCACTTCGCTCTGGTCGAGGTGGACACCTCGTACTACGCCGTGCCGGCGCCGGAGACCACGACGGCGTGGGCGGACGCCACCCCGCCCGGCTTCACCTTCGACGTCAAGGCGTTCCGGCTCTTCACCGGCCACCACACGCCTGTCGACGCGCTGCCGAAGGACCTGCGGCCGAGCGGTGGACCGAGCCGGATCCGGTGGCGCGACCTGTCCGCCGGGGCGTACGACCAGCTCTGGGACCGGTTCCACGCGGCGCTGGCGCCGCTCGCGGCGGCCGACCGGCTCGGCGCGGTGCTGTTGCAGTTCCCGCCGTGGCTGGCCCGCGGCGACGCGGCCCGCCGGCGGATCCTGGCCGCCGCCGGGCGGTGCCGGCCCTTTCCGGTCACCGTCGAGCTGCGCCACTCCTCCTGGTTCACCGAGGACGCCGTGGTCGACACCGTGACGTTCCTGCGCGAGCACGGCCTCGGATACGGCTGTGTGGACATGCCGCAGGGGCACGTCTCCTCGGTGCCGCCGATCCTGGTCGCCACCACCGACCTGGCGGTGGTCCGGTTCCACGGGCACAGCGACGCCTGGTCCAGCGGCGACAAGCAGGAGCGGTTCCGCTACGCGTACGGCGAGTCGGAGCTGCGGCACTGGGCCGTGCTGCTGCGCGAGCTGGCCGACCAGTGCGCCGAGCTGCACGTGCTGACCAACAACTGCTGCGGCGACCAGGCCCAACGGGACGCCGCCCGGCTCGCCGAACTGCTCGGGGTGGTGCCCGCCGCCGTGCGTGCCTAGCGCCTGACCGGCCCGCGCCGTGGGACGGGCCCGGGTTTTCCCGGCCGCCGCACGGGTACCGGCCAGGGACGACAGCGAGGGGGCGAGCAGGTGGACGAACGGCGGGACGAGACGACCCCGGACGGCCGGGATCCCCGGGCGATCCGGGAGGCCGAGGAGGCGCACGGCGGCAGCATGGCCCCGGGCCTGGTGGACGACACCGGGCGACCGGTGACCGGGTCGCCGGTGCCGGACAACGAACCGTCCGCGCCCGGCGCGCCGGGGGAGGACGGCACCGGCTCCTGACCGGGCACCGCGCGGCCGGCGACCCACCCCGATGTGGGTCGCCGGCCGCGCGGTGGGCTCAGCGGCCGGACGCGACCAGATGGCGGCCGGCCGCGCCCACGGCGGCCATCTTGCCGAGGTTCTTCGGCGCGGACATCAGCCCACCGGCGCGGTCCAGCATGCCGCGGAACACCTGACCGGGCTTCTGCTGCTCGCTCATGTACGCGGTCATCACGACGAGCGCGCCGGTCAGCGCCGGCACCGCCCACTGGAGCAGCTTCATCTGCCGCTGACTGGCCGCGACGGTGGCCGGTGTGTGGTGGTTCGGTTCGGTGATCCCGTCGACGGGCGGCCCGCCCGCCTTCTCCAGCCGCATGCCGATCAGCCGGCTGTAGCCGGTCACCGCCAGCGCGCCGACGGTCAGCGCGGTCTTCACCGCGCTGGCCTTCCCCACCCCGGACTGCCGGGCCATCCGCGGGGTCTCGGTGACCAGTTCACCGACCGCGCCGGCCAGGTGGGCGCCGATCGCCGCCGCGTTCACCGGGGTCCACCGCGCCCAGCCGGCCGAGGCCACCGGCAGTCGCTGAGTCGTGTCGTCGATTCGTGCCGCCGCGCCGTTGACGCCGAGCGCCCCCATCAGTGAGCCGCCGAACCAGGCCGCCAGGCCCAGGTCGTGCATCGAGCGCAACGCGGTGTGCCGTTCGGACATCTGATCCCCCTCCGCCGTGTTCGGGCGGTGCGGCATACCCGTCCTCGGCCGGCTCACGCCCCCGGGATGCGTCCCGGCAGCGTGCCGGCGAACGCGGCCACCCGGGCGGCCAGCGGCGCCGCCGCGCGGACCCAGGTGAAGTGGTCCAGCGCGGCGCCCGCCTCGGCGACGGTGTAGCGGTGCCGGGTCACCGGCGCGCCGGTCAGCTTGTCGCAGAGGTGGTCCAGCGTCTCGTGCGGCGTGTACTGGTCGTCGTCGACGCTGACCGCGAGCACCGGCGTCCGGATCCGCCGCACGGCGGCCTCCGTGTCGACGCCGTCGAGCGTCGGGAACCGGCCGGTACGGGCGGTGTGCGCCCAGTCGCGGATCACGCCGCTCGCCTGCCGGCCGCCGAACCCCCAGCCGGGCCAGACCCCCAGCAGCCGGGCCGCCGCCGCGATGCCCTGGGTGTACGGCAGCACGCCCCAGCCGCGCCGTCCCGGGTATCGGCGCCACCACGGCAGGCCCACCGCCACCAGCGCCAGCCCGTCCACCCGGCCGGCGTCGTGCAGCGCCTGGTGCAGCACCGCCACCTGCCCGCCGAGGGAGTGCCCGAGCAGCACCCGGACGCGGCCGTCCAGCCGGGGCTTGAGCGCGTCCAGCACCGCGCCGACGTCGGTGGCCAGCTCGGCGTAGCCGTACCGGCAGGTGCGCGCCGGCGCCGGGGTGCTCTCCCCGGTGCCACGCAGGTCCGCCACGATCACCGCGAGCCCGGCGTCGCGCAGCGCGGCGGCGAACGGGCGGTAGTAGCGGGCCCGGACGCCCATCGCCGGCCAGATCACCACCACCGGCGCGCCGGGCGGCCCGGCCGGCTCCGGATAGACCTGGACGCCGATCCGGGCGCCGTCGACGTCCACGTACTCCTGCGCGTACTCGCCACTCACCGGCCCAGCCTAGCTACCGGCGGGTAGCAAGCGGTGGGTGGACCCGTCGCACCGACCCCGGCCGGTCAGCCCGGCAGCATCCCGGGGCCGAACACCTCGTAGGCGATCCGCCGGGCCGGCACGCCCCGGCGCAGCAGGTCACCCCGGACCAGGTTCATGAACGCGATCGGGCCGCACAGGTGGGCCGTGGCCCCGGCGGCGACCGGGATCCGGTCCGGCTCGACCAGGCCGGCGCGTACCTCCGCCTTCAGCGGGGGCAGTTCGGCGTCGGCGGTGTCCTCGTACCAGAGGTGGACCGCCAGGTTCGGCAGCCGCTCCTGCATCGCGGGCAGTTCGTGCCGCAGCGCGTGCGCGGCGGCGGCGCGGTCGGCGTGCACCAGGGTCACCTCGCGGCGGGGGTCCCGTTCGGCCAGGTGCGCCAGCGCCGCCATCGCCGGGGTGAGCCCGATGCCGGCGTTGACCAGCAGCAGCGGCCCGTCGTCACCGGTCGCGTCGACCTCGCCGAACGCCGGGCTCAACCGGAGCGTGTCGCCCACGGACACCCGGTCGTGCAGGTACCCGGAGACCAGGCCGTCCGGCGCGCCGGCCTGACCACGGACCCGCTTCACGGTGATCCGCCACTCGGCGGCGCCCGGTCGGCCGGAGAGGCTGTACTGCCGGATCTGTCGTCCCCGACCGTCGTCCAGGTCGACCGCGACCGAGACGTACCGGCCGGGCGTGAAGTCGGGGGCCGCGCCGCCGTCGGTTGGCGCGAGCGTGAACGAGACGACGTCGGCGGTCTCCCGGGCTCGGCCGGTCACCCGCCAGTCCCGCCACACCGGGCCGCCCTCCGGCACGCCCGCGCCGGCGTACAGTCGCGCCTCCCGGGCGATCAGTTCGCAGGCGAGCAGCCAGTAGACCTCGTCCCAGGCGGCGGCGACCGCGGGCGTGACGGCATCGCCGAGCACCTCGGCGACCGCGGCGAGCAGATGCCGGCCGACGATCGGGTACTGGGTGGCGGTGATGCCGAGCGAGGCGTGCTTGTGCGCGATCCGGTCCAGGACCGGCCCCCACGGCAGGCCGGCGGCGTCCCCGGTCAGGTGCCCGGCGTACGCGACCACCGCCGCGGCGAGCGCGGCCTTCTGCTGGCCGGTCGCCTGGTTGCCCCGGTTGAACAGGTCGAGCAGCTCCGGGTGGGCGTCGAACATCCGCCGGTAGAACCGGCCGGTGATCGCCTCGCCGTGGGCCCGGACGGCGGGCAGGGTCGCGGTCACCACGGCGGCGGAGGATTCCGAGAGCACGGCGTGTCTCCTTCTGGCGTCGAACGGGTCGACCACCACGAAACAGGAATCAAAGATTCCTCTTCAGGTCCAAGGTCCCGGAACGGGCGTGGCGCGGATCACCGTCGATCGGCCCGTGTCACGTACGGCGTCCAGTGACTAATGTCGAGGTGTGAGGCTCAACCGGTCGACCGACATGGCGCTGCGGATCGCCATGCTGACCGCGGCGTCCCCGGTACGGGCCACGGTGGACGAGTTGGCGACCCGGCTCGCCCTGCCCCGCAGCCACGTGGCCAAGGTGGTGCAGCGGCTGCAACGGCTCGGCGTCCTGGTCACCATCCGGGGCCGCTCCGGCGGGGTGGCCTTCGCCGAGCACGCCGGCGACGTGACAGTCGCTCAGGTGGTGCGCGCCTTCGAGGGCGACGACGAGGTGGTCAACTGCGCCGAACCGGCCTGTCCGCTGGTCACCGGCTGCCGGCTGCGCGGCGAGCTGCGCCGGGCCCAGGCCGCGTTCCTCGCCGTGCTCGACGGCGTACGCCTCGGCGACCTGGTCGACGGCCCGGCCGGCCCGCTCCTGCTCAGCCTCGGCGCCCGGCCGGCCATCCCCTGATGGGCGTCTCGCACCCGGTCTTCGCCCGGCTCTTCGCCCGGGCCAGCGTGGCGATGGACGCCGCCGGCGCAGCCGCGCACCGGGGTCGCCTGGTCGCCGGGTTGCCCGGCCGGGTGGTCGAGGTCGGCGCCGGCAACGGACGCAACCTGCCGCACTACCCGCCGACCGTGACCCGGGTGCTCGCGGTGGAGCCGGAACCCCGGCTGCGCGCCCTCGCCCGGGCCGCCGCGGCCACCGCCCCGGTCCCGGTGACGGTCGCCGCCGGCCTGGCCGAGGCGCTCCCGGTCGCCGACGGCGCCGCCGACGCGGTGGTGCTGTCGTTGGTGCTCTGCTCGGTGCCCGACCAGGCGGCGGCGCTGCGCGAGGCGCGCCGGGTGCTCCGGCCCGGCGGCGAGCTGCGCTTCTACGAGCACGTGGTCGCGTCGACACCGGGCCTGCGCCGGGCCCAGCGTCTCGCCGACGCGACGCTCTGGCCGCTGCTCTGCGCCGGCTGCCACACCGCCCGCGACACCGTCGGCGCGATCCGGGCCGCCGGCTTCACCGTGACCGGGCTGGACCGGTTCCGTTTCCCCGCCTCCGGGATCCCGGCGCCCGCCGCGCCGCACGTGCTCGGCACCGCGACCCGCGCCTGACCGTCCGCCTGCCCACGCGCGGGGACGCCGGCCGGTGACTACCGGCCGGCGTCCCCGGCGCACGCTGATCGGGTGGCGTCAGCTCACGCTGATCGTGCCGTCCGGGGCGCGGACGCAGGACACGGCGCGGGCGCCGGTCACCGCCGCTCCGCTCAGGCACCGGCCGAGCACCTGGTGGCCGGCGGCGCTCGGGTGCCACGACTCCTGGCAGGTCTGGAAGTAGGTGCCGCAGGCGTTCGCGATCCGCTGGATGTCCAGCTTGTCGTAGCCGGAGAGGCTGGTCACGAAGGTGCCGCTCGGGCCGTCCATCAGCCGGATCGGGGTGGCCAGCGCGTTGGCCGGGCTGCCCGCCGACTCGCAGAGCCGGGCGCCGTCGAACGCCCGCTGCACGTTCAGGTAGACCAGGTCGTCGGCCGGGAACTCGGCGGCCAGCGTGCCGCGCACGGAGCTGACCAGCGTGCCGAGCCCCTGGGAGAAGCGCTGGCCCGGGGCCAGGCTGGCGCGGTGGATGGGGCAGCCGGCCGCGTACCGCTCCGCGCCCAGCGCGCGGAACTTGTCCCGGGTGTCGTCCCGGCTGTCCTCGCTCCAGTAGCTCTGGTCCAGCTCGTACGGCAGCGGGTTGGTGTAGTCCTGGAACACCACCCGGTGCTGGCCGTCCGCGTCGACCTCGTCGAGCGTGGTGAGCAGTTGCCGCAGCGCCGCCGTGGTCTCCGCGGTGGCGGCCGAGAACTGCGCGGCGGTGCCCAGGTCGGCGTCGGTGCACGGCTTCTGCTCCACTGGCCCGCCCAGGTACGCCCAGAACTCCCACCAGCCCGTCCACGCGTCCGCGATGAACCGGTTGGCGCACTTCTCCGCCACGCTGCCGAACGTGAAGGAGCTGTTGTTCGAGCCGAGCCCGACGAGCACCAGGTCGATGTCGTGGGTCCGGGCCACCGAGCGGAGCTGGTCGAGCTGGGCGGCCACCTGCCGGCCCTTGGTCCGGCTGGCCGAGGCGTTGGCGATGTCGTACGGCTGCCCACCCGAGCAGGCCAGGTTGAACCGCGCGGCGATGCCCGGCAGCTCGGCCCGGAACAGCGAGGCGTTCGGTGAGCGGTGGCAGAAGTAGGCGTTGGCGTTCGCCGCCGACCATCCGGGGAAGCCCTGCGCGACGCCGTTGACGTCGACCACCGGGGAGTACCCGCCGGCGCCCTCGCCGCTGATGAAGCTGTCACCCAACGCCACCGCGGCGGTCGGCAGCGCCGCGGCGGCGGGCGCGGCGGGCGCCACGGCGGCCGGCAGCGCTGCCGTGGCGAGCGCCAGCGCCGCCACGAGCACGGAACGACGGAACACGGACATGCCCCACCTCACCCTCACACATAGAAACGTGAAAGATCCTCTGAGGTGGCGATCACATCACGGGCGTGTGACGGGCGTCAATGCCCGGACGCGTGGTCACGACCGGTGTTAACAATCCGCCCGCGAGCGACCGGGAAGACGAGCGGCGGCCCGGTCGTTGTCGGGCACGGACGCCGTCCCGCCCGTCGTCGGACAGCGCCGCCGGGGGTGGCCCGCGGGTCGACCCGGCAACACCGCACCCGGGTGCATCGGACCTGTCGGAGCGCCGGGCTAGGCTCGCTGCGGCGCGCCGCGCCCGGCGATCGCCGTGGGGACCGCTCACGGTGAACGGCACCACACCGCCGAGACCTGGGAGTACGACCAGTTGACCGCACAGCCTGAGATGCTCTACGGGGCCGACGACCTGACCCACCTGGAGGGCCTCGACGCCGTCCGCAAGCGCCCCGGCATGTACATCGGCTCCACCGACAGCCGTGGTGTGGGTCACCTCGTCAACGAGATCCTCGACAACTCCACCGACGAGGGTGTCGCGGGTCACGCCACCGCCGTCGACGTGATCCTGCACGCCGACGGCTCGGTCCAGGTCGACGACGACGGCCGCGGCATCCCCACCGACGTGCACGCCAAGTCCGGCATCTCCGGCGTCGAGCTGGTGCTCACCCGGCTGCACGCCGGAGGCAAGTTCGGCGGCTCCGGCTACAAGACCTCCGGCGGCCTGCACGGCGTCGGCGCCTCCGCCGTCAACGCGCTCTCCCGCCGCTTCGACGTCACGGTCCGCCGCGCCGGCAAGGTGCACGCCATGTCGTTCCGCCACGGCGTACCCGGGATCTTCGACGGCGACGGCCCGGACGCGCCGTTCACCCCCGGTCCCGGTCTCCAGGTCGTCGGCGCCGTGAAGCGTGGCCAGCGCACCGGCACCTCGATCCGCTGGTGGCACGACCCGCGGTACTTCGAGACCGGCGCCACGCTCGACACCGAGGCGGTCCGGCTCAAGCTGCGCAACACCGCCTTCCTGGTCCCCGGGGTGGCCTACCGGCTGCGCGACGAGACCGGCGAGCAGGCCGTCGAGGAGCGCTTCCACTTCCCCGACGGCCTGACCGACATGGTGGAGTTCCTCGCCCCGGCCGGTGACCGCCCGGTCTCCGGCACGCTGCTTGTCACCGGCGAGGGCACCTACCGCGAGAACGCCGCCGACGCCAACGGCGTCATGCAGTCCAACGTGCAGCGTCGCGCCGAGGTCGAGATCGCGTTCCGCTGGGGCACCGGCTACGACCGCACCGTCGAGTGCTTCACCAACACCATCCGCAACGCCCACGGCGGTACCCACCGCAAGGGCTTCGAGCGCGCGCTGGCCCGCACCCTCGCCGAGGCCGCCCGCACCACCCGGGGCCTGCTCAAGCCCAAGGAGGACGCGCCCACCCTGGACGACGTCCTGGAGGGCATGACCGCGGTGGTGCACGTGCGGATCCCGGAGCCGCAGTTCACCTCGCAGACCAAGGACGAGCTCTCCACCGCCGGCATCACCAAGGTGCTCCAGGGCCTGGTCGAGGCGCACCTCAAGAGCTGGCTGGACGACCGCCGCACCAAGGCCGAGGCCCGCACGGTGCTCCAGAAGATCGTCGACGCGGCCCGGGTCCGGCTCACCCAGAAGCAGCAGAAGGACGCGGCCCGTCGCAAGACCGCGCTGGAGGGCGCGGCCATGCCGGCCAAGCTGGTCGACTGCCGCGCCGGAGGCATCGACAGAAGTGAGTTGTTCATCGTGGAGGGGGACAGCGCCCTCGGCACGGGGCGCCTGGCCCGATCCGCCGAGTACCAGGCGCTGCTGCCGATCCGGGGCAAGATCCTCAACGTGCAGAAGGCCAACCTCCAGCAGGTGCTGGACAATGCCGAGTGCGCGGCGATCGTGCAGGTGCTGGGCGCCGGCTCCGGGCGGACGTTCGACCTGTCCACGCTGCGCTACGGCCGCGTGCTGATCATGGCGGACGCGGACGTCGACGGCGCGCACATCCGGACGCTGCTGATCACGCTCTTCGCCCGCTACATGCGACCGCTGATCGAGGCCGGCCGGCTCTACGCCGCGATGCCGCCCCTGCACAAGATCACCACCAGGGGGCGTAACCCGCAGACCGTCTACACCTACACCCAGGCCGAGATGGAGGCGACGGTCCGCAAGCTGGAGAAGGCCGGCAAGCAGATCGTCACCCCGATCCCGCGCTTCAAGGGCCTCGGTGAGATGGACGCCGACGAGCTGTGGGAGACCACCATGAACCCGGCCACCCGGGCGGTCCGCCGGATCACGCTCGACGACGTCGACGCCGCCGAGCGGATCCTCGAACTGCTCATGGGGGAGAAGGTCGAGCCCCGCCGCAACTGGCTCATCGACTCCGCCGACCGCGTCGACCGCGACGCCATCGACGCCTGACCACCGCGTTCGTTTCGGAAGGAAGCTGCACCATGGCACGCCGCAAGGACGACCGCGCGAAGGCCGATCTCTCCGCCTTCGACCAGGCCGGCGCCCGGGTCTTCGACAACCCGCTGGTCACCGAGGTTTCCGACTCCTACCTGGAGTACGCGTTCTCGGTCATCCACTCCCGCGCCCTGCCGGACGCCCGGGACGGGCTCAAGCCCGTCCACCGGCGCATCCTGTGGTCGATGCACGAGTCGGGGTTTCGGCCGGACCGGTCACACGTCAAGTCGGCCCGCGTGGTCGGCGACGTGATGGGCCGCTACCACCCGCACGGCGACACCGCGATCTACGACGCGATGGTCCGACTCGCGCAGGACTTCTCGCTCAACGTCCCACTCATCGACGGGCACGGCAACTTCGGCAGCCCGGACGACGGCCCGGCCGCGGCGCGCTACACCGAGGCCCGGATGTCGCGGGAGGCCATGCTGCTCGTCGGCGAGCTGGGTGAGGACACCGTCGACGTCGAGCCCAACTACGACGGCTCGCTGACCCAGCCCACCGTGCTGCCGGCCGCCTTCCCGAACCTGCTGGTCAACGGCGCGTCCGGGATCGCGGTCGGGATGGCGACCAACATGATCCCGCACAACCTCGGCGAGGTGGTCCAGGCCGCCCGCTGGTTGATCAACCACCCGGACGCGACGCTCGACAAGCTCATGGAGTTCGTGCCCGGCCCCGACCTGCCCACCGGCGGGCTGCTGCTCGGCCTGGACGAGGTGCGCCGGGCGTACGAGACCGGGCGCGGCGTGGTGCGGATGCGTGGCCGGGTGGAGATCGGCCCGCTGGAGGGCAGCCGGGGCCGGCAGGCCATCACCGTCACCGAGCTGCCGTACGGCGTCGGCGCCGAGAAGGTCATCGCGGCCATCACCAACGAGGTCAACAAGACCAAGCGGCTGACCGGCATCGCCGACGTCAAGGACCTCACCGACCGGGAGAACGGCACCCGCCTGGTGGTCGAGTGCAAGGTCGGGGTCAACCCGCAGGCGCTGCTGGCCGACCTCTACCGGCTGACCCCGCTGGAGCAGTCCTTCGGCGTGAACAACCTGGTGCTGGTGGACGGCCAGCCGCGTACGCTCGGGCTCAAGGAGCTGCTGGAGGTGTTCCTGGCCCACCGCTACGAGGTGGTGACCCGGCGCACCGCGTACCGCAAGCGCAAGCGGGAGGAACGGCTGCACCTGGTCGACGGCCTGCTGATCGCGCTGCTCGACATCGACAAGGTCGTGAAGCTGATCCGGGCCAGCGAGGACGCCCAGGCCGCCAAGGACGGCCTGATGCAGAAGTTCAAGCTCTCCGAGATCCAGGCCGGCTACATCCTGGACACCCCGCTGCGTCGGCTGACGAGGTACGACCGGCTGGAGCTGGAGGCCGAGCAGGAGAAGCTGCGCGGGGAGATCGCCGAGCTGTCGACGATCCTGGACGATGAGAAGGTGCTGCGGAAGCTGGTCTCCGACGAGCTGGCCGCGGTGGTGAAGCAGTTCGGCGTGCCGCGGCGCACCACGCTCGTCGACGGCGACCTGAAGGAGGTCCTGGCCGCCTCGGTGCCGGCCGGCCCGCTGGAGGTCGCCGACGACCCGTGTCAGGTGATCCTCTCCGCGACCGGGCTGGTCGCCCGCACCGCGGCCGAGTCGGAGGAGGCGGCCGAGGCGCGTCGCCGCAGCGGCCGGGTCAAGCACGACGCGGTACGCGCCGTGGTGCACTCCACCGCCCGGGGGCGGGTGCTGCTGGTCACCAGCGCCGGCCGGGCGTTCAAGATCGACGTCCTGCCGTTGCCGGTGCTGCCGGAGCAGTCCGGCACGGTGTCGCTGCGCGGCGGCATGTCGGCCGCCGAGCTGGTGCCGTTGGCGCCGGGGGAGACCGTGGTCGGGCTGGCGCCGCTGGGCCCGTCCGCCGAGGGGTCGCCCGGTCTGGCGCTGGGCACCCGGCAGGGTGTGGTGAAGGTGTGCGCGCCCGACTGGCCGGTCCGCTCGGACGAGTTCGAGGTGATCTCGTTGCGGGAGGGCGACGAGGTGGTCGGCGCGTCCTGGCTGACCGACGGCACCGAGGCGTTGGCGTTCGTCTCCTCGGAGGCGTCGCTGCTGCGCTTCCCGGCGTCCCTGGTCCGTCCGCAGGGCGTCAAGGGCGGCGGGATGGCCGGCATCAACCTCCCGGCGGGGGCGCGGGTGGTCTTCTTCGGCGCGGTCCGCACCGACGACCCGCGGCACGGCGAGCCGATGGTGGTCACCTCGACCGGCGCCACGGTCAAGGTGACGCCGATGACGGCGTACCCGGCGAAGGGACGGGCGACCGGCGGCGTGCGCGCGCAGCGGCTCCTCAAGGGCGAGGTGGAGCTGTCGGTGGCCTGGATCGGCCCGCGGCCGGTGGGCGCGACGGCCAACGGTGACCCGGTGGACCTGCCCCCGGCGGATCCGCGCCGTGACGGTTCCGGCTTCGCCGTGATGCTGGGCCCCACCGTCATCGGCCACCACATCGACCGCGACTGACCCCACCCCCCACCTCCCACCCCCACCCACCCCCCACCCCCTCACGTTGATCAAGGAGTTTGCGTCTGTTCCGGCGCACCGGCAGACGCAAACTCCTTGATCAACGCTCAGTCGACGGGTGCGGGTGGGGGGAGTGGTCGGGGTCGGGGTTGGGGGTGGTGTTGCGGAGGCGGGCGATCAGGCGCATGCCGTGGTAGATCGCCAGGGCGGCGGCGGTGCCCAGCGCGATGCCGTTGAAGGACAGGTCACCGACGGTCAGCGTGTAGTTGGCGGCGCCGACGATCACCGCGACCGCGGCGGTGAACAGGTTGACCGGGTCGTGGAAGTCGACCCGGTTCTCGATCCAGATGCGGGCGCCGAGCACCGCGATCAGGCCGTACAACGCGGTGGTGGCGCCGCCGAGCACACCGGCCGGCACGGTGAGGATCAGCGCGCCGAACTTCGGGCAGAGCCCGAGCAGGATCGCCGTGCCGCCGGCCACCCAGTACGCGGCGGTGGAGTAGACGCGGGTCGCGGCCATGACGCCGATGTTCTCCGCGTACGTGGTGGTGCCGGAACCGCCGCCGGAGCCGGCCAGCACGGTGGCGACGCCGTCGCCGAGGAACGCGCGGCCCATCTGCCGGTCGAGGTTGCGGCCGGTCATCGCCGCGACCGCCTTGACGTGCCCGGCGTTCTCCGCGATCAGCACCAGGATGACCGGGATGACCAGCACGACGGCGCGCAGGCTGAAGCTGGGCGTGTGGAACTCCGGCAACCCCACCCAGGCGGCCTGCCGCAGCCCGGTGACCGCCTGCTGGTCGAGTTGGCCGGTCAGCGCCGCGACCAGCCAGCCGACCACCACGCCGAGCAGGATCGACAGCCGGGCCAGGAAACCGCGGAACAGCACGGTGGTGACCAGGATGGCCAGCAGCGTGACCACGGCGATCAGCGGTTGCGCCTTGACGCCGGTGCCGGCGCCGCCGCCGTCCCAGGCGACCGGCGCGAGGTTGAGCCCGATCAGCGCGACGATCGCGCCGGTGACCACCGGCGGCATCAGGGCGTCGATCCACCGGGCGCCGGCCACGTGCACCACGACGCCGACCAGCGCCAGCGCGGCGCCCGCGACCACGATGCCGCCGAGAGCCGCGCCGATGCCGCCGTCGGTCTTGGCGGCGATCACCGGGGCGATGAACGCGAACGACGAACCGAGGTACGACGGCAGCCGGTTACCGGTGATCAGCAGGAACAGCAGCGTACCCAGGCCGGAGAAGAACAGCGTGGTGGCCGGCGGGAAGCCGGTGATCAGCGGCACGGTGAAGGTGGCGCCGAACATGGCGACCACGTGCTGCACGCCCACCCCGACGGTGCGCGGCCAGGAGAGCCGTTCGTCGGGATGGACCACGTCGCCGGGGCGTACCGACCGGCCGTCGCCGTGCACGGCCCACGTGGGGAACTGGGTCATCGCCTCGCCCTTTGTCTCGGGTGACGGGGGCGTGATCGACCCTGGGAGTTGTTTCTAGCACGGGGCCGGGTCAGGCCACCCCGGCGGGGCGGAACTGGACGCTGACCCGGGGCCCGACCGGGCGGGTGGTCTTCGGCACGGCGTGTTCCCAGGTGCGTTGGCAGGAGCCGCCCATCACCACCAGGTCGCCGTGGCCGAGCGGAAAGCGCAGGCCGGGGCCGCCCCCGCCGCGCGGGCGCAGCAGCAGCGGGCGGGGCGAGCCGAACGAGACGATCGCCACCATGGTGTCGGTGTGCGCGGAGCGGCCCTTGGTGTCGCCGTGCCAGGCGACGCTGTCCCGGCCGTCGCGGTAGAGGCACAGGCCGGCGGTGACGAACGGTTCCCCCAGCTCGGGCGCGTAGTGCCGGGTGAGCGCGTCGCGGGCGGCGGTGAGCACCGGGTGCGGCAGCGGTCGACCGGCGGCGTACCAGCAGAGCAGGCGCGGCACGTCGACCTCGGCGTCGTACATGGTGCGGCGCTCGGCCCGCCACGGCACGTCGTGCCGGAGCGTGTCGAGCACCGCGTCGGAGCCCCGCACCCAGCCGGGCAGGTGGTCGACCCAGGCGCCCCGGCTCAGCTCGTGCCGGGTCCGCCCGGCGAGCGGGCCGAGGGTCGGCCCGTGCTCGGCCAGGTCGAGCATCGAGGGCTGGTACGCGACGTCGGACACGCAGGCGATCGTACCCCGGCGGTCGAACAGGCGTACGACGGATCAGCGTCGCAGCATCCGGCGGACCGGGTCCGGGACGGCCTGCTTGATCCGCTCGCGCAGCCCCTGCGCGCGCAGCGTGCGCACGGTGTCGGCGAGCCGGCGGTTCTCGTCGTGGAGCCGCTGGATGCGGATCAGCAGCTCGGCCGGTCCGCTGGCGGCGGCCGGGCGGACCGCGGGCGGGAACTCGGTCTCCGCGACCCGCCTGTCGAACGCCGCGGCGCTGTCGCCGTCGGCGAACGAGGTGCCCAGGTCGTGCTTGGCCAGGAACGCGGTGATGGTGTCGAAGCGGGCCTTGTGGCCCTCGGTCAGCGCGGTGTAGTCGGCCTCGGCGTAGAGGTCGGCGGCGTCGACGTCGGCCGGCACGTCCCGCATGATCCGGTGCGGGATGCCGAAGTAGCGGGCCAGCTCCAGGGTCCGCGAGTCGTGCGCGAACAGGTAGCCGGGCGTGCCGGCGATCAACGCCGTGATGGTGCCGTGGATGCGGGTGCCGAAGTTGAAGTCGAAGCCGGACAGGTGCGCCATCCAGGTCCACGGGTCGACGAACATCCGCACCTTGTCCTCGACGAAGAGCGGGTGCGAGGTGTGCAGCGGCATCTCGCTGTGCTTGCCCCGGTGCTCGGGCGCGTCGCCGTAGAGCAGCGTGCCGAGCGTGCGCAGGTCCTGCGGCACGTAGCACAGGTTCGGGTAGCGCTCCCGGTGGTGGCGGACGACCGGGGCCATCGACGAGACGTACGGGGAGATGGTCAGCGCGATCCGGGCGTCGGTGGTCAGCTCCGGCCGGGTCTTCGCCAGCGTGAACGTGTCCCCGTGCAGGAACATCGACGGGCAGCCGATCTGCTCCACCGCGGAGAAACCGAGCGTACGCAGGTAGCTCTCGGTGATCTCGCCGCGCACCCCGATGCTGTGCGACCGGTCGAGCACCGCCCGGCAGAACGCGCTCACCGGCTCGTCGATCTGGCGGAGGTACTCCCGGTCGCCGTCGACGTTCGTCTGCACGCCGACGCCGAGGACCACCACCGGGATCTTCAGCCGCTCGATCAGCCGGGTCATCGGTTCGAGGCGGTTGATGAAGCTGCGCCGGAACGCGTTGGCCAGCGGAATGACGAAGACGTCGTACCGTTCGTTGATCTCGTCGGCGTCGCGCGGGTCGGCGAGCTTCCGGGTCGACGTGACCTCCGCCGTGGAGGTGGCCAGCAGCTTGTTCGCGGCGTGGCTGAAGACCAGGTTGCCGGTGTTGTCGCTGATCCAGTTGCCGGCGAAGGTCTCCTCGGGCGTCAGGACGTCGAACGGGCCCTTGCGGGCGCGGAGGAGGATCCGCTGGTGCATCCGGTTGCTCACCTTCCGTACGGGCCCGGCGGGCCCGGTGGGGCCCCGCCGCGCGGGAACGGAAATCCTATCCGCCGCCCGCCGGGACCGGCCCGGACGTCGCCGCGCCGGAATCCGCCCCCGGCGACCCGGTAAGGTGCCCGGGATGACCAGCGCCCCGACCACCACCCGTGCTCCGCGTCTGCCGTCGCTGACCGGGCTGCGGTGGATGGGGGCCCTGCTGGTCTTCGGCTTCCACGCGGGCACCATGCGGATCATCGCGGAGCCGCAGTGGCAGGCCGTGATGGGCAAGGTCTTCAGCCTGGGCCTCTCCGGCGTCGAGTTCTTCTTCATCCTCAGTGGCTTCGTGCTCGTCTGGTCGTACCGGGACGGCGAGTCGGGGTGGACGTTCCTGCGCCGCCGGGCGGCCAAGATCTACCCGAACCACGTGGTGACGTTCCTGGCGGCGCTGGCCGTGGCGGCCTGGTTCGCCGACCCGGTACTGCCGTGGGCCGCGATCGGGAACCTGTTCCTGGTCCAGGCGTGGATCCCGCTCAACGGCTACTTCTACAGCATCAACAACGTGAGCTGGTCGCTCTCCTGCGAGCTGGCCTTCTACCTGTGTCTGCCCCTGGTGGTGCCGTGGCTGCGCCGGGCGCGTACCGGCGTGCTCCGGGCCGTGCTGGTCGCCGCGCCGCTGCTCATCCTGGCGCTCTGGCCGGGCCAGCACCTGGTGCCCGAGGAGCAGCGGTGGTGGTTCACGCAGATCTTCCCGGTCACCCGCTCGTTCGAGTTCTGGATGGGAGCGGCGGCGGCCGAGCTGATGCGCCGCAACCGCTGGCGCGGCCCCGGACTGACCACCGCCAGCCTGGCCTTCGTCGCCACCTGGGCGGTCGCCGCGCTGTGGATCCGGGCCGAGTTTTGGGCGGCGCTGCTCGCCGTCGCGTACCTGCTGGTCATCACCGCGGCGGCGAACGCCGACGTGCGGGGCCGGCGGACCCCGTGGCGGTCCCGGCCGATGCTCTGGCTCGGTGAGGTCTCGTTCGCGTTCTACCTGGTCCACGTGCTGGTCATGGTGACCGTGCTGCGGCTCACCGGGGACTGGGGGACCGGGCTGCCCGGGTGGCGGGGCCCGCTCGCGGTGCTCGGCTTCCTACTGCTCACCCTGGCGCTCGCCGCCGTGCTGCACCGCTGGGTGGAGGAGCCGATGATGCGCCGCCTCGGCCCGTCGCGCCGGGCCCGCGGCGGTCCGGCCGCCGCCGCGCCGACACCGGGCGTGCCCGCACCGCGCGCGGCCGCCGACGACACCGGCGCGGCGTCCGCCGGGGAGCCGGACCCGTCGATCGAGTACGCCGGGCGGCGCCGGCCGGACTGAGCGGTCCACCCTGGTCAACGGCGTCGCGACACGCCGGGCGACGATGCGCCGTGCCCGGATCGGCGGTAATTTGTTCCCGTGGCTCCGATCGCGCTCACCTGTCCCGTGTGGTGGGTGGCGCGCTGGGTCGCACGGATGCTGGCCAGCCTGGCCGTGGTCGTCGCCTGTTCGCTGGGCGCCGCCACGCTGCCGACCGGCGTGTCCCCGATCGCACCCGCGGCGGCCGGCCCAGCCGCCGGGTTGCGGGCCGACGCCGCCGAACGGCCGAACGGCAGTGTCGCCGACCGGCAGGGCGACACCGCCGCCGAGCGGCAGGGCGACACCGTCACCGAGCGGCAGGGCGACACCGTCGTCGAGCGGCAGGGCGTCCCCGCCGTCGATCGGCAGCGGAGCCGCGTCGGCGTTCCCGAGCCGCAGCCGGTGGGCGATGCCCCGCCCCCGACCGGGCGGCACCCGTTCCCGGTCGGCCAGCCGCCGGCTCCGGCCGGTCCGCGGGCCCCGCCCGCCCGCTGAGCCGCCACGGGCCCGGCCCGTGACCGCGCCCACCGAACCTCACCCCGCACCGCCCCTCGGCGGCCCGGCGGCGCCCGGACTCCGGCCGCGCCCCGCCCCCGACCGGCCGTGCGGAGTTACCCGCCACTGTCTCCCGTGAGGTGCCGACCATGTCGCAGACCGTTCTCCTCAATTTCCTCACCGCCGTCCCCGAGGCCGCCGCCATCTGGTCGGCGCTGACCGTGCTCGCCCTCGTCCTGCTCGCCGTGCTGGTCGCTCGACCGGAACGCGACGGCGCGGGGGAGCCGGCACTCGAACCCGTCGACGCGGAGGCGCTCCACCGCGCCGACCTGGCCCGGTACGCCGACGAGGTGGCGATGGCCGCCGCCGGGGCCGCGCAGACCGCCCGTCGCCGTCGCGAGCAGTGGCTGACCGCCCAGAGCGAGGCCGAGCGGGCCTGGACCGCCTACGACGAGGCGGACGCCGCCGCCCGCCGCCTGGCCGGCGCCGGCGCGCTGCCCGCCCCGCACACACCCCGCACCCCTGCCGAGTACGCGGCGCGCGAACGCTGGCTGCACCACGCCGCCATGACGGCGCACTGGCGGGGGGAGCTGACCGCCCGCCAGCTCGCCGACGTGCTCGCCCACCGCAACGGGTGGGACCCGCGCCGGCACCCGGCCGAGCAGGAGATCGTGCTGGCCCGGACCGTCCGCGACGGGCGGCGGGCCGGCTGGGAGACGGCCGCCGAGCGGGAACGCCTCGCGTGGCGGGACGCCGAACTGGCCGCCGAGGCGGCCCGCACGCTCGCCGCCGAGGCGTGCGCGGCTGCCACGGCGCTGCGGCCGGTGCCCACGTCCCGCGTCTCGTCGGCGAGCCGCGTCCCGGCCCCGTCGGCGGTGCGGTGGCGTCCGGCCCGCGTCGGCTGAGCGTCCCGGGGAGCACGTCGACCGAATCGTTACCCGAAACCGGTGAGGCCGGTCACCGGTGCCGTCCGCCGGCGACCGTCCGGATCGATGGCCCCTGCTGCGCCCGCTGCCCGATTCTTCGTCGGCCGGATGTCCGCTTCCTGCCGCACGGCGCCGACGTAGCCGCTTGTCCCATTGAGGGAGGTCGGTGACCGGCTGTTCCGAATCCGTAGTCGTCGAGGATGTTTACGCAGGTGAGAGCGCTTGGCAGGGCCTGTACCCGCCGGTAGTGTCGGCGCGTCCGGTGCGGTTCCCGATCGCAGATGGCGACGCCGCGCCGACCCGCCTAATCGTGCATACGAACCGGGGACCCAACGCAACACCGGGGTGAATCCGCGAGCCCACGGCCGCGGTAGGGCGTACTTCCCGCCCGAATCCGTCAGCTAACCCGGTCGGCGGCCACGGAAGGAGTTCCATCCCGTGCCCACCACCCCCCGAACGTCTCCCCGCCTCCACGGCCCCGGGGTGCCGGCGCTCGCCTGACGCGACGCGCTTCCGACCCCGTCCCGCCCGGCATCCGGGCGACTTCCCGCGGCCGTCCCGCCCGCCAGCGCGTGTGAGTTCCTCCACGCGCGGGGTCGGCGCGTGCCGCCCACCCCGTGGAGGAAACCCGTGAAGTACCACCTGAAGCGCCACCTGCGTCGCCTCGCGACCGAGCGTCCGTACCAGATCATCGCCGGTTCGGCGGCGGCCCTCGTGCTGGCCGGTGGCACCGGCGCCGCGCTGACCGCCACCGACGACGCGCCGACCCGGCAGGAGAGCACCGCCGCGGTGGCGGAACTCGGCTCCCGCCTCGGCGACACCGCCAGCCGCAGCGAGGCGCGCATCGCCGTCCCGTCGCCGAGCGCGTCGCCGAGCGCGTCGCCGAGCGCGTCGCCGAGCGCCTCGCCCCGCCGCTCGCCCAGCGCCTCGCCCACGGCGAAGGTCGCCGACCCGGACACCACCCGCAAGGCCACGCCGAAGCCGCCGTCGAGCAAGGTGCTCGACTACGACTACCAGGCGCAGACCACCTACTACTACTGCGGCCCGGCCGCGGTGCGGAACGCGCTCAGCGCCACCGGCATCGAGCGCAGCCAGGACACGCTCGCCGTCGCGCTCGGTACCACCGAGATGGGCACCAACTCGGCCGAGGACACCACCCGGGTGCTCAACCAGCAGGTCAAGGGCGACCCGTACCGGACCCGCATGATCCCCGGCACGGCCACCAAGGCGCAGATCGACCGACTCCAGGCCGACGTGGTCAACGCGGTCCGCAACGGCCGGGCGGTGGTCTCGAACGTCGTCGGGGACGCCACCGACACCAACGGCGGCTGGCACTCGTTCCCGGGCGGCCACTACATCGCCGTGGTCGGCTACCAGAACGACGGTCGGACCGTACGGATCGCCGACTCGGCCGACCCGTCGCTGCCGGCGTACTGGATCAGCACCATCGATCTGGCGAACTGGATGGCCACGCGCGGCTACTCCGCCTGACCGTACGCGTCGAAGGCCGGCACCCCTGTCCGGGGTGCCGGCCTTCGCGTCGTCTCAGCTGTTCCAGTGCTTGCCGACGAGGTCGGTGGCCTGCTTCTCCCACTGCGCGTACGCGTCCGGGTAGGCCGACACCTGCACCGTCTGCGCGGCCTCGGTCAGCGGCATGTCCTGCCAGCCGTCAACCTGCTTCAACCCCTTCAGGAACGCAAGCGTCGAATACTCCGGATCGGTGATCTGCTCCGGGGTGCCCCAACCCGAGGACGGGCGCTGCTGGAACAGACCCAGCGAGTCATGGTCGTTGCGGTCGCCGAGATGGCCCAGGTTCTCCAGCTTCGACTCCTGCAACGCGGTCGCGATCGAGACCACCGCAGCCCGCTCCGGCAGCCCGGCCTTCTTCGTCGCCGCGATGATCGCCTTCACGTTCGCCGTCTGCTCGTCGTTCAGGTTGATCGTCGACTGCTCACCCTGCACACTCGCCACCGCCGTGACCGGCTTGGCCGTAGCGGCGTGCGCGGACTCGACATGACCGGCGATCGGACCGGCGAACACACCACCGGTGAAAGCCAGACCAGCAATACCCAGCACGCTCTTACGCAGCATCGTGTTCATGGCGGGGGCTCCATTCGGGGGTCAACGCACCGGGGGGGGTGCGGGCACCGTCAGGCGCACGAGAAAGTTCTGGCTGCTCGCGGGGCGGGGGGCCTCGTCGCGGCGCCGGAAGTGTGTGCAACGACCGGGGGTCCACCGTCATTCCCAGGCGGGGGGGCTTGCCTTCCTCGGCCGTGCACCCGTCTACAACGCCGCCGCCCCGTCGACGATTCCGCCGCCAGCGTGCCGCCCACCACCGCCGAACCGGACAATCCCCCCACTGAGGCATGCCCGCTACTGGAACGCTATGGATCTCTCACGCGCGCCCACACATCCACCGTGTTCCACTCGCCGCCCGCCCCCACCCGGCCGTGGCTGCGGACAGTCAGTGCTCCAGAGCCTGCGAACTTGATGGCGTGGACGGGTCAGGAGGGCGACCCGTCCACGCCATCAAGTTTGTAGGGCTGCGAGCGCAAGCAACGTCCGGCGTGCCCTACGCGTCGACACCGTTCCGCGCCCAGGTTGTGGAACGACGCGGGAGTGCCTCCGGTGTCCGCGGGCAGTCATCGCGTTCCATTCGCCCGGGCGGTGCCGGCCGTGCGTGGTCTCGCGCGTGGTGTCCGTGCGGTGGCAGACTGCGGCGTATGGGCGATGCGACGGCGACCCGCCACCTGGTGCTCCTGCACGGCATGGGCGCCACCGGCGAGGTGTGGTTGCCCTGGGCGCCGCTGCTGGAGCGTCGCTGGCAGGGGCGTTGGCTCGCCCCCGACCTGGCCGGCCACGGCTGGTCACCGCCGCTGCCGGAGGCCGGGTACTCGTTCGCGGCCCTGGCGCGGCGCGTGGCGGACGGGCTCGACGCGCTCCGGCTCGGCCCGCACGACCGGCTGGTGCTGCTCGGGCACTCGCTCGGTGGCGTGGTGGCGCTGTCGCTCGCCGCACGGCAGCGGGGCCTGCCGGTCGACGCGGTGGTCGGGCTGGGCATCAAGGTGGTCTGGTCACCGGCCGAGCTGGCCAAGGCGGACGAGTTGGCGGCCCGGCCGGTGACCTGGTTCGCCACCCGTGACGAGGCGGCCCGCCGCTACCTGCGGGTCTCCGGGCTCGCCGGCCTGTTCGCTCCCGACCATCCGGTGGTCGACGCGGGGCTGCGGCGGGAGGACGGCCGCGGGCACCGGAGCCACCCCGGCGGCGACGAGCGGGGCGGTGGACGGTGGCGGCTGGCCATGGATCCGGCCGGGTTCGCGGTGGGTGAGCCCGACGTGCCCGCTCTGCTGGCCGCCGCCGACGCGCCGGTGCTGCTGGCGCGCGGCGAAACGGATCCGATGGTGACGGACGCGCAGCTCAAGGCGTTCGGCGTGCCGGTGGCCACCCTGCCCGGGTTGGGCCACCACGCCCACGTCGAGGACCCGGCGGCGGTGCTCGCCCTGCTCGACCCCTATCTCTAGGCCGGACGCGGCGCCGGGACGGCCCAGTCCGGTTCCAGCTCGCGGCGGGCGGCGGAGAGGAACGCCTCGGCGTAGCCGTCGGCGGGGAAGTCGCCCAGGTAGCGGGTCCGGGCCGTCCAGCGTTCGGGGGCCTTCGGGTCAGTGTCGAGCAGCGCGGCGAGCACGTCGTCCACGTTGGACATGTCGCGGCGCAGCACGTAGCCGGCGGCCGCGAGCGGGAACCGCTCGACGAAGTGCGCGCCGTCGGCGCCGGTGTCGGTGACCGCGTACGGCTTGCCGGAGTAGAGCCAGTCGGAGATGACCCCGGAGACGTCGGAGACCAGCGCGTCGGCGCGGTTGACGCACTCGGTGAGCGTCAGCTCCCGGGCCGCCGCCGCGCCCCACAGGTGCGGCCGGCCGGTCTTCGCCTTGTCGGCGGCGAGCAGTTCGGTGAGCCGGGCGAGCTGCCGCGCCGAGGCCGGGTTCCGGTCGGTGTACGGGTGGGCGCGCAGGATCACCGCCGCGCCGCGGTCGATCAGTCGCCGGATCAGCGTCTCGGCCACCGGCAGCGAACAGTAGTTGGCGTCGGCGTGGTGCCCGGTCCAGGTGGGGGTGTAGAGGACGGTCGGGTGCGCCGACGCCGGCCTCGGCTCCCGGCGTACCTCGATGGCCTCGACCTGGGGGCGGCCGACCACGACGAACTTCTCGGCGGGGATCTCCACGCCGGCGCGGGCGTACCTGTCGATCGCGGCCTGGCCGGCCACGAAGATCTTGTCGAAGATCGCCGACACCGGGTTGGCGCTGGGCGCCTTGTCGCTGTCGCCGTGGTGCAACTGCACGTGGGTGAGCTGGTGGAACCGGATCACGTGGGCGTTCTTCGCGCCGTGGTTGACGTAGAACGCCGCCCGCAGGCTGGGCACCAGCGCCTCGTCGAGCGCCTTCAGGGTGGGGCAGAGGACCACCGGCGCGCGGGTGGCGGCGGCCACGGTGGACAGGAACTCGGGCTCGCGCACCACCACCAGGAACGGCCGGCCGATCCGCTCCAGGTAGGGCAGCCACATGGTGACCTGGTACTCCGACCCGGGCGGGGCGGAGAAGTGCAGCACGAACTCCGGCTGCTGCCGCCGCAACGCCCGGCCGACCGGACCGCCCCCGGCCGGCGGCCGGAACCGGCGCCGGGCGAGGTCGAACGCGATCGCGGCACAACCGGCGCCGACCAGCAGCGTGGCGGCCAGCGGCAGCCAGGCCGGCAGCGGCCACGCGGCGGCGAGCGCCACCAGGGCGAGCAGCACCAGCAGGGCGTCGCCGAGCCGGGCGGCGACGAGTGGCGTCCAGGAGCGGACCGGCAGGTTCGCCGCCCGGATCTCCAGCGCGCCGGCCTGCCGCAGCGGGCCGACCAGCAGCACCAGGCCGAGCAGGACCAGCGCGGTGGCGGCCAGCGCCGGATCGAACCCGTCGTCGGCGCGGCGGGCGTAGCCGACCAGGATCCCGGCGGCCACCAGCACCGTCTCGACGAGCCCGTCGGCGCTGGGCCGGACCCGGCGCTCCCAGGCGGCGGCGGCCAGCGCGGCGACCGCCAGCGCCAGGCCGGCGCCGGTGGCGCCGGTGAGCGCCACGACGAGGAACGCCAGCACCGCCAGCCCGCTGGTCAGTACCCGGGCGAGCAGCTTCCGGACCAGTTCACCACGCATCTGCACGTCCCTCGGGTCAGGCGCGGGTGGACAGTTCGGACCGGTGCGCGCCGGGCTGCGCCGGCACGTCGGCCACCGGCTCGCCGGGTGCCCGGCGGACGTCGACCACCTGCCCGGTCAGTTCGGAGATCAGCACGTCCAGGGAGGCCTGGGCGACCGCCTCGGAGGCGAGCAGCGTGTGCTCCGGCTCCTCGCCGAACGCCTTGGTCCGCATCGGGGTGGCGGTGCGTTCCGGGTTGACGCAGTTGACCCGTACGCCGAACTCCGCCCACTCGTCGGCGAGCGCCTGGGTGAGGTTGACAAGCGCGGCCTTGGTGGCCGAGTAGAGCGCGTACCGGGCCCGGCCCCGGGTGTAGGAGCTGGACGTGTAGAGCAGCAACTGCCCCTTGGTCTGCTGGAGGTACGGCAGCGACTGGCGGGCGATGGTGACCGGGCCGACGAAGTTGACGTGCAGGAGCCGGTCCATCGTCTCGTCGTCCATCTCGGCGAGCGCGCCCTTCTCCAGGATGCCGGCGGTGACCACCACGTGGTCGATCCGGCCGGTCGCCTCGAACGCGGTCTTCAGCGCGGCGGCCACGTCCTCGGCGCGCTCCACGTGCGTGCCGGTGCTGGACCGGCTGAACGGGAAGACCTGGGCGCCGTAGCCGCGGGCCAGTTCGGTGAGGTCGTGCCCGATGCCGTAGCTGCCGCCGAAGACCACGATGGTCCGGCCGGTCAGCTCCTCGGCGTAGCCGCGGTGGCTGAGCCGGGGCGCCTGGGCGGCGGCGAGCTGGAACAGCTTGTCGGCCAGGTGCACGTCGACCGGGTGGGTGACCTTGATGTTCTCGTCCGAGCCGTCGATCACCTTGATCGGCGTGCCGGGCAGGTAGCGCAGCACCACACCGCAGTCGTCGGTGGCGGCGAAGTCGGGGTCGCCCTCGGCCCGCCGGTACGCCTCCCGGATGGTGCCGGAGCGGAACGCCTGCGGGGTCTGGCCGCGGCGCAGCCGGGACCGGACCGGGATGTCGGTGATGCAGTCGTCCGCGTCGACCTGGACGATCGTGTCGGCGGACGGGATGGCCACGTCGACCGCCGAGTAGCTCCAGAGCGCGTTCACGCACTCGCGCACGATCCGCGCGCTGACCAGCGGGCGGACCGCGTCGTGGAAGAGGATGTTGACGTCGCCCTCGCCGACCGCGTCGAGCGCGATCCGGGTGGTGTCGTTGCGCGTCTCGCCGCCCTCGATCACCTTGGTGACCTTGCGGAACCCGGCGCCGGCGACGATCCGTTCGGCGTCCGGCACGTGGCCGGTGGCCATCAGCACGATGATCTCGTCGATCTCCGGCGCGGCCTCGAAGACGGCAAGCGTGTGCTCGATGATCGGCTTGCCGGCGATCTTCAGGAGCTGCTTCGGGATGCCCAGACCGAGGCGGGTCCCGGTGCCCCCGGCGAGGATCACGGCCACCGTACGCGTGGGGCGCCAGGGTGCCGGGCTCGCCGGCGCGGCGTCCGGTGCGGTGGTGTGGTCCTGCGTCATTGCCGTACCTCACTCTGGGTGAAGGGGATGGGTCCGGAAACCTTAACGCGTACGGCGGAGCGCACCGCCCGGACGGATCCCGGGTCGGTGCGCTCCGGCGGGTTACTTCTGGTTCTCGTAGGCGTCGCAGACCTCCTGGGTGGGGCCGTCCATCCGCAGGACGCCGCTCTCCAGCCAGATGGTGCGCTCGCAGGTGTCCCGGATCGAGCCGATCGAGTGGCTGACCAGGAACACGGTGCCGGCGCTGTCGCGCAGCTCCCGGACCCGCTGCTCGCTGCGGACCCGGAACTTGCGGTCGCCGGTGGCCAGCGCCTCGTCGATGAGCAGCACGTCGTGCTTCTTCGCCGACGAGATCGCGAAGCGCAGCCGGGCGCCCATGCCGGAGGAGTAGGTGCGCATCGGCAGCGAGGCGAAGTCGCCGCGCTCGTTGATCCCGGAGAACTCGATGATCTCCGGGGCGATGCGCTTGACCTCCTCCGGCGGCATGCCCATGGCCAGGCAGCCGAGCACCACGTTGCGCTCGCCGGAGAGGTCGTTGAGCAGCGCGGCGTTCACGCCGAGCAGGGACGGCTGGCCCTGCGTGTAGACCGCGCCCCGGGCCGGCGGGAGCAGGCCGGCGATGGCCCGCAGCAGGGTCGACTTGCCGGAGCCGTTGCTGCCGATCAGGCCGATGGCCTCACCCTCGTACGCGGTGAAGCTCACCCCCTTGACGGCGTGCACCTCGCGGATGTTCGGCGCCTTGGTGCGGGAGACGATCCGCTTGAGCGCGGAGACGGGGGTGGTGCCGCCGGCCGCGCCCTTGTGGATCCGGTAGATCACGTGCACGTCGTCCACCACCACGGTGGGGACGCGGCCCGAGTCGGTCACGGTGCCGGCGTTCACCGGCAGCGTCTGCTCAGCCACGGCCGTACTCCTTCTCTCCGCGCCAGAAGTAGACGAACCCGCCGACGCCCATGACGACCGCCCAGAACACGCCGAGCGCCCAGAGCTTCGGCGGGGAGCTCACCATGTTGGGCTGGTGCGAGTCGAGCAGCGCGTAGCGGGCCAGCTCGATGAAGACCAGCGGCGGGTTCCACTCCAGGATGCTGGCCGCCCAGGAGGGCAGGTGCTCGCGCAGCAGCGCCACCGGGTAGAGCACGCCGGAGGCGTACAGCCAGGTGCGCATCACGAACGGCATGATCTGCTTGAGGTCGGCGACCTTGGAGCCGAGGCGGGCCATCACCATGCTCAGCCCGACGTTGAAGATCGTCTGGAGCAGCAGCATCGGGGGCAGCAGCAGCCAGCGGAACGTGACCGGCTCGCCGGTGAGCAGCACGATCGCGGCCAGCACCACCATCGACATGAGGAGCTGCTGGAGCTGCACCAGGGTGACCGTGATCGGCAGCGCGGCGCGCGGGAACTGCAACGCCCGGATCAGCCCCAGGTTGCCGGTGATGGCGCTGGTGCCGTTCGTGGCCGCGGTCTGGGTGAAGATGAAGATGAACACACCGGTGCACAGGTACGCGATGAAGTTGTTCACGTTCCGGTGCTGGGCCAGGATCAGCCCGAAGATCAGGAAGTAGACCGCCGCGTTGGTCAGCGGGGTCAGCACCTGCCAGAGCTGGCCGAGCTGGGTGTTGCTCAGCGAGGACGCGACCTTCGCCCGCGAGTACGCGGTCATGAAGTGCCGGTACGCCCAGAGCCGGCGGGCGTACTCGCCCAGGGGCGGTCGTTCCCCGGCGACCCGCAGTCCGTACCGCCCGGCCAGTTGGGCCCGGGTCAGTCCGGATTCGGGGTCGGCCACCGCGGTGTTGGCCATGGTCAGGCGCTCCGATCTTTTCGTGCCGATGGGGAGCAGTGCGGTGAAGACATCCAGCGTGGCCGGGCGGGGAGGAGCCGCCTCGCTGCTGCATGGAAGGTAGTCCACCGAACGTCGGGACGCAACCGTACCGTCGTTGCGCTACATTGTCCCACGTGACGACCGAGAAGAGGCGTGCCCCGGCCGGCGCGGCGGTGCTGCGCGGCGAGATCACCAGCGCCATCCGCACCGCCGTGATGCAGGAGTTGGCCCAGGTCGGCTACGGGCGCCTCTCGATCGAGGCGGTGGCCCGCCGGGCCGGCGTGAGCAAGACCGCGATCTACCGACGTTGGCGTTCCAAGCTCGACCTGGTGCTGGACATGGTCTCCGCGGTGGCCGGGCGGAACATCCCGCTGCTGGACACCGGGAGCCTCCTGGGCGACCTGGAGATCCTGCTGCACGTGATGGCGCGTGCGTTGCGTCACCGACTGGCCGCGCAGATCATCCCGGACCTGCTGGCCGAGGCGGCGCGCAACCCCCAGATCGCCGAGAAGCTCCAGACCGCGCTGGACGACTACCAGCAGGCCGTCGGCCGGATCCTGATCGGCCGGGCGGTGGAGCGCGGCGAGCTGTCCCCGGACACCGACCGGCGGGCCGCGGTCGACCTGATCGTCGGGCCGGTCTACTGGCGGATGGCCATCTCCCGGGCCCCGCTGGAGGCGGCCGAGGTGCCCCGGATGGCCGCCGCGATCGTCGCGGCGCTGCGGGTAGCATGCTTGGGGCCTGCCCGCGACGAGGTGGAAGTATGAGTCACCCGTCGATCATGAACAGCGCGGAACATCCGGTCGGACACTGAGCGCGAACGCAGCGTTTTCCGTCCAGACCGTTACCATCCCCCCGAACGTCCCCCACAGTCACGCGTCGACAGGAGGAAGCCCCATGGCCGGGCCGCATCCAGAGTTCATTCCCCCAGCACGACCGATCATCGGCGAGGCCGAGATCGAGGCGGCTGTCCGGGTGCTGCGGAGCGGCCGGGTGGTGCAGGGCCCCGAGGTCGCCGCGTTCGAGGAGGAGTTCGGCGACCTGGTCGCCGGCCGGCACTGCGTCGCCGTCAACTCCGGCACGTCCGCGCTCCAGCTCACCCTGATGGCGCTCGGCTTCGGCCCGGGCGACGAGATCATCGTGCCCTCGTTCTCGTTCGCCGCCAGCGGCAACGCGGTCCGGCTGGTCGGCGCCGAGCCGGTCTTCGTGGACATCGAGCCGGGCAGCTTCTGCGTCGACCCGGAGGCGGTCGCCGCCGCGATCACCCCGAAGACGGTCGCCATCATGCCGGTGCACCTCTACGGCCACCCCGCCGCGATGGACCGGATCATGGCGATCGCGCAGCAGCACGGCCTGGCCGTCGTCGAGGACGCCGCCCAGGCGCACGGCGCCGAGCTGAACGGCACCCCGGTCGGCGCGTTCGGCACCGCCGGCTGCTTCAGCTTCTACCCGACCAAGAACATGCACTCCCTTGAGGGCGGCATGATCACCACCGCCGACGCCGGGCTCGCCCGCACGCTGCGGCTGTTGCGCAACCAGGGCATGGAGCAGCGGTACGCCAACGAGATCGTCGGCGCCAACATGCGGATGACCGACGTGGCCGCCGCCATCGGCCGGGTCCAGCTCGGCCAGCTCGCCGGGTGGACCGAGCAGCGTCGCGCGAACGCCAAGTTCCTCGACTCCGCGATCACCGGCATGGTCACCCCGCCGGTCGCCGACGGCGCGAAGCACGTCTACCACCAGTACACGGTGCGGGTGACCGGCGACCGCGACGCCGCCCAGGCCCGCCTCACCGAGCTGGGCATCGGCAACGCGGTCTACTACCCGACCCCGATCCACCGGCTCAAGCCCTACCTGAACGCCGACGGCCAGCCCGGCCCGTGGCAGCTGCCGGAGACCGAGCGGGCCGCCGCCGAGGTGGTCTCGCTGCCGGTGCACCCGTCGCTGAGCCAGGCCGAGCTGGAGCGGATCGCCGACGCGGCGAACGTCGCGGGCGGTGCCCGATGAGCGGGGGACGCAAGCTGCGCGCCGGGCTGATCGGCCTCGGCGCCATGGGCCGCAACCACGCCCGGGTGCTGTCCAACCTGGACGGCGTCGAGCTGGTCGGCATCGTCGACCCGGCCGGTGACACCACCGGCACGCTGCGCGCGCCGGTGGTGGCCGAGCTGAGTGACCTGCTGGCGCTGGGCGTCGACTACGCGGTGGTCGCCTGCCCGACCGCGCTGCACGAGTCGATCGGCCTGGAACTGGCCGCCAACGGTGTCTGCGCGCTGATCGAGAAGCCGCTCGCGCAGTCCGTCGAGGCGGCCACCAAGCTGGTCGACGCGTTCGAGGCGGCCGGCCTGGTCGCCGGCGTCGGCCACATCGAGCGCTACAACCCGGCGTTGCAGAGCCTGCGTACCCGGCTGGAGGCCGGTGAGCTGGGCGAGGTCTTCCAGGTGGTCACCCGCCGGCAGGGCCCGTTCCCGCACCGCATCGCCGACGTCGGCGTGGTGATGGACCTGGCCACCCACGACATCGACCTGACCGCCTGGGTGACCGGCCAGGAATACACCTCGGTCGCCGCCCGCACGGTCTCCCGCAGCGGCCGGCTGCACGAGGACATGGTCGCCGTGGTCGGCACGCTCGCCGACGGCACCATGGTCAACCACCTGGTCAACTGGCTGAGCCCGCTCAAGGAGCGGTCCACCGTGGTCACCGGCGACAAGGGCTGCTTCGTCGCCGACACGCTCACCGCGGACCTCACCTTCTACGCCAACGCCGCCATCGACACCGAGTGGGAGGCGCTGCGCGCGTTCCGCGGCGTGGCCGAGGGCGACATGGTCCGCTACGCCATCCCGAAGCGGGAACCGCTGCTGGTCGAGCACGAGCGCTTCCGCGACGCGGTCGAGGGCAAGCAGAGCGACATCGTCACCCTGCGGCAGGGTCTGCGTACCGTGCAGGTGGCGGCGGCGCTGCTGGAGTCCGCGTCCGACGGCAAGGTCGTGTCGGTCGTGTCGAGCGGCAGCGACGCGGAGCCGGCGCTGCGATGAGCCCCGCGCCGGTGCGGCGGACGGTCTCGGCGGTACGGCGGCGGATCCCCCGGCGGTGGCGCATCGCGCTCCGCCGGGCCGCCGCCGGCACGCGGCCCTTCCAGACCCCGTCGGTACGCGAGCTGTGTGAGCTGCCCGCCGGCACGCCGCTCCTGGTGCACGCCGGTGGGATCACGGCGGACCGGGCGCTGGACGGGGTGGTCCGTACGCTCGACCGGTTGCCCGAGTTCCACCTCGCGTTGGTCTGCGACGAGGCGGAGCAGACGGCGGCCCGGGAGCTGGTCGACCGCGCCGGCAGGGCCCGTCGCCGGATCCACCAGGTGCCACGCCCACGCGCGGTGACCGCCGCGTTCCTCGCCTCGGCGGACGTGGCGGTGTTCGGCTTCGACCCGGACGCCGGCCTGGCGCTGCTCGACACCTACCTCGCCGCCGGGCTGCGGATCGTCGCGGCGGACAGCCGGGTGGTCCGCGAGCACCTGGCCCGACACGGGACCGGCGAACTCTTCGCGCCCGGCTCGCTGCCCTCCTTCGCGAAGGCGGTGCAGCGGGCCCGGCAGCACGACGACGGGCCACCCGCGCCGGACGGGCCCACGGTCGCGCCGATCGAGGCCGGCACCCCGGGCCCCTGGCGGGCGCTCGGCGCCGGTCCGGTCCGGTTGGGGCTGGGCACCGCCAACTACGCCGGGCAGCTCTCCGCCCTGGCCGTGGCGCTCACCACCGCCCGGACGGACGTCGGCGTCGAGCTGGTGATGGCCAAGCCGCCGGAGACCTACCGCTACCCGGCCGACCGTTACCTGAACTACCCGGGCGAGCACCGGCTCGACGTGCAGGCGGAGCAGGCCCGCCGGGTGCTCGGCTGGTACACGCACCTGATCGTGGACGCGTTCCGCCCGGTGCTCGGCCGGGCCAACGGCGACGACATCGCCGCCGACCTGCCCGCGCTGCGCCGGGCCCGGCTCAAGGTCGCGCTGCTGGCGCACGGCAGCGAGATCCGCCATCCGGGCGCGCACCTGGAACGGCATGCCGAGTCCGCGTTCCGGGACGCCGACCCCGAGCTGCGCGAGCGGCTCACCACGGTGGCCGAACGCAACCGGCGCACCGCCGAGGAGAGCGGCCTGCCGTTCTTCGTGACCACCCCCGACCTGCTGGACGACGTGCCGTTCGCCACCTGGGCGCCGCTGATCGTCGACGTGGACGACTGGGCCTGCGACCGCCCGGTGCTGGAACGCGCCCGGCCGGTGGTGCTGCACGCGCCGTCGAAGCGGTGGACCAAGGGCACCGACCGGCTCCTGCCCCGGTTGCAGGAGCTGCACGACCGCCACGTCATCGAACTGCGCCTGGTGGAGGGGCTGCCGCACCACGAGATGCGCCGCCAGGTGCAGGACTGCGACATCGTGGTCGACCAGCTCGTGATGGGCAGCTACGGCACCTTCTCCTGCGAGGGGATGGCCGCCGGCAGGGTCGTGATGGCGTACGTCAGCGAGGGCCCGCACCGGGCCGCCGGCGTCCGCCCGCCGATCGCCAACGCCACGCCCGACACCCTCGTCAAGGCCATCGAATCGCTGCTCGACGACCGGCCCGCCGCGGTCGCCCTCGCCGCGGAGGGCACGCGTTACGTCCGTGACCACCACGACGGGCGACGGACCGCCGAGGTCTTCGACGCCTTTCTCCGATAGCCCCGCCCGCGCCCGCCCCCGTCAACGAGGAGAAGCACCCGATGCAAGCTGGCTCGAACACCGATGCCCGACCGACCCGGGGACGGGTGGTGATGCTGGTCGACAACGGGGTCCACGGCGACTCCCGGGTGCAGAAGGCCGCCCGATCCGCGGCGGACGCCGGCTGGGAGGTCGTCCTGCTCGGCATCCGCAACGCCCGCTCCGAGGTGGACACCTGGCGGATCGGCGGCGCGGAGGTGCGCCTGCTGCGCGTGCCCAAGCCGCTGCACCGGCTGCCCCGGGAGTACCGCCGCTCGCTGCGCCGGCCGCTGGCGTACGCGTCGACCAGCCGGGCCGCCTACCGGGTCCAGGAGATCAAGGCCTGGCAGGCCGACCTCTACGAGCGCCGGGTCCGCGCCCGGGCGCTCGACGGCGGGCCACCCGCGGCCGTGCGGCGGGCGGCCCAGTTGCCGTCCCGTGCCGCCGCCACGGCACTGGCCCGCTGGGTGCGGTTCCGCAACGGGGAGACCCACCGGCTGCGCAAGGCCCAGCTCGACCCGGAGGCGCCGCTGACCCGGCTGCCCATCCGGCTCTGGCAGAGCGTGCTGGGCAACCGCGCCTGGCGTCGGCTGGACCCCGGGTTGTGGGACTTCGAGCTGGCCTTCCGGACCGCGCTCGACGAGCTGAAGCCGGACATCATCCACGCCAACGACTTCCGGATGCTCGGCATCGGGGCGCGGGCGACGCTGCGGGCCCGGGCCGCCGGCCGGCACACCAAGCTGGTCTGGGACGCCCACGAGTTCGTCGGCGGCATCACCGGCCGGGCCGACAACCCGCGCTGGCTGCCGGCCCAGATCGCCTACACGGCCGAGTACGCGGCCTACCCGGACGCGGTGGTGACGGTCTCCGACACGCTCGCCGACCTGCTCCAGGAGACCCACGCCCTGCCCGAGCGGCCGGCCGTGGTGCTCAACGCGCCGATGGCACCGCCGGCCGAGGCCGAGGGCGAGGTGCCGGACCTGCGGGCGCTGTGCGGCGTGGACGACCGGACGCCGGTGCTCGTCTACTCCGGCGCGGTGAACCCGAGCCGGGGCTGCCAGATCATGGTGGAGGCGCTGCCGGAACTGCCCGACGTGCACGTCGCGTTCGTGACCATGAACCCGAACGGCGACAACACGTTCTCCGAGCGGCTGCGGGAGCGGGCCGTCGAGCTGGGCGTCGAGGACCGGGTGCACCTGCTGCCGTACGTGGCGCACTGGCAGGTGGTGCCGTTCCTGTCCGCCGCGGACGCCGGGGTCATCCCGATCCACCACAAGCCCAACCACGAGCTGGCGCTGATCACGAAGTTCCTGGAGTACTCGCACGCCCGCCTGCCCATCGTGGTCAGCGACGTGAAGACGATGGCGCAGACCGCGCGGGCCACCGGCCAGGGTGAGGTGTTCACCGCCGAGGACCTGGCCGACTACGCGCGCGCCGTGCGGGCCGTGCTCGCCGACCCGCAGCGCTACCGGGCCGCCTACGACAAGCCGGGCCTGCTGGACGGCTGGACGTGGGAGGCGCAGGCCCGCATCCTCGACGAGGTCTACACCTCGCTGCGGGGCGCGTCGCGCGCCGGCGGGGCCCGCCCGCCGGCGTCCCGGCCGGCCGAGGACGAGCAGCAGCTCGCGGGCACCTCGCGCTGACCCGACGAACGAGTTCGGCCGGCTCCCCGAGGGGGAGCCGGCCGATTCCGTTTCCGCCGGTCAGTCCGCGCTGGTCGGCGGCTCCAGCAGCAGCCGGTCGAAGTCCTTCTGGGTGACCGACCAGTCCCAGGTGCTCAACACGTGCGACGCCGCCGCCCGGCCCGCCTCGCGCCAGACCTCCTCCGACGCGGTGAGTGCCAGGATCCGCTCGGCGGCCTCCTCCGGCGTGCCCACCACCCAGTCGCTCGGGAAGAGCGTCCGGGCGCTGTGCTGCCGGCCGGCGAAGAACGGCCAGTCGCGGACCACCGGCACGGCGCCGCTGGCCGCGCCCTCGACGAGCGCGCAGTGGAAGCTCTCCCGCAGCGAGGTGCTGAGGATGACGCCGACGTCGGTGAGCGCGCCGGGCACGTCGTCGGTGCGGCCGGCCCGCACCACCGCGCCGGCCGCCTCCAGCTCGGCCAGCTCGGCGTCGAGGTCCCGGACGTACGCCGCGACCGCCGGGCTGAGCTCCGGGTTGAGCGGGTCGCCGACCAGCTTGAGGCGGTACCTGTCGTCGCGGCGGCGCAGCTCCCGCAGCACGGCGAGGGCCCAGCGCGGATCCTTGGCAAGGGAACTCAACCCGACCAGCCCGAGCGTGAACCGGCTGTCGGCGGAGACCTTCGGCGCCACGTACCGGTGCAGGTCCATGGCGTTGAAGATCATGTGCGTCCGGGGCCCCTGCGGGGCACGCAGCCGCGGCACCGCGGCCAGCGCCAGGTCGCGGAGGTGTTCGGAGACGAAGACCACGTCGTCCACCCGGGACCAGTCGGTCACGTGCGGCCACCAGCTGAACGCCTCGAAGCTGTGCAGCCGGACGACCACCCGGGTGGTGCCCGGGTCGATCATCGACAGCATCGCGGCGCCCAGGTTGCACCAGTCCACGAAGACCGTGTCGGCCCAGTCGAGGTGCGGACCCCACGCCTCCTGGACCTCGCCGGCCCGCTTGGAGGCGCCGGCGAGCATGTGGAGCGTCACGTTCGTGCGGCCGTTGCTGAGCACCGGGAGGATCGACTCCTCCATCAGGTTCAGCCGGCGGACCTCCACCCCGGGCATCGCCTCGTAGCGGTCCAGGATCGGCCCGAGGAAGTTGTCGTTCAGGCCGGTGAAGAAGAGCATCCGGTGCGGCCGGTCGGCGGGCGGGAACGCCGCCGGCTGCTGCCGGCCGCGCGGGGTCGCCAGCGCCCGGCCGGCGTCGCTGTCGTGCAGCGGCGCGAGGAACTTCTCCGGGTCCTCGGCCAGCGGCGAGGTGGTGCCGTCGAACTGCACGATCCGGTGGAACAGCAGGTTGAACGCGCGCAGCACGTGCGGCGCGGCCTTGCCCGGGTTGCGCTTCTTGAGGAAGCCGTCGGCCAGTTTGAGCTGGCCCCGCACCACGGTCATCAGATGCTCGGGCACCCGGCCCTGGCTCAGCTCCGCGTCGACGATCGGGCCGAGGAGCTGTCCCCTGGTCGTCGGGCTCTTCAGGCGGCCCTGCGCCGCCAACGCCACCCGCTTCGCGCTGGCGCCGTGCCCGGACTTGAGCATGGTGCCGGTGACCCGCTGGGCGATCTTGCCACGGTGCCGTTCCGGCAGGCCGGGCGCCGTGACGGCCCCCTGCCAGAACCAGCGCACCGGGCTGAGCTTCATGGCCCGCTTGCCGGTGCTCAGCTCGAACATCCGCTTCGCCAGGTCGACGGTCTGGTTGCGGGTCGCGCTCGTCAGCACGGACGGGGCGGGGCCGACGGTGTGCAGCCGGGGACGGCGGTAGCGCGCCGGGTCGGCCGACCGCTTCTCCACCGCGCGCAGCGCCGGGGCGATGCCGTAGACCGCGTCCGCGCGCCGGTGCCGCTGGGCCAACTGCCAGACCGTGTGCAGCGCCTGCGCGTCCAGCGCGACCAGGACGTCGGCGCGCTTGGCGTGCCGGCGGACCCACGGGTCGCGCTGGGCACGCAGCCAGGGCCGCCGGGCCGGGCTGGCCCGCTTGACCATCCGGCCGAACCGCGGGCCCAGTTCCTTGGCGGTCGGCAGCAGGTGCAGCTCGGCCAGCTCGGTGGCCGCCGGGATCCGCTCCGCCGGGTCGAACGTGGTGGCCACCCGTACGGTGACGCCCAGGGCGCGGAACTGCGTCAACGCGTCGGTGAGGACCGCCACCCGCCCGGGGACGGTGCCCATCACCATCAGGACCTCGATCATGACCTACCTTCTCGGGCCAGGACGCGCGCGCCGGCGGGGGACGTCCGCGGGGCGCCGGTGCCGAGGACCAGCTCGGTGACCTCGCGGACGGCGGGAATGAGCTGCTCCTCGCGGGCGTACTGCCGCGCCTCGGCGCGGGCCTTCGCCCGCTCCTGGGGGCCGGCCTCGCGGGCCATCGCGGCGGCCCGCCGGAACGCGCCGGCCAGCTCGGCCGGGTCCAACCCGACCGCGCCGGTCCAGAGCGGGTACGTCGACAGCACGGTGGAGGCGTCGTGGTCCGCCTCGTGGGCGGAGACCACCGGCATCCCGGTGGCCATGTACTCGTAGACCTTGCCGGAGGTCATGAACCGGCCACCGGTCACCATCAGCACCACCGCGTCCCACCGGGAGTAGAGGTCCACCACCTCGGCCTTGGGCACCGAGCCGCCGACCACCACCCCGTCGACGGCGGCGGCCCGGAGCAGCTCGGCGTGGGCGTTGTCGCCGCGCGCCCAGGCCGCGCCGATGTGGCCGCGGACCTCGAAGCGCGCGTCGGCCAGCGCCGGGTCCTCCGCGCGCGCCGTCCGCCACCCCTCCAGCACGGCGCTCAGCAGCGGCACCGGCAGGTTGAGCGCGCCGAGGTAGCCGAAGGTGAGCGGCCGGTCGGCGGGGGCGGGGAGCGTCTCGGCCGGGATGCTGGCCGCGTCGTAGCCGTTGCGCACGACCCGCATCTTGTGCGCCAGCTCCGGATAGCGTTCGCGGTACCAGCGGGAGATCGGCTCGTTGACGTTCCAGATGGCGATGGCGTTGGTCAGCAGCTTGATCTCCCACTGCCCGGAGACCGACTCCCGGGTGAACGCCTCGCCGTTGTTGATCACGTCGACCGACCAGCCGTCGCGGAAGTCCACCACGTACGGGACCTGGTGGGTCTCCCACAGCTTCCACGTGGCGGACAGGTTCACGTACGGGGCGCAGGTGGTGACCAGCAGGTCGACCGGCCGCTCCCGGTGGATCTGGAGCAGGGCCTTCTCCAGCGCGGGACGCCAGCCGCCGAAGACCGGCTCCGGGAAGATCTTCAGGTTCTGCTTGCGCAGGTCGGCCAGGTAGTCCAGGTGAGCCAGCGCGCGCTGCTCGGTGAACGCGCGGATGTCGGTCTCCAGGTCGTCCCGGAACAGCGGCAGCTTCACCACCCGGACGTGCGGGTCCACCCCCTGGGACAACGTGTGGTCCAGCCCGTACTCGCGCTCCCACGCCTCGTCCGCGATGGTGACCGCGGTCACGTCCCAGCCCGCCGCGGCGAACTGGTTCGCGGTCTCCCGCATCCGGTAGGCGCAGCTCTTGGCGGCCGGCGGAAAGCCGATGGCCAAATAGATCATGTGCGGTCGGGACCCGGACCGTCGCGGCCGGGGGAGCTTCAACGAGTCCCAGAGAGTTCGCCCGTTGTTCATCGATTCCGATCCTGGGAGGGTGGGGGAGAGCGGAACGGCCCTCGGACAGCCTGCGGACCCTACAATAACGCCGTCCCGCGCGCCGGACGTGCCACCGAGGGGTGGGGGTCACCGCTTTCGTAGACTGCTACGCCATGACCTCGCCCGCGCCCGACACCCGCGATCGTGAGCCCGTGCCCGCCGGGGACGCCGAGGTGGCCGGTGGCGACACCCCCGGTCCGGCGCCGGCGGCCGAGGGTCGTCCGGCTCGCCGGCGGTGGTCCCGGGTCGACGCGGTGGTCGCGCTGGTGTTCCTGCTCGGCGCGGTCTGGGTCACCGCCCGGGGCTGGCGGGACCCGGGCGGGCGACTGCTCGGCAGCCGCCCCAACGACCAGGGCTTCAACGAGTGGATGCTGGCGTACGCGGCGCACGCGGTCAGCCACCTGGAGAACCCGTTCTTCACCACGCTCCAGAACGCCCCGGCCGGGGTGAACCTGATGACCAACGTCGGGCTCCAGCTCCCCGGGCTGGTGCTCGCCCCGGTCACCCTGCTGTTCGGCGCGTCCTTCTCCTATCTGCTGTTCATCACGCTGAACCTGGCCGGCACCGGATACGCCTGGTACCACGTGCTCTCCCGGCACCTGGTCGACTCCCGGGCCGCCGCGTTCGTCGGCGGGCTGTTCTGCGCCTTCGCCCCGGCGCTGGTCTCGCACAGCAACGGTCACCCGCACATCACCGCGCAGTGGCTGGTGCCGTTCATCGTCTGGCGGGTGGTCGCGCTGTCCCGGGGCGGGCACGTGGTCCGCGACGGCCTGGTGCTGGGCGGGCTGGTGGTGGCCCAGTTCTTCGTGAGCCTGGAGATCCTCTTCCTCACCGCGCTCGGCTGCCTGATGCTGGTCCTGGCCCACCTGGCGGTGCGACCCCGCGACGCGCTGCGCCGGGCGCGCCCGATGCTGCCCGGGCTGGCGATCACCGCCGTGCTGGTGGGGGTCGCGGCGGCGTACCCGCTCTGGATGCAGTTCGCCGGGCCGCAGCACCGGGTGGGCCACCCGGGCACCCCGGACATCTACGCCCTCAAGCTCGGCTCGTACGTCAGGTACGCCACCCAGTCGGTGGCCGGCGGCCCGACCAGCGCGGTCGGCTGGGCGCCGAACACCACCGAGCAGGCCAGCTTCTACGGCTGGTCGCTGCTGGTGCTCGCGGCCGGCGCGCTGTGGTGGCTGCGGCGGGACGTGACGGCCCGGGTGCTCGGCGTCGTCGGCCTGGTCTCGGCGCTGTTCTCGATCGGCACCACCTGGACGTCCGGCACCCGCCGCACCGACATTCCGGCGCCGTTCGCGCTGGTGCAGGACCTGCCCGTGTTCGACTCCGTGGTGGTGGCCCGGTTCGCGCTGATCACCACCGTGGCGCTCGGTGTCCTGCTGGCCGTGGCCGGCGACCGGCTCGCCGCCCGGCGGGACGAGCCGTCCGGGCGACTGGCCGCCCGGGTCGGTGCCGTCGCGGTGGCCGCCGCGCTGCTGCCGGTGCTGCCGGTGCCGCTTGAGGCGCGGGGTCGCACGCCGGTGCCGGAGTTCGTCACCGGCGGGGCCTGGCGCGACCACGTGGCGCCCGGTCGCACCCTGGTGCCGGTGCCGGTCAACGGCATGACGTCGCTGTACTGGAGTTCGGCCGCGGTGGCCGGCTTCGCGGTGCCCGAGGGCTACTTCCTCGGGCCGGTCTCCGCCACCGACGCGACCGGGCGCTGGGGCGTCGACCCGCAGCCCACCGCCAAGCTGCTCACCGCCGTGTCCCGGGGCGAACGGGACACCGCGGTCGGACCGGCCGACATCGCCCAGGCCCGCACCGACGTGCGGTACTGGAAGGCCGACGCGGTGGTGCTGCCGGACCGGGGGGCGCGCCGCCACGACGACCTCAAGGTCGTGCTCGACGCGCTGTACGGCCCCGGCCGGCGGGTCGACGACGTGTGGCTCTGGGACGTCCGGCCGGTCACCCGCTGACCGCCCGGCGGCGGGCCGGTCAGGGCGACTTCGTCCAGATCAGCAGCAGGTACCCCCCGAAGTAGGCGGAGAACACGACGAGCGTCACCAGCACCGTGACGGCCCGGGCCCGACCGGCCCGGGCCAGGCCCACGGCCGCCGGCAGCAGCAGCGGGAACGCCGGCAGCAGGAACCGCGCCTTGGAGTGGTAGTAGCCGGCCGCGCCGAGCGTGGTCACCAGCAGCAGGCCGCTGTAGAGCAGCAGTTGCCAGGGCTGCCGGTCGAGCACGCTCAGCACGAAGAACATCAGCGACACCAACGCCACCACGGTGACCACCAGCAGCGGCAGCGCGGCCACCTGCACCAGCGCCTGCTGCCCCCGGTCGACGGTGTAGACGCCGAAGTCGAACGAGGTGCCCCAGCCGGCCGACTGGATGTGGAACCAGCCGTCCGGCCGTCCGGTCCGCGCCCCCACCCAGGCCAGGTACGCCAGCCAGCCGGCGGGCGCGAGCAGCAGCGCCGCGTACGGCCGCCAGCCGTCCCGCCGCCGGAGCACCGCCAGCAGCGCGGCCAGCCCGACCACCGGGATCAGGGACGAGGCGGTGGGCCGGGTCAGGCCGGCGAACAGGCAGACCACCCCGGCGGTGACCCAGTGCCGGCGCAGCAGCGCGTACAGCGTCCACGCGGCGAGCGCGGTGAACAGGCTCTCGCTGTAGCCCATCGACTCCACCACCGCGTGCGGCATTGCCGCCCAGAGCGCGGCGAGCAGGACGCCGGTGCGCCGGTCGTGCAGGTACGCGCCGATCGCGAACAGCCCCCACGCGGCGGCCAGCCCGGCCAGCCACGCCACCAGCAGCGCCGACTCGCGTGGGCTGAGCGGGGAGATCCGGTCCAGGGCCGCGGTCAGGCCCGGGTAGAGCGGGAAGAACGCCATGTTGCTCTGCGTCTTCTCGTACCCGTCGTACCCGTGCTGCGCGATGGCGAGGTACCAGCCGCCGTCGGCCCGGGTGAGCTGCTCGACCGGGTTGCTCCCCACGTTGCCGGCCCAGATCCAGACGGTCAGCAGCCCGATCAGGCGGATCACGGCGTAGACCGCCAGCGCGGGCAGCGCGGCGCGGGCGGCGTGGCGCAGCCGCCCGGCGGGCGTGGGCCGGGGCGGGTCGGGCGCTGCCGACGCCGGGCGGCTCGGTTCCTCGGTCGTCACCACGTCCATTGTCTGATCCATCCGCGCTGACCTGGTGTGATCCGGCGGCACGCGGGCCGTGGGCGGGCGGCGTGCCGCCGGCCCGGCGACGACCCGGGGCGTGCACCGGTCGTTGAACAGCATGGAGGGTAGCAATCGGCGCGACAGGTCACGGATCGCCGACGGCGGCCGGCGTGGCGGCCGGAACCGTTGTCGTAGACTCGCTCGGGTCCGCGGGCGCGGTGCTGGCGACGACGGAACGGGCAGGAATGGGATCTGACGGCACGACCGCAGCGGCGGGCACCCGGGGACGGGTGGTCATGCTGGTGGACAACGGGGTCATCGGGGACTCCCGGGTGCAGAAGGCGGCGCGGTCCGCCGCCGACGCCGGCTGGGACGTCGTCCTGCTCGGGCGCGCGCCGGTGGGCCAGCCGCAGAGCTGGCGGCTCGGCGCCGCCGAGGTGCGCCTGATCCCCATGGCCGAGCCGCTGTCCCGTCGCCGGCACGAGTTCCGCCGCGCCTGGCTGCGGCATCCGCTGGCGTACCCGCCGAGCGGCGTCGCCGCGCACCGCACCCAGACGGTCCGGGCGTGGCGCGCGGACCTGGCCGTCCGCCGGGCGGCGCTGACCACCGCGGCCCGCGAGTCCGGCGCCGGCCGCCCCGGCGGGCTGCCCTGGGCCACGCTGCGCGCCGAGGAGAAGCTGGCCGGCCTGACCCGTCGGTGGGTCGGGTTCCGTAACCGCCAGCTCACCCGCGCCCGCAAGGGCCGCAAGCTGGACGGCCCCTGGGACCGCGCGTACACGGCGTTCTGGCGTCGGCTGCGCGGCGACGGCGCGTGGCGCCGGCTGGAGCCCGGCCTGTGGGACTACGAGTTGGCGTACGGCCCGGTCGTCGACGAGCTGGCGCCGGACCTGATCCACGCCAACGACTTCCGGATGCTCGGCGTCGGCGCCCGCGCGAAGATCCGGGCCGCCGCCACGGGCCGGCGGATCGCGCTGGTGTGGGACGCCCACGAATACCTCCCCGGCGTGCAGCCGTGGCGGGACAACGCCCGTTGGCTGCCCGGCAACGTGGCGCACGAGCGGGAGTACGTGCCGTACGCGGACGCCACCACCACCGTCTCCGGCGGCCTGGCCGACCTGCTGCGCGAGGAACACCGGCTGGCCGAGCGCCCGGCCGTCGTGCTCAACGCCCCCGCGGTCGACGAGTTGCCGGCCGACCCGACCGGGCCGGTGCCGGACATCCGCGCGCTGTGCGGGCTCGGGCCGGACGCCCCGCTGCTGGTCTACAGCGGGGTGGCCGCCGCCAAGCGCGGGCTGGGCGTGCTGGTCGAGGCGCTGCCCCGGCTGCCCGGCGCGCACGTCGCCCTGGTGGTCAACAAACCCACCTCGGCGTACGTCAGGGGTCTGGTCACCCGGGCCGGTGAGCTGGACGTGGCGGACCGGCTGCACGTGCTGCCGTACGTGCCGCACCACCAGGTGGTCCGCTTCCTGGCCGGCGCGCAGGTCGGCGTCATCCCGATCCAGCACTGGCCGAACCACGAGATCGCGCTGATCACCAAGTTCTTCGAGTATTCACACGCCCGCCTGCCGCTCGTCGTCTCCGACGTGCGGACCATGGCCGAGACTGTCCGGGAGACCGGCCAGGGCGAGGTGTTCCGCGCCGAGGACGTGGCGGACTTCGTCCGGGCGGTCACCGCGGTGCTCGCCGATCCGGCGCGGTACCGCGCCG
The DNA here is from genome assembly GCF_027925725.1 of Micromonospora sp. AKA38. Lineage (NCBI taxonomy): Bacteria > Bacillati > Actinomycetota > Actinomycetes > Micromonosporales > Micromonosporaceae > Micromonospora > Micromonospora sp. AKA38. Next base: position 22,524 of record NZ_BNEI01000002.1, on the reverse strand, counting down.
CGTACGACCGGCCGGGCCTGCTGACCGACTGGACGTGGGAGGCGCAGGCGCGGGTGCTCGACGACGTCTACGCCCGGCTGCTGCCCGACGCGCCGCCCCGCCCGGCCACGCCGGCGCCCGCGCCGGCTCCGGCGGCGGTTCCGGCTTCGGTGGAGGTGGGCGCGTGAGCCAGCCGGACGTGACGGTGGTGGTGGCCGTCTACAACACCATGCCGTACCTCACCGCCTGCCTGGACTCGCTGGTCGGCCAGACCATCGGCCGGGACCGGCTGGAGGTCGTCGCCGTCGACGACGGTTCCACCGACGGCAGCGGCGCGGAGCTGGACCGTTACGCCACCCGCTACCCGGGGACGGTCCGGGTGCTGCACCAGGCCAACTCCGGTGGCCCGGCGGCGCCGAGCAACCTGGCGCTGGACCACGCCCGGGGCCGCTACGTCTTCTTCGTCGGCTCCGACGACCACCTCGGGCCGGAGGCCCTGGAGCGCCTGGTCGCCGCCGCCGACCGGTGGGACTCCGACGTGGTGCTCGGCCGGATGGTCGGCACCAACAAGCGCTACGTGCACCAGGCGGCGTACGCCTGCACCGCGGAGCGGCTCGACCTGTTCGACAGCGCGCTGCCCTGGTCGCTGTCGAACACCAAGCTGTTCCGCCGGGACCTCGTCGAGCAGCACGGGCTGCGCTTCCGCACCGACATGCCGATGGGCAGCGACCAGCCGTTCACGCTGGAGGCGTGCTTCCGGGCGAAGAAGGTCTCGGTCCTCGGCGACTACGACTACTACTTCGCCGTCAAGCGGGACAACGCCCAGAACATCACCTACGCCAGCCGCTTCTCCGAGCGGTTGCGCTGCGCCGAGGAGCTGGTCGCGTTCGTGGCCGGCCTGATCGGGCCCGGCCCGAAGCGGGACGCGGTGCTGGTGCGCCACTTCAGCTGGGAGGTGGCGAAGCTGCTCCGCGAGGAGTTCCTGACCCTCTCCCCGGACGTGCAGCAGCACGTCCACGACCGGGTCCGGAAGCTGGCCGGGGCGTACCTCACCGAGGGCGTGCTCGCCCGGATGGAGCCGGCCCTGCGGGTGCGGCTGGCGGTGGCGCGCGACGGCGGGCTCGACGCGCTGCGCGAGCTGATCGGGCAGCAGGCCGACAAGACGCTGCCCGAGGTCACCGTGGACGACGGTCGCTGGTACGCCCACCACGTCGGGTTCCGCGACCCCGCGTTCGGCTACCCGGACGACTGGTACGACGTCACCGACCGTGCCGCCGCGCAGCTCGCGAAGCTGACCGCGACCGGGCTGGCCTGGGGGCGGGACGCCGCCGGTGCGCGGGCCCTGGTGGTCACCGCCCGGAGCCGGTGGGCGGAGCTGGCCGAGCTGAGCGCCGAGGCGCTGCGGGTGAGCGTGGGCGATCTCACGGGTGCCACGTCGGTGACGCCGGACGGGCCCGGTACCGTCGTACGGACCGACTTCGCGGTGGACCGGCTGTTGGCGGTCGTCGCGCCGAACGGGGAACGGCGGACGGTACGCGCCGAGGTGTCCGCGCTTGACGGGGCCGGCTCGGCGCCGATGCGCACCGACCGACCCGTCGCCGCGCCCAAGCTGCTGGCCCGCCACGGCGCCCGGTTGCACCTCGTCACACCCACCACGAACCACAAGGGCCACGTGATCGTCGCGATCACGCCGGTGACCCCCGGTCGGTTCCTTGCCCGCCTGCGCCGCATCTGGCCCTCTGGAGGAAAGTAGTTCATGAACATCTGCGTCGTCGCGCTCGGAAAGATCGGCCTGCCGCTCGCCGTGCAGTTCGCCTCGAAGGGGCACCGGGTGATCGGTGCCGACGTCTCCGAGCGGGTCGTCCAGCTGGTCAACGACGGTGCCGTGCCCTTCCCGGGTGAGGCCGACCTGGACGTCAAGCTGAAGGAGGCGGTCGCCGCCGGGCTGCTGTCGGCCACCACCGACACCGCCGCCGCGGTCGCCGAGTCGGAGGCGGTCGTCGTGGTCGTGCCGCTGTTCGTGGACGCCGAGGGCGTACCGGACTTCGGCTGGATGGACGACGCCACCCGGGCCATCGCCCGTGGCCTCAAGCCGGGCACGCTGGTCAGCTACGAGACCACGCTTCCGGTCGGCACCACCCGCAGCCGCTGGGCGCCGATGCTCTCCGAGGGCTCCGGCCTCACCGCCGGCACCGATTTCCACCTGGTGTTCAGCCCCGAGCGGGTGCTCACCGGCCGGGTCTTCGCCGACCTGCGCCGCTACCCGAAGCTGGTCGGCGGCATCGACGAGGCGTCCGCCGCGCACGGCGTGCGGTTCTACGAGGCGGTGCTCGACTTCGACGAGCGGGCCGACCTGGACAAGCCCAACGGCGTGTGGGACCTCGGTTCGGCGGAGGCGTCCGAGCTGGCCAAGCTCGCCGAGACGACCTACCGGGACGTGAACATCGGCCTGGCGAACCAGTTCGCCCGCTTCGCGGACACGGTCGGCGTGGACGTCACCAAGGTGATCGAGGCGTGCAACACCCAGCCGTACAGCCACATCCACTCGCCGGGCATCGCGGTCGGCGGCCACTGCATCCCGATCTACCCGCGGATGTACCTGTGGAACGACCCGGCGGCCACCGTGGTCCGCTCGGCGCGTGAGGCCAACGCCGCGATGCCGGACTACGCGGTCGACCTGCTCGCCGCCGCGTACGGCGACCTGACCGGGGTGGGCGTGCTGGTGCTGGGCGCCGCCTACCGGGGCGGCGTGAAGGAGACCGCCTTCTCGGGCGTCTTCCCGACCGTGGAGGCGCTGCGCCGGCGGGGCGCGACGCCCTACGTGTCCGACCCGATGTACTCGAACGAGGAGCTGGCCGCGCACGGCCTGCCCGGTTACGACGGTGAGCCGGTCGGCGCGGCGGTGATCCAGGCCGACCACGCGGAGTACCGCAACCTCACCCCGGCCGACCTGCCGGGCGTGACGGTGCTGGTGGACGGCCGTCGGGTCACCGACCCGGCCCGCTGGGCGGGCGTGCGCCGGGTGGTCATCGGCGGTTGATCAGGCTGCGCGGCGGGCCCCGGCCGGAACGGCCGGGGCCCGCTTCGTGTTGTGCCCCGGCGGGTACCGGGCGTGAAAGTCGTCGTCCGATGTTCACCTCTCGGACACCCCGGTAATACTTGCGTCACTTGACCCGTTTAGGGTCGCAGCCGTCCGGTATCGGGCCTCGCCGACAGCGGCGGGCAGACAGGGAGCGTGTCGTTGTTCAGCAGAGTACGCAGCCAGCAGGGCCTCGCCGCGGTGGGCGCGACGCTCCTCGGGTACGGCGTGATGATCCTCGCCGGGGCGCTCGGCCTGGTGGTCCCGTACGCGGTGGCCGCGGTGGTCGCCCTCGCCGGTGAGGCGGCCCTGGCCGTCCGGTACGCCGGGACGGCCGAGCTGCTCGCCAAGGCCGGTGTGGGCGCCACGTTCCGGCGGCTGCTGCGGGACCTGTCGGTGGTCCTGCTGGTGCTCGCCGCCGTGCGTCCGGGCGTCACCGGCACGGTTGGGGTGCTGCTGCTGCCCGCCGCCAGCTCGCGTCCGGGCCGCGGCCACCGCGCGGGCCCGCCGCGAGCGGTATCCCGGCACGTTCCTGCCCGACCTGGCCCGCTACGCGGTGACCGGCCGACGGGCCACCACCAACAACCACGCCGCTTCCGGTGCGTACCCGGGCGGCGGCGCTGGCCCGCCTCGTCGCCGGCGCGTTCGGGCGGCGGCGGGTGGTGCTGCTCGTCGAACCGGCGGCCGCCGACGGCGCGGTGGTCGCGGCCGGGGCCACCTGGCTCGGGCAGCACGGCGGTCCGGCCGTCTGGCTGGTGGGGGCCGGCGCGGCCGGGCCGGAAGGGTTGCCGGCGTTCCGGCTCGCGCCACCGCGCGCCCTGCTCCCCGGCGGCCCGGCGGTGGGGAAGCCACATCCGGGCAGCGACGTCGAGAAACGGCTGGAGGCGGCACTCGCGGCCGAGAGCTGGGCGGCCGGACGACGGTGGAACCAGAGCTTTCAGTCGCACGGCTTGGCCACGCCGGTGCGACTCGATCTACTGTGGCCGGACGAACGGTGCGTGGTGGAGATCGACGGGCCGGAGCACTGCCGTCCGGTCCACTACGAGGCGGACCGGCAGCGCGACGTCCAGCTCCAACTGGACGGCTACACGGTCCTGCGCTTCACGAACGCCCGGGTGATCCACGACGTCGGCGCCGTGGTCCAGCAGATCGGCACGTATCTGCGGGCCCGTCGCCGGGACATGGCGGAAGGACGGCAGCATGGCCGGCGATGAGCTGACCGCATCCGAGAGCGCGATCCTCGTCGTGCTCATGGCCGAGGCGCGGGAGGTGTTGAACACCGAACTCCGCGACCGTTACCAGCTTGACGTACGTAAGCCGCAGCGGGACAAGCTCACCCGTCTGCAGTACGTCGCCAGCCGCCGGAGCGGGTCGACGTACGCCCTCCAGCTCGACGACAAGGGCTGGGTACGCATGCAGACCGACCTCGACTTCACGCTGCGCGGCGCGTCCGCGCTCGGTGCCGCGTTGGCCGCCCTCCAGACCAATCTGCGTGAACGCGTCCTGGCGCGCAGCGGCTGCGCCACGCTGGCTGAGCTGTTCGCCCTGACCGACGTGCGCGCTCCGGCATCCGCTCCGGCGGCCGGGCCGACCGGGTCGATGGAGGCGCGCGTGGTCAGCGCCTACCGGGCGCTCGCCGACGAGCCGGGGGCCTGGGTGAGCCTGCGCCGGCTGCGCCCGTTCTTCGCCGACGTGTCGCGGGAGCACCTGGACGAGGCGCTGCGCGGGCTCAGCCGGAGCGACGGCGTGAGCATCGCACCGGAGTCGAACCAGAAGACGCTCACCGAGGCGGACCACGTGGCGGCGCTGCGACTCGGCGGGCAGGAGAACCACCTGCTGGCGATCGGCGTGTGATGGACGAGGCGGAACGGGCCGCGCTGGCAGCGCTGCGGTTCGACTGGGCGCCGGTGCCCGACGACGTGTGGCGCCCGCTGCCCTTCCACGTCGACGGCCTGCACCTCCCGGTCGTCCGGGACGTCCTCGCCGGCGTGGACGAGGCCGCGTCGAACCCGCACGGCAGCCCGCTCGGCCTGGTCGTCCAGGGTCAGCGGGGGTCCGGCAAGACCCACCTGCTGGGCGTGATCCGCGAGCGGGTGCAGGAGCGGGGCGGCTACTTCTTCCTGGTCGGCCTGCTCGACGCCGAAAGCTTCTGGGACGGGGTGCTCGCCGCGATGCTGGACGGCCTGGCCCGGCCGGTGCCCGGTAGCCCGGAGACGCAGCTCAAGCTGCTGCTGCGGCGCCTGTCGGCGCTGGTGGGCGCGCCCCGGACGGCCCGCCGGGCGGTGATGGGCGACACCGAACTCACCCGCGCCGCACTCGACGCGTTCCTGGAGGGGCTTGGCGACTTCGACAGGCACGCGGCCCGTACCTGCCAGGAGACGGCGCGGGCGCTCGCGCTGAGCGCCTCCGAGAACATCTCCCACCGGGACGTCGCGGAGAACTACTTCCTCTCCGGCGAGGAGATGACGCCCGGTGAACGCGCGGCCTGGGGGATGCGTCGGGTGCCGCGCCCGGCCCAGCAGATCGTGCAGGACCTGTCCTGGCTGCTGGCGCTCACCGGCCCGTCCGTGGTGGCGATCGACCAGATCGACACGCTGATCGCCCAGTTGGCGATCCAGAGCGACCCGGCCGTGGTGGGCGCCGCGATGAGCCCGGAGCAGGCGCTGACGCTGGCCCGGATGGCGGACGGCCTGATGTCGCTGCGCCAGACGACGCGGCGCACGCTGACCGTGCTCGCCTGCATCCCGAACTCGTGGACCATCATCCGGTCCACCGCCGCCGACACGGTGGCCGACCGGTTCCGGGAGACGCCGATGCTGCGCCGCATCGACGACGCCGACCTGGGCCGGGCGATCGTCGAGAAGCGGTTCGCGCTGCGCTACCAGGGGGTCGGATTCTCCCCGCCGTACCCCTCGTGGCCGGTGTCCCCGCGCGCCTTCGCCGGGGCCGGATCGTTCACCCCGCGCCAGTTGCTGATCGAGATTGACGGGCACATCCGGGCCTGCCTCGCCGACGACGAGGTCCGGGAGATGACCGGCCTGGGCGAACCGTCCGCCGCGTCGTCCCGGGTGCCCCGGCCCACTCCGGCGACGGCCACCGCCGAGGAGACGGACCGCTACGACGCCCGCTTCGCGGAGCTGCGAGCAGCCGCGGACCTCGTCGCGCCGCGCGATCGGGCGTCGGAGGACGGGACGATGCCGGCACTGCTGACCGCCGGGCTCACCGCCTGGATCCTGGAACGCGGCGACGCCGGGGCGGCGTTCAGCGTCGATCCGCCGCCGAGCACGGACCCGCCGCTGCACGCCCGGCTGCGCCTGACGCTGAACGAGCACACCGAGGACCAGGTGCACTGGTGTTTCCGGGCAATCAGCGACAACCACCACGGCAACGCGGCGCTGGCCCGGCTCCGCAAGGCGAGCGTGGCGTCGGCCCTGGACACCGGGCTGACGAAACGCAAACTGTTCCTGCTGCGCAACCGCGACTGGTCGACCAGCGCGGCCACCCGTAGGACGCTCGACGCGTTCCACGCGGCGGGCGGCCGGACGATCGGCCTGGACGACGAGGACCTGCGGACCCTCTCGGCGCTTCGGGTGATGCTCGCCGAGACCACCATGGACCTGCGAGGCTGGCTGGCGGAGCGGCGTCCGACCCGGAGCCTGGCGTTCCTGCGGCACGCGCTGGCGGACGTCGACGGGTGGACGGCGGCCGGCGGACCGCCACCGGCGCCCGCATCGACCCGGCCCGCGACCCGGCCCACGCCGCCCTCGGCCGCGAGCGGTCCCACGGCGGCGACCGGGTCGGCGTTCGTGGTGGGACACGGGTACGACGACGACGCGCCGGTCCCGCTGGCCCTGGAAGCGCTCCGGAAACACGCCACGATCTTCGCCGGCTCCGGGTCGGGCAAGACCGTGCTCATCCGCCGCATCGTCGAGGAGTGCGCCCTCGCGGGTGTCTCCGCCATCGTGCTCGACCCCAACAACGACCTCGCCCGGCTCGGGGAGGCGTGGCCCGACCCGCCGCCGCAGTGGCGGCCGGGTGACGCGGACCGGGCGGCGGACTACCTGGCCCACACCGACGTGGTGGTCTGGACGCCGCGCCGCAGCTCGGGCCGTCCGCTGAGCTTCCAGCCGCTGCCCGACTTCACCAGCGTGCGCGACGACCCGGACGAGTTCGGCGAAGCCGTCGAGGCGGCTGTCGTGGCGCTCGCGCCACGCGCCATGGTCACCGGACGGGCCACCCGGGCGCACCTGGGGCTGGCGGTGCTGCGCAAGGCCGTCGAGCACTACGGCCGGCGCGGCGGTTCCCGGTTGAAGGGCCTCGTCGACACGCTCGCCGACCTGCCGGACGGGATCATCCACCTGGAGGACGCCGACAAGATCGGTCTCGGCCTCGCCCAGACGCTCACCGCCGCCATGGTGAACGACCCGCTCTTCGGCGGCGAGGGCACACCGATGGACCCCGGTGTGCTGCTCACCCCCGCCGCCGGCAAGCGGTCCCGGGTCTCGGTCGTCAGCCTGGTGGGGCTGCCGTCCGACGACGTCCGCCAGAGTTTCGTCAACCAGCTCCAGATGGCGTTGTTCGCCTGGATCAAGAAGCACCCGGCCGGTGACCGGCCGCTGCTGGGGCTGCTCGTGATGGACGAGGCGCAGACGTTCGCCCCGTCGGGGGCGATGACCGCCTGCACCCAGAGCACGCTGGCGCTGGCCGCCCAGGCCCGCAAGTACGGGCTCGGGTTGATCTTCGCCACGCAGGCGCCGAAGGGGCTGCACAACCGCATCCCCGGCAACGCGGCGACCCAGGTGTACGGCCTGATGAACAGCCCCATCCAGATCGAGGCGGCTCGCGAGATGGCCCGGGCCAAGGGCGGGGACGTGCCGGACATCTCCCGGCTGACGGTGGGCGAGTTCTATCTCGCCGCCGAGGGCGCCGCGCCGCGGAAGATCCGCACGCCGCTGTCGTTGAGCCACCACCCGCGCAGCCCGCTCACGGTCGAAGAGGTGCTGGACCGGGCGCGCGGGACCGGTCGTGGTGGTTGATCGGTAGCCGAGAGTGACGGAAAGCTGCGCGCAAATTGCCCCCATGGGATTGTCATGACCACTTTGCGCAGCGTTCCGATGAGATGACTTTGTGCTGTATGCGCTGCCAGAAGCCTTGATCATCGATCTTCGAGAACATTGTGGACGCGGAGGCGTCTACATCCGCTGCCCGCCACGGATAGTAATTGGCGACCGAAGGGGGCAGGGGAACGATGAACGAAGCGCTGGCGGAACCGCTCACCGGCTATCAGGTGATGGCCGTGGCTGTGGCCGTCGCGGGGGCAGCGGCCGGACTGGTGCGCGCGTGGGTCGCGTACCGGGCACGCATACAGGAGGAACGCGAGGCGACGACACGTACCACAGCCCGGGTCACCTGGTTGATCAGGCTCGCGGAGACCGACCACGACATGGTGCGGATCGTGGAGCGCGACCGCGACGGGCACCGCGAGGTGGAGCTGGGTGGCCGCGGCGTGGCGAAGGCCGAGGCCGTCGAGGAGGCGGCGTGATGGAGTTCGAGGGCACCGCCGTCCTGACGACGGACCAGGCCGACCGCGAGACGGCACGGAAGGCTGAGGCCGCTCGCGTGAAGGCCGCGCACGACCAGGAGTTCGCCGTGTTCGCCGAGGCCTCCTACCACCAGGTCGAGCGGATCCTCAGGTCGGCGTGCCGGGACCGCGAGGTGGTCGAGGACGCGCTCAACGAGGCGTACCTGCACGGGCGGGTCAAGTGGTCCGAGCTGCGGGCCCACGACCGGCCGATCGGCTGGATCGTGGTCACCGCGCGGTTCAAGATCATGAAGGACCGTCAGCGGTGTCAGCGGGAGGCCGCGATGGCCCCGGAGGACCTGCCGCCGGTGCCGCGCTCGAACATCGCCGACGTGTGGGAGGCGCAGGAGACGCTGCGGGGCTGGTTGCACCAGCTCCCGACGCGGCACGCCGAGGTGTTCCAGATGGCGCAGGAGGGATTCTCCAACCAGGAGATCGCCCGCATCCTCGGGCTGACCGAGAACAGCGTCCGCTCCTACAAGGTGGCCGCCCGGCGAGGGCTGCGCGAGTTGGCCGAGGAGGCCGGCTACACCGGCCCGGACGGTCACCGGCGGCAGGGGGAGAGCCGTGGATCTCGATGACATCCTGGCCCTGGCCGAGACCACGCCCAGCCCGCTGGAACTCGCCCGGGCGCGGCGGGTCGCGCGCGCCGCGCAGAGCCAGTACGACGTTTCACTCGCCGAGGGCTACAAGATCCTGGTCGACGCCGACCTCGTCGACCCGTTGACCTGCGACGCAGACGAGGCGGCCCGGGTCGCGCGCGCCGCCCAACTGTCGAAGTTGGGCACCGTCACCTGGACGGCCGGTGGGACCGAGGGCGTCGGGCGGATCTTCTGGTCGGACGAGATGGCGCGGATCTTCGGGCACGCGCCAGGAACGTTCCGGCTCACCCCCGACACGCTTCTCGGCCTCGTGCATCCCGGGGACGCGGGGCGGGTCCGTGCGGCGGTCCGGGCCGTATGGGAGCGGAAGCGTCCCGGCGAGGTCGGCTTCCGGGTGATCCGCCCCGGCGGCAGCATCCGCCACGTGCACTGCCACCTGGAGATCACGACCGACCAGGGCGAGCCGTCCGGAATCGTCGCCACCGGTGAGGACGTCACCACGCTCGAACTCGCCCGGCGCGAACGTCGCCGGCTCGCCGTCCGCAGCCGCATGCTCTGCGCCGACCCGGCCGCGCGGGACGCCCTCACCGGGCTGGCGACCCGCGGCTACGTCATCGACAAGGTCGATCGGGCCCGCCGCACCACCGGTGGCGCCGTCGTCGTCGTGGCGACCGAACCCGCCACCCGGCTGCCGGAGGCACTCACCGACGAGGACCGCGACCAGCTGACCGCGGCGGTCGCCCGTCTCCTGCGTACGGTCGTCGGGAGCGAGCTGACGGGGGGCCTGGTCGGCTCCGGCCTGTGGGGAGTGCTCCTCACGCCGGCGGGGGACGACGCCGAGCGCCTGGCGGCTCGGATCGTCGAGCGGTTCCGGAACCACCTGTTCAGCGTCCGGCAGAAGACGGTGCGACTCAACACCTCGGCGGGCGTGGTGCATTTCGGCGGTGGGATCAGTGCGAGCGGATTCGACCTGCTCGTCGACGGCGAGCACGCGGCCCGCGACGCCCGCCGCAACGCGGCCTCCATCACCGTGCTCGACCAGCCGGTCGCCGACGGCGAGCGGGCGGACCGGTGCCGTTCCCGGGTGCGGCACGCGGTCTCGGCGAACAGATTCGCCCTGTACGCGCAGCCCATCGTCGATCTCCAGCTCAACCAGGTCACCCGCCACGAGATCCTGCTGCGGGTGCGGAGTGACACCGGTGAGCCGGTCGCACCCTGGGCCTTCCTCGACATGGCCGAGCGGGTCGGGGAGATCCTCACGGTGGACAAGTGGGTCGTCGACCACGCCCTGGAGTTGATCGGCCGGGGTGCCCAGACCTCCCACTACCAGGTCAACCTCTCCGGCAGGTCGCTCGCCGACCCGGGGCTGCTCGCCTTCGTGACCGAGGCGATCGACCGGCACGGCGTCAAGCCGGAGTGTCTGACGTTCGAGATCACCGAGACCGCCCTCATCGAGAACCGGAACGAGGCGCTGGCCTTCGCGACGGGGATCAGAGAGGTCGGCTGCCACCTGGCACTTGACGACTTCGGCACCGGCTACAGCACGCTCACCCATCTGAAGCAACTCCCGGTGGACCTCGTCAAGATCGACGGGACGTTCATCGTCGACCTCTGCCAGTCGCCGGCAAGTCAGGCCCTGGTGTCCATGCTGGTCAAGCTCTGTGAGGCGCTCGGCATCCGGGTCGCCGCCGAGTACGTCCAGGACGAGCAGACCATCGAGCTGCTGCGGAACCTCGGGGTCGACTTCGCCCAGGGTTACCGGACCGGACGACCCGAGCCGATAACCGTCAGCCGGACGGAGGCGCAGACGGTGGAGCTGGAACTGCGGTTCCCGCCGCAGTACACCGCGCTCGGCTGATCGTCGTCGGGCGCGGTGCGAGCCGCGGTCCGGACGAGTTGACGGATCTCGGTCGGTCCCCGCATCGCCTGACGCGGGGCACCCGGGGACTGGAAGTTTCGGCGACTGTGCCGAGCCAGCTTCTGGGCTCATTGACGTTGACCGATCAACATGTCGCGAGTATGTTGCGGTGAAGTTACCGGTAGTCTTCCGGAAGTTTCGGGGCCGGTGACCCGGACCGCGCACCACCGTCCCGGTGGTGTCCCCGCCAGGTGCGCGGTCCGTGCACACAGCCTTGCGCATCCTCATCCGATATGTAGAGGAGTGTCATGAAACGTCTACTAAGGCGTGGCCCCTACCGCCTGCTGCTGGCCGCCACCGCCGGCTCGCTGGCCCTGGCCGGGGCCGCACTTGTGGTGCCCGGCCCGGCCCAGGCCGCCAGCACGCTGGGCGCCGCCGCCGCGCAGTCGGGCCGCTACTTCGGCACCGCCATCGCGGCGAGCCGGTTGAACGACTCGACGTACAGCACCATCGCGGCGCGTGAGTTCAACATGATCACGGCCGAGAACGAGATGAAGCCGGACGCGACGGAGCCGAACCAGAACCAGTTCAACTTCAACTCCGGTGACCAGATCTACAACTGGGCCACCCAGCGTGGCCTGAAGGTGCGCGGTCACACGCTGGCCTGGCACGCCCAGCAGCCCGGCTGGATGCAGAACATGCAGGGCAGCACGCTGCGCAACGCGATGATCAACCACATCAACGGTGTGATGGCCCACTACAAGGGCAAGCTCGCCGCGTGGGACGTGGTGAACGAGGCGTTCAACGAGGACGGCAGCCGCCGTAACTCCAACCTCCAGGGCACCGGCAACGACTGGATCGAGGTGGCGTTCCGCACCGCGCGGGCGGCCGACCCGTCGGTGAAGCTCTGCTACAACGACTACAACATCGAGAACTGGTCGTACGGCAAGACGCAGGGTGTCTACCGGATGATCCAGGACTTCAAGTCCCGGGGCGTGCCGATCGACTGCGTCGGTCTCCAGACCCACTTCACCGGCGGCAGCTCGCTGCCGAGCAACTTCCAGACCACGCTGTCCAGCTTCGCCGCGCTCGGCGTGGACGTGGCGCTCACCGAGGTCGACGTCACCAACTCGTCGACCTCGCAGTACCAGGGTCTGACCCAGGCGTGCCTGAACGTGCCGCGTTGCATCGGCATCACCGTGTGGGGCGTGCGCGACAGTGACTCGTGGCGCTCCAACGAGAACCCGCTGCTGTTCGACGGCGGCGGCAACAAGAAGGCCGCGTACACCTCGGTCCTGAACGCGCTCAACGCGGACGGCCCCGGGCCGACCACCTCGCCGACCGCGACGCCGACCTCCGGGCCGACCACGCCGCCGCCGTCCGGCGGCGCCAGCCGGATCGTCGGCAGCCAGTCCGGCCGGTGCGTCGACGTGCCCAACTCGTCGCAGACCAACGGCACCCGGGTGCAGCTCTACGACTGCCACGGCCAGACCAACCAGCAGTGGACGTACACCAGCAGCAAGCAACTGACCATCTACGGTGGCAGCCGCTGCCTGGACGCGGCCGGCTCCGGCAACGGCGCGGCGGTCCAGATCTACGCCTGCAACGGGCAGGCCAACCAGCAGTGGAACGTCAACTCCAACGGCACCATCAGCGGCGTGCAGTCCGGCCGCTGCCTCGACGTCTGGGGCACCGCCAACGGCCAGCAGGTCCAGCTCTACGACTGCAACGGCCAGGCCAACCAGCAGTTCCGGCTCGTCGCCAACTGACCGACAGGCGGTGGCTCACCGTGGTGACGGTGGGCCACCGCAGTCGTCGGGCAGGTCGTCGTCCTCGCAGGTGCGGCCGTGCGCCATCAGGTCGCGGAAATCCGCCATCTTGTGCCGCATCACCCGCAGGTCCTCGTCCAGCTCGGCGCGGCGGCGGTGCAGCCGTTCCTCCTGCTCCTGAAGGATCCGCAGCCGCTGCGCGGAGTGCTCCGGGTGCCGGGGCCGAGCGCCACGAAATGGCCCGGCGGGGCGTCCGCGGTCAGCGCCTCGGCCGCGTGCAGGTCGGTGTGGCAGACCCCGCACCAGGTGACGCGGACCGCGAGGTCGTCCGGGCGCAGAGCCCGGCGTTCGAACGTGTACGGCGTCCAGCTTCCGCCGGGCGACGTCAGTGCCATGCCTGTCGTCTGTGCCATGGCGGCGACGCCAGGCGCTGGAGTTCGCTCCAGCGCAAGCCTCCGCTCAGCCGGCGGTCTCCAGCGTCGACCCGATCGTGGCGAAGCCGCCGCCGGTGCGGGCGGTGTCGGCGATGGCGGTGAGCACCTCCAGCACGTGCAGCCCGCGGTTGCCCGTCGCCTGCGCCGGTCTTCCGGTCCGGATGGCCTCGGCCATGTCCACCAGCCCCATCCCCATGAACCCGTCGGACCCCCGCGGGCCGGGGAGCACCTCGACGAAGTCGGTGCCCGGCCCCTTCAGCAGCACCGGGCCACCCCACGAGTTGGCCTGCGCGGCGACGATGGTGCCCTCGGTGCCGTGGATCTCCAGGTGCGGCGTACGCGTCGCCGCGACGTCGAAGCTGGTCACCAGCGTGCCCAGCGCCCCGCCGGCGAACTCCAGCACGGTGTTGATGTGGGTGAGGGTCTCCACCCGGAAGGTCGACCCGGCGCGGGGCCCGGTCAGCACCTCCCGCTGCGCCCGCGCCGTGCCGCCCAGCGCCCCCACCCGGACGACGGGACCCATCAGCGCGGTCAGCACCGTGAGGTAGTACGGCCCGATGTCGAACAGCGGGCCGGCGCCCTCCTGGTAGAGGAACTCGGGCTCCGGGTGGAACCGCTCCGGCCCGGGATTCATCATCGCGGCGGCCACCGAGGTCGGCGTGCCGATCGCGCCCCGGGCGACGAGCGCCGCACAGGTCCGCGCCCCGACGCCCAGGAACGTGTCCGGCGCGGTGCCGACCCGTAACGACCGGGCCCGCGCGGCGTCGAGGACGCGGCGAGCGTCGGTCATGGTGGTGGCCAGCGGCTTCTCCGTGTAGACGTGCTTGCCGTGCGCCAGCGCGCGCAGGCTCACCTCGGCGTGCGCCCGGGGCGGGGTGAGGTTGAGCACCAGGTCGAGACCCGGATCCGCCAGCAGGTCGTCGACCGGGAGCACCGCCGGCACCCGGTGGGCGGCGGCGAGCGCCCGGGCCCGCGCCGGGTCGGCGTCGGCGCAGGCGGCGACCGTGACGGCCGGCTGGCCGGCCAGGTTGGCGAGGTACCGGGAACTGACGTTGCCGCATCCCACCACGCCGACCCGGACCGGTCCCCGTGCGTCGGCCATGTCAGGAGAGCCTGATCTCTCGACCGGTCCGCGCTGACTCGTAGATCCCGTCGAGCATGCGCATCACCTCCGCGCCGTGCGAGACGGGCGCGACCTCCTCGGCCTCGCCGAGGCAGAGCGCGACGAAGTGCGCGATCTCGTTGGCGAACCCCTCGGCGAAGTCGAACGACAGATGGTCGATCTGGGGTGCCACGTTCAGCACAGTGTCCTGCATCTCGGTGGCGATGCGCAGCGCCGGTTCGAGTTCCGCGCCGCCGCGCTCGCCGAAGACCGCCACTTCGAGGCGGTCCTCCAGCGCGTGCAGCGAGTAGCTGGTCTCCAGCATCAACGACGCGCCGTTGTCGAACCGGATCAGCGCGGCGGCGAAGTCCTCCACGTCGCTGCGCGTCGGGTCGTAGTCGGCGACCTTGTAGCGCGACAGCGAGGTGACGTTCGCCCGGTTGCCGAGCGGCGAGTGGGTGACCGCGCTGACGGTGACCGCCCGCGGCGTGCCCATGAAGTACCAGCAGAGGTCCAGGACGTGCACGCCGATGTCGATGAGCGGCCCGCCGCCGGACCGCGCCCGGTCGGCGAACCAGCCACCCGGGTTGCCGAGCCGTCGGATGTTCGTCGCCCGCGCGTGGTAGACGTCGCCCAGCATCCCGGCGTCGACGAACGACCTGAGCACCAGCGCGTTCGCGCCGAACCGCCGGACGAAACCGACCTGGAGATGGCGGTCGTTGCGCGCGACCGCGTCGACGAGCGCCTGCGCCTCCCCGGCGGTACGACTCAACGGCTTCTCCACCAGGACGTGCTTGCCGGCGTCCAGCGCCGCGGTGGCGATCTCCGCGTGGGTGTCGTTCCAGGTGCAGATGCTCACCGCGTCGATCTCCGGATCGGCGAGCAGGCCGTCGAGCGTGGGATGGACGCGGGTCACGCCGAACGTCTCCGCCTTCTGCGCGCTCCGCTCCTGGTTGACGTCGAACACGCCGGCGAGATGGACGTCCGGGTTGGCGGCGTACGCGCCCAGGTGCATGTCCGCGATGCTGCCGACGCCGATCACGCCCACGCCGAGCCGGCTCATGAGGGGGCCCCCGCCTCGGCGAAGAGCCGCTTCGCGTTGGCCAGGCCGATCGGGTTCGCCATCAGGCACTCCTCGATGCCCTCGAACTCGATGGAGACGAAACCGTCATAGCCGGCGTCGAGGATCCCCCGCACGATCCGGCGCATGTCCAGGTCGCCGTAGCCGACGATGGAGCCGAGCAGGTACGTGCCGCCGGGGGTGTGGTGCCAGCCGTCGCCGGGGAACTGCGAGCGGACGTAGAAGTCCTTCAGGTGCACGATGCTGGCGTACGGCGCGTTGCCGGCGACCGCCACCACCGGGTTGTCGTCCACCGACATGAAGTTGCCGACGTCGAGCGTGGTCTTGAAGTTCGGCTCGTCGACCAGGTGGATGAGCCGTCGGACCCGCTCGCCGCCGTTCATCAGCAGCCCGTGGTTCTCCACGCTGGTGGTGATGCCGTACTGCGCGGCGTAGCGGGCGATCTCCTGGCACGCCTCGACCATGCGGGGCAGCAGCGCCTCGAACTCGGCGACGTCCCTGGCCCGGTGCGCCCACTTGGCGACGTCGTGGCGGAAGAGCGTGATGCCCAGCTCGGCGGCCACGTCGAGGTGCCGCTTGACCCGCTGCATGTGCCGGTCGGCGTCGGCGCCGAGCAGGTCGGCCGGGACGACCAGGTTGGACAGCGTGACGCCCTGGTCGGCGGCGCGGGTCTTGATCTCGCGTACGAGATCGGGGTCCTGGTCGAGGGTGGAGGTGTCGTTGGAGATCTCCGGGGAGAGCGACACGGTCGCGATCTCCATGTGGGTGGCGTCGCTGGCCGCGATCCAGTCGATGACCTCGAAGAGGCTCATCCGGCCGGTACGCAGGTGCTGGTAGAAGGAGTAGGAGCTGAAGCCGAATTGCACGATGTTTCCTTTTCCTAGAGGGCGGCGTACCGGCGGCGTCGTTCGGCCTGGCGGACCGGGTCGGGAATGGGGGACGCCATGAGGAGCCGGTTGGTGTAGGGATGCTCCGGCCGGGACGTGACCACGTCGCCGTCGCCGGTCTCGACGATCCGGCCCTTGAGCATCACCGCGACCCGGTGGCAGACGTAGCGGACCACCGACAGGTCGTGGGAGATGAAGAGATACGCGACGCCGGTCTTCTCCTGCACGTCGATGAGCAGGTCGAGGATGCGGGCCTGGGTGGACAGGTCGAGCGCGCTCACCGGCTCGTCGCAGACGATGAGCCGGGGTTTCAGCGCCAGGGCGCGCGCGATGGCGATGCGTTGCCGCTGCCCGCCGGAGAACTCGCGCGGATACCGGCGGCCGGCGTCCGCCTCCAGGCCGATCTGGCGCAGCAGCTCACCGATCCGCGCGGTGGCCTCGGCCCGGGCCACGCCCTGGGCCCGCAACGGCTCGGCGAGGATGGTCTCCACGGTCATGGCCGGGTTGAGCGACGAGTACGGATCCTGGAAGACGACCTGGATGTCGCGGCTCAACGCGCGGCGGGCGCGCCGGTTCGCGCGGGTGATGTCGACGCCGTCGAACGTGACCGTGCCGCCGGTGATCGGGGCGAGGCCCAGCACGGCACGGCCCAGCGTGGTCTTCCCGGAGCCGGACTCGCCGACCAGACCGACCGTCTCGCCCGCGCCGACCCGCATCGAGACGGCGTGCAGCGCGTGGAACGACGGGCGACGCCAGCCGGCGCCGCGGTAGACGACGTCGACGTCGCGGATGTCGAGCAGGGGCGTGCCGGTGTCGTCGGGGGCGCTCACGACCCCACCTCCTGGAGGTCGCCGCGCTCCCGCCGGGGCGGCGCGTCTTCGAGGGTCGCGTTCAGGAGCATGCGGGTGTACTCGTGTCGCGGGTTCGCGAAGAGGCCGGCGACCGGCTGCTGCTCGACGATGAGGCCGTCGCGCATGACCGCCACCCGGTCGCAGATGTCGGCGACCACACCCAGGTTGTGGGTGACCAGGACGAGCCCCATGTCGCGCTCGCGTTGCAGGCCGCGGAGGAGTTCGAGGACCTCGGCCTGGACCGTGACGTCGAGCGCGGTGGTCGGTTCGTCGGCGATGAGCAGCTCCGGGTCGCAGGAGACGGCACCGGCGATGAGCACACGCTGGGCCATGCCGCCGCTGAGCTGATGGGGATGGGCGGCGAGGGTACGCGGGGGGTCGGGGATGCCGACGCGGTCCAGCAGGTCGAGCGCCCGCGCGGTCGCGGCCTTCCGGGACAGGCCGAGCCGGTGCCGCATCGGTTTCGTGAGCTGGGCGCCGATCGTGAAGGACGGGTCGAGGTTCGACATCGGCTCCTGCGGCACGTACGCCATCCGGGTGCCGCGCAGCTTGCGCAGCTCGCTCTCGCGCAATCCCACGAGCGACTGCCCGTCCAGCGCGAGCTGCCGGGCGGAGACGGTGGCGTCGGGTGGCAGGAGCCCGAGGATCGCGAACGACGTCTGGGACTTCCCGGAGCCGGACTCCCCGACCAGGCCGAGGACCTCGCCGCGCGCGACGTGCAGCGACACGCCGCGTACCACCTCCTTAATGGTGCCGTCCTCCGCCACGTACCGGACCGCCAGGTCCTCGACGCGCAGGAGGGTGTCGGCGGGCGGCGCGTCGCCGAACGCGGCCCGGTCGGCCGGCGTCTCGCCGGTCTCGATCCGGTCGACCGGGGTGTCGCCGGTGCGGGCGGGGCGGGCCGCGCGCTTGGCCTTGCGCCGCAGGCTGATCCCGAGCGAGTCGGCGAGCGCGGTGCCGAAGAGCACCAGCGCCATGACCGTGAGGCCGATCGCCACGCCGGGCGCGATCACCAGCTCGGGGGCGCGGTGGAAGTTCTGGAACGCGTTGCTCAGCTCGCCGCCCCAGCTCGGGCGCTGCGGGTCACCGAAGCCGAGGAACTCCAGCCCGGACTGCACGATGATCGCCATGCCGAAGATGAACGAGGACCGCACGAGCACCGGCCCCAGCACGACGGAGAGCACGTGCCGGAAGATGATCCGGACGTCGGACAGCCCGGCGACGCGGGCGGCGTCGAAGTACAGCTCCTCGCGTACGCCGATCACGGCGCTCCGGGTCAGCCGGAAGATGTCCGGCGAGGCGAGCACCCCGAGCGTGATCATCGTGGGGGCGAGGCCGCTGCCGAGCGAGGCGATCACCACGATGATGATCAGGATCTCGGGCAGGGACATCAGCATGTTGAAGATCCAGCTAGACACCCCGTCGAACCACTTCGCGCGGTAGCCGGCGAGCAGGCCGGCGGGAATCCCGCACAGCAGCGCGACGGTCACCATGATCGCGCCGGCCTGGAGGCTCACCCGGCCGCCCCACAGCAGCCGACTGAGGATGTCCCGGCCGTTCCCGTCGGTGCCCAGCGGGTGGTCGCCGCTCGGCGGCCGGAGCGCCTCGGAGAGCACCACCAGGTTGGGGTCCTGCGGGGCGAGGAGCGGGGCGAGGACGCTCGCGGCGACGATGGCGAGCAGCACGGCGCCGGCCACCACGCCCATCGGGTTGCCGAGGAAGGCGCGGAGCCTTCTGGAGGTGCGGCCCGCACGGACCGTCGTGTCGGCGCTCATGCGTTGCGTACCTTCGGATTCAAAGCGGCGTAGAGGATGTCGACCGTCAGGTTGACGAGCACGACGACGAGCACGGTGAAGAGCAGGACGCCCATGATGACGGGGATGTCGCTGTTGCCCGAGGCGTTGATGGCGACCGCGCCGATGCCCTGGAGGCCGAACACCCGCTCGATGATGGCGGCGCCGCTCATCGCGGCGATGAACTGCAACGAGAGCATGGTCAACGCCGGCGGCGACGCGTTGCGCAGCACGTGCACCAGCAGGATGTGGCGTTGCGACAGGCCCCGGCTGCGGAGCGTCCGGACGTACGCCTGGCCGTTGACGGTGATCACGGAGTTGCGCAGTTGCTGGGCGATGGCGGCGATCGACCCGATCGACAGCGCGATGATCGGCAGGGTGATGGACCAGAGCCAGCCGCTGGGTGAGTCGCCCAGGTGGACGTAGCCGGTGGCGGGGAACCAGCCCAGCCGTACGGCGAAGACCAGCGCCAGGATGATCGCCACCCAGAAGTTCGGCAGGCTGAAGCCGAGCACCATGACCACCTGGAGCGCGCGGTCGAACGTCCCGGGCCGGGTCGCCGCGAGCAGCCCGAGGACGACGCCCAGGACGGCGGCCACCAGGACGGCGCCGAGCGCGAGGGACACGGTGACCGGCAGGCGCGAGACGATGAGGTCCATGACGTCGGCGTTCTGCGCGGACGAGACACCCAGATCGCCCCGCGCGACGTGTCCCAGCCAGTCCAGGTACTGCTGGACGACCGGCCGGTCGAGGCCGAGCTGCGCGCGCTTGACCGCGACCTGTTCCTCCGTGGCGTAGAGGCCGAGCGCGCCCCGGGCGGGGTCGGAGCCGGTGAGCATGAGGAAGAAGAACATCCCCGTCACCACCGTGAACGCCAACAGCAGGCCCGTGGCCAGTCGCCGGCCGATGAAGCCCAACATGCCTGCTACCTCCTAGCTGACCTGGGGTGGTCCGCCGGGTGGGCCGGTGGTGACCGGCCCACCCGGGGATCGACGGGCGGGTTACTTGGCCGGGGCGAAGAAGCGCAGGCTCGGCATGAGCTGTGCCTGCTGCATGGTCACGTCGATGTCCGGCTTGAACAGGTAGACGTTCTCCTGCGTGACGATCGGGGCGAACCAGGCCTGCTCCACCAGGTGGGTGTTCAGCTCCTTGTAGAGCGCCGCCTGCTTGTCGCCCTGCGCCGCGGGGATCTCCTTGAGCAGCCGGGTGACGGTGTCGTCGGTGTACTTGAAGTTGTTCCACAGCGACGTCGGGGTGAGCTTGTTCAGCACGTCCGTCCAGGCCGGGATGTTGGTGGAGAAGGAGAGCATGAACGCCGGCTGGCCCTTCAGGGTCTCCAGGCCGCCGTTGGCGAAGCCGTTGACCGGCACCTGCTCCACCGTGATGCCCACGTCGGACAGGTACTGCGCGACGATCGGCACCAGCGGGGACATGAAGCCCTCACTGAACGAGATCTTGATTTTGAAGCCGTTGCCGTAGCCCGCCGCCGCCAGCAGTTCCTTCGCCTTCGCCGGGTCGTACGGGTAGCGCTCGTTCAGCTCCGGCACCCACGCCTCGCTGGCCGGGTTGAACGTCTGCGTGGAGACCTGGCCGAACCCGCCGTAGTGGGTCTCCAGGATGGCCTTGCGGTCGAGCGCGTGGTTGATCGCCTGCCGCACCCGCACGTCGCCGAGCGCCGCCGACGCCTTGCCGGCCCGGTCCTGGAGGATGATGCCCTGCCACTCGCCGGGCACCGTCTTGACGGTGAGCCCGTCGGTCTTCGCCTTCGGCACCATGTCGGAGGTCCCGTACATGAACTGGATCTGACCGGTCGCGAGCGCGTTGTAGCGGGCGGTGAACTCCTCGTACGGACGGATCACCACGGTCTCGAACGGGAACGCCTCGCGGTTCCAGTAGCCCTCACGCGCGGTGAACTTGTAGCTGACGCCCTTCTCGGACGCGCCGGCGTCGAGCAGGTAGGGCCCGGAGCCGACCGGGGTGGTGGCGATGCCGCCCGCAGCGAGCGCCTTGGGGCTCACCATGTATCCCAGGTACGTCGCCAGGCCGGCGAGCAGGCCGGGGCTGGGCTCGCTGAGGTGCAGACGGACCGTCTTCGGGTCCACGACCTCGACCCGTTCGATCGCCCGGGCCGCCTCGGACGCGCTGCCGGCGCCCTTCTTCCGCGCCTCGATGTTGACCTTCACCGCCTCGCCGTCGAGTGCGGTGTCGTCGCTGAACGTGACGCCGTCGCGCAGCTTCAGCGTGAGTTCGGTGAGGTCGTCGTTGTACGCGTACTCGGAGGCGAGGTTGCCTTCGATCTTCGAGTCGGCGGTCTTGCGGAGCAGCGGGTCGTAGACGGCCTCCGCGTAGTGGATGACCGCGCCCTCCTTCATCTCCGCCGGGTCCCAGGTCAGGACGTCGCCGTTGTTGCCGAGGACGAGTTGGGCGGAGCCGGCCTCACTGGCCTGCCCGCCACCGCTACAACCGGCGAGGGCGAGAGCGACTGCGGCAAGCGCTGCCGTCAGCGTGCGGGGTAGTTGCACCATGTTCCCTTCTGTTGCTGCAAAGCCAGCGCCGGTCGGCGTCGGGTCAAGCGATTCCGAGCTGTTGGCTCATGACCATGGCGGTCGCGCCGCGCAGGACGATGTCGTCGCCCAGCTCGGAGAGCCGGAGGACGATGTCGCCGTGGACCTCGGTCAGGGCGCGCCGGCGGATGGTCTCCATCGCGGCCGTGGCCAGCGGCCCCTCCAGCACCCGGTGCGGTCCGCTGAGGACGATCTCGGAGATGTTGAGCGCGGCCACGATCGGTGCCAGCACGGAGCCGAGCGCCTCGCCCGCGACGGTCAGCACCCGGGCGCGCTCCGCGTCGGTGCGGGCCCCGGACAGGTCCTCCTGGATGCGCCGGGTCGACAGCCAGGTCTCCAGGCAGCCGGTCTTGCCGCACACGCAGGGTCGCTCGCTGCCGGCGTCCACGACCACGTGGCCGATCTCGCCGGCCGCGAACCGACTGCCCAGGATCGGGGTGCCACCGAGCAGCAGACCCGCCCCCACGCCGACGCCGACCCGGACGAGGAGCGTGTCCGCGGCGCTCTCGCCGTAGCTGCGTTCGGCGAGCGCGGTGGCGTTGGCGTCGTTGGACACGACCACCGGGCAGGCGAAACGCTCGCTGAGCAGCGCCTGGAGGTGGATGTCCTGCCAGCCCAGGTTGGGTGCGCTGAGGACGACGCCGCCGAGGTCCACGATGCCCGGCGTGCCGATGCCGATGCCGAGGAGCGGCGCGGTCACCTGCCGGTGTAGCGCCTCGACGAGACCGGTCACCTTCGCCAGGGCGTCGGCGCCGGTGCTGCCCTCGATCTCGACCTGCTGGCGGGCCACCACGGTGCCGCCGAGGTCAAGGACGGCCCCCGGTAGAGCGTCGAGTGGCTCAGGTCCAGGGCGACGGTCTGGTAGGCGCGCTCGTTGAATTCGAGCATCATGGCCGGCTTGCCCGGCCGGGTCCCGGCCCGCGTGCCGACCTCGACCACGAGGT